>NZ_QAOF01000031.1 GCF_003050745.1 Sphingomonas sp. PP-CE-3G-477 | reverse complement strand
ACCGCTTGTCTTATGAAGGTGGCGGTCTTTCTGGCAAGAAAGGCCGTCGCCGACGAGCCGCAAACTCGTCGGCGACGGGAAGGGACGGATCGCAAAACCGCAGGCCGTAATGGGCCGAGCTAGAGATTGATCGCCCTTCTCTTTTCCCGTGGCCTGAACGGATACGTGGGCCTTGGCCCGCATGACAAGCAGAGGACCTGGAAAAGATGGAGACCATCATAGCGCAGAATGTCGGTGTCGATATCTCCAAAGCTACACTCGACGTGCATCTTCACCCGGCGGGCATCGCTCGCCAGTTTGCCAACGACGCCAGTGGCATCAAGGCGTTGCTCGGTTGGCTTGGCGACCGTGACATCGCCCGTATCGTCTTCGAACCGACTGGGCCATATCATCATCGGCTGGAGCGGCGACTGGGCGACGCAGGACTCCCTTTGGCGAAGGTCAACCCGCTACAGGCGCGGCGCTTTGCCCAAGCCGCCGGCGCACACGCCAAAACCGATGCGATCGATGCCGCTATGCTGGCCCGCATGGGCGCACTTCTGACACCGCCGGTGAGACAGATTACCAGCGAAGCTATCGATGACATGAGGGAGCTTCACATTGCCCGGCTCGCCTTGATCAAGGATCGTACCGCTGCCAGGAACCGTGAGCATGCGTGTCGGTCGCCATTGCTGAAGCGACATGCTGCGCAGCGGCTAGCACAGATCGATCGTCAGATCGCCGCCATCGACGCTGCCTTGAACGCGCGTTTGCAGACCGATCCTGACCTGGTGTCGCGCTTCGCGATACTCATCTCGATTCCTGGTGTTGGTGCACTCACCGCTATAATTATGCTCATCGAGATGCCCGAACTCGGTCAACTCGAGAGCAAGCAGGTCGCCAGTCTCGCTGGTCTCGCCCCACAAGCCCGCGACAGCGGACAGTATCGCGGAAAACGCCACATCCGCGGTGGACGCGCCGTTCTCAGGCAAGCGCTCTACATGCCGGCCCTCGTCGCCACGCGGTTCAACGTCGATCTGAAAGCCAAATATCAGGCGATGGTCACCGCCGGGAAGCCCCCCAAGGTCGCTATCACCGCAATAATGCGCAAGCTCATCATCCTGGCAAATACGTTGCTCAAAGCCGACCGCAAATGGATCGAGAAGCCCGCTTGATCACAACGGATACTCTA
>NZ_QAOF01000030.1 GCF_003050745.1 Sphingomonas sp. PP-CE-3G-477 | reverse complement strand
TTGCGATCCGTCCCTTCCCGTCGCCGACGAGTTTGCGGCTCGTCGGCGACGGCCTTTCTTGCCAGAAAGACCGCCACCTTCATAAGACAAGCGGTTTCTCACCGTGCTGAATCATAAGGTGATTCCCGTCGCTGCGGTTTTCTGATTCATAAATCCTGCCGGTGCAGGAGGCTGGCATTGATGGCGCGAGCATTGTCAGTGGATCCTCGAGACAGGGTTGTGGCGGCGATCGCGAGCGGTCTGTCGCGTCGACAGGCGGCGGTACGGTTCGGTGTTAGCGCCGCGAGCGCTGTCCGGTGGCAGCAGCTTGCAAACCAGCACGGAACGCCGGCGCCACAGCAGCAGGGTGGCGATCGACGTTCGATGAGGATCGAGGCGCATGCCGAGTTGATCCTGGAGGCTTGTAAGGCGACGCCCGACATCACCCTGGCCGAGTTGCAGGCACTTCTGGCCGATCACGGCACCGAGGTCGCACTCGGCACGATATGGCGGTTCTTCGCGCGGCGCGGGATCACGCGCAAAAAAAGACAGCGCACGCGACCGAGCAGGATCGCCCGGACATCCTAAAACGACGAGAGGAATGGTTTGATGGCCAGCTTGATCTCGATCCCGAGCAGCTCATCTTCATCGATGAGACCTGGGCATCAACGAACATGGCGCGTCGCTACGGCCGAGCGCCACGCGGCGAACGACTGCGGGCCGGTGTGCCGCACGGGCACTGGAAAACCACTACCTTCGTCGCGGGTCTGAGCCGCACGGGCATGATCGCGCCCTGGGTGCTCGACGGAGCGATGAACGGTGAAGCCTTCACCACCTACGTGACCCGCGTCCTCGTGCCCGAACTTTCGCCCGGCAACGTCGTCATCATGGACAACTTATCGAGTCATAAGGCGCCAGCCGTGCGTGCCGCCATCGAAGCCGCGGGTGCCAGACTCCTGTTCCTTCCGCCCTACAGCCCGGACTTCAACCCCATCGAGATGGCCTTCTCCAAGCTGAAGGCGCATCTGCGAAAAGCGGCCGAGCGGACCATCCATGGCCTCTGGGATGCCATCGGGCGTATCGTCGACCTCTACTCGCCCCAGGAATGCTCGAACTACTTTGCAGCCGCTGGTTACGATGCAGACTGATCAGAAACCGCTTGTCTTATGAAGGTGGCGGTCTTTCTGGCAAGAAAGGCCGTCGCCGACGAGCCGCAAACTCGTCGGCGACGGGAAGGGACGGATCGCAA
>NZ_QAOF01000029.1 GCF_003050745.1 Sphingomonas sp. PP-CE-3G-477 | reverse complement strand
CGGCATGTATGCCCTGCTGCGATCTGTGGTATAATCTACGAACTGTCTCAGAGGGTTAGCGGAAACGACCCTGTTGAGACGGTCTCGGAAATGACACCCAGATTGGACAGGAGAACGGCTTGCTGATTGGCTATGCGCGCGTTTCGGATACGAGCCAGAACCTCGATGTCCAACGGGAAGCTCTGGCCAAGGCAGGCATCGACAAGCTGTTCGAGGAGAAGAAGTCGGGACGATCCGCCGACGATCGCCCCGAACTCCAAGCCGCCATCGAGTTCGCACGCCATGGCGACACCATCGCTTGCACCAAGCTCGACCGCCTCGCGCGCTCGGTCCGCGATCTGCACAACATCCTTGCCACCCTCGACCAGAAGGGTGTCGGCTTCCGCTGTCTCGATCAGGCGATCGACACGACCACCAGCACGGGACGGTTGACGATCTCGATCCTCGGGGCGGTGGCAGCATTCGAACTCGACATCAGGGCCGAACGCCAGCGGGAGGGGATCGAGGCCGCGAAGCGGAAAGGCGTCTACGAGGGGCGGAAGTCCGCCATCGATCTGGATCGTGTCCGCCAGCTTCATGGGCGGATGAAACCCAACGAAGTCGCAGCCGTCATGGGGATCAGTCGCGCGAGCGTTTACCGAGCACTGTCCTCGATCAACGCTGCCGCGACACCATCCTGACCAGCGTCGCCGGACCGTCGAACATCACCGTCACGATGATCGTCACGAACATCGCCCGCGACAGCCCCCGCAACGCTCCGTCTAACTGTGGAGGATCATGATGCCGCAGCCCGTTCGGATATCAGTCCGCGCCGCGCCATCGGCCATCGCATGGCATATCCCGACTATCGAGCAGGGCGATGCTTTCGTCGAGGTCACTGTGAGCCGCTCGACCTTCCACTTCCCCGATGTCGACGCCGACGATCCGAGCCCAGCGCTTCGAGCATGGATGACCGAGGGTGTTCGGAATGCGGTTCGCCGCGACGGTCTCAGACGCTGGATCATCTGGTCAGACCTGAGCGTGACTTCGTTCATCGACGCCGACCTGACGCCCCATCTGAAACCCGCACCGTGAAGATCATGGAGACCAGCATGCCAAATGACGCTCGCACGATGCCGAAAGCGTGCTCTGATGCTCGCGGCCATGATCACGCCGAACTCTCGATCAGGACCATCGCCGACCGCCTCAACCAACGCTCGAAGGTGATCGAAACAGCGTCAACCGAGGCTTCCCAAGATGGTGCCCGAAACGGCGTAGGCGAGTTCCCTTCGCCCGCTCCAGT
>NZ_QAOF01000028.1 GCF_003050745.1 Sphingomonas sp. PP-CE-3G-477 | reverse complement strand
GCGGCGCAGTGTCCTGTTGCCGCACGGCTGGCTGTTCCCGGGGCGTAGCTACACCGATCCGATCTCGACCAGACAGCTCCACCGCGCCGTTCATGAGGCTGCCGAGGCGGCCGGGATCCGCAAGCGCGTCAGCCCGCACACGCTGCGGCACAGTTTTGCCACCCATCTGCTCGAGCAGGACGTCGACATCCGCGTCATCCAGGTACTGCTCGGGCACAGCAAGCTCGAAACGACCGCGCTCTATACCAAGGTCGCCACGCGCACGATCCATGCGGTGACGGGGCCACTCGACCGGTTGATGGCGCTGATGGAGGGCAAACCACCCGCCGGGTGAGCGCGCGATGCGCACCTCGCTCGAGGTCGCCGACATTTTCCGTGCTGCCGGTCCTGCGTACCGGACCGCCCATGCCGGGCATCTGAGCCTCGACCAGCTCAAGGTCATGTCGGCCATCGAGCATTGCCGCACCGCTGCGCTCGGCGGCCACACCGAGGCATGCACCGACTGCGGACACTGGCGGGTCGCCTATAACTCCTGTCGCAACCGGCATTGTCCCCGGTGCCAGGGTGCGGCCGCGCGCGCATGGCTTGCCGAGCGCGAGGCCGACCTGCTTCCGGTCGGCTATTTCCACGTCGTGTTCACGCTCCCGGCCGAGGTCGCCGACATCGCGTACCAGAACAAGGCTGCAGTCTACGGCCTGCTGTTCCAGGCGGCGTCCGAGACGATGACGACCATCGCCGCTGACCCGAAGCATCTCGGCGCCCGCATCGGCATCACCGCGGTCCTTCACACCTGGGGGTCGGCGATGACCCACCATCCGCACATCCACATGATCGTGCCGGGCGGTGGACTGTCGCCGGACGGCAGCCGCTGGGTGTCGTCACGCCCGGCGTTCCTGCTGCCGGTGCGCGTGCTCGGCAAGCTGTTCCGCCGCCTGTTCCTGACCCGGCTGATGGCGCTGTACGAGACGGGACGGCTCGCGTTCTATGGCAGTCTCGCGGGCCTCGCCGACCGCCGCATCTTCCTGCGACACCTGTCCCCGGTCCGCAAAAAGAACTGGGTCGTTTATGCCAAGCCGCCGTTCGCCGGCCCTCAGGCGGTGCTCGCTTATCTGTCGCGCTACACCCACCGCGTGGCGATCTCGAACAGCCGCCTCGTCCGCTTCGACGAGACCGGGGTGACATTACGCTACAAGAATTACCGCAACGATATCGCCGACCGGCAGCAGCTGATGACGCTGGCCCCTGACGAGTTTATCCGCCGCTTCCTGATCCACGTTCTCCCGAAGGGCTTCCACCGCATCCGCCATTACGGCCTGCTCGCCGGCGCCACCCGCAAGGCTCACCTCGACCACGCCCGCCAACTGCTCGGGGTCGCCCCGCCCGTGGCCGCAGCCGCGCCGACTGAACCCGAGGATGCCCGCCCGCCATGCCCATGCTGCGGCGGACGCATGCTCGTCATCGAAACCTTCGAACGCTGGCGCCAGCCCCGCGCACCGCCGCATGGCACCGACCCGACCGGGACCACCCCGCCATGACCCGGCATGGCTCGCCCTCATTCCGCCGCGCGACCTGTGCGCTTCCGGCGATGATGACGCTCGCGTCGACGATGTCGTCTAGCGCGCTGAACGCCCTTCCACGTCGTTGTTCAAACCCAAATGCAGGCCATGCTTGCCATCTAGAAGCTGCCCTTCAGCCCACCAGTACCCGCCCGGTCGGCCGTTGCATGCCCCTCACACCGACGCGAAAACCGAAAAACCCATAGACCAGCATTTGCGGCCCGCGGCTTCATGCTTTGGAGGATATCGTACATCTACCGATGCCCGATTTCCTTCACA
>NZ_QAOF01000027.1 GCF_003050745.1 Sphingomonas sp. PP-CE-3G-477 | reverse complement strand
TCGCCAGCTCAACGAGCGCCCCAGAAAGACCTTGATGTATCAGACACCGGCTGAAATGTTCGCCGAGCGTGTTGCAGCCACCCGTTGAACCCACCCCGCTCGTTTCCCGAAAGCGGACGGGCGGCTTTCACCATGTTTTGCCGAAATGCGGACCGTCCGCATTTATAACCTCTGCGCCATCACGCGAGCTTACGTCGCTGTGACCCGCTTTGCACAATAGGCTGCATCAGCCGGCTAAGTAGGAAAACGCTCGTACGAGCGCGGATGATCGCCGCAAGGTCGCTCATCCGGGGACGCCCCCGCAAGGGGTGCTCGCGCGCCGGTGAACGGCTCGCGCCCGGGTGTTGAGACCGGTACCCGGTCAGCTTTGGTCGTCGTCTTCGAACTGAACCGGCTGCGGCTTACGCCGAGCGCTGGGCTTGGCGCGCCGCACGTTGACGGAGGCCGCGCTGATCATGTTCTTGATGTGAGCGGCATAATGTTTCTGAATCATCTCGACGCTGGTGCGGCAATTACGGGCGACGGCATAGACGTCGGCGCCTTCCATCAGGCGGAGACAGACATAGGTATGGCGCAGAGAATAGGCCGTGCGCGCCTTGCCATCGCGATCGAACTTGAGATCGGCCTTGTCGAGAATGCCGTTGAAGAGCTTCACGTGATTGCCGGGGAACACCTTGTCGGTTGGCTTGGGCAGTTCGGCCAGGGGCGTCTCCGGCGCTTCTCTGACCCCCTCCAGCTCGCGGCGCCTACGCTGTCGGCGGGTTTCGCCCTGAACCGGCTTTGGACGTCCAAGTAGACGTTCATAGGGGCGAACCGCGTTCGGCATGCTCTTGCAGAAGCCGACGCCGCGCTTGCCGCGAACTTCGATCTCGAGAATGCGCTGTCCGGTCTCGTCGTCGATCACGATCTCGACGTCGCGGTGCTCGAGATTGGATGCCTCGTCCGGGCGTAGACCGGTATTCGCCATGAACAGCACATAGCCGTGCACCTGCTCGGCGTTCCAGCGGTAGTGCTCGTGGAACGGCTCCTTCGCATAGGCGCCGGTCGCCTTGTAAAGCTGCTTGTACTCGGCAGGACTGAACCACGGCCGATGCTCGACCTTGCTGGACGCGCGGTACGGGCTCGAGATATCCGGCACGTGCGAAACCCAGCCGTGACGGACCGCGGTATGCAGCACCTGCCGCAGCGTCACGATCTCGTTGTGCAGGGTTTTCAAGGCGGGTGCCTTGTCCGTGACCGGCCTGTTGCTCCGCGAATGCGGGTTGGCCACGCCGCGCGACGACATGCGATGCACGCGGTATTCCTGCACCCTGCCCGCGGTAATCTCCGACAGGCCCATATCGCCGAAGAACGGCAGGAGATGAATCCGCAAGCGGATGGCGTGCCCCTCGGTCCAGCGCACGCTACGCTGCCCCTCGGTAATAGCCTCGTATTCCCGGGTGAACTGGAAAGCGGCGTCCTTGAAGGTCTTCTCGGTCTTCAGGACGCCGGCATGCAGCTTGCCGCGCAGGCCGAGATACCAGTCTTCCGCCACCTGCTTGGCAAGTGAGAGGCTGTCGGTTCGGGTCGATGAGCGGCGCTGCTTGTTGCCGACAGAGGCGGAGCAATGCCAGCTTCCGCCCTCCGCGCGCCTGTAGATCTGGACTTTTCCGCCTAGGATTTCGTGCCGCTGCATGACGACGCTACCGGTACAAAGTGGACCAATGGGCGTAGTTTTTTACAATTGCCGGCAAAAGTCAAATTTGTGCTAGCGGCGTGCTAACAAAAAAATCCCCCTGCTTGCGGAGGGGGTGGTTGTTATGTCGTTGTTTTGTTTGTGGTTTTGGTTGCGGGGACAGGATTTGAACCTGTGACCTTCAGGTTATGAGCCTGACGAGCTACCGGGCTGCTCCACCCCGCGACGGCACGGCTAGCGT
>NZ_QAOF01000026.1 GCF_003050745.1 Sphingomonas sp. PP-CE-3G-477 | reverse complement strand
GTGGCGCGCGACAATTACGATGAGCGCAAGCGCGTCAATTAGGATGAGCGGTGACGTAGGGATGTCC
The DNA here is from genome assembly GCF_003050745.1 of Sphingomonas sp. PP-CE-3G-477. Taxonomy (GTDB): domain Bacteria; phylum Pseudomonadota; class Alphaproteobacteria; order Sphingomonadales; family Sphingomonadaceae; genus Sphingomonas. The sequence continues at coordinate 2,544 of NZ_QAOF01000026.1, read as the reverse complement.
GGCGGTGGGAGGGCGTAGCCCGAGCACCGCCGGACATCCCTACGTTGCGAAGTTTTACCCACCTGCGGGTCGGGCCCGGGCCACACCACATGCTCTGCGTAAGCGGAGGTTTGGATGCCGGGCAGACACATCAACGAGCAGCAGGTGAGACTCTTCATGACCCTTCGCATCGCCCACACCCAACAGACCGCGGCAGCCAAAGCTGGCATTTCCGTCGCCACGGCTCGCCGTATCGAGACACGACCTCCGGCCAACAGCCAGGGCGCGAAGAAACGTAGTTACAGGACGCGAGAAGACCCGTTGGCTGGTATCTGGGACGAGGAAATCGTTCCGCTGCTGCAAGCCTCGCCCCGGCTGCGGTCGGTCACAATATACGAGGAACTTTGTCGTCGCCTCCCCGACCGGGTCGACCATGGTGTTCGTCGAACTATTGAACGACGTATACGGGAGTGGCGGGCGCTTCACGGCGCGGAACGCTCTGTCATCTTTCCGCAGGTTCAGATCCCGGGCAGGATGGGCCTCTCGGACTTTACAGACGCCAATGCCCTGGGCGTGACGATAGCTGGTCTGGCCTTTCCCCATCGCCTCTATCATTTCGCGATGGCATATTCCGGCTTCGAGCATGCCGAGGTCGTCCTGGGCGGCGAAAGTTATGTCGCGCTTGCATCCGGCTTGTCGGCAGCGCTCACTGCCCTCGGTGGTGTGCCGCTGGAACATCGTTCGGACAGCTTGTCAGCGGCGTTTCGTAACCTGGCGGTTCCAGACGCCGAGGATATCACCCGTCGCTATGCCGCGTTGGTTGAGCATTATGGCATGGTCGCGACCCGCAACAATCGCGGGGTAGCTCACGAAAACGGCGCCGTAGAAAGCCGCAACGGGCATGTGAAGGTTCGTCTGGAACAAGCGCTCGAGCTTCGCGGACATCCCGACTTCGACACGGTGGATCAGTATCGGGCGTTCGTAGCCGGTGTCGTTGGTGCCCATAATCGTCGGCATCACAAAATGATCGAGGTCGAACGAGCGCTCCTCAAACCGCTACCGCCAACGAGCCCGGTCGTATGGGAAGAGGCGACCGTTCGGGTGACCACAAGCTCAGGCTTCAGTCTGCGGCAGACGTTCTACACGGTGCCCAGCAAGCTTATCGGATACAGCCTGCGGTTGCGCATCCATGACGACCATATCGAGGTCTATCTGGGCGGTTCATACCTATTCGATCTCCGCCGCGGACGCAGGCCTGCGAAAAGCTCTGGCCGTTCGAGCACCCATGTTGTCAGCTACCACCACATCATCGGCAGCTTGCGGGCAAAGCCCGGAGCGCTCGCCAATCTCGTCTACCGCGACGCGCTTTGGCCGATGCCTGCTTTTCGAAAGGCATGGGATGCGCTGAGCGCTGAGCGACCTGTACGAGAGGCTTCACGCATCATGGTCGGCTTGCTCGCCATCGCCCATGACCAAGGCGTCGAGGGAGAACTCGCCCTCGCGCTCGATACTGTGTTGGCAAATGGCGACCTTCCAGATCTCGCCCAACTCCGCACGCGCTTCACTCCGTCTGTGGCGTCGGCACCGGTCGTCTTGGTCGAGATGCCTTCACTGTCTATCTACGACAGGCTGCTGAGCAGCGCCGCGCAAGAAGGAATTGCGGCATGAACACCACCACAGACACCGCACGGCTCCCGATGCTCCTGACAGAGCTTCGGCTGCCCAGCGTTGCCCGTCTCTGGCCGGCAATCACCGATCAAGCCGACCGCGACGGTTGGCCCGCCGCACGCACGCTCGCCGCGCTGTTCGAGCATGAGATTGCCGAGCGGGCTCAGCGACGCACGCAGCGCCATCTGCTGGAGGCCCGGTTGCCGGTCGGCAAAACGCTCGACACGTTTGACTTTGCGGCGGTCCCCATGGTCAGCAAGGCTCGCATCTCCGCGCTTGCCCACGGTGACAGCTGGCTCGAAAGCGGCACCAACATCCTGGCATTTGGCCCGCCTGGCGTGGGCAAGACGCATATCGCGGCCGCTCTCGGCAATGCCTTGGTCGACGCCGGATATCGCGTGTTGTTCACTCGCACCACCGATCTCGTTCAGCAGCTCCAGACTGCTCGTCAGGAGCTCAAATTGGCAGCGGCCATCGAAAAGCTGGACAAATTCCACCTGCTGATCCTCGATGACCTATCCTACCTCCAGAAGAACCAGGCAGAGACCTCGGTCTTGTTCGAGCTGATCAGCGCACGATACGAGCGGCGTTCAATCATGATCACCGCCAACCAGCCATTCGGCGCGTGGGATCAGATCTTCCCCGATCCCGCAATGACGGTCGCCGCCATCGACAGGCTCGTCCATCACGCCATCATCCTGGAAATGAACACCGACAGCTATCGTCGTCGAACAGCGATCGACCGCGCAGCGGCGTAACCAGTGAGCTGCCGCTCATCCTAGTTGACGCGCGCAGGCCGCAACCTTGACCAAATCCTATGTTTCGATCAGTCTCAAATCACCCTCAGGCGCTCAACCTAATTGACGCCAGACCGCTCACCGTAATCGACGCGCTACA
>NZ_QAOF01000025.1 GCF_003050745.1 Sphingomonas sp. PP-CE-3G-477 | reverse complement strand
AGGTCGCGCACCTCAAGGCCGACGACATCGACAGCAAGCGCATGCTGATCCGCATCGAGGAGGGCAAGGGCCGCAAGGACCGTAACGCGATGCTGCGGCGCAGTGTCCTGTTGCCGCACGGCTGGCTGTTCCCGGGGCGTAGCTACACCGATCCGATCTCGACCAGACAGCTCCACCGCGCCGTTCATGAGGCTGCCGAGGCGGCCGGGTGCGGATTCCGGGATCATCGCGCGCAGCATTCCGAGGTGATGGCGATCAGCGTTCCGAGATGATGGCGATCAGCATTCCGGGATCATCGCGATCAGCGTTCCGATTAGATCGCGATCAGATGCGGAGTGTTTTGGTGGTGAGATCCGGTCGTCGCAGGCTGCTTCTTTTCGAGGAGCAGCCAATGCCGACGGAGCGAATTGCGATGCGCAAAGTGCGCGAGATTTTACGGCTGACGTATGATGCCGGTCTTCCTTCGCGGGAGGTAGCGCGGCGCGTAGGCGTCGGGAGCACGGGCGTCCGGATGATGCTGCAACGCTTTCGCGCGTCGAAGCTGGAATGGCCGCTGGCAGACGGGCTGACCGACACGGCACTCGAACTCGAGTTGTACGGTGTAGCGGCAAAGCGAGGCTCGGAGCGGGGCCGGCACGAACCCGACTGGGCGGTCGTGAACCGGGAACTCAAGCGCAAGCACGTTACGCTGCAGTTGTTGTGGGACGAATACATCGAAGCTCATCCCGACGGCTATCGGTATAGCCGGTTCTGCGAACTGTACCGCTCCTGGGAGGGGCGGCTTCCGGTGACGATGCGGCAGACGCATTTGGGCGGGGACCGGATGTTTGTCGACTATGCTGGGGATACGGTGTCGGTGGTGGTCGACCGGCTGACCGGCGAGATCCGCGAGGCTCATCTTTTCGTGGCTGTGATGGGCGCTTCGAGCCTGTCGTTTGCGTGGCCGACCTGGACCGAGACCCTGCCGGACTGGACGGACGCGCACGTCAGGGCCTTCGACTTCTTTGGCGGCGCGTCATGGATGACGTGTTCGGCGATGGTCTCGATCAACATCTGTGGATCCCACCATCCCTAACCTATTACGGTCCCGAGCGATCCGGGCCGCCGCTGACCAAGGCGCTGATCTTCTCATCCTGGTCGATGGTGCCCGATGCGATCGCGTCAATCCTGTCCTACGAGGCCGAACGCCGTATGGGCGTCGGCGCTTCGGGGCAGCGATATTTCGGTCATGTTCGCCCACGCCCCATCCAGTTCCGGCAAAATCAAGGGCGACTTGTCGCCATGCGCGCAATGCACCTGGTCTATCCGTCGCCGACCTTGGCGCGCCTTGCCGACCCTCTTGCGATTTTTGGAGCGTCGAACGAAACCCTGTCGGTCGAAGCCATGCGTAAAGCCGTCGCCGACCGCTTGCGCGAGAGCGTCGCCGCGCTCGCCGAGCGGTCAGGCGACACGGCAGATGGCCGCGATTGGGAATGGGCTGCCCCGGTCGTGATCGACGCCATGGCAAAAGCCAGCTCCGTCGCCTGGGTCAACTCCCCTGACGGCTTCGCCCTCCTCGGCAACGAAGAGGGTTTCAAGGAACATGTCGCCGAACTGCGGACTGTGACGACCGAACGCACCTTTGGACCCGTACCGGACACGCTGATTGACCTCCTGGTCGATGTTGCTCTCGGCAGCCCCGCAGTCTGTGCGCTGCGCGCCCTGCACCGGATCGCGCCCGATCTCGCTTGGGACGATCATCGACTGCTGAAGGCGGCGAACCAGATCGCCTGGGGTTTCCGCACGCTTTTCAACCAGCATGACGCCGTCGCCCTCCTACGCAAGGACGACGATGACCGCTATTGGCGCCAAGTGCTCAACTACGGCGTTGAGCATAACCTTCAGGCCGTTCTCGACGAGTACGTCCACTATCTGCTCGACGCCGAGGGCTTGGGCGCCAAGCCAGCCGTCGATCGGATCGCTGGGATCAGCAAGGCGATCTCGGAGGCGTTGGCCATTCGCCCCTCGCAGATCGATGTCGAGGATCCAACGGTCGACGGTAAGAAGCTGGTGATCAACAAGTTCCAGATGCGCGGGCGCTTCGCCATGCGTCTGGCCGACTACAAGGACGAGGAAGGCGGGGCTGCACGCCTCTCCAGCGTTCGCGACGCCTTCAACTCACCGTTCCGACCCTTCGCGCTGGCCACGACCTCCGTCGGACAAGAAGGCCTCGACTTTCACCCTTATTGCTATCGACTCTATCACTGGAACTTGCCCGGAAATCCCGTTGATCTCGAGCAGCGCGAGGGGCGTGTCCACCGCTTCAAGGGTCACGCCATCCGCCTAAATCTGGCGCATCGGCAGGTCGACGTGGTGCGTGGGCGCGAGACAGATCACGATGATCCTTGGCAGATCATGTTCGACGCAGCTCGCGCTGAGACCGAGAATGTCTCTGACCTCATTCCCTACTGGATCTACGAAGGTCCGGTGAAGGTCGAACGCCGCGTGCCCATGCTCCCGTTCAGCCGCGAGGTCCGACGACTCGAATGGCTCAAGCGGAGCTTGACCGTCTATCGCCTCGCGTTCGGGCAACCGCGTCAGGAAGACCTACTGGAGTATCTTCACAGCCTCATGGGAACCGCCATGGCGGCAGATGATCTCGCCGACCTGCAAATCCGGCTCCAACCGTAATGTCGCGCCGCTCAGTCGCCTTCAGCGGCAAGTGCCGTGCAGCGTTCCCCGACCAAGGCGATCACCTTGTCCTGCGCTGTTTTGGCGGCCTCAGCCTCGGCCGCGAAGGCAGGTAGCTGAAGCCCCTGCGCCCGGTCGGCCACACGCGCGGTCAGGTCCGCAATCGCAGTCTCGGCATCTCCGGCAGATACGCCGATTGTCCGCGCCAGCGCGAGGAAGTCCTGGCGCGTCAGACGGTCATCCTTGCCGTTAAGCTTGAGCGCCATGCGATCGCCCCCCAAACCCGGGAAGACGCGCGTGGTGACGGCGTCGTACAGCGGCGCGAAGCGCACGCTCGTGAAGACCTTGGCATCCACCTCGGCGACTTTGAGCACAGCGAGGTTCTTGAGATGCATATCGCCATCGGCGATGAGCCAGGCGAACACGGCCCGGCGGAACAGGATATCGAGATCGCTGGCCGGATCGGTCGACAGCGGTCGTAGGCCGCGCGCCATCCGCTCGATCGTTCCGTCGTATTTGGCGGACGCGGGAAGGTCCAGAATGGAGCAAAAGTCCTCCATCGCCAGACGCCGCTGATCCGCTGGCCCGCGACGGATATCGAACCGCTCGACGACCAGTGCAGGCGACATGCCATCGGGCATTTCCAGCAGCGCGGCATCGGGCACATCGAACCCGGCCGAGCGGCCAAGCTCCAGGCAAAGCCACTCGACGACCGGCAACGTCTCGAAGCCTGCCGTGCCAGCGGGCTTGAGGATATGGCTGAACGGCTGATCGATGGCCGGAACGAGGGCGCCATCAGGCATCAGGCTCATCGGCGCCTTGATCTGGACGCCCGACAGGCGCGGTGTTTCCGCGCGCGCGAAGATGCGCGCCAGATTCTGCTCGAAGGTCTCCTCGATCTCGCCCCGCGCCGGGCCTGCGTAGCGGCCCGTGAAGCGACCGGCGTCGATGTATCCAGCCAGTGTTGTCGTGAGAATGTCGGCAGGCAGTGCCGCCAGTTCCTCTCGACCCTCGACGATGACGATGTTCGACATATATCTCCGTCCGCGCCGGAGCGCCTCGCGTTCATCGCGTTCATGGAGAACCTGAGCCAACCAGCCCTCGGGCAGCAGCGATTCAATGAAGGACGGCAGCTTGCCCGGCGTGGTCTCGCGCACGAGGGCCGGTCCCGCTCGACGCCGCGGCTTCCAGCGCCATTCGAATCCATCGTGGGTCAGCCGGCCGAGCGGCTCCCCGTGCCAGGCGACGAGGAGATCGAGCGCTGCCTTGTTGACCGGCGCCTTAGCAACGCCCGGCTGAGCTAGCAGAAAGCGTTCGGCGCCTTCACCTTCGCGATACCATTCGTTCTCACGCGCCAGCACCCAGACAGCGTCGGCCGCGGCTTGGGGCGTCCCATGCTCCTCCACCAGACGCGCCGCCATCTGCGCACGCATGTCGGCGGTAACCGCGCTCGCATGTTCGCTGCGCAGGCGGAACGCTTCGAGAAAGCGCTGGCGCGGTGATGAGGCATCGATGCGTAATTCGCCCAAGTCGTCGCCGATGACAGCGATCGCCGTCGATGGATGCTTCGGCGCTTCGTTCTGGATGATCTCGAGCGTCCGCAACCGCGTGCGCTGGTTGCGGCGGCCGCTGATGAACAGCCGCCCGTCGGGCGTCGGCGCGAGTAGCGCTGCACTCGCCGACGACAGATAGGCGTTGGGATAGAGATAGTGTGCAATCCGGACCGCATGACCGAGGATCGTCGCCTCGATATCCCCTTGCTGATCGACGTAAACCCCGCGGACGAGCTGGATCAACTCACCGGCCTGCGCGCGCTGATGCGCGCGCTTGGCGTCAATTGTTTCACCGACTAAATGAAGAGCCATAGGATTATCTCGCATCTCAGATGCGCGTTAATTCCACCATCCAACTTCTGATGCAAGAATTATCACGCATCTGAAATGCGCGATAATTCCGTGAGTGCAGCGGCTGAAAAGCGCCGGCCCGGTATGATCGGCGCGCTCCAAAGCGATCATGCCGCGATCCATTCGGCCATGGACCCGCCGATTTCCACGCCATCGCCGCCGCGAGCCCTACGCCGGTGCGTTCGCTCTTTTCATGTCGGGTCTATCGGCTCCAATCGGCATCAGACGCCAATCTCGTTGGAGTAGAGTTATGTCGACGAAATCTGAGGCCCTCAAAAAGCGGATGATCCGCCATGAGCTTCGGCAGATCTTACCGCTGGCCGACACCACCATCAATGAGATGGAACAGCGCGGCGAATTCCCTCGTCGCTTTGCGCTCACCCCGCGCTGTGTGGTGTGGGATCTGGCCAGGTCGAAGCCTGGCTGACCGAGCGCTTGGCGACAGCCCGGCGATCGCCAATCGACCGGGCGCCGCATCCCGATGTGCGCAAGCGTAAGGCGCGTCCCGTCAAAGCGCCGGATTAGGCGCGAGCATAGGCATCGAGGGCGGAATCAGGACCGGCACGCGCTTCTTGCCCCGCCACCCAGGCATCGATGATATCAGACCATTCCTGCATCATATGCCGCCGCAGATGCTCGTACTGCGCCTTGTCAAGGGCCATCACAGTGCGATCGACATCAGCACGTTTCTCCTGCGTCTGACCGCGTTGAACGCCCGCGTCATGCGCCGGTTTGGCCGGTCGCGGCGTGAGCTGTTCGAGGAAATCGACCGCCCCTTGCTGAAGGCATTGCCG
>NZ_QAOF01000024.1:2500-5520 GCF_003050745.1 Sphingomonas sp. PP-CE-3G-477 | reverse complement strand
ACCCAGTGTTGTCATTGATGGTGTGAGACTCTCAAGCGCGAATAGAGCAATTAGTATCGGTTAGCTCCATGCGTTACCGCACTTCTACATCCGATCTATCAACGTCGTGGTCTCCGACGGCTCTATGAAATCTTATCTCGAGGGAGGCTTCCCGCTTAGATGCTTTCAGCGGTTATCCCGTCCATACATAGCTACCCAGCTGCGCTCCTGGCGGAACGACTGGTACACCAGAGGTATGTTCAACCCGGTCCTCTCGTACTAGGGTCAACTCCTCTCAAATTTCGACGCCCACGGCAGATAGGGACCAAACTGTCTCGCGACGTTCTGAACCCAGCTCACGTACCACTTTAATTGGCGAACAGCCAAACCCTTGGGACCTGCTCCAGCCCCAGGATGTGATGAGCCGACATCGAGGTGCCAAACAACCCCGTCGATATGAGCTCTTGGGGGTTATCAGCCTGTTATCCCCGGCGTACCTTTTATCCGTTGAGCGATGGCCCTTCCACGAGGGACCACCGGATCACTATGACCGACTTTCGTCTCTGCTCGACTTGTCAGTCTCGCAGTCAGGCGGGCTTATGCCATTGCACTCTAACAGACGGTTTCCGACCGTCCTGAGCCCACCATTGCGCGCCTCCGTTACTCTTTAGGAGGCGACCGCCCCAGTCAAACTACCCGCCACAGAGGGTCCCTGTTCCGGCTTACGGAACGAGGTTAGACATCAGAAACAAACAGGGTGGTATTTCACCTATGGCTCCACATCAGCTGGCGCCGATGCTTCAAAGCCTCCCACCTATGCTACACAGTTTCTTCCTAATGCCACTCTGAAGCTGCAGTAAAGGTGCACGGGGTCTTTCCGTCTAACCGCGGGTACTCCGCATCTTCACGGAGAATTCAATTTCGCTGAGCATGTCCTGGAGACAGTGGGGAAGTCGTTACGCCATTCGTGCAGGTCGGAACTTACCCGACAAGGAATTTCGCTACCTTAGGACCGTTATAGTTACGGCCGCCGTTTACCTGGGCTTCATTTCAGAGCTTGCACCCCTCCACTTAACCTTCAGGCACCGGGCAGGCGTCAGGCCCTATACGTCGTCTTGAAGCCGACTTAGCAGAGCCCTGTGTTTTTGCTAAACAGTCGCTACCCCCTGGCCTGTGCCCCCTCAAAGTGCTTGCGCATAGTGAGGGCCTCCTTCTTCCGAAGGTACGGAGGCAATTTGCCGAGTTCCTTCAGGACACTTCTCTCAAGCGCCTTGGTATACTCTACCTGACCACCTGTGTCGGTTTCGGGTACGGTCTATACGGTGGGGCTATTTCCTGGAACCATTTCGAAGCCATCCCAATCCGATAAGGGATGACAACACACATGATCCGTCACACACCACCAGGCCCACGAATATTAACGTGGTTCCCATCGACTACCCCCTTCGGGCTCGTCTTAGGGGCCGGCTCACCCTGCGCGGATTAGCCTTGCGCAGGAACCCTTGGTCTTTCGGCGAGAGGGCATCTCACCCTCTTTATCGCTACTCATGTCTGCATTCGCACTTCCGATACCTCCACGACCCATTACCAGATCGCTTCACAGGCTTACGGAACGCTCCGCTACCGCGTACCACATAAGTGGCACACCCTAAGCTTCGGCACGTATCTTGAGCCCCGTTACATCTTCGCCGCAGGACCTCTTGTTTAGACCAGTGAGCTGTTACGCTTTCTTTAAAGGATGGCTGCTTCTAAGCCAACCTCCTGGTTGTTTTGGAAGTCCCACATGCTTTCCCACTTAGATACGATTTGGGGGCCTTAGCTGTAGGTCAGGGCTGTTTCCCTTTTGACGACGGACCTTAGCACCCGCCGTCTGTCTCCCGCATATCACTCTTAGGTATTCGGAGTTTGGTTAGGTTTGGTAGATCTCGCGACCCCCTAGCCCATCCAGTGCTCTACCCCCTAAGGTGTTCGTGCGAGGCACTACCTCAATAGTTTTCGCGGAGAACCAGCTATTTCCCGGCTTGATTGGCCTTTCACCCCTAAACACAACTCATCCGGTAACTTTTCAACGTTAATCGGTTCGGACCTCCAGTGCATGTTACTGCACCTTCATCCTGGTCATGCCTAGATCGCCGGGTTTCGGGTCTAATACATCAAACTCTGGCGCCCTATTCAGACTCGCTTTCGCTGCGCCTACACCTATCGGCTTAAGCTTGCTTGATACATTAAGTCACAGACCCATTATGCAAGAGGTACGCTGTCAGGCCATAAAAGCCCTCCAACTGCTTGTAGGCAATCCGTTTCAGGTACTGTTTCACTCCCCTCATCGGGGTGCTTTTCACCTTTCCCTCACGGTACTAGTTCGCTATCGGTCACATACGAGTATTTAGGCTTGGAGGGTGGTCCCCCCATGTTCAGACAGAATTTCACGTGTTCCGCCCTACTCGAGTCCTGAATTCTCACTTTCGTATACGGGGCTGTCACCCGCTATGGCGTCTCTTTCCAGAAGACTTCTACTAGTTGAAATTCAGGCACTGGCCTGGTCCGCGTTCGCTCGCCACTACTAACGGAATCTCGGTTGATGTCTTTTCCTCCAGCTACTGAGATGTTTCAGTTCGCCGGGTTCGCTTCACGAAGCCTATGTATTCAGCTAAGTGATACCTAACCTAATTAACTCGACCTGTGCGTTACCGCGCAGGTAGAATTAATCGGGATAGGTGGGTTTCCCCATTCGGAAATCGTCGGGTCAAAGCTTGCTCACAGCTCACCGACGCTTATCGCAGCGTGCCACGTCCTTCATCGCCTGTATGTGCCAAGGCATCCACGAATTGCCCTTACCTCACGCTTGAGAGTCCACACCACCAACGACATCACTGGGTGTCCTTTCGGATCACCAACTCGGCAGAGCAGTGCGCGTTGGCCTTTGTCAGGTGCGGATGATTATAATCTCAGCCAGATTATTAGTTATGATGATGTCGATATCTGGAGCTTCGAACCGCTCGTCCAGATCGTTGACGCCGAAGCGCTCACGAACCGCCGAA
>NZ_QAOF01000023.1 GCF_003050745.1 Sphingomonas sp. PP-CE-3G-477 | reverse complement strand
GGTGCTCGGGCTACGCCCTCCCACCGCCGGACATCCCTACGTCACCGCTCATCCTAATTGACGCGCTTGCGCTCATCGTAATTGTCGCGCGCCACACGAGCCAGTTCTTGGCTGCCGCAGTAGTAGCAGCTTGGACCGTGGTGGCTTGGTGGACGGTGATTTTTGCCGCTGGATGGGCTGGGTCGTTGACAGATGTTCTGCTCGATCAAAACGGCGATCACCTCTGGACAACGCTCGCCGTTTGGTTGGTTGCCCTGTCCCCCTCAATCGGGTGGTGGCTGTTGCTCCGGGGAAAGTTCAATAACTTCTGACAATTCGAGCGATAGCGGAACAGCCGCTTTGGGGAAGAAGGCGGACGATCGCCCTAACTCGAAAGCTGAGTTGATCCGGTCGGAAAATGCAACTATTCCCTGAAAATGCACAACGAAAAGCGATCCAATATAGTCCGCGGTCTAATTGTGGCCTTCGGGATCGCAGGCCCGTTTATATTCGTCGTTGAGCCCGTAACAAATCGATCCGTGCCCGGTTGGCTAATTGTCCTAGCCGTACTCAGTATAGCAGTGGACTGCGCTCTAATATACTCGATCTTCCTTGATGTTCGCGAATCGGGTGCGATGAAGCCAAATGTACCTTTGAGATCGAAACACTTTACTCCAATAATCTTAGCTCTTATTCTGTTTCAAGCATCGCTGCTCCTCTTGTCTTTTGGAGATCTGCAGCACGGGCTATTGAATTATTCATTCATAGCGTTGCCAATCGGTATTGGCATATTATTCGGACAACGCGCGCTAGACAGTGGCGTTCGACCATCCTTGATGTGGTTAACGACGCTAGCGGTGTATATTATTCCAGTATCACTTCTTGTATTTAACCCACCCCAAACCGCAATTTCAAAGTTTTTCGTCTTGTCGCCACTGCTCTTTGGATTGCCAGCTCTTGCTACATGGTTGGCAAGGCGTGACTCTTGCATAAACGCGGTTCGTTGATCGTATTGCAACGGCCGGAACTGGACGATCACCGCCTGTCCAACGCAATCGTCCCGGCTATAGCAAACGACGGGTTAACCACGGCTTCGTTCCAGTCAGTACGAAAGCCCGGCAATGTGGATAGATGCGCGATCGGGTTTGGCCAGCCATTTCCTCATGGAACGTCCATATAGGGGTCGGTTCCGGCTGAGGGCGAAATGACACCCTAAGCAGAACGGCAATGCTTGGTGTATAACAGAAGGTTTGCTTGGTAGGCGCGGCGCCACCTCATTTTGAGGAAGCTGGTTTTTGGCGCTTTTCAGCAAGGCGATATGTGAGGATGGCGAGTGAACCATCGATGGAAAAGGAACGACCATCGTGGCCGAACCGAAGGACGAAATCGTAGGATTCGGGTATGTTGAACCGCTGGATTTCGCTTCCATCGGCCATGGAGACCAGCGCGATCGTTTCCCGATGCGGCCGCTTGCCAACCGGCATTGATACCAGCGCATAGCGCCCGTCCGGACTGATCGTAGGCCGGTAGGTGTGCGAAAAGTCGTATGCGGTGCCGGCGATACTCCATAACCTACGACCCGTCTGGACGTCCCAGAGATCGGCAACCGCCCCACTCTGCAGGGTACGCTCCTCACATTCCGGTCTGCGGGGGGTGCCACTGTAATGCTCGCAAATCACGCCGCCCGCGCTTAAGCCGTGCCCGATCAATACGGCCCCTGTGCATTATTCGGACACAGATTCACGGTAGCGGCTTGAGGAGCAGCGGCATGAGGCCGTTAGCATCGAGATCCAGGTAATCGGACCAGATATAATCGCCGGTGAGGTTGATGCGGTCCCAGCCCAGCGGCGACAGGCGAGACAGCATAGCCGGATCGATCGGCGTCCCGCGACGGCGCATTTCATCAACGGCGCGACCGAGATAGCGGCAGTTGAACAGGATGATCGCAGCGGTGACGAGGTTGAGCGCAGCCGCCCGGGTTTGCTGGTTCTCCAGGCCTCGGTCGCGGAAACGACCGAGCCGATGAAAGGCGACTGCCCGGGCCAGACTGTTGCGGGCCTCGCCCTTGTTCAATTCGGCGGTAACGGTGCGGCGCAGCGCCGGATCCTCGAACCAACGCAGGGTAAACAGCGTGCGCTCGATCCGCCCAACCTCCCGCAATGCCGCGGCCAGGCTGTTCTGCTGGCGGTAGGCAGACAGCTTCTTCAAAATCAGTGAGGGCGTGACGGTACGGTCGCGCATTGCGCCGATAACACGTTCGATATCCGGCCAGTGGCTGACAATCAGATCCCGGTTGAGCTTGTGGCCGAATAGCGGCGCAAGCCTGCCATAACGCTTCGGGGGTTCGAAGGCGTAGAGGCGTCGATCCGACAGGCGGGGGATGCGCGGCTCGAAATCGAGTCCGAGCAGGTGCATCGTCGCGAACACGATGTCGGAAACGCCGCCTCCATCGACGTGCAGGGCGGTCAGATCGGCGTTGCTGTCGTGACCGAGGATACCGTCGAGCGCATGGATGGCCTCTCCAGCCGTGCCAGCGATCACAGTCTGGTGAAGCGGCGCGTACCGATCGGTGATGGTGGTGTAGATCTTGACCACCGGGTCGCGACCATAATGCGCGTTGACCGCCCCGCCGGCTTCACCCGATCCGCCCAGGTAGAACGCTTGGCCATCTGCCGACGCCCGGTGCCCCTGCCCGAACCAGGCGGCGATCGGCTCGGCGTGAATAGCGTCGGTCAGACAGGCAAGCGCCGCGCGAAAGGTTTCCTCGCGCATGTGCCATGTCTGCATGCGCAGGAGCGCGCGGCGTGATCCTGCGCCGCATACCTCGGCCATGCGCGACAACCCGAGATTGGTCGCCTCGGCAATCAGGGTGGCGAGGAAGGCGCGCTCGTCAGCAGGCGGCAATCCGGTTGAAACATGACGGAAATGCCGGGCGAAGCCGGTCCAGCGTTCGACCTGCGACAGCACGTCGGTGATACGGGTAGCAGGCAGCATGCCGTAACAGGCGAGCGTCAGGTGCCGGCCTTCATCCTGCCCGGCGTCGTCATCCTTCTGCTCTTTTGGGAAGCGTAATCTCTCCCCGGCGAACAGGGCGGCATCACGCCCGTCCAGATTGCGGGCGACGCCGCGCAAGGCGCTGTCGAGTTGCTCAGCGCGCTGATCGAGCCATGCATGTGGATCGCCGAGTGAGAACGGCGGTTGGAGCGATGCGCCGGGCGATGGCGCGAGCAGCACGTCCAGCGACCGGTGCATCCGCGACGTCGGCACCCAGATATCACCCGATGCCAGCGCATTGGCGAGCGCACCGTAAGTCGCCATTTCCCAATGCGTCCGGTCGATCTTTCCTGCGACCACGACATGGCGTTGCCAGCGCCGCTCGACATGACCGAGTGGAACGTCGGCGGGAAGCGGTTTGCGCCAGTCGCCATCGAGATCCGACAGGACCGTCATCGCATTGCGCAATGTCGCGGTGCCGGCCCGGCCGTGAAAATCGAGCGCTTGCAGGAACTGTGGTCCTGCCCGCTTAAAGGTCCGGTACTCGGCTGCAATCTCACTCAGCACATCATCCCTGTGAGGTGCGGCGGTACGACGGATGATCGCCGCATCGGCATCCAGCATGTCGAGAGGCATGATATCCCTGAGGGCGTCGCCTATATCTTCACCAGCGCGGGCTGCTCGGCTGACCGTTTCCAGCACCGTGGCGATGCGCATCAGCCGGTCGCGTCCCTCACGTCCCGAGATCGCGCCCCGCTGTTCAAGGCGTTTGCGAGCACGAAGGTGAGCGCGTCCCATCAAAGCGCCGAACATGGCGATCGCGGCGTCGGTAAGCGTGGCCTCCAGCTCGCGCAGCGTGGCCAGCAGGATGACCCGCCTGCGGGCAGAGCGCATCTGTTGGAAAGCCTGGGCGGTATAGCGCACACCTTCGCGGGCGAATTGCGTCAGGCGTGGTTCGTACCGGGGATCGATCAGAACGCGGGAAATGCCGGTCCACCGGATCAGTGCGACCTTCTCGAGGATTTCGGCGAGTGAGACGGATGCGACGCGGGGCTCCGGTTCGCGCAGCCAAGAAAAGCGGCTTTGTCGGTCATGCACCTTGTCATCCACCAGCGTGTCGAGACGTTGTCGCATCTTTGTATCGAGTGCGTCGTCGACCGCGGCGACCAAGTCGGTTTCTGCCCGAAGCATCGCCTCGGCTGCCATCCGCTCCACAACGCTGATACCGGGGATGACGATGCGGCGGGTGCGCAACTCGTCCAGCAGTCGGTCGAGCAGAATGCGTCCCTCAACGATGGGCAAGGCTTGGGTCGCCAGCCACGCCATCATCGAGGTGCGAACTGGCTGGCTCAGGTCGGTAAAACCAAACCGGGCTTTGATGGCGGCAAGCTGATCGTAGCGGGTCGGCGTACGCCGCGCGAAGTCGGCGATGACGCCGGCCTCAATCCCAACCTGGTCGGCGATATGGTCGAGCATGATCGCAGGCAACAGCTCGCCGGCGCGCAGATGTCGTCCTGGATAGCGCAGACAGCAGAGTTGCAGGGCATAGCTCAGCCGGGTCGCTGGAGTGCGTGCGATACCGATCGCCGACATGTCTTCGGCGTCGAGGCCATGATGTCGCACAACCATCGTTTCGGTATCGGGCAGCGCCAGCAGTGCAGCGCGCTGCCGCTCGGTCATTGGAATGCGTGCGGGCATGTTTCATCCTCCAAAAACCTCTTGCCTTTTGTTTGCTTAATGAAAGAGGATTGTGAAAGGCGGAGGGCGGCGGAAACCCATCACTCCTGTTTCTGCCTCCGGATACGGCCGTTTGTGAAAGAGACCGGATGACGCGCGAACCCTATCTGATCGGCTATGCCCGCGTGTCGAAAGGCGACGACCAGTCCAACGTGGCGCAACGACGTGCGCTCGATGCCGCTGGTTGCCGAAAGATATTTGAAGAGATCGCTAGCGGAGGCCGGTGGGATCGTCCGAAGCTCCTGGAGATGATCGGCCAGTTGCGCGACGGCGACGTGGTTGTCGTCTGGAAGCTCGACCGGTTGTCGCGCAGTCTGAAGGACATGCTGAACATCATGGAGCGGATCGAACTGGCAGGCGCAGGCTTCCGCTCGCTGACCGAAGCGATCGACACCACCACGGCTGCGGGGCGCATGATGATGCAGATGGTTGGCAGCTTCGCCGAGTTTGAGCGCGCGATGATCCGCGAGCGCACCAGCGCTGGTCTTGCGCAGGCCCGCGCAGAGGGACGGATTGGCGGAAGGCGACGCAAACTGGCCGACAAGCAGCGCCGCGAGATTGCGGAGTCCGTCGTTTCCGGCCGCAAGTCCGGCGCCGAGATGGCCCGGCTCTACGGCGTCAGCGAACCCACCGTATCACGGATCGTCGCCGCGCACCGCCAGCAGCAGGGAGAGTGAGTATGAAGCGCGGCCATGATCTCTCGGGTCTCATGAAGTTCGCTACTTCGCCCGCCTGGGCTACCCGTCTGCGCGATGCACTGGGCGATCATCTTGGGCCTGCGATGGAGGAATTCGATTTCGAGTTCGAAGACCTTGCCGAGATCGTCGGCGACCATTGGGCAGGTGTGCTGTGGGGCTGCGCGTTCGAAGACCTCCTGACGCGGACCGTCGAACCCGGTGGGCTGAATCTCGTCGATGACTATATCCGGCGTCGCGGCTGGAACGAGGCCGGCCCCGCCAAGCTCTATATGCGCGCGCTGCAATCCTCGGTCATGAGCCTTTACGAGGTCAGCGAAGTCGAGCCCGGCAGCGGCTTTCTTGTCCGTGATCTCATCCGGGGCGGCGACCCGGTTCGCGTCATCGAACGCAGCGCCTCGCAGACGCTCAAACAATGGGACAGGATCGGCACGCGGGTCGTCATTGTGGGCGGCAAGCATCTCCTGTCGGGCGGAGTGCTATCGTTTACGATGGAGGCAGCCGACGCTCTCATGGCCGACCTTCGGCGCGTGGAGGGAAAGCGCAGTCCGCGCAGCCAGCTGACGCTCACCGACGGCAAGCTGCGCGCGCTTCCTTCTCTCCTCAGTACGGCATGGCTGTTCGACGTCGTGCCCCGGACGATGGGTGCGATGACCGTACCGACGCTGCACAACGGCGATGGTGAGGAAGTGGTGTTCCACCGCGTCCGCTTCCCCTTTGCGCGCGGCGCAACCCATGCGCTGATCGGCGACCGGCTCGATCTTTTGCCAGCCATGCAGCGCGAAACCTCGCATTTCTGGAACTGGCTCGGCGACAAGCCGACATCGGTCCGGAAGGGCACAGGCCGCATGGCCTGGGGTGTGACGATGATGGACGGCACGCCGGTGCTGGGCAATATCGAGATGAAAGGGCGCGCGCTGATCCTGGCCGTTACCTCCGCCGAGCGTGCGGGACGCGGCACCGCCCTCCTTGCAGACACATTGGGCGACCTGGTCGGCACACCGCTCACAACCATCGAGACCGTCGAACAGGCCATGGCCGCGCGGCGGGAGGGGCTGACGGCGTCCGAACCTGCCCCGACCGTCGCGCCGGAAGTGGCGACCCCGCTCGTTCACGCGATGCTCGATCGTCAGTATCGCGCGACCCTCGACGAACGCGTCGGCATGCTCGGCGATATTACGCCGCGCGCGGCCGCTCGGACCGCGGCAGGCCGTGAACGGCTATCGGCATGGCTGAAGCACCTGGAAAACCGCAGCGGCGCAGCGCCGGACCCGAACGATCCGATGGCCACCTACGACTTTACCTGGATGTGGCGCGAACTCGGGATCGAGACGCTGCGAAAATAGCGCTTCGATGCCGGCAGAAAACGGTAGGCATCAACCAGAGCACGCCTACCGTGAATCTGTGTCCGAATAATGCACAGGGGCCAATACTGTCTTCAGGTTCGGGGCTAAAGCAAACTTCCAAGAGCCGTTGGGGCCGGGATGAAGCAGCGTCTCGCGGGGTAGTTTGCCCTGTTGCCACTCAAACCATCGGCCACCATTGAGCACAAACAAAGCAAAGATATTGCCCTGCCGGTCGAGCCGCGCGTCGATGTCGCCAACTAGGGTTCGCGGTCGCTCGCCATGCGATAGCGGCATCGGAACGGCCTGGAGCACCTTGCCTCTGCGCCCATCGACAATAGCTAGCGTCGGCGTCGGATCGTCGTGTTCAGGGCGGTAATAGCCCCCCTTTGTGCCAATGCACGAAGCCGCTGCGCGGCAGTGGTGGTGGCGGTAAGGTAGCGCAGCCTCTCTGAGGATTGGTCCTGCGGCAGCGGCGGCAGACGATGGAGTTCCTTCAACGAGAGGAACTCCCCATGGCGACTATATCGATCCCAAGCTCCGCAAGTCGTTCGTTAACGTGTGCGCTCCACGCCTCGCGCCACTCCTGCAGCAGCTCATTTCGATTCCAATCGCGCTCCTTCTGGCCAAACCCGTCAGG
>NZ_QAOF01000022.1 GCF_003050745.1 Sphingomonas sp. PP-CE-3G-477 | reverse complement strand
GCGAAAACCGAAAAACCCATAGACCAGCATTTGCGGCCCGCGGCTTCATGCTTTGGAGGATATCGTACATCTACCGATGCCCGATTTCCTTCACAATTGCGGACGCTCAGAACATCGGGACAGCTCACCAACTCCGGCCGCTTGTTCATGTCCACGGCGATCACTACTCTTTGGAACGACGTGACCCGGGACGAAGCCGCCATTTATGGACTCGACAGCGAACGTCACATAGCAGTTTGATCGGTACAATTGCGCCGATCAAGCCACGGCGTGCATCGATCTAGCGCGCCTTTGGTTTGGACCCGCGTCGCCTCGCGACCTACCACCACCCTCGAAACGGTCGCGATTTGAGAGCGGCCAGACGATCGAGGGGATGCACGTTATGACGACCATGAGCCCGACCGAGATGGCGCAGCGCCTGGGCGGCGGATTGCTGTCGTTCCCTGTCACCCATTTCGATGCGGAGGGTGCGTTCGTCGAGGACGACTATCGCAAGCATTGCGCATGGATGCTCGAGCACGAACTGTCCGGCCTGTTCGCGGCAGGCGGCACGGGCGAGTTCTTCTCGCTGACGCCAGCCGAAGTCGCGCAGGTCGTCGGCGCCGCGGTGGCCGAAGCCGGCGGGCGGCTGCCGGTGATCTCGGGCTGCGGCTACGGCACCGCGATTGCCACCGGGATCGCGCGCGATGCGGAGAAGGCCGGCGCGGACGGCCTGTTACTGCTGCCCCCCTATCTGGTCGGATCGAAGCAGGAGGGGCTTGCCGCGCATGTCGAGGCGGTCTGCAAGGCGACCGGGCTAGGCGTGATCGTCTACAACCGCGACAATGCGATCCTCGACGACGATACGCTGGCCGGGCTCTGCGACCGCAATCCCAATTTGGTCGGCTTCAAGGACGGCGTCGGCGACATCGAGCTGATGACGCGCGTCTATGCGCGGATGGGCGACCGGCTGACCTATATCGGCGGTCTGCCAACCGCCGAGACGTTCGCGACGCCGTATCTGACGATGGGCGTCACGACCTATTCGTCGGCGATCTTCAACTTCCTGCCCGAATGGGCGCTGGCGTTCTACAAGGCGGTGCGCGCCGACGACCGGGTCGAGGTGCTGAACCAGCTCCGCGATTTCGTGCTGCCCTACATCACGCTGCGCAACCAGGGCCGCGGCTATGCGGTGTCGATCGTCAAGGCGGGCATGCGCGTCGTCGGGCGCGATGCCGGGCCGGTACGCTCGCCGCTGACCGATTTGTCCGCAGCCGAGGACGAGCGGCTCCGCGTGCTGATCGAGAAGGTTGCCCCCGCTGCTCTCGCCAAGGCGGCGTGACAGCGGGCGAAAACCAACGGATAGTCCGGCGATGATGTTCGAACTGAGCCAGCTTCGCTGCTTCGTCGCCGCCGCCGAGGAACTCCATTTCGGGCGCGCGGCACAGCGCCTGAACATGACGCAATCGCCGCTCAGCCGGCAGATCCAGCTGCTCGAGCGGATCCTCGACGTGACGCTGCTCGAACGCACCAGCCGGCAGGTAAGCCTGACGCCCGCGGGTCGCGTGTTCCTGATCGAGGCGCGGCGGATCGTCCGGCTGTCGGAGAGCGCGGCGCTGTCGGCGCGGCGCGTGGCGAAGGGC
The DNA here is from genome assembly GCF_003050745.1 of Sphingomonas sp. PP-CE-3G-477. Lineage (GTDB taxonomy): Bacteria > Pseudomonadota > Alphaproteobacteria > Sphingomonadales > Sphingomonadaceae > Sphingomonas. The sequence continues at coordinate 9,274 of NZ_QAOF01000022.1, read as the reverse complement.
GATGCGGGACGCGTCGCGATCGGCTTCACCGCCGTGTCGGGGTATAATCTGGTGCCGCAGATCGTCGCGCAAGCGAGAGCGAGCCTGCCCAATATCGACCTCGAACTGCGCGAGATGGTGACGACCGATCAGGTCGATGCGCTGCTGACCGGCCTGATCGACATAGGCTTCGTGCGGCCGCCGCTCGATCGCCACGAGTTCGACACCGTCTGCGTACAGGTCGAGCCGCTGGTCGTCGCGCTGCCCGCGGGGGATCCGCGACAGGCGAAGGCGGTGCTCGAACTGAGTGATTTCGATGGCCTGCCGCTGATCATGTATGCGCGGCAGGGCGCGGGGTATTTTCACCAGATGCTTATCGGGCTGTTCGACGCGGCCGGGGTGTCGCCGCACTATGTCCAGCACGTGACGCAGATCCATTCGATGCTGGGGCTCGTGCATGCGGGGCTGGCCGCAGCGATCGTGCCTGAATCCGCATCGGGGCTGCACATGAACGACGTGCAGTTCCGCCGGCTTGCGACCGAGCCCGAGAAGCCGGTCGAGTTGCATATGGCGTGGCGGCGCGACAACAGTAACCCGGCGCTAAAGCCGATGCGGCGACTGTGCGCCGAAACCGCGGCATGATCGACCGGCGCGCGGTGCTCGCCGGGCTCGCGGCGACACCGGCGCTGGTTGCGGCGCGCGTACCGGTGAGCCCCGTCGCGACGACGCGATACGGGCGGGTGCGCGGGACGGTCGACCGCGACGTGCTGGTCTTTCGCGGGGTGCGCTACGGCGCGGATACGCGGACGCGGCGGTTTGCGCGTGCGGTGCCGCCGACGCCGTGGACCGACATTGCCGACGCGACGCGCTACGGCGCGGCCTCGCCGCAGACCAAGGCGACTGAACCGATCAGCGAGGATTGCCTGTTCCTCAACATCTGGACGCCTGCGCTCGACGCAGCGCGACGGCCGGTCATGGTGTATATCCACGGCGGGGCGCACGCGCACGGCTCGGGGTCCGATCCGCTGTATGATGGCGGCAATCTGGTGCGGCGCGGCGACGTGGTGGTCGTTACCTTGAACCACCGGCTGGCGGCGCTCGGCTACGCGTATCTCGCGCAGCTTGGCGGGCCGGCGGAGTCGGGGAACGTCGGCAATCTCGACATCATTCTCGCGCTGCAATGGGTGCGCGACAACATCGCGGCGTTTGGCGGCGATCCGGGGCGGGTGATGCTGTTCGGCCAGTCGGGCGGTGGCGCCAAGATCGTCACGCTGATGGCGATGGCGGAGGCGCGCCCGCTGTTCCACGCCGCGGCGACGATGAGCGGCCAGCACGTTACGGCGGCGGGGCCGAACCACGCGACGATCCGGTCGCGGGCGTTTATGGCGAAGGCCGGCGCGGGCGACTTTGCGGCACTGAAGGCGCTGCCGATCGAGCGGCTGGTCGAGGCGATGGCTACGACCGATCCGATCGAGGGCAAGGGTGAGATCAGCTTTACCTCGACGCTCGATCACCATGTGCTGACGCGTCATCCGTTCTATCCCGATGCCCCGCGCGAGGCGGCGCATATCCCGCTGATCGTCGGCAATACGCATGACGAGACCGGGTTGTGGATCGGCGAGATCCTGAAGCGCGGCGACACGAACTGGGAGAACCTACCCGCGCGGTTGGTGCGGGAGATGACCAAGGACCTCGCGCCCGATCACGTCATCGCGCGCTACCGCGAGCTCTATCCCGATCGGACGCCGGGGCAGATCCTGTTGGCGGCATCGACTGCGGGTCGGTCGTGGCCCGGGCATCTGATCCAGGCCGAGGAACGCGCGAAGATCGGTGCGCCGACCTGGATGTACCAGCTCGACTTTCCCTCGCCGGAAGCGGGCGGCGTGCTCGGCGCGTTCCATACGCTCGATATCGGCCTGGTGTTCGACAATACGCGCGGGCCGAGTGCGCGCACCGGCGATGGCGCTGAAGCGAGACGGCTGGCCGGGCGGATGGCGGATGCGTTCATCGCGATGGCGCGGACCGGCGATCCGAACTGTGCGAGCGTGCCGACCTGGCGTCACTATGACCTGGCGCGGCGCTCGACGATGATCTTCGATCGGGCGGTTCGGATGGAGGACGATCCCCGGCGCGAGGAACGCCTGCTGTTCGCGGTCGCGCCGTATATCAAGCCGGGCGGCTAGCGGTCCCACGGAAAGGCGAGCGTCGGGCGGTTGGCGTAGCGGCGCAGGCGCAGGCTCAAGCGCGCACCGGCGCCGGGCTCGAGCCGGATCGTGAACGCCGCGCCGGCGACGTCGGTCGTGCGGCCGTCGATCGTCACGGCGTCGATCCGGTGTTCGGCATAGGCGCCGCCTTGTACCACGACCGTACGCGGCTGGCTGATGCTCAGGTTCACCAGCGTCACCTCGGTCGTCGTGTCGCCCAGCGTATGCACCAGCGCGGCGACATCTTCGGGCACACCAGCGCGTTTGCGGTCCGCATCGAAATAGCGGAGCCGGCAGTGGAGCGGGACGCCGCCTTGCGATGGCGAGGTTTTTGACCAGGACGGGCGGGCAATGTGCAGGCCGCCGGTCATCAGCTGAACGAGGCTGGTGACGTTGGCGGGGTTGATGTCGATCGGCCAGTCGGCAAGCCGGGTTTGCGGTGTCGTCGGGTCGGCGAGGCGCGCAGCGATGCGGTCGGCGACGGCCTTCAGGTCCGCGCGCAACGCGGTTACGGCGTAGCTCGGGTTCGAGCCTTCGAGGAAACTGACCCACGGATGATCGCCGGCAGCCGCGCGATCGGTCGGCGCTTGCGACATGTACCAGATCTCGAAGCCGTTGGTCTTGAACGGACCGGGCTGCCAGCCATACCAGCCGTCAGCGCCGTGCATCGTCGGGGTCGACAGCACGCCGCCGATCGTCCTGGCCTGTGCATTGATCCGCGCGGTCTGGCGGCGCCAGACGTCGATATAGCCCTGATCGCCGGATAGCAGCGTGCCGGTCATGAACGCGGTGATCGAGCGGGGCACGCGGTTGCGGTTTTCGCGCTTGCCGGTCTGCGGCACGATCGGCGAGAAGCCCCAGCCGTATACGCCGCTCCACCAGTCGCGCGGGACGATGCCGTCCAGACCGACGCGGCTGGGGATGATGTCGCCGTTCGCCTTTGCCCGGCCAACCCACGCGTCGAGATAGTCGAGCGCCCAGGTCCGGTATCGATCCCCTGCCCCCAGCGCATACGCGTTGAGCCCGAGCGTCGTCGCCTGAAGGTTGAGCGGATTGTCGCCGACGACGTCGCCATAGTCGGCATAATGGGCGAGCGTCTGCGCGTACGTCGTCTCGCCGTGTTCCATGTGGAAGCGTTCGCCGGCGGCGAACGGATCGCCCGCCCAGTCGAGTTCGGTCGCGCGGCGCAGCATCGGCCCGCGGCTCCCGTTCATCAGGCTGCGCATGATCCGCAGCTTCGGATCGTAGTTGCGCGTAGTCGGGTCGCGGCCAGTGTAGAAATCGGCGTAGCGACGCGTGCGCTCGATCAGCTTCAGGTCACGCGGGCCGGACAACCCCATCATGTTGAAGGTCGTCAGCCCTTCCGCATTGTGCTGCCAGTCCATCTGGACGGGAAACTCGCGGAAATACATACCCTCGCGGGCGATCGGCACGTCGACGGTGCGCGCCGCGGCGAACTGCTTGAGGTGGCCTTCCCAAGCTCGCGCATATAGATCGCGGATACGATCGGGGCCGCCGAGCGCGTGGAGTATCGCCCAGTCGTTCGTCGCCTCCGCCGCATCGTCGGGGCCGTCGTTCGCACCCCAGCGCTCGAATACGCGCAGCCACCCGCGACGATCGACATATTTCGCGTAGAATGCCTCGCACGCCTCGGCATTGGCGGCGAGCAACCGGCGTTGCAGGACCGCCCATTCCGGGGCCGGCATCGGTGTCGCGACCCGCAGCACCGCGGGTGCAGCACGGGCGGCGGCGGGCAAGGTGGCGAGCGCGGCCGCGGCACCCCCGAGCAGCGTACGGCGATCGACGGTCATGCAGCCAGCTCGACCCGGCGGATCGGGCCGACGATCACGAGGAACGAAAAGATCGTCAGCAGGCAATGCGCGCCGACGAACACCAGCGCCCAATCGAACGAGCCCGTAGCGCCGACGATAAAGCCGATGACGATCGGGGTGACGATCCCGGCGACGTTGCCGAACATGTTGAACACCCCGCTGGTCAGCCCGGCGAGCTGCTTCGGCGCGACGTCCGACATTACCGCCCAACCGAGCGACGCGACGCCCTTGCCGAAGAACGCAACCGCCATCAGCGTGACGACCAGCCACTCCGCTTCGACGAACACGCAGGCGATGATCAGCGTCGCCAGCAGCATCCCGAACACGAGTGGCACTTTGCGCGCGATGTCGATCGAGCCGGTGCGCTTGAGCAGCAGATCGGACGTGTAGCCGCCGACGAGCCCGCCGACGAAGCCGCACAGCGCTGGTGCCGCGGCGGCAAAGCCGGCCTCCATGATGTTCAGCCCGCGCTCCTTGACCAGGTAGATCGGGAACCAGGTGACGAAGAAATAGGTCAGCACGTTGATGCAATACTGGCCGAGATAGATGCCGAGCAGCATCCGGTTCGCAAGCAGCTGGCGCAGGTTCGTCCATGAAAAGGCCTGTGGGCGATTGGCGGCATCCTCCATCCGGATCAGGCCGCCGCCCGCCTCGATATGTGCGAGTTCGGCGGCGTTGATCTTCGGATGGCGGACCGGGCTGTGGATGTAGCGGACGAACAGTGCCGTCGCGGCCAGGCCGATCGCGCCCATCACCCAGAACACCGCGCGCCAGCCATAGCTGTGCACCAGCCAGCCCATCAGCGGGGCGAAGGCGACGAGCGAGAAATACTGCGCCGAATTGAAGATCGCCGACGCGGTGCCACGCTCCGCACCCGGAAACCAGGCGGCGACGAGGCGGGCGTTACCAGGGAAGGATGGGGCTTCCGCGAGGCCGACGAGGAAGCGCAACGCAAACAACATGGCGACCGCAGAAACGCCCGCGATCAAACCGGTCAGCCCCTGGGTCGCGGTGAAGATCGACCAAGCCAGGATCGCGCCGGCATAGACGCGCTTGGTGCCGAACTTGTCGAGCAGCAGCCCGCCGGGGATCTGCGCGAGGACATAGGCCCAGGCAAACGCGGACAGGATGAAGCCGGTCTGGACCGACGACAGCCCGAGTTCGGTCGATGCAGCAGACCCCGCGATCGAGAAGGTCGCACGGTCGGCATAGTTGATCGACGTGATCAGGAAGATCAGCGCGATCACACGGTAGCGCACCGCGGTCGGGCGCCCGGCCACGCCTCCTGCAACCGCGTCTTTGGCGGGGGCTGCTGCGGCGATCGTCATGCTTCGCTCTCCTGTCCGGCACTCGATCTGCGCGAGTGTTCCGGTCCGGTGTATCGAGCGGAAGGCGGACGGTCCAAGTCCTAAAACGGGTTGATCCAGTCAAGCCGCGACTTGATCGAGTGACTTGGCGCCAAGCCAACGCCGGATCAGTGCATCGTTCGCATCGATCGATGCCTGAATGAGATTGGCTTAGGCAACGAAACCCGGCCTAACACAGATTGCGACAGACCGGCTCCAACGAAGCCGGCGGCGGGCACGAACGTGCCGGAGTTAGGGGAGTGAGTATGACCGGGATCCGCAGCTTCAAATCCGTACTGGCCATGTCGAGCGCGATCGTCGCGTGTTCGCTGGCGACGATGGCACACGCGCAAAGCGTGCCGGAAACGACCGCGCAGAAGGACGCTCGGGCTGCCGGCAACACGACCGATACCGACGCGCCTCCCGCCTCCCCCGCCCTGCCGCCCGAGCAGACCGTGACCGACGCGCCGCTCGCAGCGGATGCGCCGGATATCGTCGTCACCGGGTTTCGCGCGAGCCTGAACACCGCGATCAACATCAAGCGCACGCAGACCGCGACCGTCGACATCATCAAGGCGGAGGACATCGCCGAGTTTCCCGACCTCAACCTGGCGGAGTCGTTGCAGCGCATCCCCGGCGTCTCGATCAGTCGCGTCAACGGCGAGGGTCGTAACATCTCAGTGCGCGGTCTCGGCCCCGACTACACGCGAGTCCGGATCAACGGGATGGAGGCGATCGGCACGACTGGCGGCACCGACAATTCGGGCGGCGTGAACCGTGGCCGCGGGTTCGATTTCAACATCTTCTCGTCCGACCTGTTCAACAGCATCGCAGTCCGCAAGACCGCGACCGCCGATGTCGAGGAAGGCTCGCTGGGCGGCACCGTCGACCTGCAATCGTCACGCCCGTTCGACTACAAGAAGGCCACCGCGGTCATCTCGGCGAGCGCCAGCTACAACGACCTGCGCGAGAAGGTGACGCCGAAGATCTCGGGACTTATCACCAAGACCACGGACGATGGCCGGTTCGGCGTGCTGTTATCGGTCGCGTACGAAGAGCGTGCGATCAAGGAGGAAGGCGCGAACATCACGCGCTGGACGTATGGCGGGTTCAATGCCGGGTTCAACGCGGCGTCGCGGTTGCCGGGCAAGACGCTCGCACAGATCAACGATCCGAACCCCGCAACCGGGTTGTACCATCCGCGTATTCCCGGCTTGGTAAGCTACGACATCTTCCAGAAGCGGCTCGGCGCGGCAGGATCGGTCCAGTTCCAGCCGACGCCCAAGACCTTGATCTCGCTCGACGCGCTGTATTCGCGGCTCGACGGGACTCGCAAGGAGTCGCAGTTGCAGGCGATCAGCTTCAGCCGTTCGGGCACGGGCAAGCCCCAGACGATCATCCGCGACGGCGTGGTCGACGGCGACAACAACATCATCAGCGGCACGTTCGACAACGTCGATCTGCGCACCCAGTCACGCTACGACAAGCTGGTCACCGATTTCTACCAAGTGACCGGTACGCTCGACCAGAAGTTCGGCGAGAATTTCAAGATCGGTGCGGTCGTCGGGTATGCGGACTCGAAGTTCAGCAATCCCATCCAGTCGACCGTCACGATCGATGCCGCCAATACGCCGAACTTCTTCTACGATTTCCGCACCCGGTTTCCGACCATCAGGCCGGGCGTCGACCTGACCAATCCGAACAGCTTCGCCTTTACCAACGGCACGTCGGAAGTTCGTATCCGCCCGCAGACCGTCAGCAACAGCTTCACCAACGCAAAGACGTTTGCCGAATGGACGGTCAACCCGTTGCTGAAGCTGAAGGTCGGCGTCGACTGGCGCCGGTTCGATTACAGCTCGACCGAGCAGCGACGCCTCTCCGGGGAGTCGGTCGTGCAGACGCTGACGCCCGCACAACTCGCCGCGGCCACGACGCTCTTCTCGGGCTTTGGCAAGGGACTGGACACGCCAGCCGGTACACCGACAGCGTGGGTCGTCCCCGATCTCGCCAAGTTCGCCGAGCTCTACGGAATCTACTCCAACCCGCTCTACACTACCGGCGGGGTGACCAACGCGAGCGCCCGCGGATCGTACATCACCGTGCGTGAGGACGATATCGGCGGCTGGGGCATGGCGGAGTTCAACTTCGCCGATCGCGGCCTGCCGATCCGCGGCGATGTCGGCGTGCGCTATGCCAACACCGATCAGCGCTCGACCGGCTATGCAGGTCAGGGTGCCGCGACCAACCTCGTCGTCGCGGACCGGAGCTATCATCGCTGGCTGCCGTCGGGGAACCTGGTGATGGACGTCACCGATACGCTGCTGGTGCGCTTCGCAGCGGCCAAGACGCTCGCACGCGCCGGGATCTCGGCGATCGCCCCGGGCGGCAACCTCAGCGTTTCGGGCGGCAACCGTACCTTCAGCAGCGGCAACCCCGATCTGAAGCCGACGGAATCGGACAATCTCGACGTTTCGGTCGAATGGTATCCGACGCGCGGCGCGATCTATGCCGTGTCCGCGTTCCAGAAGGACATCGGCACGTTCGTCCAGTCGCTCAGCACCACGGTGCCGTTCAGCAGCCTGGGCCTGCCGGACTCGCTCCTGGCTGGCACGAGCGCGTCGCCGACCGATCTGTTCATCGTCAGCCAGCCGGTCAATTCGAGCGGTGGCCGGCTCAAGGGTTTCGAGGTCAACGTCCAGCAGCCCTTCAGCTTCCTGCCGGGCTTCCTGTCCAACTTCGGCGTGCTGGCCAACTACACGCACGTGACGTCGAACATCCAGTATCTCACGTCTGCCACCGGTGGCACATCGGTGACGGCGCCGCTGATCGGGCTGTCGAAGCACGCCGCCAACGGCACGCTGTATTTCGAGACGGCGAAGTTCCAGATCCGCGGCTCGATCGCCTATCGCTCGCGCTATCTGACGGCCGTCCCCGGCACCGAGGGCAACGCGTATAACGGCACCAGCGGCACGACCAACGTCGATGCACAGATGTCGTACAACCTGACCGACAACCTCAAGTTCAGCATCGAGGCGATCAATCTCACCGATCAGGTCAACGACCAGTTTGTCGACGAAACCAACCGCCTCAGTGTGCTGACGCATAGCGGACGACAGTTCACGGCGGGGATGCGCTTTTCGTTCTGATAGACGTCGCATGTAGCTTGGCCGACAGATCGCCAACACCGAGAAATTGGGCGCATACCGCGAGAAGAGGTTACTTTATTCTCACATTCGAGTGCCGGCCGGCCAACGGACTCGATCAGACGATTTTGTTGCAATGAGTATGCGCCGACGGCACAAACAACTGTGCGCTGCCTTCGAAGGTCGACCTAGAGAAAGAGACCTATACAACGCTCAACCCAAGCAGGGCCGAAACCGTGACCTTGAGCGTCAATTCTCACCCCATATCGAGAGGAGCAAATTTCCTGGAGACGACGATCCGATCCTACGCAGGGAAATGCGACGAGTAACTCCTAGACCTGTGCCGCCCCCCACGCTGACGCGCCCAGCACTAAGCCGGTCGATACTTGGTTTTGTCCGTTGCCCTTGGTGTGACACAGAGCGCGATTGGCGAACACGATAAACGCGTCGGGCGTGCTGCATACCCGCCTTCTCGCCAGCGAACTGTCGCTGCTGCGAGGCTCATCGTGCGTATTCTTTCGTCCGCAGGAAGCTGCCTGTGTGGAAGTTGCAGACGATGCACGGCGTTGCATGCAAACTCCGCGACTTCTACCGTCCGCAACTGGGCAAGCACGTCCCTGCCCTACGACTTCCGGCCAGACCCTCAGCACGAAGCCGCTGCGCGGCAGTGGTGGTGGCGGTAAGGTAGCGCAGCCTCTCTGAGGTTTGGTCCTGCGGCAGCGGCGGCAGACGATGGAGTTCCTTCAACGAGAGGAACTCCCCATGGCGAC
>NZ_QAOF01000021.1 GCF_003050745.1 Sphingomonas sp. PP-CE-3G-477 | reverse complement strand
CCTTGACCAAATCCTATGTTTCGATCAGTCTCAAATCACCCTCAGGCGCTCAACCTAATTGACGCCAGACCGCTCACCGTAATCGACGCGCTACACTCGTGCGCGTTCTGTCGTCACCCATAGCGCCAGCTTACCGTCCGGATGTCAGCTTACCAACTTAGTTTCCTGAAAGCCGCCAGTCCGCTTTCCTTCCCAACCCGGACATTCCCGAAATCCGATCGAATTTCGGGAAGGTTCGCCGGTGTGAGCTCCCTGACTACCTTCTATCAGCGCCGCGTCCACGTCGTCGTGGCTGTGTCGGATATATTCATTAGCCGACCCCGCGCCTTGGCGTCCGACAGGCCGTAGGCACGTAGGAAGTCGGTGCTGATTGCGGCTGCGCTGATGAAATTGGCATCGGCGGGCCGTCCGATGAACTCGTGATCGGCACCGGCGTAGACGACACCGAACTTGTCGCCGGTCGGAGCGGATTGCACTGGCAGCAGATGATCATGCCAGTCCGTGACCAATCCGGGCACAAGGTCGCGGTCGCCGGTTACGAGCAGCATCGGCACACGATCGCCGGCATAGGCATCCGGTCCGATCAGGCCAGGAATGCGTCCGGGTGACGAAAAGCCGAGCACTGCTTTGACGCTGGGATCACGGAAGTTGCCAAGCGATGCCAGCCCGCCGCCCAAGCACAAAGCGGTCAGCGTACCGAAGCTATGCCCCGCCGCCACTACCGGTCGCCCCGGCCAAGTCTTCGCCGCATAGGCGCTGGCCGCGCGAAGGTCGGCGATCCGTTCCCCGAAGCTCGCCTCGCGGCTGAACTTCTCGCGATCGGGATAGTGCATCGAATCGACATGCACCGGCGCGATCACCGCAAACCCTGCCTTCTGCCATGCCGACACGACTGCATCGTAGCGCTCAGGCCATGAGCCATGTCCCGTCGAGAACAGGACGACGCCTTTTACCTGCTAGGGTACCCAAGTGACGAGAGTGGTCGCGCGCGTGGCAGATACCGTCAACGATACTTGCCCTGTAGGCTGCGCCGCTGACGGCGTAGCAGCTACGGCCAGCAGCAACCCTACGGCCCAAGCAATCTTTGATCGACGCACCAATTTTTCCCCCTCACCACGCTGCTTCGCTGGTACAGCGCAGCACCCATGTGTCCAGTATCCACATCGGTGATCTGAAGCCAACTCCTTCCCGTTTAGGAACGCCAATTGAGAAGCCTATGGCGTTCCCGATCGGGAACGCCAGCCAGGCAGTGCTCGTTACCGGGTGCTCTTCGGCGGAAGCTTGAACTTGACCCGCTGAACACAGCCTCGACGGCCTGAATCGCTTTCTACTACCCGCGCATTGGAAAGCGCATTGCGCGCGGTATCGCCGAACGCCTCGTCCGGTTCAGAACCTAGAACCCTTACGTTCCCTACCGCTCCCCATGGCGCCGTATCATAGCCAATTACGGCCGCCCCTTCGATTCCGCGGCGCCAGAACGCTCTGGGGTAGGCGCTTCCGTCGAGAAGACCCGGGATCGATTTGGGATCCACGATACAACCGGGCTGGTCTCCAGTATCCAGGGGCGTGTCTGGCACCGGTACGGGGGCCGCCAGGTTGGCGCTTCCGTTATGGTAGAAGTGATAGGTGCATCCGTGAAAACCCGCTCCCGGCTCATAGCGGTTGGCCAGCAAAGCTTCTCGGCCGGCTCGCTCGAGCCCTGTATCGCCGGACGTACCCAATGTCTGGACGTTGCCAGGCTTACCTGCGGCGTTCACGTCGAATGCCAGAAACACCCAAGATGGTCGGCGCGCCGGTTGCGACAGTTTTTCGAAGGCCGGCAGGTTAAGACGCCGGTACTGGCCTGGCTCGCGGGGGCAGTTTGAGTCTGCGGGGCGAACTCGTTCAAACAGGGCAGGCGCGAATCCTATGGAGTCCGGACGGCTCGCCAGTTCGTACAAATCCGGCATCGACGCCTTCTCGATCGGCGTGACCGATACCTTGAAGGACACGCTGCATTTTGCCTGCGGCATTCCGGTTGGAAAGCTCGAAGCCGCCAGCGCAGGGGCAAGATCGCTCGTGTCGACATACCAACCCGGCGATTCCGTCCTATCACGGCGGATCGTGCGGGCGCGCCCCTGCGCATCGATTACGAAGGAGAACCGATATGTGGGTGAGGGGCTTTCGGTAACGGCGGGACCGTAACGCGTTGCAACGGCTGTGAAAGGCCGAACGATGTTAGCGGCTACTATCGGCTCGCCTGAACAGGTGACATCGCTGGCGGTGAACGCAACGACCTCCGTCCGCTGTGTGGCGAACGGTACCGGAGGGGTAGGGACACTGAGCAGCGCGAGCAGCGCACCAGGCATGGCGTGATCTCCAAATTTACGACATCGATTATCCCGCTGGCGGCAACGTGCCTAGCGATCTCACCAATGAATAATCCTCGGCGAGCACAGATGATAGCCGGCCTGGAATTCCACTTTCTCAAAATATGTTCTCATTGTTCATTCTCATTGAACGCCAACTTTGTTGACTAGCTGAGAAGGGTCGAACCATGACGATCGACGACGCACTGCGCGCCTATGCCTCAGGACACCGTTCGGCCAAGGAAACGAAGGACCGTACCGGGCTGGGTTATGTTCAAGTCCTAGACGGCCTTGGCCGGCTAAACCTTCGCGTACCACCGCCCGCCTTCGACGGCCCCGACGGCGACGCGCTGCGTGAGAGCGCAGATCGCTTCGCCGCATTCCGAGGCAGGCGCCCTAACATGGCGGATTCCCCGCTGATGCTCATCGGATATGCCCGGGTCTCGACATCTGACCAGAATTTGACGTTGCAAACGGACGCTCTGACCGCTGCGGGATGCGAACGGATCTGCAGTGACAAGGCGAGTGGCGCGAAAACCGACCGTCCGGGTTTGTCAGAAGCGTTGAACGTCGCTCGCCGGGGAGACACGCTCGTCGTCTGGAAGCTCGACCGCCTTGGCCGTTCGATGAAGGGCCTTGTCGAACTGGCAGCTGACCTTGCTACCCGCGGTATCGAGTTACGGTCCCTAACCGACGGGATCGACACAGCGACGCCGACCGGCAGGTTGCTCTTTCACATTCTGGCGTCGATCGCAGAAATGGAGCGTGAGCTGATCCGCGAACGCACAATGGCCGGGCTACTGGCGGCCCGTCGCAAGAACGGGCCGGGCAGGGGGCGCAAGTCGGTCCTGACGCCAAAGAGGGCCACGGCTATGAAGCTGCTCGCTGCGGGCGATCGTCCCCGGGACGTAGCCGAGGCGATCGGCGTCTCGGTCGCAACCTTTTACAGGCATTTTCCGGCTGGTGGCAGCGAGCCGGGCCCTTGAAGACCCGCTACCTGCGCATCGTGCCCTTTAGTGGCCATGATCGCCGTCTGATGACCCTGGAGGCCCTGAGGACGCGCCTCCAGGGACGTAGACTGCATTTCCACAGGGGCTCGGCTCCCGTTTTCCGGGAAGCTATGCCATGGCTTATTCGGCTGCCGTTTCTTCGGTCTTGCGCTTGCGCGGAGCCGGGGTGGGCTTGGCGTCTGCCTTGGCTGCATTGGTTTGACCGGGCTTGCGACCCAGGCCAATGCTTTTCGCCATCGTGCGACGTGCTTCCGAATAGGTCGGAGCGACCATGGGGTAATCAGCCTTCAGGCCATAACGCTCACGATACTCCACTGGCGTCATGCCGTTAGTCGCAAGGTGGCGGCGCAGCGTCTTGTACGGCTTGCCATCGATCATGCTGATGATGTGATCGGGGCTGGCAAGCGACTTACGCGCCGTCACGGCCGGGGTGTATTCTTGAGCAGGTGCCTCGGGTTCAGCAGCCGTAGCGTTTCCGCCGACCAGTACCGAAACAGTTTCGTACATTTTGTTCAGGAAGGCCGGAACGTCGTCAGCATTGGTACGCGTGTTGGGGTTTGCTAACCACGCGATGGTCAATTCCGTGGCGAGCTCAACGGGGTTCAGATCGAGGGTAGTGTCAGACATAGCAGGGCTCCATTTCTGGAGGCGCATCTAGGTATTTGATTGGTTGCTGGCAATCTTAGTTTACCCGAGGCCACATATTTAAGATTGGTGCATGGAAGGACCGGAAAATGCGGTGATCACAAATGGTTCGATATGCAGATCCTACTCACCGCCCACTTGATGTCGGGCCTGCTAGCAACGCGCCGCATCGGACGTTTAGTGGCACAGTAACGTACTTCTCCGCTTTGCATCTCGATCGTGGCGGACCGGTTGGTCCGGCTTCACTACTGGCCACGCCGGCCCGGCTTTGTATGACCGGAATGGTTGCTCACGAGGCACTCTGGTATGCGCCCATTTTTGCGACGGCGGGATTAGCTCGCGCTGATAGTTTCCTCGGTAGATTCGAGATGACATACCGCCGATCCTGCGCGTGAGGTATCAAGCTTGGGCGGATTGCAAATCTTTTTTGATCGCAAAAGGATTTGTTAGTCTTGTCAGCGGCATAGGCGCTGAACATGCTGGAACGACGAACCATCCGAGGCGCCGCCTTTCGCATCGGTCGCCGTGCCTCGCGTCTCGCGCAAAACGAGATAGGTCCGGGGCCGCAATTTGCATGTTCAGAAGCTCGCGCTCAATGCTTTGCTGACCTTGTTCAACCAGATGATGGGTTGACCAGCCTTAACGCTGTTTCCGAGATCGAACGAAAGTCGCGGCTACCGCAGTATATAGCTGGCCCCAAGGCCGTGATCATATTGCTCGTGCTGGCAGTGACACTTTGCCTTGGCACGCTCATCTACGTTCAACATGCCAACAGCCTCATCGTTGACCATGACATGCAGACGGCAGTCTCATTGAGCGAGCTTGCCGCGCGCTTCGACCACGAAGATGGCAACCTGTACCGCCTGCTGGTTGATGCGTCGGCTAACGGCCGCGCCGCTGACAGCACCCGACGCCTGATCAATATCCGCCATAGGATCAGTCAGATCAGCGCCGATCTGGCCAGGCAGCGGGAGGCGCTCGACCCTTGGGACATCACTCGTGCTACCCGGGTCGTTGCAGAGCTCGGCAAATATGATGAAGCGGTTGGAGTGGTGTCGTCGATGCTGGAAGTCGACTTCTCCACTAGCGTTGCCATGCTGCGCCCGTTTCGTGCCAATGCAGACCGTGTGCTGGCCGAGGTCAAGGCAATCGCAGCCTCCGGCATTGCCGATGCGCACCGTCATGCCGAGGATGCTGCGTGGCGGACGCGATGGCTTGTCGCATTAGTTACGGCTGCGGTGCTGATCGTCGCCGGCCTATCCTATGCTTGGCTCGCATTGGCAGCCGAACGTGGTGTCCAACTGACAGCGGAGATCACGCGCCGCGGTATCGCCGAGCAGGAGGCGCTGAAGCTCGCACGCACTGACGCGCTGACAGGTCTCGTTAACCGACGAGAGTTCGGTAACGCGCTTGAGATTGCCATTGACGCTGCCATGACCGCTGGCAGAGGATTATCAGTGGTGCTGCTTGATCTCGATGGCTTCAAAGATGCCAATGACATGCATGGACACGCTGCCGGCGACACGGTGCTCATGACGGTTGCACACCGACTGCATAGCGTCTGTGGGGATTATGCCACTATTGCGCGCCTGGGCGGGGACGAGTTTGCTATAATCGTGCCAGACGAAGGGAGCACAGGCGATGCCATGGCGTTGGCCTACCAAGCTAGTCACGTGCTTCATCAACCGCTCGCCTGGCGCAGTAACACGATTACGGTCGGTGCCAGCATCGGGGTCTCCCGCTTCCCGAATGATGGGGTCGCTGGGAGCGAGCTACTGCATGCCGCAGACATCGCGATGTATGAAGCCAAGCGGGGCAGCAAGGGCGGCGTCTGCCTATTTTCCCCTTCAATGGAAGCCGAGCGGTTCGAGCGCCGACGCATGGAGCAGGAATTGCGCGATGGTATTGGCCGCAGCGAAGTAAAGCCGTTCTATCAGCCAATCGTCCGTTTCTCAGATGGGGGGCTATGCGGCTTTGAGATTCTGGCGCGCTGGCATCATCCTCGTCTCGGGCTACTAGCGCCTGACGCCTTTATCAGACTTGCCGATAGCACTGGCCAGATAACGGCGATGACCAATTCGATCCTGCGACAGGCGTGTATTGATGCGCGCCAGATCCCCGCTCACTTGCGTTTGGCTTTGAACATTTCGCCGACCCAGTTCGAAGAACCGGGACTGGCCGAGGCACTGATCGCCATCATCCTCGCTGAAGGCGTCTCGCCATCGCGTTTTGAGATCGAGATTACCGAGGATGCGGTGATGGATGACATCGTCGCGGCCGAACGTGTGCTGGCAACCTTCCGCCAAAGCGGGATATCCGTGGCACTGGATGATTTCGGTACTGGGTATTCCAGCCTATCCAACCTGCGACGCCTCCGGTTCGACAAGATCAAAATCGACCAAAGTTTCGTCACATCGCTCACTGACAGCGTCGAGAGCGAGAAGATTGTCGATGCGATCATCTCGCTGGCGCTCAGCTTCGGCATGAAGGTTACGGCCGAGGGTATCGAGGACGCGGCGGTAGCAGCGATGCTCTCACTAAAGGGATGTACCCAGGGGCAGGGTTACTTATTCGGCAAACCGGCATCATTCACTGAAACTGTCCGATTGTTCAGCACAGCCTGTCAGGTGGCCGCCTGAGCAAAAACAGGTGCCGTCCATAGGTTTCGAAAAGACATAGCCACAGGCCAGAACGGTTCATTCGATCCGCCGCCACATTCCCGGCGGGTATTAACCACTGGCACACATCCCGTTGCTATCCGGCGGGACAAACGATCGGGATACGTGTGAAACATCTATCTTTCCTCGCGGGGCCAGCCCTCGTCACTAGCATGATTTGGCCAGCGGCGACGGCCCCGTCGGCTGTTCTCAACGTCCCCGTTGCCGCCCGTATCATATCATTCGTTCAACCATCGCCTGTCGGACTGGTACCGGTCGGCATTGTTTATCAGCCCGGCAACGCTGCCTCGGAGGCGGAGGCGTCTGACATGGAGCGCATGTTGACTGGTGGCTTCACGCTGGGCCGTGCGACGCTCCGCACGCGGCGGGTGGCAGTGAGTAACCTAGGCCAGCTGACTGGCACGAAGGCTGCGTTCGTTACCACGGGTCTACGCGCGCACCAGGACGAAGTGGCCGCAGCTGCCAGCGCGCAATCTATTTTGACAATCACCGCCGACGCTGGCTGCGTCGTGGCGGGAAAATGCATTGTGGGCATCAGCGGAGCGAGCAAAACACAGATCATCGTGAATAAGGCTGCGGCGCGTCGAAGCGGTATCAGGTTTGGGTCCGCTTTCCTCATGCTCGTCAAGGAAATCTGATCATGGGGCGCCTTCTTACCCTTGTGGTCGCCACCGCAATCGGTGCGATTGTACCCACCGGGCTCGATGCACAGATCGTCGACTATGCTGCGTTGGGTGACGCCTTCGGTGAGCCGATTACGACCAGCGTGACTGGCAAGCCTCAGCGAGCGTCTGAAGCTCCCGCCTCAATTACTATTATTACGCATGACGAGATCGAGCGGTCACCAGCCCGCAGTGTACCGGATCTCTTGAAGGCTTATGCCGGAATTGATGTCAATCGCTGGACCGCGGGCCAGAGTGACGTTGCCGTTCGCGGCGGTGTCCAGACCTATAACGCCAGGCTACTTGTTCTAGTCGACGGGCGACAGGTCTATCTTGATCATTACGGCATGACAAACTGGAACCTACTTGGTGTGCAGCTCGATGACATCCAGCAGATCGAGTTGGTCCGAGGTCCTGCTACTGCGCTGTTTGGCTTCAATGCCGCCAGTGGAGTCGTCAACATCATCACCACTAACGCTGGTTCAGATCCGCATCTTGGTGCAACTGCAGAACTTGGTACCCATAGTTATGCACGCATTGGCGGATCGTTCACCATACCTGTTAGCCCATCTATCGGCTTGAAGGTAACTGGCGGACATCAAAAGGAAGACGAGCGCGCGATCCCAGGCGCACTTTACCAGCCGCCACGTACATTGGGCATCTATGCCGATCAGGTGAGCGCGACGCTGGCAATTCAGGCTGGCGCCTCAACCTCCATCGAACTTAATGGTGGGCTGACCGGCAACCGGCAACTGGAATTCTTGCCGAGCCAGATTCTGACCGAGCAACGGTTCCGCAATCAGACCGCCGGACTACAGGTGAACCACGACACCAACTGGGGCAATCTCTCTGGCCGCGTCTACACTAATTGGTTGCAGGCGGACTATGGGATTACCACGCCCATTTCTGACCCCTACAGCAGCGTTGCCGATCTTCGTACGAGCAACCGCATCACCGTGATGTCCGCGTCGGCGCTCGTTAGAATAAGCGCGGCAGACACCCTTCGAATTGGTACCGAATACCGCAACAACCAGCTCGGCTCCGACAGTCTGTTTTCACATCGCATTGGTTATCAGGTTGCAGCGGTCAGCGGAATGATCGACATTCGTCCGCTTGCCCGCCTTTCGCTGACGGGCGCTTTGCGGCTCGATCATCTTTGGTTGGGTCAGGGGGGGGCGCCGGCAGCACCTCAGATTGATCCTGCCTCAGCCTATAACCGCACGATTACGCCGGTCAGCTTCAACGCCGCTGCAACCATCCAGGTCAGCGAAAATGGCCGGTTCCGGGTTAACGGCGGACGTGGCCTGCAGTTGCCATCGCTGATCGGCTTTGGCCTACGCGTGACCGTTCCGGCGCCTGAAGTTCCGATCCCGGTATATCTAACTGGCGATCCCCGTCTTGCTCCAGTCACCGTCTGGAGTGCAGAGACGAGCTATTCGCATAGCTTGGCGTCAGGCCTAAGGTTTGATGCATCCCTCTTTTATACCCGGACCGACAAGTTGATCGCCTCGCCAGGGGGGTCTGTTGATGTAACGGTAGTGCTGACACCGGAACCGATCGCCGTCACTCGGTTTGCCAACGTGGGAAATTTTGAAAGCTACGGCGTTGAGCTGTCAGCGTCCGGTAAGATCGCGACCAACTTCGGTTGGTCATTTAACTACAATGTGACCCGGGTGGATGAGAACATCCCGGCCAACCGTAATACCACCTTTTATGCTCTCTTTCCTAAGGCGGCCACACCGCAGCATCGGGCCAATCTGAGCCTCGATTATGCCGCAGGTGGATGGTCAGCGACCACATTGGCGCATCTCACAAGCGCCAGTCGCCAAAGCAGTTTTCTTCCGTCGACAGAGTTGGCGATGATACGCGTACCGGCAGCCATTACAGTCGACACTAAAATTGCCCGGATGCTAACACCAAGGGTGTCGATCCATGTGGCAGGAGAAAACTTGACACAGGCTCGTGGTGCTTACGGCTCTCCAATACCGGCCGATCGTCGACTTAGATTGGGAGTAAGTGCTAAGATATAAGCTAAATACGTAGCTGGTTGCATGATGAATGGTCGGAAGGGCGACGGTTTCGCTCCCCATCGATCGACGTTCTTGATCATCACCCCACCTGTTCGAAACCACATGATTGTCGTCAGCCATCAGATCCGGCGACCGGGGGCGCCCGAATCTATGTGTGGCACAGGCGAAAAACCCTATCGCTTTGTCCGAGTGTACGGAAACCAAAATCCAGAGATTTTTCCGTCACCGACAAAAAGGGCGGGAGGTCATTACGCTCCGCGTCAATCCGGGTATACCCTGAACGAGCAGACGGTATGCGACACAAAACCTGTTTGAACAGGGTTGGTAACAGCGAAACCGGACACTTCACTTCGAGGTGTAGACCCTGAATGACAGATCAAGTCCCAGCGAAAATCTAAGCTGCCCCGACCGGCACCATCGCCGACCTCCTTGACGGGACGCTCGAAAACAATCTGCTAAGGCGGGTCCAGTCCTGCTGCGTGGTACGGTCGGCGATCGATGAGGCACGCGGTAAGGCAAGTGGGAGGCTCGGGGAAGGGTCGGTGAGCGAAGCGGGGGCTGCAATTTCTGTCGCCCCTTGGCCTAGAACCTACTGCTCGGTTGCCTCGCCCTTGAACTACGACATCAGTAATAGTCCGGGCGAGCGCTTAGATTGCAGCGCGGCACGAGAGACGAGCCGTTCGGCCGTGCCGATCAATGACGCGGCGAGACCAGAGCTGCGGAGGCTAATTTAGCACACGAACTAGCACATGTTCGAGGTAAAAAATAACTAAAGCCTCTCTTACAAAGGGTTATACATCAGCGCCACGTACTCATAACCTGAAGGTCACAGGTTCAAATCCTGTCCCCGCAACCATCTTGATTTGCAACGCCTCCTCGGAAACCCCCGCGGAGGCTTTTTGCGTTTCTGCTCCAGCACATAGCGACAGCATCGACGCAAGCTCTCCGCGCAGGTCGATGGCGAGACCGCCTTCTTCTGGCGTTAGAACCACCGCGTCGATAAGCGCGCGCAACCGTTCGAACGCCTGCGCCTTCAGCGCATCGTCCAGGAACGCCGCAGTGAGGTGACCGACCTTCTCGCGATAAAGGCGACCAAGGTCGAAGTGCAGTAACTGGGATTCTGTGGATGCTGTCTGCGCGGCGTCCTGTTCGGCAAGCAGGACCTTGTGACGCTCGTTCCAGACCTTCATGTCCTCGACGAACATCGCTGCGTCGACACCCTTCAGGATGGCCGCCTTGGCGAGGCTGATTTGCCGGTCGAGGTTTGCCAGCTCGACCTCACGCTCCGGGCGGGTGCTGACCGTCTCGGTCGCCAGACGCCGGGTTTCCGTCTCATACTCTGCCAGGAAGGCCGCCACGACATCGTTGCGCAGCATCTCGGTCGACAACCCCGTTAGGACACGCGCGTCGAGTTCGTCCTGGCGGATCGTCACACGATTATCACACCAGGTCGGACCCTTCTTGGCAGCGCCCTGACACCCGAATCGGCTCTTACCGGATTTAGCATAGCTGGCGCCGCAGGATCCGCAGGTCATTTTGCCTGTCAGCAGATACCGGGGGCGCTGCTGGGAATAGAAGGGCAGGGCGGGAGCCGCTGTCTGCGACAACGGACCTCGCGCCAGCTTTGTCTGCTGCGCTTTTACTTTCTCCCACAGCGCCACGCTGACGATCCGCAGGTCCGGTGCCTCGACGACATCGGCCCGCTTCTCCTCCGAATTGATGAACGCATGACGCTTTCCCGTGTCCGGGTTCTTGCGATAGGTCTGCTTGGCATACGGTCGCAGGCCCATATACAACGGATTGTTGAGGATCCCGGTTCCGCGCGCGGCATTGCCGGTCAGCGTGTTCGGCGTCCAGGCCGCAGCTTTCCCGAGAGGATGTCTGGTGGTTCTGCCGCTACGCGGGGATGGTACGCTCTCAGCATTAAGCTGTCGCGTGATGGCCATGGGCGATAGGCCTGCCGCATAGCTTTCGAAGATGCGCACAACCACGGCTGCTTCGGCCGGCACGATCTGCTGCAAGCCGCGGATGCGTTCGCCATTGCCGTCGTGCTCGATACGCTTCTCATAGCCATAGGCCGAGCCGCCAGGATTCTTGCCCATCGCATGGCGGCGGACTAGCGCATCGCGCGTCTTTTCGCTGGTGGCGCTCAATTGCTCGGCGTTGATGGTGCCCATCATCCCGATGTGCAGAGGCGTCACTTCGCCTTCCTTGCGCGTTGCGAGAATAATGCCGCGGAATCGAAGGCGCTCATACAACGTCGCGATGCCGGCTTGGCTACGCGATATCCGGTCCATGGCATCGGCAAAGACGACGTCGATGCCGCCGACGTCCACCGCCGCAAGCAGCGCTCTCATACCCGGACGGTGCAGCGTTGCCGCCGACTCCGCCGGTTCGGTGAAGCAGTTCACCTCCTGCCATCCCTTGCGTGCGGATTCCGACGATCGCGCGCAGCCATTCCGATTTGATGGCGCGCAGCGTTCCGATTTGATCGCGATCAGTTGCGGTCACTCGGTCGACATGGGTTGGGTGTCATTTTCACGAGGCATGGTCAATCGCCGATGGACGCTTTGGTGCGCCGCAGGCTGTCCCCTTCGAGTTCGACGCGGTGAGCGTTGTGAAGGAGGCGGTCCAAGATCGCGTC
>NZ_QAOF01000020.1 GCF_003050745.1 Sphingomonas sp. PP-CE-3G-477 | reverse complement strand
CGTTCGCACGGCTGATGATCTTGGCCGAGAAATGGTAGATCGCCATGACGGGTCTCACCTGTTTCTGCAGTGCCACGTCGGTCCCGACGTATAAGGGCGCACTCACGACCTACTTCGTTCGGCCGCTCATGACTTGATAGACTAACCCACAGATGACATACTCGCAATACGTGATGAACCATTATGGACAGACACGATGCGTAAAGTCCGGGACTACGACGCTGAGCTAAAAGCGCTGAATGATCGCGCACGAAACATCAAAGCGAAGAAGATTCAACAGCTTGGTGAGCTGGTTATCGCAACAGGTGCACATGCGCTCGATGTAGAGACGCTCGCCGGTGTTCTACTTGCTGCGGCGAACACAACAAATCCCGAACAAAGGGAGGCATGGCGCGGCAAAGGCGCCGCCTTCTTTCAACGACGCGGGCGCAAGTCGGGCGGCAGCCAGGGCTCTGGTGAAAAATCTGGCGGCGACGACCTCGGCCGAGCGCTACAACCGGGTGGCGATCCTCCGCCTGGAAGCAACGCGGCGTCGGACTGATATGCGAGGCTGGGTTGTGCAACGGCGCGAACGCACCCGCCACCTGATCGAGCTCGGCGGTCTTGTTCAAAAAGCGGGCTTGGTCGACCTCACCGAGGATGATCGCGCCACGATCTACGGTGCGCTTCTGGAGATAGCGGCCAGGGCGCGCGGCGACGATACCTGCGGCATACTGGCCCTGTGGAAAAGACGCGGAAAACGCGCTTTCGAGATGGAGGCGGACTGAGATGACGCAGGCCTATCGATGCCGCTCGTCGGCCTGAACAAAGCGGACTAGAATATGCGTGTGGAGCCTAAAGATCGATTTCTCCGCTTGAAGGAAATCCGGCAGCGGATCGGGCTTAGCCACAGCACCATCTACAGGATGATGAAAGACGGCACCTTCCCGCCGTCTCTCTCGCTTGGAGCCAGAACGTCAGTCTGGCTGGAAAGCGAGGTCGAGGCATGGATCAGCACGCGCCAGCCCGAGGAGCGGGAAGCCTGGACACCGCCGCCGCCGCCGGCACGAAGAGTGGGCGAAAAGAAGCTTCCCCTGCTCGTTCCGAATGAAGAGGGAGCGGAAGCTGCCGCCAGGATTGCTGGTGTCGTCGGCCTGGTAATCCCGACTGACGACGCGCCGTCGGATCAGGACATAGCTCTGCGCTTTCCGGACTGGCCGGAGCTGATGCGGCAAGGGACGGCAACTGCCTACCTGGACCTTTCGGAATCGGCATTCATCCGTGAGGTCTACCGAGGAACTTTGCCAAACCCCGTCGTCCTAGGTGGACGACGATCCTGGAGCCGGCAGGAACTGGAGGCCTCGATTGCGAGGCTCCTGATGCGAAAGCAGCTAGCGCGATAAGCCTGCTCTGTGTGCGGACATTTTGGCTCCCATCCATTCTGGCGGTATAAGCTCAAGTGTGAGAGCGTAGACGGGGCTGGTCACACGCATTTTTGGCTGGGTGACGTACTCTACTAAGCAGCGCCGAGGCGCCGGGACTGTAGCGCGGCCAAACGCTCCGAACACACTTCGTGAACAGTCCGGCCCAGGTCTTCAACACGTGCGCCAAGCCAGGTAAGTTCCTCTGCGCTGATCCGGTAATGCTTTGAATACCGCGCTTTCACATAGGCATCCTTCAACTTCTCGAACATCGCGCGCTCGCGCCGATTGTTCATCGGCCAGATGTGTTGAAGGCGGGGATCCAACCGCTCGGCCTGTGCGCGCAAAAAGCCGAGGTTGTGGTTATGCGGCGTGTAAAAGGTCAAAACAAGCAGTACGCAGTGGTAGAGGCTTTCGGCAGACTGATGCATCAAGAAAGCTGATTTCTTCGTCCACTTCTTGCCTGCCGCGAAGTTAGCCGTTTCAAGAAACTGCTGGCCGTTGGGCAACCATTCCTCGAAATACTCTCTCGCCATCAGGTACGCCTGCTCGGGCGTCTTTGGCTTTGATTGATGCAGCTCGATTTCGTCTGCTTCGTACAGCGCAATCCCGTCCTTGGCGATGTCCATGAAGAAGTAACGCCCATGAGCAAGACCGTCATTCACCTGCTGTAGGGAATGGACGATGAAATTGACCGGCGTCTGCAACGTCCTGGTAATCGCCCGTTCGCGGTTCAGTCGTTCTTCCGCCTTGTACCAATAGGTAGCGCGGTCGGTGACCTCTTTCTGGCTCACGATGATCAGCAGATCGAAGTCGGACTGATAGCCTTTCGCGGTGTGTGGTTCGTCGATCCAGCCGCCCCGCGCATAGGATCCGTAAAGGATGACCTTGAGGATCCGCGCGCGCTTGCGAGGGCCCGTGGCAACACCATTGGCGGCCTCGAACTCCTCGAACAGGATCTGCAGGACGCGCTCGATCTCGCGCTGTTTTGCAGACGGCAGATGATCAAGGTCGCGGCGCATGATTGCTCATCCTAATCCACGTTGGACGCGAAGCCCAGTGTACCCTCCCCCTGTGTTTACGGGATATCCAGCTGTCGGCTTCATGGCCAGGGTGTCACGCTCGTCGCCTTCGACCCAAGTGTGGACGGCCCTCCGTTGGCAAGCTTGAACATGGCAAAATCCTCGCTGGAGACAAAGATCAAAGGTCGACCGACAGGCAGAGCCGTACGCCCTACGGGCTCAGGGGGCGGAACATACGGTCGCTCCCATAATCGTGGGCGAGTGCGGCCCTTGCCTAATAGAACCGGACATTGTCGATCTGCATCCAGATCCGCTCGCCGGGGTCGCGGGTTGCGCCCAGTTCGACCTGCACCAAGCCATCCGCGGACCACGGCGTCCCTGCGCGCTTACCCATCACGACAGGCTTCAGCGCGCTGAACGGTACGTCCACGGCCCTCCAGTCTTGCGAGGCCGACACGGGCGCCGCCCAACTGCCACCGAACCCGTTGAGCTTCAGGGCATAGGCGCCGTCGCCGCGGATATCGACGCGGACACCCTTGTATCCGCGCAGATCGACACCCTGCACGGATCCGCGCGTCAGCGGTATCGCGATGCCCGCATAGGGGTCATCCTTGATGCTCAGCTTGGCCGATACGGATAGCGCGTGGCCCCCGCCATCGCGCGGGACGACCTGAGATATTTCCAGGGTGCGGTCCATGCCCCCGTCGGGCGTTTCAAGCCGTAGCGTGTCGAGCGACGAGCGCTGGTCGACGCGTTCGAAATCGTCGACCAGATTGCCTATCTTCGCCGATTCCAGCTGTGTTCGCGCGTTTGCCGCGGGCAGCGTAGGAGCGCCGGTGCCGTAGACCAGATTGCCGTCGATCAGCACCTGCGACACCTTGTAAACGTCGGCGATCCTGTCCCAGGGTTTGCCGTCGATCAGGACGAGGTCCGCCCTCTGGCCAACCGCGATCGTGCCGCGATCGCCGTCCTGATGCATGATCCTGGCACTCGATGAGGTGGCGGCGACGAGCGCTTGGGAGGGGGTAAGCCCAGCCTCGACCAGCAATTCCATCTCGCGCAGCGTCGATCGGCCGTGCAGCGTGCCCGGCATTCCGGCATCGGTACCAAGACCGACACGAACGCCGGCGTCGTACATCGTCTTCACGTTATGCAGCGCGTAGCCGAACTTGACGAAGCGCGGGGCTACCTTCGGATCGGTACGATCGAGCGGCGGGTTGCCAGGTTTGTTGGGCTCATAGACGGCAAGCGTAGGTGCCATCGCCATTTTGGAGGTGACGATGTCGGCGAGCGCCTTGGGATCCAGTTCGCGGTCCTGAAGACCATGCGCCAGGGAATCGACGCCCGCGCGCGCGGCGATCGCGCCGCGGTCGACAGTCACCGTGTGCGTCAGGACTTCTAGCCCTTCCTTGTGCGCCGCTTCGGTCAGTGCGCGCAGCGTCCATTCGTCCATGCTGGTATTGTCTGGTGCAAGTCCATAGCGCCAGCCGTCGGTGAATGCCTTGATCAGGTCAGGCTCATACGGCTTCAGCTTCGCGATCGCAGCGCGCGCTGCCTCGGGCGTGTTGATCCAGATCGTCGTGGATTGGTCGCCCCAATCCGCGCCGTGGCCGCCCGGCGTGCTGATCCGCGCGGCGAAGTTGACATGCGGCGCGACCAGCGTCGACAGCCACGCGCGTCGTGGCGCGTAGGACTCCGGCTGTTCGTGGAAGTCGTTCACGGTGGTGACGCCGGCGGCGACATAGGCGGTGGCGATCTGCGGCGTCGTCGCCGGATTGCCGGCGGGCGTCCAATGCGTGTGGAGATCGAAGAAGCCCGGCAGCAGTGCCTTTCCGCGAGCGTCGATGACCTTCGCTCCGCCTGGAGCTTCCACACCTGCACCGACCTGACGAATGCGGCCGTTCTCGATGATCACCGTCGCAGCGCGCGGCGCGGCGCCCGTCCCGTCGAAAACCATCGCCCCGACGATAGCAACGACCTCGCTGTTGGGTGCGGCGACGACAGGCGATGCGAGCAGAGCGGCGCTGGCGAGCAGCAGACCGATGCGGACCTTAGGATCGGTCATGGGGCGATATCCTTCGTAACGGCTGATATGGGAGAGAGCGCGAACCAGTCGTCTTCGTCGCTGCCGATCGGTGCACCTGGCGGGATCTCGGGGGGCGTCGCGATCGGTTCGGCAAGCGCCGACAGTCGCTCGGGCGTGGTGGTGAGCATGCCGACCAGATAAGCGCAGCTATCTGTTTCAAGCGCATCGCCGGTGCAGGTCTTCAGCTGCTTGCCAAACCGGCTCGCGGCGCCGCGTGCCGCCGCCAGCGCAGTCGATGACATCCGCTTGTCCTGCATGATGCTCGCCAGCCGCACGCCATAGCGGGCGCGTATCCGGCGGCGGAGTTCGGCCCGCCTGGATGTGCCCGTGGTGGCGACGAGCGTGGTCGAGATACGGTCGAACAGTTCTGGCAGCGTCAGTTGACCGGGGTCGACGCGGGCCTGCTCAACGAGCCTATTCAGCCGTTCGGGATCGAGCAGCGCCTCGAACGTGACGTCGGCAGCGACCTCGGCCGCGCTGGGCAGATCGAACGGTGCGGCGGTATCCGACGGGAACAGCTCGATATCGTATTGCGGATCGGGCGTACCCGACTGGATCGACGACATCACCCGCAATAGATCGTCGGGAAGATCCAGCAGGCCGGGGTCGAGCGTGCCGACCAGAGCGTCGAGGGCCTCACGTTGCCGGCGCGCGTCAACGACCGGCGCTGTCTCATGCCCGTCACCCTTGACCGCATAGCTATAGTCGACGCCGCCGATCAGTTTCGACACCGCCGTCACCTGGTAGCGATGGAACAGATAGAGCGGCACGATCATCCGTCGCAAATCCGCCGCGGGCGCGCCATTGGGAAGGTTGGCAAGCCCGAAGCGGTCGATCGCGATCCGCCGGACCGCGAGCACGTTCGCCAGCTCAGCGATCGCATCCGGGCCATTGTCCCACATATTGCCCCAGGGCTGCGCGTCGCCCGGCCCACGCGTGTCACCGTCGGCGACGAAACGATAGCCCTTGGCCTGCACCGCGCGGGTCCAGCCATCGAGCACCGCCTTTTCGTCGGAACCCTTTGGCGTGGTGCCGTACAACCACTTGATCGCGAACCGGTCCCACGCGCCGACGCCCGTCGCATAGGCGTTCGTGAAGTCGAGTTGCTTGCCCCGGACCCGGATCAGCGGCGCAGGATAGTCCATCACCGATGCACGGTCCGCAAAACTGCTGCCCGCAAAATTGTGCGACAGGCCCAGCGCGTGCCCCACTTCGTGCACCGCCAATTGCCGCAACCGTGCACGGACCAGGACGAGCGGATCGTCCTGGGCACCGCTGTTCTCCCGTCCGGTTCCGACGAGGCTCTCGAAGATCAACTTGTCCTGCCAGGCGCGAAGCGACCCGAGCTGGACGACCCCACGTATGATTTCACCGGTCCTTGGATCGACGATCGTAGCCCCCGTCGACCACGCGCGTGTCTCCCGGTGGACCCAGGCGATAACGTTATAGCGAACGTCCGCCGGATTGGCGTTTTCAGGCAGGAGCTCTACGCGGAAGGCATCGATGTAGCCCGCGTCGTCGAACGCCTGCGTCCACCAGCGCGCGCCGTCCATCAATGCGGTGCGGATCGCCTCGGGTGCGGCGCGGTCGACATAGAACACGATCGGCTTGCGCACGCGCGAGCGGACGGCGTCCGGTTCGACCTTCTCGAGGCGGAAGCGGCGGACGAGGCGCGAGACGATCGGCTGGTCGAGCGCAGCAGCGTAATTGTTGCGGATCACCTGCACTGAGGTGCCGGTGCGGGGGTCATGGTCGCGCGTGCCGAATCCGTCGTCCGGGAGCCGCACGAAGCTGTGATGGACCGCGACCGTCAGGCTGCGCGCGTCGGGCAGCGCACGTCGAATCGCCGGCCCCGGCTCGTCTGATGCGAAGGTCTGCACGGTCTGGAGTTCGACATTGTCGGGAAAGGCCTGAGCCTGGCGCGCGTCGAGATAGCCAAGCGTCGGCATGAGCTTGTACGTGCCGGCCTTGGCGCGCTTCAGGCGGCCGGCGATGTCGAGCGCGTCGCGCATCAGGAACCCGCTGATGTCGATCGTCACGCCGCCGCCCGCTTCATCGACCACGTCGCCCGACCAGATGGTCGAAGATGCGAACGAGGTCCGGACCGCATCGGTCTCGCCGCGGCTGGCGTCGAGCGCAAGGAAGCGGCTGTTCTCGAACTCTGCAATGACCTTCTTGCCGATGCGACGAAAGACGATGATCTGCGTCTGGCCGAGCCACGCGCGGTCGACGCCGACATTCGCCGCACCCAGCCCCGCAGCGATCGACGGCGTGTAGAGATACCTCCCGAGCACCCCGTCCGCGCCTGCCGCGGACAGATGGATCGACTGCTTCTGCCCGCCCGCATCCGCCACGATGCCGAACAGCGTGGTCGCCTGAGCGTTCGCCGCGCTAGGTGTGGCCAGCAGGGCGCACGTCGCGATGGCCAGGATGCGCGGGATCCGCATCAGAACTTGTGCCGGATGTTGGCGTACCAGTAGCGCGCTACCGGAGTGTACAGCGTCCCCAGATAGCCATCCGACGACAGCGATGGTTTCTCGTCGGTGAGGTTCCGTACTCCGACCCTTACGCTCGTCCCGTCGAGCGCACCTTTGGAGAACCGGTAATCGACATACAGGTTGCCGGTGATCTGGTCGTCGACCACCCACGGGGCGCCTGCGGAATCGATCAGGCCGGTATCCTCGACGCTGCCGATATAGGAGGTGAAGCCGCCGACCGTGACATTGCCCAACGACCAGGTGAGCGAGCCCGACCATTTCCAGGCCGGACGCCCGTTCTGGCGCTTGAGATCGCCGCCGCCGGTGATCGTCGTGCCTGCATTGATCGTCCCCGCGTCACGCGCCGCCAGCAGTTCGGCGATGCCGGGCGAAGGATCCTGGTAGAACTTCAACAGGTGCGCGACGTTGACTGACAGGTTGAAGCGACCGACGCTGGTCTCCGGCGTACGGTAGATCAGGTTCAGGTCGAGCCCGCGCACGGTCTGCGGCAACAGGTTCACATACTGATCCTTGACGAACAGCACCTGCCCCGCCGGTGTCAGCCCGGTGCCTGCGAAGGCCGCGATATCGTCGCTCGTCACCGCCGCACGTACGACGTTCGGATTGGTTTGCCCGTTCTGCCGCAGCAGGTAGTCGAGAATCAGCGCGTTGCCTTCGCCGAAGATGCCGACCAGCCCGGTCTGCTTGACCTGCCAATAATCACCGGTGAGCGTCAGGTTGCCAAAGCCTGTCGGCAGCGGCGGCTCGAGTACGGTGCCGAACGAGATCGTGTTGGCGCGTTCCGGATTGAGGTCGGGATTGCCCGCGCGTTGCGCGGTCGTAAGCTGCGAGCGGGCGCAATTGGCAAAGCTGGTGATGCGCGCCGCACGCAAATCGGCTTCGCAGAAGGAATAGTCGGTGCGGGTGTTGCTGCGCGTGACGAGCGCCGCGTTGGTCTGTTCGAGGTTCGGCGCGCGGAACGACTTTGCCCACGAGCCACGCACGCGAACGCCCTTGAACAGGTCCCAGGCGCCGGCGACCTTGGGCACCGCGATATCCCCGAAGTCGCTGTAGCGCTCGAAGCGACCAGCGACCTGGAATTCCAGGTTGCGGATCAGGGGTACGCCCATTTCAGGCGAGACCGCCGGGATCGCGAGTTCGCCATAGGCGGCGAACACCTCGCGGTGCCCCTGGGTATCCGGATTGACGCTGGAATTGACGAAGTCGCCGTAGGTCGCCCGGGTCAGCGGATCGGTATAGGTGATCGTCCCGTCGATCCGCGCGTCGCGGTCGTCGAGCTGCGTTTCGCGGCGGGCCTCGATACCTGCCGCGAAACCCACGTTGCCGCCGGGCAGCGACACGAGATCGCGTCGCGACAGGCGGAAATCGAACGTGCCGAGCGTAGACTTGGTATAGCGCACGAGCTTCTGGCGCAGACCGTCAATGACCGCTGCGCTGTTCGGCGTGGCGTCGCCGAGCGACGGGTTGTCGAGGGTGCCGCCATTGAAGAAATTATACGCATCGGGCGTCGACTTGGCGAGCGAGGCGGCAAGTGCGGTCAGCGAGATATTGTCGCTGACGTCGCGGACCGTCGCCTCGGAATAGCTCATCGCCGATTCCCAGTTCCAGCCATTATGCTCTCCGCGGAAGCCGAGCAGGCCGCGGAACTGCTGGTTCTTCACATCGACATTGATGTTGCCGAAATCGGTGAAGGCGTAGCTGCGTAACGTGACGGGCAATCCCGCGGCGGGGACATTGGTGCCCGCGACGCGGTTTGGATTCACTGTGCCGTTCGCAAAGACCGCGGCGCCGAACGGGTTCCAGTAGTTGCTAGTCGGAATGGTGATCGGGATCGACGTGAGCGTCGCGATCGGACTCTGTTCCGCATGCGTCTTACCGAGGTAATAGCCGCCCTCGAAGAACATCGTCGTGCTGTCGTCGATGTCGTAATGGCCGCTGGCGAACAGGTTCACGCGGTCCAGCCGCGGCAGGACCGATGTGCCGACCGCGGCGGTATCTTGGCGCAGGTTCCGGTCGGCGCCTGCGGTCGCGATCGCACCGTCGTCGATGCACAGACCGTTACCGACACCTAGCTGGCAGCTGGCGTTGGTGGTCGGCTGGATATGGAACAGCCCCGACGCACTGGTCAGCGCCAGCGTGCCCCGGCGTACCGTGCCAAATGATGCAGGCGTCTGCGCGGACGCCCAGGGGGTCGACGCGCTACGCGCATCGAGCGAGGTCGCCCCCTCGAAGCGTGTGCCCGCGAACAGCGCCGTGCGGTTGGACGAGGCGGTGTAGGACTGTTCGGTCGTATCGAGCCCGGTGCCGTGATCGTAGCTGGCGAACACGGTGATGTTGGCGCGTCCCTCCGCGAAGTTCTTGCCGAACACGCCGTTCGCGTTGAATTCGCGGAAGCCGGTCCCCTCGCCACCGCCATATTGCAGCGACATGTCGCCACCATCGAAGTCCGTCTTGAGCACCGTGTTGACGACACCGGCGACCGCGTCCGCACCATAGATCGCCGCAGCACCGTCGCGCAGCACCTCGAGGCGCTCCAGACCGTTTATCGGGATGGCGTTGGTGTTGTAGCTGAGAACCGGCACCAGCTGCGTATTGGCCTGGCTGGTCGGATGCGTGACGACGCGGCGGCCGTTGAGCAGCACCAGGGTGTTGCCGATCCCCAGATTGCGGAGATTGACCGAACCGACGTCGCCGCGCGCCGAATTGCTGCTGCCCGGAATATAGCTGCTGTTGAACGTGACGTCGCCAAACTGCGGCACCGATCTGAACAGTTCGTCGCCCGACACGGCGCCGGTGGCCTCAATCTCCGCCGTGCCGATCACGGTGACGGGCAGCGCAGCATTGACCTTCGCGCCTTTGATCTGCGAGCCGACGACCACGATGTCGTCAGGCGGGGTGTTATCCTCAGGCTGAGCCTCGACCTGGACGGTCGCTGGGGCAGGCGGAGCCGTATTCTGAGCAACGAAGCGCGGGGCCTGTCCCGTTCGTACGAGATTGGTGCGAACAGCGGACGCGGTTGGCTGGCGGACAGCCAATGCGACGACTTTGCCGTTGATCGACGCGATCGTCAGCGGCGTGTCTTTCAGCAGCATATGCAGGACGGTACCGGTTGAGAACCGTCCGACGATCGCAGGCGAGGTTGCCGTGCTGACGCTCTTCGGCGGAAACAGGACGCGGTAGCCGGACTGTTTGGAGAATTCCTGCAAGGCACTCCCGACGGGTTGCGCCGGGATGTTGAACCGCGTTTCCTGTGCCAGCGCCGGGCCGGTAAAGATCGCGGTTGCGATGACGAAACTGCTGGCCTGCGCGATCAAGCTCGCGCGTCCGCTCCGGTCGAACATTGTAACCCCCTTGAAGTCGAGAAGCGTCAGCTCCTTCAGGGGATAAGACGGACGAATCTCACACAACCCCCAACTCTGTGGGAACCGTTTTAAAGTTTTGTGACTCGACAGTCGCCTTACGAGACGCTTTGATGCGCGAAACGATGGAGAGGATCGCATAGTCGCACGGGGGTGCTGGTTTGAACGATCGTTACGAGAAACTCGCCTGGTTCAAGGAAACGGTGTATCCGCACCAGGCGATCTTGCGCCAGCGTATTCGCCGGATCCTGAACGACGTTGATGAAGTCGACGACGTGGTGGCTGAGGCGTTGGGACGCACCTTCGCCGCGGAGAACTGGCGCGACATCCGCAATGGCCTCGCATTCATGACGCGCATCGCCCGCAACATCCTGATCGATCGGCAACGTCGAGAGGTAATCGTGTCGTTCGACCTGATGGCGGACATCGAGGACCTGCAACGCAGCGTCTCGTACGAAGGCATGCTGACGGCGCGCGATGAACTCCGGCGACTGGAGCGCGTGATCGAGGCGCTGCCGCCACAACCGAAACGCGCCTTCATCCTGCGTCGTGTCCAGGGTAATTCCCTGGCCGAGGTAGCGGACATCATGGGCCTGTCCGTCTCTACGATCGAGAAGCATTTGACCAAGGCGCTGAAAGCCGTGACGCGAGCCCTGGCAGAACAAGAGGATTATGTCGTTGGACTCATCGTCCAAAGCGAGAGCGGAACGCGAAGTGATTGCGGACGAGGCAGCGCATTGGGTCGTTCGGCTTAGCGGCGAGGTCGACTCCAACGAGCGCGAGCAGGCGGAAGCCTGGATCGATGCGGATCCGCGTCACGCAGTTGCCTTCGTTGCGGCTGAAACGGCTTGGGAGGCGAGCCCGCATGCCCGCTTGCGCGACGTGCTCGCCCCTGCCCCTGCCCCTGCTACCGCCCCTGCCTCCGCCTCCGCGATGGCGGCGCGCACAACGGTCAAGCCAACGATCATGTCGCGGCGCTCGCTCGGCCTGTCGCTGCTCGCGGCGTCGACCGTCGGCGCGGTCAGCCTCGGTCGAGTGTTTCTCGCCGGTAGCGACCGGCACGAAACGCGACGGGGGCAACAGAGCGTTGCAAGGCTGACCGACGGATCGTCGATCGCGCTGAATACCGATACGCGATTGGACGTTTCGGTCGGATCCAAAAGGCGCCTGGTCAATTTCATCGAAGGCGAAGCGCTTTTCACCATCGCACGCGATGAAGCCCGTCCCTTCATTGTCGATCTTGGCAACGCGCGGGTGGAAGTGCTCGGTACGGCATTCAACATCCGCAAACGGACCGATGTCGTCGAACTCACCGTGACCCACGGGCTCGTCTCGGTAATCGCGGCCGACGGGCGAAGCACGCGCGTGAGTGCCGGCAAGACGACGTTGATCAGGCCGGATGTGGTCGCAACGACCGATCTCGACGAGACGCTGCTCCGCCAACGTGTCGCCTGGCAGGATGGCTATATCGAACTGAACGACGAAACGCTCGATCAGGCGGTGGCGGAATTCAACCGATACCGCGACCAGCCGATCCTGATCGGCGATCCCCGCATCGCGTCGCTGGCGATCGCGGGGCGGTTCGGCGTGCACGACAGCGATGCCTTCGTGACCGCGCTACATGCGAGCTTCGCGATCACGGCGGAGCATACGACCGACGGGGTAGTGGTTCTGCGCGCGGGCTGAACCATTACCCGTATGTTCAGCGGGTCGCCGCGATGGCCGGCCCGTAGAGCAACCCGTTGAAGAGCAGCTTGAACGTCGCATAGGGCTGAGCGCGCTGCGTCACTTCCGGCCCCATCGCGAACAGCTTGCCACGGCCGAGATCGGCATCGACGATCGCCACCGAGCCGTTCAGCTTTTCCTGGCCGACCGCCCAGCCGCTACGCAGCGGTGTCGGGCCCTCGAACCAGGCCACCCGTTTCGCCGTACCCGTCAGCACGAAAGGCTGGCTTTCGTCGAAAAAGATGTCGACCGTCGGCGTCATGCCGTACGCGAGCGGCTGTCGCGGATCTACTTTCGCCGACAGGACTGCGCCGGGGATGTAGAACTGCTTTTTGTCGAAAGCGCCGAGCGATCCATCCGCTTTCTTCGTGACGAGCGCAGGCTGGATCTCGGGATCGAGCAACGTCGCAAGTCGATTGGCACTGCCTACCGTCAACACCGTGCCGCCGGCTTTCGCGAACGCGGCGACCGCCGGCAGCGTCTTGTCCGGCGTGACCTCGCCCAGCCAGGCACGGTATTCCGCGGGTATATTCTTTGCGTCCGGCAATGCGCGGTTGCCGCTCGGATAGGGGCCCCCCGGCGTGGCGGGCATGGTGCCATCCGCAAAGACGAGGACGTCGTATTTCGCGTTGAGGTTACCTGCGTCGAGTTCCTGTGGATAGACGACCTTGAACGGGAACTCGTACTGCTCCAACAGCCAACGCGTCCATCCAGCGGGAATGACGCCGCCATAGCGATCGACCAACCCGACCCGGACCGGCTTCAACGCCAGTGCTACACCGCTAGGCACAGTGTTCACCGCATAAGCGTCGATGCCGAGTTGCCCAATCGACGACTTAAGAATGGTGGTCGCGGTCTGCGACGCGGGGATCCAGATCGCGCCTGGTGCGAGGGCCTTGCCGCCCGCCTTCGTGATGCTGGCGAACCACGAGACCCTGATACCGGCTTTCAGCAGGCGATTGGTGAGGATGAAACTGTTGTTCGTTTCGTGCCCGACGAGCCAGCCTGCCTTGCCCGTGCCGACGATACGTCCGGACGCCGCCGTCAGGAGATCGGGTACGCGCTGGAACTGTCCGTCAAAGCCGTCCAGGATTCGGTCGAACCCGACCCCCATCTGGTAGGCCAGCGTGTAGCCGGTGATGTCGTAAGGCGCCTTTGGCGGGCCACCCGGATATTCGGCGTCGTGCGGATGATCCTGCGGCTCGAACATGTCGACGACGTGCGGACGGTAAGCCTGTGCGGTCTTCACGACGTACGACCCGGCGGGATAGCGCTTGCCGCCGGCGGTGAACGGCGCGGTTGCGCGATCGACATCGACGCCGTTCTTGATCAGCGCGTTGAGAAACGCGATCGTCGTCGGCATGTCGCGCTGGTCCGGGCTCAGCACATAGCCGCGCGGATCGCGCTTCGCCGGATCTTGCAGCACCATCGTGTAAAGCGACGACGCGACCAGACCAGGCCGCGGACGATCGGTGCTGACGGTGTCCGGTCTAGTATCCTTGCCGGCCTGCTTCAGTGCGTCGATACGCTTGGGCGTGATCGTCCAGCTATCGGTGCTGCCGCGCTTGATCGCCTGTGAACCCATCCGCCAGATGTTCATCAACAGCCGCTCACGATTGCGCGACGCGTAATCCATCACCGCGCGGTCGAGCGACCACTGATATTCTAGGCTGTCCATCAAATGCCAGTCACGCGGTCCGATCGGCAGCGGCTCGTCGCTGCGGGCAAGTTGCGTGTCGGCGATGAGCGGGATCTTCTCCGGCGTCGGACCGCCGATGATCTCCGTCAGCAGCCCGATCGAATTGTGGAAATACGCGACCGAGCGTTCCATGCCATTGTGCCATGTTGAATACGGCGCGGCGCTGCGCATGCCGGATCCCGCCTTCTCCTCGGATACGAGCCGGCTGTGCATCGCCGAGCCGACTTCCTGCAGCTCTGTCATGACGATCGGATTGTAGTTGTAGTTGAACGGGTCTCGGAACGGCGGCACGAACACGACCATGCCGGCCGGGCCAGTCTGATGTTGGTTGTACACGATCTGCGGAAACCATTCGCGGAACAGGATCTTGTTGACCGCTTCGGTCTCCGGCATCTGGACCATGAAGCTGTCGCGGTTATTATCGTGGCCGATGTATTTTTGATAAAGGCGCGGGATCGTGCGGAACTCGCGCTCGGTCTTGACCGGATTGCGCATGTACCAGTCGGCGATCAGTTGCAGTCCGTCCGGATTGTCCTGGCCGAACAGGACGATATCGTCGTTGAGTATCCGCATCGTCTCGGCATCGGTAGCCGTCAGCATGCGGTAGAGGACATGGATCTGCGCCTGGGTCGTCACGGTTTCGCTCGCGTGCATCCCGGCGTCGATCCACACGATCGCCTTGCCCTCGTCGGCGAGCGCCTGCGCCTCTCGCTCGGTCTTCACGTCAGCCTTCGCGAGCGTGCGCGCGATGGCCTGGTACCGATCCAGCTTGGCGAGATTGGCGGGCGAACTGACGATTGCGACCCACATCGTGCGCCCCTCCGCCGACTTGCCGATGTCGATCAGCTTCATCCGGTCGGACTGGCGGGCGAGCGTCTTGAGATACGCTTCGTAAGCATCGTAATTCGCGAGGAAATAATCGCTGCCGGGTTCCTGGGTAAAAGCCTCGTTAGGCGACGTGATCGCGCCGACCTTGGGGGAAATCGGTCCGGCGGTTGCGGCACTTGCCAGCGCAAGCATTCCCGCGCCCAGCAGCAGCGTGATCTTCATCGTCATCTCCCCTCGCATCGCCGACATCGCCGGCCCTGTTCTTCTCTCGACCTGAGCAGCTGCCGAGACTGCATACTCAGTCAGGACTATTTAGGCTCGGTGACCATCAGCACAGCGAGCGTCAGCGTCCTGATCCCGGTACCTATGGCCTTGTCGTGATCGGGTGCGAAGAACGGCGAATGGTTGCTCGGCACCGCCTCGCCGCGCGTTTTGTAGCCGGCAAGCGTCGCGGCATCATAGCCGCCGATCGTGAAATATACGGACGGCACGCCGGCATCGACAAAGGCAGACCAGTCCTCGCTCGCCGACCAGCCGGGCGCGCTTGCAGGCAGGAAGGTGACACGATCGCCGCCTGCTGCCTTGAGGGTTGCTGCGGAACGTTCGGCCAGCGAATGATCGTTCATGACGGCCGCCGTGCCATACAGCCATTTCACCTCGGGCACCGGGGCCATCGACATCGCCGCCGACGCTTCGGCGGTTCGCTTCACGCCGTCGAGCAGCATTTGCCGAACCGACTTGTCGAATGATCGCAGGCTCAGCTTCAGCACCGCCTGATCGGGTATGATATTCCCGACCGTGCCGGACTGGAAGCTGCCGACGGTTACCACGCCGAACGCGTTTGCATCTTTCTGGCGACTGATGATACTCTGTACGTCGGTGACGAAGTGTGCGCCCATGACGATGGGGTCGATTGTCGCACTGGGCATCGATCCATGCCCGCCCCGCCCCTTGAAGATGATCTGGACGCTGTCCGAATTCGAACTGGTGACGCCGTCCTTGACTAGCACCGTACCGGCTTCGTCCGATCCGACATGGGCCGCAAAGCCGTAGTCCGGCTTGCCGAATTTGGTGAAGAGCCCGGCGTCGAGCATGGCCTTTGCCCCCTTCAGCTGCTCCTCCGCGGGCTGGGCGATGAACATCAGCGTACCCTTCCACTGCGCCTTCATCGCGAGCAAAGCCTGCGCCGTTCCGACCCAGGCCGCCATGTGTACGTCGTGCCCGCAACTCTGCGCGACAAACGTCGATTTGCCATCGAACATCGTCTGCGCACGGCTGGCGTAGGGCAGCCCGGTCTTTTCCTCCATCGGCAGGCCGTCGAGTTCGGTACGTACCATCACGGTCGGCCCGACGCCGTTTCGATATACCGCGACGAGTCCGGTCCCGCCGACCTTCTCGGTCACTGCGAAGCCCAACGCCTTCATCTTCTGCGCCAGTACCGCTGCGGTTCGCGTCTCCTGCATCCCAAGCTCGGGATGGGAATGCAGATCGCGATACAGCGCATCGATCGCAGTATAATTTCGCTCTATCTGCGCATCGATCTGAACCCGGCTTTCAGCTGGTCCGGATGCAGACGCGGACGCGGCGATTGCGCCCATCGAACAAACAGCCATCGCCCGAAGGAGCGTCTTGGTCATGATACATCTCGTTGAAATTCCGCCGATCGTCGCGGATCCATCTTGTTAGACGAACAGCAAGCGCGCTTCCCCCATAGTTTTCGGATCAGCCGGAGGATCGGACCCACCGCACGAAGCCGCTGCGCGGCAGTGGTGGCGGCGGTAAGGTAGCGCAGCCTCTCTGAGGTTTGGTCCTGCGGCAGCGGCGGCAGACGATGGAGTTCCTTCAACGAGAGGAACTCCCCATGGCGAC
>NZ_QAOF01000019.1 GCF_003050745.1 Sphingomonas sp. PP-CE-3G-477 | reverse complement strand
AAACACTAAGGATAATGTTGAGGGCGCATGAACTAATTAGCGATCCGCGAAGAAATCTCACCTATCGAAACTCGCCACTTTTCGAATTTCTGATCATCGATATCCTTTGCATGGGCATCAGATCGCGATTTATTTATAGTTGTCATGTGATACTCAAATTCATTCTTCTCCATCTCAAGCATGTTTGAGAACCTATCCCAATGACCCAATACGATAGTTTTCAGTTCGTCGAAATATAACGGACTCTCACCAGCTGCAAGAATATCGGAGAATGAATAAGCGGAAAGTGCTGGACGACGAGAGGGAGAAACCTTGGAAACTACGTTTTCAAGGCGATCTTTCTGAGAGAAAGACATTCGAAATACCTGACTGATCAGTGCCCGCAAGTCCCGCTCCAAGCCGTTCCTTCTTGCGGATATCTCGGCAAGTCTACCCCCCTGATCAAGCAATACTACCGGCTTTGTTGCATTTTCGAAATACCGTTCAACGACGCCGATCCGGAAATAGAACGACTTAACTCCCCGAGCGACAATCCCGTATCCGGTTAGATGTTCGCATAAAGTAGGGTCCGACTCGGCAAAAGACTTGAAACTATCCTGATCTCCTGCCCCAAGAAATTTCAGCATTTCAAACTCCTCGGGATACTCATCCTTCAATAGCCCGACAACTGAGTCCACGTATGAATTAGACTCTGTCTTAAATCTATTTACGCCGTGAGCGTATACGGTCCGGTCTACCTCAACAGGCCGATCCGCGATCGAATTAGCAATGTAGCTACACGCATATCGCGTTAGAAAGGGATGGCCTCCGAAGTCGGCATAAAGCCTACTTTTACATTCACTATCGATGTGAACACCCATTATTGCGCCGAGATCATCAACCATTTCATCGACTTGGAGCGGAGTAAACATCGGAATAAATCGCTTTTCCACATTGCCGAAAAGTGGGTTATCACTTTCGAAGATCTTTATTTTTTCAACGGCGCTAGGGTTGGTTCCTACGATCAAAAACGAGAACGGCGACGATGAGCTTTGAAAGCCTGATCTTATCGCCTGCCAGAACAGCAAAAAATCGCGATCGGAATTCCAGTGATCTGAAGAGGCCGTTCCAAAGCTAATTCTCTCGATTTCATCAAAAAGAATGGAAATGAACCCGACCTTCGAGTTCTTCTTAATTGCGCGCATATCTCGAAGAAAAGTATCGGCAG
This sequence comes from Sphingomonas sp. PP-CE-3G-477, assembly GCF_003050745.1. Taxonomy (GTDB): domain Bacteria; phylum Pseudomonadota; class Alphaproteobacteria; order Sphingomonadales; family Sphingomonadaceae; genus Sphingomonas. Next base: position 16,945 of record NZ_QAOF01000019.1, on the reverse strand, counting down.
CATCTTTTTCATCATACTTATCCGACTTAGATATCACGGCCTTCGAGCCAAGTTTTTCTTTCGTGACCTTTGCGATATGTTCAAGTAACTCGAACCATCTACGCTGGTGAACCGTTGGACTTTGGCAATCTACAATGACGCTATCGCCCGATCGCACTTTGATCGCTCGACTTATCCCATGAACAATTGAAGTCTTCCCACTTCTCCGAAGTCCAAAAAGACCAAAGTTCTCGCCCGACGATAATTTTGAACATATCTCGTTGATTAAGCTTGATCGACCGTAAAAATATAAATCTCCTCGCAGTGGAGATGACATCGAGAACAAATCTCGTGAGAAGGTAAACTCCCGAATACGGGACGCGATATTCTGATTCTGCGCTGAAGGAACCAACTCGCTTGAATGGAAAGGCACTACAACGGGAGCATCTGGCTTGCTCTCGAACAGTTTCCGAATTTTTGTAGCAACAGACGGATCATCGCTTACTAATATACGAGCTACTTTCTCAACCCGAAATTCATCGCTAATTTCGCTAAGTATTCTGTCGAAGGCATCGAGTGTCCGAGACTGAAATTCGGGAAAGTCGGAAAATAGAACCATCACCTCCCGGTCTGTATGAAGGAGCCCCCGCATTTGCCCAAGGGGACGAACAAGCGCGTAGCGATATGTAGTGTCACTGCCGAGATGCACCTCCCCATCGCGAGTTACATGTGTGATCTGCGAAAGCCTTCTCAACACACGCTGCTGCGACACCTCAAATTTAGACATATCAAAGTTTGGATGAATGCCGGGATTGATATCACTCATAACGTCATTTTTCCGATCTCGTGCAGCTTGATATCGTAGCGGGCTGACTGAAAGGGTGAAATCCCAAAACCGTTGAGTTTGCAGGAATCAGCAAATCTAGAAGAATTTAGAGAGAGAAAGACGCTGGCACGGCGATGCAATTCACTCCGCCGGACGCCGGAGTGAGTGATAGGCCTTCTTCATGGCATCAGAAAATTACGCTTCTGAATCTCGTGGAAAAGTGCTCGTTCGGAATTTCAGCGATGTATCTCGCAATCTCTGCATGGGTCTTCCCGCGTCGAATTAGTCGGGCACGGATGATGGGATCGATGCGAGCAAGGTATTGAGCATGCTCGGCTGGAAGGTCGCGGCTTTCAAAATCGTTTATCATGATGATCTATTTAGCTGGCGGGTAAGGCCGTCAATCCATTTCCCAATCCTGTTCGTAATCGAAGTGCCCCGCGATGCGACGAAGTGGAGCCCAACGCTGAGGCGGTCGAGGCTGCTCATCACGCGACACGATGCCGTGTGGCCTAAGGTGCGACATCGCTTGCTCGACGAGCTTGGGGTCTGGAGTGGAATTACCTGACCCGTAGACATCGTCGACGACCCAGCAGCCACGCTGGCGAATGAGGTGAACGACCGCAGAAGCTTTACCCTCGCCGACGATGGAAAACGCTGACCTTTGCTCAAGCACATTGGGAAGATAGCTACGCATGCAGTTGCGGTGCCGCACCGAAAGGCGCTTCAATTCCTCCGCCGTGCAGACGGGGTGATATCCGTCGCCGGGTGGTGCAGGATGTTCCGGCAGACGCACACGGAGCGCCCAACGCTGTGCCCACGCGCGGATTTGATCACCCGTGTCCACGCTGGCGAGCGTCCGCGCCATCGCTTTCCGGTCCGCTCCTGCTTCTTGCAGAAGTCCGAAAAGGTCAGCAACATCGCGAGCGATCTGCAGAGTCTTGATTGCCGTGACGAGATTGACGTGGCGAAGATTGGCAGGAAGAATGCGCGCAATCTTCAGCCTCAATGGATCGACGCGTGAGAGACGGTGGATAAGGCGCGTCATAGACGGACGCAGAGTGCTCGACATCAGCGAATGCAGGTAGCGATAGTAGCGTCGACTATAAGGTTGAGCGTCACCACGCCCCAGCGCACCGCGATACCCCTCCGGCACGAACGCAAATCCTGCACGAAGGATACTGTCGTGGGTAGCGCTCGTCAGAAAGCTCCCCATTTCGGCCAACGATATAAGTCCCCTCGCTGGAACATCACACGAGAGATAAGCAGCGATGGTGTGACGCCGTTCGCTTGAGCAGCGATGCAGGTGACCGGAAAATCCCGGACACTGCTCGTCGATCTCTACCGAGCGGTCGAGCAGCCAGCCCCCAAAGGGCGCGATCTTTGCCATTGATTCCTCCGATTAACGTATTCGGAGGTGACTGGCCTTTCGGGTTTCGCGGTGCATGGAGCCCATTAGCACATTTCGCGCGGCTTCGAAGCATTTTTCCGCGATGAATGCTCCAGCGGCCTGTATGCGCAATTGATCCTACCCTCATGACATCTATCGTCGGGGATGGCGCATTCCGCTTTCAATGCCGCCCCGGATAGCAGCCGTCGCCTCGTAGGAAGGTAGGCTGGACGCAGAGGACAGCGCATCCTCAACCACGCGACGCTCAAGCAGATCGACTGCGACAAGTTGGCCTAAGGAAAAGGCCGCACGGTGAAGCGTCGCGTTACGCGTGCCGGGTCGGGCGCTGCGGACGCGATCTTCTTCACCCGCCAGCGCAGCTTCCGCATAGGCGGACGAAAGTGGCTGGGTTCGAACAGCAGGTGGTAGTTGCGGCGGTGGAGGCGGCGGAGCAAATCGGCGCATCACATCGTCGATGTCCAAGGGACTGCCATCAGCCGCCACGAGGTGGTTGAAGGCTCCCTCCCACTTGTAGGGAGCGATCGACAGGCGAGTGATGTCTTTGGTCGCGGGATCGATGACGGCGGGCATCATCCTCGCGATTGCCTCCCATGCTGCGCGATACTCACTAGCGGCTAGGCGACGTGTGAAGAACAGCACGAGACGGAACCGATGGTGCGCCGGTCGGCTCTTCGCGGTCGTATAAACCACGTGCGCGAGGTCGTGCGCTCGGCACCACGCGGCAGCGGCGAAGACCGTCCAATCTCCCTCATCGAAGTCAAGCGCCGTGAACTCTGCGCCTTGGGCATCCGCAAGTCTCCGTTTGCCGCCCGCGTCGTATATCGCCGGACTGAGCATCATCGACTCGCGCTTAGCCTGATCGCTGACTTGTCGCCGCTCCGTTGCCGAGTCCCGACACATGGCAAAGAACTCGGCTCGGGTCATTTCCATGACGGTCGGATGGCGGGAATAGGCCGACGAAAAGAACGAGACGATCATCGCACCAAACTCAACGCGGGGGCACATCGTTGAGTGATGCGCCAACCGTTACGCTTTTTGGTCCGCGCCTTCTTGATCGGTGCGTCCGCATCCGCATCCGTTATCCGATGAAGCTCGATCGCGAAGGCCTGCTGCGACCGATGCTCACGATCGAACTGAGCAGTCACGTCTCGACGGTGCTCGACATAGGCGTCGTAAAGTTGCTGGGTGGAAAGTAGGTCGTCCGGGCCAGCCAACTTGCTGAGTTCGTTGAGGTCGAGATCGGACATATGCAGCAGCCAGTATTCCACCGGCCCGTGGTGGCGTGATCCGGCCTGTTGCTCGGCAAGCACATCGGCGACAGCGAGGATGGGCGCTTCGTCCTCAGCCTGCACACTCGCCCATGCAGCGTGCCAATCGACCGTGTGAAGGTAGTCGGGGTCTGCCGGGCGGCGGTAGAACAATTCGACGAAGCGCCGGATGCCGGTTTCATCGCGGATCAGTTCGGCCAATCGGTGATTGGACGCACCGATCAGCGTTGCGTTCTGCGTAATAGTCACGCTCGCATTCGTCCGCATTGGGCGTCGCTCAAGTGTCGGGGCCGTTATGATATGCTTCACGGTCTCGATGTCGGCTTTGCCAGCCTTCGCCATCTCGTCGAGAACGATCACATATGATCGCCAAAGATCGATCATGCGCTCGTCGGCGATTTGGCCAAAATCTGCGTAGCTCGTCACGTCGCTCAGCGGCGAGACGAACTGTTCGATCCAAAAGGTCTTGCCGCACCCTTGCGGTCCGTGGAGAACTGGCATGAGATGACTATACGCGGCGCGACCTGCGATCTTACGCTGCACCTGCCAGACCAGATGCCGGAGGATGGCGACGATGTAGTCCTCCCCCACCTCCCCGCAATCGAAGCAGACACGCACCATTGCGTGCCAATCGAAGTCCTGCCGCTGCTGGAACTGGCGGCGCAAGGTGTGCAACGCCGAATCCCGCTGATCGACGATATAGCGATCCACTGCATCGTTGATGTCGTTGCGTGGAAACTTCAGTTTTAATTCTGCAGCCAAAATCCGCACATCTCGCGCCAAATCGTAGGGAGAGGCGAAGCCGTTGAGGTGTTCCACCCTTATCGATCCGCGATACGATATCGCTGTGGCAAACTTCTCCGCTGCGAGGGTCACATATTCGAGTGCCGATCCGGGGACTTTGCCGAGGGTTTCGGTTACGCGAGCTACCCACTTTTCGTGAGCCTCCTGTTTTGTGATTTCGGTAGTCATGTTGTTCCTTCGTTGTTCAGGTGGGGTCTTGGTGAGAACAGCACCAAGACCCCGGAACAACGTCGAACTTCCGACCGTGTATTTATCAAAATACACTGCCGAGTATTCGGTTTTCCGTTTGCAAGTCGCTGTTCTCAACCGCGATGTATTTAGTTTCGGAGCGCGTCAGCACTTTCGATATTTAAAGGTGGAGGGGTGATGGCTTACTTCGGGAGTTTGCGTATTTCCGAAGAGAAGCGACTTATTCCTCGTTTTCCAAGAATTGTTGTTTATAAAAGAACAAGCCTCCACCTCTCCACGGAAAGGCTAAACCCCCGCAGTTACGCAATTTATTGGTGCTGGCGCGGGTGGAGAGGAGGTGGAGGGGTGGTGCCGCCTCGGCGGAGCTCCCTCAGTGCGGGGGGTATGATCCTCCATCGGTGATGGGCGGGGGGCGTGGCGCAGCGCCCCGGTGCTGCCCCGGAGGCAGGATCGTCTTCTCGTCCCCTGCGCGCGGTCGGGCGACGCACCTGCGGTGATCGTTGATCCTGACCACGGCTAGCCGCTGGCGAAATGCGCCGAGTTCGATCACGACCGAGCCTCCGCTCGAACGCGCACACGTGGCTTGATGGCGCGGTATCGGATCGTCAGGCGCGTGCGCCCGTTCGAACTCGGAACGCGAACTTCATAAGCTTCGACAAACCCGCTCGCTTGCAAATCGACCAGCGCCCAAGCGTGATAATTGACGATCCGCGCGCTCTCGGGATCGAGGCCCAAGGCGGGCAGGACGCACTGCCGAAGCGCCTTCCCGTCCAGATCGCCCATTGTTCGCAGGGTGCGCCAGATCGGCTCACGCAGTGCCGTTCGCGGCGACGCTCCATCCATCAACGGCGGCGCATCCTCAGCTTGATGTTCGAGCTTGAGGCTCGCCCGGAACTCCTCGACCGAGCCCCAACCGGGAGCATGGTCGCCGGGCATCTCGTCCCACGTCCGCCCATCGAGCAAGCGCCCCGCCTCAGCCTTGCTCCGGTGCCAGAAGCCGTTCTGATCCCAGTTGCCCCATTGCTTGAAGAAGAAAGCGGTTTTCGAACGCTGCGCCATGTCCCGGAGATCGCGCGCCCACATCGGCGACATCGGACGAACCTTGTTCCGCGAGCGTCCACTCTCCCCACCGACGATGATCCACTGGATGTCGGTCAGGTCGAGGGTCAGCAGGGGGCCGAGCAACGGTTCGGCAGAAATGAACCGCACAGCAGCAGGGATGCGACGCAACAGATCGGCTCGTCCGACGTATCGATCGTCCTCGATGCTAACGCCCATCCAGATGTTGTCCGGCCATGGAAGCGCGCCTGCGAGCTTCACCGCGCGATTGGGACGCTTTGTGAGCACCTGATATCGATGGTGGGGCGTCGAGGCCATGATGTCGAATACCCGCGTGATAGTCTCGACCGACACGCCCTCACCAAAGAGGTCGGACATCGAGTTGACGAACCACGTGGTCGGGGTTGGCGTTCGCAGTGGCTTCTCGAAAATATGGTCCGGCGCTACTGAAAACTTTCCGCTCCAGTCGATATAACCATCTTTCTTCGCTGTGATACCGGCATAGTGGGGGAACAAAGTCGTCTTCCGATGTGCTTCGGTTATCGCGTAGCAGTTGTCACATCCGGCGCTTACCCTGCGACACCCGACGACGGGATTCCACGTCTTCTCGGTCCATTCTATTTTGCTCATGATCACGTCCATTGTTCGATTACGTAACATCCTCTCTCCACGAACGGTGATTGAGGCGTCGGCGGCGGTTGCTGCCGAGGTCTTGTTGTATGCGTGCTCTGATGGGACGCCGAGCGAACATACGGCGTTTTTACACATTTAGTGAGACGCGGCGTTTTGCCGTGCTATATCCGCGCTATGGGAAAGCCTCCGACAAACTGGGAGATTGGCGTTAAGAGGAGTCGCGCCGTTCGATCCGAAAGAGCGCTGGAAAGGGCAGAGAGGGTATCGCGGACGCTGGTAAGTATTGCGACAGACTACGGACCCGAGACGCTCGCCGAATATGCGCGGATCATGAACGACGAGTGTTACACACCATCAGGTCGTGGGATGTGGAGCATCAGTCTTGTTCACCGCTATATGCACAAAGGAGGGTGGACCCCGAAAAAACTGCGGAAAATCTTTTTCAAAGACCGCCCTGACAAACTCTATGATTATCCCGCCCCCCTTTACGCTGAATGGCGGGAGGCTATTGGCCGGGTTCATGCTCTGTCAGCGGAGAATGGTGAATGGGTTGCTGCGATTAGTCAGGATCTGATCCCCAACCAGACAGTTTTACATACGCGCTTTGGCGTAGGTCACTGTGTCGAGCGGTCCGCGCTTGCGATGTATCTTTGCACCTTCCCGACCTATGACGATCCGGAGCCGTTCCGGTCGGAAGTCTGTGCAGCCATTGACCTCCAAGGATTTAAATATTTTCTGTCGTTCGACGCTCGTCAGGAAGCGCTCCGGTTGGCTCAAAAGCGTATTTTCTCAACGGCGAAGAAACCCTTCCGAACTCTCAGCGATGGCTGGCATTTGTGACAGCGTTGGACTGATCTCCGCGACGCCATCACCTCGACGGCGACGGCGGATTGTCAACCGATGGCGTCGCGCTGCTCCTGATCGCTCGGCAATCCGCCGTCGCGCTTCCCATAGACTTCAGACTTCGAACGCGGCGGAGCCGCCCGTGTATTGGTCGAGAGTTCAGTAGCGCTCTATCGGGCTACCGATTTGCGTTCCACCGATTACCGGCGTGCGATCAGGGCGTGATTATCGACCCACGTCATGGTTGGCGGACCAACATGGCTCTGGTCAAAAATGAACCAGCCACAATACAACTGCGATGACATCACGCGTTCCGCGAACGGGTCATCGGTTAAAAAATTGACACCCCGGTTCATGATGAGAACACGTGCAAGTGGGAATTGGTCATCATCCCATATTTCCGAATGCCGCTGCTTCCCCGTCAGATAGTTAAGGGGGAGCAGCAACGCGATCTTCTTTGTCGCAATCCTCTTGGCATGGAGAACGAAATCGACGTGCCGATTGAACGGCGGGTTCGTCACGATCGTGTCATAGCTCTCGGTGATATCAAAGAAGTCACGTCGTTCATCGCCTGTCCCCATGAGGTCGAAGAAGTGCAAATCAACATAGCCGCGTTCCCGCAAAACGGTTTCGATGACACGCGCTTCGCCAACACACGGTTCCAATATGCTCCCCTCGAATGCCTCATGGTCCAGTAGAAGGCGGGCAATCGGAGCGGGTGTCGCGTAATAGTCCGCAATAGCTCTGTTGGGATTGGTTTTCCCATGAACTGTCTTCCAAACACGCGGCTTATGAATGTTCGGCTCGACCGTAGCTTGCGGTGAAACTGCCAGTCCGATCTGCGAGAGCGAGGTTACGGTTCCTCCATTCGCTTCGATTGCCCTAACAGTGTTTGCTGTGACGCCTGCGAGCGCCGCGATCTGACTAATCGATCGTTCACCGCGCGCTGACCGAACTCGCTCTCCATACGTCTGACCGGCAGGCAGTCCTGTCATCTGAATTGGGGCGTGGGGCTGCGCAGCGAGAAGCGTCGAAACTCTCCCCCTGTTGCTTTCGAGCAAGACAATCGCCTGCCGACTAACGCCCGCCAGCGTTGCGACATCGGCCTGAGTGAGCTTACGAGAGAGACGACTGGCGCGGACCGCGAGACCAAAGTTCAATCAAAAAACCTGACATCGAAAATCAGGTTTTTTGATCGAGGTTGGGCCTTGTTCAAATCTGTTGAACCATGGTGATTCGCAGCGGCCTATATGCTTTGCTCGTGAACAATGCCGACGTTGGCGCTCAATAAGGCCGGATGAAGCCATAAAGAGGTCATTACAGTGAGGCTGCGCTCTCATGTGCCCTTCCCCTTAGCGATTCGTAGAGTTGGGCGGGTCCCAACAGAATTTCTTTTAGGCCATTACGCACCTTCGACGAATCGAGCGCTTGTTTGCTCAATGACGAATGTGCCTCGAACGCCTCGATAATTGCATTCATCAACTCGTCTCTGAGCGTCGGTGAGTTGTCGAACTGCGCCTTGGTGTTGTTCGCAGCCTGAGTCACCAGTGCGTCGGATTCCAGCATCTTGTCGCGCAGCGTGGTGACATAGCTTAGTTGGTCGCCGTCCGTCGTGTCGGCACCGAATAGGTCGTTAACCCGCTCAATGATCTCAGCGAGAAGTGCCTTTTCCTTCTCCTGCACCGAGCCTGACCCCGCGCCGGTCATAGGCCCAAGCTTTCTCTCCTCGCCTTCCGCAACATTCAGGCGGCGCTCGCCTTCGTTCTTGAGCGTGTGGTGCGTAAGAACGACCTTGGACAGATCGACTCCTTCGCGCTCCCGCCCAAACTCCAGCAGCGGCACGAGACGCTTGTAGAACATGAACCGCTTCTCAACCGGCGTCGTGCCGAAATCGAATATCTGGGACAGAAAGCTATACAAGCGCTGATAAGCGGACATGTCGTTCTTGAACAGAATCAGGGCATTGATCTCGTCCTGTGCGTCGCCCGTAGCCCCCTCATCGTTCCGCTCGCGCGCGGTCAGCAGACGATCCTGCGCAGCCCTAAACCGCCTCAGCAGCCGGTCAGCGACAGGCTCGATCGCGGCGATGAGGTCGCTCTGCTTGGCGTGCGGGTCCATCTCCACCGCTGCGACGCGATCGACTTCGAAACTGTCGTAGTGGCCGCTGGCGTCCAGTTTGGCCTTGAGGTCGAGCACAATGTTGGGGTCAGTGACGCCCTCAAGCTCGGCGGTGTCATAGTAGGTGCGGAAGGCTGCGAGGATGTCGTCGGACGAGTTCACGAAGTCGAGGACATAGGTGGTGTCCTTGCCCGGATGCGCCCGGTTGAGGCGCGAGAGCGTCTGCACCGCCTGAATGCCTGCGAGCCGCCGATCAACATACATTCCGCAGAGCAGCGGCTGATCGAAGCCGGTCTGAAACTTGTTGGCGACGAGCAGAAGGTGGAACTCCTCGGCCGCGAAGGCATCGCGGATATCGCGACCCTTCATTCCGGGGTTGAGCGTGGCGCTGCCCTCAGTGAACGATCCGCTGCTCGACTCATGATCATTTACCTCACCGGAGAAGGCGACGAGTGTCCCAAGACCATATCCCTGCGACTTGATGTAGCCGTCGATCGCCAGTTTCCAACGCACCGCCTCAACGCGGCTCCCCAGCACCACCATCGCCTTAGCCTTGCCGCCGAGCAGCGGCTGCACGTTTTCGCGGAAGTGCTCGACGACGATCTGCACCTTTTGGGCGATGTTGTAGGGGTGAAGGCGCACCCAGCGCATGATGCCTTTCAGCGCCGTGCTGCGCTCAACTTGCCGTTCATCCCATTCCTGCCCCTCATTGGCGAGGCGGAAGGCGAGCCTATATGGCGTGTAGTTCTTGAGCACGTCGAGGATGAAGCCCTCCTCGATCGCCTGCCTCATTGAGTAGACATGGAAGGCGGACGGCAGATTGTCGGAGCCGGGTGGCTGATCCGGCTGTGGCCTGCGCCCGAATAGTTCGAGCGTCTTGGCTTTCGGCGTGGCGGTGAAGGCAACATAGGTGATCCCGCACTCACCGACGCGCGCCGCCATCTGAGCCGCGAGGATGTCCTCATTGCCGATCTCGCCGCCATCCTGAAGGTCGGCTATCTCCTCAGCCGAGAGAAGCTCCTTGAGCTTCTTTGCAGCCTCACCGCTCTGCGAACTATGTGCTTCATCGGCGATGACCGCGAAGCGCTTGCCATCAGTGGCGGCAAGGTCGCGCACGGCGGCTAGTGCGAAGGGGAAGGTCTGGATGGTGCAGACAATGATCTTTTTGCCCTGCGCGAGGGCCTCGGCAAGCTGGCCGCTCTTGGCTCCGCCCTCACTGCGGATCGTCGCTACGACCCCCGTTGTGCGCTCGAAGCCGAAGAGCGCGTCCTGAAGCTGGGCGTCGATGACATTTCGGTCAGAGACGACGATCACGGTCGAGAACAGCTTCTCGTCCGCCTTAGTGTGGAGGTCAGCGAGGAAGTGTGCAGCCCACGCGATCGAGTTGGTTTTGCCACTGCCCGCAGAATGCTGGATCAGGTATTTGCCGCCTGCGCCCTCGGCGCGAACGGCAGCGCGCAGCTTCCGTGTTGCGTCAAGCTGATGGTAGCGGGGGAAGATGATGCCGCTGATTGCGCGCTTCGCGTCGTGCTGAGCAACGAGATAGCGGCCGATGATCTCCAACCAGCTTTCCCGCTCCCATACCTCCTCCCAGAGGTAAGCCGTGCGGTGCCCGTGCTCATTGAGCGGGTTGCCAGCGCCGCCTTCGTTACCCTTGTTGAAGGGAAGAAAGCGGGTCGCGGCTCCCGCGAGCTTTGTCGTCATATGAACTTCGCTGTTGCTCACCGCGAAGTGGACAAGCGCGCCGCTCGGGAAGGTGAGCAGCGGCTCGGCGTTCTGGCCCTTTGGCCGGGGCAGGCGGTCGAACCGATACTGGTCGATAGCGTCGGCGATCGACTGGGTGAAGTCGGTCTTGAGTTCGACCGTCGCAACGGGAAGGCCATTAAGGAACAGCCCCAGATCGATGCAATTCTCGTTCGCGGTCGAGTAGCGAAGCTGGCGAACGACTCTCAGCCGGTTCGCCTGATAGGCGGCGATGATGTCCGGGTTCACGCCCATGGCAGGCTTAAACTGCGCCATCTGGATCATGCTGCGCACGCCCACCATTTCAACGCCATGGCGGATCACGTCGAGGGTGCCGCGATCGTCGATCTGCTTGCGGACGCGATCGAGCAGCGCACCCTCAGCGCCTATGCCGTGGCTGCGGCTCAGTGACTCCCATGCCTTCGGCTGAGTCTGCTGAACCCATGCGATGAGGTCGGGCGGAAATAGCGCGCGAGCGCGGTCGTAGAGTGCCGCGCCGCTGGGATCGTAGAGCCAGCCATGCGCGCCGAGGTGGCCGCAGATTTCGTCCTCGAAGCGGACTTCCTTATGGATACTCACCGCTTCACCCCTGTTTCAGCTTATTGAGGTGCGGTTTGATCACCCGCTCAAGCCTCAGTATCGCATCCAAGAGGACCTGCTGCACCCTCGGCCAGTCGCCACGGTCGGAGCGATAGCCGCCCTCGATAAGCGCCCCGACGCACATGAGATCGATGCGACGATTGCTGTCTATCCAAGCGCCATACCCGTCTGACAGCACGAACAGGTCTTCGCCGAGAATCGCGATCTGCTCGCGCAGCATACGCCGGATGTCCTGACGCTCGCGCAGCCCCTCAATGTGAAAGCTGGTGGCGTTCGCGGCGGTCAGCTTCCCATCATTGACCTTAAAGACCGGCATCAGGCTGCTTCCACTGGGTTTGCGACCTGATGGGCCTCCCAGTCCTTATAGGTCAGCCCACCATCAGCCGTGCGCCAGTCGGTCTGGCCGTTGGATGCCCTGCCGTTCACCGCCGCCGCTGCGGCGCTTGGGCTGCGGAAGGCGTAATCCTGCGTGAACAGGCAATGCCCAATTTGCTCAGCGAGGACGCCTGATCGGCGAAGCTCGGCATACAGGGAGGCATAGGTATGGTGGTCGAGGCCAGTCCATTCGAGCCTGCTCATCGACCCGACCTCAACGACGAATTCGCCGTCAGTGAGCACGGCTGTGGCGCGCAGGCCGTGCTTGCGTGACTCCATGACGAAGCGCGTGCCGCCAGTGACGATTTGCGGCGAGTCAGTGATCGTCCGCACCGGCGCGGTGGATGCGGTCGGCCGTGCCGACCGGGCGCGCTGGATAAACATATCCACGCGCACCGCTGGAAGAACGATTAGCAGGTTTTCGAGGAATGCCTCCATCTTGGCGATGTCAGCCTCACTGAGGATCGGCAGCACCGGTGCGGTGAGATTGTCGAGCGGCGTGTGGCCGATGCTTTTGGCGTGCCTGATAAGCCGTGCTTCGAGGTAGCGGACATGCGCCTTGTTGAGCTTGTTGGCTGATGCCGTCACCAGCACCGCGCTGGTCCACCACTCCTTCTTCACGTCGTGCTGGCGGATGCGAGCGCCTATGTCCTCGCCTTCACCGATATATGCGAGCGGTTCGCCATCCTGATCGCCGAGCAGCATGTATACGCCTGCATAGCCCGCCTCGACGCGCGCCAGAGCACCGCTCAACTGCGTGCGCGGGAACATCAGCACATGGCCGGTCCAGTTAAACAACTCAGCCGTGACCATGCCGTCCGGGCGACCGTCGATATAATAAAGCTCCAAGGAGCGGCCGACCGGTGGGCTCACAGCAATGCACCCATTTTGCTTATGGTTTTGGGGCCTGAGCCGGTGGGGATAATGCCGTGCCGACGCATCCAGTCGAGCCAATGTGGAAGCTCATCGGCGCGAAAGTTATCGCCCTTCTTGGGGTGCCAGCCGAAGAACGCCGAAATGATCTCCTCGTCAGTGAACGACTTTCCCTCAATCAGAGCATCGTTCCAGACCGCGTAGAGGGTCGCGATGGCCTCAGCGGCGTGGGTCTTAAGATCGGAGAGCGCCATGATGAGGTGGTCAAGCTTGTTGAAGCGTTCCTCACCGAGCCACTTGCGCAGATCGGCGGCATGTTCCCCCTTTTTTCCCGTAGGACGATAGCGCACCATGGTGCCGTCGTGCTTGTCGTCCACCAAGATACCGGTATCGCCACCCGCTGCTTCAATCTCATCCATCATGGGTTGGTCCAAAGGACCGTAAGGCATGCGGAGGTAGCAACCGGCCAGTTCGGTTATGTTCGCGTGAGCCTCGGCGAGGTAGGCGACCTTCTGTAGTTTGGTGCGCCCGAAAGTCGTCTGATGCGCCAAGCGCTCAATAATCTCAGTCGCGACGAAGCGGCGAGCCCGCGCGCGATCAATTGGGAACTGTAGAATCTTGGCGGATTCGCGGACATCGATCTTGCCAGTGACGGCTGCGGAGATGAGGGCCGCTCGACGTTCATGGAGAAGCCCTATAGCCGCCTCACAAGCGTCTGTGAGCGCGTCGATGGAGGTCAACGCGGTTGCTACATGATCGATGATCTGTGCTTGCTCAGCTTCAGGAGGCAGCGGAATCTTGAATGCTTCGATATCGGGCATGTAGATGGTCTGATGAGTTGACCCCATCATCAAGCGCGCGAACTCTGGACGCATGGCCTGTAGAACGATCAGTAGAAAAGCTGCGTTCAGCCTCCCTTCGCAAACCCAAGCGGCGAAGTCCTGCGAAACCGCGAGATCAATCTCGGCTATTCCTGAAAAACCCACGGAAGCTGTGCGTGATAAGATTACAGTGCCTGCCGGAAGCAGGCGAGCAGCCGAGTTCGCCATGCCGAGTTCACTGATGCGCTGCGTTGTGCCCGATATTCTTGGGAAGCGTCCACTCCTGAGTTGGTTCACATCTGCAAGCGTGAACCAAGGGATAACGCAGTCCTCTTCGACCCAGTATTCGGGGCGCTGACGACTGGGCGTATGTCCGCTTTCAAGTCGCGCAACGGCGGTCAGTTTTCGCGCTTCCCAATGCGCGGGGATGTCGCCGAGCCATTCGATGCCGCTGTCCTTCACCGGCGCGTCAGGATTGAGGCCCTTGGTGACGCCGTGGGAGACGACGGCTTGACGCTTCTCCTTCAGCAGCGCGATCAAGCACCGCTGCTCCTCGATGAGTGCGTCGATCTTGCCGGTCTCACGGTCGAGAAAGGCGGCGATGGAAACCTGCTCTTCCGAGGGCGGCGCTGGAAAAGGCATCGTTAGCCAGTCTTCCATACGCAGTGCTTTCGTTCCGTGACCCGCTTCTGAGCAGCGATCGAGGGACTCCCGCGCGGTTCCACGCAAAGTCCATGCAAGGAAGGAGCTTGTCATCCCCGGCTTGGGATTGACCGCCTTCAAGTCTTGATTGATCGCCATAGGCACCAGCGTCTCGACCACGGGGAAGGCTCGCGCCAACATCATCCCACGAACGAGGATCAGGATTGATCCAGTTGGATTGAGTTCCACGCCACCTTCGGCGATCGCCAAATCGGTGAGGTGGTCAGCAGTGTCGCTGAGTCGCGCACTTTTGAGGTCTTTTGCGGAGGCCCAAGGAACTGACCCTTCCCAAAAATCATCACGCGCCTTGCTCGGCGTTCCCCCGCTGCGCAATGAGATCAGATGCTTGAGGGGGCGCACTTCCCAGTGGGAAGGCACATCGCCGAGCCAAAGAATACCGCTATCCCGAGTAGATGGATAGGTAGCAATGCTCACGCGACTTGCCCCGCACCGGCAACTTCAAGGATCACTCTGATCGCCTGCCACAAGTCACGAGGCTGGTAGCGGATGAGGTCGCAGTCGTTGAACGCAGGCTCACCGAACAGGTTGTGGTTGGGCTTGCTCACATCGAAGCCGCCGTGGTCGAAGAGCCGATGCTCGATGTCGGCGAGGTTCTGACGCCGCGTTGAGTCCGCGCGGACCCAAAGATTGGCGGTGTTCGTCCGCTTGGGCTCGGTTGCGATTGGACAGCCGTTCAGCGCAACATACCGGTTTGCGTGCGCCGCGTGGCCCTTCGCCGAGACATTCACGGAAGGATGATCGTCGAGGAGCGCGTCCAAGGCCGCAACAAGGTCGGGTCCGATCACGCCGCCAGCCCTTCAAGCATGCCCTTGATGCGATCAGTGACGGCCTCAAGATCGGCGTCGATCTCAGCCAGTGGGCGCGGCTGCTCGAACACATAGAAGTGGCGGGTGAACGGGATTTCATAGCCCGTCTTGGTCTTCTCATGGTCGATCCACGCATCAGGTGCATGTGGCAGCACCTCGCGTGCGAAGTAGGCCTCTACATTCTCACTGAGCGGCACATTCTCGGTCTCGCGCAGGGCGCTGTCCGCCTGCGGCTTGCTCTTGGTTTTGCCACGCTGGCCCAGCACGATCTTGCCAGCGTCATCGCGGAGTGGGCGCTCGACGGTGATGGTGCGGAAGCCGAAGGCGCTGTTCGGGAAGATACGCGACAGCGGTGCGAGCTTCACCTTGCCGCCCTCGGGCGCTGGGGGCACCGGCTCGCCCTCAATCACCACACCACGGCCGATCTCCTTACCGTCCGCGTCAAAGCTGGTGGCAAGCCGCGCCTCAGTGAACCCGCCGAATAGCTTGGTGACGGTCGCGATCTGCTCGTCGGACATTTCCTTGCGCTTCGAGCCCAAGGATTTGCGCATCTTGCGCCACATCGAGGTGGCGTCGATCAACTGGACCTTGCCCCGGCGAGCCTCGGGCTTCCGGTTGCTGATGATCCAGACATAGGTCGAGATGCCGGTGTTGTAGAACATGTCGGTGGGCAACGCGACGATCGCCTCAACGAGGTCGTTCTCCAGCACATAGCGGCGGATTTCGCTCTCCCCGCTGCCCGCCCCGCCCGTGAAGAGGGGCGAGCCATTGAGAACGATGCCGAAGCGGCATCCGCCCTCATTGAGCGGGCGCATCTTCGACAGCAGGTGCATTAGGAACAGCAGTGAGCCATCCGACACGCGCGGCAGACCGGGGCCGAAGCGACCGTCATACCCCTTCTGCTCATGCTCGGCGCGGACCTGCTTCTCGACCTTCTTCCACTCGACGCCGAAGGGTGGGTTGCTGAGCATGTAGTCAAAGGTGCGACCCGGATGGCCCTCCTCCGACAGCGTGTTGCCGGGGGCAATGTTCTCGATCGCCTGCCCCTTGATGAGCATGTCGGCCTTGCAAATCGCATAGGATTCGGGGTTCAGTTCCTGCCCATACATCGCGAGAATGGCATTAGGGTTGTGAGCAGCGAGGTGCTCTCCGGCGATGGACAACATTCCGCCAGTTCCTGCGGTTGGATCGTATATCTCGCGCACGATCCCCGGCTTTGTTAGTGCGTCGTCGTCCTCAACGAACAGCAGGTTGACCATAAGGCGGATCACCTCACGCGGCGTGAAGTGCTCACCCGCCGTCTCATTGGAGATTTCGGCGAACTTGCGGATGAGTTCCTCGAACACGCCGCCCATTGCGGCGTTGTCTACCCGGTCTGGATGAAGGTCGATGCCCGCAAACTTCTCCGTCACCTGATAAAGCAGCCCGGTCTTAGCGAGCCGGTCGATCTGGGCGTGGAACTCAAACTGCTCGAAGATGTCGCGCACCGCAGGGGAGAATCCCTCGACATAGCGGACGAGGTTGGCGCGGATGTTATCCTGATCGCCCATCAGCTTGCTGAGGTCGAGTGGATCAATGTTGTAGAAGCCCTGCTCGGCCTTCCGCAGCAGGAACGGTTCAGGGTTCAGCCCAGCGGCTTGCTTGACAGCAAGTTCGGTGAGCACGGCATCCTTAGTCGGTTGCAGCACGCAGTCGAGGCGACGCAGCACCGTAAACGGTAAGATCACGCGCCCATATTCGGATTGCCGGTAGTCCCCACGCAGCAGGTCCGCGACAGACCAAATAAATGACGCAAGCGCTTGATGATTCACGGTCGGCGATCCCCTTGATCGCGTTGTAGCGACCTATCGGTTAAAAGGAATCGGTAACGTGTC
>NZ_QAOF01000018.1 GCF_003050745.1 Sphingomonas sp. PP-CE-3G-477 | reverse complement strand
GCGAAAACCGAAAAACCCATAGACCAGCATTTGCGGCCCGCGGCTTCATGCTTTGGAGGATATCGTACATCTACCGATGCCCGATTTCCTTCACACAACCGGACACTCGTCACGTTTCCCGGACTTCCCAACTTCAGACGTCCGTTCATCAATGGTAGACCGCGATAGTCACGCTGCCTGTGGTATGGTGGGCGCGTCAACCGGCGCACGCGCGGATCACGTACGTTGGTTCCAGTCAGCCGATGGCGGTACGCTGTTCCTCGACGAGGTCGGCAATTTGACGCTCCAACTCCAGCCGAAATTGCTGACCGCGCTGGAGCAATGCCGCATCACGCCGCCTATGCTTTGGCCGATTTACCACTCGGTCGGACTGCGCCGGAAGCCGAGGCCGCATCGGTCAACGACCTCGACCGCGGCGAGCGGCAGGCGATCGAGCAGGCCCTCAAAAAGCACGCCTTTAACATCTCGACCGCCGCGACGGAACTCGAACTATCGCGCGGCACGCCGTATCGGCGGATGGAAAAGCATGGCCTTTAGACGCCGCGTCGCGGTGCGCCGAGCCACGCACGTGATGCTGCTCGTGGCGCCAGGCATCGCGAGTCTGCTCGCCCGCCCTGACTACCGAACTGAGGAAGCACAATCGCACAAGAACCGCGGTGACCGATAACGGACCATGCATCCCACCACGCGATCCCAACTACTATTGGTTTACGGCGCTGTGCTTGTCGAGCCGGCGGCGGCCTACCAGAAGCCCGCCCTCCAGCCGGCCGCACAGCGCCGCATAATAATCGGCGAGGAAGGCGTCGTCGTCGCCATCGTCGGCGAGGCCCGCCTTGCGCCGGATCGCGGCCGCGACGGTGATCCGGGCGAGATCGTCGCCGCCGCGGATCACGTCTTCCAAGGCTTGCAGTTCGTAGATGCCGTACAGCGCAAGCGCCGTTTCCGAGAAGACGCGCCGCGGCCGATCGCTGGTCGGCGCGAGATCGGCGGCGAGCGTGCGGACAGCGGTCTGCACGACCCAGGTGCCGGCGACGAGATCGCCGATCCGCAACCGGTCGCGGTTGAACAGCGGAAATAGCAGGAAGATACCGGTCCAGAGCATGGCGAAGATGGTCAGGAACGCATCCGCAGTTCCTGTCGCCGCCTGCGCGCCGAGGAACGAAAGCGGCAGGAACACCTCGATCTCGCGCATCGCGTTGCGCGCCAGCACCGCGCCCGCGGTCAGCCGCGCCCCATCGCGCGCGACCACGCGCAGGCCCATCAGCCGCTTGCCCGGCGTCGCGCCGCGCCCCCCCATCTCGAACAGCACAAACCAGCCGTTGCGCAACACAAACGCGCCGATCAGCCACAGGATCTTGGCGATGTCGGCCCGGGTTGCCTGATCCAGCGCGAACAGGGCGGCCGTCACCGCGATCATCACGATCAGCATCAGCGTGACGTCGATCAGGAACGCCGCCGCGCGCGTGCCCGCCCCGCCCAGCTCGAGCTGCAGGTCGACTCCCTCGGGCGTGACGAAGCTGCGCCGTCGCGCGACGGGTGCCTTAGTCCGGCGAGCGGTACGCATGACGCCTCCCGATGCCGTAATAATAGACCAGCCACGCGGCGAGCATCGCCGTGCCGATCGCCGCGCGCGTGCCGTCGCCGGTCACGACCTGGCGACCGACACCCTCCAGGATCGCCGCGACCGCGAGCATCAGCACAACGCCCGCCGTGGCAACCGCAGCCGTGCGGCCGGCGGCGACCACTGCCTCCATCCGCTGCTGCCTGCCGGGAAAGGCGATCGCGGTGCCGATCCGCATCCCGGCCGCCCCGGCGATGATGACCGCGAACAATTCGGTCGTGCCGTGGATCGACAGCCACGCGACGAAGTTCAGGCCCAGTCCCTTGCCGGCGAACACAGCGATCATCGCGCCCAGCATCAGCCCGTTGTAGAAGATCAGCAGCGCGGTAGGCACGACGAACGCGAACCCGAGCGCGAAGGCGAAGATCGCGATCTGCGCGTTATGGCCGAACAGGAAGCTGGCGAAGACTCCCAGCCCGTCGTCCTGGCTATGATAGAGGGTTGCCCGCAGCGATTCCGCCGAAGCGCCCGGATCGCGCCCGCCCGCCAGTCCCTGCGGCACGATCCCGCCATACCAGGACGGATCGGCCCGAACGAGCAGATAGGCCGCGACCGCGCCCACGATCGTCAGGAACGCCATGACTAGCGTCTCGCGCCACAGCGAGACGACCGCGCCCGGCCACCCCTTGGTGAAGAACCGACCGAGATCACGCCACGCCGAATCCGAGACGCCGTAGAGCTGAAAATAGGCGCGTGCGCACAATTGCTCGAGATAGGCGACCAGCGCACGGTCGAGCGAGGTCTCGCGCGCGACCGACAAGGACGACAGCGTCGAACGGTACAGTAGAGGCAGCGCGAGCAGATCGTCGTCGGACAGCACGCGGACCGAGCGCTTCTCGATCCGGGTAAGCAGATGCTCCAGCCGCGTCCAGTCCGTTTCATGCGCGGCGCGGAACCGGCTGGCGTTGAGCAGGGGCGGTGCGATATCGACGAACGCGCTCACAACAGGCTCCTCCGCTTGAGGTCGACATAACCCTCGACGAGCCGCTCGGCGACCTGATCGTACGGGCTCTCGATGACGTGGACGCCGAGATGGCGCAGCCGAAGAAATACCAGCCGCCGATCGCGCAGCAACGCCGCGGCCGTCACCGCGCGGGTCACGTCGGCGGCGTGTCCAGGCGCGTGATCGACGATCGTCTCCAGTTCGTCGTCGCGCAGGACAACGATCAGCACGAGATGGGTCTTGAGCAGGCGCGCGACCGCCTTCACCATGAAGTCGGCGGAGATCGGATCGGTGAACTCGGTGAACAGCACGATCATCGACCGCCGCTTCAGCCGCGCCGCCAGGGTGGTCAGCGCGAAGGTATAGTTGGTCTCGTCGCCACTATAGTCGATCCCGGCGGCGAGGTGTTGGAGTTCGGTGAACGCCCCCGCCCCGCCGATGAAACCGCTCGCCATCCGCGGCCGCGAATCGAACGCATGCAGCGCCACCCGGTCGCCCAGCTTCAGCGCGAGCCATCCGGCCAGCAGCGCCGCCGATACCGCGCGATCGACGCGCGGGATGCCATCGACCGGCTCCGACATCTGCCGCCCGGAATCGATCGCGAAGACGATCTGGCTGTTGCGTTCGGTCCGGTATTCCTTGGCATAGAGCTTCCTGTGCCGCGCAGACTGTTTCCAGTCGATCGCGCGCCGGTCGACGCCCGGTCGGAACTCGACCAACGCGTCGAAATCGGTGCCGTCGCCGCGATCGCTCTGCGCCAGCAGGCCCTGCACCGCATGGCGCTGAAATATCTGTGCGCCCTGTCGACGCACCGGCTCGATATCGGGGAGGATCGGCAGTGTCCGGTCCTCGTCGATCCGTGCCTGCCGCCATGCCAGACCCAGCGGTCCCGCCCAGCGCACCCAGAGCTTGCCGAGCCGTACCTTGCCGCGCCGGACCGGCGTCAGCGTGATCGTCCCGGTGCCCTGGCCCGCCACCAGCGCAATTTCCAGCGGCGCGGCCTCGGCAAAAGCCAGCAGCGGATCGGGCGCCAGCGCGACCTGCACCGAACTTATAGCCTGACGCGCCGCGATCTCGATCTCGATCGGTACGATCAGGGGAACGCCGACCGCCGCCGACCGCGGCAGGACCAGCACGACCCGCGCCCGCACACCGGCAAGAACCGCATCGGCGAGCACGAGCGCCAGCACCGCCAGCGGCCAGCCGAGCCCCGCATACCAGGTCGCCGGAAACAGCATCGCCACCAGCAGCGTGACCGGCACGCCGATCGCCGCCGCCAGCACCGCGATGCGGGTCGGATAGATCAACGCGGCGCCTCGATGGTCTCGATGATCTGCGCGACGACGTCCTCGATCGCGCGCCCGCCGATCTCCGCTGCGGGCGACAGGATCAACCGGTGGCGGAGCAACGCGGGTGCCAGCGTCTTCACGTCGTCCGGGATGACGAAGTCGCGGCCGTCGAGCGCCGCCCGCGCCCGCGCGGCTCCGGCCAGCATCGCGCCCGCCCTTGGCGAGGCGCCGCTTTCCAGATCGGCGACGTCGCGCGTGCCGCGGACCAGCGCGACAATATAGTCGATGACCTCGTCGACCAGCCGGACGTTCGCGACCGTCCTGACCGCCGCATCGATCGTCGCCGCGTCGGCGCACGCCGTGATGCCCCAGTCCGCAGGCGACATCGCCGTCGACCGGGCGCCGTGGTCGGCGACGATCCGGCGTTCCTCCGCCGCGGTCGGATAGGACACGGTCTGCTTGAACAGGAACCGGTCGAGCTGCGCCTCGGGCAGCGGATAGACGCCCTGCTGCTCGATGGGGTTCTGCGTCGCGACGACGGTAAAGCGATTGCTCAGCGTCAGGCTTTCGCCGTCGATCGTGACGGTGCGCTCTTGCATCGCCTCGAGCAGCGCCGCCTGCGTCTTGGGCGAGGTCCGGTTGATCTCGTCCGCCAGCAGCAATTCGGTGAAGATCGGGCCCCGCGTCAGGGTAAAGGTCGAGGTCTGGAAGTTAAACAGATTGGCGCCGATGATATCGCCCGGCATCAGGTCCGGGGTGAACTGGATACGCCCGAACTCCAGCCCGACGGTCTTTGCGAACGCGTGGGCGAGCAACGTCTTGGCAGTACCCGGCGGCCCTTCCAGCAGGATGTGCCCGCCGGCGAACAGCGCGACCAGCAACAGGTCGACGGTGGCGTCGTGCCCGATCACGGCCTTGCCGATCTCGGCACGGATCGCCTGTCCGAGTGCCTGAACCTCTTCTACCGTCACTGTGTCTTCTCCTGTTGCCATCGGTGCAGCGCCTGCGCCGCTGCGAGCATATCGGTGCGATGTTCGGCACGCCCCGCATTGGCAACCAGCGCGCTGAACCGCGTTGTCCCCCCGAGGTCGTCGAGATAGCGATCGGCGTCGACATCGGTCATGCGCACGGGAACGCCGAAGATCGCCCGGGCCCGCTCGCGGATCAGCGCAGCATAGCGCCCACCCAGCATCCCTTCGCGCCCCGCCTTGCGGACGATCATCGCGCTGTTGTCGATCAGCGCGGTCTTGCCGAACGCGATCGCCCGGGTCGGCGGCCGGGGCGCGCCGAAGCGGACCAGCGCCTGCCATCCGACCAGCGCCAGCGCCACCACGATCGCCAGCGTCATCGCGAGGAACGGCGGTTCGAAGGCGAGCTTCAGCGGGCTGCGTCCCACGCCCAAGCCGTTCAGCGTCACGTCGAACGCGATGCCGCGGGCGCCGGTGGCATTGACGAAATCGAGCAGGTCGAGCGCCGCGCGGGCGTGATCCAGCCGGCGGACGCCGTGGTTGTCGAGCAGGTCGGGATCCGAAAGGATGTACGTGTTAGTACGCCGGACCTGCCCCAGCACGATCCGCCCCGCATCGTCGGTGATCAGGGGGATCAGTGCCGCCGAGGTGACCGCCTGCAGCGGCAGCGGTGCCGCCACTGCCAAGGATTGCGGCGCCCAACTTACAGGGCGCAGCGCGCGCGCGCCACTCGGCCGGCGGGTCACTTTCATCACCGTCGCAGGCGCGAGAACGCCGGCGGGGTCGAACGCCGGCAGCGGCCCGGCGATATCCACCCAGCCGCTCGTCTCGTCATCAGCGACCGTCGCCCATTTCGGTAGCACGATCAGCGTCGCCCGGCCGCGCCGCGCCGCCATGAAATTACCCATCGCGATCGCGCCATGCTCCGGTGTCGCGATCACCAGATCCTCGGTCTTCCAACCAGCCTCCGATCGCAGCACGCGCGGATGGCGCCCGGTCGCGCGCGCCAGTTCGACGATACCGGCATAGCCGGTCGCAGCATTGGACAGCGCATGCGGACCGGCATTCCGCCCAGCGTTCAGATCGGGCGCATACGCCCCCAACAGCAACGATCCCGCAAAACCGATCAAGCCGATGATCAGCAGCAGCGCCACCGTCACCGGCGAGAATACCCTGTCCGCACCGCCCGCGCGGTGGAGTCCCACCGAACTCACGCCTGCCACCGTCCCGGCAGGGCCAGGTCTGCATAGGCCGTGCGGGCAGTCTGCCAATCCCCGTCGGTAACCGGGCGCCCTCCGAACAGGCTACGCTCGACCAGCCCGGCGATGCGCGCGAACAGCGGCCGGACCGCCGCCGGTAACATCGGCGCGGACGCGAGTTCGCGGCTGGTCAACGACGATTGCCGCAGGGCCGGGCGCCGACGAGCGATGTCGTCGATCGAATGAAACAGCAGATAATGGATCGCCTCGGCATGGCGGCCCTCCGCCGCCAGCCGGTCCGCCTCGCGCAACCAAGCCGGCGCCGGCGCCGCGTCGGGCATCCACTCGTCATGATCGGCGTCCGGCGTCGCACTGGCGCGTCGCCGTCGCGCGGGAAGACGCCATTCGCCCGAACGGATGCGCGCGACGACCATCCAGATCACCGCCACCGCGATGCCGGCGAGCAGGGTCCATAGGAGGATGCGGGCATAGGGTGCGTCGGGCACCAGGTTGGTCAGCCAGCGCAACAGCCGCCCGATCGGCCTGAACAGATCGGCAAGCCAGCGTCCCAGCGCCTTGAGCCATGCCGGCGGCTCGGGCGGCACCGGCGGGCGCGTCAGACCAAACTGGATAGACGGGTCGGCGCACAACGCCGCATGGGCCGCCGCCAGTCGATCGGGCCCCGCCGCAGCAGCAGCCGCCACAACATGTCCTGAAGCCCCGATGTCACCCTCCCAGCGATGCAGCGCTGTCCCCCGACCCTGACTTAGCCGGATCGGCCACCGGTGCAATCCGCCATTCGTGCGTCCCGATCGAACTGGACAGCGCGACGTTCGCTTGTCACCATCACCGGCAGGGACTTGGGGGAAGACAATGGCCAGCCGCACGATCGTTGAGACACGCCGTGGGATTTCCGTGGGCAACGTATTCGGACGCAGCGCGAACGTCATCAAGGACAATCCGCTCGCGACGCTCGGCATGAGCTTTGCCTTGATGGCGCTGCCGTCGCTCCTGCTCGGCCAGGTCGGGCTCGGCGCGGCGCTGTTCCAGAATATCCAGCAGAGGCAATATGAGCTGGCCGGGGTCTACGGACTGATCGTCGGCTTGCTGTGGCTGATCGCCAGCGGCGCGCTGGTCCAGGCGACGGTCGCGCATGACGAGGGACGACCGGCGAACCCGCGCGAGATGCTGCAGGTCGGGGTGATGCGATGCCTGCCATTGTTCGCGGTCTATGTGCTGATGCTGCTCGGCATCTGGGTCGGCACGATATTCCTAGTCGTACCGGGAATCATGCTCGCGGTGATGTGGTCGGTCGCCCTGCCCGCGATCGTCGCGGAACGTCCGGGCGTGTTCGGCGCGTTCGGCCGCAGCCGTGCCTTGACCAAGGGCGCACGGTGGCATGTGTTCGGTATCCTGTTGCTGGCCTTCGTCATCTACCTGCTCGCTTCGATCGCGATCGGGGTCGGAAGCGTGGCTGGCTATGGCTCGCTAGGCGCGATCACCGGCGGGGGCCAGGTCCGGATGCCGGTGCCGACGCAACCATCGTTTATCGTCCAGCTGCTGCAATCGATCGTCACGACCGTTGTGCTGACCTGGTTCACGACGGTCGGCGCGTCGCTCTTCATCGAATTGCGCGACTGGAAGGACGGCCCCGACGCCGACCGGCTCGCCGACATCTTCGCCTGATGTCTGCGGAGTGGTGCCCGTTTGCACACTAACTGACCCATTTCCGGCCATTCGGGGCCCTCCCCACGCTTCTCAGCTTCAGACATTGGTCGTCTAATCGCGTTGGTTGCAAGAGGTTTCTGAGATGTCGTTGCCGAGAGCATGGTAGTCTTCGCGGTCGACATATGCCGCCGCATGATGGGGCTTCGCGGGTAACCCTTCCAAGGTTCATCACGCACTTCATTGCCATGGAGGCATAAGGTGCAACGAATGTCACGGAATGGATCAGCCTACGTCCCGGCAGGACGTCTCGTGGCGCCTTGCGACGCGGACGAGCTCGGGAATTTAAGCTGCGGCGGATTTCTCCCTGAACGGTTCACCGGTGATCAGCATGCTATGCATGATGACGGCAAGCTTGCGGGCAACTGCGACCGTGGCGCGTTTGAAGCCAAGCCTTTCTCGCAGCTGTAGCCCCCATTTGCGTAGATCGCATTCGGATCGGCTGCGCGTGAGGAGGACTGTTGCGGCCTCGTAAAGGAGTCCGCGCAAGTGGCTATCACCGCGCCTGGAGATGTGCCCGTCATAGTCGATCTCGCCAGACTGATAGCGCCGCGTCGTCAGCCCGACGAACGCTCCCACCGATCTCGAATGCTTGAAGTTGGCGGGCTCCTCGATCGCGCTAACGAACGACGTGGCGGTCACAACACCGACACCGGGGATCGACATCAGCAGCTGGCAGGCGGCGTTGCGCCGCGCATCCGCGAGAAGCTTGCGTCCGAGCTCTGCGGAGCGGAGGCGAACTGCGTGCCAGGCTTCAAGCAGCGGACGGATGATCTGCCCCAGGTCTGTATTGTCGGCCAGCAGCGCATGAACATGATGCTCGAACTTGCTGCCCGTCACAGCGGGAACGACGAGACCGAACGTCTTCATCAGGCCCCGGATCTGGTTCGACAGCTCGGTACCAATCCGCACGAGGCGAGCCCGTGCTGCTACCAGCGTGCGCGTGAGCATGCTGTCGAAACTCTTGACCCGCACTTCCTTGTAGAACCCGACCTCAGCCAGATGCGCCAGTCCGTCGGCATCGTTGGCATCGGTCTTGTTCGCTGCCATGTCGAGAGCGGCTTTGGCATGGCGTGCGTCGATACAGATCGCCGGCACCCCTTCGGCCGCCAGCGCGTGAAAGAACCAGACCGAGAGCGGGCCAGTCTCGAATACTACCCGCTTGGGTGCCGGCGCATGCTTGCGGATCAATGCCGCCAGAAGCTGTGGATCCGAGGGACACTTACCACGCCAAACACGCTTGCCGTCACGCCGAATCGATACGGCAGTCTCTTTCAAGGAAACGTCTAGCCCGATATACTCGTCCATGGCTGTTCTCCATCAGATGCTTGGGCCCGGCTTCGGATCGTGAGCCCGTACTTCCATCTTATCGGGGAACAGCCACTAGCTTCCATCGTGAACGCTAGGGCTTCGCTCCCGCGATTACCCCATGTTCATCTCCGCGTAACGCCCGCTTTGGCGCCTGACCTGCGAACTCGAATGTCGCAGCTGGGCGATAGTTTGGGAGGAAGGCTGTCCAAGTGTAGGTTTTACACCCTATGAGCTGCAGACGGCTTTTGCGGGAAGCTTAGGTACGGGATTGGCGGGGACGCTGCGGCGGCCTGTAGATGCCAATCCGGGTTCCTCCTTATACAGCACCTGGATTGTAGCGATCGGTGCGGCGGTGAGGATCAGCAGGAAAAGGCCCATCAGTTATTCGTTGGGCTCTAGCGGCTTGACGGAAAACCCTTTCAGTCGGTTTGACGCCGGGAAGCGATCATGGTCGCCGCCTTATCGTGAGATAAATCAACGAAATACGCATTACACCGGAACGGACTGACCGTTGCAACGTCGGGCATGCAGTTGATTTAGCGAGGATGCATGACCGGACCGACGTTGGTATTTCTTCATGCCCTCGGCGCCAGCGCGGGAGAGTGGAAGCAAGTTCTTGATCACCTGCCAAACCAAGCGTGCGTAGCGCTAGACCTGCCCGGATTCGGCGCCGCGGCGAAGGCGGGGCATTGCGATGTCGAAGTGATGGCGGACTGGCTGGCGGACGAGATCCGCTCCCGTGCGCTGATTTCATGCGTACTCGTCGGTCACAGCATGGGCGGCAAGATCGTCACGCTCGTCGCGGCCCGCGCCGCAGCCGGCGAAATCGGCCTGTCAGGAGTACTTGGGGTCGTGCTGGTCGCGGCATCGCCCCCGTCGCCCGAACCGATGGACGAAGAGCGCCGTAACCAGATGATTGACTGGTTCGCCAACGGCCAGATCGCAGGCGTCGATGCCGCGACCTTCGTCGATGCCAGTACCGCCACAACACTGGCCAAACCACTGCGGGACACCGCGATCGACGACGTGCGACGGTCAAGCCGAGAGGCGTGGCTCGGCTGGCTGGAACGTGGCAGTCGCGAGGATTGGAGCGCCGAGGCTGGACGCATCGCAATCCCGGCGTTGATCCTCGCCGGCGCCGAGGACGGCGATCTCGGCGAAGATGCTCAGCGCAGGCTCAACCTGCCACATTACATCACCGCGGATATGCAGGTCGTGCGCGGCGCGGCGCACCTTATCCCGTACGAACAGCCGCAGGCGCTCGCCGCGCTGATAAACGGTCACGCGACGAACGTCGCGTTAGCCGCCCTCCCTGCGCATTTCGCGACCCTGCTCGCCTCCGATCGCGTCAGCCACAGGACGCGCGCAACGCTGCTGGACAGAATGCGCGCGCCGGCGTCCGGTTCGGTCTGGACGACGGAGGAGCAGGCGACCGTCGCCGCGCTGGTCGCGCAAATCCTGCCCGATTGCGACGGCGAGGCCGTCCTGGCGGATCGTATCCTCGCTGGCATCGCCGACGGCGCAGGCGACGGCTGGCGCTTCGCGACATTGCCACCCGATCGCGAGGCATGGCGGCGCGGACTCGCGACATTGACGAAGGCGGCGGGTGGTTTCGCCGCACTCCATCCTGATGCGCAAACCCGGTTGCTCGAACGCGTCAACGGCGGCGAGGTCGGCAGCACCGGCGACATCACACAGCTCTCGCCTGAGCAGATGGTCTTGTGGTTCGAGGACGTGCGTGCCGAGACAGTGCGCGTCTGGATGTCACTGCCAGCCACGATGGCGGCGATCGGCTATGACGGCTTTGCCGTGGGTGGCGATGGCCGCCGCAAACAGGGCTATATCCGCACCGGCGCTGACGATCCGGAAGCATGGCAGCAGGCGCGGGAGCGCCTGTCGTGAGGGCGAAACACTACGCCCAAACCGACGTCGTCGATGCCGTGGTGATCGGGACGGGCGCCGGCGGCGCGCCGCTCACCGCGCGGCTCGCACAGGCTGGTTTGTCAGTCGTGGCGCTGGAGGCGGGCCGCGCTTTCCGGCCCGACGATCACGTCGCCGACGAAGTTGCGGCCGACATATACTGGATGGAGGAACGGCTGAGCGGCGGAGCGACGCCGACCGCGTTCGGCTCAAACAATTCGGGTATGGGCGTCGGCGGATCGACACTGCACTGGGGCGCCTTCTGCCCCCGCCCCGATCCGCGCGACCTGCAACTCAAGACGCTGACCGGCGAGGGTGCGGACTGGCCGATCGATCACGCCGAACTGATCCGCTACATCGGCGAGGTCGAGCATTTCACAGGCGTATCCGGCCCGGCCGACTATCCGTGGGACGCCGCGCGCCGCTACGCCTATCCGCCGGTCGCCCGCAACGCTGCGGCCGATGCGATGGCACGGGGCTGTGCGGCAGTTGGCATCACCGCCACCGACGCGCCGGCAGCACTGGTCTCGCGCGATCGCGATCAGCCGCATTGGGGACACCGGCAGGCCTGCATCAATTGCGGTACCTGTCACCAAGGCTGTCGCACCGCCGCCAAGACCAGCATGGATACCACCTATCTGCCCCTTGCAGTCGCGCACGGTGCCGAGATTCGCGCGGAGGCGCGCGTGGTGTCGTTCGAGTTCGACGGCAGCGGCCGGATCAGCGCGGTCGTCTATCGACAGGGTGACGAGGATCATCGCCAGCGCTGCGCGGCCGTCTTCCTGTGCGCCGGCGGGGTGGAGACGCCGCGGCTGCTCCTCAACCTTGGCATCGCCAATGCGAGCGGCCAGATCGGACGCAACTTCATGGCGCATGTCGCGACGCAGGTCTGGGGTCGATTTAATGCCGACATGCGAATGAACCGCGGCTATCCTTCGTCACTCATCAGCGAAGACATGATGCGGCCCGGCGATGCGGACTGCGCAGGTGGCTATCTGATTCAGAGTCTTGGCGTACTGCCCGTCACCCTCGCCACCGGGCTGGCGCGCGGCGCTGGCATGTGGGGCGAGCGGCTCCAGAGCGTCCTGCGGGGCTACAATCGGATGGCGGGGATCGGGATCAACGGCGAATGCCTGCCGCATCCCGATAATCGCCTGACGCTTGCTGACGAGGTCGACGCCTTCGGCCACCGCAAGGCGCGCATCGACTTCAGCTATCGGGCCAACGAACGCGCGATCGACCGCCACGCCCGGCGCACGCTCACCGAGATCTGGGCCGCGGCGGGGGCCAGTGACATCTTTGCCGTCGACCGCTCCGCCCATACGATCGGTACGTGCCGGATGGGAACAGACGGCGACGCCGCGGTGGTCGATCCCAACGGCCGCAGTTTCGACGTTCCCAATCTGCTGATCTGCGACAATTCCATCTTTCCCAGCGCGCTGGCGGCGAACCCCGCGCTGACGATCATGGCGCTGTCTCTGCGTACCGCCGACCGTTTTCTCACATCCCACCGTTGAGGAGTTCATCATGGATCTAGGCATCAGGAATCGTATCGCGCTGATCAGCGGCGCGGACTCGGGCATGGGCAAGGAGACGGCACGGCTGCTGCTCGAGGCGGGGGTGCGCGTCGCCATCACCGATCAACCCGGCGGCACGCTGGACGAGGCGATTGCGGAACTGTCCCCGCTCGGCGAAGTCATCGCGGTTACCGGCGACGTGACCAACCCCGATGACGTAAGATCGATCTGGGCGGAGGTGCGTGAGCGGCTCGGCAATCCGGACATCTACGTCAATGCAGCGGGAGTGACGGGGGCGACCGGCGACTTCCTCGATGTCGATGATACGGGGTGGCAACAGACGCTCGACATCAACCTGATGGGTGCGGTGCGGATGTGTCGCGAGGCGATCCCCGCGATGCGCGAGAGCGGCTGGGGGCGGATCGTCCTATTTGCGTCTGAGGATGCAGTGCAGCCCTATGTCGACGAACTGGCCTATTGCGCATCGAAGGCGGGCATCCTTACGCTCGCGAAGGGGCTGTCCAAGGCCTATGGCTGCGACAATGTGCTGGTGAACACCGTCTCGCCAGCCTTCATCGCGACGCCGATGACCGACAAGATGATGCGCAAGCGCGCCGAGGAACGCGGCGAGAGCTTCGACGCGGCGATTGAGAGCTTTCTCAAAGAGGAACGGCCGGGCATGGTCCTCAAGCGCCGCGGCCGCGCCGAGGAAGTGGCGGCGGCAGTCGCCTTCCTGTGTTCGGAGCGAGCCAGCTTCATCAACGGCGCCGGCATCCGCGTCGACTCCGGCTCGGTCTTCACCATCGCCGGATAAGCAAAACGCCGCGGCACCGATGGTGTCGCGGCGTTTTGCCGGTCTGCGATCGGGTCGTTAGGACAGGACCGTCTTCGCCTCGGCCTTCGTAACCTTCAGGTAGATACGATTGTCCTCAATCCGGTCGATCTGGTCGACTGCGATGTAATGATGCTGATGGTCTGCGGCATCCGTCTTGGTCAGCTTAATCTGCTCGCCCTCTACCTTGTCCACGGTGCCGACATGTTCACCGTCCGAACCGGCGATCTCCATGTGTTCCTTGATGCGCAGCTTCTCGAACATTTAGATTTCCCTCTTGGTAATGCGAGGTCTCAACGCACGGTGATGTATCCGGATGCAATGAAAAAGCTGATTTTCTTCATTGCGCAGGTCGATCAATTGTCGGTCACGTAGCCGAAGTCGGCTATTGGAACCCACGGCATCAGGCGACGTACCGGTTTAAGATCGTCCAGTTGTGAAGATCAACATCGCGACACCATTATCCTTGAGCGGGGCAACGGGCCGCATAAAATCCAATCACGCCCCATTCGGTATGATCAGCTGGTCGGTCAACTGCATCACTAAGCACACCGCCTCGTTGCGCATCGTCCGCCACGTTCGCTCGCCTGGCGTGTCAGCGCCATGCGCATGAGTCGCCCCGTTCGGCCCGTGAACGACGTCAAGCGCTCACTTGTTGCGCAATAGCCTCAAAGCTCATCCACCCAACGGCCGACGCCTAGCCCCTAAGGACTGCTTCTGACAAATGGCCGTTCATTCAGCTTCTGACTTGAGCGAAATGCGATTTTAGCCGATGCCAGAATGATGACTTTTGTCAGCATCACCCGGCTACGCATCCGCTCGCTTCGATTTATGCCGCAATTTCTCGTTCATACGATGTGGACCGGGAGGCAGATAAAGCGGGCGGATGGATTTATCGATGGCTTTCTACTTGCTGATCGTAAACACACATTCTGGACCGCCAGCCTCTGGCGTGATCAAGCCGCCATGCGGGCATACATCACCAGCGGGGCGCACTTGAAGGCCATGCCCAAGCTGCTTGTCTGGTGCGACGAAGCCAGTATCGTTCATTGGACACAGGCTCATGCTATCGCGCCCGATTGGATGGAGGCGGACCGTCGGATGAGAACGGAAGGAAGGCCATCTAAGGTCCTCAACCCCAGCCCGAACCACCGCGATCTTGCCTACGATGCGCCACGAACATCTGGGGCCGTTCCGATTAACCCTGCTAAAGTCGCGTGATCCAGATGCGTTTATTTCAAGCTCCCTGCCCGCTTCCCCTCTTCAGACATGCGTTCAAAATGATCTTCGATGAAGCAATGAGTTGGCGCAACGATCGGGACGCTGCAGATGACTTAAGCGAGCCCTCCTCTTTGAGGTAAAAGATGCCATATCATATATGCCCCGATCAGTATGGACTGACCGGGGCTCTGTACTGTCAGGCGACGCCAGCACCACCAGTGACGCCGTACACCTCGCCGCTGATATAGCTGCCTTCCTGGCTCGCCAGCAGCACATAGACAGGGGCGATTTCGACAGGCTGACCCGGACGGCCGTACTGGCTTTCCGAACCGAACTTCATCACCGCCTCAGGCGGCTGACCGCCGGATGCCTGGAGCGGCGTCCAGAAGGGGCCAGGTGCCACGACGTTGGCGCGGATGCCCTCTCCAGTAGCTGCTTGGCGAGCGCCTTGGTGTAGGCGACGATCCCAGCCTTGGTCGTGGCGTAGTCGAGCAAGATCGCGGACGCCTCATAGGCCTGCACCGAGGCGGTGGTGATGACGGAGCCGCCTGCCGGCAGGTGCGGCACAGCCGCCTGCGCGATCCAGTGCATAGCATAGAGGTTGGTCTTCATGGTCTTGTCGAAATCCTCCGACGTGACCTTCGAGACGTCCTCACGGTTCTGCTGCCGTCCGGCGTTGATGACGAGGATGTCGAGCCCGCCAAGCTTCTCGACAGCTTGCGCGACGAGTGTCTTGCACCACTCCTCGTCGGTGATGTCACCGGCAAGGTCGACGGCGGTGCGCCCCTCTGCCTCGACCAGCTGGATGACCTCGGCCGCGTCGTTCTTCTCGGACTCGAGATACGACAGGGCAACGTCGGCGCCCTCACGTGCGAACGCGATAGCGGCCGCGCGACCGATGCCGCTGTCGGCGCCTGTGATCAGCGCCTTACGCCCGGCAAGCTTGCCTGAGCCCTTGTAGCTCGTTTCGCCATGGTCGGGCACGGGATCCATCTTCGACGCTTCGCCGGGGACGGGCTGCGGCTGTCGCGGGAAAGGCGGCTGCGGGTACTGCGAGCGAGGATCCTGCATAGTCAGACGGTCGGTCGTGCTTATCTCCGTTGCGATAGGATCAGAGTCAGTTGCAAGCCGCTGCCTCGTCGAGGACGGACAGCGCCATGATGTGCGCTAAATGGCTGAGACCTTGAGGAAGGTTGCCTAGAAACGCGCCACTCGCCGGATCGATCATCTCGGCGAGGATGCCGTGTCCGTGAGACAATGCTTCGTTCAACCTATCGAACCGCTGGCGCGCTTCAGGCCGTTGACCAAGTTCCGCCCGGGCCTCCACCATCCAGAAGGAACAGGCGAGGAAGCACCCTTCTTCCTTGTCCATGCCGGTATAGCGGTAGTGAAAAGCACCGCTACCGAGCTCACGATCGATCGCATCCATCGTCGCCAGCAGGCGATCATGACCATCAAAGCCGAAGCGGACGGCGAGCGCCAATGAGGCATCGAGTTTGTCGGTGCCCGGGTACATGACGAAAGCCTGCATCTTCTCTGACCAGCACTCAGCCTCGATCCAGTCCTTGATCCGGTCACGCTCGCGTGACCAGCGTTCCCGGCAGGTGGTCGGCAGCTGACCTTGGTCCGCGAGTTCCACGGCGCGGGCCAGAGCCTGCCAGCAGCTGACCTTGGACATCGTGTAGTGCTGCGCCTCCTCCAGCTCCCACATACCTGCATCGGGCATACGCCAACGGTCAGCACATTCGTCGGCGAGATGTGAAAGCAACTCCGCGCTCGCGGGGTCGAGGATGTTGCCGCAGCCGACGAAGCAGGCGGCCGTCTCGAAGATGTCACCGTAGACGCCGTGCTGACTTTGGTCGGTAGCCTGATTGCCGGTACGGACCGGGGTCGAACCGCGATACCCTGGCATTGCCCATTCGGACACGCCGGGCACGACCTTGCCGTCGAGGGTATAGACCACGCGCGTGCCCACGCTGCGACGCTGGTCGAGCAGCCAGCTGAACGCAGCCTTCGCCTCGGCTTCAAGGCCTGCCGTCAGGAACGCCTTGATCGTGTAGCCGGCATCCCTGATCCAGGCGTAGCGATAGTCATAATTCTTTGCTCCGCCGATACCTTCCGGGATCGACGTTGTTGCTGCGGCCGCGATGGCGCCAGACGGCGAGTAGAGTAGCAGCTTCAGCGCCAGTGCACTGCGTAGGAATGCCTCGCGGTCTTCACCGAAGTAGGAGACATGCTCGCACCAGTCTCGCCATTCCCGGTCCGATATGTCGATGCGTGCATCAATCTGTTCAATCGTTGGGGCCACCAGCGGCTCGTCACGACCAGCCACGACTGCGACGGTCTGACGCTCGCCGGCAGCCACCGTCACTTCGCCCGTGATGCCTTCGTCGGCCCAGTCACAATGTACCGTGTCGCTGTGAACGAATAGACCAAGGACGCGCTCGACATGGAAAACTGTGTGGCCCCCAATCTTCGAGTGGTACGGACTGACCGTATCGCCTCGCCGACCAGGCTTCATCGTCAGCCTAAAGCGAACAGTGCCATCCAGCCCATCGACCCGCCGCGCCAGCTCGGCCCATGGCAGACGCCCCGCCGTGCCACTGTTGAGAGACTCGGTCAGTTTGGCTCGCCCACTCGGCGTCGTAAAGATCGTCTCGAGTACATTACTGCCCGGGCGATACTGGCGCTCAACCGTGAAGGGGTGATCGGGCTGTAGCGTAAAGCACCCACCATTCTCGCCATCGAGTAATCGGTCGAACAGTGGAGGCGAGTCCATGTTGGGTACGCACCACCAGTCGATCGATCCATCGGCACCGGACAATGCAACGGATCGGCCATCCCCAAGCGCGCCATATTGCTCAAGCGGCAGATAGCCGTCCTTGCGAACGCCGAGTTCGATACGTTCATGATGCTGTGGCAGCAGCCGCTCCAGCATCCCGGTCAACGAAGCTGACGCGGCAGCGCGCGTGACGCACCGACACCCATCAAAGCACCCGCACCCAGCAGACCACCTACCACGCCTAGCTTTAGCATATCGCGCTGACGGCTCGTAAAGAACTCGCGGCGGCTTCCTTTTACCCGGTCCTTGCCGTCGCCGTCGATCTGCGCCGGTCCTGGAACCGCCTCGTCGAGATTGCCAATGCGATCGGGCATCGGATCGCCCTGCTGCTTGTCGAGCATTTCGGCTGCCTCACGATCGGAGAAGCCTGGTGCGACCGACTGCCCGAGCGCCATCATCAGTGTCGAACGCCCAACCCAGAACTCACGTTGAGGATCGCGCGCTGCGGTCCAAATCGCTTCGGCACAGAGGCGCGGGTCGAAAAGTGGATCGGGAATGATTTGCTCACGTCCCGTGTGGGTGCGTGCCCAGCTCGTCTGCGGCGTGTTGACGCCGGGCAGATACACGACGCTGAGCGTGATCTTTGATTTGTCCGAGATCAGCTCCGAGCGCAGCGAGTCCGTAAACCCGCCCACCGCAGCCTTCGCGCCACAATACGCGGCCTGCAAGGGAGCGGCCCGGATCGCGAGGCCGGACGACACCTGGATGATTGCCCCCTGATCCCGCGTACGCATGTGACGCAGCGCGGCAAGCGTTCCGTAGACTTGCGACAGATAGGTTGTGGCGGTGACTCGGGCATATTCATCCGGCGTAATGTCGTGCGCGCGAGCAACCACCGTCGACATCCCGCATCTGACACGGTCAGCGCTGCACCGCTGCCTGCAGCGGCACGGCATAATCCGTCTGCCGGACATTGAGGGGGACAAGCCTAAGCGACAGCGCTTCAAGCGCTACCCGATCGGCTTCTTTCACATGGATATCGCCGAGGTTCAGACTGCCGAGGGCAAACTTTACCTGTTCGTCGGCATCGACCGCACCAGCAAGCTCGCGGTCACCCAGCTCGTCGACAAGGCTGACAGGCGAACGGCGTGGGAGTTCCTTGAGCACCTGCTGAAAGCGGTGCCGTACCGGATCCACACGATCCTGACCGACAATGGCATCCAGTTTGCCGAGCAGCCACGCAACCGTAACACCGCCTGGTCGCGTCAGATGCGCTTCGACATGAATCTGCGAGGCGAACCACATCGAGCATCGGCTCACCAAACCGAACCACCTCTGGACCAACGGTCAGGTCGAGCGGATGAACCGCACCATCAAGGAGGCGACCGTCAAACGCTTCCATTACGAGAGCCACGAGCAGTTACGGGTGCACCTCGCCGACTTCATGGCAGCCTACAATTTCGCCCGTCGGCTCAAGACGCTCAGTGGCCTCACGCCTTACGAATACATCGCCAAAATCTGGACGTCAGAGCCGGACAGGTTCATCGTCGATCCGATCCACCAGATGCCGGGACTAAACACCTAGAGCATATCCGCTAGCATTCGGTCCCCTTGCGCCGTGCCCCCGCGTCGTCTCACCGCCGAGATAGGTTGTCGCAAATGTGCTTTGAAACCGCCTTGTTCTGCAACGGAGTTGTGCGACAACCGAGCAGCTAAAGGCCAGCGGTTGCCTCAGCTGTCGCGAAAATCAGCACTTTCGCGACAGTGAAACGGCACCTCTTTTTTTGCGCGGATCGCCCACAACAGGGGCCGGATACGGCAGGCAGCGCACAATTCTTGGAGCAAGTAGGGTGGTACAGCGGATGACAATCCGCAGATTAGTTAGGAAATGTTAAAGGCGCTATGAGGCAATAATCATCAAAAATTAATAAAACTATGGAGTATTAACTTAAGCAAGTGAGAGCAGACATATAAGGCAATTGCTATATCGTGAATCAATAAACCTGATCACGCAAAATACTACGAATCTCTATTTAGATAATGTGTTATATCTGAAAGTGTACGAGGATCGGTGGACGGATCAGATTCGGCTTTTTCAAAGGCGGCAATATACACATTGCACTCTTCTTTATCTTTGGTGCCATTAATTAGTCGGTTTAGCATCCAAGCGGTAAGAGGCGTCGGCTTTTCCAAGAAGTATTTTACGAGGGCTTCTTCAAAGCCCTTGCGGTAAAACTCTTCCATGAAATGGACCAGTTCTCCCGGAGCGCCGTAGTCAAGGTCCGGATGCTGACCGATAAATACTAAAGCGGATTCCACACCTTCTAATCCCACGCCACGGCTTCTCCACGAATCCGTTATATTAAATAAAGAATCTGTGAATTTGTCGTCTTTTGGAATTTATTCCAGTTCATTAAGCAAGCGTTGCATAATATCTAATACCCTAAACTTTTGGCATGATCAATTGACATTTGATGTAACTTATCAATGTTTTCTACCGGAGCAACTTTGAGATCCCGCAGGATCTTTACGTTAAATTCTATATTTTCGGTAAGAGTTTGGGTTCGTGCATCTATTTCATGCTGCGCCCTACTCACGTTCAAATGTGCATCACGATCAAGTGCAATGACGGGGTTGCTCTTTGATGCGTCGCTTGCATGGCGGGCCGTTGCCAAGCCACGCTCGTTGAGGTTGGCATGCTGCCATACCTCATGGCCTTCAAGTCTGCCACCTATAACAGAACGATCCTTGAGATCACCGAAAGTTGTTACTTCATTTTCTCGAATTGGTTTGACGGGAGGAGCGCGCCGCGTAACCCGAAGATTTCCGCCGTTAGCACCAAGGCCTACTGACTGCATGCGATCCCACTTGGAATTTCGGTCTCATGCCGGCGCTGTCGCCTCGCTGGGTGACGCGTTCGGCAACATGGCTGACGCGGTGATCGACGGGCTGATGAAGATCGCCCTCCAGCAGATGCTCATCAGACCCCTGGGCAACCTCTTGTTCGGCGGCGGCGAGGGCGGTGGGGTGATCTGTTTGGCTCCCTCGTATCCGGCGCTACCAAATTGATCGGTGGTCATACCGGCAAGGCGAACGGCGACATGGGCAACTCGGGTCGTTACCTCGTGGGTGAGCATGGACCCGAGTACGTCGATGTAGGCGGTCCCTTCAACGTCACGCCCAACAGCAAGCTGGGCCCGGTACGTGGTGGCGCGGGTAGCGGGGTTAACGTGACCTTCGGCAGCATCGTCAGCAACGAACCTGAGGCCGTGAAAGCTATGGCGTTACAGGCCATTACTGAAATGGCTCCCATGCTGGCCAAGCAGAGCAGCGACCTGACGATGGGCAGGCTTCAGCGTCCGAGGATGTAGGCTACTTGGTTTTGACGAAGTCTCCATCTCCGACCAAACCAGGACCACGCATGGACACGGAGTAGCTAACTCCTGACGCGAGACGAGGAGGCGGACCGTCGGTGAGATAGCTGGGGATCTCCTCACCATACACAAACGCTGAGCGACATGGTGCCCCGCTCTGCGCGCCGATCTTCCACACTGGGTTCATAAGGTCATCCGCCTTGTAGACACTTACCTCATCGATACACGGCGGTTTGCCGCTTCTACTCGCCACAAAAACAACGCGTCCATTCTGCTGTTGGACTTCAACATTGATACTGCGTTGACAAGCAGAAACCGCTAGCCCCGCCAGCAGAATTCTAACGATCTTAGAGTCCATAGACGCCGCTTCCTTTCAGCCGCTTGCGAAGTCCAGCCGCTTCCGCGCGGCTGAGGGCTCCAGATCCCGATTTTACCTTAGCGTAGTTACCGACCATTTCTGCCTGCCCCTCCAGCGTTTCCGTGTTGAAGGTCGTTTTGCGGTGCTTGTAGTCATACAAGCTGTCCGCATCACCTCGGGCTCTTGTAAGTTCAGCAGCGTACCGCGCACCGAAACGCGAAAAGCCAAGGCGATGATACTGGATGACGTGTGAGTACTCGTGGACTAGCATGTCCAAGCCTTCGTCACTTCGCGTAAAATCCGGATAGTTTATCTTTTTCTGACCCCAGCGCAGATAGATCGTGTTGCCTATGGTGATCGCTGGGTTGCCCTTCACGAAAGCCGCAAAGGCAACAATGGACTCTCCAGGCCCAGGCACGATACGGACACGGGAGGGGTCAGGGTCTGAGCCATACGCCTCAACTATGGCCTTCCGCTCAGCCGCGGTCAGTGGGCGGGCATGGGGTCCGCGATCCTTGTCCGCGATTGCGTTCGCTTCCTCATGAAGGAGCTTACCCAACATCGTCATGGTATCTTCGGCACGGCGCCGTACGTCAGCCCTCAAGATGTCAGCAGCCTTGAGGACAGCCCTACCGCCTACCTCAAGGGCACGCTCGAAAATCGCCCGTTCCGCAGCAGAAAGAATACGTTGTAGCGTTTTGATCCGAGACGGTGAGAACATCGCGCCCCTCCACTTGATTCAACTGAACCGCTAAACAGGCTCGTCGTTCCCATCCACTGTGCGGCTATTCAGCTAAGTAATGGATGGCAACATACCCGCTATCCTTTCCGGCGAAAGCCCCCCGCACGCGAAAAGCTGCAACTCAACTATCGCCAAGCCGCGATAAAGAGCCCGCACACCTTTGCATTCCAAGCAGTCAACACCGCCGCCCAATGGGTTCTGGAAGTCACTTGGCCTCGCATGACACATCCGCCGGCTTAGGTCATTCAGGGCTGGATCAACAGCTTGCAGGGACAGGTCGGCACATTCCGCTACGTAACCTTCTGCTGCACATGATGACGGCCGTCGACGCCGCTATCGCCCAAAAGCGCGCTGAAACCGAGCGTGCGTTGTCTACGAATGGGTGCTCATGCTTCGACTGCTCTCAAATACGACGCTTGTCGGGTTCGCTCTTCTGGCCGCCTGCTCCAATAAGGACGATGCCGTGAACAAAGCCGCGATCATGCCGATGCTCGGAGCCGTCATGCATTCCGAGACGGAGGAGGTGTTGCGACTGGCCAAACAGGGAATCGGTCTGGACGAACGCGAGCCTGCGGACCAGTCCACGCCGATGATCGTGGCCTCCGGCAGCGACCAATGGCCCGTGGTAGAAATCCTTGTTGATCACGGCGCCAACATCTGGGCGCATGACCAGTTCGGTATCACGATGGCACAGATGGCGGTCACGAGCCGCATTCTACCCGGATCGAATGAAGATAAGGCACGATTGCGCGTCATCGAAAAGCTCAAGGCGCGCGGTTATCCTTTCCCGCCACCGGGTCGCGCCGAGATACTAGCGCTCGAAAAAGACGGTAAGTGGCCACCGTTGGAAGCGGTACGATGACGCAGGTTCAAGGTATGGCGATCAACTGCCCTAAAGGCTGGCTTTCCGATGAGCTGCTCCGGTCGTATACAACATTCTAGGGACATTCTGTCGGGGTTCAACTTCAACTCTCGACAAGGCTCCAGGGCAAAAGAAACATGCGGTTGTCACTAAAAATGGACGGATCCGAACCGATCGGCCCGGACGATGTCACCGCCGCAGAGCGCCAACTCGGCTTCGCCCTTCCGCCTCATCTGGTGGCGCTCTGCCTACACCAGAATGGCGGCATGCCAGACCGGAGCTGGCTCATCAGCCCCGATGGGATGGAGGAACAGGTGGATTGTTTCCTGCCTATCAAGCCGCAGAGCGGCGCCGACAGGAGAGGCATTGTCGATACCTACCAGCAGATGACGGGCGAGGGGCTTCTGCCCACGATGAGCGTTCCGTTCGCCCAAGATGCCGGAGGTAATTTGTACCTGCTCGATCGCGTGACTGGTCGTGTCTGGTTCATGCCGATGGATGAATGGGATAGAGACGAAACCGCGGCGCAGAACTGGAGCAGATCAGGCAGAACGGTCGCGACTAGTTTCCAGGCTTTCGTCGACGCTCTTACGGACGACGCACCGGAATGGGCTCGGGATTGAAGACACTTCCGTTCCTCGTCGGGCTAGTGCCGTTCCCGACAATCGCAGACTTCCTCGTCAGAGCCGCGTCAGGCCGATCCGGGCCAAGAGGGAGGAGAAGCCGGAAGCAACGGCCGTCACGCCGGCCTCTCCATCCAGTTCATGATCGATGAAGACGATGGAGGGCGAGGCAGGATCGGCGCGATAGTCGAAGGCCCACAGGTTTCCACCGGTATCGTCGGCAAATGGGAGCAAGCCGGTCGGGTAGCGCGGCATGGTGTGCTGAATGCAGAAGTCGATGGAGTAGCTTGCTTCGCTCTTTCCGAGCCGCTCGGCCGGAACAACGAGCAGGAGGACGAAAGCCGCGAACGCAGGATCCTGAACGAGATCTTCTTCCAAAGCCTCACCCTGATGCACTCGGGCCATCTCCCAGTAGCCTTTGGGCAAAGGGCCACCGGCGAAAGTCTCGAGCCGACCCCGATCCTCCTCGGTTGTCTCCGGAAGCACGGTGCGCAGATAGGGTTCCCACATGAAGCTTTCCTTAGTGTGTTTTCTGACCCGTAGGATACTCGAACCGACTGCCGGGCCCTGCGTATTATCCTCCCCAGCGCTGGCTATCGGAGGCGAGTGCCGCTGTTTTGAACCCGATGCGGACATTCGAATGACTTGGTCGGCTTGGGTTTCAGCGGTTGATTACGAACAAGGCAGGCAGTTCTGCCGTATCAAGGTTCACGAACACGAACCCTGTCCCGTCCGAGCAAAAGTTGCCCAGTTCGACTGCGCCTTCGGCAACCTCCGGAAGTGTCAGCCACTTGTCCACCTGCAGCAGGAAGCGGAACGGCGGTCGTGGTGGGTTTGATGGCCCGTTGCCGGTCCAATATGGCACGCCGCCCAGCTTGGTCCGCAGGGTTGTGTCGAAGTCGTGGGGGAACTGCCACTTCTCCGGTAGCGCATAAAAGCTGGTGTCGTCGGTGAAGCTGTCGACCGCCTCCTCCGCCACCAGGTCGTCGTGCGACGCCCATCCCTCGATCCAGACCTCGGGCAAGACAGATACAATTGGGCCGCCCCACTGCTCCCCACGCCGGAGCTCCTCCTCGTCCAGGAAGAAGGCGGCATTCGCGCCGCGGTGGGGATCCCAGAAGTCACAGATCGTCAGCCGCTCGCAGGTGAACACGTGGAGCACCTTATCGAGCAGATCGGGGCGTCCGGCCAACGGCTCGACATGATCGAGGTGGCCGCGCACCGGGATTTGGGCAAGGCAGCTCATGTGGTGTCCGCATTCCCGGCACGCAGGCCAGCGTCGCGATGGCACGCCCCAGGGCAGCCCGCCGAACTTGGCCCGTAGAACCGGCTCAGGAGCATTAGATGCCAGACGCAGGATGGGGAGGTAGCTTCTCATTGTCCGGCCCACACTCGCGCACTCTACGACTGATTTCCACCCCATCCACGAGTTGATCAAGCTAGTTTAGCGCAGGCAAACGATTTGCGACTGGGACGGGCTTATGGGGCATTGCGCGTTTCTCGAAACACCATCCTTATGACATTCGTCGCGTCACGTCGTGTGACGTCGCGACATGTGGCGAGCTAGAAGGCAATATGGGTCGTAGAGTTTCCTTGCAGCCGTCTGGCCAACTCCCTGTTCGACATGCCACTCGGCTTCTGTCGATGATTCACGAACTGCACAAAGCAGGCTACCAGCGCATCCGATTCCAGTCCGGCATGGCACCGAGCGGGATGCATTGGCGATGCGCGATCACGCATGCCGGGAATGTCGAGGCCGACGGGCTATCGTTTCGTGACGGCTCGCCGGGCGAGGAAGTGGCCCATCATTCGTCGGCAACCGGAGATCGCTATTTTGGTTGGGAGGACGCCGCCGGACGATCGGCCCGGGAGCTCGCCGTCCTCTTCATCGAGCGATATCCGCCCATCGTGCAAAAAGGCGATGGACGTGACTGGGCCTATGCCGGGTGGCTGACGGACATCCTGGGCCGCGCGGAAGTGGGCGCGAGCGATGCCATACCCGTGTTTTTTGCGGATTATCCAATTTCGGTAGACCCTGAATGGCTGCCACCGGCACCCGTGCGGTAGTCGCGTCGATCAGGTCCCATTGCCAGAACCCGCGCGGGGTAGCCTAAGTCGTAGCAAAGTCGGTCCTCCGTTAATTTATAGCGGATACTGCCCAATAGCAGACGCCCCATAAACGCAGTGAATGCTGGGGGGAGGTCCGATGTTCTTCTATCTCGAACCGGAGGTCGCAGGCGGCATAGGCCCGCACTCTGAGCTTCACCGTGAGGACGGTAGACTTGTCGTGACGCGGTTGAACTATCAGTTTGACGGCTGGTTGTGGATGCGATCGGCGCTGGAAACGCCACCGCGATGATCGGCAGCACCTTGTCGTTCACAGACGAAGCGCTCGGCTGGGTCGGTAAGGATGGCAACGTCGCGCCAGACTGCCGCGACCCGTTCTTTCATGTGATTACTGAAATGGCCGAAGTGACGAATTTCGCCGCAGCGTTCAAACCTGGCTGGACTAAGTTCAAGCTTCCGCGAGGGGAAGTGGGGGCAATGCACGCCTGGGAATGCGGGGATGGTGAAAGCGTTTTTGGTCCGCGCCAACCGGCGGCCGGCTCCCTATTCTTCCCAGTTGGGACGGACGGGTTGATCATGAACTGGCACGAAGGTGCTGTTTTGCTCTTACGACGTTAGTCTTATTTATCAGAGTTTGTCCGGCATCGACCACCGGACCATCGCCGGTCGGTTCAACCAGTGCGGAACGGGTGTTCAACGACGCAAGGGCGCCTCAGGCGGTTATTTCGTCATTCAACTCGAACAAACACACGCTGCACCGAAGATGTCTTTGTAGCATGCCTAGCCTGGCACTTCGACCGCCTCGTTTGCCGGGCATAATGTCGACCTCAGCTTTGGCAATCGTCCGACAGAAGACCCATTCCACTGTCGACTCGGCGGAACCCTGGACCGTCCGCTCTCGTGAAGACGTGTCGAGCCTTATCGTCCGCGATCGCCAACGAGGCCACCCCCTTGTCCAGCTCCCCTGCGAAGTTTCCTACCTTCGTCCAGTTGACGGTGATGGTGCCTGTTGCGGTCACGAAAGCGGTACTGCAACGTCCCGTCATCCGCACACCCGACAACAGTTGACCATCGAGCTTGCCGATACCAACAAGTTCACGCTTTAGCGCATCGTTCACCGTAACATGATCAACGCGGCTGGACTGATCCACAGAAGCCGTTTCCGCGTTATCGCCAGTAAAAGCGTTAGAGTATCCGTTGTGATCAAGCGGGCTTCTCGATCCATTTGCGGTCGGCTTTGAGCAACGTATTTGCCAGGATGATGAGCTTGCGCATTATTGC
>NZ_QAOF01000017.1 GCF_003050745.1 Sphingomonas sp. PP-CE-3G-477 | reverse complement strand
ACTCCCCGCGCTGCCACCGGTCCCAAATCTCGGATCGCTGTGCCGCCGAGTAGTAAATCCGCTGACGCTGCTTCATCCCCACACTCCTCCTCCTCAAAGAATGAAGTGTTGCGACCACCCGTTGAACCCACCACCCAACCCGGACATTGGACGTCGTCAAACGCCGCTCCATCTTGATCTGTGTTTTGGAGCCAACCTCTCAAAATCTTACCTAGCGCAGGCAGCCACAAACTACCGGACGATGTTTGGAAACCTGCCCTTCCGCCCGATCGAAACGATCGCACACCGTCCCCATCACAACAGCACATCGACGCTGTGGATCACCAGCCCGACCAACCCGCCGACGATCGTCCCGTTTACGCGGATATATTGCAGGTCGCGGCCGACGGCGTTTTCCAGGCGGCGGGTGATCGTGTCGGCGTCCCAGCTGCGGACCGTTTCCGAGACCAGCTTGACGATGCCGTCGCCGTAATCCGCCGCCGCACCGACCGCCGCACGCCGCACAAACCGGTTGATCGTCCGCGACATGCGCGGATCATGCTGCAACGTCTCGCCGAGCTGGCGCAGGATGTCACCGAGCTTGCCGGCCATCGCCCGCTCGGGGTCGCGCGCGATCGCCAGCAGCGCGCCGCGTGCCTGCTCCCACAGGCCGTCGAGCCAGCGCTGCATCGCCGGATTGTCGAGGAGGTCGTTCTTCATCGTCTCGACGCGCTCGCGCATGCGGCGGTCGTATTGGAGATCCCAGGCTAGGCGATCGAGTCCCTCTTCCGCTTTCAGGCGCAAGGGATGCTCGGGGTCCTCGGCCATCTCGGCGAGCAGCTTGTCGAAGCCGCTGATGAGCTTGTCCGCGACGGTCGTGTCGAGCCCGGTCCAGCGCAGGATCGAGCCGGCCTTGTCGTGGACCATCGCGCGGACGAGGTGGTCGTTCGCGGCCAGCGTCTTCGCTGCCCAGCGGATCGCGCTTTCGAGCAGCGGCGCGTGGCGGCGCTCGGCGATCGCGGCCTTGAGCAACTGGCCGAGGATCGGCGACACCTCGGTAGCGCGCAAGCGGGCGCCGATCCCGGCCTTGACCATCCCGCCGAGCCGCGCCGGATCGAGACCCTCCAGCACCTGCGCGACCAGCTTCGATGCGCCCTGGCGAAAGCGCCCCCCTGCCCCCTCGGGCGGATCGGTCAGCCAGCGTGCGATCGCACCTGCCACGTCGAGGCGGCGCGTACGCCGGGCGATGACGACGGGGATCAGGAAATTCGCGCGGAGGAACTGCGCGAGCGTGTCGCCGATGCGGTCCTTGTTGCGCGGCACTATGGCTGTGTGCGGGATCGGCAGGCCGAGCGGATGGCGGAACAGCGCGGTCACCGCGAACCAGTCCGCGAGGCCGCCGACCATCGCCGCCTCCGCAAACGCGCG
Source organism: Sphingomonas sp. PP-CE-3G-477 (assembly GCF_003050745.1). Classification (GTDB taxonomy): domain Bacteria; phylum Pseudomonadota; class Alphaproteobacteria; order Sphingomonadales; family Sphingomonadaceae; genus Sphingomonas. The sequence goes on along the minus strand of NZ_QAOF01000017.1, from coordinate 30,545 downwards.
GACGAACGCGAAGGCGGGGTGGACGGGGACGAGCGCGCGGCTGACGAGGAACGTCGCGGCCATGAACACGAGCAGCCCGGTCGCGACGATCCGCATGCGGACGAGGGCGGGCGGCGTTGCTTCGCTCGCCGGGCGCGTGCGGATTGAAACTGTCATGCCCGAAACAATCCCCCAGCGCGGGGATAGTTCACGACCGCCGCCGATACGGGCTTCGACCCGCCCGCGCTCGACCATGATGCTCGGACGCGGCCCCTTCGCACTGCGCCACACGGAAGCCCCCCGCTGGCGCGCGGCACTGTGTCGTCGCTCAACACGAGGGGCGCGATGGCGTCACTCGGCTGGCTGTGTGCCATCGCCGAGCTTGGGGGTTGCCGGTCCGAGCCGCGGACCCGACGGATGCGGTCCGGCGAGCCCGATCACTTCGCTGCCGTCGTCGCCGGGACGATAGGTGAGCAGGCTGCGGCCGAGGCGTGGGCCGATATACCGCTCGATCCCGACCGCGAGGCTGAACGCCGCGGGGACGATCAACAGCGTCAGGATGGTCGACAGGACGAGCCCGCCGATCACGACGATGCCCATCGGCGCGCGCCACGATCCGTCGCCGCCGATCGAGAGCGCGGTCGGAATCATGCCCGCGACCATCGCGACCGTGGTCATCACGATCGGCTGCGCGCGCTTGTGGCCGGCATCGACCATCGCGGTCCATACGTCGACGCCCTTGCCCATCTCCTCCAGCGCGAAGTCGATCAGCAGGATCGAGTTCTTCGCGACGATGCCGAGCAGCATCAGGATACCGATGAACACCGGCATCGACACCGGATTACCCGTCGCCCACAGCGCCAGCAGTCCGCCGAGTGGGGCCAGCAACAGCGACCCCATGTTGACGAACGGCGGCAGCGCACGGCGGTACAGCAGCACCAGCACCGCGAAGACCAGGAACGTGCCGGCGATCACGGCGAGGATGAAGTTGTTGATCATCTCCGCCTGGAACTTCGACTGGCCTAGCACGAGCTTGTTCACGCCGGTCGGCAGGTTCGCCATCGTCGGCAGCGCGTCGATCTGCTTCTGCGCAACGCCCGACACGATTCCGGGCGCGAGATCGGCACCGATCGTCAGCTGGCGCTGTTGATTGACGCGGTCGATCTTGGTCGGGCCGGAGCCGAGCGTGATCTCCGCCACGAGGTTGAGCGGCACCGAGCCACCCGAGGCGGTGGAGACCGGCAGGTTCTGGATCGTCGACAACTCGCTGCGCGCGCCCTGATCGAGCGCGACGCGGATCGGGATCTGGCGATCGGAGAGCGAGAAGCGCGCCGAGTTCTGATCGATATCGCCCAGGGTCGCGATACGGATCGCCGACGATAGCGCCTGAGTCGTCACGCCCAGGTTCGCGGCGAGATCGAAGCGCGGCTTGATGACGATTTCGGGGCGCTGCATGTTGCCGGCGACGCGCGGCGCGACCAGCGTCGGCAGGCGCGACATCTCGGCGACGATCTTCTGTGCGGTCGCATCGAGCAGCTTGGGATCGTCGCCACCGAGCGTGACGCTCATGTCGCGCGTGCTGCCGCCCCAGCCATTCTGCGAGCGGAACGAGACGCGCGCGTCGGGGATCGCTGCGAGCTGGGGTGCGAGATTACGCTCGAACTCCGTGCTCTTCATTTTCCGGTCGTCCTTGAGCGTCGCGGTGACGCGGCCGGCGTTGACCGAGCCGTTGGCGCCGCTGCGCGCATAGACCGACTGGACGTCGGGCTGCGATCCGATCAGCGCCGCGACCTTGGTCACCACGGCCTCGGTCTGCGCGAGCGTCGTGCCCGGCACCATGTCGATCACCGCCATCGAGGTATCGTTGTCCTGCGCGGGCTGGAACGTCATCGGCAGGACCGCGAACATCACGATCGTCAACAGAAAGGCGAACGCGCCGAGCCCGAGCACCCAGAAACGGTGATCGCGGAAACGGCTGGTAAGCCGGTGAATGCCACCGCGTGCCGCCGAGGCCTTGGCCTTGCCGGTCTCGAGCGTCCATTTGAGCGTGGCCATATAGCCATCCATAAGGATGCCCTCGCCGTGCGTGGCGGGGCCGGCGGACTTGAGGAAATATGCAGCCAGCATCGGTGTGACGAGGCGCGCGACCGCCAGGCTCATCAAAACCGAGGCAACCACGGTCAGGCCGAAATTCTTGAAGAACTGGCCTGAGATACCCGGCATCAGACCGACCGGCAGGAACACCGCGACGATCGCCATCGTCGTCGCGAGCACGGCCAGACCGATCTCGTCGGCGGCGTCGATCGAGGCCTGATAGGCGGACTTGCCCATGCGCATGTGGCGGACGATGTTCTCGATCTCGACGATCGCGTCGTCGACCAGCACGCCCGCGACCAGGCTGAGCGCGAGCAGCGTCATCTGGTTCAGGTTGAACCCGAGCAGGTCCATGAACCAGAAGGCGGGGATCGCCGACAGCGGGATCGCCAGCGACGAGATCACCGTCGCGCGCCAGTCGCGGAGGAACAGGAACACCACGATCACCGCGAGCACTGCGCCCTCGATCATCGCGTGGATCGCGCTCTCATACTGCATTTCGGTGTATTTGACGCTGTTCGAGCGCAGCACGAAATGCACGTTCGGGTTGCGCTTCTCCATCGCCGCGAGCTTTTTCACCGCCTCGTTGAAGACGGTGACGTCGGACGAACCCTTGGAGCGCTGGAAATCGAAGCTGATCGTCTGGCGGCCGTCGATCGCGGCGCGGCTGCGCTGTTCGGCGTAGAGATCGCGGACCTGCGCGATGTCGGCGAGGCGCACGGTGCGGCCGTTGCCGACGTTGATCTGCGTCTGCGCAAGCGCGGCCGCATCCTTCGCATTACCGAGCACGCGGACCGACTGTTCGGACCCGGCAATCTCGGCGCGGCCGCCCGCCGCGTTGAGGTTGACCTGGCGGAGCTGGGCGTTGACCTGGCTCGCGGTGAGCCCCTGGCTTTGCAGTTTCAACGGATCGAGGATGACCCGGATTTCGCGACTGACGCCGCCGTTGCGGTTGACCGCGGCCATGCCGGGCACCGACAACAGTTCCTTCGCGACATTGTTGTCGATGTACCAGCTGAGCTGCTCGATCGTCATGTCCTTGGCGATCACCGAGTAGCTCGCGAGATCGTTGTCGGTGGTGTTCGCGCGAAACACCTGCGGCTCGAGGATGCCTTCGGGCAGGTCGCTGCGGATCTGCGCGATCGCATCGCGGACGTCGGTGACGGCGCGGTCGATCGGCGTGCCGATGCTGAGCTGGACCACGGTTTGCGACTGGCCTTCGGTGACCGTCGAGTTGATCTCGTCGATGCCCTGGATCGATCGCACCGCGGCCTCGACCCGCTGCGTGACCTGCGTCTCGAGTTCGGTCGGCGCAGCACCCGGCTGGTTGATGACGACGATCGCGATCGGGAAATCGATGTCCGGATCGTTATTCACGTCCATCCGCATGAAGCTGACGATGCCCGCCAGCGTCAGCGCGATGAACAGCACGATCGGCGGCACCGGGTTGCGGATCGCCCAGGCCGAGATGTTGCGAAAGTTCATGAGCTCAGCTCGCTTTCTTCGTGACCGGCTTCACCTTCTGGCCCGGCGCCAGGAACCCGCCTGCGGACAGCACCACGCGTTCGGACCCGTCGAGCCCGCTCAAGATCGTCACGCCGGCATCGGAGACCTGGCCGATCTTGATGTCGCGCCGGACGACCTTGTCGTCTGCGCCGACGACATACACGAAATTGCCCTTCTCGTCGCTTTGCAGCGCGGAGTCCGGCAGCAACGGCGCCTGCGTAGCGCCGCCGAGGATCGTCGCGGCGGCGAACCCGCCCGGCCGCAGCGCAGGGTCGTAGGCGACTGCGATCCGCGCGATGCCCTGGCGGCTCTGCGGGTCGATCACCGGCGAAACCTGCCACACCTGACCGGGGAAGCCCTGAGTCGTCCCGACGGGAACGACCGTAGCGCGCGCACCGGCATGAAGCCCGGCGAGATCGGCTTCGCTCAACTGCGCGCGCATCTCCATCTGGCCTGCCGCCGCCATGCGGAACAGCACGCCGGTGCCAGCGCCCACGACCTGACCCGATTCGACGCCGCGCGTAAGCACCAGCCCGGCGGCCGGCGCACGGATGTCGAGCCGACCGTTGCGCGCACGCGCCTCGCCCAGCGTCGCCTGCGCCACTTTCACGCGCGCGGCGGCGGCGTCACGCGTCGCCGCCTTGCGCTGGAGATCGGCCTTCGAGATGAAACCGCGATCGACGAGCTGCTGGGCGCGATCGAGTTCGGCCTGCGCGATCGTCTCGTCGGAGCGTGCGACGCTGACCGAGGCGGCGAGCGACGCGGCGGTCTCGGTCTGGACCGAGCGATCGACCGTCGCCAGCACCTGCCCCGCCGCGACCCACTGACCCGGCTCGACCAGCACGCGCGTGATCATCCCGCCCTCGCCCGCGACGCCGACCGGCATTTCGCGACGAGCGGCAATCGTGCCGGTAGCGGAGATGGTGCGATCGATCGTCTCGCGGCCCGGCACCACGACCGAGACGGTCGGGACCTGCTCGACCGCGGGACCCGCGACTGCTTCCTTCTTGCCCGACTTGAACGCGAAGATGGCAGCGACGATCGCCAGCACGAGGACGACCGCGATGATGATGTTGCGACGGCGATGCGAGGGCGAGGGCGCGGTATAATCGGGCAGCACTACCTGTTCGTCGCTGTCGCCCATTTGCCCGACAGTCTTCGTCTCGTAGTTCATGCGCGTCACAATCCCAATTTCGACCGGTCTTGTCTCGACCCGCACCGTCGCCTGCGAGCTGTGTTATCTGAATAAGTCACCGCGCTCAAGCCCTTTGGCTCATGCGGAGCGCAGACATGCTTCGATTCCGATCTATCCGCAATGCCGTTCAGCTTGCGTTGAACTGTGTAGGACGACAGGCAGGCCGTGTCCCACCGGAGAGAAACAATGAAGACAGCATCGTTCCTGAGCGCCCTCGCCACCGTCGCGATCGGCCTGCCCACCGTCGCTGCCCATGCGCAGGCCGCGCCGACGACCGTCGAGCCGATGGTCCCCGCCGCCGGGACCGTTCTGGACGTGACCGCCGAGGGGCGCACGACGCGCGTTCCCGATCTCGCAACGATTCGCGCAGGCGTCGTCTCGCAGTCGCCGACAGCGGCGGCGGCGCTCACCGACAATGCGCAGCGGATGGCGAAGGTGCTCGCGGCGTTGAAGCGTGCGGGTGTCGCGTCGCGCGATATCGCAACCTCGTCGGTCCAGCTCGCGCCGCAATATCGCTATGCCGACAACCAGCCGCCGGTGATCACTGGGTATCAGGCGACCAACACCGTCTCGATCCGCTTCCGCGACGTCGCCAAGTCCGGCACGATCCTGGATGCGCTGGTGGCGCAGGGTGCGAACCAGATCGACGGTCCGAACCTGTCGATCGACAAGCCCGAGGCCGCGCTCGACGAAGCCAGGACCGATGCGATCGTGCAGGCCAAGCGCCGCGCCGATCTCTATGCCAAGGCGGCGGGGCTGCGCGTGGCGCGGATCGTCTCGATCGCCGAATCGGGTCAGGATGCGGGCGGCCCGGCGCAGCCGATGTTCATGATGGCCCGCGCGTCGATGGCCAAGGACAGCACGCAGATCGCGCCTGGCGAGAAGGACGTGACAGTCACGCTCTCGGTGCGGTTCCTGCTGAACTGACGCTCTCTACGATCCTCCCCCGCATCTTTGATCCTCCCCCGCAAGGGGGAGGTGGCGCCGAAGGTGACGGAGGGGGAGGACACGGAACGTAGGTTTCCCTTACCGCCCCCTCCGACTGGCAAGTGTCAGCCACCTCCCCCTGGCGGGGGAGGATCGAGAGGCCACTCACATTCAGCGAACATCTCCACACACGAAAAAGGGCCGCCCGGTTGCCCGGACGGCCCTGTTCTTCGCGTGACGATGCGAACTTTTTAGCGGACGCTACCGCGACGCACGAGGTTCACGATCGCGAGCAGGACGATCGCACCCAGCAGCGACACGATGAACGAGGTCAGCGTGAGCGGCGCGTTGTTGATCGAGCCACCCGACAGGATCAGGCCGCCGATGAAGGCGCCGACGATGCCGACGATGATGTTGAGGAAGATACCCTGCTGTGCGTCGGTGCGCATGATCATGCTGGCAATCCAGCCGATGACGCCGCCGATGATCAGCCAAAGAATGAGACCCATGATATTTTCCCTCCGTTGAACCCGTATCCGGGCGATGGCGGAAAGACGTGCGAGCGGCATTTTTTGTTCCGCCCGCGTTTTGAGTTTTGCGGCTCAATACTTTTGTTGGCGCTCGTACAACGACTTATAGTGCTGAATTCGCGTGACCCGCAGTCCGGGCATTCCCGAACGATCGATCGCACGCTGCCAGCTGGCGAATTCCTCGACCGTCAGATTGTACCGCGTGCAGACGTCATCGACGCTCAGCAGGCCGCCATTGACCGCCGCAACCACCTCCGCCTTGCGGCGAACCACCCAGCGCGTGGTGCTGGGGGGTGGCAGCGTGTCCATCGTCAGCTGCTCGCCCAACGGCCCGATCACCTTGCCGGGACGGATTTTCTGGTTCTCGATCATTTGAAACCTCTGGTCGGGGCGGGGGGCCCCCTCTCGATACGCACACACGACACATAGTCGCAGGAATTGAAGATCGGCTGAAACGCCGCGGTAAACAGCATCTTCATTCGTCCTTCCACCGGGTTAAGGCCGCTGCCATCGGGCCATTGAACGCACCATGAAGCGGCGCGAACAGCTTTGGATCGATTGCGGCACGAGCAAAGCCGGCCTGTACCGCCGCGGTCGGGCTCGCCGCCTGCCGGGCGGCGATACCGACGATCAGGACGGCCAGGTCACCCGGAAGAACGGTGACCTCTGCGTCGCGATCGAAACGGGGAAAACTCAGGTCCAACGGGATACTCGCGCTTACTCTCGGGATGTCAGGTATAGCGCGAGGGGGTGAAGGGACCGTAAAACTCCGCGAAAGACTTCGTGAACCTGTCGCTTTATTCCAATCACCCGTCGTGTTTTCCGGTCCGTTCGTCTTGATCGACGTTAATCGGTGCATCTTTTTGCAACCTCACGCCGTCGCGCCTATGTGGCAACGATGGAACAATGTGATTTTCAGCTCGGCCCCGACATGGCCGGAAAGCGCATCGTCGTGGCGATGTCGGGTGGCGTCGACAGCTCGGTCGTGGCCGCGCTCGCGCACGCCACCGGCGCCGAGACGATCGGCGTGACGCTCCAGCTCTACGATCACGGCGAAGCGGTCGGCCGCGCGGGATCGTGCTGCGCCGGCCGCGACATCCGCGATGCACGCGCGGTGTGCGACCGGCTGGGGATCGCGCATTATGTGTTCGATCACGAGACCAGCTTTCGCGAGCAGGTCGTCGATAAGTTCGCCGACGAATACCTCGCCGGCCGCACGCCGATCCCGTGCGTACAGTGCAACATGGGGCCGAAGTTCACCGACCTGCTGAAGCTCGCGCGCGATCTCGGCGCGGATTGCCTGGCCACGGGACATTATGTGCGCCGGGTCGAGGGGGTGGATGGCGCTGAGCTTCACCGCGGTGCCGATCCGGCGCGCGACCAGAGCTATTTCCTGTTCGCGACCACGCAGACGCAGCTCGACTATCTGCGCTTCCCATTGGGGGGCCTGCCCAAGGCGCGAGTGCGGGAGATCGCGGCCGAGTTGGGGCTCGGAGTCGCGGCCAAGCCGGACAGCCAGGATATCTGCTTCGTGCCCGATGGCGACTATGCCGGACTCGTCAAGAAGCTGCGGCCCGAAGCGGCGGAAACGGCGGGCGACATCGTCGACCTCGGCGGCGCGAAGCTCGGCGAGCATCGCGGGCTGATCCACTTCACCGTCGGCCAGCGTCGCGGGTTGGAAATCGGTGGCAGTCCCGAGCCGCTCTACGTCGTCCGCGTCGAGCCCGAGACGAAGCGCGTCGTCGTCGGCCCCCGTCGCGCGCTCGCGGTCGAGGCTGCGCGGATGACCGACATCAACTGGCTGGGCGGCGACTTCACCGGACCGCTGACCGCGAAGGTGCGGTCGATGGCGAAACCCGTCCCTGCCCGTCTGGTCGGCGACCGCGTGGTGTTCGATGCGCCCGAATACGGCGTCGCGCCGGGTCAGGCCGCGGTGCTGTATGCAGGCGAGCGCGTGCTCGGCGGCGGCTGGATCGCGGAAACCGAAGCGGCACTCGTCGCCGCCTGACGCGTTCAGGGCGGATGGATATCGAAGATCTACGCCGCCAGATGGAAGCCGCCGCCGCGTCGATGGATTTCGAGACCGCGGGAAAGTTGCGCGATCAGATCAGCGTGCTGCGCGGTGGTGGCGAGGTGGCGGACACGGCTGGGCTGACCCGCCAACAGCCCGGTGCGATGGGGCTTGGGACGAGCCAGCAGCGCATGACGCCGCCGCCGGGTTGGGTGAAACCGAAAAAGCCCGATCCGATGACCAAGGGGCGCAAGCGGTAGGGTCCCCCGTCAATTCTGAGGGCATTTCTCGGGAATAGCCACCACCCCGGCGAAGGCCGGGGCCCAGTTGGGAAACCAGAGTTGGTGGATGCTGCGCGTTGTTACTGCGACCTTACCGACTGGACCCCGGCCTTGGCCGGGGCGGTGGCTATTAAAGCGTGCCAAGGCATCAGGGCAGCAGGAACGTGCCTTCGATCGTCGTCACGCATGATCCGCCGAGCACCACGCGGTCGCGCTCAAGACGACACGTCAACTTCCCGCCACGCGCGCTCGCCTGATAGGCAGTGAAGCTGTTCCCCAAGGTCGGCGCCCAATACGGCACCATCACCGCATGCGCCGAACCCGTCACGGGATCCTCGTCGATCGCATAATAGGGCGTGAACACGCGGCTTACGATGTCGGTCGCCTCCCCCCGCGCCGCGACGATCGCAACGATCGGGAATGCCGCCAAAGCAGCGTAGTTTGGCTTCAGGTTACGCACCAGGGCCTCGTCGTCGACGATCACGAGCGCATAGCCCTTCTCGTGCCACAACGTCTCCACGGGCTCGGCAATGTTCAGCGCCGCGACGATCTCCGGGATCGCCTTTGGGCTCGGTCCCCAGGCAGGCAACTCCAGCGTGTACCCGCTGTCCGCCCGCGCGACCTCGAGCATTCCCGCCTGCCGCGTCCGGAACCGCACCCGGTCGAGCGCGGTGTCCGATGACAGCACGAAATGCCCGCTCGCCAGCGTCGCGTGCCCGCACAGCGCAACCTCCGCCCCCGGCGTGAACCAGCGCAGGTCGAAATCGACACCCTCGTCATCCGACGCAACGATGAACGCGGTCTCGCTCAGGTTGTTCTCCTGCGCGATGTCCAGCAGCACGGCGTCGTCGAGCCAGACCGACAGCGGCATCACCGCCGCCTGGTTGCCGCCGAACGGGGTGTCGGAGAACGCATCGATCTGCGCGAACGGTATTCTCATGAAGTTCGCCCCTTAAACCCGCTTGCCAAACCAATGCGGCGTCACGTCCGCCTCGACCAGCGGATTGTCGGTGTCGACATGCCCCTCCGGATCGAGATGGATCAGCACCTCGACCTTGGGGAATGCGGTGCGCAAATTGCGCTCGACCGCCTCGACGATGTCGTGCGCGTTCGCCACGGTCAGGTCGCGCGCGACCTCCATGTGGAACTGCGCGAAGTCGTGGCTGCCAGATCGACGCGTGCGGAAATCGTGGATGCCGCGGATGCCGGGCTGGCGCGCGGCGACGTCGAGGAATTGCGCGCGGAAATCCTCGGGCCATTCCTTGTCCATCAGCTGGTCGATCGCGTTCGACGACGCCTGGAACGCGCCCCAGGCGAGCCACAACGCGATGACGATCCCGAAGATCGGATCCGCGCCGCTCCACCCGACATATTGATCGAGCACGAGCGCGACGATCACCGAGCCGTTGAGCAGCACGTCGGACTGGTAATGGACATTGTCCGCGAGGATCGCGACCGAGCCGGTCTGGCGGATGATGCGACGCTGATAGGATAGCAGGACCACGGTCGCGGCGATCGCGATCACCGACACGCCGATGCCGAAATCGGCCCCGGTGGTCGGCTGCGGATCGCCGAACGCGAGGATCGCGCGCCACGCGATGCCGACCGCCGACGCTGTGATCAGCATGACCTGGAACAGCGCCGCGAGCGCCTCCGCCTTGCCGTGGCCGAAGCGGTGGTCGTGATCCGCCGGCGTCGCCGCCAGCCGCACGCCGTACAGCGTGACCAATGACGCGAGCAGGTCGAGCGCGGTATCGGCGAGCGAGCCGAGCATCGCCACCGAGCCCGTCGACCATGCCGCAAAGCCCTTCAGCAGCAGCAGGAAACACGCCATCGCAACGCTGGCGAGCGCCGCGCGGGTTGCGAGAGGTATGACCCTGCGCCGTTCGTCCTGCGTCATGGGAACAACAGCCCTTCGCTCCAGTTGCCGCCCTCGCGCGTGAACAGCCGGCGTTCGTGAAGGCGATGCGCGCGGTCCTGCCACAGTTCGATGCGGTCGGGCGCGATCCGGTAGCCACCCCAATGCGGCGGGCGCGGCACGTCGCCGCCCTCGAACCGCGCCCGCATTTCGGCGAAACGATGTTCGAACGTCTCGCGCGAATCCAGCGGGCGCGACTGGTCCGACGCCCAGGCGCCAAGCTGTGAATCACGACCGCGCGATGCGAAATAGGCGTCCGATTCGGCGTCGCTGACCAGGCTCACGCTGCCCTCGATCCGGACCTGGCGGCGCAGCGATTTCCAGTGGAAGAGCAGCGCGGCATAGGTGTTCACCGCGAGGTCGCCTGCCTTGCGGCTTTCGCGATTGGTGTAGATCACGAAACCATCGGGACCGTGACCCTTGAGCAGCACCATGCGCACCGAAGGCCGACCCTCCGCATCCGCGGTGGCGAGTGCTACCGCGTTGGAGTCGTTGATTTCTGTTTTGCGCGCCTCGGCGTACCAGGCGTCGAACAGCGCGATCGGATCTTCGGACATGGCTGCGCCATAGCGAAACTTCGGCCCGAGCGAAACCGCGTCAGGGAACGACTCGGCCCTGCCGACGATTGATGGATAATCGAATCGTTTCCGCAACGAAGGAACACGCAAGGTGGCAGCGCGCGCGTATTGGCAGGGGCAGATCCGGCTGGCCCTCGTCTCGATCCCGGTCGAGATCTATTCCGCGACGAAATCCGGCGCGGCGGTGTCGTTCAAGCAGATCCACGAGCCGTCGGGCCAGCCGATCCATTACGACAAGGTCGTCACCGGCGTTGGCCCAGTCGATGCCGACGAGATCATGAAGGGGTATGAGGTCTCAAAGGGCGAATACGTGCTGCTGGAGCAGGACGAGATCGACGCGGTGAAGCTCGAGTCGAAGAAGACGCTGGAGCTGACCCAGTTCGTCGACGCGAGCGAGATCGACGTGCTCTATTACGAGAAGCCGTATTTCGTGGTGCCCGCGGACGATCTCGCGGAGGAGGCGTTCATCGTTTTACGCGAGGCGTTGAAGCGAACGAAGAAGGTCGGGCTCGGTCAGCTTGCGATGCGCGGGCGCGAATATGTGGTGAGCCTGAAACCGTGCGGGCGCGGGATGGTGCTGGAGACACTTCGCTACGCCGACGAGGTGCACAAGGCGCAGGGGTATTTCCGCGAGATCCCCGACGACAAACCTTCCGAGGAACTGCTCGAACTGGCCGAGGCGCTGATCGAGAAGCGCAGCGCCGACTTCCACCCGCAGGAGTTCCACGATCGCTATGTCGACGCGCTGAAGGACCTGATCGAACGCAAGCGCAAGGCGAACGGGAAGAAGATCATCGAGGACAAGGACACGGGGGCGAAGACGGGGTCGAACGTGGTCGATCTGATGGCGGCGTTGAAGAAGTCGATGGAGAAGAGCGGAGGTGCGGAGAAGGCGCCGGCGAAGAAGGCCCCTGCCAAGCGGGCGCCGGCAAAGACGGTGGCGAAAACACCCGCGAAGAAACGTGCGTAACGCTTCTCCTTGTTTCCCCGCGAAGGCGGGGACCCAGACTGGGCTCCCCCCTTCGCGGGAGAACAAACTTGTTGAGGTTGCCACCCCCTGCCCCGTCATCCCAGCGAAAGCTGGGATCTCCCTATCGCAGACCGTGCCCCTGCCGCGCGAGGTCCCGGCTTTCGCCGGGATGACGAAGACGGGACGCTATTGATGGCCACGCCTCCGGATCCCCTCGCGCTCTACAATGCCAAGCGGAACTTCACCAAGACCGCCGAACCCGCGGGTACGCTGGCCCCCGGCAACGGCAACAGCTTCATGGTCCAGAAGCACGACGCCACCCGCCTCCACTGGGACTTCCGCCTCGAAATCGACGGCGTCCTGAAAAGCTGGGCGGTCACCCGCGGCCCCAGCCTCGACCCCAACGAGAAGCGCCTCGCCGTCCGCACCGAAGACCACCCGCTAAGCTACGCCACGTTCGAAGGCACGATTCCCGCGGGCGAATATGGCGGCGGCACGGTGATGCTGTGGGACCGCGGCACCTGGTCGCCGATCAAGGGCAAGTCGGCGAAGGACCTCGACAAGGGCCACCTCCACTTCGTCCTCGATGGCGAACGGATGAAGGGCGAATGGCTGCTCATCCGCCTGAAGCCGCGCGCGAACGAAAAGCGCGAGAACTGGCTGCTCCGGAAGATCGACGACGCCGCGGCCGGCGGCACCGACACGCTGGTCGAAGAAGCGCTCACCAGCGTCGCGACCGGCCGAACGATGGTAGAGATCGAAGAGGATAAAAAGCCGGCACGCTCCCCCCGCCCGTCATCCCAGCGAAAGCTGGGATCTCAAGCGGCGAAAACGGAACAGGAGCCGCGAGAGACCCCAGCTTCCGCTGGGGCGACGAAGGGGGCGGGGCGAGCGGGAAGTACGCTGCCCGAATTTCAGAACCTGCAACTCTGCACCCTCGTCGACGCCGTCCCGACAGGCTCCGCCTGGCTGCACGAGGTAAAATACGACGGCTACCGCGCGCTAATTTCCGTCGCCAACGGCAAGGCGAAGGTCTTCACCCGCACCGGCCTCGACTGGACCGACAAGTTCGCCGCGATCGCCGACGCCGTCGCGAAACTCCCGGTGCAATCCGCGTTGATCGACGGCGAGATCGTCGCATTCAAGGACGGCCACCCCGATTTCTCGACCTTGAAGGACGCCATCTCCGCCGGCGGCGACATGACGCTCTTCGCCTTCGACCTGGTCGCACTCGACGGCGAAGACCTCACCGGCCTGTCCAACCTCGACCGCAAGGCGCGTCTCCAACCCCTGATCCCCCAGGACGAGGACCGCCTCCGCTACTCCGACCACGTCATCGGCGCGGGCGAGCAATTGTTCGAGACGATGTGCCGCGAGGGCCTGGAAGGCATCGTTTCGAAACGCGCCGACGCTCCTTATGCGGGCAAGCGGACCAAGGCGTGGCTCAAGGTCAAATGTACGCACCGCCAGGAGTTCGTGATCGTCGGCTGGCTCCCATCCGACAAGAAACGCGGGTTCAAATCGCTGCTGCTCGGCGTGCACGAGGGTAAAGGCTATCGGTACGCGGGGAAGGTCGGCACCGGGTTCGACCAGGCGTTGATGGACGAGATCCGCGACAAGCTCGACGCACTCGATCGCAAGACGCCGACGGTCGAGGCGCCCAAGGCGGCGGTCCGTGGCGCGAAATGGGTGACGCCGAAGCTGGTCGCGGAGGTCGCGTTCGCCGAAGTCACGCCCGACGGCGTGCTCCGCCATTCGAGCTTCATCGGCCTGCGCGAGGACAAGGCAGCGAAGGATGTCGTCGCCGAAACGCCCGCCCCGCTGCCGGACGCCGCCCCCGAAACAAGCATCAAGGTCAGCAGCCGCGACCGCGTCGTCTTCGACAAGTCGGACGTCACGAAGGGCGATCTCGCGGACTATTACGTCGCGGTCTCGGGGATCATGCTGCCGGTCGCGGGCAATCGCCCGATCAGCCTCGTCCGTTGTCCACAGGGCCGGTCGCGCGCGTGCTTCTTCCAGAAACACGACGCGGGGAGCTTTGGCGACGCTGTCCACAAAGTGCCGATCCGCGAGAAGAACGGCTCGACCGAGGACTATCTGTTTGTCGACGACGCGGACGGACTGGTCGCGTGCGTGCAGATGGGGACGATCGAGTTCCACGGCTGGGGATCGTCGAACGCAGCTTTGGAGAAGCCCGACCGACTGATATTCGATCTCGATCCCGACGAAGGCCTCGACTTCGGCGACACGAAGAAGGCGGCCGAGCATCTCAAGAACCAGCTCGCCGAACTGGGGCTGGTCAGCTTCCCGATGCTGTCTGGAGGCAAGGGCGTGCACGTAGTGGTGCCGCTGACTCCGGAGGCGGAATGGCCGGCGGTGAAGGACTTTGCGGATCGCTTCGCGCGGGCAATGGCGGGCGCCGATCCCGACCGCTTCGTCGCGACGATGGCCAAGGCGAAGCGGAAGGGCCGGATCTTTATCGACTGGCTGCGCAACCAGCGCGGGGCGACCGCGGTGATGCCGTATTCGGCGCGGGCTCGGGCTGGGGCGCCGGTGGCGGCGCCGGTGTCGTGGACCGAGTTGCGGGATATCGAAACGGCCGCGCGGTGGGGTGTGCGGGATGGGGCCGAGTTGATCGCGCGGGCTGGATCGCGGGCTTTGGAAGGCTGGGGTGTAGCGGATCAGGTGCTGCCGGATTTGTGAGCCTGCCCCCCCAAAAACCATGACCACCCCGGCGAAGGCCGGGGCCCAGTTGGGGAACGTTGCTAACGAAGGGCAACGCTCCGTTACGACCACCTTTCCAACGGGGCCCCTGCCTTCGCCGGGGTGGCGGCATTAGTGGGAGCTATACCTTACTGCTGTTCCCTCGCGAACGCGGGGGTCCAGGGTAGCTCCACGCAGCGCTTACGATTCTTGAGGCCCCGCGTTCGCGAGGGAACAGGAGTAACGCGCGGCCTTGGCGACAATTTATGTTGCACCGCCGCGTCGAAAGGTGAAACACCGCCGCCTGTATTCGGGGGCTTGAGGCATTGAACACGGCGGACACGGCGACGCACACCGCGCCCCTTTTCGACGCGATGATCCATGCCGAGCGCTGGATTGCCGACTATTGCGCGCGCACCACCGGCGCCGACGTGCTGTGCCCCGCTGAAGACGGTAGCGCCGATCCCGCCTGGGCAGCGATGTTCGCCGAGCTCGCGATGGTCGCCTCGGACGACCTCGGCCACATCCGCGAACGCGTCCAGCGGCATGCAGTCGACATCGGTACCGGCTTCCGGATCGCCGACGAACCCGACGAGCGCCCCTGGCCCGTCTCGCCCGTCCCGCTGCTGATCGAGGCCGGCGAATGGGCTGGGATCGAGCGCGGCGTGATCCAGCGCGCGACGCTGATGGAGACGGTGATCGCCGACCTCTACGGCGAGGGAAAGCTGGTCGCCGACGGCCACATCCCCGCCGCGCTCGTCACCGGGAGCCCCTTCTTCCTGCGACCGATGGTCGGGCTCGACCCGCCCGGCGGCCGGCACCTCGATTTCATCGCGATCGATCTCGGCCGCGGGCCGACCGGCGAGTGGCGCGTGCTCGCCGATCACCTCCGCGCACCCGCCGGCGCTGGGTACGCGCTGGAGAACCGGATCGCGGTCAGCCGTACGCTCGGCGGGTTGCAGGATCGGGTCAACGTCCAGCGGCACGCGCCGTTCTTCGCCGCGTTCCGCGCCGGAATCGCGGCGATGTGCAAGCGGACCGACCCGCGGATCGGGCTGCTCACCCCCGGCCGGTTCAACCCGAGCTATCCCGAGCAGGCGCATCTCGCGCGCTATCTCGGGCTGCTGCTGGTCGAGGGCGCCGATCTCGCCGCGCTCGAGGACAAGGTCTATGTCCGCACCATTGGCGGCCTCAAGCGGATCGACGCTCTGTGGCGGCGGCTCGACCCGCGGCTGCTCGATCCGCTGGCGTTCGATACGCATTCGCAGATCGGCGTGCCCGGGCTGATCGACGCCTACGCGGCCGGCAACGTCGTGCTGTCGAACGCGCCGGGCTCGGCCGTGCTGGAGGCACCGGCGTTTTCGGCGTTCCTGCCGCAGCTGGCGAAATCGCTGCTAGGGAAAGACCTTCTGCTCCCCAACATCGCCACGTGGTGGTGTGGGCAGGACGGCGCGCGCGCGCACGTCGAGGCGAATTTCGACCGCCTGCTGATCGGTCCGGCGTTCCACTCGCGTCCGCTAGGCATGACCGGCGGCCCGATCGCTGGCGCCGACATCGCCGGCGAAGACAGGACGCGTCTGCTCGCCGACATGGCGAATCGGCCGCAGGATTATGTCGGGCAGGAACTGGTCCAGCTCTCGACCATGCCGGTCGTGGTCGGCGATGCGCTGGTCCCCCGCCCCTTCACCCTGCGCGTCTTCGCGGCGCGTAACGGCGACGGCGAATGGACCGTCCTCCCCGGCGGATTTGCGCGGATAGGCGAGCATCCCGACGCGCGAGCGGCGGTGATGGGCGAAGGCATCTGGTCCGCCGACGTCTGCATCTATGGCGCCGAGCCGGTCGCGCCCGTGTCGTTGCTGACCGCCGCGGACTCGCTTCAGGTGCGGCGCAATCCGGGGACGTTGCCGAGCCGGGTGGCGGACAATTTCTACTGGCTCGGGCGGTATCTGGAGCGCGGCGAGGCTCTGCTCGGCGCGATCCGGGTGATGCTCGGCAATTCGATCGACGTCGACGGGGGTGCCGTCCTGTCGCCGACCACGGTCGGCAAGCTGGTCGGGCTGATCGTCGGGGCGGGCAGCGCGCCGCATCCGCCGTCGCGGCGCCGCGCCGACCTGACCGCGCTCGCCCGGACCGCGATGGAGGACGAACGCTGGCAATCGATCCTGACGCTCAACCGCCACGCGCGTGAGATCGGCGAAGGCTCGCGTGATCGGCTGTCGGCGGACATGGTGCGGCTGCTTGAGGCGCCCTTCCCGACGCATCGCGGGATGCTGGAGCGAGCCGGGTCGCTGCAACGGCGCTACGCTGCAATCGCGGGGCTGTCAGCCGAGCATATGGGGCGGACGGCGGCGTGGCGCTTTCACGATCTCGGGCGGCGGATCGAGCGGGCGATGGCGATGGCGCGGGCGATCCGGTTGTTCGGGATGCCGGGCGCGTCGCCGGATGACCTGTCGGTGCTGCTCGACCTTGCCGATAGCCAGATCAGTTATCGGCAGCGCTATCCGACCGGGATTGCGCGGGTGCCGGTGATGGACCTGGTGGCGCTCGATCCGGGCAATCCTCGCTCGTTGGCGTTCTCGGCGGAGCGGATCGCGGCGCGGTTGGCGGAGTTGCCGGTGCTGAGCGACGACGAGATGGCGGAGCCGCAACAAGCGCAGGCGACCGGGTTGCTGGCGATCGTGATGACCGCGACCGCCGCGGAGCTGGATGCCGAGACGCTGGGGGATATCGAGCGGCGTCTCGGGGCGGTGTCTGATGCGCTGGCGCGGCGGTATTTCCTGCAGGGTGCCGAGCCGTTGCGGACTAGCGGGCTGACGTTGGCGTGAGGGGCGTGACCGTGCAAATCCTCCCCGGTACGGGGAGGGGGACCATGCAGCGCATGGTGGAGGGGGCTCTCCACCAGCGCACCGTTCGTGGGGCCCCCCCTCCACCACCAGCAAGCTGGCGGTCCCCCTCCCCGTGCCGGGGAGGATTTTCATGATCTACGATATCCGCCACGTTACGACGTTCGATTACGGCGCGAGCGTCAAGTTTGCGCGGTGCAATCTGCGGTTGAAGCCGATCGACTGGCCGGGTCAGCGGCTGGATTCGTATGCGCTGTCGGTGCATCCGGCCGGGCGTACGAGCGCGGCGCGGGCGGAGGCGGGGCTGGCCAACGTGACGCGATTGGTCGTCGACAGCCCGGTTCGCCACCTGACGATCGAGAGTCGGTCGCGGATGACGGTGGACCGGCTCGTGCCTGTGCCCGATGCGAGCGATCCGACGCTAGGCGAAATCGCTGCGATGGCGCGGGCGAGCACCGATCTGTCCGCGGCTAGCCCCGCGAATTACATCTATCCCTCGCCGCTGATCCCGCTCGACCAGGCGATCGCCGACTATTGTGCGATCGATCTCGCCCCTTCGCGCGGCGCGCTGGAGGCCGGGATCGCGCTCGCGCGGCGGATCCAGGTGGAGTTCGAATTCGATGCCGACGCGACGCTGGTCGATACGCCGCCGCATGAGGCGTTCCTCCAGCGCAAGGGCGTGTGCCAGGATTTCGCGCAGATCATGATCACCGGCCTGCGCGCGGCTGGCCTGCCCGCCGCGTATGCGTCTGGGTATATCCGGACGATCCCGCCTGAGGGTCAACCTCGGCTGGTCGGGGCAGATGCGACGCATGCGTGGGTGCTGTTGTGGTGCGGGCCGGTGCGCGGCTGGGTCGGGGTCGATCCGACCAACGGGATCTGGATGGCAAGCGATCACATCGTGATGGCGGTCGGGCGGGATTACGCCGAGATCGCGCCGGTGGACGGGGTGGTGCTCGGGTCGGGCGCGCAGAACATGGATGTCAGTGTCGATGTCGCGCCTTTGGATGAGACACAACCCGCCTGACCAACTCCGTCACCCCGGACCTGTTCCGGGGTCCACTGCTCCGCACACTCCGCTCCTTTGATTTTGCGGAGCCGTGAATGCCGGAACGAGCCCGGCATGACGGAGGTTTGGGGGAAAGCGTTACTTCTCGTCGTGCGGGTTCGGATACGAGCCGCCGCCACTCTCGCCGCCCTTGTCCTTGGCCGGCGCGTTGTTGACGCCATCCTTCTCCTTCGCGCCGTCGTCGTTCTTGGGCACGCCCTGCATCGGTTGTTTGGTCATGATCGTTCCTCTCGTGCAACCAAACACCCCGCGCGCAATTGCGTTGCGCGGGCGCTCGCCCCACATAGACGCGCAAGTTAGAATGGGGACGTAAGTGGCCGATCCGTACAAGACTCTGGGTGTAGCGCGCGACGCGACCGAAGCCGACATCAAGAAGGCGTACCGCAAGCTCGCAAAGGAGCTTCATCCCGATCGCAACAAGGACAACCCGAAGGCGTCGGAGCGGTTCAGCACGGTCACCAACGCGTACGACCTGCTGAACGACAAGGACAAGCGCGCGCGGTTCGATCGCGGCGAGATCGACGGCGACGGCAATCCGGCGTCGCCGTTCGGGTTTGGCGGCGGTGGCGGCGGACGTCCCCAGCCCGGCGGCGGCTTCCGCAGCGAAGGCTATGAAAGCGGCGCCGGCGGGGCCGACATGAGCGATATTTTCGAAGGGCTGTTCGGTGGCGCGCAGCGTGGCGGCGGCGGTGGGTTCTCCGGCGGCTTCGGTCGGCGCCCGCAGCCCAAAGGCGAGAATGCCGCGTATCGCCTGCAGGTCCCGTTCGTCGAGGCGGCGACGCTGGAGCCGCAGCGCGTGACGCTCGCAGACGGCAAGACGCTCGATCTCAAGCTCCCCGCCGGGGTCGAGACCGGCACGCAGATGAAGCTGGCCGGCAAGGGCGAGCAGGGTCCGGGCGGCGCGGGCGATGCGATCCTGACGATCGAGGTCCAGCCGCACAAGTTCTTCACGCGCGACGGCGACGACGTCCGCCTCGACCTGCCGATCACGCTGGCCGAGGCGGTGCTGGGTGGCTCGGTCAAGGCGCCGACGGTCGACAAACCGGTGATGCTGACGATTCCCAAAGGCACGACCTCGGGCAAGACGCTGCGCCTCAAGGGCAAGGGTTTCCACAAGAAGGGCGGCACGCGGGGCGACCAGTTGGTCACCCTCATGATCGACATTCCGGCGAGCGATGCGGCGCTGACCGCGTTCATCGAAAGCTGGGATGGACGTGAAGCGGGGAACCCTCGAGGGGCCATGGGCGTCTGAACCCGTTGTGAATGACAATACCCTAACGCCCGAAGCGCGCGCGCACGATCATGGTGCGACGCGCGCCCGTCTCACTCGTGGCATGGCGAAGGTCAGGCCAGGCAGTTACGCGTTCGAGGTTTTCAAACGCGCGGCCGTCGGCGTCTTCAACGATGGCTTCATCCACGCGGGGAACCTCGCCTATCTCGCGTTGATGACGGTGTTTCCGTTCTTCATCGTCGCCGCCGCGATCCTGTCGATCTTCGGGCAGAGCGTCGAGACGGTGCGCGCGGTCGAGTCGTTCCTCAACGTCCTGCCGCCCAATGTCGGCGACCTGTTGCGCAAACCGATCGCCGACGTGCTCGCCGCGCGGACCGGGTCGCTGTTGTGGCTCGGTGCGCTCGTCGGGCTTTGGACGGTCGGCAGCTTCGTGGAGACGATCCGCGACATCTTCCACCGCGCCTACGGGATCAAGGCGACCGCACCGTTCTGGAAATCGCGGCTCGGATCGTCCGCGGTGATCATCCTGTCGGTGGTGATCGCGCTGCTGTCGTTCCTGGTCCAGGGTATCCTGACCGCGGCCGAGCAGTTCATCTACCGCCTCGTGCCCTTCGCGCAGGACGCCGCCGGCTGGGTGGGCCTGTCGCGGCTGATTCCCGGCCTGCTGATGTTCGGCGCACTCTACTTGCTGTTCTATTCGGTGACGCCGTCGCGCTATCGCTATTCGAAGTGCCGCAAATGGCCGGGTGCACTGTTCACCACCGCCTGGTGGGTCAGCGCGACCGCGTTGCTGCCGGTGATCCTGTCGCGGCTCGGCGGCTACGACCTCACCTATGGCAGCCTGGCGGGTGTCGTCATCATGCTGTTGTTTTTCTATGTCATCGGGCTCGGGCTCGTATTCGGCGCGCATCTCAACGCGGCACTGGCGGAACCACCCGAAACAACGCTAGAGCAGCCTGCTACGGATATGCAGGTATAGGCGGGGACGGCGTGAACGGTTTGATGGCGGGCAAGCGTGGGCTGATCATGGGCTTGGCGAACGACAAGTCGCTGGCCTGGGGGATCGCCAAGAAGCTGTCCGAGGCGGGTGCGGAACTCGCGTTCAGCTACCAGGGCGAGACGATGGAGAAGCGCGTCCGTCCGCTCGCCGAGCAATTGGGCGTGGCGCGACTGTTCGATTGCGACGTGTCGGACATGGGTGCGCTCGATGCGACCTTCGACAAGCTGGCCGAGGAGTGGCCGACGATCGACTTCGTCGTCCACGCGATCGGTTTTTCGGACAAGAACGAGCTGCGCGGCCGTTTCGTCGACACCAGCCTCGACAATTTCCTGATGACGATGAACATCTCGGTGTATTCGTTCGTCGCGGTGGCGCAGCGCGCGGCCAAGATGATGACCGAGGGCGGCGCGATGCTGACGCTCAGCTATTACGGCGCGGAGAAGGTCATTCCGCATTACAACGTGATGGGCGTGGCGAAGGCGGCGCTGGAGACGAGCGTGCAGTATCTCGCGGTCGATCTGGGTCGCGATAACATCCGCGTGAATGCGATCTCGGCGGGCCCGATCAAGACGCTGGCAGCAAGCGGCATCGGCGATTTCCGCCTGATCCTGAAGTGGAACGAGCTGAACTCGCCGCTGAAGCGCAACGTGACGATCGACGACGTCGGCGGCGCGGGGCTGTATCTGCTGAGCGACCTGGCTTCGGGCGTGACCGGCGAGACGCACCACGTCGACGCGGGTTACAACGTGATCGGCATGAAAGCCGAAGACGCCCCCGATATCGCGCTGGCATAGAGTTCAGCGATGCCCGTGATCTTCTCCGATCGCGGGTTTCGCTTCCATTTCTACTCCAGCGAAGGCGATCCGCGCGAGCCTATGCACGTTCATGTCGCAAAGCGCGGTGAGGGTGATGCGAAGTTTTGGCTTTATCCCGAAGTGGCGATGGCCGATAACCGTGGACTGGATGCAAGCACCCTGCGATGGCTCACCGAGCAGATTGGTCTTCGCAGGCCAGAGATCGTGAGCGCATGGCATGAGCATTTCGGTACGCCCGACGAGCGTTGAATTCGATGAGGACCAGATGTGGGTCCGGCTCGACGATGGCCGCACGCTGGGTGTTCCGCTCGCCTGGTATCCACGATTGCTGCACGGCTCGCCCGCCGATCGGGGCAAAGTCTGGATCAGTCCGAGCGGGTTGCACTGGGACGAGCTCGACGAGGACATCTCGGTCCAGGGCCTGATCGCCGGCCGCGGCGACATGACGCGCACGAACCGCAACGCCGCATGAGCTTCAATACATTTGGACGGCTGTTCCGCTTCACTACCTGGGGCGAGTCGCATGGGCCTGCGCTGGGGGCGATCGTCGACGGGTGCCCTCCTGGCATTCCGCTGACCGAAGCGGACATCCAGCCCTGGCTCGACAAGCGCCGCCCCGGCACCTCGCGCTTCACGACGCAGCGGCGGGAGCCGGATACGGTCCGCATCCTCTCGGGCGTGTTCGAGGGGTGCACCACAGGGACGCCGATCAGCCTGATGATCGAGAATGTCGACCAGCGCTCGAAGGATTATTCGGACGTCGCCAAGGCCTATCGCCCCGGCCACGCCGACTATGCCTATGACGCGAAATACGGGTTTCGCGATTTCCGTGGCGGCGGGCGGTCGTCGGCGCGCGAGACGGCAGCGCGCGTTGCCGCCGGTGCGGTCGCGCGGCTCGTCGTGCCGCAGGTCCGTGTCCGCGCCTGGGTCGAGGCGATCGGTGGCGATGCGATCGATCCGGCAAACTTCAACGATGCGCAGATCGACCAGAACCCGTTCTTCTGCCCCGACGCGGAGGCCGCGCTCCGTTGGGAGGCGCTCGTCGATGCCGCCCGGAAATCCGGCTCGTCGCTCGGGGCGGTGATCGCGTGCGAGGCGACCGGCGTGCCCGCCGGCTGGGGCGCGCCGCTCTATGCCAAGCTCGATTCCGAACTCGCCTCCGCCTGCATGAGCATCAACGCAGTGAAGGGCATCGAGATCGGCGACGGGTTCGCGGCCGCTGCGCTGTCGGGCGAGGCCAACGCCGACCCGATGCGGCCGGGCGTCGATGGCCCGGAGTTCCTCGCCAACCATGCTGGCGGCATTGCCGGCGGGATCGCGACCGGCCAGCCGATTCGGCTCCGCATCGCCTTCAAGCCGACCAGCTCGATCCTCACCCCGGTCGAAACGATCAGCCCGACCGGCGAGGCCGCGACGATCGCCACCAAGGGCCGTCACGACCCCTGCGTGGGTATCCGCGGAGTCCCCGTGGTCGAGGCGATGGTGGCGCTCGTGCTGGCCGACCAGGCGCTCCTGCATCGGGGCCAGTGCGGCTGACGACGGAACATAAGCAGGACTGAAACGCTTGCTCTTCAATAACATAGGAGAGCGAAATGCGTATTCTGACTTCGATCGCAGCGGCAGCGTTGATCATTCCCGGCGTGGCAATGGCACAGACGGGCACCGGCGGCTCTATGGGCGGCACCACGGGTGGCACGATGAGCGGCGGCACCATGGGCGGTTCGACCGCAGGCAGCACGACCGGCGGAATGTCGACCGGTACGATGGATCAGGCGAGCCCCTCGACCAGCACCCGTTCGACGACCACGACTCGCACGCAGCGCGGTACCAAGGCGCGTAGCCGTACGCGCGGCACGGCATCGGGCACCATGGGCGCCACCGGCACGACCGGCACGACCGGCACGACCGGCGGTACGATGTCGGGCACGACTGGCAACACTACGGGTACCATGGGCGGCACCACCGGCACGATGGGTGGCACGACCGGGACCACGGGCACGATGGGTGGCACGACCACCGGTACTATGGGTTCGACCACGGGAGGGACGACCGGTACTTCGCCGCGCTGATCCGACCTTAATGAAGTAACTAAGAAGCCGGGCGCGCGATCGCCCGGCTTTTTCGTGTCCCGCTCAGTCCGAGAACGGATCGCGGACGAGGATCGTGTCGGCACGCTGCGGGCTGGTCGACACCAAAGTTACCGGGCAGCGGATCAGCTCCTCGATCCGGCGAATATACTTGATCGCCTGCGCCGGAAGGTCGGCCCAGCTGCGTGCACCCGCAGTCGTTTCCTGCCACCCTTCCATAGTCTCGTAGATCGGCTGGACCAGCGCCTGGTCCGCCGCATGCGCCGGAAAATAATCGAGCGTCTCTCCCCGCAGCTTGTAGCCGGTGCAGATCGACACGGTCTCGAACCCATCGAGCACATCGATCTTGGTCAGCGCGATCCCGGTGATGCCACCGACCGCCGCCGCCTGGCGCACCAACACCGCGTCGAACCAGCCGCAGCGACGCTTCCGCCCCGTGACGGTGCCGAATTCATGGCCGCGTACGCCGAGACGCTCGCCGGTCTCGTTCTCGAGCTCGGTCGGGAAGGGCCCGGAGCCGACGCGCGTCGTGTAAGCTTTGGCGATACCAAGCACGAAGCCGACCGCGGACGGCCCGAGACCGGAGCCACCAGCCGCAGCGCCTGCGATGGTGTTGGAAGAAGTGACGAACGGATACGTCCCGTGATCGACGTCGAGCAGCACGCCCTGTGCGCCCTCGAACAGGATCCGCTTGCCGGCCGAGCGCGCGGCGTTGAGATCGCGCCAGACGGGCTTGGCGAACGGCAGCACGAAGCCGGCGATCTCGCGCAGCTCCGCGATCAGGCGGGCGCGGTCGATCGGCGGCTCGCCGAAGCCTGCGCGGAGTGCGTCGTGGTGGGCGGTAAGGCGATCGAGCTGCGGCCCGAGATCGTCGAGATGCGCGAGATCGCAGACGCGGATCGCACGGCGACCGACCTTGTCCTCATACGCAGGGCCGATGCCACGGCGGGTCGTACCGATCTTGCCTGCACCGCTGGCGTCTTCGCGCAGGCCATCGAGATCGCGGTGGAACGGCAGGATCAGCGCGCAGGTGTCGGCGATCCGCAGCGTCTCCGGGGTCGCGACGACGCCCTGCGCGCCAAGCCGGGCGATCTCGTCCTTCAACGCCCAAGGATCGAGCACCACGCCGTTGCCGATGAACGACGGCGTGCCGCGGACGATGCCCGACGGCAGCAGCGACAATTTGTACACGTTGTCGCCGACGACCAGTGTGTGGCCGGCGTTGTGGCCGCCCTGGAACCGCACGACCATGTCGGCACGCTCGGCGAGCCAGTCGACGATCTTGCCCTTGCCTTCGTCGCCCCATTGCGCGCCGATGACTGCTACGTTGGCCAAACTCTATCTCCTGAGGATTACGCGCAGCGCCTACAGCGCGCGGGGCTCGCCCGCCACCCATAGATGCGTGCAGACTTGTGCTTCGGGGGTGTCGCCGGCGTCGAGTGCGGCGACCGTGACCCAGCCTTGCGCGCGCATTGTTGCGCCTTCGCTGGCCGGGGTGCCGAACGGGAGGAAGAGGCGGCGGCGGTCGACGGTGGCAACGCTCTCGACCAGGGCATCGGCGTAGAGCGAGAAACCGGTAGCGGCTTCCTCGGCGCCGTTCTCGTGGACGACGGTGTAGGTGCCGCCGCGGCCGACTTCGCGTGGCGAGCCATCGGCGAAGAGCGAGAAGCCGAGCCAGGTCTGGTATTCGAAGCCATGCCGCTCGGTCGGGTCGAGTGTCAGCGCGACGCGGCCGTCGAGTGCTTCGGCGATGCGCGCGAGACCATCGAGGCGGGAGGCGAGTGCACCGGTGGTGTCGAAAGCACGGAGGCGGTCCATGGCTTGTGCAAACGGGCCGGCGGCTTCGATCAGCGGGAGGTAGGCCGGGGAGAGTGCGGCCACGGCACCGGCGTCCTTGGCGTCGAGGCGATCGCGCAGGGTGGCGATCTGCTCAGGTGCGACGGGTAGCGGGCCAGCCGCGAGCGTCGGTACTAGGTCGGGCAGCGTGAAGTCAATCGACGCGCTGGTGACATCGGCGGCCGAGATCATGTCGACCGCGACCGCGACGAGTTCCTGCGCGGCGGCGACCGAGTCGAGGCCGATCAACTCACACCCGATCTGCCGGGTCTCGCGGGCGGGCGCGAGTTGCGATGCGCGGAGTTTCAGCACCGAACCGGCGTAGCTGAGGCGGACCGGACGCGGATGGTGGCCCATCCGCGTGGCAGCGATCCGCGCGACCTGTGCGGTGATGTCGGGGCGTATCGCAAGGGTGCGCTGCGACACCGGATCGACGAAGCGCACCGCGTCGTGAAGGCCACCCGCTTTGAGGCGCATCTCGAGCCCATCGGCGAATTCGGCGAGCGGCGGATCGACGCGCTCATAGCCGTGGAGGCGGGCGGCTTCGAGTACGCGGGCTTCCAGTGCCGCTGCCGAATCGGCGAACGGGGGGAGGCGATCTCGGAAACCTTCGGGGAGGAGTGCGGTCACTGTGCAGACTCCGCTGTGAGGGCTGCCGATATGACCTGCCAGACCCCGTCCATCCCGGACATGATGTCGGCGTTGCTGAACCGTATCACGCGATATCCCTGTCTTTGGAGCCAATCCGTTCGGCTTGCGTCGCGCGCTTGGTCACTATGCGTATCGCCGTCAACCTCGATGACGAGTTTCGCGTCTCTTGCGCAGTAGTCGGCGATGTAGGGGCCGATGACGAACTGGCGGGTGAATTTGGTGTTAGCGATCTGACGGTCGCGGAGGTGGCGCCAGAGTTTCGCCTCTGCCGGGGTAGGCTCGCGCCGCATCCGCTTCGCGCGATCGAGAAGTAGGTTGTCGACCTTCACTGCTCCCTCTCCCCTCCGGGAAGAAGGCCGGGGTGAGGGGCGCCGCGAGCGGTGCCCGTCCCAACTGCCCCTCACCCAACCCTCTCCCCGGAGGGGAGAGGGCTTTAGAAGAGCGTAGCAAAGCTAGAAGTTGAGGCCCATTGCGGTCTTTACGCCTGGCAGCGCGCGGACCTTGGTGAGCAGGTCGGGCGTCACGGCTTCGTCGACCGACAGGAGAAGCACCGCCTCGCCGCCAGCCGAACGCCGCCCGAGATGGAACGTCCCGATATTCACCCCAGCCTCGCCAAGCGCCGTCCCAAGACGACCGATGAACCCAGGCGCATCCTCGTTGACGACGTACAGCATCGGCCCCGCCAGATCGGCTTCGATCTTGATCCCGAGCAGCTCGACCAACCGCGGCGCCGAATCGCCAAACAACGTACCCGCCACCGAACGCTCGCCATCCTCGGTCTTCACCGCGACGCGCAGCAGCGTGTGGTAGTCCGCCTCGCGCTCGGTGCGGACCTCGCGCACCTCAAGACCACGCTCGCGCGCCAGCACGGGAGCGTTGACCATGTTGACGGTCGCGGTCTGCGTCTGGAGATAGCCGGCAAGCACCGCGCTCACGATCGGCTTCGCGTTCAGGTCGGCTGCCGCGCCCTCGGTATGCACCGAAATCCGCGACACCGCGCCCGTCGTCAGCTGACCGACCAGCGACCCCAGCTTCTCCGCGAGCGCCATGTATGGCTTCAGCTTGGGCGCCTCCTCCGCCGACAGCGACGGCATGTTGAGCGCATTCGTAACGCCGCCCGACATCAGGAAATCGGCCATCTGCTCGGCGACCTGGATCGCGACGTTGACCTGCGCCTCGGTCGTCGACGCGCCGAGATGCGGCGTGCTGACGAAGTTCGGCGTGTTGAACAGAGGCGATGCCTTGGCAGGCTCCTCAACGAACACGTCGAGCGCGGCGCCGCCGACCTGCCCCGAATCAAGCGCCGCCTTCAGCGCGACCTCGTCGATCAGGCCACCACGCGCGCAGTTGATGATCCGCACGCCCTTCTTGGTCTTGGCGAGCGCCTCGGCCGATAGGATGTTGCGCGTCTGGTCGGTCAGCGGCGTGTGCAGCGTGATGAAGTCGGCGCGCGCGAGCAGTTCGTCGAGCGTGACCTTCTCGACGCCGATCTCGATCGCGCGCTCGGGCGTCAGGAACGGATCGAACGCGACGACCTTCATCTTCAGGCCGCGCGCGCGGTCGGCGACGATCGAGCCGATATTGCCCGCACCGATCAGGCCGAGCGTCTTCGACGTCAGCTCGACGCCCATGAAGCGGTTCTTCTCCCACTTGCCAGCCTGCGTGGAAGCGTCGGCCTCGGGGAGCTGGCGGGCGAGCGCGAACATCAGCGCGATCGCGTGCTCGGCGGTGGTGATCGAGTTGCCGAACGGCGTGTTCATCACGACCACGCCCTTCGCCGAGGCGGCGGGGATATCGACGTTGTCGACGCCGATCCCGGCGCGGCCGACGACCTTCAGGTTGGTCGCGTGCTCGAGGATTTCCTTGGTGACCTTGGTCGAGCTGCGGATCGCGAGGCCGTCATACTCGCCGATGATCGCGATCAGTTCGGCGGGCGTCTTGCCGGTGATCTCGTCGACCTCGACGCCGCGCTCGCGGAAGATCTGCGCCGCACGGGGATCCATTTTGTCGGAGATAAGAACTTTTGGCATGGGATTTCTTTCTTCTCCCTCCCCCCTCCGGGGAGAGGGTCGGGGTGAGGGGTGGTACGGGGAGGTGGCGTGCGTGGCAGCCCCTCACCCCAGCCCTCTCCCCGGAGGGGAGAGGGAGCGAGAATATCAAGCGGCCTTGGCGGTCGCGTAGGCCCAGTCGAGCCATGGGCCGAGCGCTTCGATATCGGCGGTGTCGACGGTCGCACCGCACCAGATCCGCAAGCCCGGAGGCGCGTCGCGGTAACCCGCCACGTCATACGCCGCGCCAGCCTTTTCGAGTGCCGCCGCCATCGCCTTGATCAGCGCCTCGTCCGCACCCTCGACCGTCAGGCAAACGCTGGTCTTCGACCGCGTCGCCGGAACGACCGCCAGATGCCCGAGCCAATCGCGCTCCGCGACGATCTGGTCCAAAGCCGCAGCATTCGCATCCGACCGCTTGATCAGCCCATCTTCGCCAAGCGACTTCGCCCATTCGAGGCTGAAGATCGCATCCTCGACCGCCAGCATCGCCGGCGTGTTGATCGTCTCGCCTTTGAACACGCCCTCGGTGAGCTTGCCCTTCGAGACGAGGCGGAACACCTTCGGCAGCGGCCATGCGGGGGTGTAGGTCTCCAGCCGCTCGACCGCGCGCGGCCCGAGGATCAGCACGCCGTGTGCGCCCTCGCCGCCGAGCACCTTCTGCCATGAGAAGGTAGCGACATCGATCTTCGTCCAGTCGATATCGTAGGCGAACACGCCGGAGGTCGCATCGGCGAACGAGAGCCCCTCGCGGTCGTCCGGGATCCAGTCCGCGTTCGGCACGCGCACACCGCTGGTGGTGCCGTTCCAGGTGAACAGCACGTCGTTCGACCAGTCGACCGCGTCGAGGTCAGGGAGCTGGCCGTAATCGGCGCGCACCACCGTGGGGTCGATCTTGAGCTGCTTCACGGCATCCGTGACCCAGCCCTCGCCAAAGCTTTCCCAAGCGAGCGCGGTGACGGGCTTCGCGCCCAGCATCGTCCACATCGCCATCTCGTACGCGCCGGTGTCGGAACCGGGGACGATGCCGATGCGGTGCGTGTCGGGGAGCTTCAACAGCTCGCGCATCAGGTCGATGCTGTACTGGAGGCGGGTCTTGCCGATCTTCGAGCGATGCGAGCGACCGAGCGAATCGGTGGCAAGCTTGTCCGCGGACCAACCCGGAGGTTTCGCGCAGGGACCGGAGCTGAAAAAGGGACGTGCCGGCTTCGTAGCGGGCAGCGCAGGCGCATTTGTAGCGGGTGCGTAGGTCGTATCAGTCATGTATCTCTCCTCACAGAGAGCACGCGCGGCGTTGGGACCGCGTGGCCCGTCGCCGGCCCTAACGGCGTTCGCGGGGGTGTCAACCGCGTTCGACTGCAAGCGCGCGGCGGCAAGACTCGCCCTACCGTGCGCCAAACTCGCTCCGTCACCCCGGGCTTGTTCCGGGGCCTACGGTGCCGCACGGCCTTAGGCATGGGGGACAAGATCGCACGTGGATGCCGGAACAAAGCTCTCCTGAGCGTGGCCGAAGGGCCCGGCATGACGAATTGGGTTGTACTGATCGCCTTTGCCCTCACGCTTGCCGCGTGCGGACGTGCCGATCGCCCCACAGCACCAACCAAGACCCGCCCCAATCTCTCCGTCCCGAGCAATCGCGAGACGGCGCAGTGTCTCGCCGACCTGCGCCAACTCCACGTCTCGTTCCAGGTGCTGCCCGACCGCGAGACCGGCCCCGGTTGCGGGCTGAGCGGCACCGTGAAGCTGGTCGATATCGGCGTGCCCGTGGCCAATCTTACCGCGGTCCGCTGCGGCGCGGCGCGCGCGTTCATCGGCTGGACGCGCAACGCGGTGGCGCCCGCCGCGTACCAGATGCTCGGCAGCGAACTCGCGCGGGTCGACAGCATGGGGAGCTATGCGTGCCGCAACATCGTCGGCTCGGCACGAAATACCAGCCGCCGCTCGGGCCACGCGATCGCCAACGCGATCGATGTCGGCGGGTTCGTGCTCAAGGACGGGCGGCGGATCACGGTGCTGAACGACTGGAACTCGCCCGATCCGCAGGTCCGCCAGTTCCTCCAGACGATCCGCGCGTCGGCGTGCAAGCGGTTCGGTACGGTGCTCAGCCCCGACTACAACGCCGCGCACCGCAACCACCTCCACCTCGAAGACGACCGCGCCAATTTCTGCCGCTAGCGCACCGCTTGTCTTATGAAGGTGGCGGTCTTTCTGGCAAGAAAGGCCGTCGCCGACGAGCCGCAAACTCGTCGGCGACGGGAAGGGACGGATCGCAA
>NZ_QAOF01000016.1 GCF_003050745.1 Sphingomonas sp. PP-CE-3G-477 | reverse complement strand
CGTTCGCACGGCTGATGATCTTGGCCGAAAAATGGTAGATCGCCATGACGGGTCTCACCTGTTTCTGCAGTGCCACGTCGGTCCCGACGTATAAGCGCGCACTCACGACCTACTTCGTCGGCCGCTCATGACTTGATAGACTATCCGCAAGATGAGATACTCGCAATACGTGATGAACCATCAGGAACAGACACGATGCGTAAAGTCCGGGACTATGACGCCGAGCTCAAAGCGCTGAACGATCGCGCACGAGACATCAAAGCGAAGAAGATTCAACAGCTTGGTGAGCTGGTGATCGCAACAGGTGCACATGCGCTCGATGTAGAGACGCTCGCTGGCGTTCTGCTTGCTGCGGCGAACACAACAGATCCCGAACAAAGGGAGGCATGGCGCAGCAAAGGCGCCGCCTTCTTTCAACGACGCGGGCGCAAGTCGGACGGTAGCCAGGGCTCTGGTGAAAAATCTGGCGGCGACGACCTCGGCCGAGCGCTACAACCGGGTGGCGATCCTCCGCCTGGAAGCGGCGCGGCGTCGGACTGATACGCGAAGCTGGGCTGTGCAACGTCGCGAACGCACCCGACACCTGATCGAGCTTGGTGGCCTTGTTCAAAAAGCGGGTCTGGTCGACCTCACGGACGATGATCGTGCGACGATCTACGGGGCGCTTCTCGACATGGTGGCGAAGGCGCGCGGCGACGGCTCCGACAACATTTTGCTCTTGTGGAAAAGACGCGGAAAACGCGCGTTCGATATGGAGGCGGACGACAGTTCTCGAACAGACAGGAACTTGATGCTTCGATCGCAAGGCTCCTGATGCGAAGACAGCCAGCACGATGTGATCAGCAAATATGTCGACACATTAGCCACAAACATTGTGCTGAAGCTGACCCGCAGGTGCGAGCTGTCGCAGGTCGTTTGCCGCACCTTCTAGGAATGGCGCGCTCTACTCTGCAGCGTCGAGAAGTTGGGACTGCAGCGCTGCCAACCGCTCAATGCACAACGTGTGAACGACCCTACCCAGATCTTCGACACGCGCGCCAAGCCAGGTAAGCTCCTCTGCGCTGATCCTGTAATGCTTTGAATAGCGCGCCTTGACGTAGGCGTCCTTCAACTTTTCGAACATCGCTCGCTCGCGGCGATTGCTCAGTGGCCAGATGCCATGAAGACGGCTGTCGAGCCGCTCAGCCTGCGTGCGTAGAAAACCAAGATTATGGTTATGAGGCGTATAAAACGTGAAAACCAAAAGCATGCAATGGTAGAGACTCTCTGCAACTTGATGAAGCTCAAACGCGGTTTCTCGGAGATGACCTTTCTCGAGGCCGAATCCGACAAACTCGTATCTCCTCATCGCCGTTGAAAACCATTCATCGAAATATTCTTTAGCCATCGCATACGCCTGCTCAGGCGTCTTCGGCTTTGGTTGATGAAGTTCCGTTTCGTCAGCTTCGTAGAGCGCGATACCGTCCTTGGCGATGTCCATGAAAAAGTAGCGGCCGTGCGCGAGACCGTCATTCACCTGCTGCAGCGAATGAACAATAAAATTGACTGGCGTCTGCAACGTCCTGGTAATCGCCCGTTCGCGGTTCAGCCGTTCTTCCGCTTTGTACCAATAGGTGGCGCGGTCGACGACCTCTTTCTGGCTGACGATAACCAGCAGATCGAAATCGGACTGATAGCCTTTGGCGGTGTGTGGCTCGTCGATCCAGCCGCCCCGCGCATACGATCCGTAGAGGATGACCTTGAGGATACGCGCACGCTTGCGAGGCCCCGTGGCATCACCATTGGCCGCGTCGAACTCCTCGAACAAGATCTGCACGACGCGCTCGATCTCGCGCTGTTTTGCGGACGGCAGATGATCAAGGTCGCGGCGCATGATTGCTCATCCTAATCCACGTTCGACGCGAAGCCCAGTGCACCCTCCCCCTGTGTTTACGGGATATACAGCTGACCGCCTTATGGCCAGAGTGTCACGCCCGAGGTCTTCGTCGCCTCCGACCCAAAAGCCGGACATCCAAGACTGGTTGGCGGCTTCCCAACTCCCGACACTCGTTCAGATGGATCGTTTTCCGACAGTATCAGCACAAACTTAACGCGTTGCTTCGACTGAGAGGTGGGGCGGTTAGTGCGAGTTGTCAGACGAGAACGTTAGGCAACGTCCTTGGGGGCTGTGCTCGGCCCTGCCTCGTCATGCAGACCTTGTCACGTACCCGTCTTATACTATGCACGAAAATACAAGAATAGCGGCAGCTCGAGTGATGAGCCACCGCTATTATTTCGTTATCAGAACTTGAAGTTCGCACCTGCACGGAACGTCCGTCCAATCAGGCCGGCATAATGCCACGTGGTCAGATAGTTCGGCGAGCTTGCGTAGGAGGCCGGAGCGATCGGCGCGCGTGCGCCGAGGATGTTGCCGACGTTACCAAAGAACGAGAAGTCGTCGTTCACCGCTACCGTCGCGTTCAGATCGACGTTAATGAAGCTGTTGACGTAGCAGAACCGATCGACGGGCACGCCAGCCTGCGACGACTTGTAGAGGCTGTTGGCGCACGACGTATCGAGGCTGCCCTGGTCGGTGGCGACCGCCTTGATCTTGCCGACATAATAGGCGGTTGCGGTCAGCGAGAACTTGCCAGCCGCGATCGTGTTCTGCCAGTTGCCACGCCAGTTCGGCGTGCCGTTGCCCGATGACAGATCATACGGACCCATCGTGCCAGCGAACTTCTGGACGCCCTGCGCCGTGTGGCGATCATATTGGATGATGTAGGTCGCCTCGACCCGGCTGGTGAATCGGATGCCCTCACCAAGCGGGATCCGCGCGGTCCCCGAGAAATCGAGGCCCGACGTCTTGTCGAAGTTCACGTTCACGAACGGCGCGTTGATGATCAGCAGGCGGGGCAGCGCGTTCGGGAACGCCGGATCGACGCCGTCGACCGTGTTGACGGAATAGCCCTGCCCAACTGCAGCCACCGCGGCGGTTGCGGCGGCCAAGTTCGACTGCCGGTAGTAGGCGACAATCGCGTCGCCCGCGAGCGGACCGTTGGCGATCAGGTTCGACTTCTTGACGTTGTAATAGTCGATCGTTGCGCTGAACCACGGCGTCGGCTCGACGATGATGCCGCCGGTGAAGCTGCGTGACGTCTCGGGCTTCAGATCGGGATTGCCGACGAACCCGCGGCCAACCGAATAGTTGAGGTTATACGGGTTCCCGCCCGTGACGCAGGTGTTGGTGGCCGTCGCCGAGCCGCCATGCGCCGCGCAGAAATTCCCCGGAGGCTGCGTGTTGACGAAGCCGGCATATTGCGACCGCGGACCAGACTCGGCGAACGTCGGCGCACGGAAGCCCTGCGAATAAGTCCCGCGAACCGCGAACTGGCGGATCGGCGTGAACTTGAAGCCGACCTTAGGCGAGAAGCGACCAAAGCCTTCCGAATAGTGATCATATCGACCCGAACCGTTGATCTCGAGAATGTCGAGCACGGGTGCCTGAATCTCGAAATAACCCGCCGACACGGTGTGCTTGCCGAACGCCGAAGAAGTAGTGAGGCCGTAGGTATCGAGCAAGGCGTTCTGGTTATTGTTGACCAGCGATTCACGCCGCACCTGGCCGCCGACCGCGACCATCACGGGACCGCCCGGGAGATCGAACAGCTTCTTGGTGATCGCCGCATCGAGCGAATACATTTCGGAATTCGACGGCGTGATCTTGTTTGGCGAGACGAAGTCGCGGACCGCCTGCGAATTCAGCGTCGGATTGACGAAGTTATACGCGCCGGTGTTGATCGCATTGAGCGTGTTGACGATGTTCAGATAGCCGCGCTGGACAATTTCCAGATTGTCGCGGGCGTAAACGCCGTCGACCTTCCAGGTCCAGTCGTCGCCGACCGTTCCGTGAAGACCGCCGGCGAAGCGGTACACTTCGTTGGTACGATCGCTGCCGGCGTCGATGTCGCCGAACGAATAGTAAATGCGCGCTGCGCCGTTTGCCGGATTGTTGGCGAATGCCGTGGCGTACGGGTTGTTGGGGTTGAGCTGGCGACCGGGCGCACCGGGAGTCGCGCAATTGATGCCCGCCGTGCAGATGTAGACCGGCAGAACGATACCCGGATTACTCGACGCCAGCGACGGAGCGCCGCCATAAGGCTGGGTGTTACGCAGAGCGCGCGGCGCGTTGTTGATGCTGACGTAGCTGTTCGAATAGCTGCCGGTCAGATAGCCCTCGACATTGTCCGCCAGCCGCACGCTGATGCGCCCGTTGATCGAATATTTGCGCTGGAACGGAGCGAGCTGGAAATACTCGTCTTCCAGGTTGTGCTTGCAGCCGACGCCGTTGGCGACACCGGTCTGGGTGAAGGTGCCGCGTGCACAGTTGTCGAGATTCAGCGTCGTGTAGTTGGCGTTTGCGATCGCCGTACCGCCGCTCAACGGATTGTTGAGGTCCGTCTGCGTCGTGCGCACGACGACCGCGTTCGGCGTCGCAGTGGTCAGCGAGTTGTCGGCGCCGTTATTGTCGTTGCCGCCGATCGAGGTCAGATCGCGGTTGTTGTACGGGAAGCCACGGCTGTGGTTGCTGACACGACCGTCCTGCTGGAATTCGCCGTTCAGATAGACGTTGAAGCCCTTGTCGGCATAATCGCCATAGCCGATCGTCAGGTTGGCGCGCTGGCGCTCCGCATCGCCGCGGCTGCTGGCACCCGCCTCGACCGTGCCGGCGATGCCGGTGAACTGCTTCTTGAGGATCAGGTTGACCACGCCGCCGATAGCGTCGGCGCCATAGGTCGAAGATGCGCCGTCCTTCAGCACTTCGACGCGCTCGATCAGACTGAACGGGATCGAGTTGAGATCGACGTAGGAATTATGGCCATCGTCGTTGATCGGAAAATTGGCCGAGCGCAGGCCGTCGACCAGCACCAGCGTCGACGAGACGCCGAGGCCTCGCAGCGATACCGCGACGCCGCCGGCGGAAAAGCCGCTCTGGAAGCCCACGCCGATCGAACCGCCGCTATCGGCCGAGACCGAGCGAATCGCTTCAGCGGCCGTCGTTATACCGGCCTTGGCGAGACTGTCCGCAGTCAGCACCGTGACGGGCGACGGCGTTTCGGTGTTGGTCCGGCGGAACAGCGATCCGGTAACAACAATGTCGTTCGCTTCGGGCTCAGCGGCTTGCTCGGTGGGCGCGACACCAGGCTCAGCCGGTGCGGTCTGCGCGAAGCCAGCGGTGCTCAGATTCAGCAGGATAGCAAGCGGCGCAGCGCCGGCACACAGACGGCTAACAATAACGCGATTGAACGGGCGCATGCAGTTCTTCCCCAACTTTTACTATTGTCGTGACCGGCTCTAATTGAGCCGCGACGCCCCCCCGGGTGTCTGACCCGTCGTCACCTGCCTGACGACATTGCCATTGTAAAACGGCTTCGGCCGCCGTTAAAACTTTGTTGTGCACTGTCGCAATTGCGCAACAAATCGATGACAAGCGCTCGAAGGGAGTGTCATGAAATGTCGCAATGGCTGCTCACGGCGCCAAAAGCAGGAGGCTAAGGGCAACAGCGGCACGCTGATAAACGCGTTGGAGATGGTTCTCGACCGATGGCATCTACCGATAAACAAAACCGCTAAGAGCCCGACCGAAAATTGAGTTGAGCGATTTCAGTGGCTTGTGATTCACCGAGGGTTGCGAAGACCACGAGGATCACATGGGCTGGACCAAAACCGCTCGGCGCGAACATGACAGAAGCGGGCTGCGCTATGCAAGCGACTGCACCGATGAAGAATGGGCTGTCGTCCGCCCGTTGTTGAGGCGGACCTCCAGGGTAGGACGGCCGCGCAAGCACAAGGCGCGGACCTTGTGGGATGCGATCCAGTATATCGCGGCGACCGGGTGCCAATGGGTGCAGCTACCCAAGGATTTCCCGCCCTTCACGACGGTGCAGTATCATTTCTACCGAATGCGCGACAACGGCCTGCTCGATGCCGTCAACGCGGTGCTGGTGGCATGGGTGCGGGTATCGGAAGGCCGCAGGTCTGAACCGAGCGCAGGCATCATCGACAGTCAGTCGGCGAAGAGCACCGAGGCGGGTGGACCGCGCGGCTACGACGCGGGCAAGAGGATCAAAGGTCGTAAACGCCATATCGTAACCGACACACTGGGCAACGTGCTGGAGGGCGTGGTCCACGGTGCCGATGTGCAGGACCGCGACGGGGCTCCGGGCCTGATCGAGCGGGCCTGCGACGCGTATCCCACCCTTGCCAGGGTGTTCGCCGATGGCGGCTATGCCGGACAGAAGCTCGAAGCGGCAGTCGCGCACATCGATCGGCTGACGATCGAAATCATCAGACGGTCCGATCTGGCGGGCTTTGTCATTCTGCCCCGGCGCTGGGTTATCGAACGCACCTTGGCTTGGCTCAACCGGTGTCGGCGCTTTGCCAAGGACTGGGAGGCATCCATCGCATCGTCCGAAGCGTGGATGGTCGTCTCATCCATTAGGCGGATGACGCGCCGTATCGCCAAGCTCGAATTATGAGTCGGGCTCTAAGGCCATGAGGGACCAAGTCCGGCCGTACAGATCACCTTGATCGCCTTCGCACTTTCAGACCTTCGTTCAAATGAGGCTTTCAGCGCTTATAGGGCGTCATCGCCCTCGCATCCCGTCCCGCTCCACCCCACCTTAGGCCGGCCAGTCGCCGCAGGAGCTTGCCCCCATGTTCATCGCCATGAACCGATTTCAGGTGATCCCCGGTGAGGAGGAGGCGTTCGAGCAGGTCTGGCTGCCGCGCGACTCGTACCTTGCCGGCGTCCCGGGGTTCGTCGAGTTCCACATGCTGCGCGGGCCCCCGGCCGACGATCACGCCCTCTATTCGTCGCATACCGTTTGGCTGTCGCGCGGGGACTTCGAAAACTGGACTCGGTCCGAGGCGTTTCGCGCGGCCCATCGCGGCGCAGGCGACCACAAGCCGTTGTACCTGGCGTCGCCTCGCTTCGAAGGCTTCGACGTCATCCAGACCGTCACGACATCGTGACGGTCACCCGACGTCCGACGTTCGCCAGCCGCTTCGAGCAGGCGATCGACAACGTCGTCGGCGCAATTGCCTCGCCGATCGTCACCGGCATCGCCGCGTTCAACAAGCGCCGCCTGCCGCCCCGCGATGCGCCGCACCCGTTGCTTACGGGCATCCACGAGCCGATGACTGAGGAACTGACCCTCACCGACCTTGCCGTCGAGGGTATCATCCCGCTTGAGCTTGACGGCCGCTACGTTCGTATCGGACCAAACCCCGCCGACGCCGACCCACGCTCTTACCACTTCTTCACGGGCGATGGGATGCTGCACGGCATCCGCCTCAAGGACGGGCAAGCCCGGTGGTACCGGAATCGCTGGATCCGCTCGACCGATGTCGCGGCGGCCAGGCATGTGCCGGCGGCTCCAGGGCCACGGCACATCTTCGACACCGTCAACACTAGCGTACTGGACCATGCCGGCAGTGGCTGGGCGCTGGTCGAAGCCGGCAGTACGCCGGTCCGCTTCGACGAGCATTTGGAGACGCAGCGCTACGACGATTTCGGCGGCACCCTGCCCGGCTCGTTCACCGCCCATCCGCGCCGCGACCCGGCGACCGGCGAGTTGCACGCGCTGTGTTACGAGGCGACCGATCCCAAGCGCATTCGCTACAACGTCGTCGATGTCGCCGGCCGGGTACGACGATCGGTGACGATCCCGATGTCGCACGGGCCGCTGATCCACGACTGCGCGATCACGCAGCGCTACGTCGTCGTCATGGACCTGCCGCTTACCCTGTCGATGCGCACGGTGCTGGCGGGGCACGGCTTTCCCTACCGGTGGAACGAGAAGCATCCGGCCCGGATCGGGCTGCTGCCGCGCGACGGCGAGGCGGAGGATATCCGGTGGTTCCCGCTCGATCCCTGCTTCGTGTTCCACACTGCCAACGCGCATGATCTGCCGAACGGGAGCGTGGCGCTCGACGTGGTCGCGTACGACCGCATGTTCGCTAGCGACAATCTGGCACCGGACGAGCAGCCGCGCGGCCTCGAGCGATGGACGATCGACCCTTTGACTGGATCGGTGCACCAGCGCGCGATCGACCCCTCGCCGCAGGAATTGCCGACGATAGACGAGCGTCGCACCGGCCGCCCCTACCGCCATATCTATGCGCTCGGGCTGCCCGAACAGATGACGGAAACGCTGGTTGGCGAGGCGCCGCTCATCAAGCACGATTTGGAAGGAGACACGCGACGACTGCACGAATTCGGACCGGGACGCATCGCGGGCGAGTTCGTGTTCGTGCCGCGCTCGCCGGACGCTGCCGAGGATGACGGCTGGCTTATCGGGCTCGTGATCGACGCCGGGGGGCACACCACCGCGCTGGAGATACTTGATGCCCGGAACTTTGAGGCACCGCCAGTGGCATCCGTCCGCATCCCACACCGCGTGCCGCCCGGCATCCATGGTGCATGGTTAAAGTAAACTTGTTCACGCATCAGCCGTGCATTCTTCCAGCCTGACAATCGACCCAGTTGCGGTCGTTCGCGCCCCGTATTGCGCTTCCCAACTTCAGACGCTTGCTCATGAAGCGTCGAACGCGTTACGGGCGACCTGGTCAACCGAACATCTATGTTGCGCAGCCTACAAAACGCGATCCGTGTCCTCCGGACGCGGCAGCCAGCAGCTGGCACGCCTGCCAAACAGGCGGTAACGGTTGCGTGCGACCCAGCGGTATAGCGGATCGCGCAGCCTGCGCGGCACTGGCCGAGCCGCGGCGACGATCCGCCACGGCCAACCGAGCCCAGCATAGATCGCCAGCACCGCGTCGCTGTCGCGCAGCGCGCGGTCGCCCTGGACGACGATGATGGTATCGGGATTTGCTGGGTTGATCCCGAACCGTCGACACAGCGCGACGCCGACCTCGCCCTGCATCGCCGCGAGCCGGAAGCGGCGCGCGCGGTCGTGCGTCAGGACGAACTGCGCGTTCGCTGAGCACAGCACACATTCGGCGTCGAAAAGGATGATCGGATGCTCAGTCATCAATTCTCTCCAACTGGCCTCGATAATGAATGACACGGCCGAACAGCGGAAGGTCGACGGGAATGTCGAACCTAAACTCGCGGTCTTGCCCCTGCTCGACAGCATGGCATGCCGGCCGCGCCCATCGCGGAAGAGGTACGCCGAGGAACCGGAAGCCCACTAAGTCCATATGCAGCGCTCCATCGACGACCGAGACGTTGAACGAGTTGGCCGCGGGCCCCATCCGTTCGATCAGGCGGCCGTTCCGAATTTGCAGGGTACTGTGGTACTGTCGATCGCCGAACCTGCGATGCCAATGCTCGGCGTCTCCGTGCCGTTCGAACCGAACAGTGACTGGCACGCCCGAGCCGCGCGCTGGCAGACGCATCATCCAGCACAGCAGCCGCGCAAACGGATTGTCGCTCGCCCGTATCTCAGCAAGGCCCTTCCAGACCTGATCGTCATCCTCGTCATGTACCGCGCGCAGGCTGGGCGCGAGGCCATCGATCGCGGGACCGAGCAACCGCCGGAATAGCGCGGTCACCACGCAAAGTCCGGCTTGGCGACCATCAACCAGAAGATCACGAGCACGCCGGCAAAGGCTGGCCAGCCGAGCGCGAACCAGGTTCGTGATAGCGTGAAATAGCGCGCTGGCAGTCCCTCGCC
This sequence comes from Sphingomonas sp. PP-CE-3G-477, assembly GCF_003050745.1. Lineage (GTDB taxonomy): Bacteria > Pseudomonadota > Alphaproteobacteria > Sphingomonadales > Sphingomonadaceae > Sphingomonas. Next base: position 30,180 of record NZ_QAOF01000016.1, on the reverse strand, counting down.
GTCGGCGAGCCGGTCGACGATCCGGCGCATCTCGATCTGGATGCCGACGACCGGCAGCCAGCAGGCGCCAACGAACAGGTACAGCACGATGGCAGCCGCCAACCAGCCGGTTGTCAGCGGATAGCCGGCGATCCGAGCGAGCCAAACGCCGGTCACCGGCTGCACGATCACCGCAGGAGCGGTGAACAGCCAGTCGGCAATCACGACGTTGCGATTAACGATCCGTCGCGCCGCAAGGTCGCCAGAGCGGTTGGCCATGAAGCCGTGGAACGCGGTGCCGAGGCCGGTCCCGAACAACAGAGTGGAAGACAGAATGTGCACGGTCTTGAGAAGCAGATACTTATCCATGGTCGTTCTCCAAGGCATGCACAGCGAGTGCCAGACCCAGGATAGCTACGTTCTTGACGAGCGCGCCGAACGGATCGGCCCAGAGAGCAGGCATCGTTGTGGCGAGGATCGCGGTATAGCCCAGCATCACGACGATCCCGGCCATCGCTGCTCGGCGCACGCGCGCCAGCAGTGCCAGCCCGATCGCGATATCGAACATAGCACCCGCCACGAGCGCGGCGGTTGCGGGCGTGCCGGTCAGCCCGACCTGCGCCAACAACGCCAGGTTCGTAGACGCAGGCGTCAATATCAGCGGCACGATGCCACCGGCCAGCCAGACCACCGCTAGCAACCAGCGCAGCACCGGCGCCAGCGGCATCAGCCGAGCAGCCAGCCGGTCGGCGTCCGTCGCTGGCGTCCGCGCCAGCGCGACGCTCAGCGTGGCGGGAACCAGCCCGGTCGCGGCGATCAGCGGATCAACGTCGCCGGTGTTACCGGCCTCAAGCATGGTCAGGCTTTCGCGGGTCACCGGCCCGATCCCGAGCCATGTCACTGCCGCAAGCATCCATCGCGGCAACCGCACAATGGGCACGGGTGCCAGTCCTAGCCAGTGTCGCACGCTGGCGGTCAGCGCGTCCGTGGTCATCGGCTCGGGTCCGACGACGTCGATCCGTGCCGCGATCGGCGCCTCCCGGAACAGCAGTCGCACGATGCCCGCGATCAGGTCGTCGACATGGATTGGCTGCACGCGCCACTTACCCCGCCCCAGCCGTGGCGTAAGCGGCAGAGCGGCGAGCGCGCCGAACAGTGCGCTGCTCTGCCCGCCGCGGCCGATAATGAGCGACGGCCGCAGCACGACCCAGTCCATCCGGCTGCCGCTAGGATCGAGGTTAGCAAGATAATCGTCCGCGGCGCGCTTGCTGAGATGGTAGCGCGTCGTCGCACCGGCATCCGCGCCGAGCGCAGAGACTTGAACCACGCGGCTGACGCCGCACGCATAGCATGCATCGAACAGCGACCGCGCACCCTGATCGTGGACCATGGCATACCGCCCTCCATCGCGGATTAGTCCGGCGCAGTTGACGACCGCATCAATTCCGCGCAGCCGCATCAGCCAGTCGTCCGCGCTATCCCGCGCCAAGTCGCAGCGGATCGTCGAGACTCCGCACAGCGCCTGCGCGAGCCGCACCGGATCGCGCCCGGCGGCGGTGACGTGAACGCCATTCGCCACCAGCCGCCCTACCAGATGACGCCCGACGAAGCCGCCTGCGCCAATGACGAGGACATGCATCGCCGGGCCCTTATGCGTCAGCACGGGGGCTGCGGCTCCATACCGCGAAGCCCATGCCGACCAGCGCAAGCAACACTCCAAACAGCGCGCTCGTAACGGTGCCCTGCACCAACTCGGTTGGATCGGTCGCGACGTAGCGCATCGACACGAGCAGCATTGGCGTGGCGATCATCATCACCATCGACCACACCGTCCAGAAGCGCGACCGCTCTTCGGTCCCGCACAGTTCGGCGAGCAGGATCGACAGCGGTCGCCACAGCGCGACGGCAGCGAAGATCGCGATCAATGCGGTCAGTGCATAGGTCAGTAGCAAGGCGGCTATGGGTAGCAGCATGGCGGAAATCTCCTTCGACGCCGTCCGGATATCGGCCAGCCGTCCGACACCTTGCGAACGGCATGCCAATTGCGAAAACCAACGAGAATGCGTGGTTTAGGTCGGTTCGCCACCCCGCAGATGTTAACGTCGTGAACGGGACTGCGTGCTATGGTGTCAACGATGGATACGGCAATCGGCATCATCGCCTATGTCGGCGCGCTTGGTTTAACTGCGGTCGCGAGCCTCATGCTCGCGCTGTTCGTCGCGACGCGCGCGCGCGCGCTACCGGGTTCGGCGTTGCTCGCGCTGTTCCTGGTCGGCGTCGCGAGTTGGAGCATCGCGCAGGCGATCCCCGCGATCGTCGGGCCGGCCGCGACGCCATTCACGGCGACGCTGATCGCGCTGTCCCCCCTGCCCGCCGCGGCATTTGTCCACTTGGTTTTTGCGTTCGCGCTGTGCGGCACGCTGCGGCCCGTCGCGATCGCGAGCTACGCGATCTCCGGGTTTGCCACGATCGTAGGCCTGATATTTGGAGTGGGTGAGGTCGTGCCGTGGCACGGCTTCCCTGGCATGTTCGTGCCGTCGATCGTCGGCTGGGGCGTGCTGGGTCTCGCCGGCCTGTTGTCGGTGATCGGCCATCTCCGTCTCGCGCAGACCTGGGTGCAGCAGCAAGGGCAGCATCGCCGCCAGGCCGGCGCGGTATTCGTCTCCAGCCTGATCGGTCTCGTCGCGCTCACCGGCTTTACCTTCCCGGCGCTCGGGATCGACGCCTATCCCTGGCCGGTCCTGCTGCTGCCGCTTTACTCAGTCGCCTTGGTCTACGGTATCCTGCGGTATCGCTTCATGGTGACGGATCTTTGGGCTCGGCGCGGGCTCGTCTGGATTCTGCTCGTGGCGCTGGCGGGAGCGGTCAGCGCAGGCATCGCCACGGTGCCGCTCGTGCTGGCCGGCCGGCCGGCGGGCCTGTTAGCGACCTGGGCAGCGCTCGCCGCGACGCTTGCGCTCGGCATCCTCGTGCTCGCCCCGCTCAAGCGGCTGGCTGATGCGGTCGTGTTTCCCGGCGGCCGGGTCAGCGACGCCGATGTCGCCGGCTGGCGCGACCAGCTAGCCGGAGCGGCCGACACGACGGAACTCGCGGCGATCGCCAATGTGCTGCTCGCGCTGCGGCTGAACTTGCCCGTCGTCGACGACGGTCCGTCATTGGCGGTCGCCAGCGAAACGGTGACCCTGCGTGGCTGGAACGATGCACCGCCAGCGACACGCCACGTCGTCGACCGGTTCGCCGGGCTCGTCGGGGAAACTGCGCGCCGCCTTGCAGCCGCGCACCGGCTGGTTGATGTCGAACGCCAAGCGAGGATGATCGAACTGGGCGAACTGGCCGCGACCGTCGCGCACGATCTGCGCAACCCTCTCGGGATCGTGACGATGGCAGCAACAGGTGCCCCGTCCGACGTGCGCGCCGAAATCAGCGAACAGGTCGCGCGGATGAATCACCTCGTCAGCGACATCCTCGATTATTCGCGTGCCTGGACGGTGGTGCCGCAGCTCATCCGCCTGATCGAGCTCGTCGGGCAGATGGGCGTCGGACTCGAAGTGCCTGAGGATCTGAGCGTCATGGCTGACCGCAGGGCGCTCGTCCGAGTGCTCACCAACCTCGTCGACAACGCGCGCGCGCTCGGCACGAACGTCACCATCGTCGCCGCAGAGGGCCCCCCTGTGATCATCGACGTCTGCGACGACGGGCCGGGCATCGCTCCCGAAATCGTCGACAACCTCTTCCGTCCGTTCGTTTCGCGCCGCCCCGGAGGCACCGGCCTGGGCCTCGCCATCGTCCGCCGCATCATGGAGGCGCATGGCGGAACCGTTACGCTCGCTCGGCGGCCTGGCTGGTCGACCTGCTTCCGTCTTACCTTCGGAGATTTGTAATGAGTGGCATCCTGCTGGCCGACGACGAACCCGCCTTCCAGCGGCTCACCGGCGCGTGGCTGCGCGGTCTCGGCCATGACGTCCGCGTGGTCGGCGATGGCGACGCCGCCCGTGCCGCCTTTGCCAAGGCACCCGCCGACCTCGTCCTGCTCGATCTCGCGATGCCACCGCACCATGATCCAGAAGCCGGGCTGGCGCTGATCGCCAACTTCGCGCCTGCGCCCGTCATCGTCATGACCGGCCATGCCGACCACGCCCTTGCGCTGAAGGCCATTGATGCCGGCGCATGGGATTTCCTTGCCAAACCCGTCGACCCCGACATCCTGCGCATCGTCGTCGCCCGCGCGATGGAGCGCGCCGGCCTCGCACGTGAACTCTCCTTGCTGAAGGCTCGCGACACGGGTGTGGAGGACATGGGCCTCATCGGCACTACGCCAGTGATGGCCGCATTGCGCGACCTGATCCGCCGGGTCGCACCGACCCGTCTGCCCGTTCTGGTCCTCGGTCCAAGCGGTACCGGCAAGGAACTGGTCGCCCGTGCGCTCCACTTCGCCTCCCCGCGCGCCGACCGAAAGCTCGTGCCTGTCCATTGCGGTGCGATCCCGCCCGAGCTGCTCGAAAGCGAGCTGTTCGGCCATCTCAAGGGTAGTTTCACCGGCGCGACGAGCGACCGTCCCGGGCTCGTCGAGACCGCAGCTGGCGGCACGCTCTTTTTGGACGAAATCGGCGAGATGCCCGCGGCCATGCAGGTCAAGCTGCTCCGCTTTTTGGCCGACGGCAGCTTCCAGCCAGTGGGCGCGCGCGAGCCGCGTATCGCAGACGTCCGTATCGTCGCCGCGACCCACCGCGACCTCGCTGCCTGCGTTGCCGACGGCAGCTTCCGCGAAGACCTGTATTACCGACTCAAGGGCGTCGTTCTGCGCACGCCGTCACTCGACGAACGCCCGAGCGACGTGTCCCTGCTCGCCTCGGTTTTTCTACGCCGCGCAAGCGACGGCACCGGCCAGTTCACACCGGACGCGCTGGGCTGGCTGGCGAAGCGGCGCTGGCCCGGCAACGTCCGTGAATTGCGCGCGGCCGTCGAATGTGCGGCTGCGTTGGCCCCTCGATCGGCGACCGGGGTCGATGTCGGCGCAGCCGATCTCGCCTTCGCCGTCGGCGACGCTGTCGCAGACCTGCCAACCGTCGGCATGCCACAGACGCTCGAGGAGGAGATAGCAGCGCTTGAGTACCACCGTATCACCGAGGCGCTGGTACTGACCGGCCATAACCACACCCACACCGCCCGCAACCTCGGCCTTTCGCGGGTCGGCCTGCTGAAAAAGTTAGATCGGATGGGATTGCGCTAGGTTCGTCGACTGTCAGTCCTTAGTCGCTGGACAGCGTACGGCTGCTTTTCTCGTTCTCCGGTACTGCAGACCAAAAAAGCGACATCACCGTCCGGTCTCGGCGCATCGGGAGCGGACGTTTGTTCAGGAAGATGCGGCGGTAGTGCACACCTTACGCAAGCTACGCTTGCAGAATGGAAAAGAAGCTAGCAAAATCAATGGTGCGTCGCTCAAAAGCGGCTTGCAGTTTGGGGCCTGGCGATGGCCATTTGGTCCCCAAAAAATCAACGTTTTTAGTCGGTTGCGAACCTGATTTGGCCCCTTGTGATGGCTATTTGGTCCCCAATGCCTCCAGAGCTCAAAAATGGGCACTACTGGACGGTAATTTTGCTCGCAAAAACCATCCTGCCCACCTTTCGGAATATGTCATCTGGGACACAGAACTTGCCGGGTTCGGCCTCCGTATCCGACCAAGCGGACACGCTTTCTGGACAGTGCGGCTTCGTCATCGCGGTAAGCAGCGCCGCGTTACGATCGGACGGGTTGAGGACGTGGGCGCAACCCTTGCGCGTGCTCAGGCGCGCCGTCTGTTGGCCGAGGTGGCCTTGGACGGCTTGCCCAAGCATAAGTCGGTGAAGGCCACACCGACGTTGTCTGCCTATGTCGAAACCTACTGGGACGACATTGCCCGTTACTGGAAACCTTCGACCGCCAAGCGTAACCATGATGCATGGCGGCGCGACCTCGCGCCGGTCTTTGGCGCAACGCGGGTCGCCGAGGTGTTGCCAGCCGATGTGATCCGCTGGCGTGACGATTGCGCGGGGTGCGCCGAAACCCGTTTCAATCGGGCGGTGCCGGTGCTGGCCAGTCTCCTGAAATATGCCGAGGCGCTCCATTTCCGGCGAAAGGGTTCGAACCCTTGTCGGGGTCTCCCCCGCTACCCCCGCGAGCCAAAGGAGCGCTTCCTTTCGCCGCTGGAATATCGCCGACTCGGCGCGGCGCTTCGGGACGCGGAAGCAACCCACCCGGCGCAGGTCGCGATCGTCAGGCTGCTGCTCTACACGGGCGCGCGGGTCGGAGAGATCCGCGACCTACGTTGGGGGTGGGTGCAACCGCCCCGTCTGGCGTTGCCCGATAGCAAGACAGGCGCGAAGACTATCTGGCTGAACAGTCAGGCGTTGGCCATTCTGGACGCCTTGCCCCGCCGTGAAGATTGCTCTCTGGTGTTCCCAGACAGAACCGGCAAAGCGCCTGTCGCCGTCGTCAGCTGGTGGACGGCACTGCGTCAGCGGTGTTCGATGCCCGACCTTCGCATTCATGACCTGCGGCACAGCTTCGCATCCACCGCTATTATGGACAACGTCCCCCTCGCTACGATCGGCAGACTGCTTGGTCACGTGCTGCCGGAGACCACCGCCCGGTACGCGCACCTTGCAGACGACGTCATTGGGGATGCCGCACAGCGGATCTCTGGCGCGCTGGCTCAAGCGATGGGGCTGCGGGCATGACAGCGCTGGCACTCAAAAGAATCGTGCGCGAATCGTTGGCCGAGGTTGGGATATCCTTTGAATATCCATATCCCTATCGATCAGATACCAAAGCTCGGTCGACGACCTGGTTCGAGCATGAACGCGGCTTTGGTTTGCGTCTCTACCCTACTGGGCGCGAGGTCTACATCGTCCAGACCCGCATGGCTGGGCGTCTCCGCACGATCACGATCGCACCGAGCACGATCATTAGCCAGCATCAGGCGCTGACGATTGCACGGCGCGTGATCGCCTATGCGCAGGTCGGTCATGACCCGGCGACCGATCGTGCCCGCATCCGCTCCGCGCCACGCTTCGATAATTTCGTCGACGAATATTGGCGGCGCTGGTCGGCGCATTGGAAGGCTTCCACTCTTGCGACGCACGGCGTGTACCGCCGGCTCTATCTCGACCATGCCTTCCCTGGCATCTTCATCGACGAGTTGAACGACGCTCATGTCACCCAGTGGTTCGCCGCGCTCAATAACGAGACTGGACCGGGGGCGGCCAACCGCTGCCTGACTATCCTCGCCAACATGCTGACCAAGGCAGAAAACTGGGGCTATCGTCTTGAGAACACCAATCCATGCCGGACCGTTCGTCATAACCGGAAGTACCGTTGCGAGCGCTTTCTATCATCCGCTGAGTTGGAGCGGTTGGGCGAAGTGCTGGCAGAGGATCGAGCCGGAGGGGACAAGCTTAAGGCGGTTGTCGCGTCGGCGGTGACCCTCCTGCTGTTGACGGGGTGTCGTTCGGGCGAGGTGGCCGGCCTGCAATGGTCGGACGTCAAGGGAAACCGACTGAAGCTACGCGATAGTAAGACAGGGCCGCGCACCGTTTGGCTGGGTGATCAGGCCCGTGCGGTGATCGCCGCCCTGCCACGCCAGCGGGGCGTGGCGTGGCTGTTTTGGAACCCGGTGCTGTGCAAGCCGGTACTGCGCATCGGCAATCACTGGCCGTCGATCCGCGACCGAGCTGGGCTGCCGGGGGTTCGAGTTCATGATCTTCGGCACACGTTCGCGAGTCATGCGGCGATGAATAGGGAAACGCTGCCGATGATTGGTCGCTTGCTCGGACACCGCAACACACAATCGACCTCGCGCTATGCGCACCTCGATGACAATCATGTCCTCGGTGCAGCGGAACAAATCGGAACAGCGATCGAGCGGATGATCGCCTGATCCTACCAGCGCATAAGGTATGGTTAAATCGCCGATCAAATGGCCGACGCAAAGGTACCGAATGGTACCAAGGTCATGACTACCCCTTGGTACCAACGGGAATGCTAAATCGGCTAGACTCAGATGGAAACATCCGAGTCCTGCGCCAACACTCTTAAAACGAAGACTCGTTCAAGGCCTCCCCCGAGCGGAGCATACCCTTGCATGCTACGCATGCATTCATAAAAAATCCAATTGAACTAGTGTCCTTGGCCACGAAAACGGTGGAAAGTTTGGGTGCCGATGATGGCTATTTAGTGCCGTGAAAACCGGCTCACTCTCATCCCGTACATCTCTCGTCGACCACAGAGCCTCCTGAAGTCGAAGAAGACACTCTATGTTCACGCGCGTTTCTCTATGGCAGTTTTGCTCGCTGGAAACATCCGATGAGGGCGTCGGAGTACACCATCTGGGATATCGAGCTTAAGGGTTTTGGGCTTCGTATTTTGCCAACCGGAAGCTGCTTCTGGACGGTTCGATCGCGTCAGAGAGGGAAGCATTCGCGGGTATTCGCGAGACGCTGCTGCTGGGAGGGTCCGCATGCGTAACTACTTGGATTTCTACGACTTGTACAAATCGCTCGCCATCGCCTTGACACTCGACATCTTTTTCTCCGTCACTTTACTGCTCAGTTAACCGTCCCTAGTAAAGTGTATAGCCGCGCCCGAAGTGCCGCGCGTCGCTTCTCGATGAACAACGCAAAACCGGGCAAATCTTCAGGAATCTCACCAAGCGAATGGGCTTGAATATGCTGAGCGCGAGCAGCTGCATTCGACTTTGCTTTCGCCAACCAGGCGGCCGGCAATTCAGACTGCTTTTCCTTGTTCGCTGCTCCCTCTAGCAGCTGAAGATTGGGTAGAGCGTTTGCGTGCTCGTACATCTGCTCCGCTTCGTCAGCGTCGTATCCCGCCTTTTTCAGCTTCTTTGCAGCAAAGCGCGAAATGGGGAACACATGATCGACGTGCATCTCATGCCGCAGGTCGACGAAGGGGAACAGGAGCGACAAGAGCGGCAGCATGCGCCGGTCGCCGTACGGCAGGTGTAGAAGATCGTCGATCTCGGCCTCGCCAAATTGCAGGGATTTGCCGCGTGCTTCCATCGTCCGCCCAAGCGCCTTGATTGGGAACTCTTCCTGGCCCTTCCCCTTTATCTTTTCTCTCAATGCAGTGAGTAGCGCGTCAAGGCCACTTCCCCAAATACCCGACGCCTTCAGCAAAGAACGAAGAAGCCAGCCGCGGATCGCTTCCCGCTCGCCGCCAAACGACGAATGGCTCAGAAACTTCTCGTCGAACCCGCGTTGGTGGATGTAATAGGCGATCGGCAGTAGCGCACTATCGGCACGCAGCGTTTGACCGCTTAGGCCGAAGTTTGCGACCAGTCCGACGGTCAGCCGCAGAGCGGCGTCTATACTCTCCCACTTGGCTTCGAGTTTCGCCATATTCGCGGCTGTAAAGTTCTCGACTTTGAAGCCAACGCTGGAAATGTCGGCAAGCATCAGCCCCGCTTTTAGGACAAAGTCATGGCTAAAGGTAAATCCCCGCCCGATATCATTTAAATTGTCGACGAGTCCGTGAATGGCCTCCCGCGCGTCAAGCTGCTTCCACTGGGCTACAGCAATACTTAAGAGGAGATCAGAGTAAGACAGTACCGTGCCACCGGCGTTTAACCTGATGAATATATTCAGAACCCGCTCAATGTCTTGGGACTTCTCCTCATAAACGTTGATCGAGGGAACGTCGTGCACTACCTTCCTAAGCCGGTCGGCAGCGTTAAACGCCAACTTGCGTTGATCTTTTTCAAGGTCATAATCTTCAATCATATCGTGCAAGTCCGACACGTCTTTAAGCGCTAGTACCTTTGAGATCGGCAGCCAAGTTGCGTTCTTCGACTCGTCGACTTGAGCTTTGGAAAGGAACTTGAATCGGTATATTGCGCCATCCTCATCCGCCTCGCGCGGTGCGGTAAGGTCGAGGCAGAGCTTGCGCTTGGGAAACGCAGCGTCGTTGGTCCACCACTTACCCGGTTGCCGCACGGCCATCGAACCACGCAGGCCAATGTTGAGCGCGGTTAGGCGCTGCTGCCCGTCCAATACTGCAACGATCGGATGGCCAGGTAGCTTACCGACGGGCGGGCAGTGGGCGGCGTCGCGCTGGTGATAGTCTAGGACGAAATCGTAGAAGCGGAACTTGCCAGCTGTATCGGGCTCGACCTTCCAGAACAAGAACGTACCGAACGGATAGCCCTGCATGAGGCTGTCAAATAGCCGTTCGATCTGCTCAGGTTTCCAGACGAACTCGCGCTGAATGGCTGGTAGCACATAATCGCGCTTCTGGATCGCTGAGAGCGCGTCGGCGATCGTTCCACCAGAAAGATACATACTTATTTACCCCTAGAACTAAATTTAGCCTTAGCCGATACCCGGCATCCGATCCGCATGGTAGCCAAACAGGAAGTCGTCCGTGTTCTGGCGAGCCAACAGATGTGAGCATGAACTGCTCGCAATATCTCTCGCCACTGACGAAAAGCTTGTACCGCAATCGCGGTCTAATCGTTTTTCCTGAAACGTCTGGCTAATAAACCGTGACAAATCTGTTCGCAGTCGAGCATTCCCGACGCCGCTAGATAGATATAGCTATTTGCGATTGCTTAGGTTGCTGTTGAGTAACGGGGGGGGGGGGCTTTTCACAAAATCTACTCATGTTATAGATTTTGTGATCCGTAAGTTAATCTGTCTAAAGATGTGTTCTCAGCAATCACATCGTGGGCAATTAGAGCGTAAGACCATGGCTTCCCGCCGTGCCGCTTAGCATGAAGTGTCGCGTTTTCGCACCACGCCCGCGCAACTGCGGTCTTGGCCTTGACTACTGGATCGCCGAGCTGATTAGCCGCTTTTGGCTCAAGCATGAATATTCGATCGGCTGTCTCTGCAACGAAATCAGGCAGATATTCTGGATGGTCTGCGCCCTGCCGATAGAAGATCTGAAACTGACCCTTCGCTGGCTTGAACCATTTCACGCTTTCGCGATCCAACACGATAGCTAGCTTGCGTTCTGCATCAGACTGGAACTTCTGCGTTGGGTAAAGGCATCGCTTAAATCCACCGAACAGGTAGCGCGCCATGTTGCTTTTGTCTGGCGGCGAGACGCGGAAATCGAGCGGTGCTTGATCGGCAGCCGCGGTAAACGCGCTATCCCGTAGCGCCGTCCAGCCGCGCTTTACAACAATGTCGTATCCGCTGTCGCCGTCCTCGCGGTAATGCGCTTGCATCTGCGTGTGGACGACGCGGGCGAGCAGTTCGTCTTGGGCCTCCAGGACGCTTTCCGTTTCGTGTGCAGAGAGGTAGCCACGGAGATGGGCGACGACTTGGCCGGCGAGATCGTACAAAAGGTCGGCGTGCTGGCCGTAGTCTACGTCGGGAAAGTCGATCAGCCGTCGCACGATATAGTCCGCCGGGCTGGCCTCTCGCTTCCGTCCGTGCACCAATCCGAGCGTTAGCGTTCTGCCCTGCCCTGTGCGCAGCTCCTGCACCCATAATGAGCCGCCCTCAGGAGGCGGTCGCACACCAGACAGGTCGAGCGTGAAGGGGTGGTAGCCACCCTGCACGTCGCCGCGCGGCGTTACCAGGATGCGAGGAATATCGATCGTTCCGCCTACCACTAGCGCTGCCGTCCGCGCCACGACCGACGCCAGGTCTGGGTTTGGCGCAACGCCGTCTAGTCCGAGCTGCGAAGGACGCCAGCGGCGCTCGACCTCTTCCAATACCGCCCTCTGGATGTCGGGCCGCAGCAGCGCGGCGCTGTTCGGTGCGCGGTCAGGTTGTGTTTCGTACCGGCGGAACTCGGCCCAAGCGAGGCGTGCAATATCCTGCTCCGCGTCTTGGAAAGCCGATCGCGTCTCACGGACCTCGGGCGACGCCGACACGGTGCCCGTTGTATCGGCCAGCCCCAGCGCCTCGGCATAACCCGGTCGCGAGCGCACCGTCGTTAGCCGTTCGCCCAGTGTGTCCCCATCCAGCACCACTGACTGCATCCGGATCGGCGAGTCTGAGCGGCTGGCCGCCTCCACGATCTCCTGAAAACGGTCGTGCGCGACAATGTTCAGCCGGTCCACAGCGGTTACGCCGGTGCGCTCACCATAAGGCAGGCGAAGGCCGCGGCCGATCGACTGTTCGATCAGCGTGCGCGCGTTGGCGGCTCGTAGCGGAACGATCGTGTAGAGGTTGGAGACGTCCCATCCCTCCTTTAGCATGTTCACGTGGATCACGATCTCGGTCGGCTCACTTGCGTCTTCGACGCGCAGAAGCCGCTGGATCGTCTCCTCCTCCTTCACGCTGGAGTCTACTTGGATGACCCGGTCGGCGTAGCGGCCGTCGTAGAGCCCCTCGACTTCACGCTTCAGATCTGCGGCGTGGCCGGTGTCGCGCGCAATCACCAGCAGAAAGGGCTTCACCACCGCCCGACCGCTCTGGCGGGCGTAGGTCTCCAGCTCGACCTTAACGTTCTCATGCAGCCGGATGCCGTCCTCTAGCTTCAGGCGCTGGATCGCATCGGCGCTCATGTTCGCCGGGTTAAAGTCCTTGCGCGTAACGACTGCGGGCTCCTTGACAAAACCGTCGGCCATCGCGCGGCCAAGCGGATAATCGAGGATAACGTTCTTGAAGGGCACCGCTCCCTTTGCCAGCTCCACAAACGGTGTTGCGGTCAGCTCCAGTCCTAACACTGGATTGAGTTCGTTGAGCGCACGCCATCCTGCCGATGCGCGGTAACGGTGGCTCTCGTCCATGATCAACACCAAGTCGGGGCGGCCAGCGAGATAGTCGAAATAGCTCTCCCCTAACGTCTCCTTGAAACCACGCATCTTCAGCTGGCGGCCACCCCGCACCTCCGAGTTAATCTTAGAGATGTTGAAGATGTTAATTTTACACCGACGCAGCGTATCCAGAAGCGCGCCACGGCTTTCAAAGTTATCGCCGTTAATGATCTCTGGCTCGTCGGTGACGAACTCGGCGATGCCCCTGAACACGTATTTTGCCGTACCCGGCGTGAAATCCCTGATTAACTTGTCGTAAATCGTCAGGTTCGGCGCGAGGACGAAAAAGTTGTTAATCCCGTGCGCCAAATGAAGATAGGCGATGAAGGCGCCCATTAAGCGAGTTTTGCCCACCCCTGTTGCGAGGGCAAAGCACAACGACGGGAAATCGCGCTCGAAATCCGTGACACTTGGGAATTCGGTTCGTATCGCAGCCAGCGCCGCCTCGCGGTCGATCCCTTTGCTCAGCGGGGCAAGTTCGACGACTCGGTCGAGGATCTCCAACGACTCACGCTGCGGAGCGCGCAGGCTCAGGCGCCCGGCGATGGCGGGGACTTGCCGCTTCACTTGGCTGGCGCTCCAAATAAATCAACGTCGTTTGGCTTGGGTTCCGTTGCCATCGGCAAAGCGCTGATCTCCAGGCTATAGTCATCGCGGCCCCATTCGCACCGGTCGCGGACATGATCAGGGATCTTTTTGACCGTGAGGTTGGGTAGCGAACGCGCATCGCCTCGATAGGCAGCGCACATGACGAGTAAAGTGCGCCCTTCGCCGACCTGCTCCGACAGGTCGCGCAGCTGCTCGTGCGTCAGCGTCTGCGTCGTGACGTAGAGGTAGTCATGCTCGGTCGAATGGCCGTGATTCCAGTACTCGGTCTCCGAAGGCGCGTAGGTGAAGCCCTCGAGCTTGCACAACGCCTCCGCTAACATCGCCGGGTTATAAGCCTTGGACACCACTTCCCGGCCCCATTTATCATATTCAAGTAGTGAGGGTGCGAGGCGAAAGTAGCGATAGCCGCCACCACCCCTCCAGCCGGTCGCCTCTGTAACGCCGCCGCGGTCTTCGTTGTCGATCACCCCTCGCAGGCGCGGTGCAACGAGTGTGCGAGCGTGGTCGCCTAATTCGACCATGATCCACCGGCGACCCATTTTGTGGGCGACGGCCCCCGTTGTGCCGGAGCCAGCGAAGGAGTCTAGTACGAGGTCACCCGGATTAGTGGCAATCTCCAATACGCGCTTGATCAATCGCTCTGGCTTCGGCGTGTCGAAAGCAGCAGATTTACCAAAAAGCTGCTGAATCTCTTTCTTTGACTCGTCGGTGTGGCCGACCTCCTCGTGAGGCCACCACGTCCAAGGGACCAAGCCTTCAACTTCGCTAAGATATCTAATCAGGCCGGGTTGTGATTCGCCATTTTTGCCAAAGAATACTTTGCCTTCAGCAACAAGAGCCAAAAACTTTTCTTCTAGGATAGACCAGTGGCGTCCTTCTGGAGGAAATATGGTTTTTCCACTTGGTGTCTGAACGGGGTACTGCTGGTTCTTTCGAATTCCGGCGCCGTTCATTGGGATCAGGCGCCAAGGTCCTTTCGGATCATTCGTCGGGTTCCGATACGCCGAGCGAGTTTTCTCGTCTATCTCAATCTTATTTCGCACAGTCTTAAACGTCGCCGCGTTTATCGCATAGCAGATCACATAGTCATGGACGTCGCCAATCGCCGAATTATTATCCCTAGAATAGCGCTTTTGCCAAACATTTTGCGCTATGAATGAAGCGCGGCCAAATACCTCGTCTAGAAGAATACGTAGGTACGGCATCTCTCGATCATCAATTGTTACCCACAGCGAACCATCGGGGCGAAGCAGGCGGCGGATCAGTTCCAGCCGGTCGCGCATCATGCTTAGCCAGAGGGAATGCTCCAGCCCATCGTCGTAATGCTCAAACGCCGAACCGGTATTGTAGGGCGGATCGATGAAAACGCACTTTACCTGTCCTGCAAACTCCGCCTCCAGCGCCTTGAGCGCGAGCAGATTGTCCCCTTGGATCAGCCTGTTGTCAAACAGGTCTCCCACCCGACGTACCGTCGAATGGTGAGACAGCGCCGGCTCCTCCACAAGGATCCGGGGTTCCAGCCGGGGCCGGTTCTCCTTGCCCACCCATGTGAGTTCAAGCTTCTGTTTCTTCATACGGGGATCACGATATGCGGAGCCTTAGTGACGAGATAGGCGAACAGGGGTTGGGGGTAGTCATAAACAGGTAGCGTCTTGGCTCCAACAATTCGCACGGGGCGAGCGTTTTGAGCACCCTGTAGGCGATCATCGTTGGGCACCGCGAAGTTGCGGATTGCGAAAAGTTCCAACACCTTAAAAATGTCGTTGCGTGTTTGCAGCACGGACGAAGCGGAGCGAGGCGTGCCGCCTGCGTTTGCATGCGAGGCGACAGTTTCGGAAAGCTGTTGTCGTGCCTCATCGACCGGTGCACTGATCGCCGCCGCAAGCTTGACAGGGTCCAGGAGCCGATCGGCGATGATTTCGCGGTGCAGCCGCTTCATCATAACCCAGACGAAGACGTACCGACCGTATCGGTAGGTTTCCGTCTCGAACCTGTCTGCACCTGACCAGCCGCGGGCAAATTCCAGCAGGCTGCGCGTAGCGATCACTGCATTAGCGACGTGATAGCCGCTCGGAGCAGGACTAAACAACGATTCATAGCTGTCCATTCCGGCAGAGTGCGGGTTCTTCGGCGCGCTCGCGATCCAGTAGGGCGTCCGTGGATCGTGGCTCAACAGACCTAGTGCTGCCATGGCTTCGGGTAAGTCGATCACGTCGGGTTCGCGCGTGCTCGGTTCCGACTTGTAGTGATATCGAAAGCCGATGGCTTTCATGTCGCTCCAAATTCGATCCTGAACGTCGTCTAGGGCCGCGAAACCGATTGGTGTGACGGGGTTCTGATTGTTTCGCGCACGAGTCACGCGCTTTCCAAAATCGCCGTCTGCAGCCGCCTTGATTATGGTCACCGCGACCTTTGCTCGGTCGATACTTTCCGCCACACTTGCCGCGCTGGCTATCGTCTGAGCGCCATTGATTATGCTGAAGCCACGTAGGTCGTACGTGGTCGCGGAATCAGTGGCACGGCGCTGCTTGATCTCGCTGGCCAACGCCGTCACGCCATTGTTCAGGTAGAAGAATAACTCCGGATCGTTGATCAACGTCTCCCGAATGTCCCGATTGACCGATGTCTCGTCGCCCAGATGATTGCGGATATTGCGGTCGAACAGCGCGGCTCCATGAACTTGATACAGCGCTACTAGATCGCGCAGCCAGACCACGCCGAAACGGCTCTGACGCGGTTCGTCCATGCTCCTAGCTCTCATCACCGACAATCTAGTGTTGATGGACGGGTGGGCTCCATAGGCACCTAGAGCCACGTCCACAGCTTGGGGCCCATAGTCTAGGAACGGGCGGGCGAAGCGCCGCTCGTCGAGGCTCGCGTCGTTGATCAACGCGTCTATTGCCGCGCGCGCGTTGTCCGATACGCGCTCGCCCACGTACGTGACGAGAAGTTGGATCGCCTCGCAATCGTCCAGCGCCTCGGTAATGCGCTCGGCGCGATCACGAATGTTCGCGTTAAAGCCGGCAAAGTCGGATCGAACGAGTCGGCGAACGCCTTCAACGAACTTCTGGGCTTCCGCCTGCTGAAACTGTTCGCCAGCCTTGAGCTTGCCTTGGACAATGATCAACGTTCTGTCTGGTCGGTGATAATGGATTGCATCGATACCGCCGTCATCGAAATCGTCCACCACGGAGAGCGTGGCATCCTCAGGTGCAAGGCCGCAGTGCTGCGAGAGCACAAAGGCGCCAAACGCGCGAGAAAGATTCTTCTTCGTAAGCTTGTCGTCCGAATGCGCATGATCAAGCAACGGGGGAAGAAGCGGTACGAAATCGCGCGCAAGCACTTCGCGAAGCACAGCGAGCCGCGTTGTATTGAGGGCAGGCATCAGCTCGGCTTCTGAAGGGGATGCAGCCGGCGCGTGTCGCCCGAATTGCGCCAATAGCTGCCCGACTTATTGCTACCGGGCCAGCCATAGGTGGGGCAGACTAGCGCGTCGGCGAGCGCGACGACTTGTTGGGCGAATCCAATCGCGTCTGCATCCATCAGTTCAAAGGTGATCTCTTTGAAATGCGCACCGAATACGTTGCGCGCCTGTGCGATCCGGGTCAGCTCGTCGAGGATCGGCCCGAGTTCAGTCGATGCGACGACGACGCCATCCTCGCATATTTCGGCCCGAAGCGCTTTGCGTAGCTTGCCGTTGATGTTGGGGAGCAGATCGCTCACTGTGTAGGCTTCCCCGATCTTGCGTGGCACGGCGCAGCCATATTTAAGCGTCAGGTGGTCGAGCGCCGCCTCTAGAATTACGCCCGCCTTGCCGCAGACCGCTTGGGTGTCGACCGGTGAATGCGTGAGCAGGTCCTTCAGCCGCTCAGTCTCCGGCCGCGTCGAGGACAGCCGCATACCGTCCTTAATCGCCCAGCCGGTTAGTTCGACGAACTGGCATTCCTGCCCGGGCTTCACAAATCCCCAGCGATATTTCTCACGCCAAGGCCTGTAATGCGTCGTTACGATGGCGTGGCGAAAACGCTGACTGACGGCATAGATCATCTCGACTACCCGGTCGACATGTGGCTCGTCGATGCTGCCGAGCACGTCGTCCAAAATCAGGATGGTGTCGTCCGCCCGCTCGCGCAGTGCAAGTGCGAGAAAGACGCACAGGCCAAGAGTGTCCAGATGTGATTGACTGAAATAGGCTGCAGGAGGCGCGTCCTGCCCTGCGAACTCGGCTCGCAGCAGCAACGATGCGCGCTGCTTGGGATCGAGTGGCATGGCGATCTTGTTCAGGCCTTCGCCGGGATGGATCCGCTCGTAAAGATCGCCGACCGTTTTGGCGATGTCGGTGATAATTCCATCAACGAACATCTGCCTTTCCGCGACCAAAATCTTTGATGCGGCATCGAGGCGCGGCTCAAGCGCCGCCCATTCTTCGCGTTTCTCGGCAGCAGCGGTATAGCGATCGAACGCCTTTCGCAGCATGATGCGTGAGTTCGCTCGGTTGCGCCATGTCGTCTCCGCTGACGACCAGCTCTGCGATGCAACATCGGCTGTCGCGAGCCAGTTCTGGAGGCGGCTGATGTCGGTCGGGGCAGGTTCGCCCGGCCGTACGACCTCGACCGGCCATTCACGCCCCGCAAGGCGTTCGTTGAAGGTCGCGACGGCGCTCGCATAGGCGGCTCGAAGATCGGCGAGCCGGGCGCGCGTACCCTGCACGGCCGTTTGCGCCCTGCGGCGATCGTCGCTGGCTTGGCGCATGGTCTCCAAGCGGGCCAGCCGCCGTTCGATGGCATCGCGGAGGCCGGCGATACGCTCGCGGCTTTCGCAAAGTGGACATTCCGCGACGATAGCATGATCCGCCAAAAGCTGTTGCCCCGCCTGTAACAACGCGACCAGTTCAGGACCGGAACCCGCGCCCGCCAGTGCCTGTTCCGCCGACTCGGCGTTGGCGACTGCTTTTTCTGCGCGATCATCAGCCGTACCGGCGGTGGCGAAAAGATCGGGAAAGCTCGTCAGCGTGAGGTACGCGAGCCGGAGTTGCTCGACTGCCTTGATGTCCGCGGTCGCGTCGGTCGTTGCCTCAGCCAGCCGCCCCTCGGCCCAAGTGACGGCGTTTACGCCCGCCTGCTTTCCGTCGTGCTCATAGAAGTCGTTCAGCTGGACGAGATACTGGGTTTCCTCCGCTGCCAAGGCGTCCTTTTCCCGACGCAACGCCAATAACTGCGACTTCAGCGCATCTTCAGACTGCTCGTACGCGCTAATGTCGATGAACCGCTTGATCTCCTCGTACCGCCCGCCTGGCGTTGCCTCGATCAATTTTAGCAGCATGCCACGGCGGAGAATTTCGACCCGCGGACGGTCCTTGATTGGTGCCACCACCACCTTGCTAGCCGCGATGGTTCCGGCGCACGCACCTGCCTCTGTCGTCAAAGTCACGCTGACGTCGCCGGGCGACCGACCCGCGGAGGGCCAGTATTTGGCAAGCCCGCTACCGATTCCGCGGTCCTTCAATGAACCAATCTCGCCACGGGCAAGGAATTCAAAAGCATCGCAAATTGTGGTTTTGCCGGTGCCATTCTCGCCGTAAATCAGCGCCAGCTTCTTTTTCTTATCGAAGTCGATACGTAGCGTGCCCGTCGAACCGCGGAACGCAGTGATGACCAGCGCGGTAAGTTGAGGCCGCGCGGTCATGCCCGGTTCGTATCCTCGGAGAGCTCGATCTCGAGCCTCCAGTCGCTACCTTTCATTGCACCCGAGGCGATCTTGTCGATCATACGCTCGCGCTGTTCGGCGCGGACGAGGCCTGCCGCCACGAGGCGATCGATCGATCGCGTGGCAAGTTGTTCTGATGGTGTTCGATCGACCATATTCGTCTCTCCGGTGACGCGCTCAAGCCTGCTATGCCACATGCCAGCGCACGGTAAAGAGTGGTTCGCTTTTCACCTTCTGCTCCATACGTCCTTCGATATCGGCAATAAGCCCGGCACGGTGCGCATCGATATTGTCTTGCGCCTCAAACAGCGAACGTCTTTTGGCGGAACGGGTCGCCTCTAGCGATTTGATTGTCTTCTGTCCGTCCAACTTATCCTCAAGGGTCACCGCGCCGATGGCGGCGCGACGAGCGTCTTTAATCTGACGATCGATCTCCTTGATCTCTCGCTCTAATCCAATCTTTAGGTCGTCCGCCCAGCCATCCAGCTTGATGGCCTCGTCCTCGAAAAAACGTGCGTTGCGCAGTCCAATCTCTTCGCGCACCGTCTTCGTTTTTAAGGCAAGCGCGTCCCGAAGCACATCGCTTACGCTGTTTGGGATGGTAGCGAGTTCTCCCACCTTTCCGCCCACAGTCCAGAGCCTGAGCAACGCCATGTCGTCGAGCGGCTGACCCGCATTGCTGATGCCGGTCAGCAATACCCGGTCTTCCGTTTGACCGAGTGCTTCGACCGTCAGCCGTTCAGCCGTAAGCCAGCCACTTTGACCAGAGAAAGGTTTTAGGGCGCTGATCATTCCCTCGTGTCCGCTCAGGTCGAACGTCACCTCGGCCGGTGGCAAAACTCGGCTGCTGGCCCGCGCCACAACGGCTGCACCAAGTGCGTGATTTAATCGGTAAAGGTGCGCTTCACCGGTCCGTCTTGGCAACTCGTAAAGGCCAAGCGGAATGTTGCCCTTTATCCAGTTCGGCTGGACGTTCAGACGGAAGGCGTCTTCGCCCTGCCATGTCGCGAATTCTGCAAGTTCATGCCGAGTCACATTGATCAGCGCTCGCTCAAACCGATCACGCGATGAAACTGCGGCGTCGTTGGTCGTCTTTAGCTTCTCTCGGACTTCGTCGTCGAAGTTTTCCAAGAGCTTGACCTGCGTTTGGGTCATAGCTGCGTTGATCTCGGCGCTCAGTTCCTTCTGCAACTGATCAAATGCCACTTTGATTTCCGCGGGCTGGCGGCATTGCTGATAGATATTCGCGATACGCTTCTCGAAATCCACGCCTGCCTCTATCGCGCCCAGCACTTCGTCGCTCGCGCCGAAAACCCCTTCAAATAGTTTAAACTTCTCCGAAAGAAGTTCATGGACCCGTTTGTCAGCTTCATTCTTACGGTTAAGAAAATTCACCACCACGACGTCGTGCTTCTGCCCGTAGCGGTGGCACCGGCCGATGCGCTGTTCGATGCGTTGCGGGTTCCAAGGGAGATCGTAGTTCACGACGAGCGAGCAGAACTGGAGGTTGATACCCTCCGCGCCCGCCTCGGTTGCGATCATGATACGGCCCTCGGTCTTGAAGTAATCCACGAGAGCAGAGCGCATATCTGCGGTCTTAGAACCTGTTACTCGGTCGGATCCACGATGCAGTTCAAGCCAAGTTTGATAGATTTGCCGGGAGCCAGGGTCGGTGTTGCTGCCGTTGAACAGAACCACGCCTTCGGCGTAAGGGCTCTCGGCAAGCCGTCGCAGAAGATAGGCTTGGGTTCTACGGGACTCGGTAAAAATGATCGCCTTGCGCTCGGCGCCAAGTTCCTTCGCTTTCTCGAACGCGATCGCCAGCGCTTTTAAGAGAGCCTCTCCTTTAGCATTCTGTTCGATCGAGGCCGCGAGTGCAGCGTAAGACTCAAGCTCCGCAGCCTCCTCCGCGACCGCCTTTCGGTCCGCCTGCGACACTGGTTCGGCGTCTTCGTCGCCCCATTCTTCGGCAGTGGCTTCCAAGGCTTCGTAGTCGTCGGCCAACCGTTCCGCGTCAGCGACACCTGCGGTTAGGCTCGCCCGCAGCCGACGTGCCATCGCTTCAAGCGCTCCGGTTATGGCAAAGGTCGATGAAGCAAGGAGCTTTCGCAAGACCAATGTTGTGAGCGCGCGTTGCCCAGCCGGAAGAGCCCGCAGTGTATCGCGCTGGAGATATCCAGAAACCAGCGCGTAAAGGCGATCTTCGCTGGCCGCGGGGGTAAACTCCTCGACCATCGCAAATCGACGCGTGTAGGGCACATATGCCGTGACCTGCCGACGCAACGTCCGGTGACAAAACGGCCGCAAGCGCTCGCGTAAAAGAGGCAGTGCGCGCTCTTGGGCGGAACCTAAAAACTGCTCGCGGAAGCTCTTTAGATCGCCGAACGCGTGTTCGTCGATGAAGCTCATGAGGCCATACAACTCAAGGAGAGAGTTCTGCAGTGGGGTCGCTGTAAGCAGAAGCTTCGTTCTGGAAGCCAATGCTTCCTTCAGCGTATTTGCCACTATGTTGGACGGCTTGTAGACATTTCGGAGACGATGGGCTTCGTCGATGACCACGAGGTCCCAAGGCGTTCTACCAACCTCGTCAGCCTTGTTTCGGGCGAACTGGTAGGAACAAATGACGATTGAATTGTCCGGCTCGAACGGATCGGTAACGCCCGATTTTAGCGTCGCATCGAATGAACGAGCTTCGAGAATTTGGCAGGGCAGGAAGAACTTTTCGCTCAGTTCCTGGTGCCATTGTTTGCGCAGATTGGAGGGTGTGATGATAAGTATGCGTCGCCGATTCTCCGCCCAGCGCTGTGCGATCACAAGCCCGGCTTCGATTGTCTTTCCCAGTCCTACTTCATCAGCCAGCAAGGCGCCTTTTGATAGAGGTGAGCCAAACGCAAATAAGGCGGCATCCACCTGATGGGGATTGAGATCGACTTGAGCGCTTGCAAAGGCGCCTGCCAACCGTTCAGCTCCCCCGGCACCTTGTCGCCTCGTCATTTCACAGGCGATAAACTTCGCGTGATAGTCGGTAATATTCACGCCGGCACGGCCTCCTTTAGGCCATGACTTTTTGAGGCAAGCTTTCGCAGTCCGCGACGCCGTTCTGGGCGAGCTGTAATCGCGATTACAGGCGATTTCGGGGGCGGGGCCACCGTCGAGTGTAACCACTGAAGCAGATAATGCGTAGCGACCCGTACAATGTCAGTATCTCTCATAACGGACAGCAAGCTCCGAATTTTTACCATCACACTGTCCGCCGTCCGACCCTCGTCATCATGTTAGCGCTTTAAGCCTGTTCGTTAGAACCACCATCCCGAATCGATCGGGGTAACAACCGGCGCATCGGCAGCGACAACGAGCCCCCTGAACGAACGTCCGCTACCGCCGATCGACGTCTGATGGCGGCTAATCCGCTTCACCAGATAACGGGATATCCTCCCCCCCCTCTTTTCACCTACGTTTAACCGCCGCTGCCCCAAGCATATCGCCGCCCGAAAGCTCGACAAGAGCTCTCTCACTTGATCAAGCAACGAGGTTCTGCCTGTAATTCAAAACGCTAGAGACGGTCCCGCATTTCGCGCTCGTTCGCCGCGGACTCAAACGGCGTTAAGTAGGCTGGTTGTGTAATCAGTGGGAGATCAAGCGCGTCGCCTGCTATAAAGATCGGCCTCGGCCATCAGAAAGCGTCCGCGGGGAAACTTGGTCGTAAGGTTGGGCAGCCATCAGCGCTTAAAGCATATGGCTCGACCCGCCCAGATCGGGTCAAAGCTGACCTTTTCAGCCCGGCAGTTGATTAGCAAGGGCAGGATCTAGGTACCGACTTTAGAGTGGGCGAGCTTGGCCTTTCCAGGATACCGAGTCCGATGGTTTCGCTGCCCTCACTTTCGCGTGCAGCTTGGCAGCAGCGGCGCCGAGCATTCCTTCCCTTGCCAGCGATGCAAGATCGTCGTCGCTCGGCCTGGCGACTAGCCGTGCGCGACACCGATGCGCAGCCGTGCTTCCGGCACGGCCATCGTATCAAAATCGGCTGTCGGATCGTCGAGGTAGTGCCGGTGCGTGAGCGGTGCCGGCAGCAGCCAGACGCCGTCCTCCATCTCCTAAGGCGCCAGAGGGTACCTAGATAATTGCCACTATTTGGTACTAATCAATATGCCGTTGGCGAGGCCGTCCTCGAAATAGCCATCACGCGTTTAGGTCGGCGACCAATTGTGCTTGCCTCGCATGCAATGCCGCAAGCTGCGGATCGACTGCCTGTCTCCTCGCCTCTATGTCAGCCCTGCTCCGTGCTAGCGCAGCTGGTCCGGCAAGCAGCTTATGCCTCATTCCCGTCGCCTGCTTGACAATATCCGCCTTGATGGCCGCCATCCGAGCGGCATCGACCGCATTGGGACGCTCGTTGTACACGAAGCGGGTCTCTAGCTGCCGGCGCCACACGAGAAGGTTTGCCGCAGTCTTAGGTCCGAATCCGGGTACGTTCAGTACAGCGTGTTCGGTGACGTCCAATGCGGTTTCGATTCCGTAAGCTAACAGCGTCGCTACTCGCCCGTCCCCAACGCCCTTGATTTTCTGTCGTCGGATCAGGAATGAGTCTAAATAGGCCTTGAGCTGTTCAGCTCGCCTGTTATGTTGATATTCCGAAATTTTCTGGCGCTCGATTTCAGGCAAACGTATGTAGCTTGCCCGTACTGCTGAAAGCTCGGCCGACAACTTACGGAATGGCTCATCACTAGCACGCTTTTGCCAGTCTGCCATCGCGGCGTCCGCCCGCTTGTCGATGTCGGCCTTTTCTTTTCGGGTTGTCCGGGTGGTTGCGTCGTCGCTGAACAGTTTCGTGAGTCCGAACCAGGCTAGGCCTCCGCAGACCGGCCAAGCGGCAAGCAAAGCAATCAGACCGCCAACTGCCGACATGAGAGCCGCGATGCCCAGCAGCTTGCGCATCCGCCTTGCGCGCTTTGCAGCGATGGCCTGTTCACTCGCGACAACCGAAATCGTCGGAAGATTGGGCTGCGGTATAGCGGAAGCAGGACGTGGTACGGCTTGAATCGCGGCCCAAGCTGCGCCCAGATTGAAGACGGCTGCCCCAGGATCCGAGGGAATCGTCTGTAATCCGACAGACGCGTGCGGAAGAAAAAGCACGATGCCCTGCTTGCTTTCCATTCGGCACCAAGGACACTCGCTGGCCTCCGCGGAATAGTGATGAAGCTTTGACTTTGCGCACGTGCGAAGGTTCTGCTCCATGCTCGTTAGCAACTGCACCCATTGCCTGGCTTCAGGTCTGGTGCCGCCTGGTGAGAATGCCTCTTCCAGTGCAGCGGCAATTGGAGCAGGCATGTCAGAGAGGGTGGGTACGGCAGGAGGCGGTCTCATACCGACTTGGCGTTGGCGGCTGTAGGCGAACCGATGCTCCGCGATAGCGCGCTCAATCGGCATTTCGCCCGCAGAGTACGTGCCGGAGAACGGATGGCGTCCCATGAATAGCAGCTGGAAGACCACCACCGCCAAGCCGAAGCGGTCATGCTCAACTCGACGCTCTACCGTGTGGAGCTTTATCCCCTGCAACTCTGGCGGTGTGTATTCTGGTACGCCTACTCGGCAGGCGTGCCGACGACCACCCTCAACATACTGGAAGGAATCGGCGTCGATTAGGGCCACGGTCGCGGTGTCGGCTATCAGGATGCCCGAATGGTTGACGTCGCCAATTACGCACCCGGTCTCGTGCACAGCTCCGACGGCCCGCGCGATATTTGCGGCTGTTCTCACGAGAAAGCGATAATCCGCGCGGGGAAACGCCGACTTGCGAGCACCGGGCGAATAGAGCTCGTGAAGCGGCTTTCTTCCGGTAATCCTACGCATGGTAAAGCCAGCGAACCGCCCACCGCTGTTAACAATCGCAACGGGGAACGCGACTAGATCGGACTTGGCCGCAAGGTTGGCGCGCACCATTGCTCGGACCTTATCACGTCGCTCGTCCAAGTCAGTGACAGTGTAGAGCTTGACTGCGTGAGACGGGTCATCGGTAATGAC
The DNA here is from genome assembly GCF_003050745.1 of Sphingomonas sp. PP-CE-3G-477. Classification (GTDB taxonomy): domain Bacteria; phylum Pseudomonadota; class Alphaproteobacteria; order Sphingomonadales; family Sphingomonadaceae; genus Sphingomonas. Next base: position 5,101 of record NZ_QAOF01000016.1, on the reverse strand, counting down.
GTGCACGTCCCCCTCCCCGCCGCGGCCGATACGTTCGCCCACTGTAAGGGAGTCGCCGTTCTCAAGGGCAAGCGTCTTATGCCTCACCGGCGCACCGCGATGAGCAATGACTTGTCGTCGTCGGTGCGTGCGTTGACTGCATCACGACCAAGATAGTTGGCGAGAGTTTGACTAAGCCGTTGGTCGCGTCCCACGGTCACGCTGGTCTCAACCGGTTTTACCATCGTTTCGAAAAACGGATGATGGGGTGTTTGGGCCGCGAAATCGAGCGCGAGCCGCTCCAATCCGTCGCTCATGAGCACTATGGCGTCCGGCGCCTTCTGCAAGCGTACGATGCGCATGCGAGCCTGAGGTTCGTCGGTGACGAAGTACGTAGTCGATGCATATTCCCCATTTTCAGGCCAAGATGGAACGGACCAGACGCCATCCGTTCTGACTGCGGCAGCACCGTCCCCCACAAGAGCAAGGACGGCGCCATCACTGTCGGCGATTGCCAGCACCATCGTCGCGGCGAAGTCCCGGGGGCTCAATCCACGACTTGCTGCCGCCAATCCGATCCGATCACGCGCGGCATCCAATCCCGACCAGATGTCGTCGTCTGTAGGGAGATCGACTGATGAGGGTGTTTGTGCAAGCAGCACTTCCACCATGGTTCTGGTTGTGATGAAGGCGCCCGGGCCACCATGCGCCGCGCTGCCTGCGCCATCGGAAACAATGCCGAGCAGTCGTCCTCCATCACGAACGGTCGCAGAAAGAACGGCATCCTGGCAAGGCGTCCCGGACTTGATGTGAGAAGTGCCACGGCGTCTCGCCGAGGCCCAGGTCCATTCCGCCACTTAACCGGCCGTGGCCCATCCGTCCGGTCCGGTCGGATTGGCCAGTGGCACCGGCTCGCCTGGATTGGAACGTGAAACTGAACCGAGCGAGCTCGAAAGCCAGGCAAAAAGTTCACGGAACGCCAACCCCTTGAGCTTAAGCGGCGCCCGAACCGAGAGTTGGCTAAGGATCGACAGGTTGGCGCCCTCCACGCCAACAGGATAGAACATGAATTCCTTGTTGTCCTCGCCAGTCCTGATCAGCTCCGCTGCGCGCGACCAACTGTCAGTCGGTGCACCGTCGGTGATCAAGAAGATCCAGGGCCGGTAATAGGAGACCCCGTTTGCCTTGTAGTCGCGCTTCCGTGCTTGAAGCATATCAATGCCCCGCTCGATAGCGGCGCCCATTGGAGTAGCGCCCGCCGTCTCGAGCACGGGCGGATAGAAGTTCGCTGCGCTGGTGAAATCAGCCACGACTTCGACCGGACCAAAAGTTACGATACCTACTTCAACGCGTTTGGCGGCGAGGCTGTCTGAATTTAATTCGTCTCGAAACGCTTGCAGGCCCGAGTTCAACTCGTCCATCGGGCGCCCGCCCATAGACCCGGAATTATCGAGAAGCAGAAGGCAGGCACACCGTGGCTCGGGGTTCTCAGCAAACTCTGCACCGGAAAACGCAACCTGATCAAAGTCGTCCATTCTTGGTCCTCGTATATACATAGGCAACCGCGATTCGCTTGGTGCTTGATGCGGGTCTTAACTCAGCATAGCGTCGGGGCATGAAGTTCGGAATGAGAAAACCAAGCTTACGCAAAAGCATCCCGGCTCGCACATCAACCAAGCGCATAATCCGGAATACGCTAGGGCTGAAAGCCCCACGCGGTTATGGATGGTTCACAAATCCTAAAAAAGCTGCCTACAACCGCGTGTACAACAGGACATCATTCTCGCTTGCATCACTAGTGCGTGCGCTTTTTCATTGATCGCGGCAAATTTTGACTGGTCACGAGATCCGCTCTAGCTTTTGATACGAGCGGAACTGGTTACATATAGCGAGCCACGGTGCGACGACTCACAGCGAGGGGCAGTACGTCGCCCTGACCAATACGTTTAGGTAGTCCCCGCCGGTAGCCAAGGGGCAACGAATCCAATGGACCGCTGTCAACGCAGTTCCCGAGCTCAAACACTAATACCTTGCGCCCTGCCGGATTAGAACCGACACGCGCAAGACCGGCTTTTTGGGCGCTGATCCATCAGCCGGGCCGTTACCTACGTAACCCGTTCCCGGTAACCTGAGGTTCAATTCCAGCCCTTCAATCGCGCGAGGTTGATCAGCACTTGCGCGGAGGCGAGGCTATCCATTCGTGCGGGTCTAGCTTGCTGCTTTCCGTTCACTCGCCAAATAAAGCGCACTCCTTCTTCGGCTGGCCGGCCATCAAAGAAATGGTACTCACCCTTTTGGAGGTAAAGATCGGACCCAGAGGTTCGAACCTCGTCAATTATCTTCCAGTAGGCTTGCGCCATTCTCACCCCAATGCTGTCAGGCAAATTTTTTGCGCGCCCTCCATCCAGTCGTCAAAGGGATGATAAGGTACGTAATCGACATCTATCTTTCAAAGCCAAAGTCATAGGACTAGCCTGTTGCCGGTTATGTGGCGGAAAGTCCGTTCGCGGCAGGTCAGCAAAATCACCTGCATATGCTGAGCGGCTTCCGTCAGAATCTCGGTCATTAGGTCCAACCGCGTGTCATCGGCATATACAAGCGGATCGTCGAGTATGAGTGATACCGGACGTCCTTCTTCCCGCAGCAAATCGGCGATCGCAAGCCGCGTTAAAACGGCGAGCTGTTCCTGCGTGCCTCTTGAGAGGCTGACGCAATCTTCGGGCGAACCGCCGCGACTGATCGCCGCCAGCCCGAGGTCATCGGCAAATAGGAGTTCCGAGCCGGGCAGAAGGCGCTCGATGTGTCGTTTGGCTCGGGTCGTGACCGGACCGACATAGGTCCGGGAGGTCTCGGTGCGAACTTCCTCTAACGTATCCCGCAGCAGCTTGAGCGTCTGCGCTTCCTCTACGGTTCGGCCAAGTGCCTGCTCCGCAGCCATGGCCTCTTCTGTCGCTACGGCAGCGCGTTCGGCTAGCCCCTTGCCGCCCTCGCTTTCAATCGTACCCTCTAATCGGGCAATGTCAGTTTCGAGCCGTCGCCGCATCTCACTGGCGGCAGCCTGACGCACGTCGATATTCGCGATTCCGCGCTCGATCGTTTGCGGGTCGTGGGCACTGGCGTTGCGCTCGGCCTCGTTCAGAATAGTGGCTGTTTCCGCCGCCTTCTTCTTTGCGCCGATCAGATCCCGTTCAAGGTTCGCGAACCCCCGTCCCTTTTCGATCTGTTCAAGTTGGCTTGCCGCGTTTTGAAAGTCGCTGGCCGCCCCTGCTTCGGTGGCAGCCAATGGACGTTCCTGTTCCTCGATCAAGGCAAGGACTGTCGCCGCACTTTCCTGCGCGCCTTCAGCACGGGCAAGCAAAGTCTCGGCGACATCGACCGCGTCAGCGAAGGCTTGAACCGGCGACGCTTCGTCGTCGTTCTCGTCTTGCGCCTCGGCCAGCAAGTCCGTTACGAGCAGCTTGAGTGCGGCTACGCCGGCAGCAAGTCCGAGTTCGGGATCTGCGGGGGCGCTTGCGTCTAGCTGAGCGGAAAGTGTCTTCACCTCACCAGCCGCATCCCGTGCCGTGTCGTTGCGCTGCCGTGCGCCAGCGATGTTCTCCACGCCCAACTCGGTGAGCGCTTCATTCTGGCGAGCGATAGCTTCTTTTAGCCCAATTTCGGCGCTTCCAGCGGATGCCGGTGGACGAATGATGCGCGGATTGCCTCGAGCAGGGTCGACTTCCCGGTCTCGTTGGGCTCGACCACGATGTTGAGCCCATCGGAGAGCCCATCGATCGTGACCGGCGCGCGGAACTTACGGAAGTTGTTGGCGGTGATGCGTCGCAGCTTGAGGCTCACGCAGCGGCCCCCCTCGTATGTTCGACGAACAGGCGTTCAGCCGTGGCGGACAGCGGTATGCAACACCTGTCGCAGCGTCACGATCTCGTTGTGGATGGTCTTCCAGGCCGGTGCCTTGTCGGTCACCGGCCGGTTGCTGCGCGAGTGAGGGTTGGCCACGCCGCGCGACGACATGCGATGCACGCGGTATTCCTGCACCCTGCCCGCGGTAATCTCCGACAGGCCCATATCGCCAAAGAACGGCAGCAGATGAATCCGCAGGCGGATGGCATGCCCCTGGGTCCAGCGGACGCTGCGTTGACCCTCGGTGATCACCTCATACTCGCGGATGAACTGTGAGGCTGCTTCTTTGAAGGTCTTCTCGCTTTTCAGCACGCCGGCATGAAGCTTGCCGCGCAGGCCGAGATACCAGTCCTCCGCGACCTGCTTGGCGAGCGCCAGACTATCCGTCCTGGTGCTCGATCGGCGCTGCTTGTTGCCGACAGAGGCGGAGCAATGCCAGCTTCCGCCCTCTGCCCGCCTGTAGATCTGGACTTTTCCGCCTAGGATTTCGTGCCGCTGCATAACGACGCTACCGGTACAAAGTGGACCAATAAGCGCAGTTTTTTACAGTTGCCGGCAAAAGTCAAATTTGTGCTAGCGGCGTGCTAACGCAGAAAGCGCCCGGCTTGCGCGAGGGGGTGTTGGTATGTGGTTGTATTGCCTGGGGATTTGGTTGCGGGGACAGGATTTGAACCTGTGACCTTCAGGTTATGAGCCTGACGAGCTACCGGGCTGCTCCACCCCGCGACGGCACGGCTAGCGTGCGTTGGGTGTGTATGAGACGTTTGTGAATGGGTTTGTGATATGTGTGCGTATGCATGTTGCACGGGCTTCAATGCCTGGCGACGACCTACTCTTCCATCGCTTGAGCGATAGTACCATTGGCGCAGTCGGGTTTCACGGCCGAGTTCGGAATGGGATCGGGTGGGACACCGACGCTATAGCCACCAGGCAATGGAGCCGGTGCGACATGCGTACGCGTCATATCTGGGTCCCTCAGGCGCCACATTGCTGCGAAGCTTGAGGATTTTAAAATCGATACCGTGCAAGGTTTGTATTTGTATTGTGACCAATCCCTCGACGGCGAGGGGATTGGCAATCTGGCGTCGTCTTAATCATCCGCACGCATCTGATGGCTAACTGGGCGAACCCAGTGTTGTCATTGATGGTGTGAGACTCTCAAGCGCGAATAGAGCAATTAGTATCGGTTAGCTCCATGCGTTACCGCACTTCTACATCCGAT
>NZ_QAOF01000015.1 GCF_003050745.1 Sphingomonas sp. PP-CE-3G-477 | reverse complement strand
GAGGAGCCCGAGAACCGCAAGCCGCCGCCCACATGTCCCTTCATCTTAACCTACAATGTCAAAGAGCCGACAAAAATACCGACACTCGCATAACCTCCCTTTCGAGAAGCTTGGAGCATCTGGTTTTTTACGACCGTCGCAGAAGCCGTGAGGCACTCCGCTGCGGTTCGACGTATTTAGGAGAGCGAATGTTATAGGTCAAGCGGCTATTTTGACCTGCGATTAAATTCGCTCCCGCATCAGCCACAGCGCCATCGTCTGCCCCTTAACCGTCGGCGCTGCCGGCCCGCGGTTTGCAGCGGCACTTGGACGGGACCGGCCTTTGGGGACCCGTGCGCTATCCGGGGGCCGGACAGCCTTCCCGATTTATCCCTTCGTCATCTGGCGCACCGCGTGATCGGCGGCGCGGGCGGTCAGCGCCATGAAGGTCAGCGACGGGTTCACGCAGGAGATTGACGCCATCTGCGCACCGTCGGTGACGTAGAGATTCGAGGCCGCGTGCGCTTGGCTCCATTCGTTGAGCACCGAGGTGCGCGGGTCGCGGCCCATGCGCGCGCCGCCCATCTCGTGGATCGCGTCGCCGGGGACGTGCTCGCTTTCGCTACTCGTGACGTTGGTGAGCCCTGCCCCTTTCAGCATCGCCTCGCCCTGCGTTCGCGCGTCGGCCATCATCTTGAGCTCGTTGTCGCGGAAGCGGACGTCGAAGCGGACCAGCGGGACGCCGAACCGGTCCACCTTGCTCGCGTGCAGCGACACGCGGTTGTCCGCATAAGGCAGGCATTCGCCGAATGCGCCCATGTGGAATTTCCAGGGCGCATATTTACGCATACCGTGTTTCATCGACGCGCCGAATCCGACCGGTGCCGCCGGATCGCGGCGCGCGCTGCCCTGATAGCCATAGCCGCGCTTGAAGCCGACGCCTTCGTCGCCACCAATATTGCGGAAGCGCGGGATGTAGACGCCGCCCGGACGTCGACCATATTCGATCAACGAATCCATGCCGGGAATGTCACCCTCGATCCCGACGCGGAAGATGTGGTCCATGACATAGCGGCCAAGCGTGCCGCTGGCGTCGAAATAGCTGCGATCGCTGCCCGGTGCGCGCGAGTTCAGCAGGATCTGGGTCGACGCAATCGCCGACGCGCAGAGGAAGACGAGATCGGCGTTGACCGTTTCCGCCTGGCCGGTCTTGGCATCGATATAGCGGACGCCAGTGACCTTTTTCCGCGCCGCGTCATACACTAGGTTGGTGACGACCGAGTCCGACTTGAGCGTCAGGCGGCCAGTCGCGCGCGCAGCTGGCAAGGTCACCGCCTGAGTCGAAAAATAGGCGCCGAACGAGCAGCCGTTGCTGCACTGGTTACGGAACTGGCATTTCGTGCGGTTCTGGTCGGGCTTGTCCTCGGTCATGTTCGACAGCCGGGTGTGGATCAGTTTGCGACCGGGGAATTTGGTCTCGAGGTTCTGCTTCAGCCATTTCTCGGCGACGTTCATCGGCATCGGCGGCTGGAATTCGCTGTCGGGCAGATAGGGCAGGTTCTCGCGCGAGCCCGATACGCCGATGTATTTCTCGACATAGCTGTACCACGGCGCGACGTCGTCGTAGCGGATCGGCCAGTCGCCATCGATGCCGTCGCGCTTGTTCGCCTCGAAATCCTCCGGGCTCCAGCGAAAACACCAGCGGCCCCATATGATCGACTTGCCGCCCACCGCCGCGGGTCGGATCCAGTAGAATTTGCTGCCTTCGTCATACGCGTACGGGTTCAGCCGGTCGTCATTGTAGAATTCCTGGTTGCCGGGTGACACATAGCCGTGCGTGGCGATGAAATAGTCGCTCTCGATCAGCGGCTTGGGCATGATGTTGCGGGCCGGGATCTCATAGGCGGGCTTGCCGTCATAGGTGTAGCCCTCGCCGTGCTCGACCATCTTGCCGCGGTCTAGCATCAGGACGCGAAGGCCCTTTTCGGTCAATTCCTTGGCGGCAAAGCCACCGCTTACGCCAGACCCTATGACGATCGCGTCGAACCTGTTGGTCTCGGCCATGATCTTCCTCTCCTAATACTCGGTTAGACATGTGCCCGGTTAGAAACGCCCCGTTAAAAACGCAGGGCGCGCAACGTCCGGAAACTCGTGGTGATGTCGGGCAGATAGGGCGCGGGGGCCTGATCGTTCTCGACGTAGAAATGCCGCACCCCGGCACTCCCCTTCAGTTTGAAGAGCGCGGCGAAACCGATCGTACCCTGCCCGACCGCCGTCATGCTCCGATCGGGGCGCATGTCCTTGACGTGATACGCGTAGAGGCGCGTCGACAGCCGCTCGATCAGCGTCGTCAGGTTTTCGCCCGCATGCAGCGCCCAGTAGAGATCGAGTTCGAGCTTCACGAGCGCGGGATCGGTCTCCTTCAGCAGCCGCTCGTACAGGCTGACGCCACCCGGCTTTGTGGTGAACTCGAAATCGTGATTGTGATACGCGAAGCCCAGCCCGGCCTTTTTCAGGTCGGCCGCGAACCGGTTGAAGTTCGGCAGCGCCGCGGCCCAGCCCGCTTCGTTGCGATGCTCGTCGGTCATGTACGGCAGCACAACCGTGGTGGCGCCGAGCGTCTTGGCCATCGTCACCGACTGGTCGAACCGCTGGAGCAGCGCGTCATAGCCGATATGCACAGACGGCGCGGTCAGGCCGAGCTTGTCCATCGTCCGGCGCAGCATCGCGTGGTCCATGCCGTCATAGCCACCACCGCCGAACTCGACCTCACGGTAGCCGATCTTCGCGACCTGCCCGAGCGTGCCGGCCGGGTCCTTCGAGAAGATGTCGCGGATCGTGTAGAGTTGCAGGCCTATCGCCTTCAACTGTGCCGCGGAAGCGGTCGGCACGAACGCGAGAGCTGCGACCGCGCCGGAGCCGGCGAGCAGGTTTCTACGACTGAGGATCATGCGGAATACACCTTGTTGACCGGAGAATAGGGGAATGCGCCGTTATACTCGCCCGGCACTGGCAGATATTCGCGCTCCTGCGTCATGCCGATTTCCGACGTGTAATAGCCGGTGATGACGAGCTGTCGGAATGCTTCGAAGAAAACGCCGCCGGACGGGATCTGGTCGTTCATCGCCAGCGTCAGCAGCGCGTCGTGCTGTGCCGCGGTCGCCTTTGCGCCTGTGACTTTATAGTCTTTGAGGCTGCGCGCTTCGATCGCATCGAGCCCGGCAAGGATCGGCACGCGGTCGGCGGGTGCGGCCCAGTCGGCGAGCAGCTTTTCGATATAGGCTGGTACGCCCGCGGCGATGGCGCCCGGCGTATCGGTGGTCGGCAGCACGCGTTCGCTGAGCGCGGTCATCAGTGCGCGCTGTGGGGCTGTGAAGACCGCGACGCTGGGCGGGCCTTCGCTGATGACGGGGATGCCCGCCGCCGAGCCCGGTGTTGCCGCGACCCCGGCTGCGCGTGCGATCGGCGCATACAAAGCTGTGCCGAACATGGCGACGACACCGGCGAGTGCTGTTCTGCGGTCGATCATTTACCGTCCTTCCCTAGATCCTGCGCGATCGCCGCCTCGGTCAGCGGACGGACCCAGATGTTGCGGAACGACACCGGCGAGTCGTGATCCTGAAGCTGGATCGGCGCGGCGTCGGCGTGCGCGGTGTACGCAGCGACCTTGCGCCAGATCGTGGTACCGAGCATCGCCTGGTAGTTCTGGACGAGCACGCCGTTGAGCAGCGCAGTGACGTACGCAGGGCGGAGCAGGCTGCCGTCGGCGGCGAAGCGGGGGCGTTCGAACACGATGTCGTAGGTCTGCCATTCGCCGGGACGGCGCGCGGCGTTCACCAGTGGCGGCTTCCAGCCATAGACCGCCCCGACGGTGCCATCGGCATAGGTCGGGTTCTGCGAGCCATCGAGGATCTGCAGTTCGTAGCGCTGCATGAACCAGATGCCGCTGTTGCCGCGATCCTGCGATGTCTTGGTCGGCGGGTTGGGCGAGCGGAACTCGAGGTGCATCTGCACGTCGCCAAAGCTCTGCTTCGAGACCAGGTTGTTCTCGCCGCCGCTCTTCGCACGCGAGGGGATCGTGAGTGCACCGTTGGCGATCGGCCAAGCGATGCGATCAGGCTTCCATGCGTCGAGCGAACGCCCGTCGAACAGCACCACGGCGTCGGCGGGCGCACCGCCGGGGGTGGCGGCCGGCGCGACCACGACCGGCGCGGGGCGGTCGGCATCATGGACGTGCCACTGGCCGCCGGGCAACATCGGCGTGTCCTTGAAGCCGGGCTTGTCCTGCGCCGCAACTGGTCCCGCCAGCGCTACGATGACGCTCGCCATCACCACCGTCTTCATCCCCATCCCCCTCATGCTGTGTCGATCTCGCGATAGGCGGCGATCAGGCGATCCTCGCCTGCGCGGCCGGCGATCGAATTTCCGTGCTCCATGCCGATCACGCCGGTGTAACGTTGCGCCTTCAGCCACTTCACGATCGAGGCGAAGTTGATCTCGCCGGTCGACGGCTCGTTGCGGCCCGGATTGTCGCCGAACTGGATATAGCCGATCTCGCTCCAGCAGGTGGCCAGCGTCGGGATCAGATTCCCCGACTGAATCTGCTCGTGATACAGATCGGCGAGGATCTTTACCGCCGGGCTGTTGGCACCGCGCGCGACCGCATAGCCCTGCGCGATCGTCTGCATATAGACGCCCGGATGGTTGGTCCGCGTGTTGAGCGGTTCCATCACCATCGCCACGCCCGATGGCGCGACGATATCGCCCGCGCGGCGCATCACGTCGATGACGCGGGCGGTCTGGATATCCACCGGAACCTTCGGGTCCATGAACCCGGTGACGACGGTCATCCGCGTCGCATTCAGCCGCTTGGCGACGTCGAGCGACGCGCGGATGTCGGTGAGAAACGCCTCGCGCTCGGCGCCGTCATTGGCGCCGAGCAACGGCCGCGACTGGGACCATTTGGGCATGCTGGCGACGAACACGCCCATCGTCATGCCGCGCTGCGCCAGCGCCTTGGCCATCTGCTCCTGCTCGGCCACCGACCGCGTCGCCGCCTCGTTGTCCTCCCAAGCGGTGAAGCCCTGATCGGCGGCGTAGGCGATCTGCTCGATCCGTCCGCCGCGGCTGGCGAAGCTGCCCTCGTGGGGGGCGTAGCCGAGCGAAAAGCGCGCGGCGTTCGAGCTGCGGCGTTGCCCGGCGGCCATGCCGGGGACAAGCGATGCGGCGGCGCCTGCCGCGAGCCCAGCCCCGAGCAGATTTCTGCGGGAGAGCGTCATGCGACTATCACCATCATTTCGCGCCCTCCGCCTTGAGGTACGCGATGATCGCCGCGCGCTTGGCGGCATCGGGCGTCGCAATCGGCATCCGCGTGCCTGGCACCTTCTTCTGAGGGGCCGCGAGATATTCGTTGAGCGTCTGCTCGTCCCAGCGCAGTTTCGACGCCTTCATCGCAGCGGAATAATTGAAGCCTGGCGTCGCTGCGGCGGCACGACCAACAACGCCGTACAGGTTTGGCCCGATGCCGTTGCGGCCGCCGTTCACGACAGTGTGACAAGCACGGCAGGCGGCGAATGCCGGGGGCGAGACTGCGGTCGATTGTGCAGTGGTCGGCACGGATATCGTGGCCGCCGCAACCGCCGCGATGCTTCCCGCGACCAAGGCCATGAGCAACTTCATTCAGAGTCTCCCGAATCCATTGATGTCCATTTCCGGTCCGACCCGGCGTTAGCGATGACCGCCTCGATAAAGCGCATCGTGCGCAGGCCATCGGTCACGCCTGGAAACCAACGGTCGTCGCCATTACCGCGGATCGCTGAGGCGAATGCGCGGTAGAGGTTGGCGAACGCCTCGACATACCCCTCGGGATGCCCAGCCGGAGTCCGCACCAGCGTGGCGGTCGCGTCGAGCATGCCTGGGCCGCCGGTCCGCACGACCTCGGTCGCACGATCGAGCCAGCGGAGCGTCAGCGTGTTGGGCTCCATCTGTGACCAGTCGAGCCCGCCGCGTTCGCCGTGGATGCGCAGCCGAAGTCCGTTCTCCTCGCCTGCCGCGACCTGGCTCGCCTTGAGCACGCCGCGTGCGCCGCCCTCAAAGCGGAGCAGTGCGCTGACGTCGTCGTCGAGCCGCCGGCCTTCGACATGCGTGGTGAGGTCCGCCGAGACCGACTCCACCGACAGGCCGGAGACATGCTCGGCAAGCTGGAACGCATGCGTGCCGATGTCGCCGAGACAGCCGCCGAGACCGGCGCGCGCGGGATCGGTCCGCCATTCGGCCTGCTTGTTGCCGTCGGTGTCGATCGACTGGCTGAGCCAGCCTTGCATATATTCGACCTGGACCAGACGGATCACGCCGAAATCGCCGCGTTCGACCCGCGCGCGCGCCTCTTCGATCATGGGGTAGCCGCTATAGGTGAACGCCAGCGCGAAGTGGCGGCCGCTGGCCTTGGCGGCGGCGGCGATCGCCTCGGCCTCGACGACGCTCATCGCCATCGGCTTTTCGCAGAACACGTGGAAGCCTGCGTCCAGTGCCGCGATCGCCATTGGCGCGTGAAGGTGGTTCGGCGTGACGATCGCGAGCGCTTCGATGCGCTGGTCCGCGGGCAGCGTACTTTCGTGCGCGATCAGTGCATCGAACGTCGGGTAGATCCGCTGCGGATCGAGACCGAGCAGCGCGCCGGTGCGCGTGTTGCGCCCACCATCGGTGCTGAACGCACCCGCCACCAGGTCCCAGTCGCCGTCGAGCGCCGCCGCCATCCGGTGGACGGCGCCGATAAAGGCCCCTTCCCCGCCGCCGGCCATGCCGAGACGAAGCCGGCTCACGCCTGCCCCTCGGACAGTCCGAGCAGCTTGCGGATCGCGGCGCGATCGATGCCGCTGGCGGCGAAGTCGTCGAACGGGCGCTCGGTCAGGCGGATGATGTGGTCGCGAATGAACGGCGCGCCTTCGCGCGCGCCGTCATCGGACCGTTTCAGCGCGCACTCCCATTCGAGCACTGCCCAGCCGTCATAGCCATATTGTGCCATCTTGCTGAAGATGGACGAGAAATCGACCTGCCCGTCGCCGAGGGAGCGGAAACGGCCGGCGCGGTCGACCCAGTTCTCGTAGCCGCCATAGACGCCGGTACGCCCGTTCGGGTTGAACTCGGCATCCTTGACGTGGAAGCACGAAATCCGGTCGTGATAGCGGTCGATGAAGTCGAGATAATCGAGCTGCTGCAACACGAAGTGCGACGGATCGAACAGGAGGCGCGCGCGCGGGTGGTTGTCGACGGCCGCCAGGAACCGCTCCCAGGTCGCGCCGTCATGGACGTCCTCGCCTGGATGGACCTCGAACGCGCAATCGACGCCGACCTCTTCGAACACGTCGAGGATCGGGGTCCAGCGTCGCGCGAGTTCGGCGAACGCTTCCTCGATCAGCCCGGCAGGACGTTGCGGCCATGGATAGACGTACGGCCAAGCCAGCGCGCCGGAGAAGGTGGCGTGCGCGGTCAGCCCAAGATTGGCGCTCGCCTTCGCCGCCAGTTTCACCTGCTCGACCGCCCAGAGCTGGCGCTCGGCGGGCTTGCCGTGGACCTCGGGCGGCGCGAAGCCGTCGAACAGCGTGTCGTACGCCGGATGGACCGCGACGAGCTGGCCTTGCAGATGGGTAGACAATTCGGTGACTTCGATGCCGTACCTCGCGAGCGTCCCGCGAAGATCGTCGCAGTACGTCTTGCTCTCGGCGGCGAGCTTCAGGTCGATCAGTTGCGCGTTGCAGGGGATCTGGACGCCGACATAGCCGAGCCCTGCTGCCCATTCCGCCAGACCGTCGAGCGTGTCGAACGGCGCTTCGTCGCCAAGGAACTGGGCGAGGAATATCCCCGGACCCTTCATGCCGGTCATGCTGCGATCTTTCTGGTGTCGTCGCGGAACGTGAACTGGAACAGCAGCGCGATCACCGCGGCGGCGATGGCGGGATACCACCACATATGCTGCCAGTCGGCGATGGTCGGCGAGGCCGGCAGCTGCGCGTACAGCAGCGCGCCGATCTGCGAGCCGAGCAGCATGCCGACGCCGTAGGTGAACAGCGTCAGCATACCCTGCGCCTGCGCGTTCACACCCTTCGGCGTGGCGATCGTACCGGTGTAAATCGCGCCGGCGACGAAGAAGAAATCATAGCACACGCCGTGCAGCGCGACGCCGAGATACACCGCCCAGATCGACGATCCGCCATCGCCGATCGCGAACAAGGCGTAGCGCAACGCCCATGCGGCCATGCCGACCAGCAGCAGCGGCTTCACCCCGAACCGGCGGTACAACCACGGCATCGAGAACATGAAGACGAGCTCGGACATCTGCCCGATCGCGAGCGTGCCGCCGACGTTGCTGATGCCGGTCGCGCCGACATAGGGCGAGGCATAGGCGTAATACATCGCCAGCGGGATCGAGATCAGCGTCGCGCAGGTCATGAAGATCAGGAACGAGCGCTGCTTGAGCAACCCGAACGCCTCGACGCAGAACACTTGGCGAAGCACGCTCTCGTCGCGCGGCGCGTCTGCCGTCACGTTCGGCAGCGTGAAGCTGTAGAGCCCCAGCGCGATCGATACGACCGCCGCGACGCGGAAGATCTCCGGGCTTGCCGACAACCCTGCCCAGCCGATGATCAGCCCCGCCGTGATCCAGCCGAGCGTGCCGAATGCGCGGACGAACGGAAACTTGTCGGTTCGTTCGCCAAAGCTCTTCAGCGCGATCGTGTTGGCGAGGCCGACCGTCGGCATGTAGAGGATCATGTAGCAGAGCAGCAGCCACACGAAGGTGCCGCCATTCTCCGGCGTCACCAGCGACGGCAGAACAAACAACAGCACGCCGCCGACCAGGTGCAGGATCACCATCAGCATCCGCGGGGCGACGTAGCGCGCCGCCGCCATGCCGAGCAGGAACGAGCCGACGATCGACGCGATCGGGCCGACCGAAAAGGCGTTGCCGATGAGGTTGCCGATGCCGACGGTCTGCATGACGAGGCCGAGGGTTACTGTCCAGGCGCCCCATACGAAGAATTGCATGAACATCATGGCGCTGAGGCGGCCGGTCAGCAGGGGGCCGGTCAACGCAGGATCCGTCGAGAGATCGCCGGTCGTGGCTGGGGATCCAGTATCTGCAAGCGCCATTCGCCACCTCTCCGATCGCAGTTTTCCTGCTTGTCGATCACAAAGCTACGGAGCTGCGAAACGAATGTAAAGGATTACATTGGATCGCTATCGACACTGCCGCCGAGCCGATCCATGACGAGGTCATGCCGACGATCATCGAAGTGGCCGCACTCGCGGGCGTCTCCACCGCCACCGTTTCGCGCGTGTTGAGCCGCCCCGAGCAGGTGTCCGAAGACACGCGGCGGCGTGTGCTCGAGGTCGTCCGCACGTCGGGGTACGCACCCAACGTCGCCGCACGGAGCCTGCGCACGCTGCGCGCCGCCAAGATCCTGCTGACCGTCCCCGACATCTCGAACGCGTTCTTCGCCAGCGTCATCCGCGGCGCGGAAGAAGCCGCGCGGGACGCAGAGTATTCGGTCGTCGTCGGCGACACCCGCCACGATCCCGAGGTCGAGGATCAATATGCGGAAATGCTCTCGCGCCGCGAGGTCGACGGGCTGATCTTCCTCGGCCATCGCCTGCCCGCCAGCCTCCAGCCGCTGCTGTCGCGCAAAGGTGCCGCCGCGCCGATCGTCAACGGCTGCGAATACAGCGCCGATCTGGGCGTCCCCAGCGTGCACATCGATAACGCCGCCGCGAGTGCCGAGGCGGTCGAGCACCTCGTCGGCCTAGGCCACCACGAGATCGGCATCGTCACCGGCCCGCAAGCCAGCCCGATCAGCCGCGATCGCCTCGCCGGTGCGATCGACGCGGCGGACCGCGCGGGTCTCCGCGAAAGCCTGCACATTCGGGTAGGCGATTATGCCGCAGGATCGGCGTTCGTGCATGCCCGCAGCCTGCTGGCGGAAGGCGTCACCGCGATATTCTGCTTTAGCGACGAGATGGCGATGGGTGCGCTCAGCGCGATCCGCGAAGCCGGACTGTCGTGCCCGGAGGACGTCTCCGTGGTCGGCTTCGACGACCTGCCGCTCGCGCGCTATTTCCAGCCACCGCTGACGACGATCGCCCAGCCCAAGGGGATGATCGGCCGCCGCGCCGTCGAGCTGCTGGTCGGCATCCTGCGCGGCGGCAGCCCCGTTCGACAGGTCACGCTGCGCCACGAACTCGTGGTACGACACAGTACCGCGATCCCCGGCGCCACGCACGGCGCGCCCCCGCGACAACCCGAGCCGACCCCGGCGAGAGGATTTCCATGATCAAGACCTTCGCGTTACCGATCGTCTTCGTGCTGCCCGCGATCGCCGCGGCGCAGAGCCTCGAGGAACAGCCGCCAGTCACGGCCGGCGCACCGGTCGTCGCCCGCCAGCGGCTTGCCTTGACCGACCTGCCGCCAGCGACGGGCAAACCGGTCATTCTGTTCGATGGCCGAAGCCTGAAGGACTGGCGCCCCTGGCTTGGTTACGTCGACCCTGCAGTGACCTATCGCGGCGATCCCAAAAATAAGCCGATCGGCACTGCTCGCGACGGCGGTGGTGAAGACTTCGCCGTCCGTCAGGTCGACGGCGGTCCGGCGATCTGGATCAAGGGTCGAACCTGGGGCAGCCTGGTCCACCGCGCGGACCTCGCCGACTATCATCTTCGCCTCCAGTATAAATGGGGTGCGAAGACATGGGCGCCGCGAGATCGGCAGCCGCCGAACAACGGCCTGCTCTACCATACGCACGGCCTGCCGGGGGAGGTCTTCGGGACGTGGCAGCCGTCGATGGAATTCGAGATCATGAAGGGCTCGACCGGAATGGCGGTAGTCGTCGGCAGCAAGGTTCGCGCGCGGACGACCGTGGTCGACGATCCCTCGCTGATCGCACCCCAGCTACGGTTCCGCGTCGGCGGCCGGCCGATCGACATGGTCAACGGAACGCCGACCTGGAACGTGGAGGCCGCGATCGATGCCGAACGGCCGATCGGGCAATGGAACACGCTCGATCTCTATGTGCTGGGTAACCGCGCCGTGCATGTCGTGAACGGCGTACCGGTGGCGGAGGTCACGGATATCGCGACGATCGCGCCGGACGGAACCCGCCAGCCGCTGACGCACGGACGGATCCAGCTGCAATCGGAAGGCGCCGAGACCTGGTTTCGCAACATCACCGTCGAGCCGATCCGCAGGCTACCGAAGATCGTCGTCGTGAAAGGTGCCGCAGGGGCAAAAGACCTGTCCGGATCGCCGAAATCCTAGCCGAGAGCGGGGCGAGCCTGTGCGGCACGGCGTCCGCCCCGATCGTGCCGCACATGAGAACAGGCAGCACAGTATCCCGCACCAGAGCAGGACGGGGCACGACCCGACCGTCTCGAACCTGACGATGGGACGTAGCCGGGCCGTGCCGCCAGCACGATCCCGGATACGCCATCGAACTTCGCCCGCTCCCAGTCTGGTTCAGGCCATCACCTTGTCCAGCGCGACGCAGAACGCCTTCATCTCCGTCGCCGAGCCGACCGTCACGCGCGACACCGTCGGCCAGATCGGCCACGACCGCCCGATCTCCACGCTCTGCGCACGAAACGCCGCCTGCACGTCCTTTGCCGGGCGCGTCTTCCAGTCGATCATGATCATGTTCGCACTGGTCGGTTTGACGACGATGTTGCGTGCGCGGAGGTGATCGAGCGCTATCCCCCGCGCCTGGACCATCTCGGCGCGGCGCGCGGCGATGAGCGGTGCCGCGGTCAGGCTCGCCGTGGCGCACGCCAGCGACGGCAGCGGCAACGCACCCGACTGCATCCCGCCGTCGTAGCGGATCATCTTCGCCAGGATATCCGGCCGCGCCATCGTGAAGCCCATCCGCATGCCGGCCATCCCGAAGATCTTCGAGAAGGTCCGCAGCACGATCACGTCGCGCCCTGCCGTCACCAGCGGCGACGCCACCGGCACGCCTGCGAAGTGCGTATAAGCCTCGTCCACCAGCACGATCGAGCCGGCGGGTTTGTTCGCGATCAGCCATTCGATGTCGGGGATCGGGGTGATCGTCCCCGTCGGGTTGTTGGGCGTGCAGATGTAATACAGCCCAGCGTTCGGATCCGCCGCGAGCATTGCACGGACGTCATGCGCATACTCGGCGGTCAGCGGCACGCGCTTGACCGGCGCACCGAGCCAGTCCGCGGTTCGCCCGGCAAGCTCGAACGTGGGGTCGGCGGTCACCAGACCCCGCTGCGGCGAACAGAAGCTGACGATCGCGCGCGACAGCGGATCGCTCGAGCCCGGCCACGGCGCGATGTGATCGTACGGCACGCCTTCCACCGCCATCACCGCCTTGAGGAAATCGTTGCGCTCGTCCTGCGGTGCGTACCGATTGCTGTTGGCGATGATCTTCTGCGCGGCGCGCTGGCCCGGCAGCAGCGGCCCGGTCCAGCATTCGTTCGCGCCGATCCGCACCTTCGCGGTGGGTGCCGGATCGGGCACGCCGCCCGACGCCCAGGCCGGGCGACCGAGCGACGCCGCCACCGCCCCTGCGCCGAAGATCCCCGCGACCCGCGCGAGTTGCCGCCGCGAATAGCCCCGGTCGAGCAGGTCGTCGCGGGCATCTTCGGGAAGGGAAGTCTGTTCGGTCATGGCAAAATCCTCGCTGGAGACAGAGATCAAAGGTCGACCGACAGGCTGAGCTGTACGGTGCGCGGGCTAAGGGGGCGGAACAGACCGTCGCCGGTAATCGCGGGCGAGATGAACGAGAGTACGTCCTTGTCGAACAGATTGTCGACGTTGACGCGGATCTTCGCGTTCTTGATCGGGCCGAGCGAAAACCCGTCGCCGATATCGGCATAGGCGGAGAACACGGTGAACCCGGGCACCGACGATCCTGCGCTGTTGTCGAACGTCGAGAAGCGCTTGCTCGTGTATTTCGCGGTGAGATTGGCGACCAGCCACGGCGACGGCTCGACGGTGACGCCACCCGACACGATCCACTTCGCGCTGTCGGGCAGGAACTTGCCTGCGGTCCGATAGGTCAGCATCGGGTTGGCGACGATATCATCCTGGAACTGCGCATGGTTGTACGTCACGTTCGCGTTGAAATAGGCGAACCCGCGCAGTGCGGTCGGCTTGAAGTTCGCGAGCAGCTCGGCGCCATACGCCTCCACGCCACCGACATTCTGGTAGAAGGTCTCGGTAACGTTGCTCGTGCCCGGCAGAATCGAGGTAATCGACTGGATGCGATTGTCGAACTTGGTGTAATATCCGGTCAGCGACGCGAAGAACTGCGACTGCGTGGTGCGGACACCCAGTTCGACATTCTTCGAGCGCTCTGGTGCCGGTGCCGCGACCAGCGCCGCCGAACTCGCGTACGACACCGAGAAGACGTCATCCATCCCCTTGGGCAGCGCCATGTTCTCCGCATAGGACGCGAACAGCTGCGAGCGACCGTCGGGAAGCTTGAACAGGATGCCCGCGGTCGGCAGGAAATAATCCGAATAGTGCGCACGGTTGTACTGCGGCCCCCAGCCGGCGACCGCAACGCCGTTCACGACCCGCGCGTAATCGTTGAAGTCGCGGTAGCCGCGATGCTGGTAATCGAGATCGAGCATCTTGTTGCCTAGATCGAGGCTGAAGCTGTCGGTCAGCGCGATCCGGTCGCGGACATAGAGCTGCGTCGTCTGCCGCTCGGTGCGGTAGTCGCGGCGCAGATACACCGACTCGCTGTAGATCGGATCGGCGGCGGGCGACCCGCCGACCGTGTTGTAGCGCAGCTGCGTGCGGTGATATTTGTCCTGTTCCGCCCAGATCCCGGCGTCGAGCGCGTGGCGGCCGACATCGGCGTGGAGCGACTGGACGATGCCGATCCGGTCTCCGCCGACTCCCGACACGCCGAACTGCGTGCCGCGGGGTGCGGTGAGCGCAAGGCCGACCGCCGATTGCTGGCGATACCGGGTGAGCGAGTTGGCGTAGCTGTCGGGCGACACGCCGTAGCCGGTCTTGTCCTCCCAGTAGAGCGTCGTCTCGGCATAGACATTGTCCGCGATCCCGGCGTGGAAGGTCGCGCCGTACAGCTTGTCCTTCCGCACGTTGATCGCGAGGTTCGAGACATAGGTGTAGTTGGCGTTCGAGTATTGCCGGCCGCCGGCGACGGGCGCGTAGACCGGCACCGTCCCCAGATAGCCGCGGTACCGCCCGACATTGCCGCCGAGATCGGGCGTCGTGGAATTGTATTCCGCGCGGGTCAGCGACGGGGAATCGTAATCGAAGAAGTCGTTGGCGACGAACTTGAACCGCGCCCAGCTCGTACCGCCGAGGTCGACGTGCGCCATCGCCTCCCAATGCTCGCGGTCGACCGATCCTGCGCCGCGCCAGAGATCGGTATCGAGCTTGGTCCGGCTGACATAGGCTTTCAGCGGCCCGACCCGCCCGGTGCTGACGCGCACGAACGTCCGCTTCATGTCGAAATCGCCAAAGCTCTGCGACGCGAACACGCCGAGGTCTTCTTGCGGTTCGATCGAGCGATACGACACGATCGGGCCGAGCGAGGAATAGCTCGGCATCGTCACCCCGCCGGCGCCCGGCGAGGCCTCGACCACGCCGAGATTCTCGTTGTCGACGTAGCGGAAGATCGGGCTGCCGCCGAACGCGTCGCTGCGCCCGGTCGGGATGCCGTCGACGATGAAGCCGATCTGGTCGAGGTTGAACGCGCGCACCTGTACGCTGTTGCCGAACTCGTAGAGGCCGAGCGCGCCGTCGGTCTGGACGTTGAAACCGGGCAGCGACTCCAGCATCTTGAGGCCCGAGATGCCCGATGGCGCGGACAGCAGCGCCTCCCGCGTGACCGCGACCGTGCTGGTGATCCGGTCCTGCCCGACCGCCTCGTCCGCCTGCGAGATGCGACGCCCGCTGACGACGATCTCACCGGTCGTTTCTTCCGTCACCTGCGGCTCTGCGGTCACCTGGGCGTACGCGGTCATGGGGGCGGCTGCCATCAGCAGAACGAGGGCGGTACCGACGGAATAACGGGCTTTGGTCAATGCGAAAGGCTCCCTTCTGGGTCGGCGAACCGACCGTTGAGTGCCTTCAGACCGACCGGTTGCCGTATGCGGCGTCCCGGTCCCCTCCCCCTAATTCAATCCGCGGCGGCCTTTCTGCGGCTCGCCGGGCTTGCGATCACGACGTCACGGGTATCGCCGGCTTCACGCCCGGTTCGGCCAGCCGCTGCGCCGCGTCAAGCACGCGCAGCGCGTTGCCGCCCCACACTTTCGCCACGTCCGCCGCGCTGAACCCGCGCGCGAGCAACGCCGCGGTGATCTTCGGATAGTCGGTGACGTCGTCGAACCCCTCGACCCCGCCGCCGCCGTCGAAGTCGCCGCTCATCCCGACATGGTCGATCCCGGCCACCTCGATCGCGTGGAGCAGGTGCTTCATCACGTCGTCGAAATGCGCCTTCGGCACCGGCCATTTCGCGTCGATCGCCTTGCGCCCGGCGACCAGTTTCCGGCGATCCGCGTCGGTCATCTTCTCGAAATCGATGCCGGTCATCAGCGTCTTCATCGCCGCATCGCGCTCGGCGATCTTGGGCTGCGGCACCATGTAGCCGTTGAATGCATTGACCTGCACCACGCCCCCCTTCGCCGCGAGCAGCCGGAGGTCGGCGTCGGTCACGTTGCGCGGATGATCGAAGATCGCGCGCACGCCCGAATGCGACAGGATGATCGGCGCCTTCGACAGCGCGATCATCTGGCGCAGCGACAGGTCCGAGCTGTGCGATGCGTCGATCACGATCCCCAGCCGGTTCGCCTCCGCGACGAACGCGCGCCCCTTCTCGCTCAGGCCGTTCCATTCGGGCGTGTCGGTCGCGCTGTCGGCAAGGTCGTTATTCTTGAAATGCGCCGGGCTCATCATCGTCACGCCGAGCCGCTGGAACGTCCGCATGAGGCTCAGGTCCGCCTCGAACGGATAGCCGTTCTCCATGCTCATGAACACGAACCGCTTGCCGCCCGCGACCGCCGCACGCGCCTCCGCCGAGGTCGTCACCAGCCGGAACACGGTGGGATGCGCGGCGACCATCTCGCGGATCTGCACCGCGCGAACGAGGCCTGCATCACGCGCGGCGCGGTCACCCGCGGGCGTGCGCGGCCCCTGCCCGATATAGATCGCGAAGAACCCGCCATCGACGCCGCCCTCCACCATCCGCGGATAGTCGACCTGGTCGCCCGTCACCGCGACATTGTGGCGGTCCATGATGCTCCAGCCGGCACGCCCGAGATTGGCGGGCGTATCGAAATGCGTATCGAGCACGATCGCGCGCTCATGCACCCCTCGAGCCGTCTTCGCATCAGGCGCCGCGCCGACGATCAGCGGCGCGGCAAGGAGAACGGCGACGATCTTGCGCATCATTTCACCCGATCGAACCATTCGAGGAACGCCTTCGACTTGCCGTCCGGCGCCTTGCCGATGCCCCAGCGTACCAACGACTTGCCGTCCTTGGCAAACCGCCAATACTGCCCGACGATGACGTCGCCGTCCTTCTGCTCGAGCACCTGCAACGTGTCCGCATCGAGTGGCTTGATACGGATCTCGTTGAAGCGCGGATTGTCCATCGGGCTGATGCCGTCGTCGAGCGTCGCGACGAAATCGTTGATGTACGGCGGCACCCCGGGACGCGTCGTGTTGACCGCGTGATAGATCAGCTTGTTCGGTTCGAACTTCATCTCGATCGTCAGCTTGAACCCCTTGGGAAACTTGCCGTCGCTCCAGTAGCTCTTCGCCTCGTTCGAGACCCAGGTGCCGCTATGCGCGTCCTTCGCCATCGCCGGGCTCGCCGTCATCGCAGCCAACACTGCCACCATCCAGAATTTCGTCATCCGTCGTCTCCCCGAATTTAGAATTTGGTCGTCTCTTCGACATGCTTCTCGACTTCGCCGCGCATCGTCCAAAGCGTCCGGAACGTCTTGTTCGCGAGGTACGAGAGCTGGTCGGATTCGTGCTTCGATCCGGGCTGGCTCGAATTGCCGTAGCTCATCAGCCCGACCGCCTTCATCGGCGTCCCGAACTCGACCATCGACACCCAGGTCTCACCGTGGACCGGCGTGCGCTGGCCGTTCTTCATCGGCCCCCACGTCATCGTCCGGAACACGCCGGTATTCCCGAACCCGCCATTCCCCGGCAGGTCGACTGCCCCCAGATGGAAGCGCGACACCTCGCCGAACGGCCGATCGACCGCGCCGTACAGCGTCCGCGTCTTCGCCACCGCCGCCTTCAGCATCGCCAGCACCGCCGCCGGATCCTTCAGGCCCGTCGGCGTCTCGAGCGGGCGCTCCGCCGACCAAGTCTCGCGGTAGTTCTTGAGCGTCGTGAAGTTGGTCGGCGAGAACAGCAGCGCCCAGGTCTCGAACAGCAGCGCACCGCGCGCGTCCGGCTCGAACCGGTGATCCCACCCTTTCAGCAAAGCCGCCGCGCTTTTGAGTTCGGGGTCGTCGCTCGCTTCCGCCAGCGGCACCAGTTCGGGCAGCAACCGGTCCGCCATCAGCGACCGCGTCGTGACCTTCTTCGCGACGAAATCGTCGAAGCTGATCTTCGGCCCCTCGGCGAGCAATTTGACCGACATCTGCGCGCGCTGGCTCATCGGCCCGCGCACCGCGACATACGCCGGGAACTTGGCAGGATCGAGCACCTGCGGCCATGTCGACACCCAGGGCGGATCGTTCGCATTCTGGACGAAGCCGGACGCCGGATCGAGCACCTTGGGCAGGTCGTCATAACCGTGCACTTCGGTCCACAGGGTCTTCGACGTATCGCCCGCCACCGGCCGCGACCATGTCCTGAAATCGCCGTCCGGATGCTTCGGCAGGATACCATTGTCGAGGTACAGGATGTGCCCCGCACGGTCGCCGTAGACGATGTTGAACATCGGCACCTGCACGCGCCGCACCGCCGTCTGAAACTGCGCCCAGTCGCGCGCGCGGCCCATCTCGTAATATTGCGAGAGCACGCCCGGCCGATCGAGCCCCGCCACCTTCAGCGCGATCGTGCGCCCGTCTGGGGTCGCGAACACCGGACCCTGCACGCTCGATCGCTGCTCGAACGCGACCGTCTTCAGCGTACCGTCGGGCTGGCGCACCTTGAAGCTCTTGCCCACCGTCTTGAACGGCAGCGTCTTGCCATCGAAACTATACCCGCCGTCCGCCAGCTTCAGATTGTACGCGGTAAAGCCGAGGATCGTGTTGACCGTGTTGGTGAACCCCAACTGGTCGTTGAACCCGAACCGCAGGATCGGCAGCCCGACCTGCGTCGCGCCGTACAACGACAATCCCGGCCCGTTCAGATGCGCCTCGTAATAGGTCAGCAGGCTCGGCGACCACGGCAGATGCGGGTTGGCGAGCAACAGGGTCTTGCCGCTCGCCGAGCGCGACGGCGCGACCGCCCAGGCGTTCGACCCGCCCGCCTCGTTCGCCTCCGGGTTCGCCAGCACCTTCTGTTCGGACGCGATATAGACGTAGTTCATCAGGCGATGCGCGTGCGCCATCACGTCGACGCCGCGGATCGGCAGCACCTGCAGCACGGTCGGATCGAGCGTCTCGCGGTGCGCCTCGGCATAGGCGTTGATGCCGGCCGCGAACGCATCGAGGTCGGCGCGGAACTGCGGCGTCTGCTGCGCATACCAGCGCGCCGATCGCTCGGGCACGTCGTTGGCGATCAGCCATTTGTCCGACGCCGCGTATTTGTCGCCCCAATATTCCGCCGCCCGCGCGCGCGCCTCTCCGTACAGATGCAGCAGCAGATTGCCGTGGCTCTGCGCCTGCGCATAGCCGAAGCCGTGAAAGATCCCCGCCTCGGTCTTCGCATAGACGTGCGGCACGCCGAAGCTGTCCCACAGGATCTCGCCGCCTTTCGCGACAGGCGTCTTCGAGGTTGCGGCGGGTGCCGCCAGGCCAGCCGCGATCACGGCACTCACGATCACAAGGTTGCGCATGCTCATCCTCAGAACTCGACCGACACGCGGCCGTAATAGAAGCCGCCGGTGAACCCGTAGGCGCCGCCGGTGGAATAGAAGCCCGCACCGGTGTTGACGTTGGTCGCGGTGTCGTTGCGGTCGGGATAGGTGTTGAACAGGTTGTTCGCGCCGACCGCGAGGTTCAGCTGCTTGGTCGCCTGCCACGCGAATTCGAGATCGGTGATCCACTTCGCGCCGAACGACCGATCGCTGACGACCGCGTTGCCGTACGCCTTGAACCCGCCGTAGCGGACGACGCGCGTGCTCAGCGAGAAGTCGCCCGCGGTCGCGACGTTGCCGATGAACAGCTTGGTCCGCGGCAGGTTGACCGTCAGGTTGCTCCGAGACAGCCGGTCGAACAGCACGTAATCCGCGCCGAGCGACGCCAGCGCCGCCGGGTTGTCCTTCACCCCGGTGATGATCGTCTTGTTGTAGTTGTAGCCGAGGTTCCACGACAGGTTCGCCACGTCGAACAGCGGGTGGCGATAGGTCGCGACGACGTCGATCCCGCGCGTCCGCGTGTCGATCGCGTTGGTGTAATATTGCGCGCTGATATCGGGCGACTGGCCGTTCGCGATCAGGATCGCCGACACCGCCGAGCCGGTCAGCGTGCTGGTGATCGCGATCCGGTCCTTCACCTTGATCTGATAGCCGTCGATCGTCACAGTCAGCCGCTCGAGCGGTTGCAGGACGATCCCGCCGCTGAAGTTGGTCGATTTCTCCGGCGTCAGCGGCTCGGCCCCCAGCGCGATCGCGGCAGGCGATCCGACCGGCAGCGTCTTGATCTGCAACAGGTTGAGCACCGGCGGACTGCCGAGATTGCGGAACTGCCCCGTCGTCGACGCATAGATCTGCTGCGCGAGCGCCGGCGCGCGGAACCCCGTGCTCACCGCACCGCGCAACGCCGCCCACGGCGTGATCGCATAGCGCGCATTGAGCTTGGCGATCAGCGTATCGCCGCTTTCGTCGTCATAATGTTCGTAGCGCACCGCGCCGCCGATCGTGATGTCGCGCGTCGGATCGTACGCAACGTCGAGATAGCCTGCGAAGTTGTTGCGCTTGATGAAGCCGGCATCGTCGGGCGTGAACCCGGCCGCACCCGATGCGCCGGGCGATGGTCGGCCGCGGCTGGTGGTATACGTCCCCGCCGCATAGCTCGCGGGTTCGCCCTGCTTGATCTGATAGCTCTCGATCCGGTGCTGGATACCGGTCGAAACCTGGAGGTTGCCGCCGCCGACCTTGTAGCCGCGCGTCAGGTCGAGCGAATTGACCGCCTCCTTCGACACCAGCGTACCGACGTAGAATTCGGTCTGGCTGGTCGGTCCAAGCGAGGCGTTGATCGTGTTGTCGGCATTCTGGCGCGAACGATTCTTGCCAAGCGTGCTGCTGAAATCCCAGTGCCAGCCGGCGACGACGCCCTTCGCGCCGACCGCGAACTCGTAATCCTCCTCGGCGATCACGACGCGGGGATAGAAGCCGTTGGGGTAAACGCCCGGCAGCGCGTTGGCGTTGGTCGCCGGTCGATACGTGTAGTTCAGGTCCGACTTGCGCTGGCCGTACGTGCCGAAGCTGTAGAGCGTAACGTCGCCGAGATCGTAGCCCGCATTGTAGCTGCCGTTGATGCTCTCTTGCGGCATCGCGCCGTAGTTGGAGGTGACCTGACGATCGATCGTCGCCTCGCGCGGATCGAGCTGGCCGGCGACCAGCGGATAGAGGCGGATCGTCGACGCGATCGGCTCGGCGCGGTTGGAGGCGAGCTGTTTCTTGGCGCCGACCGCGACGTTGAGGAAACCGTCCTCGCCCAGCTTCGTGCCGATATCGAACTCGGCGCGATAGAGTTCGCCGTCGCTGCGATCCATGTTCTGGCCTGCGCTGGCGGTCGCGAAGCCGCCGCTCGACGACTTCTTCAGGATGATGTTGATGACGCCGGCGATCGCATCCGACCCGTATTGCGCCGCCGCACCGTCGCGCAGCACTTCGATATGATCGACCGCCGCGGTCGGGATCATGTCGAGATCCGCCGGTACCGATCCGTTGTAATAGGTCGACACCGCGTTGATCAGCGACGTCTTGTGCCGGCGCTTTCCGTTGACCAGGATCAGCGTCTGGTCCGGGTTCAGCCCGCGCAGGCCGCCGGTCGAGATCACCGTGGACGTGCCGCCGCCCGCGCGTGACGGCAGGTTGAACGACGGGATCAGCGTGTTGAGTGCGGCGAGGACGCCCGACCGCCCGGTGCGTTGCAGATCCGCGCCACCGATGACGTCGATCGGCGTCGGGCTGTCCGCGACCGTCCGCGGCTGGCCCCGCGATCCGGTGACGACGATATCGCTGCCGGCATCCTCCTGCACCTGGGCCTCCGGGGCCGCGGGCGGCGTCGGCGCGGCATCGCGACGCTGCACGACCTGCCCCGCCATTGGCCGCGTCATCGCCGCCGCCAGCGCGACCGGCCGCAGGGCAGCCGTGTCGGCGCGCAACGCGACATAGCCGTCCTTGATGACGACGATCTTCAGCGAGGTGCCGCGGATCAGCCGTGTCAGCGCATCGCGTGGCGACATCGCGCCGCTGACGCCCTGCGATCGTAGTCCGATGACCTGTTCATAGGGGTAGAGCAGACGCAGCCCGGATTGCTGCGAGAATTGCGCGAGCGCGGCCTGCACCGGCTGCTCGGCAATCCTGAAGCTGACCTCTTGCGGCTTGGCGATCGCGGCGGTCGGCAGGCCGACGACGACGGCACACCCGGCCAGGCTGCGTGCGACAATAGAGAAGGCTGGCATGTGGCGAAGATCCCCCGATCCGTAGCGTCCTGCCCCTTCGAACGAGTTGCCGATAAAAACCCGCCACCCGTCGTTCACGAAATTTTCAGACTGTCTCGCCGCCTTTCACGCGCCTTCACGCACTGGACAGGATCGCGGCGGCGTGGTTTGTTACGAATCGAAGACGCTTTTAGGAGAGGCAACTCGAACGCCCGGGAGTGCGTCGTGGCTGCCGATATCGATCGATATACCTGGTTCAAGACCGTCGTGCTGCCGCACGAACCGGCGCTGCTCGCACGGTTGCGCCGGATCGTCCGCAACCGCGACGACGTCGAGGATCTTGCTGCCGAGACGATGGCGCGCGCCTATGCCTGCGCGGACTTTACGCGGATCGATCGCGGCCGCGCCTTCCTGTTCCAGATCGCACGCAATCTGATCATCGACATCGCGCGGCGCGACAAGATCGTCTCGTTCGATGTCGTCGCCGATCTCGACCTTCTTCATGTCGACAACAGCGTCGAGGCCGGGCTTCATGCGCGCGACGAACTCCGCCGGCTGAAGGTGATCGTCGACACGCTGCCCCCGCAATGCCGCCGCGTGTTCCTTTTGCGGCGCGTGCACGATCGTTCGATGACCGAGATAGCGGAAGAATTGGGTCTGTCCGTTTCTACAGTCGAAAAGCACCTGACCAAGGCGATCACCCGCATTATGCAGGCGATCAGGGACCGCGAGGAAGTTGCCGTTGAACGATACGACCGCGCAATCGAAGAGGTCCGAGATCGACGCGGAGGCGGCGCGACTGGTCGCTAGCCTCTCGTCGACCCCGGATCCCGCGCGCGAACGGATCGCGATGGACTGGGCCGGCCAGAGCCCTCTCCACGCGATCGCCCTCGCCCGGGCGGAGAGCGCGTGGGAGACGGCAGGTCGGCTGCGCGCGGCCGCCCCACAAGGCGACGCCGTGCGCGAGAATTCGCACCCGACCGGCCACTGGATCGCCAGGCCGACGCATCGACGTACGCTGCTCGCCGGCCTGCTCGCCGCGAGCGCGGTGGGCGGTATCGCGACGACGCTCGCACTCGGATCGCGCGACGAACGCTACACCACCGATATCGGCACGCGCCGATCGGTATCGCTAACCGACGGCAGCCGGATCGACCTGAACACCGGCTCGGTCATCGCGGTCGCGTTCGAAACCAGCCGCCGCGTCGTCCGCCTGTTGCAGGGCGAGGCGATGTTCGATGTCGCGCATGACGCGGAACGCCCCTTCTACGTACAGGTCGGCGGCAGCCTGCTCCGCGTGCTGGGCACCGCGTTCAACGTACGGATCCGCGCCGAACTGGTCGAGCTGACCGTCTCCCGCGGTGCCGTCGGAGTCAGCGACGGCGCGAAGATGCTGCGCACGGTGGCTGCGGGCTACGGCGCTGCCATCCGCGGCGGCGTCGCGGAGACGAACCATCTCGGAGACGCGGTCGTCCGGCAGCGTACCGCATGGCAGGAGGGCGTGATCGAACTCGACGGCGATACGCTCGAACAGGCGGTCGCCGAATTCAACCGCTACCGCCGCGCCCCGATCGTGCTGGGCGACAACCGCCTCGCCGCGCTCCGGATCGGCGGCCGGTTCGGAACGTCCGACTCTGCGCAGTTCATCGCTGCGGTTCAGCAGATCCTGCCGGTTCGCATGGTCGCAAATGTCGATGGATCGATCTTGCTGACGCCTTTGCCGACGCAGTAGGCTCGGACCGGCCCTTACCCCGTCATCCGTCCGCGCAGGTTGAACAGGATCACCAGCGTTCCCGACACCATCAGCGCGATGATCAGCGCGGAGAAGAGGATCAGTTGCAGGTCGTGCCGTGACGAACGCTTGAGACTGATGTGGAGGAAACAGCGGAACTGCACCGCCATCTGGACGAGCCCCAACGCCAGCACGGTGCCGAAGATGGCGCGCGCGCCGAACGATGGCCAACGGACCATCGCGAAGGCGGCCACCGTCAGCACGAGCGACAGGCCGTAGCCGACCGCATAGGTACGCAGTTCGCGGGTCCGGTCGCTCATCCGATATTCCCTTGCAGATAGACGACTGAGAAGATCGCGATCCAGACGATGTCGAGCAGGTGCCAGAACAGCCCCAGCCGCAGCAGGTTGATCCTCACGCGCGCATCGAGGCCATAGGCGCAGACCTGGCCGACCATCACGACCAGCCAGAAGCACGCGACCGCGACGTGGAGCCCGTGCAGCCCGACCAGTGCGAAGAACGACGACAGGAAACCGCTACGCATCGGATAGGCATCGTGCGCGAACATCGTCGCGAAGTCGTTCGCCTCTAGTGCGAGGAAGATGAGCCCCAATCCCAGCGTCGCGCCGAGCCAGCCGAACAGCACGCCGCGCGGTTCGTCGTACTTCATCGCGATCGTCGCGCGGCCGAACGTCGCGCTGCTCGTCAGCAACAGCAGCGTCTCGACGAACGCGGGCAGCAGCTTGAACTCGGAGGCGGGCGTCGGGCCGCCGACGGTGCTGCCGATCATCGTGCCGTAGGTCGCGAACAGCAGCGCGAAGATCACCGCGTCGCTCATCAGGAATATCCAGAAGCCGAAGATCGCGTTCTCCGCCTGGTCCTGCGTCAGGGCGCCGGTGTCGCCAAGGTTGAGGCCGGCGTGTGCGAGTTCGGGTTCGCTCACGCCACGATCTCCGCAAGGCCGCGATTGACCGCGGCGGTCTCCAACTGGCGTGGGATGGCGGGGGTCGCCCGAACGCGCGTGAGCCAAGCCTCATGCGCGCGCGCGACCTCCGTAGCCGGGATCGTGCGATGCTGGTCGCGGCCGAAGCTGCGTATCACGACCGCCGCGACGATCACCTGCAGCGCGACGATCGTCAGTCCCCAGATCTCCCAGATCAGCCCGAACGCGGCGACCGCGGCGGTAAGCCCGATCACGACGCTGGTCGCGCTGCCCTTCGGAACGACGATGTCCTCGTAAGCCGGTGGTGAGGCGTACGGGTCGGGCTGGCCCTCATCATGCTTGTGATCGTAGAATGGGTTGCGCCCGTCGATTAGCGGCAGCACCGCAAAATTGTATTCGGGCGGTGGTGCGCTGACCGACCATTCGAGCCCACGGCCGTCCCACGGGTCGCCGGCTTCGACCTGCGTCTTGGCACGGTCGCGGATGCTTACCCACAACTGGATGCCGAGCGACGTCAGCGCCGCCAGCAGGACGAACGCGCCGACGCCGGCGACGTACAGCCAGAGCCGGAACGACGGTTCGAAGATCGCCTGCGTCCGCCGCGCCATCCCGCTCGCGCCGAGTACGTACAAGGGGAAGAAGGCGAGGTAGAAGCCGACCACCCAGCACGTGAACGCGATCCGCCCCCAGCGCTCGTCGAGGCGGAACCCGAACGCCTTGGAAAACCAGTAATGATAGCCCGCGAGCATCCCGTAGAGCAGCCCCGGGATCAGCATGTTGTGGAAATGCGCGACCAGGAACAGCGTGTTGTGGACCAGATAGTCGAGCGGCGGCATCGCGAGGATGATGCCGGTGAAGCCGCCCAGCACGAACGTCATCATGAACGCGAGCGCGTACAGCATCGGCACGGTGAAGCGCACCTCGCCGCGAAACATCGTCCAGATCCAGTCGTAGATCTTGACGCCGGTCGGCACGCCGATCGTCATCGTCGCGATTCCGAACGCCGCATTGACGTTGGCCGACTGCCCCATCGTGAAGAAATGATGGACCCACACGGTGAAGCTCAGCACCGCGATCGCCATCGTCGCGATCACCAGCGAGGTGTAGCCGTACAGGTCCTTGGTCGAGAAGGTCGACACGACCTCAGAGTACACGCCGAACGCGGGCAGGATCAGGATGTAGACCTCGGGATGACCGAACAGCCAGAACATGTTGGCATAGTTCATCATGTTGCCGCCGAGGTCGTTGGTGAAGAAGTGGAACCCCAGATACCGGTCGAGCGCGAGCAGCAGCGTGGCGACAGTCAGCGGCGGCATTGCGAAGATCATCAGGATCGACGTGCACAGGCTGGTCCACGAAAACATCTGCATCCGCATGAACCGCATGCCCGGTGCGCGCAGCTTGTAGACGGTGCAGGCGATGTTGATCCCCGCCATCGTCGAGCCGATCGACCCCAACGTCACCGCCCAGATCCAGTAGTCGACACCGACGCCGGGGCTGAACGCGCGCTCTGTATAGGGCGGGTAGCCGCTCCATCCGCCGGTCGAGAATTCGCCGACCACAAGGCTTGCCATCATCAGGCCCGCGGCGCCGATGGTGAGCCACAACGCGATCGAATTGGCCCAGGGAAACGCCATGTCGCGCGCGCCGATCTGGAGCGGCAGGACGTAGTTGATCATCCCCGTCAGGAACGGCATCGCCATGAAGAAGATCATGATCGAGCCATGCGTCGAGAACAGCTGTCCGAAATGATCGGGCGACAGGAAGCCGGGGTTCTCGATCGCCACCGCCTGCTGCATCCGCATCAGCACCGCCTCGACCAGCGCACGCGACAGCATCACGAACGCGACGACGATGTACATGATGCCGATCTTCTTGTGGTCGAGGCTGGTGAGCCACTCGGTCCACAGATACCGCCACTTGCCATAACGCGTCAGCAGCGCCGCAACGACGACCGCGCCGACCACCACCAGCGCACCCGCGAACGCGCCGATGATCTCGCTGATCGTCGGGTTCTCCCAAGCGCGCACGAACGGCAGGTCCTGCCAACCGAACCGGCCGAGCACCGCCGGCCAGAGGGGAACGGAAACGGTCATCGAGCGGCCTTCTGGGGAGAATGGGTCATGCCGCCGGTCGCGGCGACGACGTGCTCGAACAGGTTCGGCGTGATATGCGCGAACTCGACGGGGTGCGTGATGATCGACCGCGCGGACAGCCGCCGCCACGTCTGTGCATAGAGCGTGCGCTTGCCGCTTCGTGCAGCCGCCGCCCAGCGATCATAGTCCGCCGGCGACACCGCAACGACATCGAACTTCTGCTGCTGGAAGCCGGCGCCGTTATACTGCGTGTTCTCGCCGCGGAACCGCCCCGGCCGGTGCGCCTGGATATTCAACTCGGTTGTCATCCCGCCCATCGCATAGATCTGCCCGGCGAGTTGCGGGATCAACATCGACTGCATCACCGTGCCGCTGGTCAGCTTGATATGCACCGGGCGTCCGGCGGGAATGGTCAGTCGATCGACCGACGCGACGCCCAGGTCGGTATAGACGAACACCCATTTCCAATCGAGCGCGATCGCCTGCACCTCGACCGGCGCCGCGCCCGGCAACCGCCGATACGGATCGTCGATCTGCGTCCAATGCCACAGCAGCACGGCGAGCCCAATGACGATCCCGGCGGGCGGGATCCAGATCAGCCCTTCCACCCACCACGAGAAATTCCACTTCGGCCGGTACGCATCGCTACGATTGGACAGCCGATAATGCCACGCGAACAGCGGCGTCAGCAGCAGCACCGGTCCGGCGACGAACAGCAGCACGATCGACACGGTGAAGAACAGGTCACGCTCGTGCCCGGCGACCGGCCCCTGCGGATTGAGGAACCCGTGCGACAGCGCCGTGCAGCCGCCTAGACAGGCCAACGGAGCCACGAGTGGCGCCAATCGCGATACTCTTCGCGTGAATCGTATCACATAGCCCCCCTGCCGAACCGCCCCTCTCGGTAGCAGCCGCTGCACCGGCGTCATTAACTTGCAGAACGTCAGCCGCTGCGAACGACAGTAGCTGACGATCAAGGCGCTCAGCCAGTTAAGAAACTGTCACGATCACGCGATAGCTGCACCTTGCGTAGCCCCTGCGCTATTTTCACGCGCGCAGCGCGGCGTCCGGGTTTGCGCGCGAGCAACGTCCCAAGCGTCGCTCGGCAAGCCCACGCCCTACCAGGGGGAACACATCGAAACAGCACTCGCCCGCATACCAGGCGGCAGCGAGCGGTCGCCTCCGCCTGTTGGTCGGCTGCGAACTCGCGCTCGTTGCCAATCGCAGCGCCGCCAAGGCCGAATTCAGGTGATTGGCGATAGCGCTGCTGCGTCGTGCGTTAAGCCTTTCCGATCAGTCGAGCGCGGGAAGCGAACGCGGCTCGTGCATCGGGCAGCCGTTCAGTTCGCTGCGCAGATCCTGGATCACCGGATAGACCGCGCGGCGGGCGCGCATGACCGAGCCGAGTGGCCGATGCGCCTCGACGCCGTGCCAGGGGCGGAACGCCGTCTGTTCGTTGAGCACGGAGACGCGCTCTTCCGACCAGCTCTTCTGCGGCTTCACCGTGATGGTCGCGACCGGAATGTACGGATTGCCCTGCTCGGGCCACGGCGTCGCTGCGTCCTCGATCGGGTTCTCCTCGAGGTCGCGGCAGAGCTGGGCGCGGAGAGTCCAGGCACCGCCCTCGTTCGCGAAGATCGCCATGAGCTCTTCGCGGATCGAGTCTGGGCTCTTGCTCTCGTCGAGCTTCTGGTCGGTCAGCGCGCGGAAATTGGGCGATTCCGGCACGATGTCGAACTTGGCGATATAGTCGCCGAAGCGGAGCGGCGCCTGCGTGCCATAGCGGTCGCCGATCGGGTTGGTGTCCGGATAGCCGCCGAAGCCCTTCAGCAGCGCGCTCTCGCCGCCGACCGCTTCCAACGCCTGCTCGATCGGGCGCAACACCTTCGACAGCGCCGCCTTGGCCCATTCCGCACGATTGGTCGTCGCGGCGAGCAGCTTGGTGTTGCGCAGGAATCCGACCGGCGTCGGGTTCGAGAAGGCAACCCCGGAGGCCATCAGGAAGTCCTGCGTCACTTCATCCTCGGCGCCCGGCAGCCGATCGCCGTCGACGCCGATCACCTTGATCGAGAAGCCACGCGGCAGGGACACGCTGTCACGGATCGGATCGCCGGGGATCGCCGACATGCGGACCACGACCGGATAGCGACGGCCGCGCTCGAAAATGCCTTGCGCCTGCTCGTCGGCAAGGTCGTCGTGCACCACCATCTCGCCTTCGAGCAACGCGTGGCTCTTGGCATGAACCCCGCGCTGCGCATGACCGAGGTCCTCATGCGTCTTTTCGACGATGTAGCGGAACGTCTCGTTCAGACCGTCGATCGTTTTCTGCTCGTCGGGACCGATCGTCTCGACGTCGGGGCTGTAGCGGATCGGGTTTTTCAGCATGGGACGTCCTTGCAATGGAGCGCCGGCGACCAGAACGCCGGTGACAAATATACGATGGGGCGGCGGATCGGCCGCCCCGTCGGGCCGATCAGCGGCGGGGCGAACCGGCGAACGCTGCCTTCAGCCGTGCGACCGCCAGATCGTTGGCGTCCTTGGCACCGCGCACGACCTTGGCCATGCCGAAGAACTCGTGCGTGACGCCCGGATACGTCTTCTGCTCGACCTTTACGCCCGCGGTCCGCATCGCAGCGGCCAACGTCTCGCCGTCCGAACGCAGCGGATCGATCTGCGCATTGATGATCGTCGTTGGCGGCAGGCCGCGCAGATTGGCGGCGACCAGGTTCAAGCGCGGGTCCTGCGCATCGGCGGCGCTGGTCTGGTAGTAATAGCCGAACCACTTCAGCATCGCCGCATTCAACGGCTTCGCATTCGCCGAATCCTTGTGTGACGGGATCGTCATGCTGCTGTTGGCGATCGGATAGACCGAGACGATGTAGCGCGGCACGGTCAGGCGGTTGTCGCGGGCGTAGATCGCCGTCGCGACCGCGAGGTTGCCGCCAGCGCTTTCACCCGCCACCGCGATCTTCGCAGGATCGCCGCCCCAGCTCGCCGCATTCTGCAACGTCCAGCGATACGCCGCTGCGGCGTCGTCATGCTGCGCGGGGAACTTGAACTCCGGCGCGTGGCGATACTCGACCGACACGACGATCGCGTTGAGCGCCTTGGCCATCGCACGCGGCGCCGAATCATACGTGTTCACGTCCGCGATCACCCAGCCGCCACCGTGATAATAGACGACGACCGGCATCGGCTTGCCGTTCGCGGGCGCTGCCGCTGGCTTGTAGATGCGCGCGAACTGCTGCGCGTCGGCGCCATACGGCACGTCCTGCGTCGTGACCGAAGCGTCGGGTGCAGTCGACATGCCCTGCTGGGCCATCGCCGCCTTGGCACCGTCGGCCGCCGAAGGCTGCATCCGCGCCTGCGCCGGGGTCAGCGTCTCGATCGGCTTGCCGCCGAGACCCGCGAGCGCGTCGAGCACCTTTTGCATGTCTGGCGCGGCCTTGGGCGGCTGCGTCGCGCTTGCCGGCGGGGCTGCGGGCGGCGGTGCGTTCGGCGAACGCGCCGATTGCGCGAGTACGCCTGCCGATGCCGTCAGCAGCGCTGCTGCGAAAAGGCTGCGCGCGACGGGCCGCTTCGAGATGGAAACCATATAGTCCTCCTGTTTGTCCGAGCATGAACAAAGCAGGATGGGCAACGTTGCTGTACGGAACCGTGCAAAGTCCGGCGGTTAGAGGGGAAACGTGGATGTCGACGATCGTATCTTTTGCAGGCGGAGCGGCCGTCGCCCCGCGCGATCGCGATGTCGGCATGGTAGCCGGCGCCCTCGACGGCAGGGTCGGCAATCGGCTGCTGGCGAACCTATCCCCGGAGGATTTCGGCCTGCTGGCGCCTCATCTGGAGCCGGTCTCGTTCGCGGTCGGCGACTTCATCACCCGAGCCGGCGATCCGATCGACAGCGTCTGCTTTCTGGAACAGGGCATCGCCGGCGTCCTGGACGCGCTCGATGACGACCGCCGCTACGCCGTCGGGCTGGTCGGCGCGGAGGGTTTCATCGGCTGGCCGCTGGTGATGGGCGACGATCGCTCCGCCTACGACGTCACCATGCGAGCCGAGCGTGGCGAAGCGCTGCGCATTCCCGCCAAGGCGTTGATGGCTGCGGTCGACCAGAGCCCGACGTTGCGCATGACGCTGCTGCGGTTCGCGCATGTCTTCATGCTGCAGATGGGGCGGACCGTCGTGTCGTCGCTGGCGCATTCGATCGAGCGTCGGATGGCGCGGTGGATCCTGCTGTATCACGACCGTGTGCAGGCGGACGAGATCTGCATGACGCACGAGGAGTTCCGGCTGATGCTCGGCGTCCGCCGCAGCAGCGTCACCGACGCGCTGCATCGCCTTGAGGAAGATCGAGCGATCCG
The DNA here is from genome assembly GCF_003050745.1 of Sphingomonas sp. PP-CE-3G-477. Classification (GTDB taxonomy): domain Bacteria; phylum Pseudomonadota; class Alphaproteobacteria; order Sphingomonadales; family Sphingomonadaceae; genus Sphingomonas. The sequence continues at coordinate 13,030 of NZ_QAOF01000015.1, read as the reverse complement.
CGCGATCCGTGCGCGGGTTCTGGTCAATGATCGGACCAAGCTGATGGCGCTCGCCGGCGACACCTATGGCCAGCCGGAGGAAGAATATGCACGCCTGCTGGGGATAGATCCGAAACGCTGAGTAGAACCAGATTCCCTGACAGGCGGTGCATTCTCGAAGGTACCGACGAGAAGCCCGGGCATCCGCCGATCGGCGTGGTCAACGATTATGCTGTCGGCTGGCTCGCCACGGCCGGCGTGCTACAGGCGCTCAAGCGCGGGCGGCGGAGGCGGCGGCTACGAGTTGGTCGTCTCGTTGCAGCGCGTGGGCCGGTGACCGACGTCGCTCGGATCTTCGACAAATCATGTGCGCAGGCAATGGCCGGGTCCTCGGACGATCACACCCATCTCCTGTGCGCCCGGCGTCGCAGCCAGCAGGACTGCCAGCGTCAGCATCGCGGTCAGGCGTGCGATCATAATTTCGTGCCTATGCCAACGAGGAGGCCGCGCCCTTCGCCCGGCGTAATCTGCGCGCGCGAGACCGCCGATTCGACATAATAGGTGTCGAACAAGTTGCGGCCGCTGACCGTCAGCCGGAGCTTGTCCGAGACCCGGTACCACAGGCTCGCATCGACCCGCGTGTAGCCGCCGAGCGAAAAGCTGTTCTCGAGGTCGCCCTTGCGATTGCTCGCCGCGAACACGCCGCCGCCTAGCCCGACGCCCTTGAAAGCACCGCTCTCCGGCTCGATCGTCAGCCAGAGGCTACCGCTCCATGTCGGCACGCTGATCAGGCGGTTGCCGGTCGCGTAATCGGTTGATCGGCGCACTTCCGCATCGATATACGCACCGCTTGCGATCAGCTTGACGCCAGGGACGATCGCGCCGGTCGCATCGAACTCGACCCCACGCGAGCGTTGCACGCCCGCGTCGATGTTGAAGCCGATATTCACCGCATCGGTCTGCGCGACATGGCTGCGGGTCAGCTGGTACACCGCCGCAGTGGTCGCCAGCTTGCCACCGAACAATTCCGCCTTGATGCCCGCCTCGTATTGCACGCCGCGCTCGGGCTCGATCGGTATCCCGGTGAAGGTCGGTGCCGCCTGCGCCTGGAAAGACCGCGTGTAGTCGGCGAACAGTGCCAGATCGCCGATCGGCTTCCACACCAACCCGACGCGTGGCGACCAGGCGGTATCGTTCGTGCGGATCACCGAGGCGCCGGCATCCGACTGCTTCGCCTTGTCGAACCGGATGCCGGCCAGCAGATCGAGATGCTCGCCGAGGTCGACCTGGTCCTGCAGATAGGACGACCAGGAGGTCGCGTCGACCTGGCGATCGGCGGCCTTGACGAACCCACCGGGCGTCGCACCGTAGACCGGCGTGTCGATGTTGATCGCCGCCAGCGTGCCGCGGAAGAACGTGCGGAAGCGATAGCCATCGACGCGCTCGCCGCCGAACACGACGGTGTGGCCGATGCCGCCGGTCGCGAACTTGGCGATCAAGTCCGCCTGGAAATCGTAGTTGTGGTTCTTCTCGTGCTGTTCGACCGCCGCGCGCGTCACCGTACGGGCACCGGTGCGCGCATTGACCGCGACGGTCGTGCCGTAATTGATCCCCAGCAGGTCCAGCGCGCCGTTGTCGTAATGGCCGATCTGTCGGACCGTGAGCCAGTCGGTCAGGTCGTGTTCGATCCGGTAGTTGAATTCGTAGCGGCTGGACGCGGTGACCGCGAACCGCTCACCGAGATACCGGTCGCGCGCGAGATCGACGACATAGCCACCATTGCCGTCCGGCGTCGCGACGATGCCGCGATCGGTCTGGTTCTCCTGATGCGTATACGTCAGGCTGGCGATCGCGCGGGTTCGCGACCCTGGGGTCCACAGCAGCGAACCCGACAGGAACTGGCGGCGATACGGCACGAAGACATCGCGAAACGTGTCGCCGGTCTGCGCCGCGCCGATGATCCGGTAGGCCAGAGTATGCGCCGCATCGATCGGCCCGGTGATGTCCGCCTCGCCGCGGACGAACTGGTTCAGCCCGACCTGCATGCTCGCCTGCATCCCAGGGGTGAGGCGCGGCTGCTTGGTGACGATGTTGATCAGCCCACCGGGATCGCCGCGCCCGTACAGCACCGACGCCGGCCCCTTGAGCACCTCGATCCGCTCGACATTGGCAAGGTCGCGGTAGCTGTCGTTGGTCTCGATCGCAGGACTCAGCACGACGCTGTCGATCGCGTAATAGGAGGAGCGGAACCCGCGAATGGTGAAGCTTTCGGAGCGATTGCCGGCGTTGGTCCCGGCCTGCACGCCGCTGACGTTGCGAAATAAGCTGGTGAGATCGACCAGTTGCTGGTCGTCGATCACGTCGCGTGTGACGACCTGGATCGATTGCGGAATGTCGATCAGCGCGGTGCCGGTGCGCGTCGCCGTGGTGATCCTGTCGACCCCGTATCCGTCCGCGCGGTCGCCGAACACTAGGATCTCGGACCCGGTCGTGTCGTCCGCCGGACGCTGTTGCGCGTGCACCGCGCACGGTGCCAGCATGGCGACTGCACTGCAGACACCCGTCATCGCTCTGATTGTCACGTCGTCATCCCCGAAGATAGCTAACCGTTGCCACGCCGCGGCCCCGATCGTTCGGGCATTGCGGTCTAGCGATGCCTCTCCGGCGTGGGCCGCCCACTATCGCGAACGAAACGCAATATCAAGGCTGGCAAGAAGGTAGCCGGTGCCGAAGCAGCAGTTCGTCGCGCAACTGACTCGGATAGATATCGGCGGCCAGTCGCACGCCGGCCGGCCAGGTGCGCGCGACGATGCAGGCCTCGTGCGGCACTCCTTCGGCGATCGGTATGAACCGCTGGAGCGGGATGCTGGCACCGTCGTCTGCGATCCATTGCGGGATCATCTCGAAGCCAACGACTTCGTGCGTCGATAGCCGGACAGTCGGCAGGAACGCCGGTTCGATCGCACCCAAGCCCACCGCCCTGCGCAACGCGTCTTCCATCGCCGCGCGCTCGCGAACCTGCGCATCCATACCCTCCTCGCAGAACCGCATCGCGGAGCGGCGCTCGCGATTTGCCCGGTACCGTGCGCCATCGGCCTTACGCAGTGCATCGTCAGGGGTGATCGCGTCGGCAGGGAGCAGCGCTATGCCGATCCCCGCGCCGATCCGATGCGACGTGCCGCCGAGTTGGATTTGGCTGGTCTGGTAACAGCCGCACCGGCGCAAAGCACGGACTCGGAACCGGCGGCACGTCGCCCTGAACCAATGCAGCAGCCAGCGGAGAAAGTACGTGGCCCTTGCAGCGTCTCGGCTGAGTTATCGTTTTTATAGAATGTTACAGAACAACCACGAGTTAGACCAAGAGGGATCGTAATCGTTACTATGCCTGAAAGCGTTCCTTTCCGCCGACTACTGTGCGCGTGACCTTCGACGTGTGCATTCGTTCCGCGGGCGTTGTCAGAAGGTTCGTATCGAGCATTGTCAGATCGGCCAGATAGCCCGGCGCGATGCGGCCCAACTTGCCGTCTTGGAACCCTGCATAGGCGTTGTTGACGGTGTACGCGGTCAGCGCCTGGGCGACCGTCGTCTTCTGGTCGGGAAGCCAGCCTGCCGGGTTTTTGCCGTCGATCGTCTCGCGCGTCACGGCGGCGTAGATACCCTCGACCGCGTCGAGCGGCCCGACCGGCCAGTCCGATCCGAACGTGACGGTCGCCCCGCTGTCGATCAGCGAGCGGAACGCGTAGGTGCCACGCAGCCGCGCCTGGCCGATACGCTCGACCGCCCAACGTCCGTCGTCGATCGCATGGAACGGCTGAACCGACGCGATCACCTGTTGTCTGGCAAAGCGCGCGATCGCCGCCTGCGACAGATGCTGCGCGTGCTCGATCCGGAAGCGGCGATCGCGCACGCCGTTCTCCCGGACGATCTCGGCATACAGGTCGAGGACGTCGTCGTTGGCGAGGTCGCCGATCGCGTGCGTAGTCACGTGCAACCCGGCCTTGTCCGCGCCGCCGATATACGCCTTGAGGTCGGCCAGGCTGGTGACGCGGACGCCGTGCTGGTCGTGCGCATTAGTATAGCTATCGCGGAATACCGCGGTGCGCGAGCCGAGCGAGCCATCCGCCAGCGCCTTGACCGCCCCCCAGCGGACCCAGTCGTCGCCGCGCCCCTCGGCCTTGACGATCGCGGCCATCTTTTCCCAGTCGCGGACCGGCACGAAGCAGTAGAAGCGCAGGTCGGTCTCGCCCTTGGCGCGAAGCTGGCGTGCGGTTTCGTACGTGGTCCAGTCGAACGGTTCGGGGGTGTGGACCTGGGTGAAGCCGCGGCTGAGCGCGTGGGTGATGCCGCCGCGCATGATCGCCTGCCATTCGGTCGGCGTCGGCACCGGGAACACCCGCTCGGCGAGCGTCTTGGCATTGTCCTTGAGGATGCCGGTCGGCTCGCCCTTCGCGTCGCGGACGATGACCCCGCCCGCGACGTCGGGCGTATCGCGCGTGATCCCCGCGATCTTCAGCGCCGCGCTGTTGAGCAGGTACATGTGCAGGTCGGTGCGCGGGATCGCGACCGGCGTGTCCCCGGTCGCCGCATCGATCCACGCGCGCGTCGGCAACTGGCCGCCCAAGCGTTGCTCGTCCCAGCTGCCGCCGAGGATCCACTTGCCCGGCCGCGCTCTCGCCGCCGCGCCGAGCCGCGCGGCGAAGTCGGGGATCGTGGTGGCGGACAGCAGATCCGGCTGCATCAACGCGGCCGAGCCGATCATGAAATGCGTGTGGTTATCGATGAACCCGGGCGTTACGAAGGCCCCCTCGAGGTCGACGATCCTAGTCCTGCGACCGATCGCCGCCTTTACCGCCCCCGCCCCGATCGCGACGATCCGGTCGCCGACGAGGCCGATCGCGTCGGTATGCGGATGCCGCTGGTCGCCGGTCCAGGCATTCGCATTGACATAGGCGACGTCCAGCACGCGCTCGATCGCGAGCGCCCGCCCCACGGACGCCCATGCCAATCCGCCTGCCAACACCATCCGCCGGTCGATCATCGTCGTGCTCCCACCCATCGCGTGATCGTGTCAGATGCCGGCCCAGCCCGAACCCGCCAATTTTCCGAACCTGACGGAGCCAACACTGGCCCTCCCGGATTTTACGTGTTGGCGCTTGCGGCGAGGATGCGCCGCGCGACAGTGGCGGCACAAGGGGAGATCATGACGAACCACCGCCCTGCCACCGCGTCGGCGCCCGCATGACCGGGATTTCCGAGACGTTCGACACCAGCGACGTGCGCGACCTGATAGCGGGCTATCCGCTCGCATGGGTGACGGCACCGGGACACGCCCCGCCCAGCCTTCTCCCGCTGCTCGGCGAATATGATGCGGAGGGACGGCTCACGCACCTCCTCGGCCACATGGGGCGGCGCAATCCGCTGCACGCGCAGCTTGTTGTGGCGCCGTCCGCGACGATCCTCGTCAACGGACCGCACGGCTATGTCTCGCCCGACCATGCCGACCGCCGCGACTGGGGACCGACCTGGAACTACGCGCAACTCGTCATCGAAGCGCAGGTCGTCTTCCTGGCCAACGAGACGGATCACGCGCTGGGCGCGCTGACGTTTGCGATGGAGGGGGAGCGCTGGACGCCGCGCGAACTCGGATCGCGCTACGACGGCATGGCTGCGGCGATCATCGCCTTTCGCGCCGAGGTCACCAGCCTGTCCGGTCGCTTCAAGCTCGGCCAGGATGAGGCACCCGACACGTTCGCGGCGATCGTCGAACGGCATCCCGACACGGCGCTCGTGTCCTGGATGCAAAGGTTCGCACGGAAGCGGGAATAGAACGCGGCTTGCCGTCGAGGCTTGGCCCCCTATGCTGACCGCTCCAAGATCGGGAGAGCGGGCCAATGCTGAGACCCTGGAAGATCACGCTGGGCCGGATCGATCCGGCGTTGCGAACGCCGCTCTACCTCCAGATCGTCCACGCGATCATCCACGAGATCGAACGCGGCCGCCTGCCCCCCGGCGCCTTCCTGCCGAGCAGCCGCGAACTCGCGACGATCCTCGGCGTCAACCGTAAGACCGTCGTCCTCGCCTATGAGGACCTCATATCCCAAGGCTGGCTGCTGTCGGAAGGCACGCGCGGCACCGTGGTTGCGGCGCTGTCGACCGAAATGCGCAAGCCGCCGCCGCGACCCTTGATGCCAAGTGCCACCACGGCGCCCGAATACCGCTTCCGCGCGCCGCCGGAGCGGCCACTCGCGCTATCGCCGGGCAAGGGCGTCAAGCTCGACGAGGGCGCACCGGACGGTCGCCTGTTTCCCGCCGACATCCTCTCGCGTGCGTATCGGACCGCGGTACAGCGCGCGAGCCGCGACAACCGGCTGCAATATCGCGACCCGCGTGGCTCGCCCCGGTTGCGTGAGGCGATCGCGACGATGCTGCGGGGAGAGCGCGGGTTGGCGGTCACGGCCGAGGATATCTGCATCACGCGCGGCAGCCAGAACGGCATCTACCTCGCCGCGCGCACGCTGTTACAACCGGGCGATACCGTGCTCGTCGAGGCGCTGACCTACGAACCAGCGGTCGCCGCCTTCACCGATCTCGGCGCCAACGTCGTCTCGGTCGGCCTCGATGAGAACGGCGCGGATGTCGAGGCAATCGAGCGCGCCTGCCGCAAGCACCGCGTCCGCGCGATCTTTCTCACCCCGCATCACCAGTTCCCGACCACCGTCGCGTTGCGCCCCGAACGCCGGCTGCGCGTGCTCGAACTCGCGCGGCAATTCGGCTTCGCGGTGATCGAGGACGATTACGACCACGAATTCCATTTCGAGTCGCAGCCGCTGCTGCCGATGGCGAGCTATGCGCCCGGCCGCGTGATCTATGTCGGTTCGCTGTCGAAGCTGCTGCTGCCGGCGTTGCGGGTCGGCTATATCGCCGCGCCCAGCGCGTTCATCGAAGCGGTCGCGCACGGCGTGTCGCTGACCGACGGCATGGGCAACACGCTGACCGAGGACGCGGCGGCCGACCTGATCGTCGAAGGCGAACTCCGCCGGCATGCCCGCCGCGTGACGCAGGTCTATGCGAAGCGGCGCACCGCGTTCGACCAGGCGCTCGCGGCGACGTTCGGTGGCGCGATCGACTACCGTGTTCCCGACGGCGGCCTCGCCTTCTGGCTGCGGTTCGCCGATCCTGCGTTGCTCGACCGGATCGAGGCTGGAGCGCCTGCGTACGGGCTGAGCCTTGCAACGTCGGCGTCGTTCGCGACCACCGAAGAGGCGCCACGCGGACTGCGGCTCGGCTTCGCCAGCCTGAACGAAGCCGAAGCGGTCCGGGCGCTGACGTCGCTGGCGGCGGCAGGCGGCATTCCCGTCGCCGGGTCCAGCGTTGGCAAGGGAGACACCTTGGTCCCGTCGGCATCATAGGACTGGATGTTTGTAAGGTTCCAGTTTGGGCTGACCCTATGCCCTCAAGATCAGAGCCGCGACGGTCGAAAAGACCGCAGATGGCCGCAGGACGGTTCGGGCAATTTGATGCGGGCGGTACCAGAGGTGCCGGTCGCCGAGCATTGGGGGCGAGCTAATGACATACCGGTTTCTCACTACGACGGCGTTGGTTAGCGCAGCAGCGCTCGGGCTGACCGCGACACCTGCATCCGTACAGGTCGCCAGCGTCACCGCGCCCGGCAACGCGTCGCCGGACAACCCGGTCGCGTCCGAGCCGGTCACGAACAGCTCAGACGACATCGTCGTGACCGCGACCAAGCGCAACGAATCGCTGCGCAACGTCGCGATGCCGATCAGCGCGGTGACCGGCGACCAGCTTGCCAAGGCCAACGCCAACAGCCTGTCCGACTACATCGCGCGGCTGCCGGGCGTCGTCTTCAACGACTACCAGCCGGGCATCTCGGAAGTCGTGATCCGCGGGATCGCCGCGACCACTTACCACGAGCAGGGTCAGACCACGGTCGGCTATTATCTCAACGAGATTCCGCTGGTCGAGCCGGGCTTCCCGATCGGCATCCCCGACGTCGACACCTTCGATCTCGACCGCGTCGAGGTGTTGCGCGGGCCGCAGGGGACGCTGTTCGGTTCGTCGACGCTCGGCGGCCTCGTCAACTACGTCGTCAAGACCGCCGATCCGGGCAAGATCGACGCCGCCGCACAGGGCCTGATCGGTTCGACCAAGAACGCGAACGGCGACCTGAATTACGCCGGCAAGGTCATGTTCAACCTGCCGATCATCAAGGACAAGCTGGCCGTGCGCGTGATGGCGCTGCAACGCTATGATGCGGGCTATCTCGACAACACCGGCACCAACAACCAGGGCAGCAACGATTTCCGCACCCGAGGCGCGCGCGGATCGATCGTCTTCACGCCGGCCGAGGGGACCAAGATCACGTATCTGGCGACCTATCAGCAGAGCAAGCTGTCCGACCAGACCTACCTCACCTCGCTGGATTCGCTGACGCGGGTATCGGCGCGCGAGGAGCCGCAGAAGACGAGCTTCTTCCTCAACTCCCTGCGCCTCGACCAGGATCTCGGGTTCGCGAACTTCACCGTGTTCGGCTCGGTCGACAAGAAGACGAACAAGACCGTGCTGTCCTACCCCTATGCCTATGTCACCGGGGTCACGGCGGGCGACGCGGCAGCCTATTCGCTCGGCGACGCGACCGCCAACATCAAGCAGGTCGAGGCCCGCCTCGCATCCGCAGGCAATGGCCCGGTCCGCTGGCTGATCGGTGCAAGCTATCTGCGTGCGAAGAAGTTCAGCTACGACCAGATCTTCCAGCAGGGTGCCGGCGCCTTCATCAATGCCAACCCGGCGCTGTTCGGCGGCTTCAGCGGGACGCAGTTGACGCCCAACGACCGCCTCTACGGCTATGCCTCCGATACGCTCAACACCGATCTCGGCATCTTCGGCGAGCTGTCGTGGCGGCCGGTCGAGCAGTTCGAGATCTCGGTCGGCGGCCGCTATTACGACACGCGCGCCAAGGCGACCGTCACCAACCAGGCGGGCGCGCTCGGCGGCTATCCCGGCGGCTATACGCCGGTCGGCTCGAGCGGCAGCGTCGACCGCAAGGAGGACGGCTTCACGCCAAAGGCGACGATCTCGTTCCGCCCGGTCCCCGGCTTCCTCGCCTACGCGACCTATTCGAAAGGCTTCCGCGTCGGTGGGATCAACCCCAACGCAGGGCTGCTCGCGGCAATCCCGTCCGCCTATGACAGCGACACGGTCGACAATTACGAAGCCGGCGTGAAGTTCGGCCTGTTCGACAACCGTATCCTGCTCGACGCCACGGTGTTCACGATCGACTGGAAGAACATCCAGGCTCGGCTGTTCGGGCCGGGGCCAGCCTATTATTCCTACGTCACCAACGCCGGCAGCGCGAACATCGGCGGCGTCGAGTTCTCGGGCACCGTCAAGCTGACCAAGGCGCTGACATTCAGCTCGAACGTCACCTATCAGGATGCGCAACTCACCAGCCTGTTGCCGGACAGCTTTGCGGTCGGCGGCGGCTATGCCTCGGGCACGACGTTGCCGGGGTCGTCGAAATGGGCGGTCGCGAACAACCTCGTGCTCGACCTGCCCGACATCAAACTGGCACCGACGTTCGAGATCGCGCATCGCTACATCTCGTCCGCGCCCGTCGCGTTCGGCAACACCAACACGCGGGGGAATTTCAATCAGTTCGATGCGCGCGCCTCCGTCACGGTGATGGAGCGCGTCCGGCTGCTCGGGTTCGTCAACAACGTGCTCGACAAGCGCGGCGTCCTCAATGCGCCGTTCACCGATCAGGTCGCGCCGGCCTACTCGATCACCCGGCCGCGCACCTACGGCCTCCGCGTCGACATCGGGTTCTGAGCGTGCGGTATCGCAAGACCTGGACGCTTCCGGCGCTGGCACTGGCGCTGGCCGGCGCGGCGCCACTTCCCCAGACACCTGTTGCTGCGGACAAGGGCGGACCGATCGCGCCCGCCGACATCATGCGCCTACACGACATGCGCGATGTCGAGATGTCGCCCGACGGCAGGACCATCCTGTTCACCGTCCAGCCGCAGATGGCGACCTTCGGCCCCGATCAGCGGACGATCTGGTCGGTGCCCACCGACGGCGGCGCGTCCGCACGGCGGTTCGTCACCAGTGCCGGCGCGGACGATACGCCGCGCTGGTCGCCCGACGGACGATCGATCGCGTTCCTCTCGAACCGAAAGAATCCGCTGACTGGTGGCGCGGACACCGGGTTCGAGTTCAAACTGAATATCTCGGCCGGTCCCGGCGCGCCGGTCGACGCGACCCCGCCGACCGCACCGGTGGCATCCGGCGAACCATCCCGCCAGCTCTGGGTGATCGCGCGCGATGGCGGCGAGGCAACTCCGCTCACCGCGCTGCCCGGTGACATCGCGGACTTCGCCTGGTCGCCCGACGGGACCAGGATCGCCTTCCTCAGCGCCGATCCCGATACTCCTGCCGAGAAGGCCGATCGCGCGGCCAAGCGCGATTGGGTCGAGATGGACAAGCCGCGTCACGTGACGCGGCTCTGGATCCTCGATCTGGCTGCCCACGCGGCACGGCGTGTTTCTCCGGCGAACGTCAGCGTCAGCAGCATGGCGTGGTCGCCGGACGGCAAGCGTATGGCGGTGCGCGTGACCGACACGACAGGGATCAACGAGTATTTCTACCATTCCCGGATCGCGCTGTTCGATCCGGCAAGCGGCACGGTCGGCAAGACCCTCATCGAGCATGCCGCGGAAGGACCGCTCTGGTCGCCCGATGGCACTGCGATCCTCGGCTCGGAAATCCGCACGCCGGGTTTCATCGGCGTCGGCGCGCGCGTGTACGACCTCACCACCGACACGCTGTCGGCGCTCGCGGACGATCACCCCGGCTTGTTGACGCAGGTCCGCTGGGCACCGGACAGCCGCTCGGTCGTTGCGCTATCGTTCGAACAGACCCGATCGAAGCTCGTCCGAATCGCGCGCGCGACTGGGCGCGTCACGCCGCTGGCCCAGTTGGACGGCGAAGCCTCGGACATAACCGCAAGCCGCGACGGACGCCATCTCGCGGTCTCGCTGTCGAGCCCCGACCGCCCGGCCGACGTCTGGACGGTCGACGGCGCGCGCGTCCGCCCAATCACGACGATCAACCCGCAGGTCGCGACCTGGAAACTCGGCCAGGTCCGCCAGATATCCTGGACCAACAGCCGCGACGGACAGGCGATCCACGGCGTCCTCGTCACGCCGCCGGGTTACGTCCCCGGCACGCCGATCAAGACCGTCGTCCAGGGGCATGGCGGCCCCGAATGGGCATGGTGGTCGGGCTGGCTCGGCAGTTGGCACGAATGGGCGCAGATGCTGGCCACGCACGGCTATGCGGTGCTGCTGCCCAACCCGCGCGGCTCGGACGGCCAAGGTACGGCATTCGCGCGCGCGGTCGGCAACGACTGGGGCGGGATGGATTATCAGGATGTGCTCGACGGCGTCGACATGCTCGTCGCACGGAAGATCACCGATCCCGCGCGGCTCGGCATTGGTGGCTGGAGCTATGGCGGGTTCCTGTCGGCCTGGGCGGTCACGCACGGGGACCGCTTCAAGGCGGCGGTCGTCGGTGCCGGTCCCACCGACATGACCGCTATGGCGCGGATCACCGACACGCCCGACTTCACCACCGGCTATTTCGGCGAGCCGTCCGCGCATCTCGCCGATCTCGACCGCGTGTCGTCGGTCCGGTTGCTCGATCACGTCCATACGCCCGTGCTCGTCCTGCACGGCGAACAGGACACGCGCGTACCCGTCACGCTCGGCCTCGAATTCTACCGCGGCCTGAAGCTGCTGGGAAAGCCCGCCGAGATGGTCCGCTATCCGCGCGAGCCGCACTGGTTCCACGAACCCGAGCATCAGGCCGACATCCAGCGCCGGGTGCTGGCGTGGTTTGACGCGCATCTGTAAGACAGGCTCCATGGACGACCGGCTCGACCCCGATATCCGCATCTTCACCGACATCCTGCGCGAGGACTGGAGCCGGCATCCACCGCTCGACACGGTATTGACGGTAGAGGCACGTCGGATCGCCGAACTGGTGCGCGCACGCTGGGCGGCTGGCGGACCGCCCATGAGCGAGACCCGCAACGTCGCGGTCGACACCCGCGCGGGCGCACTTCGCGTGCGGATCTACCGTCCCGACGGCGTTGCTGCGGAAGATGCGCCTGCGCTACTCTACGTCCACGGCGGCGGTTTCGTCTTCTTCAGCCTCGATACGCACGACCGGCTGATGCGCGAATACGCCGATGCCGGTCGCTTCGTCGTGGTCGGCATCGACTATCCGTTGTCGCCTGAGGCGAAGTATCCGGTCGCGCTCGACCAGGTCGTCGCGCTGGTCGACTGGCTGGGCGAGCACGGCACCGAACTCGGCATCGACGCGACGCGCGTAGCGATCGGCGGGGACTCGGCAGGCGCGAACCTTGCCCTGGCGACGTGCTTGAGACTCCGAAATGGCGGCAGAAACTCCGCAATACGTGGCATACTCTCGAACTATGGCGCGTTTTCGGGCGATGTGTCCGATGCGGCAGAGGCGGCGTATGGCGGTCCCGACGCTCTCCTGACCCAGGCCGACATGCGCTATTTTTTCGACCAGTATCTCGTATCGGGCGACCAACGCGACGATCCCTATGCCTGCCCGCTTTCGGCAAGCGACGTGTCTGGTCTACCGTCGGTGTTGCTCATCGTCCCCGAGCTCGACGTCCTCGCCGAACAAAGCTTCGCGCTTGAAGCGCGGCTACGGGCCGCCGGTTGTGCCATGGCAAGCAACGTTTATCGGGGGGCAACTCACAGCTTTCTCGAAGCGATGTCGATTGCCCCTCTCGCTCAGCAAGCCATCCGCGACGGCGCGTCATGGGTCCGCGACCAACTGGCTTCGCCTGTGATGAAGTAACGACGGCCCAATGCACGAAGCCGCTGCGCGGCATTGGTGGTGGCGGTAAGGTAGCGCAGCCTCTCTGAGGTTTGGTCCTGCGGCAGCGGCGGCAGACGATGGAGTTCCTTCAACGAGAGGAACTCCCCATGGCGAC
>NZ_QAOF01000014.1 GCF_003050745.1 Sphingomonas sp. PP-CE-3G-477 | reverse complement strand
GAGGAGCCCGAGAACCGCAAGCCGCCGCCCACATGTCCCTTCATCTTAACCTACAATGTCAAAGAGCCGACAAAAATACCGACACTCGCATAACCCCTCCTTGCGGAAGGTTTGGAGCATCTGGTTTTTTGCGACCGTAGCAACCAGACCGTGTGGCCGTTCGCTGCGGTGACACCCCTCTAGGGGCGCTTCCGATTCGCGTCAAACACAATCTTTCACATTTGTGGCAATTTTTGCCGGCTGACGCGTTTGTGACGCCCATGCCCTTGGAATCGGTGCCGATGGCAATCCGCTGCCAACGGATACGGGAACGCTGGTTGCCCTATCGCTCAAGGCCGACCTCGTAAGCCGGAGATATGGAGCATACGCGTAGCGCTTAAGCGCTTGTGAAGACCGACGCCCTATACCGACGATACGATGGACACCGTCGACCTCCCCCCAGTTCGCGGCGCCGGATCCGCGGAAAGCCTGCTGCCCGGACAAATTCGGACGGCGCTCCTGTGGCGCTCGGGTAGCCAGATCGTCGCGCAACTCATCCAGTGGGCCGCCACCTTTGCGGTAATCCGCATTCTCGTACCCGCCGATTACGGGCTGTTCGCGATGGGTCAGGTGGTGATCGCGTTGCTGGCAATGCTCGACGGCTATGGGCTCGCCAATGGGCTGATCCGACAGAAGACCGTCGAACACCGCGACGTGCGCCAGCTGTTCGGCATGCTGATCGTGCTCAACCTTGCCCTGGCCATCGGTCAATTGGCGCTCGCTCCCTGGGCTGCCGCATATTACCGGCAGCCGATCGTCGGCGACATGCTGCGCGTTCAGGCCGTGCTGCATCTGACGACGCCGTTCATCGTGCTGCCCTATGCGTTGCTCGCACGGACGATGGATTTCCGCCATCAGGCCAAGGCGAACGTCGTTGCGTCGGTCGCGTCTGCGATCACCGCACTGGGCGGCGCGCTCTATGGGCTCGGGATATGGACGCTGGTGCTGGCGCCAATCGTCCTGTTCGGAATCCGCGGGGCGATGATGACGTGGGGCGCACGGTCGCTCGTATGGCCGAGTTTCGACTTTCGGGGTGCGGGACCGATCGCGCAGTACGGCGGCATGATGGCGGCGGGGCAGCTATGCCTGTTTCTCCAGAGCCAAGCCGACGTGGCCATCGCCGGGCGTAGTTTCTCCGCCCACATGCTCGGCATCTATACGACCAGTCTGTTCCTGGCGCAGATCTTCGTCGCGAAGTTCGTGCCGCCGCTGAACGAAGTCGCGTTCTCCGCCTATGCACGGATGCATCATGAGCCGGGTGCGATCGGCCGCGCGTTCGTGAAAGGCCTGCGGATGGTGATGATCGTCGCGATGCCGTGCTATATGGGGTTGGCCGCGACCGCCGAACCGCTCGTGCTGACCATCCTCGGTGAAAAATGGCACGAGATGGCGCCCGTGGTTCGACTGCTGGCACTCGCGATGCCGTTCATGACGCTGCAGATATTGCTGGTGCCAGCGTCCGATACGTGCGGACGACCGGGGATCGGTGTACAGAACGGCGCGGTCGGGGCGTTGATTCTGACGATCGCGTTCCTGGCCGGCGCGCAGTGGGGACCGATCGGCCTGGGCGCCGCGTGGATCGCGGCGTATCCCGTTTATCTTGGCATCAGCGCGTGGCGGACTTTACCCGTCATCGGCGTGTCCCTGCGCGACTTTGCGCGCGCCGTGGCCCCCCCTGCGCTGGCAGCGATCGCGATGGCACTGATCATCGGACTGATCGACCGCGGCATACGACCATTGGGTGTTCCGTTGCGACTGACGATACTCGTCATGGCAGGTGCATCGATTTATGCCGCCTGGCTGTATGTGTTCTCACGGCCGGCGATACACGACCTGATGGCGGTGGTGCGCAGACAATCGGTGAGAGACCAGGAAACCACGAGCGACTAGAGCGCCATGGTTATTCAGTAGCGTGGTTTGGCGAGCATTGCTGACTGGGCGAGATCACCTGCCGGGCGAGGTCACCGGCCCCTCCCGCAACTGCCAAGCCACGGCTGCCCAAAGCCTATCGAGGGTTGTGCGCATTGCGCTGGCTACGGCGAGCTTCGATCGTCGATGATCGAGATCGCCCCGTCCTTCGGACGATTTCCTTGGCGTCGAGGATATCCGAGCGGTCCATTCCATGTCCCTGCTCGTACGGCTGACCGGGTACGCCGAGGCATCGCGTCCTCATAACGAACGCACCCTCAGCCCCGAAACCCCTGCAAACCGGCCGAGGTGATGTGGGCGATGTCTTACGCACCCAGCATCACCTCGATTCCAATATTATCGCGCTTTGCGGGGAAACGCCCTAGTTCAGGACCACGGTCACAGCACGACGGTTCGCCGCCCAGCTCTGGTCGTCCGAGCCCATCGCGACCGGGCGCTCCTTGCCGTAGCTGATCGTCGTCATCCGCGACGACGACACGCCCTTCGCTGCCAGATAGTTCTTGGTCGCGTTCGCCCGACGATCGCCGAGCGCGAGGTTGTACTCGCGCGTGCCACGCTCGTCGGCATGGCCTTCGATCGTGATGCGCTGGTTCGGGAACTTCGCCAGCCACTGCGCCTGGCTGTCGAGGATCGCGCGGGCGGTCGGATCGATGTCGTACATGTCGAGCCCGAAATTCACCGTGTTCGAGCTGACCGAGCGCTGGAAGTCGGCATCCGACCCCGGCACGATCGCCCCGCCGACATTGCCGCCGTTCTGGCCCGCATTCGGATCGACCGGCGCGTTGTTGTCGACCGGTGCGGGCGGCAACACTTCGGGACGCTTCTTGGCACAGCCGGCGACGGCGATCAGCGCGGTGCACGCAAGCAAGATGTTGGAAAGCTTCGACATAGATAGTCTCCCGTAGAAAATCACGTTTCCCCGTTATGCCCCCATAGCAGGTTCAGGGCCGCAGGGGGCCCCATGCCGGATCCGAGCCGTCGAGCGGCGTCGGGATTTTCCGCTCGTTGACGCCGGTAAGGTCGACCGACCAGAGGTCCGCCTTGCCGCCGCTACCGCGTCCCGAACGATAGAAGTTGATCACGCGACCGTTCGGCGACCAGCTCGGACCCTCGTCCTGCCAGTCGTTGGTCAGCAATTTCTCGCCGCCGCCGCTCGGGCTCATGATACCGATGCGGAAGCCGCCGCCGAGCTTGGTGAACGCGATCAGGTCGCCGCGCGGGCTCCACACCGGCGTCGCATAGCGCCCACCGCCGAAGCTGATCCGCTGCTGGTTCGAGCCATCGGCGTTCATCACGTAGATCTGCTGCCCGCCCGAGCGATCGCTCTCGAACACGATCTTCGAGCCGTCCGGCGAATAGCTGCCGCCGGTGTCGATCCCCGGCGAATTGGTCAACCGCTGCGGCGTGCCACCCTGCGACGACACGCGGTAGACGTCGGTGTTGCCGCCCTGCGCCATCGAGAACAGGATGTTGCGACCGTCCGGCGAGAAGCGCGGCGCAAACGTCAGGTTCGCGTTCGCCACGACGAGCCGCTGCTTGCCCGAGCCGATGTCGTAGACATAGATCGCCGGGCGATTGTTGAGATAGCTCATATAGACGATCGACTGCTGGTTCGGCGCGAACCGCGGGGTCAGGACGATCGACTGGCCGTTGGTCAGGAAGCGGTGATTGGCGCCGTCCTGATCCATGATCGCGAGCCGCTTGATGCGGTGGCCCTTGGGTCCGGTCTCGGACACGTACACGACGCGGCTGTCGAAATACGCGCCTTCGCCGGTGAGGCGGGTGTAGACCATGTCGGCGCATTTATGCCCTGCGCGACGCCAGTCCGACGGCGGCACGACGAACCCGGTGCGGGTCAGTTCGGCCTTCGACGATACGTCGTAGAGGTAGCAGCCGACGGTCAGGTTGCCGTCGCCGTTCGCTCGTATGAAGCCCTGAACCAGCGCCTGCGCGCCGGTGCTGCCCCAGTAATCGAACCCGGGGGCGGTGACTTCGGGGAAGGTAATTGGGCGGAGCTGGCCTGGGGATAGCGGCGTAAACAGGCCGGAATTACGCAGATCGTTGGTAACGATGTCGGCGAGCTGGCGACCGAGCACGTCGGTCGATCCTGCGGGCGTCGACACCACCGCAGCGGTCGGCATCACGGGAATCGCGATCGGCATCGGTGCGGAAATGCCGCCGGTGACGTCGACCACGAGTCCGCCGGACTGATCGCCTGCCGCTGCCTGCGCTGCAGTATCGGCGGGGGCTTGCTGGGGTGCCGGCGCTGGTGCGTCTTGCGCATACGCTGCACTGCCGGAGACGAACGCGAGCAGCCCAACCGAAGCAAGAACCGATCGAGTCATACGCCCACCCAACTCCACCCCGGCGAAGGCCGGGGCCCAATTGGGGGACGCCGCTGAGGGAGCGTTGCGCATCATTACATCGACCTTCGCAATTGGGCCCCGGCCTGCGCCGGGGTGGTTACCTTGCGTTGATCGGTCAGCTGTAACCGGAAGGGTCTGGCGCGAAGGGAAGAACCCCAGGATCGATCGAGTCATAACGGACATCCTCAGCCGGGAAGTTTGTAGCGCAGGCTGAAATTGCTCCAGCCGTTCTGCACGTCATACAGGTCGTCGGGCAAACCGCGTAGCGGCGAACATCCGACGAAGGTCGCGATCGCCAAATCGTCAACGCGGTCGACATAGCGCCGGTTGTCGTCGTCGACGCCGGCATGACCGCTGATCGTCGGCCGCGACTTCAGCGTGCCGTCGCGGTTGAGCTTCAGGTTGATCGTCACGCGGATCCGCTCGGCGCCCGGCCCCGGCGTGACCTGGCGGTTGGCGCAGGGCTGCACCTGGCGCAGGATTGCCGAGCCGATGTTCGCCGCCGCCTGCGCGCCGAGCTTGGCCGCCTTGGGCGCTTCCGACTTGCTCGGCGACGGATCGGCCGACAGCCCCTTCAGGAAATTGTCGCCGAGCCGCGACCCGCGTGGCCGTGAGGTCTTCGCCTCGGCGGTCGAGCCGCTGCCCTTGGTCGAGGACGGTTTCGCGGGCTTGGCCGACGACGCGGACGAGGACGTCTTCGCGGGCGCGGCGCTCGGTTTCGCCGCAGCCTTGGTCGGCGCGGACTTCGCGGGCGCGGCCTTGGCGGGTGGCGCCTTCTCGGCCTTGGGCTGTGGCTTCACGACGGGCTTAGGGACCGGCGCGGGGTTTGCGACAGGTTTCGGCGGCGCGGGCCTGGGTTTGGGTTGAGGCTTCGGCTCGGGTGCCGGTTGCGGTTTGGGCGCAGGTTTCGATGGGGCGGGCTTGGGCTGCGGCGCAGGCGGCACGGGATCGGGCTTCGGCTCGAGCTCGGCTTCTTCCGGAGCAGGCGGCGCGGCATCCTCGGGCGCACCCTCGTCCGGCGCGACCGATTCGGCCGGCGTCTCCACCGACTGCGGCGCGGTCGCCTCGAGCGCGACATCGGGCACGAGGCTCACGTCGATCGGCTGCTGCTCGATCTTCTTCGGCAGTTCGGGCGCACCGAGAAAGCCGAGCGACAGCGCGCCGAACAGCAGGACGTGCCCGACGACCGCGACGCCAAGGCCGATCTTCTCCGAACGGTCCATCAGCCAGCCATCAGTTCTGGTTACCCTCGACGGTCACCAGCGCGACGCGGTTCAGCCCAGCGCGGTTGAGTTCGCCCATCACGCGCATCACGCGGCCGTAATCGAGCTTCCGGTCCGCGCGCAGCAACACCTGCGGTTCGTCGCCGACCGCTCGGCTGGCGGCGATCGCGGCCAACCGGACCGGCAACGCGTCGTCGGTCACCTGATCCTTGTCGATGAACAGCGCGCCGGTGCCGTCCATCGAGATCTCGACCGGCTTCTGCTCCTGGTCGAGCGCCTTCGCACGCGCGTCGGGGAGGTTCACCGGCACGCCCGCGGTCATCAACGGCGCGGTCACCATGAAGATGATCAGCAGCACGAGCATCACGTCGACCAGCGGCGTAACATTGATATCCGCCATCGGCGCGCGACGGCCGCGACCGCGGCTGGAGGGAAGGTTCATCGCCACTCTACTCCCCTCCCGCTCGCGGGAGGGGTCGGGGGAGGGCAGTGCCGCGAATGCTGCTGTCGGAGGAGAAGGTAGAAGCCCCTCCCCTGACCCCTCCCGCAAGCGGAAGGGGAATAAGAAGGACCATCATCGCGAGCCGTCCAGTTGGCGCGACAGGGTCGTGTGGAAACCGTCGGCGAAGCGGTTGAGGCTCGCTTCGATCCGGTTGATGCCGTGCGAGAAGCGGTTGTACGCGATCACCGCAGGAATAGCCGCGAACAGCCCGATCGCGGTGGCGAACAACGCCTCCGCGATCCCCGGCGCGACCACCGCGAGCGACGTGTTCTGCGCCGCCGCGATGCTGGTGAAGCTTCGCATGATGCCCCAGACCGTACCGAACAGCCCGACGAACGGCGCGACCGAGCCGACCGTCGCCAGCACGTTGAGCCGATCCGACAGCTTGTCGATCTCGCCCGCGACCGCAGCACCCATCGTCGTCGCCAGCCGCTCGCGCGTACCGCTCTTGTCGATCGTGCCGCCCGCGGTCGAGCGCCGCCACTCGGTCACGCCGGCCGCGAACACACGCGCCGACGGCAGGTCGTTCTCGCCCTCCGCCTTGTAGAAGACGTCGATATCTTCGGCCTTCCAGAAATCGCGCTCGAACCGGGTCATGCCCTTGCGCGTCTTGCCGATCCGCCGCCAAAACGCGACGATCAGCGCCCAGGTCCAGATGCTGGCGAGCAACAGCCCGATCATCACGCCCTTCACCACCCAGTCGGCCTGGAGGAACAAGTGGATCGGCGACAGCGTCGCGCTATCCATAGTCAACACCGGATTCATGCTTCCCCCTGCCAGACAAGGCGTTCGTAGATATCGATCCAGGCGCGCGGCTGGCGGCGTGGGCGGCCATTGGGAGCGACCAATGCCGCCACCACGTCCGCCTCGGCCAAGACAAGCCCGTCGCGCATGACCCTTTGATGAATGGTGACCCCGGCCGAGCGGACACGGCGTATCCGCGAGACGACCAGCAAGGCGTCGTCGAGCTTCGCCGGTGCGGCATAGCGGATAGCGACGCTGGCGATCGCGTAGGAGCCCTCGCCCGCCTCGAACGTCGCGCGCTGGTCGATCCCGCCGACCCGCAGCATGTCGGACCGCGCGCGTTCCATGTAGCGCAGGTAATTGGCGTGATAGACCGCGCCCGACAGATCGGTGTCCTCGAAATAGACGCGCACCGGAAACCGGTGCTCGCGCCCGTCGAAGCGGCCTTCCGCCGGACGATCTGAAACCTCAGCCATTCCCGCGGCTGTTAACCCAGTCTTTGCAGGGAAGCCAAGCTTTGCTGTGAGAACGCGTTGGGCGGACGTGACGGACCTACCGATCCTCGCCCGCCAAGGGGAGGATTACAGTTCGTTTACTGGAAGACGCTGGCGTCGAGTTTCAGGCGAGGCTGCGCGGGCGGTACCGGCTGCGAGATCGGCTGGAGACGCGCCTGCGTGATCGTCTGCACCGGCATGTTCGACGCATATTGGCGCGAGACGGCGAGCTGCGGCTGGACCGGACGCACCGTGCGACCGCGCCATGCATCGACCGCGCGGTAGAAATCGGTGAACGGCCGCTCGAGCACCGGCAGGTTCTGTGCGGCGAACGCGGGCAAGGCCTCGGCGGTCAGACCGGCGCTCTGGGCGAGCACCGTGCCTGCCGCGGCGCAGAAGTCGTCGCGCGCGGGCGACTGCGAGAAGAAGTTGTAGAGCCGAGTCATCGAATCGTCGTAGCGATCCTGCCAGTCGCCGCCGCCCGACTTGTATTCGCTGGCATAGGTGGCCTCGGCCTTGGCGAGCACCGGCTTCTGCGCCGACAGCAACGCGTTGTAGCCCGCGACGATCACCACTTCCTGCGGCCCGCGACACGCCAGCGCGGCGACGTTAAGCGCGGCGCGGAGATGCCAGACCTTGGCGGACGTCGTCAGGTTGCGATTCGGTGTCGGATAGGTACCATCGGCGAGCGCGACCGGGATGACGATGGTCGGCGACGCGCCCTTCGGCATCGTCGGCGCGGGCACCGGCACCATGATCACGGGCGGCGCGACCTGCGCGACGGTCCGTGGTTTCTGTGCGCAACCGGCCAGCAGGCCCAGCGCGGTAACGGACAGCAAAGCAAACCGACGACTCATCGCAACCACCTCATGACGTCCCCCGACGGGACACTCTATGGCGGGGATTAGGTTAACGAGACGTAAGCCGTACGAGGTTTGCGGCGAGTGGAGAGGGGAAGGGGTTGGGGGTTAGCGCTGGCGCGAGGGATGTGATGCCGCGTGAACCTCACCCCCCACTCCACCACCCCGGCGAAGGCCGGGGCCCAGTTGGAAAGGTTGCAGTAACGGAGCGCAACCTCAGTCAGCGACGTCCCCCAATTGGGCCCCGGCCTCCGCCGGGGTGGTGCTTGGTGAAGCCGAGGGATTCAGCCTGAAGAGGCGCTGCCCTATCGATCCTCCGCCTTGCGGGGAGGATCAAAGCTACTTCAAACCGCGCGCGCTTCCAGCGCCGCGGCCGCCTGCGCCATCAGTCCGCCGATGATGTCCGCGACCGGCTCCTCGCGCTTGACCATGCCGACCGACTGGCCCGCCATCACCGAGCCATGCTCGACATCGCCGTCGATCACCGCGCGGCGCAGCGCACCCGCCCAGTAATGCTCGATCTGCAACTGCGCCTCGGCCATCTCGACGACACCGCCATCGAGATGCCCGGCAACCTCACGCTGCTTCGCCGTGAACAACTCGCTCGACGCGTTCTTTAGCGCGCGGACCGGGATCACCGGAAGCCGCGCATCGATCTGCACGCTGGCGATCGCATCACGCGCCGAGGCACGGATGAACGCCTTCTTGAAATTGGCATGCGCGATCGACTCGGTCGCGCACACGAACAGCGTGCCGAGCTGGACGCCCGCCGCGCCCATGTCGAGATACCCCGCGATCGCTTCGCCGCGACCGATCCCGCCAGCGACGAACACCGGCACTTGTTCCGCGATCTCGGGCAGCATCTCCTGCGCCAGCACGCTGGTCGAGACCGGACCGATATGGCCGCCAGCCTCCATCCCCTCGATCACCAGCGCGTCGACGCCCGAGCGGATCAGTTTCTTCGCGAGCGCCAGCGCCGGCGAGAACGCGATCAGCTTTGCGCCCGTTTCCTTGATCGCCTCGATGCTGCCCTTGGGCGGCAGGCCACCGGCGAGCACGACGTGGCCGACCTTGTGCTTGGCGCAGACCGCGATCAACTCGAACAGATCGGGGTGCATCGTGATCAAGTTCACGCCAAACGGCTTGTCGGTCATCGCCTTGGTCGCGGCGATCTCGGTATCGAGCAGCGCGGGCGTCATCGCGCCGCACGCGATCACGCCGAACCCGCCCGCGTTGGAGATCGCCGAGACGAGGTGACGCTCGCTCACCCAGGACATCGCGCCGCCGAGAATCGCGACCTCCGACCCGAGGAACGCGGCGCCACGCGCCATCCGGCGTTGCAGCCGCTCAGTACCGATCGTCATGCATCCATCCCCGTCGTCCCGGCGCCTGCCGGGATCATGTCGTTATCTATCAAGCTCAAGCCGCATCCTCGGCGTCGAGCCCGTACGCCGTGTGCAGAACACGCACCGCCAGCTCGGTATAATCCTCTTCGATCAGCACGCTGACCTTGATCTCCGACGTCGCGATCGCCTGGATGTTGATGCCGCGTTCGCCGAGCGTCGTGAACATCGTCGAGGCGACGCCCGCATGGCTGCGCATCCCGACGCCAACGACGGACACCTTGGCGACGCGCGTGTCGTGGACAATCGTCGCATAGCCGATCGCATCCTTCGCCTTGTCGAGCACGTCGAGCGAGCGCGCGAGATCGGCCGCCGGTACCGTGAACGTCACGTCCGTAGAACCGGTCGAATGCGCGACGTTCTGCACGATCATGTCGACGTTGATCCCCGCATCCGCGAGCGGCGCGAAGATCGCGGCGACCGAGCCCGGCCGATCGCTGACCTGCGTCAGGGTGATTTTCGCCTCGTTCTTGTCGTGCGCGATGCCGGTGATGAGCTGGCGTTCCATATCGTCGATTTCCTCTTCGCCCACGATCAACGTGCCGCGGTGACCATCATTGGTGTCGCCATCCTCGAACGAGGACAATACGCGCACACGCACATTCTCTTTCATCGCCAGGCCGACAGACCGCGTCTGCAACACCTTGGCACCGACGCTGGCGAGTTCCAGCATCTCTTCGTACGTGACCTTGCTCAGCTTCCGCGCGCGGGGCACGATCCTGGGGTCGGTCGTGTAGACGCCGTCGACGTCGGTATAGATATCGCAGCGATCGGCCTTCATCGCCGCCGCCATCGCTACCGCCGACGTATCCGAGCCGCCGCGGCCTAACGTCGTGACGCGCTGGCCGTCCGCGACGCCTTGGAAACCGGGGATCACGGCGACGACGCCGTCCGCGAGGCTGGCGTCGAGCGCGGCCGTGTCGATCTCGCCGATGCGCGCCGATCCGTGCGCGTCCGACGTGTTGATCGGCAACTGCCAACCAAGCCAGCTGCGTGCCTTGCAGCCCGCCGCCTGCAGAGCGATCGCGAGCAGGCCACTCGTGATCTGCTCGCCGGCCGAGACTACGACGTCGTATTCCTTGGCATCGTACAACGACGACGCCTCGCGGCAGAAGCCGACAAGCCGGTCGGTCTCGCCCGCCATCGCGGAGACGACGACGGCGACCTGGTTGCCGGCGTCGACTTCGCGCTTTACGCGCGCGGCGACGTTGCGGATCCGCTCGATCCCAGCCATCGACGTCCCGCCGAATTTCATCACGATACGGGCCATTGGCAGCGCAAATCCCTTTGGGTCGAAGCGGCGCCCTGATAGGTAGCGCGCATGATACTGGCAAGTGACACCGTAAACGGCGCAACAATCGATCCGCGCGAGGCCGCGCATTTCGGCACCATGGCAAAGGACTGGTGGGATCCGAAGGGCTCGTCGGCCCCGCTCCACAAGCTGAACCCGCCGCGGTTGCGCTACATCCGCGAGCAGGTGGACGCGCATTGGGGTGGCGATGGTGCGACCTTCACCCCGCTGGCGGGGAAGACCGCGCTCGACGTGGGGTGTGGTGCGGGGTTGCTGTGCGAACCGCTCGCCCGTCTCGGTGCAGAGGTGACGGGGATCGATGCGGCACCCGAGAATATCGCGGTGGCGGAGATCCATGCAGCGCAGAGTGGGCTGGCGATCGACTACCGTGCGGGGGGAGTCGAGGGGCTGGTTGGACAGTTCGACCTCGTCACCAGCCTCGAGGTGATCGAGCACGTCAGCGACCCTGCCGGCTTCGTGCGCGGTCTCGCGCGGACACTGGCGGAGGGTGGGTTGCTGATTTTCTCGACGCCCAACCGGACGCCGTTGTCGCGGCTGGCGATGATCACCGTTGCAGAGGGTACTGGGGTCATTCCCAAGGGCACGCACGACTGGAACAAGTTCCTGACGCCCGAGGAACTGACCGCGTTGCTGAAGGATGCGGGGCTTCGCGTGACGGATACGCGGGGGCTGAGCTTCTCGCCGGCCACTGGTTTCACTCTGAGCGACTCGACGAGCCTCGATTACTTCCTGACTGCGGTAAAAGCCTGAGCGTGCCCCCTCTCACACCACCCCGGCGGAGGCCGGGGCCCAATTGGGAAAGCCGTGGTAACGAAGCGCAGTCCTTAGCCATTACCGTCCCCCAACTGGGCCCCGGCCTCCGCCGGGGTGGAAGCGGTGGGTATGGTGGCATTCGTGGCTGAGCACACCGCTCCCCAACAATGTTCACCCGCGAAGGCGGGTGCCCAGTCTGGACACCCGCCTTCGCGGGTGAACAATCTTCTGATGCTCGCAGCGCTGGCGATGTTCCTCATCGCCCTCGCAATCCTTCGCCCGGTCGATCACGACGAGAGCCAGTACGTAGCCGCCGCCCTCCTCACCGCGCACGGCCTGCTCCCCTACCGGGATTTCGCCTACCTCCAGACCCCGCTCCAACCCTATCTCTTCGCCCCGATCGCTCTGATTGCGGGCACCTGGACTTGGCCAGCCCTCCGCATAACTAACGCCCTCCTCGGCGCAGCCGCCATCGCCGTCGTCCACCGTGCCGCGCGCATTGGCGGCGCCAGCACCCGCGCCGCCACCATCGCAACCGCCCTGTTCGCCACCTGCGACATCCTCCTTTTCAGCATCGGCACAGCCCGCAACGACGCGCTCCCCGCAGCCTGCCTCGCGCTGGCCCTCCCCGCGATCGTCCGCACCGCCCGCGACCAGGCAAGTCGCCGCGACGCGATCCTGATCGGCGCGCTGCTCGCCGCCGCCGCGACCGCGAAAATCTCCTACGCGCTCCCCGCGCTGACCTACGGTATCTGGACGCTGTTCCGCGCCGACCGCCGCCCGTGGTGGACCCTGCTGGGCACGCTCCCGTTCGTCGCTCTGACCACAGCCCTATTCCTCCCGGCACCCGAAGGCTTCCTGTTCGGCGTCATCAGCTTCCCGGGCCAAGCACCCACCGAATGGTACCAGTCCCGCCCCTGGAAGCTGTCGAACACCGTCAAGATTATCGACACCCTCAAGTTCCTCGCGCTCGGCCCTGCCCTGCTCGCGATCGTCGCTACCACCGGCAGGCGCCATCGCTGGCACCTGATCCTCGACCTCCTGATCCTCGCCGGTTTGATCGCCGCGCTCGCGCCGGTGCCGACATGGCGGCAATATCTGCTGCCCATGCTCCCTGCACTGTTCGTGCGGCTCGCGCTGGTCTGGCACGCGCACCCGCCTGGCAAGGCGATGCGGATCGCGGCAGTCGCCTTCGCCTGCGCCGGACTCGCCCCCACGATCGAAGCCGTCGCGAGCGGGCGCATCCCAATGCGCGACGCGATGCGCGACGCCTCAGCCGTTCGCCAGACGCTGGACCGCGAACACGTAACGGGCCCGGTCGCGACGCTCTCCCCACAATTCCTCCCCGACAGCGCGATCGATCCACGCTTCGCCACAGGCCCGTTCTATTTCCGCAGCACCGCGCTCCTGAACGCGGATCAGGAATACCAACTCCGCCTGGTCTCGCACGCACGGATGCGCCTACTCGGCCAACCGCCCGCGATCATGACCGGCGGCGAAGGCGCGTGGAGCAGTGGCGACGAACGGATCGACGCAGCGCTCGCCACCTACGCGATTCGCGAAGGCTATCGCGCGGTCCCCGTCCCCGACACCCGCTTCAACCTGTACGTCGCACGCCGTGCTTCGCCGCGACCAGCCTCGCATAATAATCCATAAGCTCCACCGCATGCTCACGGTCGCTGCGCACATGTCGAGCCGCCACCGCGGCCGCGCGGCGCAACATCGCCGGATCGCGCGAGAACAACCGGCCGATCGCCGCCGCCGCACTCTCGGCATCGCGCGCCGCGTAGAGCTCGCTCGCGTGGCGGTCGGCGACCTCCGCGCACCCGCCCGTATCCGGCACGATCAGCGGCAGGCCCGACGCCATCGCTTCCGACGCGACCAGCCCGAACGGCTCCGCCTCCGACCCGTGGATCAGCGCGTCGCAACTCGCCATGATCCGCGCCAACCGCTCGCGATCATACACCGGCGCGAACATCCGGATATGCGGCGAGCCCCCGATCCGCCGCTGGATCGCCGTGGTCTGCGCGCCCGCACCGATCAGGACAAGCCCGACAGGCAGGGTCGCCCCCGCCCGCGCCACCGCATCGACCACCAGCGGCCAGCGCTTCTCGCCGTGATGCCGCCCGAGCCCGAGCAACAACATGCCGTCCTCGAGCAAGCCGCACTGCCGCAGCAACGCCGCGCGCAGCCGGGTATCGCGCAGATCCGGCGAGAAATGCCCGCGCTCGATCCCCAGCGGCATCGCCGCGTCGATCCGCAGCCCGCGCGCGCGCAACCGCTTCTCCAGCGCCGGGCCGTTGGTGACGACGACATCGTATTTCTCGAGGAAGCGTCGCATGTACCGGCTGTACCAGGCGAACCCGCGCTCGATCTGGTCGTGGCTCGCGACGCCGGCGAACCAGCGCTGTGCATAGGCGGCGATATTGTCGTTGTGCATGAAGAACGCCTTCACGGCGCGCCCCTGCCAGTCGCCGACGAACCATGCCGGCCGCCACGGCGAACAGCATTCGACCACGTCCGGATCGAGATCGTCGAGCACGCGGTGGATCGCGCCCTCGTCCCAGAACAACCCGTAGTTGCGATCGAACGGCATCCCCGGCGACTTGAGGTAGATGATCCGCCCGCCGCCCGGCCGCTCCTCGACGCGGTCTTCCTTGCCCGGCGCAACGACGATGAGTTCATGGCCCATGTCCGCCATGATCCCCATCTTCCGGTCGACATAGGTCCGCACGCCGCCGCCGGTCGGCGAGTAGAACTCGTTGACGTCCACCACTCTCACGACGTGACGGGCCCAAAGCCACCGAGCCCGCGCAGATACTGCACGGTGATCCGCACCGTCGTCACGCCCGCGCCGACCTCGACCAGCGCCTGCTCGACCTTCGGCCGCGACCGCCCGAGCTTCACGTTGCTCGCGAACCCGGCACCATCGGTCCAGAAACTGAACTTGTTCTTCCCGTCGCGATTATGCGTCAACAACAGCGCATAGCGGCCCGGCCGCGGCACTCGGATGCACAGCATCGGCGCCCCGCTCGGCGGCGTCGGCACCACCACGCGCCGAAACGTCTTTCCCGCCGCGATCAGCACGTGGTCGTCCTTGAGAAAGCCCGCTTCATCATCAGGATAAAGTTCGAGCTTCAACTCGCCCGTACGATCCTTCAGCCCGCTGACCTCGACCGCGATCGCCGGCCCCTCGCCCGGTCGACACGCCGCCGCATCGCTACCGAGCACCTGTGCCCCGGCCGGTCCCGCAAGCGCAGCGATCGCGGCCAGCGCGATACAGGCGCGTATCATGCGCGCAACCGGGTGAGTCCGGCGTGGATGCCGAACAGGATGACCAGCGCGACATGCACCAGCAACGTCAGCGCGGCGGTAAACGCGATCAACTCGGACAGCGCCTGGTCCTGCCCGATCAACAGGATCGCGGCGTTGGCGAACAGAAGATCCTTGTTCGGCACCAGTGGCAGGCGCGACACCAGCAGGCGCCCGGCGGCCAGGAACAGCCACATCCCGACCGGAACCCCGGGCAACGCATAATGCCAGGCGAACGCGATCAACACCGATCCGCACAGCAACCGGATGCAGTGGATCCCGAACACCCACCACAGTTTCGCGCGAGGCAGCGAGAACACGCGGCGCGAGAAGATCAGGAACGGCAGCGAGATCGCCAGCGTGACGCCGGCCGACGCCAGCACGGTGCGGAACTGGTCGTGCGTCAGCAGATGCCGGCCGAGCGGCAACGCGATCGCCACCAGCAGCAACGTGACCGCATTGCCCGCGATCGCCGACAGGATCGACACGTCCTTCACCGCGCCGAACGGCGACGCCACCATCCGCGCCTTCGCCCGCGCCCAGGCGTAGAAATACGCATCGCCGGAGTATCCGAACACGACTTCGTTCGCGATCCGCTTCTTGATCAGCGCGACGAGGCCGCCGAGCGGAATACCCCAGAGCCGCCGGAAGATGACGTAATCCCCGGTCGGCGGCGACATATAGAGCAGGCCGAAGCACAGATAGAAACGCGGGTCCTGCGGCACCGAGCGCGACAGCCCGGCAAGGCCATGCCCAAGCAGTTCGCGCCCCAGCCCGACGATCATCGCCAGCGTCAGCACCGCGCCGATGATCGCGGGCCAGCGGCTGCCGAGCGCCTTCAGCGGCTCGAGCCCGGCGCGCGCGATATCCGCATAGCCTTCGGATTCGGTCGACTTCGCACGCGTGTTCAATTGCCTGTCCTCAACCAATCGCTCTCAAGCCGCTCCACCGTCTGTCGGTCGGCCCAATAGCCGCCCGTCGATGCGCGTGCACGCAAAGTCGGTTTCATTCGGTCGCGATCTCCGCTTTATCCATCGCGCACTATGATGACCCCCATATGTCACCCGTGAGCGAGCCGCCGACCGCCCGGCACATCCTGACCTATGCCGAGGATCTGCGCGGCGGCGGGGTCGAGCGCGCGCAACTGCGCCTCGCATGCGGCTGGCTCGCGGCGGGGCGGCGCGTGACGCTGGCGATCGAGGATATTGCCGGGCCGTTGGCGGCAGAACTCCCGGAAGGTCTGGAGATCGTCACGCCCTCGCGGTTGCTGGGGTTGCCGGGGGTCGTGCGTCGCTTGGCGCCGGACGTGATCTTTTGCCCCGGTAATTTCTATACCGGCATCGCGGCATGGACCCGGTTGCGACTCGGCAAGACGTGCCCGCCGATCGTCGCGAAGATGTCCAACGCCCCCGCGCGCGCCGATCACGGCCGCCTGATGCACGCCGCGCACCAGGTCTGGCTGGCACGCCATGGGAGCTTCCTCGATCACCTCGTCGCGATGACCCCGGCGACCGCGGACGAGGCGGCGTTGGCGACCCGGATGATCGGGCGGATGAGCGTGATCCCGAACCCGCCAGCGGTGCCGATCCCCGGTGCGCTGCCCGACCTGCCGGCGCGCTACATTCTCGGCGTCGGTCGGCTCGAACCGCAGAAGCGCTGGGACCGCCTGATCGCTGCACTCCCGCTGCTGGCGGACCAGACGATACCGCTCGTCATCCTCGGCGAAGGTAGCGAGCGGGGGGCGATCGAAGCGCAAATCCACGCGCTCGGCTTAAGGGAGCGCGTTCTCCTGTTCGGCCACAGCAGCGATCCGCTGCCGGTCATGGCCCGCGCGGCGGTGGTCGTGCTGACCTCGGACTATGAAGGTGTGCCCGGTGTGTTGCGCGAGGCGCTGTCGGTTGGGACGCTGGTGATCTCCACCGATTCGAGCGCGGCGGTGGCGGAGATCATCGACCGCCCGGATCGCGGTACGATCGTCGCGAGGGACGATGCGGCGGCACTGATCTCAGCGTTGGATGCATGGCTAGCGCCAACTGCGCAACGCCCGGAGCCGGTCCCGCAGCCCGGTGCGGACTCGGCGGACCGCTATCTCGCGCTCTTCGACCAATTGGTCAGGCGCTAGCGCCCTAGCCTTTCTCGCCCCCGCCCCATTGTCGGTCTCCGCCCCCACCTTCTGTCATCCCCGTGGACGCGGGGATCCATACTGGCAAACCTCGGAAGATATGGGTCCCCGCGTCCGCGGGGATGACGGGGGTGGGCGATGAACCCGGATTAAGAGGGGGCACTAAACTCGATCAGGCCGTAGCCTCAACCTCAGCCTCGGCCTTCTCCTCTTCCCGCTCCGACCGTCGCTCGAGCGCGGTCTTCAACATCGCGGTCATCGGATCGGCCAGCGCCAGCCCCAGGATCCCGAACAGCGCGCTCGCCAGGATCTGCGCACCCAGCGTCAACGCCGGCGGCAGATCCACCGTGCGTTTGGCGACCATCGGCACGATCACATACCCGTCGATCGTCTGCACCACGAGGTACGTGCCGATCGCCCAATACCCCGTATCGACACCCGCGCTGAACCCGACCGCGACCATCAGCACGCCGGTCACGATCGCGCCGACGTTCGGGATGAACGCGAGAATCCCCGCGATGATGCCGAGCAGCATCGCCATCGGCACGCCGCCGACCGCCAAGGCGATGCCGCTCGCGACACCCTCGACCGCCATCCCGAGCAACCGCCCGGCGAGCAACCGCCGCAACGTCGCGCCCATCTTGACCAGCGTCTTGGCGAACTCGGGGCGCAGGTCGAGTGGCACCATCCACTGGAGCCCGCGCGAGTACGTGCCTGGGTCCATCGCGATGAAAAGCCCGAGGATCAGGATCATGAACATGCTGGTGATCGCGCCGATCGCGCTGCCCACCCACGACGTCACCCGCCCGACCGAGCCGAGCGCCTGCTTGACGATCCCGTTGACGTCCGACGCGCCCGGCATCAGCCCCTGCGACGTCAGATAGCCGGTGAAGCGATTGGCCTGCGATTCCAGAGTCGAGCGCAGCTGCGTCACCTGTTCGGTGACCTGCACGCCGGTCAGCACGAACGTGCCCACCAGGAACGCGAACGTCAGCAGCACGACGATCAGCAACCGCCAGCCACGCCCGATCGGCAGCACCCGCCCGAGCAGCCGCACGCCGCCATCGAGCAAGGCTGCGAACACGACGCCGGCAAAGATGATCAGCAACGGCTGCACCAGCACGATCAGCAGCGCGATCACGCAGGCGAGCCCGAGCCAGATCGCCGCGCGCTTCAGTTCCTTGCGCAGGAACGGATCGCGCATCTCGACCGGGCTCAGTTCGTCGACGGTCTTCGTCTCGGCCATCTCAGTTCGCCTTGGCGGGGTGCAGCGAGGTGCCCGCGCGATCCGAGCGCAGCGAGCTCCACCAACTCAGCGGATTGAACGTCGCATCGCCATCAAGGCTGAAGGTAATGAACTCCGCACGGCCGCCAAGATTCTCGTACGGCACCGGGCCGCCGAGCCCGAGCTGGCTCAGCGCGAACCGGCTGTCGGCCGAGCGATCGCGGTTGTCGCCCATCAGGAAGACGTGGTTCGCGGGGATCGTGATCTCCGCGAAATTGTCGCCTTGGCTGTCCGATTCGAGATCGATCGTCTCATAGCGGCGGCCGTTGGGGAGCGTCTCGGTATAGGTCGGCAGGCGGCACATCTCGCGGCCGTCGGGCAGCGTCTCTCGCGCGCCGGGATAGTCGATCTCGCTGCACGGACTGTTGGTATCGACCGGGATCAGCGTGTCGTGCAAGGGGCCCCGCTTCACCGCGACGCCGTTGAGGAACACGATCCCGCCGCGCACGGCCAGCTTGTCGCCAGGCAGGCCGATGACGCGCTTGATATAGTCGTTATGCGTCCCCGGCGGCGTCACGATCACCACGTCGCCGCGCGTCGGCAGCGAGCCGAACAGGCGGCCGTGCATGAACGGCAGCGACACGCTCCAACTGTCTTCTTGCTGGCGCAGCACCACGCCCTTGAAGATCGCGACCGGGTTGGGGATCGTCGGCGACACGAACGACCAGCCATACGCGAACTTGGTCACCACCAGCCGGTCGCCGATGCGAAGGCCCGGCAGCATCGATTCGCTTGGGATATAGAAGGGCTTGGCGATGAAGCTGTGGAAGCCGAGCACGACCAGGATCAGCCAGAATATACCCTTCACCTCGCCCCACCAGTCGGTGCCGCGGCGGCGGGTCGTTTCCGGTGTGGTGCCGGGCGGTGGCGCGGTATCGGCCGCAGTCGTCTGCGCGAGGGGCTTTTCGGGGAACTCGTTGCCGTCCAACGCCGCGTCCTTCATCGATTCGTATCCTGGCGCATGTCCGGGGATATCAGAGGTATAGCTTCGATGATCACAAAGGCCTGCGCCCACGGATGATCATCGGTCATCGTCAAATGCACGCGTGCGGCGTGGCCTTCGGGGGTCAACGCGTCAAGCCTAGCTTTGGCGCCTCCGGTCAGCGCCAATGTCGGCGCGCCGCTCGGGGCGTTGACCACGCCGATGTCGCGCATGAACACGCCCGCGCGAAACCCGGTCCCCACCGCCTTGGAAAACGCCTCCTTGGCGGCAAACCGCTTCGCCAGCGTCCCCGCCTTGGTAAAAGGCCGCCGCGCCGCCTTAGCCCGCTCGACATCGGTAAACACCCGCTGCTCGAACCGCTCCCCGAACCGCTCGACCGACGCCGCGATCCGCTCGATGTTACACAGGTCGGACCCGAGCCCGATGATCACGGCCGCACCCCAACCCCGTCATCCCAGCGAAAGCTGGGATCTCGTGCCGCAAGCGGACGCTTCGTCACCATGATATCCCAGCTTTCGCTGGGATGACGGCTGCGGCTTCTATCGCGCCGCATCCATAGCCTCGCGCATCAGCCGAACCGCCTCGCCAAGCCCAACGAACAGCGCCTCGCCCACCAGGAAATGCCCGATGTTCAGCTCACGCACCTGGCGGATAGCCGCGATCGGCGCGACGTTGTCGTAGGTGAGGCCGTGCCCGGCATGCACCTCGATGCCGTTCTTCGCCGCCAGCGCCGCTGCATCGGTCAGCCGGCGCAGCTCCGCCGTCCGCGCCTCGCCCGACAGTTCCGCGTACAGCCCGGTGTGAAGTTCGATCACCGGCACCTTGAGCCGCACCGCCGCTTCGATCTGGCGCGCAGCCGGTTCGATGAACAGCGACACGCGGATCCCCGCTCCCGCGAGCGCGTCGACCAG
The DNA here is from genome assembly GCF_003050745.1 of Sphingomonas sp. PP-CE-3G-477. Classification (GTDB taxonomy): domain Bacteria; phylum Pseudomonadota; class Alphaproteobacteria; order Sphingomonadales; family Sphingomonadaceae; genus Sphingomonas. The sequence continues at coordinate 28,787 of NZ_QAOF01000014.1, read as the reverse complement.
CCGCGCCATCCGGTCGTAATGCCCGGCGACGTCGAGCCCGCCCTCGGTCGTCAGTTCCTCGCGCTTCTCTGGCACGATGCACGCGGCATGCGGCTTGTGGCGCAGCGCGATGCCGAGCATCTCGTCGGTCGCCGCCATCTCGAGGTTGAGCGGGATTGTCAGTTCGGCCGACAACCGCGCGATGTCGTCGTCGGTGATGTGCCGCCGATCCTCGCGCAGATGCGCCGTGATCCCGTCCCCCCCCGCCGCCGCCGCGACCAGCGCCGCGCGCACTGGGTCAGGATACCCCGCCCCCCGCGCATTCCGCACCGTTGCGACGTGATCGATGTTCACCCCGAGGCGCAGGTCCCGGCTCATGCCGCAGCCCTGCTGCCTGGCTTGATCGCGGGGATCGCCGCCAGTTCGCGCGGCAAGGCGTCCGCCGGATAGGTCGGCACGTCGAGCCGGATCAGCGGGAAGAACGGCACGCCAAGATCCGCCGTCCCGTTCGAGCGATCGACCAAGGCCGCCGCCGCGACCGTCACGCCGCCAGCCCGCCCGATCGCCGCAATCGCCTCGCGCGACGACAGCCCGGTGGTGACGACGTCCTCCATCATCAGCACGCGCTGGCCGGGCGCGAGGCGGAACCCGCGGCGCAGTTCGAACACGCCGTCGGGGCGTTCGAGGAATACCGCCTCGACACCCAGCGCGCGGCCCATCTCGTGGCCGGCGATGACGCCGCCCATCGCCGGCGACACCACGATATCGATCTGCGCGCGCAACTCCGCCGGGATCGACGCCACCAGCGCCTCCGACAACCGAGCGCCACGTGCGGGGTCCATCAACACCCGCGCGCATTGCAGGTAGCGCGAACTGCGCAGGCCGGAGGACAGGATGAAATGCCCTTCGAGCAACGCTTCGGCAGCGCGGAATTCGGCGAGCACGTCGTCTTCGGTCATCGCGGGTCATCGCTCCAAATGGTCTGCCCGCGCTGATACGAGCGCGCGAAACTGCGTGCAACGAGAACCGGCGGCTCACCGTTATCCCACGTTTCATTGCACCCCGCCTCTCCTCCGTCATCCTGACGAAAGTCAGGACCCAGGATCACGAACGCCGTCCCCTGTGGCTCTGGGTCCTGACTTTCGTCAGGATGACGGGCGGTTAGTACGGCCGCCTGAAGGGCCCATACCAGACAATGCTTGAGGCGAGCCCCCCCGCTGGGTATAGCTCTACCCAAATCATAAGCAGACATCCGCGCGTCCGGAATCGGGTTCGCTATAAACCGGGGTCAAGAAAAACGATGCGCAAGATGGGGATGAGAGGATTTGCGATGGCAGCGGGGCTCGCACTGGCGAGTCTCGGTGGTGTCGCCGGGCATGCGGCCCAGCCGGCTGCCACGCCAACACCGCAGGCCGCCGCGGCGCCAGCCGGTGTCTCGAACACCGCGCCAACCACGGCCGCTGCGAAACCCACCGCCAACCCGAACAGCCCCGAGCTGGCGATGGACGGCGCCCCCGCGATGACGGTCAAGGCGATGATCGGCCAGCCGACCGACGGCCTGTTCGGCCTCCAGCCCCAGGTGACCAAGAACGGCCAGTTCGCGCACTGGATGCACAATTCGATCCTGGTGCCGACGATCACGATCATCTCGCTGTTCGTCCTCGCGCTGCTGTTCTGGGTCTCGTTCCGCTACCGCAAGGCACGCAATCCGGTCGCGTCGAAGACCAGCCACAACACCGCGATCGAGATCCTCTGGACGCTCGCCCCGGTCGTGATCCTAGTGCTGATCGCGGTCCCGTCGATCGGCCTGCTCCAGGCGCAGTTCAAGCCGGCCCCCTCGGGTGCCGTGACACTGAAGGCGATCGGCAACCAATGGTATTGGACCTACCAATATCCGGACAATGGCGGCTTCGAGATCACCGCCAACATGCTGAAGGAAAAGGCTGATGTCGCCGCAGGCGAGCGTGGCCGCACCGATGCCGACGGCCCCAAGCTCCTCGCCACCGACAACCGCATCGTCCTCCCGGTCGGCGTGCCGATCCGTCTGATCACGACCTCGAACGACGTGATCCACAGCTGGGCCGTGCCGGCGTTCTGGATCAAGCTCGACGCGATCCCCGGTCGCCTGAACGAGACCAGCTTCACGATCGACAAGCCCGGCCTGTATTTCGGCCAGTGCTCGGAACTCTGCGGCGCGCGCCACGGCTATATGCCGATCGCGGTCGAGGCCGTTCCGCCCGCCGAATACGCGGCGTGGGTCAAGGCCAAGGGCGGCACGATGCCGACCCCTGGCAAGGCGTCCGACAAGGTCATCCCGCAGCCCGGCGCCGATGGCTCTGCGGCGAAGGTCGAGGAGGCCGCAGAGACGGCGAACGCCACCGGCCCCGTGGAAAACGTGACAACCGCAGCCCCCGCAACGACGCAGGGCGCCACCTCAAACCCGGCCGGCGCCGGCAACGCGGGACAGTAAGATGACCGACACCGCTCTCCATCCGTCGGCGTTCGTCGCGCACGAATCGCACGACCACCACGATACCTATCATAAACCGGGTTTCTTCGCGCGTTGGTTCATGTCGACCAACCACAAGGACATCGGCACGCTGTACCTGATCTTCGCGATCGTCGCGGGGATCATCGGCGGCTCGGTCTCGGGGCTTATGCGCGCCGAGCTCGCGCATCCCGGCATCCAGTATCTGCAGGGCTGGGCGAGCATGCTCCACGGCGGCCCCGCCAGCCTCGACGAATCGCTCCATCTCTGGAACGTGCTGATCACCGCGCACGGCCTGATCATGGTGTTCTTCATGGTCATGCCGGCGATGGTCGGTGGCTTCGGCAACTGGTTCGTGCCGATCATGATCGGCGCGCCAGACATGGCGTTCCCGCGCATGAACAACGTGTCGTTCTGGCTGCTGATCCCCGCCTTCACGCTGCTGCTGGCGTCACCGTTCTTCGGTGGCGCGGGTAACGGCTGGACGCTCTATGCCCCGCTCTCGACCTACGGCGAGCCCGGGCCATCGACCGACATGGCGATCCTCGCGCTCCATCTCGCCGGCGCATCGTCGATCCTCGGCGCGATCAACTTCATTACGACGATCTTCAACATGCGTGCGCCGGGCATGACGCTGCACAAGATGCCACTGTTCGTGTGGTCGATGCTCGTCACCGCGTTCCTGCTGCTGCTGGCGCTGCCGGTGCTGGCCGCGGCGATCACGATGCTGCTGACCGACCGCAACTTCGGCACGACGTTCTTCGATCCGGCCGGCGGCGGCGACCCCGTCCTGTACCAGCATCTGTTCTGGTTCTTCGGCCATCCCGAAGTCTACATCATGATCCTGCCGGGCTTCGGCATCGTCAGCCAGATCATCTCGACGTTCAGCCGCAAGCCCGTCTTCGGCTATCTCGGCATGGCCTATGCGATGGTCGCGATCGGCGTGGTCGGGTTCGTCGTGTGGGCGCACCACATGTTCACCACCGGCCTCAGCGTGAACACCAAGATGTACTTCACCGCGGCGACGATGGTCATCGCGGTGCCGACCGGCATCAAGATCTTCTCGTGGATCGCGACGATGTGGGGCGGCTCGCTCACCTTCAAGACGCCGATGGTGTGGTCGATCGGGTTCATCTTCATGTTCACCGTCGGCGGCGTTACCGGCGTCGTGCTCGCCAACGGCGGCATCGACGATTACATGCAGGACACGTATTACGTGGTGGCGCATTTCCACTACGTGTTGTCGCTGGGCGCGGTCTTCTCGCTGTTCGCCGGGTTCTATTACTGGTTCCCGAAGATGACCGGCAAGATGTACAACGAGTTCCTCGGCCAGCTGCACTTCTGGGTGTTCTTCGTCGGCGTGAACGTGATGTTCTTCCCGATGCACTTCCTGGGCTTGCAGGGCATGCCGCGCCGCATCCCGGACTACACGCCGGAGTACGAGCATTGGAACACGGTCGCGTCGGTCGGCTACATGATCATGGCCGCGGGCATGGTGGTGTTCTTTGTCAACCTGATCTGGTCGCTGGCGGCCGGCAAGAAGGCAGGCGACAACCCTTGGGGCGACGGCGCGACGACGCTGGAGTGGACGATCTCCTCGCCGCCGCCGTACCACCAGTTCGATACGCTGCCTAAGATCGATTAAGGCGGACAAGGGCCCTCAGGCCCCCGCCCGGCCGGCGCGGCAAAGCCGCGTCCGACGACACGGGATTTACTCCCGTGTCGGGGCCAGCCAGGAGAACCAAACGCCTCGGGGAAACCCGGGGCGTTTTTTCGTCGAGCGTCCCCCACCGACACGCCCAGCGCCAGCAAGACCCAGATTCATCTTTCCGGAGGACAATCGCGCTATCCCTCCCTCATGACGACGTCGCCAAGCATCCTCCCTCCGGCCCCGCCCACACCCGCACCTGAGGTCGCAACCACGATCATCACCACCCCGCGCGCGATCTTTGCACTGCTCGCCGGATTTGCGGCGTTCGCGTTCACGATCGTCCTCCCGACGCTGCTGCTCGACGGCGACACCGGCTGGCATCTCGCGACCGGCGCGTGGATCGTCGCGCACGGCAGCGTCCCGACGCACGATCCCTTTTCGTTTACCGCCGCAGGACGCCCCTGGGTCGCGCATGAATGGCTCTCCGAACTGGCGATGTACGCGAGCTACCGCGCGGCGGGGTGGACCGGGCTGAACCTGCTGACCGGCGCAGCGATGGCGACGCTCTACGCGCTGGTCGCCTCCCAGCTCTGCCGCTGGATGAGTATCCGGGCGAGCATCGTCGCGCTGCTGCTGACAGCGCCGGGTATTGCGCCGTCGCTGCTCGCGCGTCCGCACATCCTCGCCCTCCCACTGCTGGCTGGGTGGCTTATCGCGCTTCTTCACGCGCGCGAACGAGGCCGGGCACCGCCGCTCGTCCTCGTGCCGCTGATGCTGATCTGGGCGAACGCACATGGCAGCTTCATCTTCGGGCTGGCGCTCGCCGCGGTGTTCGCGCTCGAAGCCCTGATCGCCGAAGTCCCCACAGATCGCCACGCGGTCATCGTCGGTTGGGGCGTGTTCGGCGCGTGTTCCGGTATTGCCGCACTGGCGACACCGGCTGGTTTCGGCGGCTTCGTCTTTCCGTTCTACGTCAACGGCCTGAAACTGCTGGCGCATCTCGGCGAGTGGCAGCCCGCCAATTTTTCCACCTTCGCCGCCCCCGAGGCGATCCTTCTCGCGACGCTGTTCTTCCTGCTCGCCAAGCCGGTCCGCATACCGCCGGTTCGCCTGCTGCTTCTGCTCGGCGTCCTGCACTTGGCCTTGCAGCATACCCGGCAGGAGAGCGTGCTGATCATCGTCGGCGTCCTGATACTCGCACAGCCGCTCGGCGCAGCCTGGACATCCGCAACTGCCACCGCGCCCAAGTCGGCGACGGCCCGCCGCGATACGCGTCTGATCGGCGGCCTGGTCCTGCTGCTCGCAATCGCGCTCACGGCATACCGGGTCGCGGTCCCGGTCGTGCGGACCGACAGCGAAGGCATCCCCGCAACGGCATTGCAGCACCTGCCGCGGTCGTTGCGCGACGCACGCGTCTTCAACGAATACAGCTTCGGCGGACCGCTCATCCTTGCCGGTATCCGCCCCTATATCGACGGCCGATCGGACATGTACGGCGACACCTTCGCACTCGACTATTTCGCCATAGCAGCTGGCGATGCGACGCGCTGGCGGGCGGCGAATGCAAAGTGGCATTTCGGCTGGACGATCCTGCCGCCGCACTCGCCGCTGGCGAAGCGGCTCGATCACGATCCGGCATGGCGACGGATCTACGCAGACGATACCGCGGCGATCCACGTCGCCCGCCCAACCCTTTGAACCGCCACGACGCGAAGGGTTTCCGACGCTCGCCGCAAGGCGTATAGCATACCCGAACCATGACTCCTGCCACCCCCCTTCTGCCACCGGCGCATTGGCGCGATTTCCTTGCGCTGACCAAGCCGCGCGTGATGACGCTCGTCGTCTTCACCGGCCTTTGCGGGATGCTCGCAGCCCCGGTCGGCGTGCACCCGGTGATCGGCTTCACCGCGATCCTCTGCATCGCGCTCGGCGCCGGGGCAGCGGGTGCGCTCAACCAATGGTACGAGTCGGACATCGATGCGGTCATGCGCCGCACGCAGAAGCGCCCGCTCCCCGACGGCCGGATGGACCGCCAGGCAGCGCTCCATTTCGGCGTCGGGCTCGGCGCGTTCTCGGTGCTGTTCATGGGCGTCGCGGTGAACATCGTCGCCGCCGCGATCCTGACCGTCTCGATCCTGTTTTACGTCCTCGTCTACACCGTCTGGCTGAAGCGCCGCACGCCGCAGAACATCGTCATCGGCGGTGCCGCGGGTGCGTTCCCGCCGCTGATCGGCTGGACCGCCGCGACCGGCGACATCGCGCTGCTGCCGGTCCTGCTGTTCCTGTTCGTGTTCCTGTGGACGCCGCCGCATTTCTGGGCGCTCGCGCTGTTCATGAAGAGCGATTACGCCGCCGCGGGGGTGCCGATGCTCCCCGTCGTGTCGGGCGAGCGTACCACACGGACGCAGATCGGGCTCTACACGATCCCGATGGCGGCGGTCGCGATCCTCCCTTGGCCGCTCGGGCTGACCGGGCCGATCTACGGCATCGCGGCCGTCCTGCTGACCGGCTGGTTCGCGCTGCTCGCCGTCCGCGTCGCGAAGCGCACCACGCATGCCGACGATGCGATGAAACCGGAGAAGGCCTTGTTCAAATACTCGATCCTGTATCTGTTCGTGATGTTCGGCGCGCTGGTCGTCGACCGGTGGTTCGCATGAGCCTGCCCGATCCAGACCTGATCCGCAGCCGCCAGCGCGGCCGCGCCCGCGTCATGGCGCTCTTGCTGGGCGCGTTCGTCATCCTCGTCTTCGCCATCTCGATCGCCAAGATCCGCGCAGGCATGCCGCACTGATGGATGGCTGGAAGGCCATGTCGCGCACCAACCGCACCGCGGCACTAGCGGTGCTCTTCATCTGCTTCATGACCGGCCTCGCCTGGGCCAGCGTCCCGCTATACCGCCTGTTCTGCGCCGCCACCGGGCTCAACGGCACCACCAACCGCGGGCTAGCCGCCCCCGGCGCGGTCGACCACAAGATCACCGTCGACTTCGACACCAACGTCAGCCCGAAACTCCCGTGGAAGTTCGTGCCCGAGAATCGTTCGGACACGATCGACGTCGGCGCGCGCGACATGGCGTTCTTCACCGCGACGAACACCTCGAACAAACCGCTGACCGGCACCGCGACGTTCAACGTCCAGCCTGCGCAGGCCGGCAAGTATTTTACCAAGATCCAGTGTTTCTGCTTCACGCAGCAGACGCTCAAGCCCGGCGAGACCGCGCGGATGCCGGTGATCTTCTTCGTCGATCCGAAGATCCTGACCGACCCCGACGCGGCCGATATCCAGACGATCACGCTCAGCTATACGTTTTACCCGGTGGATTCTGCGAAAACAGCCAGCTAGAACGTCGCCAAAGAAAATAGGGGAGTACCGATGGCCGGCGCCAAGAACCATGATTACCACATCCTGCCGCCGAGCATCTGGCCGCTGGTCGGGTCGTTCTCCGCACTGATCATGGCGGTCGGCGGCATCATGTGGATGCACGGCGGCCATATCGACAAGCCCAATGGCGGCGGCTGGATCTTCTTCATCGGCCTGACCGGGCTGCTCTTCACCTTCTACAGCTGGTGGGCGCAGGTCATCAAGGAAGCGCATGCGGGCGACCACACCCCCGTCGTCCAGCTCCATTTCCGCTACGGCATGATCCTGTTCATCGCCTCCGAAGTGATGTTCTTCGTCGGCTGGTTCTGGGCGTTTTTCGACTTCTCGCTGTTCCCGACCGCGATGACCTATGCCGACGGCAGCGTCACACGCGCCGTCGAAGGTGGCGCGGCGATCGTCGCGCAGTGGCCGCCAAAGGGCCTGACGGTCATCAACCCGTTCGAACTGCCGCTGCTCAACACGCTGATCCTGCTGACCTCCGGCACCACCGTGACGTGGGCGCACCACGCGCTGATCCACAACCAGCGTGGCGGCGAGAAGACCGGCGCCTGGGGCCTGATCGGCGTCGGCAACCGCGACGGCGTGCTCAAGGGCCTGTGGCTTACCGTTATTCTCGGCGCGCTGTTCAGCTCGATCCAGGCTTACGAGTACGTCCACGCACCGTTCCCGTTCAAGGGCATCAACTACGGCGCGGCGTTCTTCATGGCGACCGGCTTCCACGGTTTCCACGTGCTGATCGGCACGATCTTCCTGATCGTCTGTCTGGTCCGCGCGTACCGCGGCGACTTCACCCCGCGCCAGCATTTCGGCTTCGAGGCGGCGGCGTGGTACTGGCACTTCGTCGACGTCGTGTGGTTGTTCCTGTTCGTTACCGTCTACGTCTGGGGCGGCTGGGGCGCACCCGTCCACGGCGGTTGAGTTTTTTCCATCCCATCAACTGCGAACACCCCGATAGCTACCACCCCGGCGAAGGCCGGGGCCCAATTTGGAAGGCTGCAGTAACGAAGCGCTATCCGCAGTTAATGGCGTACCCCGATTGGGCCCCGGCCTTCGCCGGGGTGGTGACGGTTTTGGATGCGGCACGGACGCGAACCAACCACCGCTCCCTCCCTTATTCTCCCGCGAAGGCGGGAGCCCAGTCTGGATCCCCGCCTTCGCGGGGAAACAAGGGAGAGCGCTGACCGCATGACCGAAGACCCATACCCGCTCGCCAACGCCCCCACGATCGCCCAGGTCGCGCTGAAAGGCCTCTGCCCACGCTGCGGCAAGCCCACGCTCTTCGCGAAATGGTCCAACTTCGCCGACCGTTGCCCGAACTGCGGGCTCGACTTCAGCAAGTTCAACGTCGGCGACGGCCCTGCTGCATTCCTGACCCTGATCCTCGGCGCGCTAGTCGTCGCGCTCGCAATCACGCTCGAACTCAAGGTCCATCCCCCGCTCTGGCTGCACATGCTGATCTGGATCCCCTTCACCGCCGGCGGCGTCGTGCTTTCCCTCCGAGCGGCTAAAGGCGCGCTTATGTCCGCCGAATACCGCAATGCAGCCCGCGAAGGCCGAATCGACCCGTGACACGACGCATTCCGATAATCCCGACCATTCTCGTCACGCTCGCGATCGCGGCGATGATCGGTCTCGGCCTGTGGCAACTCCTCGACCGCCTCCCGAAAAAGGAGGCGTTCCTCGCCCAGCTCGCCGCCAACCCCGCGAAGCCGCCGATGGCTTTCCCGCGCATCCCCGATGAGACGCTGCTCTTTCGCCGCGCCTCGGGCCTCTGCCTCCAGCCGACCGACATCAAGCTCGCCGGCGCCGGCAAGTCCGGCTTCCGCGCGATCGCCCAGTGCCGCACCGGCGCGGAAGGCCCCGGCATGATCGTCCAGCTCGGCACCACGCGCGATCCGATGGCCAAGATCGCGTGGACCGGCGGCGAAGTCTCCGGCTACATCAGCCACGCGCCTGACGGCCGCTCGCTGATCGGATCGCTGTTCGATCACACCCCGCAGCGCCTGATGCTTGTCGCGGACACCCCGCAGGCCGGCCTTAACCCCAACGGCAAGCCCGACATCGCCTCGGTCCCGAACAACCACCTCGCCTATGCCGGCCAATGGTTCTTCTTCGCCGCCATCGCCGCGATCATCTACACCCTCGTGCTCCGCCGCCGGCCTCGCTAGCCGTTCTCCTGCGAACGCAGGAGCCCAGGGTACCGCGCGCATCCCTCCATAACCCTGGATTCCTGCGTTCGCAGGAAAACGGAAAGCGCGCAGCTTGTTCCCTTCCGCTCAGCCCGCTAACCGACGGAACATGCGTTACATCAGCACCCGCGGCTCGGCGCCCATCCTCGATTTCGAAGCGGCGACGCTCGCCGGCCTCGCCTCCGATGGCGGCCTCTACCTTCCCGACGCGTGGCCGACGCTGACCCGCGACGAGATCGCTGAGCTCGCTGGGCTATCCTATGTCGACACCGCCGTCGCGGTGATGGCTCCGTTCGTCGGCGATACGATCACGCGCGAGGAACTGAAGGCGCTCTGCGAACAAGCCTATGGCCGATTCTCGCACGCCGCAGTCGTCCCCCTCGTGCAGCTCGACCACGACCAGTGGCTGCTCGAACTCTTCCACGGCCCGACGCTCGCGTTCAAGGACGTCGCACTACAGCTACTCGGGCTGTTCTTCGAGCGCTTCCTCGCCGGCACGGACAAGCGCCTGACGATCGTCGGCGCGACCAGCGGCGACACCGGCTCGGCCGCGATCGACGCGGTCGCGGGACGCGAGGGGATCGACATCTTCATGCTCCACCCGGTCGGCCGCATCTCCGACGTCCAGCGCCGCCAGATGACCACGGTGCTCAGCCCCAACGTCTACAACATCGCGATCGAGGGCAGCTTCGACGACGCGCAGGCACTGGTGAAGGCGATGTTCAACGATCGCGCCTTCTCGACCAAGTTCGCGCTGTCCGCGGTCAATTCGATCAACTGGGCCCGCCTGATGGCGCAGGTGGTGTATTTCTTCTACGCCGCCGTCCGCCTCGGGGCGCCCGATCGCGGGATCGCGTTTGCGGTCCCGACCGGCAATTTCGGTGACGTGTTCGCGGGCTATGTCGCGGCTAAGATGGGGCTGCCGGTGGCCAAGCTGGTGGTCGCGACCAACGTCAACGATATCCTCCACCGCGCGCTCAGCACCGGCGATTATTCGAAGGGGGGCGTCCAGCAGACCCCGACCCCGTCGATGGACATCCAGGTCAGCTCGAACTTCGAGCGCCTGTTGTTCGACCTCGGCGACCGCGATGGCGCAGCGCTCGCTGCACAAATGGCCGGCTTTGAATCCTCGGGAGCAATGCGCCTCACCAATGCGCAATCGCAAGGTGCCTCCGCCCTCTTCCAGAGCGAACGCATCGACCTCGACGACATGACGCTGGCAATGCGCTGGGCGCACGAGCACGCGGGCCAAGTGATCGACCCGCACACCGCGATCGGCCTCGCCGCCGCGCTGCGTACCGAAGTTCCCGCCGGCGTCCCCATCGTGACGCTCGCCACCGCGCACCCCGCCAAGTTCGGCGACGCGGTCGAGCGCGCGACCGGCGTGCGCCCCTCGCTGCCAACCCGCGTCGGCGACCTGTTCGACCGTGAGGAGCGCTACGCAACCCTGCCGGCGACGTTCGAAGCGATCACCGCCTACATCACCGAGCGCGCGAAGCCGTCGGCATGAAGCTGGAAACCCTCATAGGCGAACCCTGGGCGGATTACGGCCTGATCGACTCGGGCCACGGCAAGAAGCTCGAACGCTATGGCCGTTTCCGCTTCATCCGCCCCGAGCCGCAGGCGATGTGGGCGCCCGCCTCGACCGACTGGCAGGCGCAGGGCGAATTCGTCCCCGGCTCCGACGAGGATGGCGGCGGCCGCTGGGAATTCTCCGAGCCCGTTCCTCGCGAAGGCTGGACGCTCAAGTGGAACGAGGTGTCGTACACCGCGCAGACGACCCCGTTCCGCCACCTTGGTTTCTTTCCCGACATGGCGCCGGTGTGGAGCTGGATGCGCGAGCGCGTCGCGGGGCTCGAGTCGCCCGAATGCATGAACCTGTTCGGCTATACCGGCGTCGGCACGCTGGCGATGGCGACCAAGGGCGTCCGCATGGTGCATGTCGATGCCTCGAAGAAGTCGGTCGAGGCGGCGAAGGCGAACGCGAAACTGTCGGGCATGGCCGATGCGCCGATCCGCTGGATGACGGATGATGCGGCGAAGTTTGTCGCGCGGGAGGTTCGGAGGGGGCGGCGGTATGATGGGATTTTGCTCGATCCGCCGAAATATGGGCGTGGGCCGGAGGGTGAGGTCTGGCGGCTTGAAGAGGACCTTCCCAAGCTGATCGCCGACTGCCGCAAGCTGCTCGACGAGAACTCTCGCTTCCTGTTCCTCACGGTATACGCGGTGCGGATGTCAGCGATCGCGATCGGCGAACTGCTGAACCAGGTCTTCGCGGACCTCCCCGGCAAGGTCGAAGTCGGCGAGTTAGGTGTACGCGAGGAAGCGCGCGGGCTGACGCTCCCGACGGCAATCTGGGCCCGCTGGAGCCGCTGAACTCGCTTTGATTAGCCAGCACCCCGGCGAAGGCGGGGGCCCAATTGGGAAGGTTGGCGTAACGAAGGGTAGTCCTCCGTTGGTTAAGTCCCCCAATTAGGCCCCGGCCTTCGCCGGGGGGGGCTGTTGATTCAGGGTACGGGACAAACACGGCAACTCCCATACCGTTCGTGCCGAGTAGAGATCGAGTAGCCCGCTTGGGCGTATCGAGGGCTCGTATCGAGGTACAGGTTCCGCGTGACAACCTATCCTTCGATACGCCGTCTCGATACGCTCCTTACGGAGCTACTCGACGGCTACTCAGGACGAACGGCTGTAAGGGACCTACCCCGGAATCTGCTGCGAGATGCAGTGAAAGCTTCCGCCGCCCGTCAGGATATGATCCGCACGTTGCCCCACCACCTTACGATCCGGGAACAGCGCCTGGATAGCCACGACCGCCGCCTGGTCGTTCTCCGCCCCATACAACGGCACCACCACCGCGGCATTGCCGATATAGAAGTTCATGTAGCTCGCCGGCACGACCTCCTCGTCGCGGAGCACACGGCCTGGCGATGGGATCGTCACGACCTCCAGCCCGGCCGCCTCGGCATCGCGCGCGGCATTCTGGTACACCTGCCAGTTCGGATCGTTGTCGGTCGCCTTGGGGATCGCCACGCGTCCCTCGCCGACGAACCGCGCGAGGTTGTCGACGTGGCCATCGGTATGATCGTTGACCAGCCCGTCCCCCAGCCACACCACGCGGGTATAGCCGAGATCCGCCGCCAGCCGCGCCTCGATATCCGCCTTGGTCAGCGACGGATTGCGGTTGCGGTTGAGCAGGCACTGCTGCGTCGTGACGACCGTCCCGGTACCATCGCCATCGATCGCGCCGCCCTCGAGCACCCAGTCGCACGCCTCGACCTGCGTGTTCCGGCTCTCCGCCAGTCGCTGACCGATCGTGTCGTCGCCGGGCAAGTCGTACTTCCCGCCCCAGCCGTTGAACCGGAAGTCCCGCGCGCTACCGTCGCCGACGATGATCGGCGCGGTATCGCGCAACCAGATATCGCCGAACGGCTCGACCACCACGTCCGCGAACGGCGCCAGCTTCTTGGCCGTCGTTGCCGAGCCGACGTCCGCCGCGACCAGAATCACCGTCTCGCCCTTGCCGCCGGCATGAACCGCCTTGGCGAACGCCACGACCTCGTCCCGTGCGGGTTCGAGATCCTCCAGCCATAAGTCCGCATGGCTCGGAAAACCGATCCAGACGGCCTTGTGGTGCGCCCATTCGGCTGGGGTCGAGACGGCGGATGTGGTCACGTTACTTGGCTCCTGCGCGATCGCGGTCACGGATGCCGCGGAATTCGGCGGTCTTATACCAGTTCGGCCACAGACTGGTATCGTCCGCGAGCTTGCGCCCGAGCCCGTAATAGATCGTCAGATCCTCGACCGCACCCGACCAGTCCCACTTGGCGTCATATTCGTCCGCAGGCTTGTGATACCGGTGCGCGACATAATCCTCGCGCGCGGCATGTCCTGCTGCGGTGCCACCAACGACAAGGTCCTCGCCGCTGCCGCCATCGAGCATCGGCACGCCCAGCTTGGCGAAACTGAAGTGATCCGACCGGTAATAGCCGCCGCGCTCCGGGTTCGCCTCGATACCGACCACGCGGCCCTCGGCAGCAACGAACGGCTTCACCAGATCCTCGATCTCCGACTTTCCCGCGCCGGTCAGCACGAAATCCTTCGCCCGGCCGTCGACGTTCAGCACGTCCATGTTCACGCCGCCGACGGTATGCGCGAGCGGATAGATCGGATGCTCGGCATAATAGCGCGACCCGAGCAGCCCGGACTCCTCCGCCGTCACCGCCAGGAACGCGATCGAGCGCTTGGCCGGCCCCGCCTTCACCTGAGCCTCCGCCAGCGCCACCAGCCCGGCAACACCGCTCGCATTGTCCGCCGCGCCATTGCAGATGTCGTCGCCATCGACCGCGTCGCAGCGCCCGAGATGATCCCAATGCGCCGAATACATCACGTAATCATTGGGCGCCGCCGTCCCCGGCAGCACGCCGATGACGTTCTTCGACGCCTGCCGCTTGATCGTGTTGTCGAACCCGCCGCCGAACTTCAGCCCGAGCGGTACCGCCTTGAACCCCTTCACCTTCGCCGCCGCCGCCAGCGTCGCGTAATCCTTGCCCGCGCTCGCAAACACGCGTTCCGCCGCCGGCTTCTGCATCCAGCCGACGATCTGCGACTGGTCGAGATGATCGCCCTTCTCGTCCAGCTCGAGCTGCGGCCCGGTCCAGGACGACTGCACGACAGCCCACGGATACGCCGCCGGCTCGGTATCGTGGACGATGATCGCCGCCGCCGCGCCGTGCTTCGCTGCATTCTCGAACTTGTACGGCCAGCGCCCGTACCACGTCATCGCGCGGCCCTCGAAGGGCCCCTCGCGCGACATCGTCTGCCAGTCGGCGTCGTTGATGAGGATGACCACGGTCTTCCCCTTCACATCGGTGCCGGCATAATCGTCCCAGCCCTTTTCAGGCGCGGTGATGCCGTAGCCGACGAATACCACGTCGCTGTTCGCCACCGCGGACTTCGGCGCCACGCGGTACGTGCCCGCGACCATGTCGGTGCGATAGGCGAGACTGACGGGCGCCTTACCGCCGGTGAAGCTGAACGGCGCGACGTTGCCCGCGGTAATCTCCACCATCGGCACGTCCTGCGTCCAGCTGCCCTTATTGCCGGGCTTCAACCCCGCCGCCTTCATCCGCCCGACGATGTACGCGACCGTCTTCGCCTCCGCGGGCGTGGTCGGCGCGCGGCCTTCGTACGCGTCGGACGACAGCACCTGCGTAACGGTCTTCAACGTCTCGACCGAGATCGCGGGCGTAGTCTGCGCGGACGCGGCGGTCCCGAGCAGCAGGAGAGGCAGGATGGCAGCGCGCATGGTCATTCCCCGTTTGGTTGCGCGCGTTCTGGCAAAGCCGGGCGCGCATGTCCACGAGACGACACGGGGCAACGAAAAAGGGCGGCCCCGCAGGACCGCCCTTTTCTGTTCCAAACCGCGCCGTGGCAAAGCCACGTCGTCGGACGTCGCTTGAGCGACGCCGGCCGGTCGACGAATCTACTCGGCTTAACGCGAGTAGAATTCGACGACGAGGTTCGGCTCCATCTTCACCGGGTAAGGCACTTCGTCGAGCGTCGGAACGCGCGTGAAGGTGACCTTGGCCGCACCGTCGGTGGCGACGTAATCGGGGATCTCACGCTCGGCTAGGCTCTGGGCTTCCATGACCAGCGCCATTTCCTGCGCCTTGGTGCCCAGCGTGATCTCGTCGCCGACGAAGCAGCGACGCGAGGCGATGTTGCACTTCACGCCGTTGACGCGGATGTGGCCGTGCGAGACGATCTGGCGTGCCGCGAAGATCGTCGGTGCGAACTTGGCGCGGTAGACGATCATGTCGAGGCGCTGCTCGAGCAGGCCGATCAGGTTCTGCGAGGTATCGCCCTTCAGACGCGCAGCCTCATGGTAGCACGCACGGAACTGCTTCTCGGTCACGTCGCCGTAATAGCCCTTGAGCTTCTGCTTGGCGCGCAGCTGGATACCGAAATCGCTGACCTTGCCCTTGCGGCGCTGGCCGTGCTGGCCCGGGCCGTATTCGCGCTTGTTGACTGGCGACTTGGGACGACCCCAGATGTTCTCGCCCATACGGCGATCGAGTTTGTACTTCGCGCTCTGACGCTTCGACATAGTAAGTCCTTGGCAAATGCTAACAACGTTGTTCCCGGTATCGCTCTGCTGGCTGTACGAGACGGATGTCCAGACAGGGCAGGGCCACCGCTTCACCGGGGTGCAGGGCCATTGCGAAGGCGGGCGCCTAGACGGGGGGCGGTCCAGAGTCAAGCTGGACAGGCCGGATGGGGCTCGGCAAGAGACGGCGCATGACCATTCTCCCCGGGCCCGATTGCACCACCATGACCGATGTCCGCGCAGGCGTCGACGCGCTCGACCGCGACTTGGTCGCGCTGCTCGCCAAGCGGTTCGCCTACATGGACGCCGCCGCGCGGATCAAGCCCCAGCGTGGGCATGTCCGCGACGAGGGTCGGAAGACACAGGTGATCGACAACGCGCGGGCCGAGGCGGTGAGACTGGGCGTTCCGGAGGCCGTGGTCGCGGATCTGTGGGAACGCCTGGTCGAAGCCTCGATCGCCTACGAACTCGCCGCCTTCGACCGGCGCTAGGCTCGCGGCCGCTTCCCCGCCAGCGACGACAACACGCCGCGGAGAGTCCGGATCTCCTGGCTCGACCAGCCCGGCTTGGTCAGCAGCGTGCGGAGAGTCCGCCGCGTCGACTGCATCTTGTCGGGCAGGTGGAAGAACCCGGCGCCCATCAGCATCGCATCGAGCTGCCCGATCATCCCGTCGAGCTCCTCCTGCGGCGCAGGTGGCATGATCGGATTGATCGACGGCTGTGACAGCTCACGTTCGGCGGTCAGGCCCTTCGACCATTCATAGGCGACCAGGATCACCGCCTGGGCGAGATTGAGCGACCCGAACTCCGGGTTGATCGGCACCGTGATGATCGTCCTCGCAACTGCGACGTCGTCGGTTTCGAGGCCGGACCGCTCGGGCCCGAACAGGATCGCGGAGCGGCCGGGGGCTGCGTGGATCTCGGTTGCGGCCTGTTCGGGGGTGACAACCGGCTTGGTTACGCCGCGTTTCCGCACCGTGGTAGCGAAGACCTGCGCGCAGTCGGCGGTGGCGGCAGCGACGCTGTCGTAGACCTTCGCGTTCTGGAGCACGATGTCGGCGCCACTGGCGGCGGGCCCAGCCGAGGGGTTGGGCCAGCCGTCGCGCGGGGAGACGAGGCGCATTTCGGTAAGCCCGAAGTTGAGCATGGCGCGCGCCGCCTTGCCGATGTTCTCGCCGAGTTGGGGACGGACGAGGATTATGACGGGGGGTGGAGCTCCAACCGCCCCATCTCCATCCGCGAGTACATCGCTGTCCCCAGCCGCGTCCGTACCAATCATGTTTTCGTCAATCACGTCGCCAAATCCACCAATCTCGCCAAAGTCGTCCGGCTCGGCCAATCCACTTTGCTCAGCCAAACCATCCCGCTCATCCAACCCACCCCGTTCGTCCTGAGTAGGGGCTGAGCGAAGCCGAAGACCCGTATCGAAGGATTTGCGCGAGAGTAAGCGCACTGCGCCCCAATCCCCCGCCGCCAGCGCTTCCTTCTTCGCCCGCGTCCAGCCTTTCAACTGACGCTCGGCCGCCAGCGCCTCGATCCTGCTCGGGAAGTCCTGCGACCACATCAGCGTAACCGGGCGCCGGTTGTGTGTGTATCCGGGGAGCTCACCGTGCTGGTGCTGGGCAATGCGGCGTTCCAACGAGTCGGTGTGGCCGATATAGTAGCTGCCGTCGGAACAGCGGAGCATGTAGGCGTAAAAGCTCATGCAACCTGTCCTTCGATACGGGCCTTCGCCGCGCTCAGTCCCTACTCAGGACGAACGGAAGAGGGGTGAGGAACCGTCGATAAGGTAAAGTTTGTGATGCTGCCAGTTGCGCGGACACAAACCCGGACAAGGACGAGGCTGAACGAGAGCAGGCCAAGAGAGAAGGACGAATCACTCCGCTCGCCCAACCTCCTCAACACTCCCAGCAAAAGCCTCGAAGTCCTTAGCCTCGCTAAAGTCCCGATACACACTCGCGAACCGGATATACGCCACGGAATCGAGACCCTTGAGCCCGTCCATCACCATCTCGCCGATCCGCTTCGATGTGACGTCGTTCTCGCCCAGCGTCTCCAGCCGCCGCTGGATCCCGCTCACCAGCTTCTCGATCCGCCCCGGCTCGATCGCCCGCTTCCGCGTCGCGATCGACAACGACCTGAGCAGCTTCTCCCGGTCGAAAGGCTCTCTCCGCCCCTCGCTCTTCAACACGAACAGCTCGCGCAACTGGATCCGCTCGAACGTCGTGAAACGCGCGGCGCAGCCTTCGCACTGGCGCCGGCGTCGGATCGCCGCCCCGTCTTCGGTGGGGCGGCTGTCCTTTACCTGGCTGTCTTCATGTCCGCAGAAGGGGCAGCGCATTCAGACCTTCTTCTTGCCCTTGTAATAGGCGTAGCCCGCGCCCGCGAGTGCGCCGAAGATTGGGCCGATCACCGGCACCGGGATCGCCACGACCGCGCCGAGTGCGCTCCACTTGGCCATGCTCTTGCCGAGGCCGGGCGTCGCCTTGATGTCGTTCTGGAGGTCATCGATCTTCGACATGTCTTATCCTTGATAGATCGGGAAGCGCGCGCAGAGTGCACGAACACGCGTCCGAACGTCCGCCTCGACTTCCGGGTCCCCATGCTCGCCCTTTTTCGCGAGGCCGTCCAGCACGTCGGCGACCATGTTGCCGATCTCGCGGAACTCCGCCGGGCCGAAGCCGCGCGTCGTGCCCGCGGGCGAGCCGACGCGGATGCCGCTGGTCTTCACCGGCGGCAGCGGATCATTGGGGATGCCGTTCTTGTTGCAGGTGATGCCCGCACGCTCCAGCGCCTCGTCCGCATCGCGGCCGGTAATGCCGAGCGGCGTGAGATCGATCAGCGCCAGATGCGTATCGGTGCCGCCCGAAACGACGTCCGAGCCGCGCTCCTTGAGCGTCGCCGCGAGCACCTTCGCGTTCTCGACGACCGCAGCGATGTAGCTCTTGAAGTCGGGCTGCAACGCCTCGCCGAACGCGACCGCCTTCGCCGCAATCACATGCATCAGCGGCCCGCCTTGGAGGCCCGGGAACACCGCCGAGTTGAACTTCTTCGCCAGCGCCTCGTCATTGGTCATGATCATGCCGCCGCGCGGGCCCCGCAGCGTCTTGTGCGTGGTGGTCGTCACGACATGCGCATGACCGAACGGCGTCGGGTGCAGGCCCGCCGCGACGATGCCGGCGAAATGCGCCATGTCGACCATGAAATACGCGCCGACCTTGTCCGCGATCGCGCGGAAACGCGCGAAGTCGATCGTCCGCGGATAGGCCGAACCGCCCGCGATGATCAGTTTCGGCTGATGCTCGACCGCCAGCGCCTCGACCTGGTCGTAGTCGATCAGGTGCGTGGTCGCGTCGACACCGTACTGGATCGCGTTGAACCACTTGCCCGACATGGCCGGCTTCGCGCCATGCGTCAGGTGACCGCCCGCATCGAGGCTCATGCCGAGGATCGTGTCGCCCGGCTTCACCAGCGCCAGCATTACCGCGCCGTTCGCCTGCGCGCCCGAATGCGGCTGCACGTTGACGAACCCGCAGCCGAAGATCTGCTTGGCCCGCTCGATCGCGAGCGTCTCGACGACGTCCGACGGCGCGCAGCCCTGGTAATAACGCTTGCCCGGATAGCCTTCCGCGTACTTGTTCGTGAACACCGACCCTTGCGCCTCGAGCACCGCCTTCGAGACGATGTTCTCCGACGCGATCAGTTCGATCTGCGTCTGCTCGCGTTCCAGTTCGGCAGCGACGCCGGCGAAAACGGCAGCGTCCGCATCGGCCAGGCCGCGCGTGAAGAAGCCATCCGGCTGGACGTCGTGGAGTTCGCGGGGCTGAGTGCTCATGCGGGGACCTTTGTGGAAAGTTTGTCGACACGGAGTTGATGACGGCCGCCGGCGAATTCGGCGGACAAGAAAGCTTCGACGCACGCCTTGGCCATTTCCTCGCCTATCAGGCGCGCACCCATCGCGATGGCGTTGGCATCGTTGTGGATGCGCGCGAGGCTCGCCGACAGCGGTTCGGAGACCAGCGCGCAGCGGCAGGCGGGATTGCGGTTGGCGGCGATCGAGATGCCGATACCCGAGCCGCACAGCGCGATGCCGCGGTCCGCGCTACCATCGGCGATCGCTGCGGCAAGCTTGAACCCATAATCGGGATAATCGACGCTGGCGGTACCCTCAGGACCGAGATCGAGCACATCATGCCCCGCCTCGCGCAGCCAAGCGGCGAGCACCGCTTTCAACGAAACGGCGGCGTGATCGGACGCGATGGCGATGCGCACCTGGCGTATTCCTGTGACGGGGGATCGGGTGCCCAGCCCCATATCGACCCGAGCGCGCATTTGCCACACCTGTTCGCGGGTCGTGATGGACGACGACATCCCATTTCACTCTGTCATCCTGACGAAAGTCAGGACCCAGGGTTACAAAGCGCAGTTCTACGTTACTCTGGGTGCTGACTTTCGTCAGGATGACGGAGCAATGCTGGCTCGCTCGCCTGCGCCATAGGAGACGTCCATGAAAGCCCTCGCCCTCCTAACCGCCGCCGCGCTGACCGCCTGCTCAGGCCCCGCCCCCAATACCAGCAGCGACGGTAACATGACCTCCGCCGGATCGGTCGAGCGCAAGGTCGCCGCCCCCAAGCCCAAAGCGCCCGACTATACCGGCCGCTGGATCGCCGTCGAAGGCATGGTCCTCGACATCGCCCCCACCGCCGCACCCGGCCACTATGCGCTGACGATGCAGTGGGACCTCGACAACAAGGGCAAGTTCGACGGTATCGCGAACGGCGACACGATAACGTTCGAACGCAACGGCGTCCGCGAAACCCTGCGCGCGACCAACGGCGACGCGACCGGGCTCAAATATCTGTTCGGCAAAACCGACTGCCTGACCGTCAAGCCCGGCGAAGGCTATTGCCGCGACGGACTTAGCCGCTAGGTTCCCGCACGTGACTATCGCACATGCCTCCCCCGCCCAGGCGAACGCAGACGCCGCCCGCGCGCATCTCTCAGAAGTACTCCTGCGCACGGGCCAAGAGGACCGCGAAGCGTTTCGCGAACTCTATACGCTGACCAGCGCGAAGCTTTTCGGGATCACCCACCGTATCTGTGGCAACGCCCAAGCCGCGGAGGATGTGCTGCACGAGGTCTATCTCACGATCTGGAAACGCGCCGGTGCCTGGGAACCCGGCCGCGCGAGCCCGATAACCTGGTTGGCGACGATCGCGCGCAACCGCGCCATCGACTGGCAGCGCGCGCAGGGCGTCCGCCGCACGAGCCCGCTCGACGATGCGCCCGACATCGCCGATCCTGGCGAGGGTGCCGAAGCGGGGATGCTGGCGAGCGAATCGTCGCGCGAACTGATCGAGTGCCTGAACGGCCTTGAACCGCAACAGCGCGATGCGATCCGCACCGCGTTCTTCGACGGCATCACCTACGCCGAACTCGCGATCAAGCGCGCCGTGCCGCTGGGCACGATGAAAAGCTGGGTCCGCCGCGGCCTCGCGCGCCTGAAGGATTGCCTCGATGGTTGATCCGACCACCGATACCGGCGTGCCTCAAGATGTGGCGGCCGCCGAACTCGCGCTGGGTCTGCTCGAAGGCGAGGAGCGCGGTGCAGCACTTCGGCGCGTGCTAGCCGAACCCGGTTTTGCTGCGCAGGTCGAATGGTGGCGGTCGCGCTTTGCCGCGTTGTTCGACCTCTGGCCGGAATACGCCGCCCCGCCGCATCTCGCCGCGCGGATCGAAGCCAGCCTCGACAGTCCAACCGCCGCCAAGACCAGCCGCTTCGCCTGGCCCGCACTCGCGGCCGTCACCAGCGCGATCGCCGCATCGCTGCTGCTGTTCGTCATGGTCCGCCCCGAACCGACCGTGCCCGTCGCCCAGCCGGTGCCCGTCGCCCGCGCATCGAGCGTGCTCGTCGCGATGCTCGGCGATGCGAAGTCGCCGGTTGCCGCGGTCTACGATCCTGCGAACGGCGCACTCCGCGTCGCGGCAGGCCCCGGCGTTCCGGACGCGCGCGTCGCGCAGCTCTGGGTGATCGGTGGCGACGGCGTGCCGCATTCGCTCGGCCTGCTCTCGGGCCGTCCGACCTCGCTGGCACCCAAGGGCATCGACCGCGGTCGCATAGCCCCCGGTGCGACACTCGCGATCTCGGTCGAGCCACTCGGCGGCTCGCCGACCGGCCTGCCGACCGGCCCGGTCGTCGCCACCGGCGTAGTCGCGCGCGTCTGATGACCAAGCGACCCGCCGCGACCGGCGGCATCCCGCCGATCGCGCGCCTCCTCGGGCTGAGCGGCCTTCTTCCGCAACTCGCGGCGGTCGCGCTGCTGCTGAGCGGCGATCCGCAAAGCCGGTTCTCAGCGCTGGCGATCGCCTACGCCTATGCCGCGATCATCCTGAGCTTCCTAGGCGGTCTCTGGTGGGGCCTCGCCGCACGCACCGACTCGCCGCCGCGCTGGCTCTGGTTCGTGAGCGTCGCGCCATCGCTGATCGCACTGGCCACCGCCTGGCCCTGGATGGTCGGCCTGCGCTGGCCCGGTCCCTCGCTGGTCGTACTCGGCATTAGCCTCATCGCCGCACTGCTCGTCGACCGAGCCCTAGTCCGCGCCGGCATCGCACCACCCGGCTGGATGGCCTTGCGCATACCCCTGTCGCTCGGCCTCGGCGGCCTGACGATGCTCGCCGCCGCGCTTTAAGGCCACGCCGCACGATTCGCGGGCTAGCTCGATTCATGGTACGAATCGGTCATGAATACATCCGCCGCGAGTCTCCGCACCGATCGGCAGGAAAAGGCGCGTTTCACCACCGCCGAGTTCCTGCGCATGGGTGAATCCGGCGCGTTCGACGACATGAAAGTCGAACTGGTCGAAGGGGAACTCGTCCGGATGAACCCGCCCCAGTTTGCGCACGCCTCGCGCCAGGCCAAGATCGCCATTCGCCTGTCGCATCTATTTGCTGAGTCGAGAATCGTTGGCGAGGCCGGCGTCGATCTGGGTAACAATACAGTGCTTGGCTGCGACGTCGCGGTTCTACGCACATCAGTGGAAGAAAACCGCCTATTGCTCGCTACCGACTTCCTGCTCGTCGTCGAAGTCGCGGAAACGTCGGTCGCGCGCGACACCACGATGAAGCGCTTCGCCTATGCGCGCGGCGGCATTCCGCACTACTGGGTGGTCGATGGCATTCGGCGCGTCGTCCATGTCTACGCCAACCCTTTGGAAGGCGATTACACGCGATTCCATTCGGTAGGTTTTGGCGAAGTCCTAAATGTGCCCGGCACCGACGGCACAATCACGATCGACTGACCAGCGCTGCCCCGCAGTGAGCGGGACCAGCCTCAGGCCGCCTTGCGCAGATCCAACCGGCTCCAGATTTCGACCAGCGCATCCGTCAGTTCGCGCATCATCGCCTCGGTATGCGCAGGGCCCGGCGTGAACCGCAGCCGCTCGGTACCGCGCGGGACGGTCGGATAGTTGATCGGCTGCACGTACACGCCGTATTCGGCGAGCAGCACGTCGCTGATCTTCTTCGCCTTGACCGGATCGCCGACCATCAGCGGCACGATATGCGTGTCGCCGATCATTACCGGCAGCCCGGCGTCTTTCAGCATCGCCTTCAGCATCGCCGCGGACGCCTGCTGCCCCTCACGCTCGACACTTGAGCTCTTCAAATGCCGCACGCTGGCGAGCACCCCAGCGACCAGCACCGGCGACAGCGAGGTCGTGAAGATGAACCCCGGCGCGTAGCTGCGGATCACATCGACGATCGTGCGATCGGCGGCGATATAGCCGCCCATCACGCCGAATGCCTTGCCGAGGGTGCCCTCAAGGATCGTGATCCGGTGCGCGACCTCGTCCCGCTCCGAAATGCCGCCGCCGCGCGCGCCGTACATCCCGACCGCGTGGACTTCATCGCAATAGGTCAGCGCGTTGTACCGGTCGGCGAGATCGCACACCGCGGAGATCGGCGCGATGTCGCCCTCCATCGAATACACGCTCTCGAACGCGATCAGCTTCGGCACGGCCGGATCTTCCGCGGCCAGCAGTTCCTCAAGATGCGCGAGATCGTTGTGACGGAACACGCGCTTTTCACAGCCCGAGTTACGGATGCCCGCGATCATCGACGCGTGGTTCAGTTCGTCGGAAAAGATGATGCAGCCCGGCAGCACTTTGGCCAACGTCGCCAGCGTAGCCTCGTTCGAGACGTATCCGCTGGTAAACAGCAGCGCCGCCTCCTTGCCGTGCAGGTCGGCGAGTTCGCCCTCCAGGTCGACATGGTAATGCGTGTTGCCGCCGATGTTGCGCGTGCCACCCGAGCCCGCGCCGACGTCGTGCAGCGCCTCTTCCATCGCCGCGATAACCTTCGGGTGCTGGCCCATCGCGAGGTAATCGTTCGAGCACCAGACGGTGATCGGCTTCGGCCCGTTATGCCCGGCGAAGCAGCGCGCGTTCGGAAACGCGCCCTTGTTGCGGAGGATGTCGATGAACACGCGGTAGCGCCCTTCGGCATGCAACCGGTCGATCGCCTGCGTGAAAACGCGCGAATAATCGACTCGCGGAACCAAGGTAGAATCCGTTGCCGAGATGCCGTTGGTAATCATAGGCTTGGGCACTACGCCTCGCTTTCACTCGTTTCCAGCGCAATACCGCTCTTACGGTGATCGCTTTCCTCATCCTGGCAGCACATTGCCACGATGCGGCCGCGACGCAAGGTGGCACATTGTCCCAGGTAAACGCTTAAAGCTGCTCGATCCTGCCAAACCCGCGCGCCCCCAGAGCCGGTCCGAGCGCGCGTTCGTCGTCGCCCAGTCGGGTGAAGACGGCAACGCCCTCCCCCGCTCCCGACCATGATTCGCCCTGCATGAGATGAACGATCCGTCGCGCGATCCCCGGTCCGCCATCGACGAAGCGCACGCCGGGAGCAGCGGCCGCAAGCTCCGCTTCGACCAGTGGGAAATGCGTGCAGGCATTGACGATCACGTCGATCGCGTCGCCGCCGGGCTGCGAAAACAAGCCATCTAGCACCGCTGCATAGCGTTCCGGCGCGACGACTCGGCCGTGCAATTTCGCCTCGGCCATCTCGACCAGAGCCGCCGAGCCGTAGCGCAGCACCGTGCAATCGCCCGCGAACTTCGCCGCCAGATCGTCGACATACGCCTGCCGCACGGTCGCCTCCGTCCCCAGCACGCCGATCGTCCGGGTCTTCGAAAGCAGCGCGGCGGGCTTGATCGCCGGCACCGTCCCCACCACCGGCAGGTCGAGCGCGGCGCGCACCACCGGCAGCGCGATCGTCGAGGCGGTGTTGCACGCGATCACGATCAGCCGCGGCCGATACCGCTCCGCCAGCCGCCCCAGCAGCACCGGCACGCGCGCCGCGATCTCCGCCTCGCTCTTGGTCCCGTAGGGGAAGCCGGCCGAGTCGGCGGCATAGACGAACGGCGCATCGGGCAGCGCCGCGCGCGCCGGACCGACAATCGACAGCCCGCCGACACCGGAATCGAAGAACAGGATGGGGCGGGTGTCCATACAGCGCTCTTAGGCCGGTTCGGCCCGTGCAAACCAGTACCCGTCGCCGCCCCCAACTCGTCATCCTGACGAAAGTCAGGACCCAGAGCTACGCAAGCCACCGCCTGTAATCCTGGATCCTGACTTTCGTCAGGATGACGGATGGTGAGAGATCGATGCCCAGCGACGCCATTTGCCGTCAGCCCCGGGTCGTTTATAAGCCCCTCCAGAACGGGGGACATAGTTGCAGACGGAAATTCTCTGGGTGGCGCCCACGCTATCGCTCGTGCTGAGCTATCTGCTCGGCTCGATCCCGTTCGGCGTCATTCTCACGCGGCTCGGCGGCGCAGGTGATCTGCGCACGATCGGCTCGGGCAACATCGGCGCGACCAACGTGCTGCGCACCGGACGCAAGGGCCTCGCCGCCGCCACGCTGCTGCTCGACATGGCCAAGGGCGCGGTCGCCGTGCTGCTCGTCGCACACCTGTTCCCCGGCAACGCACTCCTGGCAGCGGCCGGCGCGTTCATCGGCCATTGCTACCCCGTCTGGCTCAAGTTCAAGGGCGGCAAGGGCGTCGCGACGCTCATGGGCATCGTCGTCGCGCTGCACTGGCCGCTCGGGCTGGTCTACGCGGTCGTCTGGCTTGGCCTCCTCGCGGGTCTCCGGATCTCCTCGGTCGCCGGCATGGCCGCCGCGCTCAGCGCGCCGTTTGCAGCCGCGCTGTTCGGCCGGTTCGACCTCGTCCTGCTGCTTCTCGCGCTAGCGCTGATCGTCCTGTGGAAGCACCGCGAGAACATCGAACGCCTGTTCTCCGGCACCGAGCCGCGCATCGGGTCCAACCGGCAAAAGAGTGACTGACCCGACGGTCTCGAGACTTCGGCTCATCCGCACGACCGGGATCGGACCGGTCACCTATCGCCAGCTCATCGCCCGCTTCGGCAGCGCCGACGCCGCGATTGACGCGCTCCCCGTGCTCGCCCAGCGCGGCGGCGGACGCGCGCCGAAAATCGCAGACGCAGCGCTAGCCGAACGCGAAATGGCCGCCACCGCCAGGCTCGGCGCACGCTACCTCTTCCTCGACGACCCCGACTATCCCCGCCTGCTAGCCGAGATCGAGACCGCGCCCCCGGCGCTCATCCTCCGCGGCGACGTCACCCACGCCACCCGACCCTGCATCGCCATGGTCGGCGCGCGCAACGCCTCCGCCGCCGCCTGCCGCTTCGCCCGCCAGCTCGCGCTGCAACTCGCCGAGGAAGGCACCACCATCGTCTCCGGCCTCGCCCGCGGCATAGACACAGCCGCGCACATCGGCGCACTCGGCGGAGGCTCGAGCGGCGCCACGATCGGCGTGATCGCCAGCGGAATCGACATCGCCTACCCGCCCGACAACACCGCCTTGCAGGAACGCATCGCCACCGACGGCCTCCTGCTCGCCGAACAGCCCCCCGGCACAGAGCCCAAGGCGCGCAATTTCCCCTCGCGCAACCGCATCATCGCCGGCCTCGCGATCGGCACGGTGGTGGTCGAGGCCGTCCCCAAATCCGGCTCGCTCATCACCGCGCGCCTTGCCAACGAATCCGGCCGCGAAGTCATGGCCGTCCCCGGCAGCCCGCTCGATCCCCGCGCGCAAGGCTGCAACCTGCTGATCATACATGCGACAGTTTACAAACGTTAATCTTCCATCGATCTCAGCTGGTTAGTGAATGTCCGATTTGGGAAGGGGAGCGGAACGGCAGCTTTCGGGAAGGCAGGTGGCATTAGCCGACATTGCGGGGCTCAGCTTTTCCCGAAAAGGATCGAGTTTGAGGAATTAACCGCTGCCTCGTATTGTGGTGTGTGGAACAAGAATATAGGATCAGGCTGTGCAGTCTTACCCTATCGGCATGATCTTACCGGTGCCCGGCTCGGGGCGTCTGGTTCTATTCGAAGCGTATCCGACGAGGGATGTCATTCACCGCGAAATCTGGGGGCGAGAGGTGTTCTTGTTCGACGCCGGCAACCGGCCCGTTTGGCAGATCGCACCGGAACCAGGCGCGACGGACGACATGCACCGGAAGTTCGATGCGACCCGCCCCGCGACCGACACCTTCTCCGCCATCAGCAATATCGAAGGACGATTTTATGCAAGCCGGATCGGCGGTGACACCTTTGTGATCGATATGACGACGGGCGCTGCCTCTTATAGTGGCTGGGCACGGACATAGCCCTTCGTAGCGATCAGATCGCGGGATTGTCGATCTTCGCGCGAGCGTTCCCACAACCAATCGAATTCGGGAATGTCTGGGTTGGGAAGGAAAGAGGACCTTCCGCTTTGGGGGCACACCCCCCCCCAAGAATCCGACCACTGAACGGGTCTCTCAGATGCATCAGTCTTTTGCATCGCCGGAGCCCGTCGTTTCCTGCCGTTCTTAGGTTGATGCGCAATCCGTGAATTTTGCATCACAACAGCAGCCGCACTACCGCCGATGTCTAATTTTCCGGTAGGCTAAAAAGGTTCTCTACGGGCACGTTGAATAGCTGGGCCAGCTTGAGCGCCAATGACAAACTAGGCTCGAACCGACCTGTCTCGATTGAGTTGATGGTTTGTCTGGAAACGCCAACGAGCGTTGCCAATCCAGCCTGCGTAAAGTTCGACTCAGCCCGGTGTTCCGGGAGGCGAGTTAGGACGCCCATTTGCGCGCAGCCGTCCGACCGAACAAGATCGTGAGTGCTGAGAACAGGATAAGGGGGGCAGGCCCCTGTATAGGCGGGCTAATCCCGGTCATATCTAACAGGCCCCACACTGTAAGGGCAGCGGCAGTCCACGCGCCACTCATGCCGAGCGACCAGTTCTGCACTCGATGAAACAGCTCATCCTGCCGGATGCTCATGCGCCACCATAGCAGGCCAGATAAGGCAGCAAAGCCGATTACCCAGGCCACGACCCCAGCGGCAGGCAGATAGAGGGAAGAAGTCGAAACAGCGGTGCCTTCAATGGGCATTGCGCCCTGAAACTCGATACCCACTCGGTGCGCAGCGTCAGCGGTCCATTTGAAAAGCGGCATAACGGCCACCACGGCGCTAGCCATACTCCCAGACACAAGGCGTCGGCTCTTTTGATCTAAAGCCGCCCAATTGACCCCGGCCCCACGGTGAGTGAACTCGTACATCTGCTTCCCCTACGCTTTCGCAGAATGTCAAACATACGCGACATTTCGAGTCAAGTATGTTTGACTCGTAGGGCGGCTTTCTGGGTTGAACGGAGTCACCCCTTCATAGGCCTCATAGCGCTCAATTTGAGCCAGTCCTGTGATGCAAACTTTTGATTTTTGCATCAGGAATGACCGGACCGGAAAAAAACGCGCTGAACGAATGACCGCTTTCGGGAGCCGTGATTCGCAACCGGAACGTCCGACTCTGTGAAGGAAATCGGGCATCGGTAGATGTACGATATCCTCCAAAGCATGAAGCCGCGGGCCGCAAATGCTGGTCTATGGGTTTTTCGGTTTTCGC
>NZ_QAOF01000013.1 GCF_003050745.1 Sphingomonas sp. PP-CE-3G-477 | reverse complement strand
CCTGACGGGTTTGGCCAGAAGGAGCGCGATTGGAATCGAAATGAGCTGCTGCAGGAGTGGCGCGAGGCGTGGAGCGCACACGTTAACGAACGACTGGCAGAGCTTGGGATTGATACGCGTATCGATCATCGCTCCTATGCCGAACAGGGCATCGCGCTCGAGCCGCAGCATAAGATCGGACCGGCGGCATCACGTCGACCCGGACAGGGGCTGGAAGCCGAGCGGATCGAAGATCACGCCCGAATTGCTCGCGAGAACGGTGAGCGGATCATTGCCGATCCGACCGTCGCGCTAGACGCGATCACGCGCACCCAGGCAACGTTTACGACCCGCGACCTTGCGGTGTTCGCGTTCCGACACTCGGATGGCAAGGATCAGTATGATCAGGTCATGGCGGCGACGAAGGCCTCGCCGGACCTCGTGGCGCTCGGTCTTGATGGCCGCGGCGACGCGCGGTTCACCAGCCGCGACATGATCGCCGTGGAAGCGCGTCTGGAGCGATCCGCTGACCGGCTGGCCGCGACTGACGATCACTTCGTTTCCGCCCGCCAGGTCAATCGTGCGCTGGAGAATGCTGAGGGCAGGGGGCTTACACTTTCGGGCGAGCAGCGTGACGCGTTGGGACGGATCACGACGCGTGACGGTCTTGCCTCCGTCGTCGGCTATGCCGGCAGCGGCAAGTCGGCGATGCTAGGCGTGGCGCGTGAGGCGTGGGAGGATGCCGGCTACACCGTCCGCGGGGCTGCCCTTTCCGGCATAGCAGCGGAAAATCTGGAAGCCGGCTCGGGCATCGCGTCGCGCACCATCGCCAGCCTCGAATATGCATGGGGCAGGGACCGCGAACAGCTTGGACCCCGCGATGTACTGGTCGTGGATGAGGCCGGCATGATCGGGACACGCCAGATGGAGCGGTTGATGTCTGCGGCGGACCAGGCCGGCGCCAAGGTCGTGTTGGTCGGCGATCCCGAGCAGCTCCAGGCGATCGAGGCGGGCGCTGCGTTCCGGTCGATCAGCGAGCGCCACGGCGCCGCCGAGATCACTGAGATCCGGCGGCAGCGCAACGACTGGCAGCGGGACGCAACGCGGTGGCTGGCAACCGGCATGACATCCGAGGCGATTGGCGCGTACCGCGAGCACGGCATGGTGACTGCGGCGGGCACGCGCGAGCAGGCGCGGGCCGCGCTCGTCGACGGTTGGGACCAGCAGCGCCAGGCCGAGCCGGACAAGAGCCGCATCATCCTCACGCATACCAATGCCGAGGTGCAGGCGCTCAACGGCGAAGCACGCGCGCGGCTGCGGGACAGCGGCGACCTTGGCGAAGACGTGACCATCGAAGCAGAGCGTGGCGCGCGGTCGTTTGCAACCGGGGACCGGATCATGTTCCTGCGCAACGAGCGCGGGCTGGGGGTGAAGAACGGTACGTTGGGCACGATCCACGATGCGGCCCCGGGGACGCTTGCGGTGCGGCTGGACGATGGCTGTCCGGTTGCCTTCGACGTGAAGGACTATGCAGCGATCGATCACGGCTACGCCGCGACCATCCATAAGTCGCAGGGTGTGACGGTCGATCAGGTACACGTACTGGCTACGCCGGGCATGGACCGACACGCCGCCTATGTTGCGCTGTCGCGGCATCGGGACGGGGTAAAGCTGCATTATGGTCACGACGATTTTGCGAGCGATGCAAAGCTCGCTGCAGTCCTGTCACGTGATCGGGCGAAGGACATGGCCGCCGATTACGTGGTCGAGCCAGACGACGCGGCACGTGCCTTTGCCGACCGACGTGAGATCCGGTTGCCCGAGCGAGTGCGGGAGATCGCACACAAAGTGGAAGCCAAGGCACGGGGCATGTTTGCCGGGTTCAAGCCCAGGCCGCAGGAGGCCGTCTCTGAAGACCGTGCCCCTGAAGGTACGAGCCGTCTGGGCGAAACCAAGGCGATCCAGCGCTATGCCCGCGCTTCGGTCGATATCGCCGGGATGCAGGACAAGGGCCTGCCGGTGCTGCCCCACCAGGAAACGGCCTTCGCCCGCGCCAGTGAGGCGCTCGACAAGATCCGCTACCGCGCAGCGGATGATCTTGGCGCGGCGATCGAGCGTAATCCGAAGCTCGCACAGGAGGCCGCTACAGGCGAGATCCGTGGTGCAGTTCGCGCCATGGCCGAGGAAGCCCGGGTCCGAACCGATCCGGTACTACGCGCCGAGCGGTTCATGGAGCGGTGGCAGCAGCTGAAGGCCGGGTACGAAGATGCGCGGACAGGGCCTGCCCGCCAGCGCATGGCGATCATGATGGACGACCTCAGCCACGATCCTGCGCTGAAAGAAGAGCTGGCGCGACGCGCGCCTGAACTGGGAATCCGTATCGAGAGAGAGCCGACAATCGAGCAGATCCTGGAGCGTCAAATGAGGATGGACCGCGATCGTCAGCAGGATCTCGATTTGAGTCGATAGGGAAGCGCATATGGCAGACGGCGAAGACGAAGCGGCAAAGGCGTTCGACGATCTGCGCGCTGAGGTGTCGCTGCTGCGCCGAGCTGTCGAGCGGCTGGCCGCGGAACGTGCCGAACCATCGGAGATGCCCGATTACGCCGAGACCCTGGGGGTCATCTCGCAGAAACTCTCCGCGACCGCGCAGCGGGTGGATGCGCTGGTGCATAGTCCGGCGCTGTCGCTGACGCCGGAGGAATTCGGCCGGCAGACGCTGGCGGCCAGTTACAACGCTAGACGCGAAGATCACCGCGCCTTTGTCGCCGCGAGGGAGGGGCTGAACGAAGTCGCGACAAAGATCGGTCGTCAGCTGGAATCGCATCTGATGGCGGACGAGCAACGCCAGCGTGTCCGTCGCGTCGGCATATCCGGGTTAGCCTTGGGCATGGCCATGTGGGCGATCCTTGCCGGCCCGATTGTACGGGCCGCACCATCAGGCTGGCACTGGCCAGAACGGATGGCAGGGCGGAGCTTGCGCATGCCGATGTGGGAAGGCGGTCAGCACCTCATGCGTACGGCGTCGCCAGCAGCGTTCTTCGGTATCGTGGCAAACAACAGGATGGCTGTCACAAATCGGGAGGTGTTGGAGGCCTGCCGCACACGCGCGGCAAAGGCGAAGAAGGCCGTGCGCTGCACGATAGAGGTGGAAGTGCAGAACCGAGAAAAATCATGATCGGTTTGGAACGGGGCCGCACGTCATCCGGGCATTCCACGCCAGAGATTCCTGCCGCCGCACTTTCCGGCGGCGAAACAGTGGGTCGATCATCGAGGACGGTAGGAGCGTGACGTTATGGTGAGCGGTCTGGCCAGCATCAGCATCGGCCTTAGTGTAGTGGCGTCCGTGAGCGCCTTCATTCGCAGCGCGAGACGTCAGAACAGGCGACCCACGATAGGTTCAATTCTTGTGGCGCTGTTTGTTGTGCCATCTCTGGCAGCGTCCGTGTCCGGACTGACGGCCGCACCGCTCGAGATGCTCAGCCGGATCCCGGGCCTGTCGATCATGGCATGGCTGATCGCGACGGCGTTACTGGTCCTGTTGTGTGCAATCGGTGGTCATGTTCTTGGTTTTGTGATGGGAGAGGCCAGGGGGCCTCAGGCGGGCGATGTCATGCGCGGCGCGCAACTCTCCACCGCTGATCGCTGGCGCAAACGGACGCAGCGGATGCAGGCACGCAGTGCCGATGTCATCTCGCTTGCCGGCCTTGCAATCGAGCGGGCGGACGAGCCCAAGCACTTCTTGCTCATGGGCACGACCGGTACCGGCAAGTCGGTCGCGATCCGCGAAATGCTGTGCGGCGCACAAGCGCGCGGTGACCGAGCGATTATTGCCGATCCGGACGGCGGGTTCCTGTCCCGGTTCTACAATGCCGCGCGCGGCGACGTGATCCTGAACCCGTTCGATGCTCGGTCGGCCGTTTGGGACATGATGGGTGAGGTGCCGAACGACTTTGCGGCTGAGCAACTCGCCGCGTCGCTGATTCCGAGCCCGGGCGGTAATGCGGATGCAACATGGGCTGCGCGCGCGCGGACGTTGCTCACTGCGATCCTGCGCCGCGGGCGGCTGACTGGTATCGATACGGCCGAGGTCTACCGGCTGTTTGCCATGGCCGATCGCGCGGAACTGCGCGCAATGCTTGCCGGTACGGCAGCTGAGCCATTTCTGGCTGAGGGTGCGGCACGGCTGTTCGACAGCGTGCGCTCATCCAGCGGTGACGCGATGAGTGCGCTGGAATATGCCGCCAGCACGACCGGCGGGCAGTCGTTTTCGCTGACACGCTGGGCGTCGGACCCGGACGATCGGCGCTGGGTGTTCCTGCCCTACCGGGCCGACCAGATCGCCGCCCTTAAGGCATTGATCGGACCATGGATGCGGTTGGCCATCTTTGCGACGATGAGCCGGCCCGAAGGGGACACCACGCCGACGTGGTTCGTCGCTGACGAACTGGACGCGATTGGGAAGATCGAAGGCCTGGACGACGCGCTGCAGCGTATCCGCAAGTTCGGCGGTCGATGCGTGCTCGGGTTCCAGACCATTGGCAAGGTACGCGCGATGTACGGCGATGGTGCTGCCGCGGCATTGGTGGAGAACTGCAGCACGCGGCTGATCCTGCGGTGCGCAGGGGGTGATACTGCGAGTACGGCACGCTTCGCATCATCGCTGATCGGGCAGCATAGTTACATGCAGCAAAGCTTCAACGAAGGCGCCGCGCCAGGCGGCAAAAGCTGGGGGCATTCGCTATCGGCGCACACGGATGACGCCGTCATGCCGTCCGAAATCGAGCGGCTGCCCGACCTCAGCGGCTATCTCAAAGTGCCGTCCAAGCCCGAATGGTTTTTGGCGAAGGTTACCTACCAAGAGATGTCGCAACGTACCGCGACGTTTGTCGGCGTGTGGGCGACCTAAGGGCTGGCTGGCGAACAGAAGTGCACTGGCGTCTGTCGGCAAATTCAACTGACGATCATCATCGCAGACGATCGTGTTTTTGGGAATGTTCGGGATGGGGAGGAAAGCCGATCGTCCGCTTTGTGATACGGAATGTGGATTGCGGACGCTCGTTGGCAGCGTAGGTTGCCTGAATGAGCGACCAAGTGATGCTGACGTCGATCGACGGGCCGATGCTGGCCGAGGCATTTCCCTCTGAATATCAGTCTGCGGCAATGTCGGCGGGCACCCAGTCGGAGCGAATACAAATGGAGGAAGTCCTCCGATCCGACAGCTAAGGTATCACCTATGCGCTCACCCGCATCGTCGCTACCCCCGTACTCACGTGCAGGGAAATTCGAGGAGCGTGTGATGCGTCATCATACTTTATCGGCGGCGATCGCAGTTGCCATGTTGAGTTCTACCTCAGGCTCAGCGAGCCCGGCGCAAGCTGTGATCTCAGGCATCTATGAACTGGACACTGCGCGGAGTGACAACGTTTTCAAAGTGATCGACAGCGCTACCACTACCATTTCCGACGACAAGCGCCCTCGTGTTCGAATGAGGCTCCGCAAGTCCATTGCGGTAAATAGGATTAGAATTTCCATCGCAGGAGGTCGAGTCGGCCTGGCCTATGATGCCAAAACACCTATCGTAGTTTGGATAGGCGGAGATCCGATCACGTGGAAGCTCATCCCGGAGCTTGTTTTCGATGTATCGGTAAAAGCTGATGGTGGAACCGTCGCTCTGACATTCCGCGGCGACGACAGCGAGAGAACCTCAAATTACCATAGTGTCGGCCAGGATTTGGTGGAGAATACCACCATCATCAGTCCACTGCTTTCTACGCCGATCGTCTATGAGCAGGTCTTTAAAAAGACCAGCTAATCGGATCTACGAACAGACCTCCTGACGAGAAGCCGTTCAACGGTCTTCGTCGCATAGATGCGGATGCCAGTCGAGATGGTCTGCCTAGCCTCTGCTTCTCGGCGCGCTACGGCAAATGGGCGGAAACGGCCCAGCCGCTCTTAAGTGCCGATTGCGCCCGGCCACTGTCGGAAGACACAACCTTTACGACGGGGCTATTGAGCAACGTCGAGAACTTCGGGGCAAAGCGAGAACGTCACAAACTGTCGGGGTGTCGGAAAACGGTATGTTCCCGACGATCCTCGATAGTCGCAGTGCCTGGCGTCCTGTCCGAAATCACCAGTTTGTCGTGCATCTGCGAAAGCGACAGGGTTTTACGCCATCGTGCTGCCTCACGACAACTTTTGGGACAAAGCCGTCTTTGAAGTCGTCGGGCGCGAACGGCGGGATCGGATAGAAGCAGACGCTCGCCGCAGGGGCCTCCAGACGGCAAACGCTCGAATGTGGCCGCCTCGGCAGCGCCTTAAGGGTAAGTGCGATCGGACCAGTTTTCCGCTTTGCCCGTCGCTAGCAACCACTCGCGTTGAACTGTTTACGGGCGCCCACCCGTTTGTTGAACGCTCTCCATGTCTAACTGTCTGAGAGCGCAGCTTTTCGCAGCATCTTAGGGGACGGGAAGCACCTGTACGAAAAACGACCGTTTTACGCACACCTTAGGCGGTCATACAAAGCCGCCAGTTTGTAGATATCAGAGCCAAATGGCACGTCCCTGTCAGCGCTATTTGTCACCCGGAGCACTCCTGCCGCTGGCGGGGAAATGGCGATAGAAGGTCGAAACCGACACGCCGACCGCTTCTGCCACGTCCTGCGGCCGATCGCCGGCAGCGAGCAGTTTAACAGCCATGTCCCTCTTTCGTGGCGTCATGACAGATTTACGACCTCCGCCCCCGCCGGCCTTTCGTCGCGCGGCCAACCCCGCCATCGTGCGTTCCCGGATCAGCTCTCGCTCCATCTCCGCAATCGATCCGAGAATATGGAATACCAGACGGCCCGTATGGGTCGCGGTATCGATCCCGTCCGTGAGCGAGCGCAACGCGATCCCGCGTACCGACAGTTCAGCCGCCAGATCGACCAGCCCTTTCATCGACCGCCCGAGACGATCGAGTTTCCAGATCACCAGCGTATCGCCCTTGCGGGCCTTACAAAGCGCTTCAGTCAGACCTGGGCGTACGACGCTTGCGCCACTGGCCTTGTCGGTCGCGATGTGTTCACAGCCGGCCGCGTTGAGGGCATCAATCTGCAACGCCAGATCCTGATCCGCGGTGGACACCCGCGCATAGCCTATGAGCATTCCGCTCCCTTCTCATAACTCCGTCTAAAATACGTATCGTGAGAAAGTAGTTTTGGGAACGGTTTTTGGGAAAATGGAAAACGCGGTTTTCTGGCGTTCGCCGTGAACACCTATTGAGGGGCGGTCATTCCTACGAGACGTTTCTAATCGGGAAACCCGCTCGGATCAGCGGATATCGTCCACCTCCAGCAGAACACGATAAGCGCTGTCTTCGCTTTGCATTGCTCGAACCGCTTGCTCAGCCGTTATCGAACGCTGAAGAAGTCGGCTACCGGCCGACTCTCCGCTGTCGTATTCAGCTATATAAAAGTCGTCTTCGCAGGTGATCCGCAGACCCCATCCCTCGAATACGATCGTCTGCAACGTCACCCCCTATCAAAAGGTTGATGTGATACGCCCTGATAACGGATCTGCGTGAACTTTGGAAAAATCCTGATGTACCATCCTTCCCGAGAAAGCTGGCTTGTCCGGTGATGCGAAATTCAAAAGTTTTGCATCAAATATGGGTTAGCTGATCTCCGCAGACGGTAAAGCTTTAGTGGCGTAGTATGATGGCTATCTGTCGGGAGAAAAGGCGTGCGGGATCGGATATTGGTCTTGGCCGGCATAGCAGTTGCTATACCGCAGCCTGGCACTGCGCAGACGCATAACGAACGCACGCGGCCTGCCATGACCATAAGAGGCATTGGGCCGGTGAAGATATCGGCTCCGAAAAGTCTGCTCACTGCAATTCGTGGTTACGCAGCCCAGCCTATTCCGGTTCCTGATGCACCCCACCCGTTACCGCCCTGTCCGCATGATGCCGGGGATGGGTGTGAGACAGATGCCAGCGCGCGGCTTAGAATGGATAAGGCGATCGGGCGGTAATCATCATTGCAGCGTTTTTGATGCAAAATTCACGAGCTTTGCATCAGCGCAGCGGGGCAGAGCAGCCGGTCGGCTAATGCCTATCACCGGACATTTGCTTTCGCGTTGGGGGCAGGAGCGCGCCCGGGAGGTGGGCGAGAGCAGGCGAGCGGCGTTGACCAACAAGTCGGTCAATCTCCGCATTGTAGGTCGGTAGATCGACTATGCCCCCGCCGTTCATGCCTTGGTCGGCGCGAAAAATACCCTCGCCAGTCAAAAGTAAACGGAGCTTTTCTCCCTTGGCGGTCAACCCGATATCGCACGATGTTATATATACGATGGGCACTTCGTCTTGCTGAACACGCCCCTTCCAGGTCTTAGATGCCCGCAAATATGCGATTGGAGTTAGGCCGGACTTCCAGTCCGGTCCAAACCTCATTGGTGCGACGACTTCTGCATCAATAACTGCGCTAGCCCGACGAAAATCATCTCTCGCTTGTTGCCTTACCTGTGCGGAAGTCAGACTTTTACGCGCAAAGCTACATGCGCTGCTAGATACTGAGGTAAACAGTGCAACCCCGCTAACGGCAAGAAACACCAGAGTCTTCGGATTGGTTCTCATGGGTGTATGCTGCTCTTGGCGAGGCAACAGCGCAAGGCGCGGCAACGGCCGCCCTCTCTCCTTTTCGCGTTCATGATGCAAAACTCACAGGTTTTGCATCAGAATAAAAGAGACGAAAATACAGTCGCTTCCATGATGCATAAATCCGATGCACAATCGGCGTATGATTTACGGTTACGCACGCGTCTCATCCAACGGGCAGGATCTAGCCCAGCAGCTCGCTCAGCTCGACGCGGCCGGCTGCACGAAAATTTACCGCGAGAAGATGAGCGGCGGAACCGCTGAACGGCCCCAGCTCAAGCGCGCAATTGGCGCGCTCGATGCCGACGACGTGCTCATGGTAACGTCGACCGATCGCCTTGCCCGCAACACCCGTGATCTGTTGAACATTCTTCATACGGTGAAGGAGGCCGGCGCCGGCTTCCGGTCGATCGCGGAGCCGATGGTGGATACGACATCGCAATTCGCTGATGTCATCATTGCCGTGCTGGGGGTCGCAGCCAGCTACGAGCGGCATCGTATTACCGAACGTACCGCTGCCGGCAGGGTCCAGGCCAAGGCCCGTGGCGTTAAGTTCGGCAGGCGTGCAGCCCTTACCCCTCATCAACAGGCTGAGGCGCTAAAGCGACTCACGGCTGGTGATACGCAGCGCACCGTTGCAGCACTGCTGGGGGTCAATCAGGCGACAATATCGCGGCTTTACCGAACGAAAGACTGAATGCGGCCCCAGGGATTAAGCGTCGATGCACAGCTCTTCAGCGATGCGCGCCTGCTGCTCCCGGAACTCCGCGAGATCCAGGTGCATGCCGGCCACGGGTGCGGTTTCTGCAAGCAGAGCCAGATGGACCTGGTCACGGGCCTTCGAGTGGAGGTGGTCTATCAGCTCTTCGCAATCAGTCATCCGGCGGGCTATCGATGCGATAGGTTAATGGATCGCAGGCGTTTCGATTACCGGCCTACCACGTTCCGAAAATATGCATCGGGATTGTGCATTGTGGAGGGCAATGGTTTGAGCGGCTTTCGGCCTTGATGCAAAACTTGTGAGTTTTGCATCAGGCTCGCGGGGTTAGTGGTCAGCTATCGAGAGTCCGGTGCCGACGATAGCTGACCACTGGTCGCTTAGTTGACGCCCCACATCTCGGCACGATCGCGAGCGAGCTTGATCATAAACTCGTCTAACTTAATAAGGCGGCGATCAACCTCGACGGCAGAAACGCCGTTCCAAACGGAATGGTCATAGCCTTCGCGCAACGGCTTCAGGTCTTCACCAGCCTGAAAGCGCTCGGCCATGTAAAGTGTCTCAAGCAAATCTGTCGGACGCTCGCGCTCGCTCGTTTTGGCTAAGCCATACTTCACGAGGTATTCGGACATGATGCCGTCGTTGGATGTACTAACCATCGTCATCCCCTTTCCCGTCGAACATGGGTCGCAGATGGGCGCTAGTCCAGAGGCCCTTGCCTCCGATCGCACGGGTGGCTGGGCAACCGGCTATCGCCGCTCAGGCTGGCAAATTCACGATCAGGGCTGATGCAAAACTTTTGAGTTTTGCATCATGAATCGCTGGTAGCGGACAGTGTGAACGTGCACGATATGATTATATCTACGGTCTTCCAGTCTGGCTAAGCTCGCGCTTAGCCTCCAATTACCCGTGATAATTTTTTGGAGAATGGGCGTTCTCTCTTCCGCTCATCGTACAAGCGTCTTCGGCATCATGCGCGGGAACGTCACTCTGTAGAATGTGTCACTTCCACTACGCGGCCTACCGCTTACGATAAATGAAAATTGGTCTGCAGGACACGAAGCGCCGCTTAGATATGGGAAATCTATTGTGGAAACAAATGCCTTCAACTCCGCAAAATAAGTATCATTTACCCAGTTTTTTCCATTTATTATTACATCGGTTAAAATAGAAGGCTCACCCTTGTCAGTATGAAGTTGAATAAAGACGCGATCTTTACCACATACAACCTGATATTGAGCGTTCAGCTGAGCAGGCAATGGATCCCCTCCTAGAATAATAGGAGTATCTGATACTGATTGAGCAAAAGCTTTACTATCAGCAGCTGCTATAAGGGCAAATAATATTATTATTGACTTCATCAAAAGTCCCCTTCAATATCTTATCTATTAACAGCGATTATTAATACCGGATGTTGCCCGACTTGGGAAGCCGGCATCTTGTCGATATTCGCGTATCGTGCCGTCAGGTCCCACGATGTAAGAGCTGTAAGCGTATTCAGGTGCCATGTGTGCTCCTGTCGCTTTAATTGCATTGTAAACCTGCCAGTCATTATTTGACGGCAATTTATTAAGATCAGGGTTTGGATCGCCTCTTGGCGGATGAATGTGTATCACGCCAACAACATAATCCCCGAGGCCAAGCGCTCCGATCTGAAATCTCACTTCGGGAGCCGGAAGGCCAGCATGGCTAGCCTCAGCCCATGTCATACCAGCAGTAATTGTACTTAACCGGAATGAGTAATGGATGCCATCTCCCACATTCATGATAAGGGCTGCTGCGTATTCTCGTTCGTTGGTGTCCGAGTATAGTATCTTTGTTGCGCTATTAAAGTCTTGCGCTAGCTGATCTTTTCCAGCCTCCCTCTTTGCATTTTGCTCAGAGCATACGTGTTGCGAAGTTAGCGGGCTGGGTGGCGCAAGAAATTCAGGTTGTCCGTTTACTATGTTGAGTGAAGGCAACATCACCTCATAAATTCTCGGCGACGGATAGCGGATTCCGATCACGACGATGTCGTTTGGCCCAGGTGCTGGCGTAGGCGTAGGCGTAGATTGCTGAGCATAAAGTGGCGTAGATTGAGCAGCGACGCATAGTAGCCCAATGAAGATCTTTTCGTGCCGAATCAGCATACGAAAGCTACCCCCTATACTCGATTGTGAGCAGTTAGCCGCTAGAAAAATGTACGCGTCGTTTTATTTTTGATGATTAAGAATGAGTATTTCTAATAAAATATACCTGGTCAAGGTATAAGCTTAAACATTGTAGCGATGGTTAGCGCCAATGCGACATGCATGGAGGCAGAAATAATGGACGTTCAGATTTCGACAACGTGTTCGACGCACTGGCGGATACTCCGGCCGAGGCCGCAAACCTCAAGGCACGCTCCGAGCTGCTGTCGGTGCTGAAAACGCACGTGCGGGCTTGGGACCTGTCACAGGAGGTTGCAGCTAACCGCCTTGGTATCACCCGCCCTCGCCTCAATGACCTGTTGCAGAGCAAGATGGCCAAGTTCTCCCTAGATGCGCTGGTGAACCTCGCCACTGCCTCGGGTCTGGCCGTGCATATTCAGGTCGCGGAAGCAGCCTGACGCGTAGCCCTAACGGCCAAAGCCGATATCCGGCTCGTGTCCGCGCTGTCGTTCCCGCTCCGCCTCTCGCTGCCGATCGCCCCCACCCTGGCCCGGCTGGTCCAGCTCGATCGCCGGCGTCTGCTCATGACGGGGTGACCGATCGAGCGCCGGCAGTGCGTCGAACCCGTCACCGCTACTGACGTGCAACCCCAACCGCATCGCGTGCGCTGCACCCTGAACGAAACTCGACATGCTCTGCGCTGCCAGCTCGGCCCGTTCGCGTAGCTGGTCGCTCCATTCGTGAATCCGCTCCCTACCGCGCTGGATGTAGTACCCCAGCCCCCGCGCTTCCTGGATCGCCTCGTTCATCTGACCGCGCGGCGTGACGGCGTGCGGCTCCTCGCCGGCCGCGATCTGCTCGCGTTCGGCCCGCCGCTCGATCGCAGCCGAGGCGTGACCCATCTTCACGGTCGGCTCCATCTCGACGCCCTGACGCGCATAGCTGCGATGATCGACCCGCTCGGCCACCTGGGCGAGTTCCAGCGCGTCGTTGACCTGTTCGGCCCACCGCTCGCGGATCGCCTCCACCTCGATCGACGCCGACGATCGCACGTCGAGCTGGCGGGTCTTCGCCCCCAGCCCCTCCGCGTCCACCACCCGCGTCGTCGTCATGACGTGCGCATGGTGGTTGCGATCGTCACCGTAATCATGGGGGGCGTGGATCGCCGCATCGACCGCCACCCCCTAGCGGTCGCGGATATCCTCCGCGAAAGCACGAACCAGGGGTCGGTTCCGGCTAAGGGCGATATGACACCCTAAGCGGAATGGTAGGCCGGTCGAGCCCGTCTAGACACGTGAATAGATCCGTCGCTGTCATGGTTGGGTGACGAAACGGACCGGCCCCGGCGGGGCAATTAGCATGGCGGGGGGCGATCCGGCGCGGACGACAAACTGATCTAGCGGAACCGCATCGGTAGGTGCGGTTGCAACAAAAACTTGGACGAGCCGGTGTCCATCGGTTGGAATAAGCGTCTTGGGAATGGACAACGGTTTGCCACCAAGATCGCCTAACCAGGCAGGACGGCCATAGCGATAGGTGCGTCGAGGGTGAACGACTTGCAGGTCAACCGCCCCGGCATATTGTCCGAGCACCAACGGCCGGTCGCCCTCGAACAGGATACCGTCGCTATTTTTCACGCGCGCGGCTGCCATATAATAAGACTGGCGAGTAGAGGCGGGCACCTCGGTCACGGTGGTCTGATCGATTGTCAGCGGGTCAATGCCGGTCATTCGCTTTAGCCGTGCGGCCATCCACTCGATCTTGCCACCGTCTTCTTCATCAAGCGCTGCCTCGGCAACGTGGCTGTGGCCTACATAGATCAGAAGCTTGGCTGTAGGCAGGCGCCGGTGGATCGCGGCGAGATTATCCGCCTCGGCCTGTTCTCGCGCTTCGATGCTTTGGCGTCGTGGGAGATCGCCCTTGGGCCGCTGTAGGCTGTTCTGTTCATATGACACCGGCTCGTAACCGATAGCGAGAGCGTTGCGCAGAAACGCAGCATATACCGGGTCACGGGTATAGAAGCCGGTGCTGATCCGGACGAAGCGATCGTGGGCGAGCCGTTCCACAAGGGTCGGCTTACCAGCATAAGGGGGTTCGTTGTCGAACGTCTCCGCCGCAAGCACCGAATAGCCCAATGGGCGCAGCGCCTGCGCGACCCGCCAGGCAAAGGCGCGATCGCGCGGGTGGCTATGCGCTTCATTGAGGATCACAATGCCCGTGTCTCGCGCGCGGCGAACAATCTCCGCGATCGCGTCACGCCCGACTGAACCCGCGATTGCCTTGTCCCAATCGGTGTCAGCAGGTCTAGGCGGCCGAGACTTGTCGAGCGTTGCCAGATCAAGCTCGTTGGTGACCGCCGAGCTGACCTGCTCCCACATCTGGAACGCGTATTCGTCAGTGGCTTTACCGTGCGTATCGAACGCGGCAGCGGCGAGTTTGTCGGTTGCTTCTAAATAGCGACCATTGTTGTACGCAGCCATTGCTGTAACCACCGGGCCACCGGGCTGGGGCATTTGCGCCCAAAGCGGCGTAGCAAAGATGATTGCCAGCCCTATAGCCACTCTCATTCGGCTGCTCCTCATAATCCCGATGCCGAAGATGGATCGTCTTCCAACGCACGTCTAGTCGGCATCAGTTTGTCTCGACTGGCCCCTGCCTGAAGCTGTTGCTGATAGGTCAATAAAAGGACTCCTTTTGGCCAAACTTCGGGTCAGTTCAAAGGGCGAGAAGTGTCTGAATGCCGCTCTCAAGGATATCTGGAGGGTACCGCTTATTCCGCCGTTTCGATATCGGGAGCCGTCTCCATCCGCGCTCGCCCGACGATCGCAGTGACGGTGTTCTTGCTGAGACTGAGATCGCGGGCGATCCAGCGGTAGCTGCGGCCCTCGGCAACGAGCGCCAGCACTTTGGAAGCCAAGCGGTCGGACTTAGGGCGGTTGCCAACCTGCCGGCCAAGCTTCCGGCCCCGCGCTTGGGCTGCGGCGAGTCCGGAGCGAACTCGCTCGCTCAGCATGTCGCGCTCGAACTGCGCGATGCCAGCCAGCATCGTTGCCATCATCCGGCCGTGCGGCGTATCGACCTCGAAGGTCATGCCGCTCATCGCGACTACCGACACCCGCCAGCCCGACAGCCGGTTGAGCGTATCGAGCAGGTCCTGCGTCGAGCGTCCCCAGCGGCTGAGTTCGGTGACTAGGATCGCATCGATGTGACGTGCCTGGGCCAGCTTCATCACTTCGCCGCGTGCCGAGCGGTTGGCCTTCATGCCGGAGGCGGTTTCGCGAAAAGTCTCGACCACCTCATAGCCGCCCCGCTCCGCGAAACCGGCAAGGTCGCGCCGCTGCCGC
Organism: Sphingomonas sp. PP-CE-3G-477; assembly: GCF_003050745.1. Lineage (GTDB taxonomy): Bacteria > Pseudomonadota > Alphaproteobacteria > Sphingomonadales > Sphingomonadaceae > Sphingomonas. Next base: position 49,058 of record NZ_QAOF01000013.1, on the reverse strand, counting down.
TCGCACGACTGGTCGGCAGTCGAGACGCGGGCATAGATGGCGGCGCGTTGTCCCAATTGAACCTTCCCGAAAACCAGCCCTGAAAAGCCTTGATTTGCGTGGGGTCAGTGTTGTCCAAAACAGACTTCTGTTCAACAGGGACAATGCCGCATGCCGAGACGCCATATCCTGAGCGCCCGGCAGCGGTCAGCGCTGCTGGACTTGCCGACTGACGAGGCGTCGCTGCTCCGGCATTACATCCTGGCGGATGACGATCTGATACAGATCGACCGGCGACGCCGGCCGGAAAACCGGATCGGCTTTGCACTGCAACTCTGCGCTCTACGCTATCCCGGCCGGATGCTGGCACCGGGCGAGGTGATCCCGCTCGCGGTGTCCGCCTTCCTCGGCGCTCAGCTCGGCATCGCTGGTCATGCGCTCGTCCGCTATGCCGTCCGCCGTCAGACCCGCCAGCAGCACATGGAGGTGCTGCGACGAATCTACGGGTACAGGACGTTCCCCGGTCAGGGCGCACCGGCACGGGCGTTCCGCGACTGGCTGCTTACGCAAGCCGAGCAAGCGCGTTCCAACGACGATCTCGCCCGGCGCTTCATCGCCTACTGCCGCGACACCATGACCATCCTGCCGGCGATCACCACCATCGAGCGGCTGTGCGCCAACGCGCTGGTCGCGGCCGAGCGCGGTATCGAGAAGCGGATCGCCGCGCGCCTCGATCGCGTCGCCTGCACACGGCTCGACCAACTGACGACCGAGATGCTGCCGGGCGCGATCAGCCGCTTCGTCTGGCTGCGTCGGATCGAGCCGGGCAACAATTCGGCTGCGGCGAACCGGCTGCTTGACCGGTTGGAGTTCCTGCAGGCGATGAACCTCGATGCCGATCTACTCGCCGGCGTACCGCCGCACCGTGTCGTCCGGTTGCGCCGGCAGGGCGAGCGTTATTTCTCCGATGGCCTGCGCGATCTGAACGCCGACCGGCGTCGCGCCATCCTCGCGGTCTGCACCATCGAGTGGGCTGCCGCGACCGCCGATGCGGTGATCGAGACGCATGACCGCATCGTTGGCCGTACCTGGCGCGAGGCGAAGCAGGTATACGATGCCCGCGCCGCGGAAACCAGAGGGGCGGTCACGGCGACGCTGGACGGGTTCGCCATGCTCGGCCGATCGCTGCTCGATGCGCATGGCGACGGCGCGTCGCTGGACGATGCGGTCGCACGCGCGGCGGGATGGGACCAAGTCGACCGCCTCGTCACGATGGCCAGGACGCTGACCGACACGCTGGGCGACGATCCGCTGGCGCACGTCGATCAGGGCTATCATCGCTTCCGCCGCTATGCGCCGCGCATGCTGCGCTGCCTCAACCTCGCAGCCGCACCGGTCGCCCGGCCCCTGCTCGACGCGGTGACCGCCATCGCCGACAGGGGCGAGCTCCCGGTGACCGACGACTTCCTGCGCCCACATTCCAAATGGCGGAGTCAGCTGCGGATGAAGGGCAGTGACGATGCGCGTCTCCGCGAGGTTGCGGTGATGTTCCATCTGCGCGACGCGCTGCGCTCGGGCGACATCTGGCTCGACCGCTCGCATCGCTATGGCGACCTGCGCCATGTCCTCGTGCCGATGACGGTCGCGCGTACCATGAAATTGGCGGTCCCATGGGACCCGTATGTCTGGCTGGCGGATCGCAAGGTGCGGCTTGCCGATGGCCTCGCCTGGCTCGGTCACGCCGCGCGGAACGGGACGATCCCACACGGCAGCATCGAGGACGGCACGCTGCGCATCGACCGCCTCACTGCCGACCCGCCGGACGGGATCGAGGAATTGCTCCTCGACCTGTACCGTCGCCTGCCGCCCGTCCGCATCACCGACCTGCTGCTGGAGGTCGATGCCGCACTCGGTTTCACCGATGCCTTCACCCATCTGCGCACCGGTATTCCATGCGGCGACCGGATCGGCCTGCTCAACGTCCTGCTCGCCGAGGGGCTGAATCTCGGCCTGCGCAAGATGGCCGAGGCCTGCAACACACACGATTACTGGCAACTCTCCCGCCTCGCGCGCTGGCATGTCGAGAGCGAGGCGATCGACCAGGCGCTGGCGACCGTGGTCGCCGCGCAGGGCGACCTGCCGATGGCGCGGGTCTGGGGCATGGGCACCACGGCGTCCGCCGACGGCCAGTTCTACCCTGCCGCGCGACAGGGCGAGGCGATGAACACGGTCAACGCCCGCAACGGCAACGATCCCGGCATCAAGGCCTATACCCATGTCAACGACCGCTTCGCGCCGTTCGCGTCGCGGACCATCCCCGCGACCGTCAGCGAGGCGCCCTATCTGCTCGACGGGCTGACGATGAACGAGGCCGGCAGACGGATCGAGGAGCAATATGCCGACACCGGCGGGTTCACCGACCATCTGTTCGGGATCAGCGCCATGCTCGGCTATCGTCTCGTGCTGCGCATCCGCGACCTGCCGTCCAAACGGCTGTATGTGTTCGATCCCGCCGCCACGCCGAGCAAACTACGCCCGCTGGTGGGCGGCAAGGCGCGTGAGGCGCTGATCGTCTCCAACTGGGGCGACCTGTTCCGCTGCGCCGCCACCATGAGCGCAGGGGTGGTCGCGCCGAGCCGCATCCTGCGCAAGTTCGCCGCCTATCCGCGCCAGAACGATCTGGCGGCCGCGCTGCGCGAGGTCGGCCGGATCGAGCGGACGCTGTTCATCATCGAATGGATTCTCGATGCCGGCACGCAGCGCCGCGCGCAGGTCGGCCTCAACAAGGGCGAGGCGCACCATGCGCTCAAGAACGCCCTGCGCATCGGTCGGCAGGGCGAGATCCGCGACCGCACCACCGAGGGCCAGCACTACCGGATAGCGGGCCTAAATCTGCTCACTGCCATCATCGTCTACTGGAACACCCTGCACCTCAGCCACGCCGTCGAGGCCCGGCGTCGCGAAGGGCTGGATACGCCGGACCGTCTGCTCGCCCATGTCTCGCCGCTGGGATGGGCGCACATCCTGCTCACCGGCGAATACCTCTGGCCCAAGGACACCGCAGCTTAGGGTGTCATTTCGCCCTCAGCCGGAACCGACCCCGATGAGACGAAGCGCATGACGGAGCTGCGCAACTTCATCGACCACCTCGTTCTGCCCACCCGCTCGGCACGGGGGCGAGCCTGAGGCTGTAGACCAGGGTGCGTTGCGTGCTTCGGCAGCGAGGCCCGTCGGTGCGCAGTCACTCGGTAGCGTCGGAACGGATAGGTTTCGCGAGCAAAGTCTGGCTTCACTACAGGGAGTTTCGCCGCCAGCCATTCTGATCGACGGGCCGCAGCAAATAGCGGCAGTCCCTCAACGACCGCAGAAAAGACTCGTCCGGACTCACGGCGGTTGCCTTCGTCCGAGGCCACCGCCTTCTCGATCAGCGTTCCCGATCGGGAAACGACGGCAGCAGAATCGGTGCGCCGACAGGGATATCGTGTGCGTTGAGTGGCCTGAAACACTTTTCTCGGCATTGATCTGCCCCATTGCGAACGGCCAAGCCCAGAGAGACACATTCCGCACGGTTGTTAAACATAGCGCCTGTGGCCTTACGCATATCGAGCATGAAAGAGGTCAAGGAGCGCCGGGGGGTTCAGGCGCTGTGCCGAGGCATTCTCGATGACTTCTGCCTCGTCACTGTCGGTCAAGGTCACGAACAGGATCGTGCTCTCCATCTCCCGTTTTTCGCGTAGCCGAGTAAGGGCCGTCGTCAGTACCTCGACAAGCCGGGCAAGATGGGTGTCGATATTGTCGATCCTGCCTCCCACTATTTCTGCGGTGAGACGGCGGTTGACTGCGGCGAACAGGTCATCCCGCCATCCTTCATGCTCCCACTCACCCACGCTCCAACGCAACCAAGCTCCGTCCTGTGGTGAGAAGTCGGCATTCTCCTGAAGCTCGGCTTCAAAACGCTCTTGGACGGCCTCTTCTGTATTCGCGGCAATACCCACGCCCATGGCACCGTCTTCCGTAACGAGGGCCAGCGCATAGAGACATCGTTCTTCCACAGCGATGGCTAGGTCATCAAACGCGCTTAGAACGGCCTGTTCCAGCTGCTCGGCAATATCGTCCCAGTCCATATTTGCCTTCCGCCCAGGCTTAGCATCGTCCGCAACTGCTGCGCCCGGGATCGTAGCCTGGTCGTGCGGGGCGGTCAGTGTCCACGCGTCCAGAGATAACCCGCTACCAGCATAGACCATGATTGCCAAAACGCTGCCCGTAATTAGCAGCACTGTCGCCACCATCGAGCGCAACACGTCATTGGCAATGAGTGCGCGGCTATGATCGTAATTCAGCCAGATCGCGACAGCGGCGAGCGCCCACCAAAACGGCTGCAATTCGTCCACGCCGCCTTAGTCCGGCCAGCACATGTTAGGACTTGGGGTTGGCCGCGCTGAATGCAAGTCTGGACAGACAGTCCGATATTCGTTCGTTGAATCCGAATGTCACCTCGCCCCATGGTCGGTCTATTGTCCAACCGACGAACTGGTCGAGTGAGTGTCCGCTCGGCGACTGCTTCAGGCGCAATTTTCCGTATTTGGCCCGGATGTCGTTCACGCGTATGCAGCCGTCGAGGCCGTCAACCAGGAGCAGCGCTCCCGCGGTCGCATGCGACCCTGGAATATCGGTTCGCATTTCGATCATGTAACCCTGTTTTGTCCGGCCTCGAGACGTCACGAACGACCTGCTACGGTTCACCTCATGAAGTCGGATTCCTAGCAGTTCCTCGATTGACTTGAGTTCGGGACCATTCGTTCGATCGGCCTCGGCGATCAGCCAATCGATATTTTCGGTAGTGAATGCGGGTGCGCCGATCGCCATCAACGCGGCTAGGACTGTGTTCCTCACTCTGGTTGTCCCGCAATCAACTTTGCGCGAAGCCGGGCATAATAGTTCGCCGACGCCGTGTTCCCGGCGGCGCGGTACCTGGCGGACGCTTCAGCGGCACCGGCGAAGGCGTTGTTGAAGGCGAGGTTCGATGCCCAAGCAGCCGGATCGATGCCTTCCGGTGTTTCGGTCTGCTCTGGCGCGATCATCTGGAACCCGCCCTTATTTATATTGATGATGCCCGAGCGCAGTCGCCCTGCTTCGGCTCGCCCTGCAAAGACGCCTTCATCGCCTTGGGAGGTGCGCACCGGGATGGCACCGAGCCCGTCGGCCAGGTCACCGCGGCAGGATCCGCCCCAGCGGCCTATTGGATGGTATCCGCTCCACTTTCCCGCAGGTCGGTACGCATCGTCGATCAGGACGTGACATGTGGTGGCAGCCGGCTTGTGCGTGGCGGCTGGCTGCTGTGCGGAAGCCGGCGTCGCAATCAGTGCAGTCGCAAGCAGGGCGGCGGTGTGCTGCATGGCAAGTCTCCTGGTCCTTAGGTTTCGGTGAGTCTGAACCGTTTGGCAATGTCGCCGCGCAGCGCACTGCGCTCCCTGTAGAGAGTGCGATTGTGAATGATCGGCTTTTCGCGGTTTGAGCGTCTCGGGATGACAGCATCGATACCGCGATGGCGCAGATCCTCGCGGATAGCGTCGGCATCATATCGCTCGTCGGCCAGCAAGGCGGTCGGCTCTGTCTCAGGCAACGTGATCAGCGTATCGTAACCTCGTAGTCGGCGGCCTGTCCACCGGTTACGTCGCACTTCATCGCATCGAAACAGCCCCAGTCGGTGACAGTCGTCGGACCGTTTCGTGCGATCAGGCGGGTGTGCAAGCAAAACATGCGCTTTCGTCGCATTGCGCGCGCGCGGTGGCGGCGAGCGTCAGCCGGTGGATCTGCGCGCCCAACGATGAAAGAGCGGCATGCCCATTGCACCCGCGTCTTCAGTCGTCGCTTCCCCGCCGGCTCGCGAGGAAAAGCGGTACCGCTAGGACAAGCACGCAGGCGACGATTGATGTGGCGGCGCCGAACCATGTCAGGCTTCCGTTCATCCATTCGGTCAGCAAAGTGGCCGGCAGCAGGAACACCACCAGGCATCCGATCGCGCCGTAAGGCCGCCCCGACATGTTCCCGTGCACCCTCGACATGCCCGCAGACTGCCGCGTCTCGGGCCTGCCCGCAACCTCTGTATAGGAGCCTCCGCGAATTGGGGTTCATGCGCGTGCCCTCCCGTCTGCGACCGTTGGTGGGCACGGCGGCCCGATACGACCGGAAAGCACAAGCCAGCGAACGACGCGTGCGGCAGCCGGGACGAAGGTCTGACCGCACCTCCCATCGCGCCTGGCGGATCGTTGCCGTTTTTCGCGCTGCACCGTCGCGGCAGAGATCCATTCGCTGCGCACGTCCGGCCGGGTCATAATGCCGTCGGCAAGCACGTACGCCTGCGCGAGCACCCCGAGCCCCCCGCCCCGGGGACGCCAGTTCGATGGTGCAACCGTCGTGCCCGGATGGAAGCCACGAGAGTGGGGCCGTAGGCACCAGGCGTGACGGATCATCGCAGATTCAAAACGCTACTCCGGCCGGCCATCGCCGATCTGCCGCGCCAACCGCACGTAATACGCGGCCGACGCGGCGTTGCCCGTCCCGCGCAAGCGCGCAGCGCTGGCGCGGGCGGCGGCCTCAGCATCCGCGAAGATGCGGTCGTCCTGTTCGGGGTGGAGGCCGTCTTGCGGGACGGTGCGCAGCGCCGCATCGAAGCGGGGACCATCCAGCCGCCGCTCCGCAACAGCAGCAGGCCGTGCACCGGCACTCCGCCCTTCATTCGGCCGGCGAAGAAGGCATAAGGCTCTCCGGATCCAGCGCGCAGGATCCCGAGGCCTTCCGCCGTCCTCTTGCCGCATTCGCCAAGCCAGCGGGCGGGCGCGGCGTCGAGGTCAGCCGGCACCTTGAAACGGCAGGGCGGCTCGGCACCGGTCTGTCCTGCCATCAGCAGCAATGCAGCCGCCATGACCGAAGCCGACCATCGCTGTCTCGTGCGAAGAGCTTCCTGGCATCCCCGCATCATCCGGCGCCTCCGAGTGTGGAAGCCGATTAAGCGAGCGTTCCGGCCGCCGCAATTGCCGTTGTCCTGCACCGACAGATGCGGACCTCAGGACACAGACCTGTCGCCGCGATCCCGGCGGCGTGCCGGCACGCCGATCGCGCGTGCTGGATCACGACGCGGCCTCCGGGTTGACCGCCGGGAACAGGGTGCGCAGCGGCGTCATCTCATCGGGATCGACCGTGTCTGGCCGCAGCACCACCGAAGTGTGCGGTGGGAGATACCAGAACAGCATCCTGACCTGCGGCTCGATTCGGGCCGCGTCCGGAAAATCCTCCGGCCCGCGATCGAGCATGAGCGAGCGCGGTGTCGCCGCACTCGGATCGACCAGCAGGGCGATGCGCGGATCGGTGATGCCCCAGCCGCGCGTGAGATGGTGGTGCAGCGCGCGTGCGGTGTAAGGCGGCAGGATCGCTGCGGATGGCGCACCGATCAGCACCTCGTGATCGCGGGTCGCGACCAGTCTGCCGAGATCGCCATCGTCTGCCACGAACACGGGGTCGGGGGCATGCGTCGGGTCCTGCCGGTCGAGCGGATCGCCGTCCCACCCGTCGAAGCGCAGCAGCGAGTCGATCACGCCCATCGGCAGCACGTATTCCGGCTCGGTCGCATCGCGCGACGCGAAGATCGCGGCGCCGTACCCGCGCTCGACCAGCACCGGCGCCTGGTTGGCCAGTGCATTGCTGTCAAACGGCGCATCTGGCCAAGGCAGGTGGAAGCGGCAGTAGACGAAACCATCAGGGCCTTCGAAGAAGGGCAAATCCGGGATCTCCAGCGATGCGTTCCACACGCTGGCAAAGAAGCCGGTGGTCCACTCCGCGTCGCGCAGCTCGCGCGGAACGTCGAACAGCTGGTGGAGGCGACTGGTTAGGTCGAGATTGAACATCCTTTTAAGATCGATCGCGAACCGGGTGCCGGCCGGCTCGGGTGGCGAGGCGGGCTCCACCGAATGATCCATGCCGAACAGCTTGCGCCAACCCATGATCGTTGCTCCACCTGTGAACGCAATCAAGCCTCAGTGGACGGTGCGGTTCCGCCGAACGCGAATCTCCCGCGTTTTTCGGCCAGGGCGGCGAACGGCGCAGCGGATGGGATCGACCGGCACTGCCCTCACCCAACCGATCCGGGACGTGTGCGCCTGCACGAGCGCTCAGCGGCGCTTGTAAGCGCCGTTGCCCGAGGGCGGGGCAAGTTCCGCAAGCCGCGGTCGGGCATCCTGAACTTTGACGACCCGCCGCGATGGCTGGCATGCCCGGCCAGGATCGCGGTACGGATCGGCAGGCAGCCGGATCGACCGACGGCAGGGGCGCGGCGGCTCCCCCGTGGCTGCCGCGTAGCTCGATCGAGGCGGACAACAGGGTGGTGCCGCCCGCACGAGGATCGGCCTTTGCCGCGGGCGTACCGGGGGCGGCCAGGTCAGGCCGCGACGGGATGCGTTGCGGCCGGCTTCCCGTATCGGTCGATGAGCGCAGTTCGCGCGTCCCCGATCCGAAGCGGCGTGTCGGTGAAGTCGTAGGAGCCGCGAAGCTGCCACACCTTGCCGGCCGCGGTGAAATCGACGGTGAGGTTGTGGCGGCCGCATTCGAGGAAGAGCAGCTTGGGATCTTCCGATGGGGACGTGGTACAGCGGACACCGCGGACCGCCGTCGCCGGCATATGGGCCAGCACTTCGGCACGAGTCATGCCGATGCGGGCGCCGAAGACGTGGATCCTGGCGATCAGCGGCCGCAAAGGCGGAGCCTCAGCCTCTGCCTGCGCCGGGACGGGTGCGCTGCACCCCATGGAGGCTGCGATAGGAGCGCTGCGACGATCTTGGGTGCCTTGGTCATTGGAGCCGAACGAGAGGGTGGCTCGCCTGTTCCGGCGAGCGCTTGCAGGCGCGATGCGATCGGCTATGCTGATCGGATGGAGGACGCCCGCCCTTCCGCCACCGCCGCGCACGCCGGACGATCATATGGCGGCAGGCCTTGCGAGACGCATCCGACGGCATCGATGATGCGGTCCAGGCTAGAAGGAGCGCCTGCATGATGGTTACCCGATCGCTATCGATCGTGCCCTAGGCGCTCGCCGCGGCGATCCCGGGCGCCTGGGCAGGTCCGGCCATGCCGGGCAATCTGTCGTTCGTCGGTTGCGCCTCCGACGGACAGCAGGGGCCTCAGCGCCCGCCAAGGCCCGTTCCGACGCCGACGGTCCCGGGTAAGGACGCGGCGAGCCTGGCCTATTATGCGATGGCGGACGGCACCCGCGTGATCGCTCCCCGGCTGGCGCTGCTTCGGCCGCTACGGCTCCAACGGATCGACGCTCATCGTCGCGCCGACCGCGCAGGCCTGCGCGGTCGACAAGGACACGTCGCGCTACACCGGTCCGGCCGTCATTCGATCGACGTCGTTCGGGTCGACGTCGGGCCGATTCGAGGTCGCAGCCTTTGCCGCACGTCTGTTCCCGGTGACGACCAGGTTCGTCGCCGAGGTCGAGGGGGAGGGGATCTCCGACGCCTTCTCCCGCGGCGTGCCCGCCGCCCATCGTATTGCACGGCGGGGCGCCTACGAAGTGCTCTTCACCACGCCGGTGCGGGCAAGCGGCACCGGCACTCGCTGGTATCTCGCCCCGGGCACGCTGCCGATCGATAGCGTCGCGGTTCTCGCCGCGGATCGGGATCATGACCTGGCGACGATGGACGAGCGGCTGCCCCCCGCGATCAAGCCGCTGGTCGCGCACATCATCAGGCAGATCGAGCGCGAGGTCGGCGCGGCCGATCGCAATCCCCGCGCGTAGAGGCTTGCCATGCTGACCTTGTTCTTCATCGGCTATCCGGTGCTGATAGCGGCGGTCGCGCTGCTGGTGAGAAGGATGCGACCTGACTGGCGGACGATCCGGATCGTCGCGCCGACCAATCTGCCACTTCCGATCGGTACGCTGGTGGCGGCCGGGTCGGGGTCGCCAGCGTCGGCCCTGCCGCCCCGAGCGAGATCGACGCGAGCGGCATGGCGATCGCCGTCTACCTGATGATCGGGATGTTCGCGGCATTCTGGATGGTCTTGCTGGGCATACCGGCCAGTTGGGCGGCGCTGCGCTGGATCCGGCGCAAGGGCTAGCAGGTCGGGTCCGCAACCCTCGTTCTCTGCGGGTGGAGCCGTCCGCGGACGAAGCAAGCAGCGTCGATTTGGGCGCTCAAGGCCGAGGCCGCTGCTGGCCATAGGCCCACATGCTGGTCATCGTCACGTTGCGACCGAAGTGCTTGCCGACGGTGGTGCTGACCATGTCGGGGAGCGACGCCTGTCCCCCCGGACGCCGCCAATAGAAGGTTTGGAAATCGGGGCTGCTGCTGGACGTGAACGGAGGGCCGAAACGGGAGCGGAGCTGCCGGGCGAGCGCACCGCCTGCGGCAAGGAGGGTGGCGGGCGACTCGTCCTTCTCCCAGCGATTGCCGAAGTTCACCACGGCAAGCCTCCGACCTTCGATGAGATCGAGGAAGAACAGGCTGACCCGCATCGGCCTGTCCGGGGCCTGGTAACACGGCGAGTCGTCGCCGTGGTCGAGCGGGTCGACCAGCAGCGTGTCCTTGCTCGTGCACGGGATCTGGACGTAGCCGTGCTGCGTCAGCGCCGCCGCCACCTGCTGCGGCGACATCAGCGGGGCGATGCCGTCGATCGCGGCGCGCGTCCATTCGGGGCGCGTATCGACCGGCGGTTCGGGCTTGCCCTGGCAGCCCGCCAGCGCCAGCGCAAACGAGAGCAGCCATGACGATCGCATGCCCCGTGTTCTTGCCGCATCGGCCACGCGATCAGCCCGCAATGACTTGCAGGTAACGCAGCGCTACCCAGCCGGACCGGCACGGCCCGTGATAGGTCTGACGGGTCGGCGCGGGCGAACCGGTGCCGCAATCCTTGCCACCGCGGTCCCGCACCACCACGCCCGCCCACTCGCCCCGGGACGTGCAGAGGAACATCTCGTCCCGCGCGGTCAGGCGCAGCAGTTCGCGGTAGCGGGCGGCCGGGCCGGCGCGGAGCGACAGGAATCCGTCGCCGCGCGCTTTCAGTCCGATCGGCCGGGCGAGGGATCCGCATGCGTCCCCGTCGCGCTCGCCCCCGACCGGCACGGGCACGGCGGCGACTCGTGGCGCACTCCACACGGGCACCGCAACCAGCGCCGCGGCGAGCGCGATCAGCTTGAGGCAGGAGATCATCGCTGGTTCCTCGCTTAGACGTTCCGAACGCTAGAACGGAGCGGCAGCGATGCCAATCCGTCAGCCGCGGGCAGCACGCTTGCATGCGGCGAACCGGGAGCATTGCGTGTCCGCCAGACCACCGACCGACCGGTGCGGTTTGGCGAGTCCGATGGAGCGGAACAAGGCGGGTGCCTGAATGTTGAACCCGGCAGCGTCTGCCTATCCCGTCTTGCGATGAGGGACTGTTCATGAAGCCTAGCCTGTACGTAGCGGCGCTGCTTTCGGTGATCGGGACGAGCGTCGGTGCGCAAAGCCTCAAGCTGCGGGAAATGTTCGCGAGCGATCGCGCCAAGGTCGCTGAAGAGGCCAAGGAAGCCAGTGATGCATGCGGGACGCCTATCGCGTTTCAGGTGGACTACACGACCTATGCCGGCGCCATGGACGACGTGAACAACCAGCCGCCATGGGCCTATGCTGCCAACGTGTCCGACGCGTTGAAGCGCGTGTGCAGCAGCGACGAGGGCAGGGCTTCGGTGCGTACCGGTATCCGTAGCGTGACCGTTTCTCACGGCAGCGCGGAGTCGATGGTGCTGAAGAACGGTGTGTTCTCCTATACGGTCCCCTACAGTGGTCACAGCCCTTCGACGGTGGTCCGTTGGCTGCAGGAGAATCTGTAATCGCACGACAAGACGTGAACGGGGACTATTCATTCGTAAGTTGATGTTCGTCATCGCGGTCTGTGCGGTGTCGTAGACCGTCCATGCGGCCAACCGCGATCTGTTCGACCTGGTGTGCACCGGGCAGCAGCAGATCGCGACCGGCAAGCCTGCAATCGTCTGGAAGGAGCGGTTGCGTTTCGATCTCGTGAACAGGCGCTGGTGCCGGGGCGCGTGCAAGGTCGCCGGATAGATTGGCCAGACACGCCCGACGAAATCTCCATATACGACAGCCGCGCCAATACCGGCGGGCCGTCTGACGTACAGCTGACGCTTTCCCGTATGAACGGGACGATTCGCGAAGCCGTCGCCGTAGGCTGGTCGGAATCCACCTTCGGAATTGCCGAAGGCAAGTGCGTGCGCGAGGATTTCAGCGGCCTGCCGGGTCAGAAATTCTGGGCCGGTCGCACGGGTCCGACCTCATGTCGCAATCGGTGGCAGGAACCAGTTCGTGGGCCAGCGATCGAAGTCGGCGACCGCCCAGACCGTGTCGCCCTCCATCACGAAGAAGGCGTATTCGGGGGGATCGGGCCACCCGGACCACATCCGGTCCTTCACGATCCACGCGCGGCCGTCGACATCGGCGAGCGCGAGGAGATCGTCGGCGAAGCGGCTGACCAGGGGATGCGTGTCCCACGCCTCTCGATCCTCCGGCAGCGGGCGCCGCCATTCTACCTGCATTTTCCGGCACTGGCGCGAACGCAGATAATAGCGAGCATCTTCGATCGCGCTCTGGCCGAACCCATCGGGGTAGGGATCGGGCCGCAGACCGAACAGGTCCATGACGAAACCGAGAATCGGCCCGGGCTTCATCGCGGCGGCTCCGGGACGAGATCATGCCCGTCTTGGCGATCGCGGCGGCCGGGCGGCATCGACAACCACCACGGGCGTGATACAAACAATATGCAAGACGGAGCGTGAGCCATGATGGTAATGCTGCTCCTGCCTGTCACCCTGATGGCGCTGATTGCCTGGTTCAAAACCCGACGATCGATCGCCGCGGCCATGCTGCTTGCCGTCGGCATCGCCTATGTCGCCGCGCTGACCCTTATCAGCATCGATCCCTATTTCGAGGACAATGGCTCGATCGAGTACATGGAATGGCGGTATCGGTTCGTCCTGGCGCTGGAGGTTGCAGGCTGGCTGACGCCGGTGACCTTTCCACTGATCCTGCTGGTGCGGGCGGTGCTGACACGGCTCAGGTCTGGAACCAGAAGATGAAGACCCTCACCATGCCAGGTCCGGCAGGCGCGGCGCCGATGGTCAGCGATTCCACGCCGCCCCGCCAGGGAAGCTGGCGGGCGGTGAGATGCGGCTGACTGCCCGGCGTCCACTCGTCGTGATCGGTGCCGAGATGCGCGGCGGCTTCGCGCGTCGGCGGGGCGGTATCGGGTATCGTCGCCAGGATCCGACGCTCCAGGTCCCGCCAGTCGGCGACCGGCATCACCGCGATGACCTGCGCTGCATCGTCCAGACCCCGCATCCGGTTGGCGAACGTGACCCTGGCATTGGCGGGTAGCGTCAGTCCGATCGCCTGCTGCGCACCCCTGGACCGCACGTCCAGCGTTTCGCGCTCCGCCACCCCGCCGCAGCCCGTCAACAGGACCACGAGCAGGGGCGCGGCCGCTACCGCTAGATATCGCAACGCCCGCACGCGCGGATCACCGCGGCGCCAGCACGAAGTCCACGCTGGTGGTGACCACGTTGGCGTTGGTCCCTGCCATCACCGGTGGCGCGGCGGGTTCCGAGCTGAATGCCATGTCCGCGCGACGTTCCGCCTGACCCATCGGCGCCATGGTGCCGCCATCGCCGCCGTCCCGGATCGACAGGACGCGCACGATGCGCAGGCCGGCGGCCCCGGCATAGCTCTCCGCCTTCGCGCGCGCCGCCTTGTAGGCCACGCCATATGCGCCCAGGTTCGCCTTTTCGGGGTTCGTCACGGTGAGGTCCGGGCCGGACAGGATGTTGGCGGCCGTGGCCGCCGCGATCGCGGCGCCCACCTTGCTGACGTCGCGGACCCGCACGGCGACGCTGTTGCTGGCTTCGAACTGGCTGCGGCTGCGGCCGTAATCGATCCGGGCGAGCGAGAGGTTGCGCGTCTGGATGTCGCGCGCCGGAACGTTCAACTTAGCAAGGGCCGCCGTGATGCGGTTCATCGTCGCGCCGTTGCGCGCGCTCGCCGCTTCGGCGCTGGGGGCGATGCTCGACAGGCCGGCGGTGAACAACGCCTGATCCGGCACCGCTTCGGGCCGGCCGGTGCCGGACACCGTCAACAGCGTCTCCCCGGCGAGCAGGCCGCGCGGGTCGGGCGCTTCCCGGCTGCATCCGACGAGACCGATCGCCAGTATCAGGGCGGGGAGGGTGGCGCGCGCGGGGCGGATGGTTCGAACGGGCATGGTGTGGGTCTAGCGCGCACGACGAAACGCGCAAAGGCTTTGAACGGCCTGCCCATCTGCAATCCGCAGGCGAGGCCCACCGGCCCGGATGCGCATCGCTCCGTGGCGTCGTTGCGAATACAATGGAACAACAGACCGCAGTTCGGCCCGCCGAACCTTGCGTCGCCCTGAACCTTGCCGGCAGGGTCGGGTGACCGTCCAAAGGGGCGACACGATGTTCAGCGATCCTGCAGCGCTTGCCCTGATCGCCGGAGCGCTGGCGATGGCGGCGATCCCGGCGACGTGGCTTGCGCTGCGACGCTGGAGGGCAGCCGGCAACGCCGCGGCGCGGCCGTTGACGATCACTATGACACGGGACAGCGTCTGCCTGGCGGACGACATCGATTCACCCCACGACGATACGTTCGCGGTGACTGCCGCCGATACGCTGGCCGACATCTCCGCGAGGGTTGCGGCGTCGAGCTATCTGCCGATGCCGAGCGATGCGTGGGGCTGGACGATCGAGGCGGACAATGCGGTGGTGGCGATCCGCCCGGGCTTCGTTCGCCACCGCGTGACCACGCTGCGGGGCGACCCCGCTGCCGTCATGGCGCACAACCATCCGACGCTGAGCGCGCTCTATGTCCGTCCGGGCTCGCCCTGGCGCGACGTGGCGCCAACCGGCTCGTAGCGGACCGGGCACCGGCGGGGGGCATGTCGCCATGGCCAGTATGACGGGAGTTTGTTCGACACTGTCGGGCTTGCTATAGCCGTCATGGGCGCGGACCGGGCTTCGCGATCGAACGAACGGGCGGGGGCGAATGCGCATGACGACGGCGACGTGGCGGGTGGCGGCTTTGTCGGCCTCCTTGTGGGGGCTAGCATCCTGTGCGCCGCGCGGCAGCGACGTGCCGCTCGAAGGCGCGATCGCCGCGCAGGCCGCGATCTGCCGCCCCGAGCTGACCGTGGATGGCACGGCCTACGAGGCGGGCACCGCGTTCGTCGTCGATGGCCCGCGGCCGCTGCTGGTGACCGCGCATCATTTGTTCGGGGAGATGGGCGGGCTGGACGAGGAGATACGCTGGCAGGACATGCCGACCCGCGCGACCGCCGTGCGATGCCGCCAAGTGAAGGGCAAGGCCGAGTGGACGACGGGCGCTGCGCTTGCCATCGACGGCGCGCACCCGGTCTCCGCCACCTCGACCGCCGAATACCGGGATATCGCGGCGTTCCCGCTTGCCGGGAAGGCGGCCGGATCGCCGGGGCTGACGCTTGCCGAAAAAGAGCCCGCGACCGGCAGCAAGGTGTGGCTGGTCGCGCAGATCAAGGGCGGCGACCCCGCGGTACTGCTCCACCGTGCGACCGTGGTGGGGCATGAGCAGGGCGCGCTGATCTATGCGTTCGACGACAAGCGGATCGAGCTGCAGGCGACCTCCGGCGCGCCCGTCGTCGATGCCGCGGGCAAGCTCGTGGGGATCAACCTGGCCGGCACGACCGCGGAAGGGTCGAGCGACGTGCAGGGCGCGGCCGACAGCCTCGACGTGGTGAGGAAGGCGCTCTCGGCGCTGCCCGGGTAAGGCGAGATGCGATCGTTGCTCGTGTTGCCCTTCGCGCTGCTCCGCGTGACAGTCGCACATCCGGGTGCGGAGCGAGGCAGGCCCGTGGTTGCAGACCGTCGATTGATCCACGCCTGCGCGCGTATTCCGCGTTGCCGCGTACGGGCGCTTCTGGCTTCACTATGCCTCATGGCACAGGCCGCTTGTTCCGATACCTCTTCCACACCAGAACCCACGGCGGTGGCTTCCGCGAACGAACCGGGGAATTCCGCCGCCGGTCTCCGCCCGACCGGCGTTCCCGCGCCTGCCCCGAGAAGCTCCACCGAACACACGGCCTCAAAGGTCCTGAGCAAGCACGACCGCACCCTGAGCGACGGCGCGCAGGTGTGTGACGTCGACTTCGTCTATGCAGGCCGCGAGCCCGAGGATGTCTTCTGGGAAGAGCCGTGCGCGTCCGTCACCGCAAGGATGGTCAGCCGCTCCGCGCTCGACGCGCTGGGTCGCTGGGGCAGGCTCGACCAGTATCAACGCAGGTTCGTCGCCGACATGCCCGGCGGACAAGTGCTTTATGTCGAAGGCAATTTCAGTGCATCGATATATCCGGTCGACGAGACAGGCACGAGTATCGAGGTCGCGGTTGCGGACTAGGCATTGCGCCGATGGCCGCCGCCAGGCCGGCGTGCGCAGGATGATCCGTTCGCTCGCAATGGCCGCGCTGCTTCTGTCCGCGTGCGGTCGAAGCACGGGCGGTCCGCTGGAGGCGCTCGAAGCACCGGGCGTGCAGCTGTCAAAGGACGCCGAGGGTGACCGTGCCGCTACGGTTCGGGCGGGCGCGGTGTCCGTGCAGGTCACTGCCCGCTGGTCGGACAGCGGGGGACAGTCGGCCATGCTGGCCTATGACAATCGCGGTCGTACTGCGGTCCGCATCGGGCTCGGCACGCTGACGATGACCGGTCCGGCGGGGCAGGCGGTGGTGATGTCCGCGGCCGACGTGACGGACACCGATCTCATGGACGCGCGCACGGACAACGACGACGCCCGCGTCGTTCTTCAGCGGGACCGCGACGGCGCAATCGAGGGCGGGTTGGAGCTGCCGGCCGGTGCCAGACGCAGTGTCGACGTGCAGCTCAGCCCCTTTTCGAACACGACCGCCCTCGCGGCAGGGAGCACGGTGACACTGCGCGTGCCGATGCCGCAGGAGCCCCGCGACATCGGGTTCATCGCGCGCCGGCCTTCCTGGCTTCCCTTCTGACCCTGTCTCGCCGAGGCGGAGAATCGCGGGCGAAGCGGCGGTTTCGCCTGAAGCAGGCAAAGCGTCGCTCGACGCATCCACACGACACCCGCTCGAACCGTGGCCACGCGGTCGCATTTCATTGCGGTGCCTTGAGATCCGACGCGATCGATTGGTGCGTACGGAGACGCCGACCCGGTTCCGTCCAGACGAAGTTGTGCCTAAGGTCGGGCCGGGCGCCATGCCCGTCCGACGGACGACAGATCGGGAAAGGTGCAAGGCAGATGGTCGACCGCGCAAAGCCCCTTGTCAGCCGGCGGACCCGGCGGGTTGCCTAGATACCGGCCGCGCTCGGCGGCATGCTGGCATGGCCCGCCACGGCGTCGGCGGGGTGTGTGTGGAGCGACCTTGTCCGGGCCGATGTGCGTGTCGCGGTGGTCAAGCCCGGCACGCCGCGCGTTCATTTTATTCAGGATCAAGTGCTCCGGCCCGGATGTCCCGGCGCGGACGCGGCCTGCCGGCTGCGGTCGTTCGTCGTGCCCGGTGATGTCGTGCTGGTCGGGCACCGGCAGGGCGCGTTCGTCTGCGCGGGCTTCCAGGGGCCGCGCGGGAGCGGAACCATCGACTGGCTGCCCGTCGCCGCGCTGTCGCTGCTGCCCCCGGCGGCGCAGCGCCCGGGCGACTGGGCGGGGCATTGGGTCGCGCCCGAACAGGATTTGACGATCACTACGGCGCCCGGCGGCGCGCTGAAGGTGTCCGGCGACGCGACCTGGGGTGCGGGCGATCCGGCACGCGCGGCGATCGGCGGCGTCCACACCGGCGAGGTGAACGGCACCGCGTGCCCGGTCGACGGCGTGCTCGCCTTTGCCGAGGGCGAGGACGGGCGCATGCTGCCCTATGACAAGGGCGAAGAATTCTCGTGCAGGATCAGGATGATCCGGCGTGGCCCCTATCTGCTGGTGCGCGACAACATGGGATGCGGCGGCGTGAATGTGAGCTTCTCGGGCTTCTACGCGCGCAAGCGATGACGACGATAGTGGGCGAGCAGGATCCCAACCGCTCGATGCGCAGCCTCCTCGTGACGACGGTGCTGCTGCCGTTGCTCCTGGTCGCACTCGGCGTGTGGGAGTGGCAGCGTGCGGGGCCAGCCGAAGCGGCGCTCGTCGCCCGCAAGGCGCAGGTCGAGCGCGCCGTCGTGGCGCTGGCGGCGCGACCCGCCCCGACGAGCGCCATGCCCGATTTCGCCGCGCAGTTCGCGCGCGACGGCCAGCTCTATGGCGGCGAGCTGGCCTTGGCGCAGGCGCGCGAGGAATGCGCTGCGCTGGATCGCGACATCGTGCTGGCCCGCGTGCGACGCGTGCTGCCGCCGGTGACGATGGCGTGCGCAGGGCTTCTCGCCGCGCTCTCCGCGCTCGCGCTGGGCGCGACGATCGTGCTGGCCCGCGCCGCGCGCCGCTCGCGCGAGATGCTCATTCGCGGGTTCGACGCGATCCGCCGCTCGCTCCCGCCGTTGATGGCCGCGCAGGTCCTGCTCGGCGCGGCGGCGTTCTGGGCGGCGGTCGGCTTCGAGGCGTTCGAAATCCCGAATACCCACTATGCCGCGTTCCGGCCCTATCTGTTCATGATGGTCGCGCTCGCGATCGGGGCGAGCCTGTGGACCGCGATAAAGACCGTCGCACGGCTGCGACGGTTGGGTGGCCTGTTCGATCCTGTGCCCTTCACGCTTGCCGGGCGGTCGTTGTCGCGCGAGGCGGCACCGGGGCTGTGGCGGCTGGTCGACGGGCTCGCGACGCGGCTCGGCGTTTCGCAAGTGGATGCGGTGGTGGTCGGACTGTCGCCGGGCTTCTTCGTCTCCGACGCCGCGATCGGGCTCCAGCCGGGCGACCACAGGATCGAGGGGCGCACGCTGTATCTCCCGATGACCAGCCTGCCGCTGCTGCGCGCCGACGAGACGAGCGCGATCGTCGCGCACGAACTGGCGCATTTCGCCGGCGGCGACCTCGACTACAGCCGGCGCTTCATGCCGATCTATGCGGGCGTGCAGCGATCGCAGGACGCAATCGTGCGCGCAGGCGTCACCCGCCAGGGCACGCTGTCGCTGCTGATCGTCCCGGCGGTGCGGCTGATCCTGTTCGTGATGGAGCGGTTCGACCATGCCGTTCAGCACTGGAGCCGGGTGCGCGAACTGGCCGCGGATGCGGCAAGCCTGCAGGTGTGTTCGGCCGATGCCGCCGCCCGGGCACTCCTGCGCGTCGGCCCGGTCAGGGCGCTGACGCAGGGCGTGCTGGCACACGCCTTCGACCGGCCCGAGACCACGCCGGGGGACATCGTCGCGGCGGTCGTCGATCATGCGCTGGCCGGCGAGCTGGCGGGCGCGATCGATGACGCGGAGGAAGGGCCGCGCCCGACCGACAGCCACCCGACCACGCACCAGCGGCTCGCGGCACTCGGGATCGTGCCGACACTGGCCGACCTTGTCGCGGCGGTCGCGCCACCGCCTGCCGACGCGCTGGCGCGGCTCGATACGCTGTTCGCCGAACCGCGGCGGGTGTGCGAGCGCCTGACCTGGGATTTCCTTGCCGCGGCGCGTGTCGAAACACGTGCCTTCGAAGCGGACCTGGTGGACACGGCGGGCGCGGTCGGCCCGGATCCGGTGGCGCTGTACGAGAACAGCGCGCCGCGCGGGCGTTTTCTGATGTACGCGTCGGGCGTCTTCTTCCTCGTCGCACTGGCGTTCGCCCTGTATCCCATTGCGGGTATCCCCACGCCGTATCGATGGATTTGCGTAGGGACGGCCGGCGCGTGCGGCCTGAGTTACATCCCGTTGGCACTCTTTGCCTTCAGCCGCGGCCGGGCGCCGTTCCTGATCCTTGGGCCCGACGCGATGGCGATCGCAGGTCTCGACCGGTCGATCGGGTGGGACGAGATCGAGGAGATGAACCTCTCGACCGGGCCCGCCCCGACGAGGATGGTGATCGAGATCGCGCCCGGCGCGCCGTTTCCAGGACGCCCGCCGGGGCGGCGCATGACGCGCGATTGCAAGCGACGGACCATCACCTTGGCCGTACCGCCGCCCGTCGGGATGACCCGCGACGAAGTGCCGCACCTCGTCGCGCGCTATTTCCACGCCTGTCACGCGCGGCAGACCATCGCGGAGCGGGCGGCGGGTCAGAATGACTATGGCTCCGGGCGCTGACGGTTCATGATCGCGCGAGCAGGATCGGATTCGCGGTCCTGTGGTATTCAAAGGGGCGTCGTTCGAATGCTTCGTTTTCTTGCCGCGGCCTGGCTGGCCATCGCGGCCGCTCCCGCATCGGCGGCGGGTCCGGTTCAGTCCTATGATACGTACAAGTCCTGGCTCGTCGCCTGCGACAACACGCTGACCTGCGTGGCCAAGGGCTTCGACGAAGGCGCGACGCGTGCCGAGATCGTCGTCACGCAAGGTGCGGGGCCCCAAGGCGCGCTTTCGGTATCGATCGCGGCGGAGAGCCGGTTCGACATCCGGGACCTGGCTGTCGACGGCGCGCCGATAGCGCTGGCGCCGGCCGGCTGGACCCTGGAGAGCGGCACGGACGGGGCCACGCTGACCAGCAAGCGCCCCGCCGACGTCCGCGCGCTGCTGAACCGGTTGCGGCAGGGCACCCGCCTGATGCTCGGCAAGAACGCGGCCGTGCCGCTTGCGGGTCTGTCGGCCGCCTTGCTCCGGATCGACGAGCGACAGGGTCGCATCGGGGGCACGACCGCGCTGGCGCGATCCGGCCCGATGCCGGCCATGCGCGTGCCACCCGCGCCGCCCGTTCCGCATATCCCGATCCGAACCGTCACCGCGCGGCTGGGCGCGGGCGAGGCGCAACGCCTGATCGCGGCGGTCCGCAAGGCGCAGCGCGCGGTGCTCGTGCGGGAGGACTGCACCGGCGGCACGGGGTCGCTGACCGCGGAGGCGTTCGCGCTCGACGATCGCCGCGCGCTGGTGTTCGTGCCTTGCCTCATGGGGGCCTATCAGGGATCGTCGGTCGCCTTCGTCGCGCAACGCGGCGGGCCCGCGCAACAGCGGGTCGTCGCGCCGACGCCCTATCTGGGGGCGAGCCCCGATGCCGCGACGACGGACCTGTTCACCGAAGCGGACTTCGATCCCAAGACGGGCATGCTGGCGATGTTGGCCAAGGGCCGCGGCCTGGCGGATTGCGGCATGAGCGCGAGCTGGATCTGGGATGGCGGCGCGTTCCGGCTTGCCGAGATGACCTTGCAGAATGCGTGCGGGGGGATGGCGGCGGGGGAATGGCCGACGCTGTTCCGATCACGGCAATAGGCGACAAGCGTCGATCGCCGGGTCGATCGGAAAGGGAGAGTGATGCGGTTTCGAGATCTGATCCCCGGACGTCGAGCGGCCCCGCCGTCGCCTGTGCGGGACGAGCGCAAGCTGCTGGTCGTTCGCGTCGACGGCGTCGAGGTGGCCATGGTCGATGCGGGCGACGTGCCGTGCGAGATCGAGCGCGATTTCGCAATCGATGGCGCGGCCACGATCGAGTTCGAAGATGCTGCCGGCGTCGTCCACCGCCATCACGCGCCCGCCTACCGCGGGTGGTTGCACCTGAACGTCCGCGTCCACCCGAACCTCGGCTGCCAAGCCGATGCCGTAGCGACAACGAAACCCGAACATACAGCGGGCGCGGTGATCGAAGACGACGAGATCGGCATACGCTTCCAGCCCTTCGTCCTTGCCGGCGGCGCCCCGATCGACCTGGCGGGACGTGGGCTGTTCGCGCGCGGCCTGCATTTTTCCGGGCTCGTGACGCCGGGCAACATCCTGCTGTCGTGCGAGTGCGACCAGTGCGCCCGCACGTTCGTCGCGCGCTCGTTCCATGCCGGCTTTGCGCAGAGCGGCTATTTCTACTCGGAGTCCGGGC
The DNA here is from genome assembly GCF_003050745.1 of Sphingomonas sp. PP-CE-3G-477. Taxonomy (GTDB): domain Bacteria; phylum Pseudomonadota; class Alphaproteobacteria; order Sphingomonadales; family Sphingomonadaceae; genus Sphingomonas. Next base: position 27,108 of record NZ_QAOF01000013.1, on the reverse strand, counting down.
GCTACACGCTGATCGTCGACGGTGCGATCGAGGGCGCGCCCGTCCCGCTGTCCGATCCGGAGCCCGTAGCGCTGGCGGCGCTTGAGGCGCGCCTGCCCGCCGCGCCGGACGGCACCCGGTTCGCCTGGCGCAATGCCTTTCGTTGCCCACATTGCAGCGCACCCTATGTGGACTTCATCGCGCATCCCGAACAACGCGCGGGGGAATATTACGGCCTCTATCTGCCGGATACGCCGCCGATCCGCTTTGCCGGGTCGGATGGTACCGGCTGATCCACCCCGCTTTACTTGCGCGCCGACATGGCCATGCTCGCGCGCATGGCGGTGCCCACCCTGCTCGAACGACTGCTCTTTCCAACCGCCGCGGTCGACACCGCGGCGTTGCGGCAGACGCTGGCGGGGCGGACGATTCTGGTCACCGGCGCCAGCTTCGGCATCGGCGAGCAGGTCGCTCGGCTGGCAGGGGCCGCGGGAGCCCGCGTGCTGCTGGTCGCGCGAACGACGTCCCGGCTGGAAGCGATCGCCAGCGAGATCGCAGACGCGGGCGGCACCGCGCTCGCGCTGTCCTGCGACCTGAACGACGCCGACGCGGTCGACCGACTGGCCCGCGGTCTGCCAGATCTCGCGCCCGACATCGTCGTCAGCAACGCAGGCAAGTCGATCCGGCGTCCACTCCTGCAATCGCTCGATCGCTTCCACGACGTCACGCGGACGGCGAACATCAACTTCCTTTCCCCGACCCGCCTCGCGCTCGCCGCCATCCCCGGATTGATCGAGCGGGGCGGGCAGATCGTGAACGTGTCCGCGGTCAACGTCCTGCTCCAGCCCGCGCCCAACTGGGCTGCGTACCAGGCGTCCAAGACGGCGTTCGACCAGTGGCTGCGCAGCGCCGCGCCCGAACTGCGCGCACGCGGCGTGGCGGTGACGTCTGTGTATCTGCCGCTGGTGCGCACGCGGATGATCGCGCCGACCAGGTCCTATGACGACGTACCCGCGATGGAGCCCGAACAGGCCGCCCGGCACATCGTCGCCGCGATGCTGACCCGCCGGCGTCGGTGGGCGCCGTGGTGGCTGCCGCCCGTACAGTTCGCCTCGTCGCTGTCGCGGACGCCGTGGGAGGTCCTCGCGGAACGGCGGCAACGTCGCGAGCCGCGCTGATGCGGGACGGGCCGTCGCGGCGCTGGATCCTGGGGCGGGTACTCCGCTCCGGCCTGTTGCGTCCGCGCGCGTTGTTCGCCCTTGCCGCCGCGATGCGCGCGTCGGGCACGAGCCTCGTCGCGCTGACCCGGTTCGGCGGGGCGCAGGCGGGGGCCATGCTAGTGGGTGAGGACGAGCGCGTCGCGCTGCGTGATCTTGCCGATCAGGCGGATCGGCTCGCCGTGGTCTTGCAGCAGGAGCACGGCATTCAGCGGGGACAGCCGGTCGGCATCCTGGGCGCGAACAGCGTCGCGCTGGTGCGGTGCCTGCTCGCCGCGTCGCGACTGGGCGCGCGCACGATCCTGCTCAATCCGCATCTGCCCGCGGACCGGATCGGGCCATTGCTCGATCGACACGCAGTGGCGTTCGTCCTGGCGCCCGGCGGAGCGACGGACGTGCCGTTGCCTGGCGGGTGCACGGTTTGCGATCCGACCGATCTGTTACGAATGCCGCTGCGGGTGGGGATTCGACTTCGGCGGCGAGGATCGGGAGAGATCGTCGTCCTGACCGGGGGCACGACCGGCCTGCCCAAGGCCGCGAACCGTGCAGCAAGCCCGCCCGGCGTGACGCGACTGTTCCTGCACCTGATTGCCGCGCTGCCGCTCGAGCAATCCTGTTCGGTCCATGTCGCGGTGCCGTTGTTTCACGGTTTCGGCCTGTCCGCGCTGCTGATCGCGATGACGCTGGGGCGGACGATCCATCTTCGCCAGCGGTTCGACGCCGCCGAAGCGGCGGCGCTGATCGTCAGCGAAGGGATCGATACGATCGTCGTGGTGCCGACGATGCTGCAACGGCTGCTGAACGTCACGGCCGGCGAACTGCCGCTGCGCTGCGTCGTCACCGGCGGTGCGCCGCTCGCATCGACGCTGGCGAACGCGACGCGGGATCGGTTCGGCGAAATCCTGTTCAACCTGTATGGGACGAGCGAGGCCGGTCTGTCCGCGCTCGCCACGCCGCGCGATCTGGCCAGCGTGCCCGACACGATCGGTCGGCCGGTCTGGGGTGCCGAGATTGCGGTTCGCGGCGCGGACGGTGCGCCGATCGCGTCGGGCGAGGTAGGCGAACTCCATGTCCGCAATCGCGCCTCGATCGCGCCGCGCGACTGGATCGCGACGGGGGATCGGGCCAGCCGCGACCGCGGGGGCCGGATGTTCCTGCATGGTCGGGTCGACGACATGATCGTCTCGGGCGGCGAGAACGTCGCGCCCTCGGACGTCGAATTGGTGCTGCTCACGCATCCCGATGTCGCGGACGCGGTGGCGGTGGGGGTGGCGGACGCCGAATACGGCCAGCGGCTCCTCGCCTTCGTGGTACCGTGCGCGGATCGGGTGCTGGACGCGGACGACCTGCTGGCATGGCTGACCCCCCGGGTTGCGCGTCACCAGCGGCCGCGCCGCCTCGTGATCCGCGCTGCGCTGCCACTGACCGCGATCGGCAAGGTCGACCGGCGCGCGCTCGTGCGAGAGGGCAGTTGATCCGTCCGGCCAGATCCCGCGCGATGCCTGAAAGAACCGGATTGTCGGAGCGGCGATGGACTGGCACCATCTGCCGGGTCAATTCTGTCGGGGATCCCATATCCAAGCCTGCCTTCACCATCGCCTTGCTTGGTGCGATCGTCCTGACCTCGCCTGCGGTCGCGGCATCGTCGAACCAGTTCGATCTCGTCTGCAAGGGCAAGGAGCAGAAGCGCACCGGCGTGCCAGCCACCGCATGGACCGAGCGGTCCCGGATCGATCTCGATGCCAAGTGCTGGTGCTGCGGCGCATGCAAGGCGCCCGCGCAGATCAGCTCGATCACCGCCGACGAGATCCTCATCTCCGACAGCCGCGCCGCGATCGGCGGGCCTCCCGATACCGAACTCAAGCTGTCGCTCACCCGCGGCACGGTGAGCGAGGCCGCGATGATGGGCTGGTCCGGATCAGGCGCCAGCCTGGCCGATGGCACCTGCCGCCGCGAATATTTCAGCAGCTTTCCCGCGCGGCGCTTCTGACGCGATGCGCTCGGCGCTGACCGTGCCGTCAGCGTGCGATACGCAGTCAGCGCCGGATCGGCGGGAGGCGGCGGCGGACGGGGCGTCGCGGCGTGAACCCGCGAGGCCGGACCGGCGCGCGATCATGGACGCGATCGGACGGCGGGTCGTGCTGCCGCCGGGCGCGCAGCCGCTCGATCGCTATGCGCGCTTCTACGCCAACGGGCCCGGTGGCGAGGTCACAGGCGTTTACGTCGGGCTGCCTCCGCCGGAATGGCCGCACGGGACGCGGCGATGGGTACGAAGCATCGACGACTTGCCGATGATCGACCACGGCGGGTGTTCGGTCATCGGCCTTGTCTACGATCCCGCGAAACGCACGCCGCGCGCCGTCGGCTGCAACGGCCCACCACCCCCGGACGCAGCGACTGAAAGAGGCGGATGATGTTCGGACTGGCTGTCATGCTTTGGGCGATGACCGGCTGTACGCCGGGTGGCGAGTTCCAGCCCCGCTTGTGCCCCACACGGTTGCCGAGGGTCACCGCGGTGCAGATCGAGCGTGACGGCATCGCGCGCTGGCAGGAGACCGATGGCGAGCCGCGTTGCGCCGGCTTCCGCCCGACGCCGGCCGATATCCGCTGGTTCCTCGCGCATGCGGGCAGCGCGGACCCGCATGACGTCCACATGACGCTGCCCGAATCGCCTTGCGTGGCGCGGGGCCGGGTGCGGTTTGTCGGTGGGGGCAGCGGCCGCTGGCAGGTTGATCGCACGGGTAACGGTTTGCTCGATCGTCCGGGTCGCGCGCGTATCACGCTCTATTGCCGGCGATGCCGCAGTCGCCCGTGGAGTCAGTAACTTTCAGGGACCTTCAGCGACGTACCGGAGAACGCGATCATGGCTGCCAACGCATACCAGGCTTTCCTGCTGGACCCGGACCGGGCCGCGCGCCGCGCGGAACTGGAGCGGGTTTTCGGTCCGAACGCACACAAGTTCATGGCCGTGTACGACACGCTTCAGGCGGATGCCGCTGGGGGCAAACTGAAATTCCGGCTGTTCGGCGGCGGTTTCAGCGTGCCCGCGTTCCTGTTCGGGCCGGTCTGGTTCCTGTATCGCAAGATGTGAGTGATCGCAGGCGTGATCGTCGCGGCGATGGTCGCGATCTCGCTGATCCCGGGCGCGGCGCGGGCGGGCCTGCCGATCGGGATCGCGCTGGGGCTGATGGCGTACCGTGTCTATGTCCAGCATGCGATCGGCGCCTTGGCCAAGGCGCGACGGCGCGACGGCACGATCGATCCGCAAGACATCGCGCAGGCCAGCGGCGGCTCGCGGATAGCGGGCTGGATAAGTGGCGGGATCTATGGGCTGTTGATCCTAATATCGATCGTCTCGATCGTCCTGCTGGTCCAGGCCGGTGAGCCGATCCCGCGATAGGACAGTGCGTTCGGCGCGACGATCATGCGTTCTGGCACCAAGCCTGTGATCGACGGGAAGCGATCGGCGGCCTCGCGCGACGCGATGCCGGGCGACCCGCTCGATCCATCGCGCGCGCGGCTTGGCGCCTGGGCGCTCTATCTCGGCATCGCGGTGAGCGTGTCGACGCTGATCGGGGGCGCGATCTTCGAGGTGGGGCCGTTCGCGTGGAGCCAGGGGCTGGTCGATCGCCTGTTCGAGCGCGACAGCATCGTTCTTGCGGGGCTGCCGGTGGTCGCGCTGACGCTATGGCTGCCGATCGCGGTGCTGGGGCGTATCCCGAGACGCCCCGAACGCGCCTTCCTGTGCGGCATGCAGGATGCGATCGATCCGAAACGCAATCCGAATTGGAAAACGCGGCTGCCCTCGTCGGATGCGCGCAGGCGAACGCTGCGACGTGGCCGGCGGATCGCGCTCGTCGCCGCGGCCGGCGTAGCGATGGCTGCCATCGTGGGCTATCGGCTCACCGGACAGGCGCCCGCGGATGCGGGTCGGCCGCTGCCGCGGGTGACGCTGGCCGAGATCACGCGGTCACGCGTGGCGGACCTGCCCAGCCCTGTTCGGCTGGTGGATGCCGAGCCCGGCTACGATCGAGCCTGGCGGCGGAGTTGGCGGATGCGGACCAGCGCGTACGAGGATTATTATCTGCCGCTGTACGCGCCCCGACAGGTGCGAACAGATCCCGTCGCGGTCGTCATGTTGGCAAGCTATCCCCAAAGCAGCGAGGGGATCGAGGCCGATCCCCCGGTGCCCCCGCTCGACGGCACGCTGTCCGCCGCGCGCCTGCCGGCCTGGATGCGTGCGCGAATGCGCCAGCATGGCTTCGAACCGGCACGCGACGCACTGGTGTTTCGGCGGCAGAGGCTCGACGGGCGGATGCCCGGGACCGATCCGGCGGGGCCGGCGCTGTCGCTGATAGTCGGGGGCGCGCTGGTCTTTTCCTGCCTGATGATGGCGTGGATATCGACGCGGTCGCTGCGTGCGATGCGGCCGGCCCGCTGACCCGGGCGTCTCTCAGCGCTGATCCGGCCAGCGCTGCAACAGCCAGAGTGCACCAGCGATAAGCGCAGCCCAGATCGCCAACACCAGCAGCGAGCCGCGCCATCCCGATCCGGGAACGCAGATGTCGAGTGTGGGATCGTCGTCGCCGCGCGGCCGCCCCGCGATCGCGAAGGTGAGGCGGCGCGCGAGCCAGAGCAACGGGCCGTCGATCGCCCAGATGTCCAGATCGAGGACATCGAGCACATGGCGTGCCGGTGCGCGCTCGTAGGCGGAGATCAACCGCGCGACGAGCCTGGGGACGAGCGCCAGGGACGCGTCGTGGCCCATGACCCAAGTGGCCGGGACGCGGCGGGCACGACGCTTGAGCAGACGTGCGACCCCGGCGGGCGGTTCGTCCTTCACGCGTCGGGTACGGGGCACGCGCGACCGTGCGCCGCCCAAGTCGTCACCGACATGCGCGTCCCCTGCCATACATCGCACACGTAATAGTCGTGATGCCGCATCACCGCGCTCACGCCCAGGTTGCCCAGCGTGGCGAGCAGCGCACCCACGAGCGACACGCCCAATATGGTCACCGCAGTCACCTCCGCCGCCTTGCGGTGCCAGCCGGGCACAGGCGCTGGCAGCAGCATCAACGGCCCGATCGCGGCGATCCCGGCGCCGAGCGGCACGATGCCCAGCAAGGCGCTCGCAGTCTCGATCGTCGCTGCGTCCGTGCGCAACGCGCGGATCCAGATCACCAGATCGTGCACCCCCCAGGCCCCGAAGCCACCGCCCCCGGCCAGGAACAGGATCGCGGTCAGGCACCGCTTCCAAGCCGGGGTCGGGGGCAGGGGCGTATCCGGTGTCCTGCGGCGCGGTTTCGATCGCGGGCGTTTCGTCGTGGCCATGCTTAGCCGTGCGCCGGGTTGTGATGTCGGGGCGGCGTGTCATGCGGCCGTGCGATCGTCAGGCTGCCGTCGCGTTTCCGCATCGGCGGCACGGGTGTCGAACGGCATCGGAAATCGATCATGTGCAGGCCGCAAAGACCGGTCGCCGCCGACTTAACCTTTTGGGTAGATGCGTAGTCCTATCCCTGCGGGGATAGGACGGCTGGTATGCTTGACTAGACCGCGTAACTTTCATTGGCCGTGCGCTGCAGCGATCACGTGTCCCTTGCGGTCGATCACCGCCCAAGTCCCGTCGACCATAGTGTGATGTTCGTCGTCGAGCCGTTTAAGCTTGCACCCGGTACAGACCTCGGCGCGACCATGGTCGAACGGATACCCCCAGTCGTACCCGGTCACGATCGCCGGTCGGAGGTCGCGACCATAATAGGTGAGCTTGCCGTGCTTCAGTCCGCGCACCAAACCTTCCTGGAAAGGGTCGGCGCTGTTGTCGAGGATGAAGACGCTGACGGCTCGCCCGTCACGTCGGACATAGGCGATCCCCGCGCCCCTTATCCTGACCTCTGCCAGGCCGCCGTCGAAGGTCATGCGGGCAAGATGCGCTGGGTCGATATGCGGCACGTCATTCTCAATCCGCGCGCACGGTCCGTGCGGTTCCAGCTCGCCGCCTTGCGCTACGTAGGTGCAATTGAGCGGAAAGGCGGTTGCTTGCGGGGATGCCGCGAGGAGAGTGACGGCGAGCGCGGCGATCACGATAACCCATCCGGCGGGACCTGAGGATCATGCGCGAATCGCTCGTCCAGGCGGTTCCGTTCCTGGTGCTGCAAGCCGCTCCCGCGCGCTCGCGGAAACATATCCCGGAATCGCCTGACGCCCGCGCGCAGGACGAAGAACATCAGGCCGAGCACCAATGCCCATGGCAGGACAGCGGACAGGAAATAGATCAGCGCGATGATGCTCGACCGCATCGTTTCTCCGGCGTCTCCGAATGCCGCGCCGATCTGTTCCCCGAACGCGGTCTTGCCGTCGTAATAGACCCAAATCGCCGATGTCACGACACGGTTCTGCGCCTCTGCCAGTGTCATACGACTGGCGACGGTGTCCTTCTCGCCGGCCTTGGCCTGAGCGTCGGCGATCTGCTTGGAGAGGTCCTCGGCCTCGAATTCGCGCGACGTCATCGTGCCATTCAAGCTGGCCACGGGCGCGATCAGGTCCTGCCCAAATTTCCGCGCGTCACCGCTGGCGACGACGAAACGGGTGGATCCATCGGAGCTTCCCGTGCCAGCGCTGCGATGCATCTCCTGCATCCGGCACCGTGAGAGACCGAGCTGGTCGCACATCGCTATATGCCGATCCTGCGCCTGCGTGACCACATCGCCCGGCAGCGTGAAGTGGTAGCTATAGCCATAGGACATCTGTGCCGCAGTGCCGCCTCCGCTCAGCGTGGCCCCACTTTGATCACGGCTTTGCTCGCTACATCCGGATAGAGCCAGAACGATCAACGTCGACGACAATAGTAATCTTTTCAATGGTGTAATCCCGTCCATACAGTCTTGCCGGATCAATCGATTGACGTCGATGGTCATTATCGCTGTCGTTCTTGTAATAGGCTAGCTTTTGTTAGACGCCCCCTTCTACTGTCCGCACGTAGGCAGAACGACGGGGGAAGTTCGTGGCTCATTTTGCGAAGTCGAACGGTGCGGCAGGTCGGATTTGGCGGCGCATCGACGAAAAGGTCGGCGCGTTTCTGTGGGTGTTACTGCTCCCGCTGCTGCTGATCGGCGTCGGCGTCTGGGAGCGCGGGCGCACGGCCGAAACTTTGAAAATCTACGGCGAGGCGGCACGATCGATGCCAGCGGTGCTCGACGAACTGCGGCGCGTCGCGGCGCAAGATCCTATGGCGATGATCGAACAGGTCGACGGCGCGGAACGGCGCCGTGTCACCGCGGCGATGGCGGTCGCCGACGTCGAGCGCTCACTTCCCCTCGCCGAGCGCGGCGCGATGCTGTCGCGCATCCGCGGGCCGCTTGCGGATATCGTCATCATCGGCGGACTGGCGGCGTTCCTGGCTGCAGCGGTGGGCATGGGAAACGCATTCCAGGCCGGCGCCGCTGCACGACGGTCTCGCCCGCAGCTCATCGCCAGTTTCTCGCGCGTGCATCGTATCCTACCCTTCATGCTCGGGCTCATGGTGCTGGGTCTGGCCGTGTCGGTTGTCGCCATTGCAGCCTTCGAGACGATCGGCATGTGGTTCTGGGACCGTATAAGCGGTGGCGGCATCAAGCTTATGATCTTCGGACTGATCCTCGCCGCGATGGCGGCCTATGGTGCGTTTTCGGCACTCCGCCTATGGTGCGTTTTCGGCACTCCGCGGCATGCGCGACATTTTTACGCTCAACACCCCCGATCCGATCCACGAAGCCGGCCGCGTCATGAGCGAAGCCGAGGCACCGGGCCTATGGCGGCTGGTCCACGACGTGGCGGCGCGTCAGCACGCGCTAGTGCCCGATACCATCGTCATCGGCATGGACGGCGGCTTCTACGTCACCGAACACCCGGTTACGTTGCGGCCGGGCGGGCAGAATCTGGACGGGCGGACGTTGTACATTCCGGCGCCCTATCTGGAACTGCTCGACGAAGAGGAAATCGTCGGCGTGGTTGGGCACGAACTGGCACATTTCGTCGGCGAGGATACCTCCTATTCCCGCCATTTCTCGCCAATCTATACCGGGCTAGGTAGGGCGCTCAACGTGATGGGCGAGGCGAATGCCAAAGGCTTTGCGATGTATCCGGCTTTTCGCCTAGGCCATTACGCGATCGAGCGCTTCGACCATGCCGTCATGCATTGGAGTAGGTTGCGCGAGTTCGAGGCGGACCGGCTCAGCAGCGCCGCCAACGGCCCGCATGCGATCGCCCGGTCGCTGGTCCGCATCAGCGTGATCGGACCCGTCGTGACGGACACACTGACCCGCGCATTCGAGCAGCCCACCACGGCAAAGGGTGATCTGGTATCCGCGATGGTCGACTTGGTGCGCGATCATGGATGGCCCGACGTCTCAGCGCATATCGAGGACCGACCCGCGCACCCGACCGATACCCATCCACCGACCCCGCAGCGGATCGAGGCGCTGAACCTACGGCTGGACGAGGTGATCGCCGCCGCCACGCGCCCCGCCGCCGATCCCGGCACGACACCCGGCGACACGCTGTTCGCCGACTGGCTGGCGACGCGCCGGACGCTCAGCGAGGACTTTGCGGCCACGGCGCGTAACGCCTATGCCGAGCACCGCGCCAATCTGGAAAGCACGGCGGCGGCGGTTGGCGACGAAAAGCTCGAAATATACGAGAACAGCGTGCCGATGATGTGCCTGCTAGGCGTGGTCGCGGCGCTGTTTGCGGCAGGGGCGGGCGCGATGCTGTTGTTCCTCGAAGACCCCTATTTCGCGAGTGACCGGTCCGGGGCGCTGATCACCATAGGCGTATTGGGCGCGATCGCGGCGGGAGTGCTATGGATCGTGCTGATCCTTAACCGGGTCCGGCGCGAGCCGCTTTTCATCTTGAGCCGGGATACGATAACGCTGCGCCGGCTGGCTCGTCCGCTGCGTTGGCTCGACATCGAGGCCTACCAGATCAGTGCCGGCGGCAAGCTGAAGACAGTTTTCGCGATCGTCGACGATGTGGCTTTGCCGCAGGTGATGCGGTTTTCGCCGCGAACCCAGGTCGTTACGAAGAAACGCTGGGTACAGGTCTATTGCTATGGGATACGCGGCATGCGCGCCAACGCGTTTCTCGCGCTGCTCGACCGCTACGTCGCCGCCGCCTACGCCCGCGCGGCGCTGGAGAAACAGGGCCCGACCGCGGACCCCATATTCTAGACGCGATCACTTCTTTCGTGCGTAGAACCCCGAAAAAGTTACATTCATGCCACCGCAATTGTTGTTGTCGCGCGCGAGCAGGTAGGGACCGCGCCGGTACATGCGCACGCGGCAGAGATACTCGTCACCCTTGGTGTAGGGCAGGGTGACGCCCTCATTGTCGGTGAAGGACAGCACGCCGGCGAGCGGGCGCGCCTTGCCGCTCATCTCTCCGGTATGCACCCCGCCAATCTTCACGCGGCCTGGATCGCCCATTCCCCATGTCGCGTTTCCTTTCACGGACAGCATTCCGTCCTTCCGGGTTGTGATCACGATGTCCTGCTCGGGGGCGGACCAGTGCCCGGACCAGTCGCCGGGGCGCTGCGCCGCCGGTGGCAGAAGGGCTAGCGCAGCCGTCGGCAGCCAGCCGATCGTTCCGATCCCACGCGGCCCTTGAAACCCGGCGCAGGTAAACGGCCCTTGCGCCTTCGCGACGAGCACCACGTTCCCCGGCACGACATAGGAGGCCAGCTTGCAGCGGGCGTTTACGTCGGGACAGCCCGGCTTCAGGGCCGCGTCGGACACGAAATAGGCGCGGGGCGCTTCAGGCTTGACCGCGGCGACCCGAACCGCCGGCTGGACGATATCGCTCCAAACGCAGCCTGCCGACGTCATGGAAGGCCACGCCATGCACGCGACCGCCGCAGCGAACCCAACGATTTTCATAAGGAGACTTCCCTGTCGTTTGAAGGCTGTTCGCACATCGAGGCCGACCGGCACAACACTCGCCCGCGCGAATTGCCGCATTGACCCAAGATGAGCGACCGCGGCATGTTGCCGCAATGCCCCAAGCCTTCATTACCTGCACGGCCCAGTTCCTGCCTGGGCTGCCGATCGGGAACGCTACGATGGGCGATCATATCGGACATTTGTCGCCGCAATCGGACCGCCTGGGACGGCTGGTGCTGCGTCAGAACCGCATTCGCACACGTCATTATGCGATCCAGCCCGATGGTTCCACGGACTGGACGCTGGCAACGCTTGCTGCCGAGGCGGTGCGCGAGTTGCTGGCGGACGCGGAGATTGACAGGCGGGCGATCAGCTATCTCGCCACCGCGACGACACAGAACGACCTGCTGGTGCCCGGGCTGGCGAGCGGAGTGCACGCCGCGTCCGGCCTGCCACCGCTCGAGATCGCCAGCCTGCAGAGCGTCTGCGCCAGCGCGATGATGGCGCTGAAAACCACCGCGCTACAGATCCGTGCGGGCGAGCATCGCGCCGGCATCGTCGTCGGCGCCGAATTCGCCAGCCGATATTTCCGCCCCGGCCAGTATCGCGGCACCGCTTCGCTGGGCGAAGACGGCACGTTGCCAGCCGATGCCGAATTCCTGCGCTGGACCTTGAGCGACGGCGCGGCCGCGCTGGTCGTCGAGGATCGACCGGCTCAGCGCGGGCTGTCGCTGCGCATCGACTGGATCTCGGTGCGCTCCTTCGCCGATCGCTTCGGCCCGTGCATGACAGGCGGCAGCGCGCCTGGGCCGGATGGCGCGGTGCTGCCGTGGAGCCTGCACGACGGCGCCGAGGCAGCCGCGCGCGCCGGCGCGTTCCAGTTGCGGCAGGACGTCGACGCGCTGCACCGGATGCTGCCGGTATGGCTGGGCGAACTGATGCGGCTGGTCGACGAGGGGAAGGTCAATATCAGCAAGGTCGACTGGTTCCTGTGCCATTTCTCCGCGCATTCGCTGCGCGAGGAGATGGTCCGGTTGGCCGTGCGGGCAGGCTGCATGATTCCCGAGGACCGGTGGTTCACCAACCTTTACGACAAGGGGAATGTCGGTGCGGCGGCGTTGTTCCTGCTGCTCGACGACCTGATGCGTTCGGGACGGCTCGTGCCCGGCCAACGAATCCTGTGCGCCGTGCCCGAAAGCGGCCAGTGCGTGATGGCGTATGCGGGGTTGACCGTGGTGGAGGGCGATAAATGAGCGTGACTGACCAGATCGAAGCGACCAATCGCGGGCTGGCGCGCGTGTGGATAGAGTTCGAGAGCGCGTTGATCCAGGTGCCGGTGATTGCGCGGCTAACCGGCGGGCGCCTGCGGCTCGAAGAGTATCGCAGCCTGCTGCGCAACCTGCGCCAACAGGTGGTCGAGGGGGGGCGCTGGATCAGTCGCGCCGCGTCCAGCTTCGGGCCAGCGCATGAGGACCTGCGTTCGATGTTCATCACCCACGCCGCCGCCGAGCATCGCGACTATCGTCTGCTCGAACAGAACTATGTCGTCGCCGGCGGTACGATCGAGGACATACGCTCCGCGCCCAAGAATATCGGGACCGAGGCGCTGAGCGCGTTCATGTATCAGGTGGCCTCGCAGCCTGACCCCGTCGGTCTGCTCGGCGCGATGTTCGTCATCGAAAGTCTGGGCAATCGCCTGGCCGGACCCTGGGCGGACAAGATCGCCGCGCAGCTTGACCTCGCGCCCGATGCACTGACGTTCCTGCGCTATCACGGCGAGAACGATGCCGCGCATATGGACGAGTTCGACCATGCCCTCACGTTAGCGGTCGAGTCGGGCGGCGCGGCGGCGTCTGCGGCGATCGTCCGCCATGCGCGGATCGTGGCGCGGCTGTACCGGCTGCAGCTCGAGGAGTTGGACAATGGGTGAGTACGCCGTCCGCGACCATGATCCGAACGATCCCGATCCCTGGCTGGCGCTGGCACTCGATCGATCGCTGCCGTTCGAGCCGATCGCCAAGGCGGCGTTGATCCGGGATCAATCCTCGCGCTGTCGCCAGTTTCTGCTTCCGCTGGTTCGCCCCTTCGCGCGGTTGACGATCATCGTTGCCCAGCTCATCCATACGGTCAGTCCGCGCTGGCCCCATGCGCCGCGATTCCTGCACCGGTCGATCGCACTCGGCATGAAGCACCTGCTGTCGCGCGACGCCAATCTGCTGATCCTGCGTCATTTTCACCTCGGCGCACAGATCCTGCGGTTCATTTCGGATAATGCCACGCCAGGCTTCCATCCGCCGCTGAAACCCATGACGCCGCGCCGGATCGACGATGTGCGCGAGGACCTGTTCCTCAATCACGATCTCAACATCTACAATTACCTGATCGGCCTCAATTGCGAGCTGGAACGACGCGGCGCCAGCGTCGCGCGCGTGGACAGGATCGACTTCTCCGCGATCACCGACGAGATCGTGCTCGATCCGTTGCCCAATGGCCGCCTCAACGTCGTCGACCTGCAGACGGCGATCGAGCTCTATACGCCTGCCTACGCGATGCTGCTGACCGATCGCGATTTCTGGCGCGCTGCTAATTCGCTTCAGCTCGACGAGACGATCGGCCTCTACGTTGCGCGGCTGACGGGCGAGGAGAAGCATCTAGCGATGATCAACAATCGTCATCCGCTCGTGCCCTTCTCGACCTTGGGGGCGGGCTTCCGGCTGGTGTTGCACGGACTGTCGACCGAAGTGCTCCACGGCTTTCTGCGTGAACTCAAGGCGCGCCAGCGCGATCAGCCGGCAATGCCCTCTGCGACGACCGCCGCATAAGGCTTCGAGCGACGCAAATGCCGCCCGTCTCGGTCGTCGAGGTGGGCCGTCAGGTCGGGGTGTCGATATCATCCCACGAAATGTCGAAATCATTCTGGAAGCCGGTGAGCCAGTTCAGGGCGTTGTGGCGTTCCATGACAACGTCGCCATTGAGAATGTTTAGAAAAATTTCTTTCTGATGCGCCTGCCGTACGATCCAGTGTTCAAGCCAACTGCGATCCAACGCATCCAGGATCTCACCGGGGGCACGCAGTTGTAAGCCGGCCGTATCGCCGCTTCGGGCGAAGACCTCCACGGAAGACCAGAGCATGTCGACATCGATCATCCGGCCGCTGTCGCCGATGCTCGCAGCATCGATGCCGAGCGCCCAGAGCAAGGTGTTCGCTGCCTCGTAGCGCCACGTCATTGATGCCGCAGCGACCGGATCGATCGCGGTGCTTTCCAGGAACAGGCTTTCCTTTGGCGTGATCGCCGAGAAACCGACAGGATTGTACGCGCGCTGTCCTGCTGGGATCGGCGTCATGTCGGTTTCATGCACTTGGCCCTGAGCCGCCATGTAAAGCAGCGCGAGGGCACGTCGGAGAATTTCCGGCAGAGGCTTCAATGCAAGCTCGGCCTCGCCGATCGCAGGCGGTATGCTTACCGGCGGTTGGGGTTCCAGGCCTATGAGCCTCGCGCGGGTACGCTCGCGGCGTGCCACGGCGTCGGCTTGATACGGTAGTGTCGCGGTCGGATCACTCTCCCCATCGGAGGAAAGAAGAACCGCCATGTTCGGCGCGCGCACCGATCCGTCGGATAGGAAGAAAACAACGTTGGCGTTATTGGCCCAGAGCGCGAGCGCTGCAAGGTCGTCTGCGGCGACTTCGAAGCTGAGGTGGTGGCGAACGCGTTGAAGGTGGCGCCACAGATGGTAGCGCGCCGCCGTCATCTGGCCATCTCCGCGGCCCAGGACATAGCCGACGAAGCCTTGAAGATGCGGCGCGAGTTCCGGATCGGACAGGTCGCGATGACCGATAAGGGTGTGCGGGACGTCCATCGCCGGCAGATCGCGCACCGTGGCATACGCGTTGACGAGCAGCGGCTTGGCGGCGGTAGATGGCCTCTCCTCCGGCTCGGTCTTTCCCAAGAGACGTTTCAGAAAGCTCATCATTCCTCCAAGTTCTGCCAGACGGGTCGATTGACGAGTAGTGGGTGCCTCGCATTGGCTGACTCGCTTCAAGCGGCATAGAAGCGCAGGTGAACGGACAGGAGCTTCCGCTCCCCTAATTGCTTCTCCATCCAGTAGCGTCGGTATATGACAGTTCCGGCTGCAATCGGGCAACCGATCGCGAGATGAGACCCTCGCTCGGCGGCAACGATTTGTGAGGTTTGGCGGAAAGCTGTCGTTGCAGCTATCGTCCCCGCACGAGCAGTTGGGGAACCCTATGAATCCGTTAGATGAGATCGTCGCCTTCGTCGAGGGACATACGTCGCTACGTGACTTCGTCCGCACATCACGGGAGAACGAAGCCCTTGGAACGGTGCTCGAAGAAGACGTCACGATCCGCCCCTATACTGACGCCGGCAATCTGATGCTTTACATCTTGCAACAGGACTGGTCGTCGCTTGCGGCGCAGGTGTCGGTGCAAGATGCGATGTCGCAGTTTTTGCATGTCAAAGGCAGAGACCACACCCTCGATAGGTCCCCGCTGCAGATTTACGAGGCGATACTTGCCTACACGCCGGCATGGCTATGCCTACCGGAATTCTTTGTGGACCGGATTGTTAAGCACGCGAAGGATGCACTGGACCGAAAGTCCCTGGCGGTCATGGTCAAAAACGAAATCACAACGTCGTTCCGATGTCTAGAAAAGCCGCCCCGATGGGGACAGTCGCCGAACTGGATCTGCGTCGACGAGCGGCCGTTGTTGTTCGTGGGCTAGGTGGGTCTCGGCCATCTGATGCACGACAACGCCCAGGTCTACCTGTTCTTCGACGATGTCTCGGCAAAAGTTATTACGCTAATCCAGGTCGCTTGACGTTGCGGCAGCGCGGGCAGATCATCGGGGCATCGCGTCGGTTTCCGACCGCTGCGGCCTATGAAACGGTGCCGGTTCTCATCGCCTCGAGTTTGCATTCCAATGAGCGCACCGGTGTCGTTCGTCGTGCAGAATGATGTCGTGCTCCGCGTGATCGGCGGGACATGGGCGATCGACGCGACCTACGGCTGGCGTGTCGCGATTCGCAATGGCGTCGAGCAATGGCACGGCAACGCGATGGACTGGCCGCACGTTCGGCGCGTTGTGGAAGCGAACAACGCCGAATGCTGCTCGACCGGCGGATCGTATGTCGAGCAGCTCCCGCTCGATCGACGAACGATGCGGGCCGCGTCGGTAGGCTATTCGCACGGTGCTCGGCCGTTCCCGTGACCCCGCCCCCAAGCCGTGGCCGCGGCCCCGTTACGGAAAACCGCACGCGCGACCACCGTCCGGCCAAGAAGGCGAATTTGGGCGCAAGCGAATTCTCGCTGCACGGTGTGTTCTGGATGATCCTCGTCATGATTGCTGTCACTTTGTGCACGATCTTTTTCGTAATCCCCATCATGTTACAGGATTACCGCGACGCCACGACGCTTCAATCGCGTGGTGTCGTGACCACTGCACAGGCGGTGCGCATCATTAAGTATCCCGGCAGCGCCCGTTCGGGCCCGACCTACAAACTCAATTTCGTGTTCCGCATCGGCTCGCTGCCCGGCCCGATCATGGACGAAGCCGATATCACCGCACACGAAGCGAATATCGTGCGCATCCCGTCATCGGTGCCGATCGTGTATGATCCGTTGCATCCTTCGCTGGCGGCGCTGAACCTTTGCGGCACGGTTCACCGCCGGCACCCGCTGACCGAAACGATCGGCTGGATGGCGCTGGTCTTCGTCATCCTGGCGACTGCCTGGGCAGGCTACATTGTGCTGCTTGTCTCGACATTGCGGGAACGCCGCGCGCGAAACGGGCGATGATCGGGTCCGCTCGCCGCGCGGCGGCCAAGTCGGCCGGCCGGCACGATGGAACGTGGGGATCGGGCTTCGGTTCAGTCGATCGGTGCCGCATAACCGAGGCTATGACCGAGAACCCTTATCTCGCCTTCGCAAGCAATCCGAATGAGGCTCCGTTTGTGCGAACGGCACGTAGCGTGAGCCTTCGTGTCCACCTTGCCGCTGTCATCCTGCTCGTGACGGGCGCCCGTCCGGCGGCGGCGTGGGAACCGGTCGTGCTTCCCGCCGCCGTCAAGGCTAAGCTGCCAACCGGATATGTCGCGCGCGTGGCGTCCTGCAGCCGCACTTGGGACCCGCCCCAGCCGATCTGCATCGTCGTCGTCGCGCGTCCCGACGAAGGCGGAGAGGGGCGGTCGGCGATGCAAAAAGCGTCCGCTCGTCCGTTGCTGGTCTATCGCCTCGCCGGCGGCGTCGCAACGCTGATCGATCGTAACGACCGGATCGTGCTGCACCGCGACGAGGGCGGACAATGCGACCCGGTCGAGGACGCGGGACAGATCGCGATCAAGGGTCGTTACTTCACGCTCGAGAGCGGTGTCGCGTGCGGCCAGCACTGGACGGACTTCACGACGTTCCGTTTCGACCCGGCGCTGCGGTCGTTCGTTTGGCAGAACCGCATTTTCGAGTCATCACGGTTGAACAGCGGCGCCGGACCTAGTGCTCCGGCGATGGTTCCCAACGGGCGAAAGGTAACGCGTGCGGACCCGAGGCACCCGATACGACTTGGTGCCTATCGTCCGCGCTGATCGCGCGATACGGTGCAGCTAGAGGGTCGTGGGGCACTGTCAGACCAAATGCACCGACCGTTAGGGGAGGGAGGGTAGAGCGCACGAATGCCCCGCCCGCGCAAACCAGCCAGCCCGTTCCGCTATTTCAACTCGTCGCCCGAGGTGATCCGACTTGTGGTGCTGATGTACGTGCGCTTTCAGCTGTCGCTGAGGAATGTCGAGGATCTGCTGTTCAAGCGCGGGATCCAACATCTGCCACGAGACGGTATGGATGTGGTGGAACCGGTTTGGTCCGCTGTTCGCAGGCAACATAAGCCGCCAGCGGCCCGCGTCCGCACCGACATGGGGCAGCACGCCCGCCGCCAGCAGCGTCTGCGCGAGCGCAGCCATGTCGGCCGTCCGGTCTACCGCCACGACGCCCGCATGCGGAGCGTCCGCCTCCTCGGGCGGGCACACGCTGTCGCGGGTGGTCGCGATGTGGTGCTTGGGCAGCGCAGGCTCGACCGGCGACAGATAGCGGTCGAGCGAGTCGACGATCGGGCCCTGCGCCTTCGTCGGGCCCTGCGCCTTCGCGCGCCACTGGAGCCGGAGCGGTACCTCGCGTCCATCGGGTGCAGCCAAGACCAGCGTCAATCTGTTCTCATAGGGGAGGAATGCGTGGCGCACGAAGGTCCAGCACTCGCCGACCGGATGGCCAACCTGGTCGTAGTCGACGAACGCACGCACCACGCAGTAGCGCTTGCCCCGCCGCAGGTGACGGAATCCTTGCGGCGCGTCGGCGGGCTTGCGTCGGAACCAGGCGAACATGGCTGCTAGACACACCCCTCGAAAGTTCGCGTCAAGTCCGAGCCGTCGAACCCGCGCAAGCCTCTTGCGTTACACACGCGTGACCTCGTCCGACCAGCCTCGCATCCGCACCGTTCGGCAGGTCCTGCTAAGTGTGTTCGCGTCGCCCGCGATCGCCTCTTGCCGGACCAATCTGTGATGATCCGGCAACTTGCGCAGACCACACCGTCCGCGGCACGGGCATGAGCCTCACCGCCTTCCTCCGCCAGTACCACGCGACCGGGCGGGAGAAGGGCGACGGCTACGATCCGTCGATGTTCGCGGACATGGATCCAGGCGAGCGGTCCGAAGCGCGCGCCGCATTGCTGCAACGCGCGCTCGAAGGCGATACGACCGATCTGGCCGGGCTGGCTCACGTCGGCGACGCGGCAGCGATCGCGGCGTTGCGCGCGGCGGCGGGCAACGGCCAGTTGCGTGCGCCGGACCGCGATCTGGTCCTGTGCGAGACGCTGTTCACGCTAACCCGCGACCCGCGCGATCTCGATCCGGTTCTCGCCTGGCTCGACGCGCGCGACACGGACGCGCGCAGGCGGGCGGCGGAGCTGCTCGCGCGGCTCACGCTGCCGCCGACCTTGGCGGAGCCGATCACGCGGCGGCTCGGGTGCTGGCGGCTCCGCTCGGCGGGGCTGCCACTGGCGACCGCATGGCTGGCGACACAGGGGCTGCCGACCCATCGCGTTGACGGGTTCCAGGCACATCTGCCGCTGGTCCGGCGCATCCTCGCCGCGTGGCCGTGCCGACGCGCGCGCGTGCTGGCGGCGATCGCCGCTGAGTTGCGGGGCACCCGGCCGTGACGGATCACCGATCCGCCGGTCGCGAATAGTCGGTGCGGCTGACCTCCACGATGCGGCCCTGCTCCAGCCGACCCTCGACCAGTTCGTACCCCATCAACGCAAGGATGCGCGTTCCGAGGAAGATCGGCCGGGCGTTGCCGTACCAGTCGACGCACGACGCCTGGCAGCCTCATCGCGCGCATCGCCCGGCCGTGCCGCCAGCTCGTCCGCCAGCACCAGCCGTCTGCCCTTGCGCCGGAGGAACGCGATCGCCGAGCCTGAGCCGAGGAAGCGAGCGAGGCAGCTGTCGCTCAGCGTCCGCGTGACGGGCAGGCCGAGCGTAACCATTAAGAGATCGAATCCGCCTCGTACGCATCGCTTTGTGCTGTCTGTCCTCTGAACCCGCTAATTCGGATCTTGGATTGAGGTAAACGAGTGTCCGGTTGGGGAAGCGCGGCGTGGTGGAAACCGACTGGTCCGGATGGTACTGTCAGATTAATTAAAATCTGGTTCGTTCTGGATCTGGCTTGTCGAAAGCGGCTGCCTTAGCCCAGCATCGACACGAAACAATTCGGCGTCGTACAGTGAACGCAACGAGGTCTTACGAGGCTTTGCGGTTGCCCGAACCAAGCTGGTTAGGTGCGGTGCATTAGCTTCGACATTACTGACGCGGCTCGTGGCGAATGAGGATGCGGGCTTGGCGACATGTTCTCGGACGTGGTTGAGGCGGAGTAGGCTCTCGGGGCTAGGCGGCGATGCGCATATCACGCGCGTCGCCTTGCTTCGCTTCTCCGGATTTGATTTGGATCGGAGATACGGCGATCGACAGGAGCGTTTGCAGCAGAGCCCGGTGCAAGATAGGATAGTTCTCCAGAACCACTATCGGTGAGGATCCATGGCGGAAGTTCACAAGACTTTCATCGGTGGCGGCGGAGATGACTGGTTCAGTCACATCGTCGAAAGTAATGCGGAACGGTATCGGAAGACTAATCCAAGCTACAAATGTCCATATTTCGCCTGGACAGCCGATCTTGCAATCCCAGCCGCGTTGCGCGCCCCTCCACAGGGCAGCAATATTACGGTGGTCGGTCACAGCTACGGCGCGGACACGGTCTTTTCCGAGATCCAGCGAGGTCGTCCGGTCACCACTCTGATTACGATGGACCCGGTCGCCCGTTTGCGTCCGTCCTGGACGACGATCCGTTCGCGCTGTTTCGTATGGCTCAATGTAAGGGCCGAACCGTCTGGAAAGAACCGGTCCTTCGATGACACGATAGCCGGCTTTGGCGGCAAGTACCCAACGCCGCCAAAGCCCGGAGAACCCGGCGCTCCGAATTACGCCTATAACCCGGACTCAACGCACGGCGCGTTCGACACGATGATGCGGCTTGCCAACAAACAGGGGGTCAGCGGCCGATCGTTGTTGGGCGGCAATGGCGTCGGGTAAGGCAAGAAACATGGCGCACTGGATCCGCTGGCTGCTCGCCTTGCTCCTGCTTATTGCTTCGGCGACCATCATAGCGTTGTGGCTGTTGTTTCCGTGGGGACCGATCCACGACGTCAAGGTCGAGCAAAGCCGGTATTTGAAACGCAAAGTCGGCCCCTCGAACCCCGGAGCCGCGCCGCATCAGATCGTTGTTGTCTTCTCGGTGCCCAAGCCCCTGGAAGCCGTTCGTAACGACAAGGGTGCAGGCTTCATCAACGCTACCTTGTCGGGCTGCGACGACACCGACCGCATCGCGCGAGAAGTCGTTACTCAGGGTGCCGGTTATTTCCCGGACGAAGGACGCGTCCGAGCCTTGCCGGCAACGCCGGGCGAAGCACCACGCCGATATCGTTATCGAGCGGTCTTCGACGATCCGCGTGAGGCAATGCCGGCAGGCCAGCATCGGTCATCGGATACCCCGCGCCAAGTTGAGAACCTCTGCTTCGCGCTAGACGGCGGCAGCATGTGAGCGGGAAAGCTCTGGTCCGACACGGTCCGTGTCGGGCCCCAGTAGGACACACCACCCGATTTCGCCCGCGCGCCCCGGGCTAGGGTCCACTGACCATCAATGTCGGCGAACAGAGCGGCTCAGGTCGCGGGCCGCAGCCCTTCGGAGGGTCCTGTCAGACCAAATGCACGGCTCGTTAGGGCAGGGGCGGGTAGGCGGCCCCGATGCCCCGCCCCCGCAAGCCTGCAGCCCGTTCCGCTACTTCAACTCTTCGCCTGAGGTGATCCGGTTGGCAGTGATGATGTACGTCCGCTTCCCGCTATCGCTTCGGAACGTGGAGGACCTGCTATTCGAGCGCGGGATCGACATCTGTCATGAGACGGTACGTCACTGGTGGAACAGCTTCGGCCCGATGTTCGCAGGTGACATCCGTCGCCAGCGTGTGAGCCGCATGCGGGGCCCTCGCCAGTGGCGATGGCACCTGGACGAGATGTACGTGAAGCCGAACGGAGAGATGGTCTACCTGTGGCGAGCGGTCGACCAGGAAGGCGAGATCCTCGAGAGCTACATAACCAGGACTCGCGACAAGGACGCTGCACTCAGGTTCATGAAGAAGGCGCTCAAGCGCCATGGCTCGCCCGAGGCGATCACAACCGACTGGACTGACATCGGGAACGCACTTGGCATTTCCAAGCAAGCTGCTCAGCAACGTTTCAAGCCAGCGGAAACGAGCGATGACCTACCCGGCTACGAAGGTGAGACGATTGTCCGGCTTGGCGCAACCGCATTTGACTAGAGGGCCATACTGCGCGTGGAGGGCAGCAAGGGCAACGAAATGATCGCGACGGGCGCCCTCAAGATGGCATTCCGCCCCACCAGCTATCCTTGGGAATATCGGCGAGGGATCATTGCGGTCGCAGTGACGACCGAGATGAAAAAGGCTGGCTGGACCTATGTATCGAGTTGGTTGCCCTTTCACTATTTTAAGGGTCCGATGTCAGCGGAGTGACGGCCAAAGGCGTGCCTCTCGAAAAGATCGCCGGGAGCGGACCGCAGACTTACCATTGTTTGCATGTCGAGATCGACACCTGTCGTTTCCCGTTTCTCCTATCGTTCAACGGGTTGTGGGAAGCGGGTCGCGTTCTCAATCAACGATCGAATTTCGGAAATGTCCGGGTTGGGGGAAGGAAACCGTTCACGCGGTCAGCAACTGCCTCGGTCCGCTCCAGGGACAATTATCAAACGCTTGTCTAATGCCCTGCATCCACACCGTGCTGCAAACTTAGCCGCTAGCATCGGGCCTGCAGTAAACGCATTATATTCGGGATCTGTGACCAAGTAAAAATCCTCCTAATCGACAGTTCAATTGCTGACAGGATGCTTAAATATGGTCGCCAGCTTTCGCTATTTGTCCCCAACGAATATCGGTGTTCTCGCGACACCTTGCTGTCG
The DNA here is from genome assembly GCF_003050745.1 of Sphingomonas sp. PP-CE-3G-477. GTDB lineage: Bacteria > Pseudomonadota > Alphaproteobacteria > Sphingomonadales > Sphingomonadaceae > Sphingomonas. The sequence goes on along the minus strand of NZ_QAOF01000013.1, from coordinate 4,415 downwards.
ATGAACCTCATGAAGTTGATACTAGCGTAGAAAGCGGAAAGCGGAAATGGGCGTTCTTGTCCGATCCGGCTTTCTCCCAAGGAACGACGATCGAGACGGCCATCCTCGTCTCGGAATCGTTCCCTTTTGTGAACGTCGCTAGCGTCTTCGGCGCCACGACACCATCCAACTTTAGCAGTACCGCTCTGGGTGGCAGATGCCGATTGAGCCGGTTGTGTATCAGTCGAGTATTCCGCCTGTGGTTGACGCCGTTCCGTCCTACCGAATGCTGCAGTATCGACATGCGAGCTACTTTGTCAGCGAGTGAAATAAACGGCGGGGCCATGCGGCTTGTCGTCCGGTAGGACGTACCCTTTCCAGCGTGTGATCAACTTCCCCTCCTTATTCTCCAAGGAGAACAGCGGATCTCCTACTGCGTAGACGGCATTGCCGTACTTGTCCGTCGTGCCGCCATCGGAATAGCTCTTGAATGCTATGTCGATGCCTCTCGCACCTCGCTTGGTAGTGCACGCGATCGTCTCGTCGATCTGATACCCTTCTGCGGAAAATTTGCAGGACAATGCTGTGAGAGTAAGAGTGTAAGCAACGGTAGCGGCGGTCCCCGCGGCATTGGCCCAGCCTCCGAACTCGTACGAGTACCTGCCGTTCCAGTCGGACGAAGGTTCAACCGTCTTTGTGACGGCGTCTGAAGTCGCAACCGTCGTAGGCGAAGCTTGAGTTTTTGGTAAAGCATCTGAGACGGCGGCAGCCGAGTTTGCCGAGACCATTGGCGACGCCCCAGCATCCTGCAATCGACTACAAGCTGCGGTTCCGCCGAGCAGCATTAACGACGCCGAGGCGGTGAACCGTTTCTTAATAACCATCCCCGCAGGCGCCCTTCTCAATAAAGTGCCAAAGAACAGAATTTCTGGAAGCTTTCCTTCAATACGCCAGAGGCCACTAAGGTGCAAATGCCGATCCCTGTGACATCCGTCGCGTGATGCCGCGATATGTAGTGAGCTATAAGCACCCTGTCGATGCGATATACTGGATCGCAACCCAAAGGGTCCGCGCATTGTGCTTGCGGGGGCGTCCTACCCTGGAGGTTCGCCTCAATAACGGCCGGACGACAGCCCATTCCTCATCGGTGCAGTCGCTTGCGGGTGCGAAGCGCCCAATCCGAAACGCGTCTACCGCGTCATGAAAGTGCACGGGCTGCTGCTGCAGCGGGACGGCGAACGCCGTGAGGAACGGCGTCACGATGGCCGGGTTGCCGTCGACCTCCACAACACCCGCTGGTGCTCCGACGGGTTGGAGATCACCTGTGACAACGGTGAGAAAGTGCGTGTCGCCTTCGCACTCGACTGCTGCGACCGCGAGGCAATGGGACACGTGGCGACAACGGGCGGCATCACCGCCGAGGACGTCCTGGACTCGATGGTTGCCACGGTCGAGCATCGCTACGGACAGGTGAACCGCGTACCCGAACCGATCGAGTGGCTCACCGATAACGGCAGCTGCTACGCCGCTCGCAACACACGCGCCTGCGGCCGCGGCATTGGACTGATCCCATGCAAGACCCCAGTGAGCAGTCCTCAATCGAACGGCATGGCGGAGGCGTTCGTTCGCTCCCTCAAGCGCGATTATGTCCGCGTGAACCCAAGGCCAGATGCGCAGAGTGTCATCGACCAGCTGCCCGGCTGGTTCGCCCATTATAACGACGTGCGTCCCCACCGCGCTTTGCGCTATCGATCACCCCGCGAGTTCATCGCGCAAACCTGCGAGGCTCTGTCAGGCCTTTAGGGGGCAACAACATTAGCCCAACGGTACCATGTAGCCTTGCGATATGACTGACAGCGCTAATGACGCGGCGGTGAAAGTGCCAAGTAGCCGAAACGTACGCCTTTGCTTGCCGCCTTCGTGTGTTTCCAGTTTCATTATGCCGATCCTAAACTTGGTCGCTGATAGGCCTGCGGAGGCTTGCGGAGAACGTGCTGTGTTAACATTCAGCCTAGAGCTGCGTATCCCAGCATCTGCCCCACGAGTTGGGTAGCGGCGATCACATTGCATTTCACGGGCAGGCCGTGTCTGTTTTATCTCACCGCGCAGCCGGCGAACGCGTAGATAAAATTACAATTCTGTAGGAGAGGTTGAGACGCATGATCCAGGCTTCGATTTTGTTTAGTGTTACTACTGCAGTTTTTGCCACGGAATGCCGCGGACGGACACGAGCCACTGCTGTGGGCAAGCATGTAAAGGCGGGCGCGGATGTGCCTGCAGACTTCCAAATGTTTGTTGTCCGACGGACGCAGTGCGACCATTTCAGAGGTGAGGAGTCCTATAATGCGACGCGCGCAGCTGACCGTGATTGCCAACTAGATGCTTCGTGCGATGGTACCGATGCGGAGTTGGCCCGACTGAAGCGAGCATATCACCGCGATCGGGGCGCGATGCAGGCGCTCGCCGTATACGATCCTCATATCGAATAGGACTCGATGGACAGGACACCTGACCTTGATGATATTGCCGTAGTTGGAGCGTAATTGCACACACGTACGCGATCTGGGACACTGGTTGCCAAGGTCAGAAAACAGGATCGCAGATGTGGCCATTTTCGGGTAAACGCGTCGAGCCGGCTAGAGCGTTTGCGCATCTGCGCCCCGGACACCGCTACCACGTCGTAAAACCGTTTATCGACCATGATGGGATTTGCCACTCAAACGGTGAGATGTGGACGTTCGTGGGATCGGCCTTCCTGCCCTATGAGGACGGACTGACTCTTGACGTCGTTTGGGCAGACGGCCTGCAACGGACGATCCGGCTACAAAGGAGGCCCGATGCTGAAGGCCCTATGATTGACGCGATCGAAAGCCATATCGCCGAGGATTCGCCCGCCAATTCAAGGCTATCGCTTGCCATCACGCGTGACAGCATCTGTCTCGCTGATGATGTGTACGCCCCACACGCTAGCATAATCAAGATTGATGGGGATGCAGATGCCCGGGACATCGCGCGCGTTATCATGGCCTCGAGCGGCCTCGTGTCGGTAGGGACGAGAATGACATGGCGGATCAGCATTGGTGCCGACCATGTTGTTTTCGGACGGCGGAACTTGCGCCGCTTTATACAGGTTGCTGAACCGTGGTCCGGCTATGTCCGCGCGCAAGACTTACGTGAGGTCCATGTTTTCTATCACGCGCAAAGTGATCCAGAAGAAGTCATTCAGATGCTCAAGGAACGCAAATTGGGTCAGCCGGATAGACTTTCGTCGGAGTAGTTCTGCTTCCTGAAACGGCTGATTGGAAAGGCGTGGATCGGTATCCTATTGGCTTACGATGCTATGGGCTTGGAAGCGAGGCTGTTTCAGCCGTATTGGATGACCATTTGCTGCTCGCGATGAAGGACACACCGGCGATGAAGGTTTTCCTGCTGTGCACGATCGCGCTGACCGCGTGCGGCTCAACTAAGGACCGACCCGACGTGGACCTTCCCACCAAAGCGGCGAGCCCAGATGCAGCGAGTTCGCGACCGGGCAAGGATACGATCCGAGCGTTGGCCGTAGCCAGCAAGAACCTCCCGACGAAATACGTGAAGGCCTTGTCGTGCGACTTCGACGAGAAGCCTACCTCTGCCGTGCAGAGCTATCACAAGACGGCAGCGGGCCGAGCCGAGCGCGCACGCGACGTAACGCTGCTCAAGTCGCTTGGCTTCACGCGGGAAGGACGCGACGGCGATCTTGAGAGCGTGGGGGGCAAGATCACGGCACCCTCCGGCCTAACGGTTCTCGGCTTGCCCACGGAATCGGCGGAGTTGAATGGCATGATCGGCGATGCGAACGCGATGTACGTCACGGTTTTCGGCAACGGCGTTACTGTGAAACAGGTCGTCAAGGCCGCCCGTCTGCAGGCGGATTTTGAATCCTATAAGAAGTACAAGATACGGCACTACAGTAAGCGAGTTGCTGGCAACCCATCTACTCAATTATATCTGGACGACAGAGGTGGCGATAACGTTACGCTTGTATGCCAGATCAACGGTACTCCAGACTGACCAAGCTTGTTGATAGCCCGAGAAAAAAATGCTTACGTTCCCAAGGTTGTGCATAGCCTCGCAGCCCGACGCAAGCGGAATCAGGGTTGTTCTTTTATGGAGTTTATAGATGATCCGTGCGTTCTGCCTCATCCTGCCGCTTGCTCTTCTACCATGCGCGTGTGGCAGTTCTTCCACCGTCGAATCGACAAATTCTGTAGTTCTTTCGACAGCGAGAGAAGCTTCGGTCGCTACGGCACCAGTCGCTTCCTCATATCCGGGCGCATCGTCTGCCGCTACCAAACTGCCTTCTAGAGTATCCGTTGTGATCAAGCGGGCTTCTCGATCCATTTGCGGTCGGCTTTGAGCAACGTATTTGCCAGGATGATGAGCTTGCGCATTATTGC
>NZ_QAOF01000012.1 GCF_003050745.1 Sphingomonas sp. PP-CE-3G-477 | reverse complement strand
GCGAAAACCGAAAAACCCATAGACCAGCATTTGCGGCCCGCGGCTTCATGCTTTGGAGGATATCGTACATCTACCGATGCCCGATTTCCTTCACAAAGTAGGACGATCAGGTGGGTAACTCGCGCCTCAAAAGCGGACATCTGTTCATGGCGATGATGCCAAACCTAGCCGTGACATGATGCAAAATTAAAAGTTTGCATCGAGCTTTATGGCTAGCACTGGCTGCATTTTAGATCGATCGCACGCTGATCGAGGTCGTTGAGGGTTTCCTCAATCCTAATAGATTCATGATCCCAGCATCGCTGCTTAGGCGTGCGATCGTCCCTTTGTTTAACGGGCACCACGTACACACGACATGCAAATACAGGCGTTTTCTCTCGCGCACGGCAGGTGAGGCGTGACGAAACGATGAATTCGCCTTTGACGTATCCTGTGCCTGCGAGGATGCGATCAGAGCTATTCCGAACGTGATTATTGTTGCCATCATCACCGGGTCACCCCGTTGCCGATCGCTGATCATGCACCTAATTTACTGACAAGTACTCTTAAATAGATTTGCAATTTACACTACTTAGCTAATCACCTTGGCCCAAATCGTTTCCGAAGGTAAGCAAGGCGAATACTCCATTCGTGATCACGATAGCTCGCAGACTTGAGGCCGCACTCCTTTTAGAACCCTTACCTCGTGGCTGCGACCACCGCTGAATTGTTATATCGTCGCGGGAAGACGACCTGTGCCTGCGCCAGCATTTGTTAAGCGCGTCGATTACACTGAGGACTCGACCGTCGCCCGCTGCAAGAAAGTAGTTGCCTGCAGCTCGACAGCCAGCAACCATAGAGACGAGGTTTGGTGGACTGGGCGCGAAGCCTTCCTTGCCAAGTGCAGCTGTCATGTCGACGCTCGGCTGCACAATAGGTGGCGCGGTAAGCCGTTGGCTTGAAGCGGGTGACATGACTGCCAGGATAAGCGGGATGATGAACATGCCGGAGACGCTGCCCGCTAATCAATTTTATCGCAACGTTTCATACCATTGAATGATGGATATCGCTGTCAGGCAGTCTGTTTAAGGTTTGAAGAACTCTCGCTTAGGGCAGTGGTTTCCGTAAACACCATCCTTTGCGGGAAAGGCCACAGCGTCCGGCGATGTCCACTAGCGCCACCTGCCTTCAATAGCGGAACGTCCGCAATCCTTCCCAAACCAGAGCTTGCTTCACGCAGCGTTGTCGATGCCGAGTTCGCCGAGTTTGCGGTACAGCGTCGAGCGGCCGATGCCGAGGCGGCGTGCGACTTCGGTCATGCGGCCGCGGTAATGGCCGATGGCGAGGCGGATGACGTCGGCCTCGATCTCTTCCAGTGCGCGGAGATTGCCGTCGGGGCGGAACAGCGTGACGCCGCCTCCACCGATCGCCGCGGCAGCGGGCGTGCGCTGGCGGTTGCCCAGCGCCGCGATCTGCGGGAAATCCTCCTCGGTGAGCGCGGCATCCTCGCAGAGCACGGCAGCGCGGAAGAGCGCGTTCTGGAGCTGGCGGACGTTGCCGGGCCAGTCATATTGCACCAGCAGGGCCAGGGCGGAATCGGTGATTCCCAGCGGCCGCAATCCCGGTTGCTCGGCGATCCGCGCCAGCAGATGGCGGGCGAGTGCGGGGATGTCGCCGGTGCGTTCGCGCAACGGCGGGATCGTCACCTGGACGACGTTGAGACGGTAATACAGGTCTTCGCGGAACCGGCCGGCCTCGACCTCGTCGAGCAATCGCACGTTGCTCGCGGCGATCACGCGGACGTCGACTTCGCGGGGATGGCGCGCGCCGATCGCGTGGACTTCGCCGGTCTGGAGTACGCGGAGCAGCTTGGCCTGCGCCTCCAATGGCATCTCGCTGACCTCGTCGAGGAACAGCGTGCCGCCATCCGCGTCCTGGAAACGGCCAATCTTGCGCTCGAACGCCCCGGTGAAGGCGCCCTTTTCGTGACCAAACAGTTCGGATTCGACGAGGTTCGCAGGGATCGCGCCGCAGTTGACGCTCGTCATCTGCTTCTTTGCGCGCGGGGAGGCCGCGTGAATCGCCTCGGCGACGACGTCCTTGCCGACGCCGATCTCGCCTTCGAGCAGAACCGCGACGCGGGCGCGGGCGGCCTTTGCGGCGATCGCCAGTGCAGCACGGAAATCGGGCGACGATCCGACGATCTCGTCGAACCCGAGCAATGCCGGGATCTTCTCGGTGAGCGGGCGGAGTTCGCCTGCCGACGTGCCGCCGACGGCTGTGTCGAGGGCAGCGAGAAACCGCTCGGGGGCGAGCGGCTTGACCAGGAAGTCGGTGGCGCCCGCCCGCATCGCTGCAACCGCGTGCGCGACCGATCCGTTGGCCGTGACCAGCAGGATCGGCAGCGCGGGGCGACGTTCGCGCAACGCAGCGATCAGGTCGGTCGCATCCGCATCGGGCGCCCAGTGATCGAGAATGATCGCATCAAGCTGCATGCCGTCCTGCGTGCCGAGCGTCGCGATCGCCATTTCGCCATCGGTCGCGAAGATCGCGCGCCACCCGCCACGCGCGGCGAGTGCTGCCACCAGCCGCCGCTGCGCAGGCTCCTCGTCGATCAGCAGTAGAAGGCGCTGCCCGTTGCGCGTCATGGCGAATCCTGTCCCGTTCCGGCACGTGCAATAGCCGCGCCGGGTAAAGGGCGACTTAAGTACCGGGCTTGGACATTTTGTATGTGCGCGATAAGGTCGGCTGCATAGAGCATAACACTCAGAGGATTGGGCACGAACCATGGCCGGCAACGGGGACATGAAGGCGCACGTCGCGACCTATTCGAGCGTGACGGGGATGATGAAATGGGGTGCCGTTGGGTGCGCACTGGTCGTCGCACTCGTCATCTGGCTGATTTCCTGACGCGATGAAGATCGCCGTCCTCAAAGAGCAAGCGGACGGCGAGCGCCGGGTTTCCGCGACGCCCGAGACCGTGAAGAAATTCATCGCGCTGGGGGCGACGCTGGCGGTGGAGGCGGGAGCGGGCGATACCGCATCGATCGCCGACGCGGCGTATTCGGATGCGGGGGCTTTGGTGGGCGATCGCGCGGCAACCCTGGCCGGCGCGGATATCGTGCTTGGCGTGCAGGGGCCTGATCCCGCGGGGCTTGGCGGCATTTCGGCGGGGGCGTGGATCGTCGCGAGCCTCAATCCCTTTGGTGCAGGTCCCGATGGCGGGCGTGCGCGGATCGATGCGTATGCCGCGGCGGGCTACGAGGCGCTGGCGATGGAGTTCATGCCGCGCATCACGCGCGCGCAATCGATGGATATCCTGTCGTCGCAGTCGAACCTGTCGGGGTACAAAGCGGTGCTCGATGCCGCCGCCGAATATGGTCGCGCGTTTCCAATGATGATGACCGCGGCAGGGACGATCAGCGCGGCCAAGGCATTCGTGATGGGCGTTGGCGTCGCCGGGCTTCAGGCGATCGCGACCGCACGGCGGCTCGGCGCTCAGGTGTCGGCGACCGACGTGCGCGCCGCGACCCGCGAGCAGATCCAGTCGCTCGGTGCGAAGCCGATCTTCGTCGAGAATGTCGCCGGGATCGAGGGCGAGGGAACGGGCGGGTATGCCGGCGAGATGTCGCCCGAATACCAGGCTGCGCAGGCCGAGCTCGTCTCGGGGCACATCGCCAAGCAGGACATCGTCATCACGACTGCGTTGATCCCGGGGCGTCCGGCGCCACGGCTGATCTCGGCGGCCCAGGTGGCGAGCATGAAGCCGGGCTCGGTGATCGTCGATCTCGCGGTCGAGCAGGGCGGCAACGTCGAGGGCTCGGTCGCGGGCGAAGTGGTCGTGGTGAACGGCGTGAAGATCGTCGGGCATCGCAACGTGCCGTCTCGGTTGGCGGCAGACGCCAGCGCCTTGTTCTCACGCAACCTGTACAACTTCCTCAACGCCTTCTGGGACAAGGACGCCGGGCGACCTGCGCTCGACACCGAGATCGGCGACGCGATCCGGCTGACGCAAGGCGGCAAGATCGTGAACCCAAGGCTGCTGGCATGATGATCCTCCCCGGCACGGGGAGGGGGACCGGCGCAGCCGGTGGAGGGGGCGTCCCACACACGCTACGCCCGGAAGTATCGCTAGCACGCAAATTGCGGCGCGAAATGAGCCTTCCGGAAGTGCTGCTATGGGAGCAGCTCCGGGGACAAAAGACTGGCATCAAGTTCCGCCACCAGCATCCCATCGGTCCATACGTCTGCGACTTCTACTGCGCCGGCGCCAAGCTCGCGGTCGAAGTAGATGGCGAATTCCATGGACGCGGCGACCGTCCCCAACGCGACGCCGGTCGCGACCAGTTTTTCGAACAGAATGGCCACCGGGTGCTGCGAGTGGCGGCAGGTGAGGTGCTGAGGGATATCGAGGCCGTTGTGACGATGATCGTATCGTCCGCGGCCAGCCCCCTCCACCAGCCTGCGGCCGGTCCCCCTCCCCGTGCCGGGGAGGAATGAGATGGACTTTATCGCGATCCTGTCGATCTTCGTGCTGGCATGTTTCGTCGGGTATTTCGTCGTCTGGGCGGTGACGCCTGCGTTGCACACGCCGTTGATGGCGGTGACCAATGCGATCTCCTCGGTCATCATCGTCGGCGCGCTGATCGCCGCCGCTGCGGCAGGCATCGGCGCCGGATCGGGCGTCGCCAAGGCGCTCGGGCTGCTCGCGGTGGTGCTCGCAAGCATCAATATCTTCGGCGGTTTCGCGGTCACCGCGCGGATGCTGGCGATGTACAAGAAAAAGGAACGGCCGGTCGCGGCTGCCACGAGCAAGTGAGCGATACGGACGTGAGGGGAACGCGCGATGCATGAACTGACGGTCAGCCCCTGGGCATCGCTCGCCTATCTGGTGGCGGGGGTGTGCTTCATCCTCGCCCTGCGCGGGCTGTCGAGCCCGGCGTCGAGCCAGCGCGGCAATCGCTTCGGCATCATCGGCATGACGATCGCGGTCGTGACGACGCTGGTGACGCATGTGCCGTTGCGTTCGGAAGCATGGCCTCCCGGCAATCCGCACGATTGGATGATCGACTGGACCACCGTCGTCGAAATCCTTGCGGCGATTGGCGTCGGCGCCGCGATCGGCCTCGTCACCGCGCGACGGATCGCGATGACCGCGATGCCGCAGCTCGTGGCCGCATTCCACTCACTGGTCGGGCTCGCCGCGGTGCTGGTCGGAGTCGCCGCGTATCTCAACCCGCAGGCGTTCGGAATTTCGGACCTCGTCATTCCGCTGATCGGCCAGCCGTTCGCGGTCATCCACCCGGTCAGCCGGATCGAACTCGGGCTCGGCGTGGCGATCGGTGCGATCACCTTCTCCGGCTCGGTCATCGCGTTCCTCAAGCTCAACGGCAATATGGGCGGCAAGCCGATCATGCTGCCCGGCCGCCACGTCATCAACCTCGCGCTGCTCGCCGCCATCCTCGGGCTGATCGCCTACTTCGTCACCGACCAGGCCCCGTGGATCTTCTGGACGGTCGTGATCCTGAGCTTCGTCATCGGCTTCCTGTTGATCGTCCCGATCGGCGGCGCGGACATGCCGGTTGTGGTCAGCATGCTCAATTCCTATTCGGGCTGGGCGGCCGCCGCGATGGGCTTCACGCTCCACAACAGTGCGATGATCATCACTGGCGCGCTGGTCGGCAGCTCGGGCGCGATCCTCAGCTACATCATGTGCCGCGCGATGAACCGCAGCTTCATCAGCGTGATCGCAGGCGGCTTCGGCGCGGTCGCGGACACCAGCGGCGGCGCGGTCGCGAGCGATCGCCCGTGGAAACGCGGCTCGGCGGAAGACGCCGCGTTCCTGATGAGCCAGGCGGAACAGGTTATCATCGTTCCGGGCTACGGCATGGCGGTGGCGCAGGCGCAGCACGTCCTGCGCGAGATGGGCGACAAGCTGAAGGCCGAGGGGGTGCGCGTGAAATACGCGATCCACCCCGTCGCGGGGCGCATGCCGGGGCACATGAACGTGCTGCTGGCCGAAGCCAATGTGCCGTATGACGACGTGTTCGAGCTCGAAGACATCAACAGCGAGTTCGCACAGACCGACGTCGCGTTCGTGATCGGCGCGAACGACGTGACCAACCCGGCGGCCAAGACCGACAAGTCCTCGCCGATCTACGGCATGCCCGTGCTCGACGTCGAAAAGGCGAAGACGGTATTGTTCATCAAGCGCTCGATGGGCGGCGTCGGCTACGCAGGCGTCGATAACGAGCTGTTCTACCGCGACAATACGATGATGCTGCTCGCCGATGCCAAGAAGATGGTCGAGGATATCGTCAAGGCGCTCGATTGATCGTGGCTCAGTAGGTTCCCAACTCCGACGAAACTCGATCCAGTTCGGGTGTAACTCTTGGTCTGACGCAGGTTAGTCTCGCTACCACAGCGGAGACCTTGATGACCCGACCGGACAACGCACCTGATGCGGCAAATTACGATACCGGGATCGACGCGGTTCTGGTTGCTGCTACGGGCGCGCCAGACCGGCTTACCGTCGCGCTCGACGCTCTACGCGGGAGGATCGTAGGCCGGTTCGATTGGCAGACCCCGTTCGGCGATCACGCCACGCCTCAGGTGATTGTCATCGAAGCGATCGGCGTCGCTGACGCGATGCTCGAAGAGCGGCTGCCTGCGATCGTCGACCAGGCAGTTGCCGTGCAGGCAGGCCTCGTGGTTGCCCTAACGTTCGACCAGATCGATGTCGTGACTGCGGCAACGCTTGGTGGCGGTACGCGATTGCTGGTGGACCCGACCGTCAGTGACTGCGTCGCGGCGATTGTTGTCGCAGCGGAGACCGCACGCAGCCCCACCGGCGTGTTCGACGTCGGTCGCGAGACCGATGGCACGCGACTGGAGCGGCTGAACACGGAAGTCGCGCGGATCGCCGAAGCGCTGGCACGCCTGACGCGCACGGAGATCGAGGATGATGCTCCAGCGGCGGCGATCGTCGGCGACCGGACCAATCGCTACGGCGCGCCACCGTCCTTGGCCGAGCCGAGTGCGGCGGATGTTCGTCGGGCGATCCGCGCTCGGCGGTTGCGCGACCAGTTCTTCGGCGCGACGCTGTTCGAGGATCCCGGCTGGGACATGCTGCTCGATCTCTATGCCGCCGAACTGGAGCGGGGCCGCGTTTCGGTGTCGAGCCTGTGCATCGCCGCCGCGGTCGCGCCCACCACTGCGCTGCGCTGGATCGCGCGGATGACCGACACCGGGCTGTTCGAACGCCGCCCCGATTTGCACGACCGGCGGCGCGCCTTCATGGTGCTCTCCGACCGCGCAAGCGAAGCGATGCGCGGGTATATCGTGGCCACCAGAGGCGCCGACCTGCGAATTCCGTGATTTTAGCTTGCCCCCGCCGCCCGGCTTTGGCATCGGACATCCACCCGAGAGGGGCGATTAGCTCAGTTGGTAGAGCGTCTCGTTTACACCGAGAATGTCGGCGGTTCGAGCCCGTCATCGCCCACCATCCTCTATAGTTCGCGGACCAGCCGCACGGCAACCGCGATCCAGGCCGGGTCGGCGATGGTCAGCGACTGCGTGCCTGCACCCGATGGCAAGACGGTCGCGCCGCCGTCGAATCCAGTCAGCCGTCCGAATGCGAACCTCCCGGCCGGTTGGGGGACAAGGACGTCGCGGTTGAGCGCGGTTGTGAAATCATCGGGTCCCAGCGTCGCCGCCCAGATCACGTCGCCCGCGCGGTAATCGCCCGTGCCGTTCACGACGGTGATGGCGATCTGGCCCGGCGCGACCTGGGGTGGCGGTGCCGTCGTGGTTCGCCGCGGTGCGTGGGCGCCACGGCCGTCTAGGATCGCGGCGACGGGCAGGTCGGTGCGGTCCGGCAATGTTACGAGGTCGCTCGCCTCGACGCCCAGTGCGGTGGCGATCCGGTTGAGCCAGCCGATCGAGACGGTGCGCGTTCCCGTCTCCAGCCGCCCGATCGTCTGCGCGGTGGTCGATGGATCGCAACGCCTGGCGACGTCCTCCAACGTCAGTCCCTTGGCGTGCCGGACTTCGCGAATGGCAGTGATCATTGAAATGCGATCATCGAACATCTCCAAACCAGATGGGTTATTCTTGTGTCCTACAACCATGCGGATATGGCAACCGCCAAGCGCAACGGGAGATGGTGGATGCGCGAACTGGTAGAGCGGACGATCGATTCGGAGGGGATTCCGCAGCTGGTCGGCGTGCGTCGCGGCCGTACCGTGACCTTCAACCTTGCGGAGTCGCCGCTCGGGTGGCTGCGGTCGCGCGGGTTGATCGACGTGACGCAGTTCGAGGCGGGGGAGCGGTTGCGGGCCAATTACGAACGCGCGTCCATCGCGCCCAGCGTGACGATGCGCTGGGCGGAGCGCGTCGATGGGGGAGGCCATGACGGGCTCGATCCGACGTCGGCGCAGATCGCGGCGAAGCGTCGGTTCGACGAAGCGCTGGCGGCGGCGGGGCCGGGGCTGGCGGATATCCTTTGGCGCGTGGTTTGCGCGGGGGAGGGGCTGCCGGTGGCGGAGAAGGCGTTGCAATGGCCGGCGCGGGCGGGGCGGGTCGTGCTGACGCTCGCGCTCGATCGTTTGGCCGCGCATTACGGGATCGGTTAGGCGCTCGCTTTGATCCGCGGGCGTGACTAAGTGGCTGGTATGCGCTTCGACCTTATCAAATGCCACGGCTCCGGTAACGACTTCCCGCTGATCGACGCGCGTGCGTCGACGCTCGGCGATGCGGCTTGGGCTGCCGTCGCGCGGGCGCTGGCGGACCGCGCTGGGCCGGTAGGTGGCGACGGGCTTCTTCTGCTGACCGCCGGCGACGAGACCCACGCGTTCGGGATGCGGATGTTCAATTCGGATGGCAGCGAGTCTGAGACCTGCCTCAACGGCCTGCGCTGCGTGGCGCGCGCCGGGTTCGCAGCCACGGGCTATGAAACTGCTATGGCGCTGCTGAAGACGAGCGACGCGGCCGTGCAGCGCGATGCCGATATCGCCGAGGGCGTGTTCACCGTGCGCGAGATCGCCGGCCCTGCGTGTCTGGATGCCGCGGCGTGGCCGATGCATGTCGGGACCGATCGCATCGTCGATACGCCGATCGCGCGCTTGCCGACGGACCGCGCCTTTACCGCCGTCGCAATGCCCAACCCTCATCTCGTGACGTTCGTGGATGCCGTCGACGAAGCCGAACTCGTCCGCGTCGGCGAGGCGTGCGAGGCGGCACCCGACTGGCTGCCGAATCGCGCGAACGTCAGTTTCGTAGAGGTGCGTGGCCGCGACCTGTTCGTGCGGACGTTCGAGCGCGGCGTCGGCCTCACCGACAGTTGCGGCAGCGCGATGGCGGCGTCGACCTATGCCGCGTGCCTGACCGGGCGGATCGCGTACGACACGCCGACGACGGTGTTCAACAAGGGCGGGCTGGTCCGCACGGAGGCGAGCGAGGCGGCGATGGTGACGCTGTCGGGCAATGCGACGTTCGAGTCGACCGGCACGATCGAGGTCGATCTCGACACGGCGACCGCGAGCGACCTGGTCGTCACGCGGCGGCACGACGACGAGATCGCGGCTTGGGCGGGACTTCTCGCGACGATCTGAGCACCGGCTGCGTCCTTCTCGTGGCACGCCCGTATCTCCCCGCAGTGGCGCCGCACACCGGCTCCGCACGCAGGAGAGATGCCATGAACCACGTCATTCGTACCGCGATCGTCGCGGCCGCCGTTGCCGTCAGCGGCAGCGCGATCGTCGCTGCCCAGACCAACCCGATGGTCGGCGGCGCCGCGATGTATCCGACCAAGACGATCGTCGAGAACGCCGTCAATTCGAAGGATCACACGACGCTGGTCGCCGCGGTCAAGGCCGCCGGTCTCGTCGAGACGCTGTCGGGCCCGGGTCCGTTCACCGTGTTCGCGCCCACCAATGCGGCGTTCAAGAAGCTGCCGGCCGGCACCGTCGACACGCTGCTCAAGCCCGAGAACAAGGCGCAGCTCGCCAGCGTCCTGACCTATCACGTCGTCCCCGGCACGATCACCGCCGCCGACATCGCCGCCAAGGCGAAGGCGAACGGCGGCACCGCGACTTACACGACCGTGCAGGGCGAGCCGCTGATGTTCAAGAAGGTCGGCACCGGCTGGGGCATCATGGACGGCAAGGGCCACAAGGGCCGCATCACGATCGCCAGTGTCATGCAGTCGAATGGCGTGATCCACGTCGTCGACACGGTGATGCTGCCGTAATCGCGCGCCTTCACGCGAGATAGCTGCCTTGATCCCCCACGAGGTAGTTTCGTCGGGCCCGTCGCCGAAAGGTGGCGGGCCCGATTGCGTTTGGGCGTCGTCGCCTAGCCCCGTCATCCCGACGAAAGTCAGGATCCAGAGCCACGAAAAGTGGCGCTTGTTACCCTGGATCCTGACTTTCGTCAGGATGACGGACGGCTTAGCCGATGAGCAATCCCGCGAGCGCGGCTGACATCAGGTTCGCCAGGCTCCCCGCGGCGAGTGCCCGCAGCCCAAGCTTGGCGATCATCGGACGCTGGTTCGGCGCGAGGCTGCCGGTCACCGCCATCTGGATCGCGATCGACGAGAAGTTTGCAAAGCCACACAGCGAGAAGGTGATGACCGCGATCGTCCGCGCGCTCAGCCCCTGCTGCGTCCCGAGCGAGATATACGCGACGAATTCGTTCAGCACGATCTTCTGCCCGAACAGCCCGCCGGCGATCCCGGCCTCGCTCCACGGCACGTTCAGCAGGAACATGATCGGCGCAAAGACGTAGCCGAGCAGCCCCTGGAAGCTCAGACCCGGCAGCCCGATCATGTTGCCGAGCCCGCCGAGCAGCCCGTTCGCGAGCGCCACCAGCGCCACGAACGCCAGCACCATCGCGCCGACCGCGACGGCAAGGCGCACGCCGGTCTGCGCGCCCTGGGCTGCGGCCATGATCAGATTGGCGGGCTTCTCCTCGTCGTGCGTGGCCTGCGGCATCGGTTCGCCCGCCGACGATTCGCCGGGCAGGTCGCCGAGCGCGAGTTCGCCCTCTGGCGGCATCACGCGGTCGGGCATGATGATCTTCGCCATCAGGATGCCGCCAGGCGCGGCCATGAAGCTCGCCGCGAGCAGGTAATCGATGCGGATGCCCATCGACGCATAGGCCGCGAGAATGGTGCCAGCGACGCCGGCCATGCCGCTGGTCATCACCGTGAACAACTGCGCCGGGGTGAGCCCTGCCAGATACGGCCGGATGACGAGCGGCGATTCGCTCTGGCCGACGAAGATGTTCGCCGCGGCGCACAGCGATTCGACCTTCGAGACGCCGATGACCTTCTCGATCCCGCCGCCGACCCAGCGCACCACGAACTGCATGATGCCGAGATAATAGAGGATCGAGACGAGGCTAGCGAAGAAGATGATGACCGGCAGCGCGGCGATCGCGAAGCTCTGTCCGCCGATCTCGGGGGTCGCCATCTTGCCGAACAGGAACTCGGTGCCCTTCTGCGAATAGCCGAGCAAATTGGCGACGCCGCCGGACATCTCGCCGAGCACGACCTTGCCGAAGCTCGAATACAGCACGAGCACGGCGATCCCGGCCTGCAACGCGAACGCGGCGCCGACGATGCGCAGGCGGATCGCACGGCGGTCGCTCGACAACAGCACGGCAATGCCCAGGATGACGGCGATGCCCGCCAAACCGATGAAGAGTCTTTCCATGGACGCCCTGCGTTTTCTTGCGATGACACGCGCCGCCCCCCGGCTGCGCAAGCGACCGACATGACACGCGAGCGCCGCGCTCGCCAGTTATTTGAAGCGCGCTAGTCATTTGACGGGGCGGCGGTTTTCGCTAGCGTCCCGCGCGATGGACAAACCACTTCCCGCGTTCCCGCGTTCGCTCTTCGTTTTCTCGGTGTTGTACGGCGGCATGGTGTGCATCGCCGGCGTGTTGGGCGTGAAGCAGGTCGCGCTCGGCCCGCTCGCGGTGGAGGCGGGGATCTTCGGGTTCCTGTTGCTCGTCGTGTTGAGCAGCGCGATCGCCGAACTGCACGGCCAGAAGACCGCGACGTTTCTCGTGCGCCTGGGGTTCATCCCGTTGCTCGTGTCGGCGGCGCTGATCCATCTCGTGCTGGCGCTGCCGCACGATCCGGGGATGTACCCGCCCGCGGTCGACGCGTTCCCGATCGTCGTCGGCCAGAGCTCGCGGATGATGATCGCCGGGCTGATCTCCTACGGGATCTCGCAGACGCTCAACGTGCTGATCTTCTCGAAGCTGTCGGGCCAAGTCGGCAGCGGCGAGGGCAAGCTGGTGTGGCTGCGCGGCATGATCGCGAGCATCATCTCGCAGATCATCGACACGATCCTGTTCATCACCATCTCTTTCCTGGGTGAGCGGCCGATCGTCGCGCTGATGGAGGGGCAGATGCTCACCAAGGTCATACTGTCGATCGTGCTGGTGCCGTTCATGATCACCTTCTTCGTGAAACTGGGACGGCGGCTGGACCGGGTATAACGCTCCGTCCGTTATCCTGACGGGATTGGTGATACGCGGCGATGCTTTCACTAGCCCCTCGCACTAGCTAAGGGATCGGCATGACCGATCACACGCCCGATCCCGCCCTGCTCGCCAAGGCGGAAACGCTCACCGAGGCGCTGCCGTATCTGCAGCGCTACGCCGGCAAGACGTTCGTCGTGAAATACGGCGGCCACGCGATGGGCGATCCCGAGCTGCAGCGCGATTTCGCCGAGGACATGGTGCTGCTGAAAGCGGTCGGCATCAACCCGGTCGTCGTCCACGGCGGTGGGCCGCAGATCGGCGCGATGTTGAAGCGCCTCGGCGTCGAATCGCGCTTCGTCGACGGCTTGCGCGTCACCGATGCGGAGACCGCACAGATCGCCGAGATGGTTCTCGCCGGCTCGATCAACAAGGAAATCGTCGGCTGGATCGGCCAGGCGGGCGGTCGCGCGGTCGGCATTTCCGGCAAGGACGCAGGCCTCGTCCTCGCGCAGAAAGTCGGCCACGGCCGCGAGCCCGACAAGCTCCAGGGGATCGAGCGCCACGTCGACCTCGGCTTCGTCGGGGAGCCGATCGCGGTCGACCGGACGATCCTCGACACGCTGATCGCCGCCGACATTATCCCGGTGATCGCACCGATCGGCATCGGTGCCGACGGCCACACCTACAACATCAACGCCGACACGATGGCGGGCGCGATCGCCGCCGCGATGGGCGCCGCGCGGTTCTTCCTGCTGACCGATATCGTCGGTGTGCTCGACAAGGAGGGCGAGCTGCTCACCGACCTCGACCCCGCGCGGATCGCCGAACTGCGCGCCGACGGCACGGTGACCGGCGGCATGATCCCGAAGCTCGACACCTGCGTCGCGGCGGTCGAGTCGGGCGTCGACGCCGCGGTCATCATCGACGGCCGCGTGCCCCACGCGATGCTGCTGGAGATCTTCACCAAGCAGGGCGCAGGCACGCTGGTCAGCGCAAACGGGCGCTCGCGGTAAGGGACGCGACGGGTCTTACGCTCCCCAACACCACGCCGTCATTCAAGCGAAAGCTGGGATGACGATCGTTGGTTGGGCACGAGAGAGCGGCGGCGGAAACGAGCCGCATCATAGGGGTTATCGTTCTCTCCCTGCGCCCTTATATCCGGACCACACCAGCGGAGACCCACGCCTTGATCGCCCTTCTTCAGATCGTCCAGTTGCTGCTCACCGTCATCTGGTGGATCATCGTCGTGCAGGCGATCCTGTCATGGCTGATCGCGTTCAACGTCATCAATACGCACAGCGATTTCGTCCGCACCGTGTGGACCGCGCTGCAGCGCATGACCGAGCCGATGTACCGCCCAATCCGCCGCGTGCTTCCGGATTTCGGCGCACTGGACCTGTCGCCGCTCGTCGTGCTGCTGATCCTCTACATCTTGAGCAACATCGTCATTCCGAACATCGCGCAGAACTACCTCGTCGCGACCTATTGAGGTCGGCGTCTGAGGCTTATGTCACCGCCACCGGCAATGCAGGTTGTCTTCGCCCGTGATTGCGCGGGAAAGGCGGTTTTCGGCCGCGTGACTTTGCGCTAGTCCGAGCGGATGGCATCGACGATCTCCTGCGACGTTGCGATCGTTGGCGCGGGTTTGGCCGGCGGGATGATCGCGCTGGCGCTCAAGGCCAAGCACCCGGCGCTCGACGTACGGCTGATCGACTCGGCGTCGGTCGTCGGCGGCAATCATCTCTGGTCGTTCTTCGGGAGCGACGTGGCGCAATATGATCGCTGGATCGTCGCACCGCTCGTGGTGCATGCTTGGCGTGGCTACGATGTGCATTTTCCGGCGCATGCGCGGACGATCGACGCGACCTATTATTCGATCGAGAGCACGCGGCTCGACCGCGAGGTTCGCCGCGTTTTGCCGCCGCATGCTTTGATGCTGGGCCGGAAGGTCTCGGGGGCTAGTGCGACCGCCGTGGTGCTGGCGGATGGCGACCGGATCGAGGCGACCGGCGTGATCGACGCTCGGGGGGCGGGCGACCTGTCTCTGCTCGACCTCGCATGGCAGAAGTTTCTCGGGCGCGAACTGGCGTTGAGCGTGCCGCACGAGGCGCCAAAGCCGATGGTGATGGACGCCACCATTCCGCAGATCGACGGGTATCGCTTCGTCTATTGCCTGCCGTTCAGCGCGGACCGGATGTTCGTCGAGGACACATATTATAGCGACACGCCCGATCTCGATATCCCGGTGCTGGGCGCGCGGATCGATGACTATGTCACGGCGCGCGGCTGGTCGGTCGATAGCGTCGTGCGCGAAGAGTCTGGCGTGCTGCCGGTGGCGATGGGTGGCGATTTCGAGGCGTATTGGCGGTCGGGCGGCGCGCATGTCGCCAAGGCCGGGATGCGCGCGGGGATGTTCCATCCGACCACGGGGTACTCGCTGCCCGATGCGGTGCGGACCGCTTCGATGCTGGCGGGGCTCGATGATTTCTCGGGCGCGAAACTCCATGACGCGACGCATGCGATGGCGCGGGCGACGTGGAAGTCGCGCGGTTTCTACCGGATGCTCGACACGATGTTGTTCCGCGCCGCCGAGCCGGAGGAACGCTACCGCATCCTCGAGCGCTTCTACCGTCTCTCCCCATCGCTCATCGGCCGTTTCTACGCCGGACGCTCGACGCTTTCCGACAAGGCGCGCGTTCTGACCGGCAAGCCCCCCGTCCCCATCGTGCGCGCCGTCCGCGCCATCGCAGGCAGTATGTCATCATGAAGACCGCAATAGTCATCGGCGCAGGTTTCGGCGGGCTGGCGCTCGCGATCCGGCTGCAATCCGCGGGCGTGCAGACGACGATCGTCGAGAGCCGCGACAAGCCGGGCGGGCGCGGGTATTTCTGGGAGCGCGACGGCTTCACGTTCGATGCGGGGCCGACGGTCATCACCGATCCGGATTGCCTGCGGGAGCTGTGGGCGCTGACCGGGCGCGACATGAGCGAGGACGTGACGCTCGATCCGGTACTGCCGTTCTACCGGCTGAACTGGCCCGATGGGACGAATTTCGACTATACCAACGACGACGTGCAGATGCGCGCCGAGATCGAGAAGCTGCATCCGGGCGACTGGGCGGGATACGAGAAGTTCCTGCAATATTCGGCGGGGGTGTTTCACGAGGGCTATGAGAAGCTCGGCCATGTCGCGTTCCTCGACTTCGGGTCGATGATCAAGGCGGCACCGGCGCTGGCGAAATACCAGGCGTGGCGGTCGGTCTATTCGATCGTGTCGAGCTTCGTGAAGTCGGAGAAATTGCGCGAGGCGTTGAGCTTCCATACGCTGCTGGTCGGCGGCAATCCGATGACGACGAGCGCGATCTATGCGCTGATCCACAAGCTGGAGCGCGACGGCGGGGTGTGGTTCGCGCGCGGCGGGACCAATCGTCTGGTGGCGGCGCTGGTGACGCAGTTCGAGCGGCTGGGCGGCGTGTTGCGGCTCGACGATCCGGTGACCTCGATCGAGACCCTGGGCGATCGCGCGACCGGCGTGACGACGGCGAGCGGCTGGTCGGGTCAGGCGGATGCGATCGCGGCGAACAGCGACATCATGCACACGTATCGCGACCTGCTGGCGACGTCGCGCAGTGCGAAGCGCAAGACGGGGTCGCTCGAGCGGAAGAAATATTCGCCGTCGCTGTTCGTGGTGCATTTCGGGATCAAGGGCACGTGGCCGGGTATTCCGCACCACATGATCCTGTTCGGGCCGCGCTATAAGGGGCTGCTCGAGGACATTTACGACCACGGCGTGCTGAGCGAGGACTTTTCGCTGTACCTGCATCATCCGACCGTGACCGATCCTTCGCTGGCGCCGGAGGGGCATTCGACCTTCTATGCGTTGGCGCCGGTGCCGCATCTGGGCAAGTTCCCGGTGGATTGGGACGAGATCGCGCCGATCCTGGAGAAGCGCATCCTCGACGAGATCGGGCGGCGGTTGATCCCGGACATCCACGAGCGGATCGTGACGAAGTTCTCGTACGCGCCGAAGGATTTCGCGGAGGATCTGAATGCGCATCTGGGTAGCGCGTTCTCGCTGGAGCCGGTGTTGACGCAGAGCGCGTATTTCCGGGTGCACAACCGCGACGAGCATATTCCGAACTTGTACTTTGTGGGTGCTGGGACTCATCCGGGGGCGGGCATTCCTGGGGTCGTCGGGAGTGCGAAGGCTACGGCTCGGTTGATGCTGGAAGGCGAGAAGTAAGGTTTGTTCACGCGGAGGCGCGGAGACGCGGAGGTGTCGCGCTTGTCGCGTAGCGAGCGTGTCTCCAACGATTTGCGGAACTTGCGTGAAGACAGCGCGAACGCTATCCGGAACGCAACACCTCCGCGTCTCCGCGTCTCCGCGTGAACCCATTCTTTCCTTGCGGCACCCCGCGCCCTTCCCCTAGCGGTGCGGGATGAAGAGACTTGCTGTGTATTGCGGGTCGGCTACGCCGGCTGATCCCACTTATATCAAAGGCGCTCGGGCGCTGGGGCTGGCTTTTGCCGAGCGGGGGATTGGCCTCGTTTATGGCGGCGGGCGGACCGGGCTGATGGGCGCGATCGCCGATGGGGCACTTGAGGGCGGTGGCGAAGTTATCGGGGTCATTCCGCAGGCGCTGGTCGATGCGGAGGTCGCGCATCGGGGGCTTACCGAGTTGCACGTCGTCAGCGGCATGCATCAGCGCAAGCAGATGTTCACCGATCTTTCCGATGGGTTCGTGACGATCCCGGGGGGCACGGGGACGATGGATGAGCTGTGGGAGGCGCTGAGCTGGGCGCAGCTTGGCTATCATGCGGATCCGGTCGGGTTGCTGAATACCGCTGGGTATTACGATCACCTGATCGCGTTCTGGGCGAAGATGGGCGAGGTCGGGTTCTTGCGGCCGCAGCACCGGGATCTGCTGATCGTGGCGGATACGCTGGACGTGCTGCTCGACCGGATGGGGCGCCACGTCCCGACGCAGCCGATCGTGCGGATGAACGCGTCGGATTTGTGAGCTTCGAACCACACCCCGACACCATGCACCACCCCGGCGGAGGCCGGGGGCCAATTGGGGAACGTGAATTGGTTTGCGTTGCGCGTCGTTACTTCAACCTTTCCAATTGGGCCCCGGCCTTCGCCGGGGTGGGGCCTGCAATGGTGGTAGCGTTGGGGGGCAGGTCGTGAGTCAGCCTCTCCCATCGCGCGAGGCGATCGTGGCTACCGCGCATGAGTCGATCTCGCGCGGGTCGAAGAGCTTTGCCGCTGCCAGCTTGTTGTTCGACAAGCCTACGCGCCAGCGGGCGTGGCTGTTGTATGCGTGGTGCCGGCGGTGCGACGATATCGCCGATGGGCAGGACCATGGCCATGGGATGACCGTGGTCGACGACGCCCCAGCCCGGCTGTTGGCTCTGTCGGCCATGACCGAGCAGGCACTCGCGGGCGAAGTGGTCGGCGAGCCGGCGTTCGATGCGCTGCGGATCTTCGCGGCCGAAACGCGGCTGCCGAAGCGGTATGCGCGCGACCTGGTCGAGGGGTTCGCGCTGGATGCGCGCGAATGGCGGCCGCGGTCGGAGAACGACCTCTACAAATATTGCTACCATGTCGCGGGTGTCGTCGGGTGCATGATGGCGATCGCGATGGGGGTCGATCCCGAGGACGAGGATACGCTTGACCGCGCGTGCGACCTGGGGATGGCGTTCCAGCTTGCCAATATCGCGCGCGATGTCGAGGAGGATGACCGGGTCGGGCGGTGCTATCTGCCCGAGGACTGGCTGGTCGAGATGGACTTTCCGCCGGGGCAGCACATGAAGCCACCGTTTCGCTCGCGCCTTGCGGTGTTGACGAAGCGGATGGCGGATCGGGCGGCGGCGTTCGAGGCTAGCGCGCGGCAGGGGACGCCGGCGCTGTCGTTCCGTTCGGCTTGGGCGGTGCTGTCGGCAGCGGGGATCTATGGGGCGATCGGGCGGACCGTGGCGGCGCGGGGAGAGCATGCGTGGGATCACCGGGTGACGACGTCGGGGATGCAGAAGCTCGGGTTTATCGTGACGGCGGCGCGTGAGGCTGCTCAGCGGGGTACGCTGTATCCGCGGACGGTACGGGATGCACGGTTGTGGACGCGGCCTAGGTAATCATCAACGTTAGCTTGTTCTCCCGCGAAGGCGGGAGTCCAATCTGGGTCCCCGCCTTCGCGGGGAAACAGTTTAACCCTGTGGCTTAGCCTTGCCGGTCTTCGCCATCTGGTTGCCCTGCGCACGGCAGTTAGCGCCGATCATGGGATACGGAACGTCGGTGTTCTGCGCCAGTTGATCGGGAAGCGCTGCACGGCACTGCGCCATCGTCTCATAGCGTGCCGGGATGACCCGTGCCTCGGTGCAATTCAAATTGCCATCACCGCAGCCCATGATGGCCATGACGTAGAACAGCGGTTCCATTTCATTCTCCAGTGGCTCGCGGTGTCCGACGTTGGACACGGTAACAAAAGCGACGAAGTGGCAGGATTGTTCCCCCAACTGCTTTCGCCGGGGCTTGACTGCGCCTACATCGCATCGATCCATGCCACCTGACACCTACACCTCCACCCGCGCGGACCAGCCGTTGCTGCCGACGCTCCGCCGTTTCCTGCCGTTCCTGTGGCCGGCGGGGCAGCCCAAGCTGAAGGCGCGGATCGTCGTCGCGATGCTGCTGGTGATCGCGTCGAAGCTGATCCAGGTTTTCGGCGCGGCGTTCACGTTGAAATACGCGGTCGACCGGATGGCGGGGAACGATCGCGGGGCGCTGACGCTCGTCGTGCTGCTGGTGGTCGGGTACGCGGCGTCGCGGTTCGGGACGACACTGTTCGATAATTTGCGCAATGCGGTGTTCGAGCGTGTCGGGCAGGACGCATCGCGGCGGCTGGCGGCGCAGGTGTTTCGCCATCTGCATGCGCTGAGCCTCGATTTTCACCTGTCCAGGCGGACGGGTGCGGTCACCAAGGTGGTCGAGCGCGGCACCAAGAGCATCGATACGATGCTGTATTTTCTGCTGTTCAATATCGCGCCGACGGTGTTCGAACTGGTGCTGGTACTCGGGCTGTTCTGGACCAAGTTCGGTTGGCCGCTGGTCGTGGCGACCGTGGTGATGGTGGTCGGCTATATCGCGTTCACGCGGATGGTGACCGACTGGCGCAATGCGCTGCGCGCGCGGATGAACGACCTCGATACCGGGGCGGTCGCGCATGCGGTGGATTCGCTGCTGAACTTCGAAACGGTGAAGTATTTCGGCGCGGAGGAGCGCGAGGCGCGGCGCTACGACAGCGCGATCACCGCGTATTCCGAGGCGGCGGTGAAAAGCGAGAATTCGCTCGCCTGGCTCAACCTCGGCCAGGCGCTGATCACCAACGTGATGCTGGCGGGCGGCATGGGGTTCGTAGTGTGGCGGTGGAGCCGCGGCGAGGCGTCGGCGGGCGACGTGGTGTTCGTGTCGACGCTGCTGGCGCAGCTGTTCCGGCCGCTCGATCTGTTGGGGATGGTGTATCGCACGATCCGGCAGGGCGCGCTCGACATGGCGGCAATGTTCGACCTGATCGATACGCCGGCCACGGTCGTCGATGCGCCGGGGGCGCCTGCGCTGGCGGTGAGCGCGGGGCATGTCCGGTTCGAGGGGGTGTCGTTCGGCTATGACGCGGGGCGGCCGATTTTGCGCGACCTGGAGCTGGACGTGCCGGCGGGATCTACGCTGGCGGTGGTGGGGCCGTCGGGTGCGGGCAAGTCGACGCTCGCCCGGTTGCTCTACCGGTTTTACGACCTGACGGGCGGGCGGATTACCGTCGATGGGCAGGATATCGCGCAGGTGCGGCAGGCTTCGCTGCGGGCTGCGATCGGGATCGTGCCGCAGGATACGGTGCTGTTCAACGACACGATCGGGTACAACATCGCCTATGGCCGTGAGGGGGCCGAGATGCCCGAGGTCGAGGTTGCGGCCAAGGGTGCGGCGATCTCGGGGTTCATCGAGCGTCAGCCCCTGGGGTATGAGACGCGCGTCGGCGAGCGTGGGCTGAAGCTGTCGGGCGGCGAGAAGCAGCGTGTGGCGATTGCGCGGACGCTGCTGAAGAACCCGCCGATCCTGATCCTGGACGAGGCTACGTCGGCGCTCGATAGCCGGACCGAGGCGGAAATCCTCGATACGCTGGAGGCGATCGAGCGCGGGCGCACGACGATCGTGATCGCGCACCGGCTCTCCACGGTGGTGCATGCGGACCAGATCGTCGTACTGGAGGCGGGGAGGATCGTCGAGAAGGGGACGCATGCGGACTTGCTGCGGCAGGGCGGCGTGTATGCGGAGATGTGGAACCGGCAGGCGCAGGAGCGGGCTGGTGATGACGATGGGGCGTTGGCGGCGGAGTAGGCACGGGCAGTGCGTCGTCATCGATGATGAACGCTCGCCATAGTTTCTGTGATGTCAGACGCGTTCGGGGCCCCCCTAGATACGGCCCCGGACGAAATCGAAGGACTGCTCAGCCTTCCTTGTTCTCCCGCGAAGGCGGGAGCCCAGTCTGGGTCCCCGCCTTCGCGGGGAAACAAGGTTGGCGACGGCGTCTTAGAAACTTGTGCGTTCCCCCACCATCAACCGACCGAGCCTACCCGCAGGTGAGGCGGATCTGCTTGGCGGGTTTGTCGAAGACGATGGCGGAGCAGCGGTCAAGCAGGTCGGCGCCGATCGTCAGGCGATCGCGGTTGGCGTCGCGCTTGCCCTTGGCGACGACGACGATCTCGTCGGGGTCGGGTGGCGGCGCGTCGGCATCCGGAATCGCGGCGGCGTTGCCGACGTCGGTGGTGCGGACGCCGAGCGACGATAGCGCGAGCGGGCCGACCAACAGCGGGGTGGCGAGCGTCATCATGCGGACAGGTCGGGCGATACCGAAGGCGATCTCGACCGGTGCGGTGAGGCCGGCCAGCGTGCCGCGCTGCGCCTGCGCGATCAGCGTGGCGGCGTTGGCGGTGACGGTCGTGCGTGGATGATAGGGATCGAAGCGGACCCGGATCGGCTGGCCGCCGATCGTGATTTGCGCGAAGGTCCCGGAGAGCTTGCCCAGCAGGCCGCCGCCGTCGACCATCGGCAACGCGACGGTCCGTTCGCCAGCCCGCGGCGCGTTCAGGAGGATTCGTACGACGGGTTCGGGTAGCGACGCCGGGCCGATGGTGCCGTCGCCGACATCGGCATAGGGCCGCCCGACCCAGCGCGGGTCCGCAGCCTTCCCCTTGGTCTCGTGCTTACGGCTCGGAAAGCCGATCCGCCGCTTCACCGCGTTGGTCCCGAACGTCATCGGGCGGACCGTCGTCGCCTGCATCGCGCCTTGCCCGCCGACCGAATAGCCGAGTCCCAGCGCACCGCCCTTCGACGCAAGTCGCTCGGCGACCGCGGTCGTGACGAAGACCAGGCCGGGCGCGGCGGGGTCGACGCGCAGCGTGACGGGCTTGCCGTCGATCGTTGCGGCGATCATCCCGCCGACCGGTACGTCGCGGATGGCCGTGACCGTGTCGCCGGCTAGCGCGACGCTGCTCACGAGCACCGATGCCGCCACGCCGGTTCTCAGGATATTGGCGATCATCGTGAAGTCTCCGGCGTCAGGCGCCGCGATCTTGGCGCGTCATATCGTATTCGCAACGAATTTATGATCGGTAATGATTGGATAACCAATGCAGGCTCGCCTCTCGACGGGCGACTGCGCGACGCCTAGATCGCATGGCAATGGCACTCGACCCCCTTCCCGATCTCCAGCGCATCTTCGGCTTTCCTGATTTTCGTGGCGTGCAGCGCGATGTCGTCGACCGGGTGCTCGCGGGGCAGCGGACGCTGGCGGTGATGCCGACGGGTGCGGGCAAGTCGCTGTGTTACCAGTTGCCGGCGACGATGCTGGAGGGGACGTGCGTGGTCGTGTCGCCGCTGATCGCGTTGATGCATGACCAGTTGCGGGCGGCGACTGCTGTCGGGATCAAGGCGGCGACGCTGACGTCGGTCGATACCAATCGAGAGGAGACGATCGCGCGGTTCCGGGCTGGCGATCTCGATTTGCTGTACGTGGCGCCGGAGCGCGCTTCGAACGAGAGTTTTCGCAATCTTCTGTCGCAGGCCAAGCTCAGCTTGTTTGCGATCGACGAGGCGCATTGCGTCAGCGAGTGGGGGCATGATTTCCGGCCGGACTACCGGTTGCTGCGGCCGTTGCTCGACAGTTTTCCGGATGTGCCGCGCCTCGCGCTGACGGCGACCGCGGATGCGCATACGCGGGCGGATATCCTTGAGCAGTTGGGGATCTCGCAGGAGGGGCTGATCGTGTCGGGGTTCGACCGGCCGAACATCCGCTATGCGATTTCGGGGCGCGACAACGTCAACCGGCAGATCGCGGACATCCTGGAGAAGATTCCGGGGCCGGGGATCGTCTATGCGCAGACGCGCGCGGCGACCGAGAAGCTGGCGGAGGCGCTGGGGCGGAGCGGGCGGCCGACGCGGGCGTATCATGCCGGGCTCGATCCGCAGGTGCGCGCGAAGAACCAGGCGGATTTCGTCGCGAGCGAGGACATGGTGATCTGCGCCACGGTCGCGTTCGGGATGGGGATCGACAAGCCCGACGTGCGGTTCGTGGCGCATGCCGGGCTGCCGAAATCGATCGAGGCCTATTACCAGGAGACCGGCCGCGCGGGGCGTGACGGCGATCCGGCGATCGCGCACCTGTTCTGGGGTGCGGAGGATTTCGCGCGTGCTCGGCAGCGGATCGGCGAGGTCGAGCCCGAGCGGCAGGCGGGCGAGCGGCAGCGGCTGACCGCGATGGGCGGGCTGGTCGAGACGGCCGGGTGCCGGCGGCGGATCCTGCTCAAGCATTTCGGCGAGGAGCAGCTGGAGGATTGCGGCAATTGCGACAATTGCCTTGGTAACGTCGATGCGGTCGACGCGACCGAGACGGCGCGGAAGTTCCTGTCGGCGGTGTTTCGGACCGGGCAGATGTACGGCGTGGGGTATATCGAGGGCATCCTGACGGGGGTGTCGTCGGAGCGGAGCCTGATGAACGGGCACGAGGCGCTGTCGGTGTACGGGATCGTCGAGGGCGACGAGGTGGCGTTGCTGAAACCGGTGTCGCGGGCTTTGATGCTGAAGGATGCGCTGCGCACCAACCCGCATGGCGGGCTGGAGTTCGGGCCGGCGGCGAAGGCGATCCTCAAGGGCGAGGCGGCGGTGTCGATCGTCGTGCCGCCGAAGCGTGAGCGGCGGCGCAAGGGCGCGGTGGGCGTCGTGCCGAACCCCGTGGACGATCCGCTGTTCGAGGCGTTGCGCGTGCGGCGGCGCGATCTGGCGAAGGAAGCGGGCGTTCCACCGTATGTGATCTTCCACGATTCAGTGTTGCGTGACATTGCGCGGCAGCGGCCGGCGTCGCGTGCCGAGCTCAGCTTGTTATCAGGCATTGGCGCGCGCAAGCTCGACGCCTATGGGGATGCCTTCCTCCAGGTCATCCGCGAGTCCGCATGATACGGCAAATAAACGAAAGTATTTCGGTCGCGCCACAGATCGCGGTCGAGCAAGTTGCGGAAATCGCTGCGGCGGGGTTCAAGACGATCGTCAACAACCGACCCGACGACGAGGATGCGGGGCAGCCTTCGGGTGATGCGATCCGCGCCGCGGCGGAAGCGGCCGGGCTGAAATACGTCTCGATTCCGGTGACGCATGCGGGGTTCTCGCATCCACAGATCGACGCGATGACGCAGGCGCTGACGGATTCGGACGGGCCCGTGCTGGCGTATTGCCGGTCGGGGACGCGGAGCTGCAACCTGTGGGCGCTGGCGGCGGCGAAGGCGGGGCGCAACCCGAACCTGTTGCTCGCGCAGGCCGAGGACGCCGGGTATGACCTGCGCGGAATCCGACCGATGCTGGACGCGCTCGCAGGGCCGCGATGACGCCTGCCATCGTCGGCGGCATCGTGGCCGTCGTTGTGCTGCTGCTCGCTGGCCTGGCCTGGGTGGTCGTGCGGATGCGGCGGGTCGTGAAGATCGAGACTCCGGAAGAGGCGGCGGACGCGGCGCAGGCGCAGCTTCGCGGGTTTGCCGTAGCGGGTGCCGTTGTCGGTGCGGATGGGCAGGGCGCGCTGGCGATCGCGGATGACGGGCGTGTCGCTGCGGTGAAGCGGATCGGCAAAACCCTGACGGTCCGCGAGGTATCGTGGCGGACGGTGCGCGCGACGCACGAGGGGATATTGGTCGAGACCGGGGACAAGGCGCTGGGCGCGGTGATGCTCGCGCAGGTCGACGTCCTCGATATCCGCCGGTTGGCGCCGAAGAGCGTGCGGGTCTAGCGAGCCAAACGCGCCGCGGTCATTCTGCGGCAGCGGTCCTGACGCTTGCGGAACGTTTCTCGTTTCGACGCGTCGCCGCAGTAGATGAGAACATGGGTCGCCAAGCGCTGGGTGAAAGTCACCGGCATCGTCGTCGTGGCCGTGATGGCTACGGTCATAATCGGGCTCGCCGTGTTCCCCTGGGGATCGCTGAAAGGCGTGATCGAGCGGCAGCTGACCGCGCGCTTCGGGCGGCCGGTAACGATCGGCGGGATCGAGCGCGTCGACGGGTTCGGTTTCTCGCCGACGATCCGCATCACGCAGGTCCGTATTCCGCAGGCAACATGGGCCGGGAGCGGTGATTTCGTGCGGTTGCGCGAGGCGGAGGCGACGTTCTCCGCGCTGTCGCTGTTAAAGGGCGGGTTCGGGCCGCGCGACGTGAAGGCGTCCGGGCTGTATCTCGCGCTGGTGCGTGACAAGCAGGGGCGGACCAACTGGGATCGGCCGGGCAAGGCCAAGAGCGGCGGCAGTTCGAACGACCTGCAAGGGCTCGTCATCCGCGACAGCGTAGTCTCGTACCGCGATGCCAAGCAGGGGCGGCAAGTCACCGCGCGGTTCTCATCCGATCCGGTTACGGGCATCCGTGCGAACGGCACCGGCACCGTGCGTGGCGCGGCGGTGCGGATCGCGGTCTCGGGGCCGTCGATCGAGCGATCGCAGGGCAAGCCGTGGCCGTTCACCGCGTCGATCGACGGGGACAAGCTGTCGATCTCGGCGAAGGGCGTGATGGACCGGCCGCTCGATACCGACGCGATGACGCTCGACGTGACGGCGCGCGCGACCGACCTGAAGCTGATCGATGCGGTGATCGAGGCGGGGCTGTTCCGGACGCAGCCGGTGTCGTTTAGCGCGCACGTCCGCCACGATGCGCCGAAATGGACCATCACGCAGCTGAAGGGCGTGGTCGGGCGGTCGGACTTTGCGGGTCACGTGACCGTCGACAAGCGGGACGAACGGAGCAAGGTGAAAGGCGATATCGTGTCACGCCAGTTCGACTTCGCGGACCTGTCGTCGGACGAGACGCAGGCCAAGGGCGCTGCGCTGGAGCGGGCGATCGGGCCGAGACTGGTGCCGAATACGCGGATCGACATCGGCAAGATCGACAGCACCGACGCCGAGTTCGGGTTCCGCATCCAGCATATCGTCGCCGCCAAGGGCAAGTCGCCGATCGTCTCCGCCAAGGGGACGATCGCGATCGATCACCAGCTGCTGACGCTGGATCAGCTGGTCGCGAGGCTGCCGCAGGGGACCGTTACGGGCAAGGTCACGGTCGACCAGCGAGGCGATCGCAAAACGCCGACCGTTGCGATCGATCTGCGGTTGCGGGGTAGCAGCGTGCAGGCGCTGGCGGGCGGAAGCGGCGACTTCAGCGGGAATGTGAGTGCACGGGTAAGACTGAAGGGGCCGGGGGAGACGATCCGGGCTGCGGTAGGGAATGCCGATGGCAGCATCGGGTTCGTCGCGCGGGACGGGCAGTTGCCGCAGGGGATCGCCGCGGCTTTGGGGTTCGATGCGGCGCGGGCGTTGCTGGCGAAGGATGGCGAGCGCGCGGGTCTGCGCTGCGTGGTGGTGAAACTCGCCGTGACGCAGGGGCGAGGGCGCGTCGATCCGATGATCGTCGATACCACCGCCAGCCAGTTGCGCGGGCAGGGGAGCGTGGTGTTTCCGTCCGAAGCGCTCAACATTCGGCTGAGTGGGTCGCCGAAGCAGCACGCGCTGCTGCAATTGCCGGGATCGGCGTACATGACCGGGACGATCCAGCAGCCGCACGTGACGATCCCGCCGGAGGTGAAATCGGTGGGGAATATCTTCAAGGCGATCGGGCGTGCTATCACCGGCAAGCAGGGTCCGACGGCTAGCGATGCGGACTGTTCGGGGTTGGCGGCGCGGGTGCTGCGATAGGCCAAGGCGATAGACTGGGCGTTGGCGGATATGAGAAACCCCGCCCCGCTGGGTGCGGGACGGGGTCGGACTTCAGCGATATCCGGGGATATCAGCGATAGAAGATGTGGTTGCCGATCGAGGCGACCTTGATCGCGCGGACGCTGGGGCGGCGATCGGGGGTGTTGAAGTAGAGCGCCTTGTCGGCCGGGCTGTTCCACGCATCGGCGAGGGCGACCTTGGCGACTGCGATCGCGGTGCGGTAGGCGGTGCCGGCGTTGATGTTGGGGATTTGGCCACCGCGGACGAAGCTGAACTGGCCGCGCTGCTTGACGACGGCGCAGACGTTGGCGGGGAAGCGACCCGACTTGGCGCGATTGATGATGACTTCGGCGACGGCAAGCTGGCCGGTCAGCGGCTCACCCTTGGATTCGAAATAGATCGCGCCGGCAAGGCACTGGAGCGCTTCGTCGGCGGCGGCGCTATCCTGCGCGGCAACGGCCTGGGCGAGCGTGTCGAATTCTTCGGCTTCTGCGACGGCAGGGCTGACTGCGGTGTTCTCGGCGTTCGTCTCGACAGGTGCGACGGTGGTGGCAACTGGAGCGATCTGCGGAACATTCTGCGGCGAGAGCGCGTTTAGATTGGCGAGAGCAGTGAGATTGGTGGTCGAGCGATCAATACCGGTTGCCTGACCGGGAGCGCTGTTGCCGAGCAGGCCGGCGAGAGAAAACGTCATGACCGCGATCGTCGCAGCCCGCTGAAGAATCGTCATTCAAACTTATTCAGATGCGGTTGGACCACGGAACCAATCGTACTAGCCGATCGTCCGGGCATCCCCCCGACTGCGTAACCGATCCGGATCGCACCCGTCCCAGCACAACGCCAATCAATGTTGCAATTCCCCTCTATGGGGGGGGCTTTCGAGTCAATCGTCGAGGATCGTTTCAGCGGCGAACCGTTCCACCGCTGCGATGTCCACCTCAATTACCCATAGATCCGGGTCGCTTGCGCGGCGACGACGCCAATATCCGTCGAGGTCCTCAAGCGGGGTGGAGTCGATCAGCGCGGTCCGGCCGTCGGGTCCGATGCCGCGTTCCAGCAGTCGGGGAGGGGCGCCCTTGTCGACCGCGATGACCAGGATCGCGCCACCTTGCGGGTCGCCTTTCGCCATCACCGCGCCGAAGCCGCCGGCGTCGTTGATGCGTCGCAACAGCGCGCTGACGAGGACTCCGCTGGGGAGACGACCGCTCATGCCGCGCTGCGGTATCCGGGGAGGCCGGCGAGCGCGATCCGCGAGCGCATGAACGTACCGGTGCCTCTTGCCGCTTCTTCGCCGTCCGCATCGATCAGTCGCGCGTCCGCGACGAAGACGCGTCGCTTGCCGCTGATCCAGCGTCCCTCGGCGATCACGGGGCCGATCTTCAGCGGGCGCGTGAGAAGGAGATTGAACGCGGTGGTGAGCAGGAAGCGGTCGGTGACTAGGCTGTTGCAGGCGTAGAAAGCGGCGTCGTCGAGCATCTTGAAATAGCTCGTGCCGTGCGCGGCGCCGCCGGCGTGGTAATGGCGCTCGTCGATCGTGAAATGGATGCGCGCGACGCCGGCTTCGGGGATTTCGAGCGAGGAGTCGAAGAAGCGGTTGATCGGCGCTTGAGCATATAGCGACACCAGCGCGCGGAAATGCGCGTCTGCGCCTGCCGAGTTAGGGGCCGACTCAGGCTGCATCGCGGACCTCGTCGGCGGTGAACAGCGCGTAGACCGCATCGGGCGAACCACCGCCGCGCAGTTTTTCCAGGAACGCCTTGTCGCGCAGCCGTCGCGAGACGCGAGCGAGCGCCTTCAAATGAACCGCGCCGGCGTCGGTGGGGGACAGCAGCATGAACACGAGGTCGACAGGGAGATCGTCGACCGCCTGGAAATCGACCGGCTGCGCGAGCCGTGCGAAGACACCGGTTACCTGCGCAAGCCCTTCGAGCTTGGCATGCGGGATTGCGACACCGCCACCGAACCCGGTCGAGCCGAGCTTTTCCCGCGCGGCCAGCCGGTCGGCGACCATCTTTGGGTCGGAATCGAGTATCTCCGACGCGATCGTGGCGAGATGCTGGAACACCGCCTTCTTGTTGGTGGCGATCACGCCCGTCTGCACTGCGTCGGGACGCAGCATATCGCTGAAATCAGTCATTGTGTTCAATGTCTCAAGCGCCCCCGCGCGCGTCCGCCTTAGCGGGTTGCGCGGGGGCGTAAAGGCGCGGCCTTGAGACCCGCGCCTTTATGGACCCTTCGTTACTGGTGAGGGGGGGCCGCCACGCGCTGTGGCTCGACCCAGCCGATCGTGCCGTCACCGCGCTTATACACCATGTTGTGCGCGCCGGTGCCCGCATTCATGAACAGCAACGCGGCGGTGTTGCGCAGATCGAGCATCATCACCGCGTCGGACACGCTCGCCTCGGGAATATCGACCCGCGTCTCGGCGATGATCAGCGGTGCGTCCGCGACGTCGTCTTCCTCGATGCTTTCCTGGAACAGCGTGTAGCCGGCATTGTCGTAGCCGTTGCTCTCGGCGATCGCGACCGCTTCGCCAGCGTGGCGATCCTTCAGGCGGCGCATGTAGCGGCGGAGTTGCGTCTCGATCTTGGCGGCGGCGGCATCGAATGCGGCGCGCGCGTCATAGGCATCGCCATGCCCCTTGATCACGAGGCCCTTCATCACGTGCGAGACGATGTCGCATTTGAAGCCGGCGTCGTGCGGGCCCTTGCCGAACGTGACTTCGGCCGAGATGGCGCGCGAGAAATACTTGTCGGCGATACCCTGGAGTCGGTCTTCCACGTGGCTGTTGAGTGCTTCGCCAGTGTCAACCTGATGACCAGAAATCCGGATATCCATTGTCGTCTCCTTGTCGGCGTTACAGTCTTCGGGCGGTCCTATTGGCTCCACCCTGCCAGCGTCATCCGGACGCCACGGCCCCCCAGATCGGATCCTTGATCCCCTTCATAAACGCAGCATGAGCCGCAAGGTCTCCCTCGCTCACCGCGAAAACGCGCGCTGGGCGAACGACCCGAGGCGCCTGTGCGACGATCGGAGTCGCGGCGGTGCTGCCGGTATCGCCGAGCAGGCCGAGGCCGATCTGGCGACCGCCCATCAGCTCGACATAGACCTGCGCGAGCAACTGCGCGTCGAGCAGCGCGCCGTGCAGGACGCGGTGGCTGCGATCGATTCCGAAGCGCGAGCACAGCGCGTCGAGCGAATGCTTGGCGCCGGGGTGACGGCTACGCGCGATCTGCAGCGTGTCGACCATCCGCTTCATGTGGATGATCTGGCGGCCGCACTTGGTCAGCTCGCCGTTGAGGAACGAGAAGTCGAAGCCGGCATTGTGCGCGATCATCGGCGCGTCGCCGACGAATTCGAGCAGGTCCTCGACCGCGTCGGCGAACTTCGGCTTGTCGGAGAGGAATGCCTGGCTCAGCCCGTGGACGTTGAACGCCTCGACCGGCATGTCGCGTTCGGGGTGGTAATAGGCGTGGAAGGTGCGGCCGGTCTCGACCCGGTTGAGCATCTCGACGCACCCGATTTCGACCATGCGGTCGCCGCCGGAAAAACTGAGGCCGGTGGTTTCGGTATCGAAGACGATCTCACGCATCCCGATGGTATCGGCTCAGATTTCCAATGATGCAAGCACCGCCCGGACTTGCGCGCGCGTTGCGTCGAAGCTGGTGTCGGTGTTGATGACGTGATCCGCGCGGGCGCGTTTTTCGGCGTCAGGGGTCTGGCGAGCAAGGATCGCGGCGAACTTGTCCGCGGTCATGCCGGGACGGGCGAGGACGCGGGCGCGCTGGACGTCGGGGGCGGCGGAGACGACGACGATCAGGTCGACGTTGCGGTCGCCGCCGGTCTCGAACAGCAGGGGGACGTCGAAGACGACTCGCTTTCCCGTGTGCTTGGCGAGGAAGGCGGCGCGTTCTTCGCCGACGGCGGGGTGGACGATCGCTTCGAGTCGCTTGATCGCGGCGTCGTCGCCGAACACCGCTGCGCCCAGTTTCGTGCGGTCGACTGCGCCATTGGCGGTGGTGCCGGGGAAGGCAGTTTCAATTGCGGGGACCAGTCGCCCGCCGATGCCTTGCAGTCGGTGGACGGTTGCGTCGGCGTCGAACACGGGGACGGCCTCGTCGGCGAACATCGCAGCGACAGCGGATTTGCCCATGCCGATCGAGCCGGTGAGGCCGATGATCATTTGACCAGCGACGCGCGGAGGTCTTCGTCGCGATCGCGCGGTGGTTCCACGTGGAACAATATCTCGAACGCGACGGCGGCTTGGCCGATCAACATCTCCAGGCCATCGACGGTTTCGAGATCGCGCGCGCGCGCCGCTTTGAGCAGACCGGTTTCGAGCGGGGAGTAGACGATGTCGTAGACCAGCGAGTCGGGTTCGAGCGCGCCGAGATCGATGTAGAGCGGTGGTTGGCCGGCCATGCCGAGTACACTGGCGTTGACGAGCAGGCGCGATGGCGGGGCGGCGGGGCCGATCGGGAGCGCCTGACCCTTGAGGCCGAACGTTGACAGCAGCGCCGCGCCCTTCAGCGGATTGCGGTTCAGGATCGTGACGGGGCCGACGCCCATTCGCGACAGCGCGAACAGGATCGCGCGGGCGGCACCCCCGGCGCCGATTACGGTGACGGGCTGGCCGGCGATGTCGAGGTCGTCGATTGGCGCCCAGAATCCGGCGGCGTCGGTGTTGGTGCCGACGCAGTCGCCCGCCTGGTTGCGGAACACGGTGTTGATCGCGCCGATCGTCCCGCGGACGTTGCCGGGGTCGGAGACGTGGTCGAGTGCTGCGAGCTTGTGCGGCATCGTGATGTTGCACCCTCGCCATGCGGGGTCGGCTTTGCGTTCGGCGAAGTACGCGGGGAGGGCGTCCGGGGTGACGAGCTTGTGGCGGTACTCCGCGTCGATCCCGAGCGCGTCTAGCCAGAAGCCGTGGATCAGCGGCGATTTCGACTGCGCGATCGGATCGCCGATCACTTCTGCATAGGGGCGGGTCATTCGAAGCTCCGTGTTTCCCCGCGGGGGCGGGGATCCAGTCTGGGCACCCGCCTTCGCGGGTGAACGGGATTTAGTCTAGCGCGAGTGAATGCGCGAAGGTGCATTCAATCCTTCCCCGCAAGGGGGAGGTGGCGCCGAAGGTGACGGAGGGGGAGGATACGGAACAGCGGTTGTCCCTTACCTCCCCCTCCGTCTGGCAATCGCCAGCCACCTCCCCCTGGCGGGGGAGGATTGAGCGCTTCGAATTACGTCGGCAACTCGCCACGTACGCGGAGGAAATCGAGGACGTTGAGTAGCGGCATGCCGAGTACCGTGAACTGGCTTCCTTCGATCTTGGCGAAGAGTTGCGCGCCGGGGCCCTCGATTCTGTAGCACCCGACACAGCCGGCAATCGCCGGCCACTCCGCATCGAGATACGTCTCGATGAACGCCTCCGACAGCGGCCGCACGTGCATCTTCGCGCGTTCGACGTGGCGCCAGATCGCCTGGCCGTTCTCAGCGACGACCGCGGCACTCCAGAGGTCGTGTCGCTTGCCCGACATCAACCGCAGATGCGCCGCCGCATCGTCTCGGTCCACGGGCTTGTCGAGGATACTGCCGTCTTCCAGTGCGACCAGCGAGTCACTGCCGAGGACGAGATAACCGGGCATCCTTGCGGAAACCTTGAGCGCCTTCAGTTCGGCCAGCGCATCGGCGAGATCGCGCGGCGGCAGGTCGCGAAGCGCCGCCTTCGCCGCATCCTCGTCGACGCCGGCAAAGGTCGCCTCGAACGGTACGCCGGCGGCGGTCAGCATCGCGCGACGCGAGGCGCTTTGCGAGGCGAGGATCAAGCTCATAATTCGACCTTCGGAGCGGCGTCGGCGCGGCGCTGGTTGCACAAGGCGATGATCGCCGCCGCGGTTTCCTCGATCGAACGCCTGGTGACGTCGATCACCGACCAGCCATTGTCGGCGAACATCCGGCGCGCAAAGGCTAGTTCGCGCATCACCGCTTCTTCCTCGACATACGACGTGTCGGGCTGCTGGTTGAGCGACAGCAGGCGATTGCGGCGGACCTGGATCAGGCGGTCGGCGCTGGTCGTGAGGCCGACGATCAGTGGGTTCTTAAGCCCGTAGAGGATCTTCGGCGGCGGGCTTTCGACCACTATCGGGATGTTGGCGGTCTTGTAGCCGCGGTTGGCGAGATAGATCGAGGTCGGCGTCTTCGACGAGCGCGACACGCCCGCGAGGACGATATCGGCCTCCTCCCATTCCTCCCACGCGATCCCGTCGTCATGCGCGATCGTCCACTGGATCGCGTCGACGCGCGCGAAATACGCGGCATCGAGCACGTGCTGGCGTCCCGGCCGCGCCTTCGCCTGCTGCCCGAGCAACCCGGACAGCGCGTCGTTGACCGGGTCGAGCGGGGCTACCGCGGGCAGCCCCAACGCGAGGCACCGTTGCTCAAGAATCCGGCGCGTTGCGGGGTTCACCAGCGTGAAGACAACCAGCCCCGGGTTCTGCGCGATCTCCTGGAGAATGCGCTCGAGATGCGCCTCGGTCCGGACCATCGGCCAGAAATGGCGGACCGTCTCGACGTCGTCATATTGCGCCAGCGCCGCCTTCGCGATGTTCTCCAGCGTCTCGCCGGTTGAATCCGACAACAAATGAAGGTGGAGCCGCATCATCGGCGTTTTATCCCCAGCGGGCGGGCCTGTGGGCGTGAATCTGTGGATAACATGGGGAGAACGGCTAGCGTAACTCGTCCGCCTCGCCAAGCGAGGGGTGTGCCGTGGATAACACCGATTCTATCCACACCGCCACGCACAGGGGCGGATTTTATCCACAGGCTGTGGGTAACGGGGAGCCTTGAATCGAATCAGCGCGTTTGTGGCGGTGCGCGAGGGTCAAGCTGTTGGCAATTTGGGGATCACCGCATAAGTCCCGGGTTCAACCGCCCAACCACTGCAACAACCTATTTCTTGAATCTTCTTATAGTAGAAGAAGGGTGCTCCGCTGACCGATCCGATCCCCAACTCGCCTCCCATCAAGCCTCTCCTGGCGACTCTTCGCGGAGAGCGTCAGGCCGTACCGCCGCTATGGCTCATGCGGCAGGCGGGGCGGTATCTCGCCGAATACCGCGAACTGCGTGCGGAGAAGGGCGGGTTCCTCGCGCTCGCCACCGATCCTGACGCGGCGGCCGAAGTCACGCTCCAGCCCATCCGTCGGTTCGGGTTCGACGGATCCATCCTGTTCTCGGACATCCTGATGATCCCCTGGGCACTCGGGCAGGATTTGAGCTTCGGGGTCGGCGAGGGGCCACGGCTCGAGCCGGCGTTGGTTGACCATGCGCTCGATCGGTTGCAGCCGGTGATGGGGCGGCTGGAGCCGGTCTACGGCACCGTCGCGAAGGTCGCGGCTGCACTGCCTCCCGAGACGACGTTCCTGGGCTTTGCGGGGTCTCCCTGGACGGTCGCGACCTATATGGTGGCGGGGAAGGGCTCGAAGGACCAGTCCGAGACGCGGCGTTTCGCGTATCGTGACCCCGAGGCGTTCGGTGCGATCATCGATGCGATTGCGGACAATACGGTCGAGTATCTCGCGCGACAGGTCGAGGCCGGTGTCGATGTGGTGCAACTGTTCGACAGCTGGTCGGGGTCGCTATCGCCTGCGCAGTTCGAGCGCTGGGTGATCGCGCCGACCGCGTCGATCGTCGAGCGCCTCCACGCGCGGTGCCCCGGCGTGCCGATCATCGGCTTTCCGAAGGGGGCAGGGGGCAAGTTGCCGGCCTATGCGCGCGAGACGGGGGTCGATGCGATCGGGCTGGACGAGACGGTCGATCCGGTCTGGGCGCACGCGTCGTTGCCCGTGGACATGCCGGTGCAGGGCAATCTCGATCCGCTCGCGTTGATCGCGGGCGGGGCGGATCTCGATGCGGCGATCGACCGGATCCTGGCGGCGTTCGTCGAGCGTCCGCACGTCTTCAACCTAGGCCATGGCATCCTGCCCGACACGCCCATCGCGCATGTCGAGCAGCTGATCGCCCGCGTAAGGAGCACGACATGAGCGGATTTCTGGGCGCTGCGTACGACTGGGTGAAGGCGGCGCATCTGATCTTCGTGATCTTCTGGATGGCGGGGCTGTTCATGCTGCCGCGCTATCTCGTGTATCATCAGGAGGCGCTGGCGGCCGGCAACACGAGCGAGGCGGCGAACTGGATCGAGCGCGAGAGCAAGATCCGCCACATCATCCTGACACCGGCGATGATCGTCGTCTGGGTGCTGGGGATCGCGCTGGCGCTGAACCTGGGGCTGGCGGACGGCGCGCCGGGGTTGGGGTGGCTGCACCTGAAGCTGCTGATCGTATTTCTGCTGACGGGATATCACGGCTGGGCGGTCGGCTATGCGAAGAAGCTCGCCGCGGGGAAGCCGACGCTGGCGGGGAAGCAGTTGCGGATGCTGAACGAGGTGCCTGCGCTGGCGGTGACGCTGATCGTCGTGCTTGTGATCGTTAAGCCGTTCTGACTTCCTGATCCTCCCCCGCCAGGGGGAGGTGTCGCCGGAGGTGACGGAGGGGGAGGAACGCGCAACAACCGTTGTCCTTTCCTCCCCCTCCGTCTGGCAAGTGCCAGCCACCTCCCCCTGGCGGGGGAGGATTGAAGGGGCCGCTTGACTAACCCGCCCCCCAATTCTAACCCCTTCTCCCAACACGGCCTCCTGGCGTCCTGCCCGGTCGTGGGTTCCAGCAGACTCGTCTCGCCCAGTTCCGCTTCCCAAGCGCACCGCCGACCGAGCGTTCTCCCGTTGATTGCTATCCGGAAATCCCCATGCATCTCAAAGACCTGAAGAAAAAGAAACCCGCCGAGCTGGTCCAGCTGGCCGAGGAACTGGGGGTCGAGAGCGCCTCGACGCTGCGCAAGCAGGACCTGCTGTTCGCGATCCTGAAGGTTCAGGCGGACAATGGCGACCAGATCATGGGGCTCGGCACGATCGAAGTGCTGCCCGACGGCTTCGGCTTCCTGCGCTCGCCGGAATCGAACTATCTGGCGGGGCCGGACGACATCTACATCTCGCCGAACCAGGTCCGTAAGTTCGGCCTGCGCACCGGTGATACGGTCGAGGGCGAGATCCGCGGGCCGAAGGACGGCGAACGCTATTTCTCGCTGGTGAAGCTCACGGCCGTCAATTTCGATGACCCCGACGTTGTCCGCCACCGCGTCAATTTCGACAACCTCACGCCGCTCTACCCCGAGAGCAAGCTGACGCTCGATCCCGCCGATCCGACCGTCAAGGACAAGTCGGCGCGCGTGATCGACATCGTCTCGCCGCAGGGCAAGGGCCAGCGTACGCTGATCGTCGCGCCGCCGCGCGTCGGCAAGACGGTCATGTTGCAGAACATGGCCAAGGCGATCACCGACAATCACCCCGAGGTGTTCCTGATCGTCCTGCTGATCGACGAGCGGCCTGAGGAAGTCACCGACATGCAGCGCAGCGTGAAGGGCGAGGTGGTCAGCTCGACCTTCGACGAACCCGCGCAGCGCCACGTGCAAGTCGCTGAAATGGTGATCGAAAAGGCCAAGCGCCTGGTCGAGCACAAGAAGGACGTGGTGATCCTGCTCGACTCGATCACGCGTCTGGGGCGCGCCTACAACACCGTCGTGCCGTCGTCGGGCAAGGTCCTGACCGGCGGTGTCGATGCGAACGCGCTGCAGCGTCCGAAGCGCTTCTTCGGCGCCGCACGCAACATCGAGGAGGGCGGTTCGCTCTCGATCATCGCGACCGCGCTGATCGATACGGGCAGCCGCATGGACGAGGTGATCTTCGAGGAGTTCAAGGGCACCGGCAACTCGGAAATCGTGCTCGATCGCAAGGTCGCGGACAAGCGCATCTTCCCGGCGCTGGACGTCGGCAAGTCGGGTACCCGCAAGGAAGAACTGCTGGTCGACAAGGCCAAGCTCAGCAAAATGTGGGTCCTGCGTCGCATCCTGATGCAGATGGGCACGATCGACGCGATGGAATTCCTGCTCGACAAGATGAAGGATTCGAAGACCAACGAGAATTTCTTCGATTCCATGAATCAGTGATCGAACGAGTCCCGCCGCAGGCTGCAGCGGGACTCGCATCGATCCGGCCGGCGGGGCAGGGCCCCGACCGACGACATGGGCTTTGCCCATGTCCGCCAAGCAGACCAAAGCGGCACGCGAGAGCAATGGCTTTCGCGTGCCGTTTCGCTATTAAACGCCCTATAATCCGTCACCATCGCTCGCCGCTGGTGACCCACGTCACCGGGAGCTGACATCTTGAGTATCATCGCCATGCTGGCCGCCGCCGCATCGAGCACCGCGGGCCCCGGCTCGCCGCTGGAAATCTGGCAGCATATCGTCGCCGACTTCTCCAACCTCGGCGACCCGAAGGCGCTCGCCGCGTTCGGATCGGTCCTGATGATCGACCTCGTCCTGGCGGGCGACAACGCGATCGTCGTCGGCGCACTCGCCGCTGGCCTCCCCGCCGACCAGCGCAAGAAGGTCATCCTGATCGGCATCGGCGCCGCGCTGGTGCTGCGCATCTTCTTCGCGTTGATCGTGACGTGGCTGATGGGCATCGTCGGGCTGATCTTCGCGGGCGGTCTGCTGCTGCTCTGGGTAAGCTGGAAGTTCTGGCGCGAAATCCGCGAGGGCGCGGAGAACGCAGGCTCCGAGGAGATCCAGGGCGACGAGCGTTCGGGTATCCGCTCGTCCAAGGGTTTCGCGAGCGCGGCCTGGGCCGTCGCGGTCGCCGACGTCTCGATGAGCCTCGACAACGTCCTGGCGGTCGCCGGCGCGGCGCGCGAGCATCCCGGCATCCTCGTCATCGGCCTGCTGCTGTCGGTCGCGATGATGGGCTTGGCGGCGAACTATATCGCGCGCGTCATCAACAAGTATCGCTGGATCGCATATATCGGCCTCGCGGTGATCCTCGTGGTCGCGCTGAAGATGATCTACGAGGGCTGGGTCGGCACCGGCGAGACGCTCGGGATCATCTCGCTGCTGCGCTGATCGCGGTGCGAGTGGGATAAGGAAAAGGCCTCGCCGGGATCGTCCGGCGAGGCCTTTTTCATGTCTCCGTCCATACCCCCGTCATGCCGGGCTGGTTCCGGCATCCACCGTTCCGCACGCTCGATAGTCGTGAGTACGCGGAACCGTGGACCCCGGAACTAGTCCGGGGTGACGGAGGGGTTTTAGGCGAGATTCTCTGCGAAGAACTTGGCCGTCCGCTCGTCCGCCAGCTTGGCCGACGCATCCGAGCGACGCTCGCCGAACTCGGTCGCGAAGCCGTGATCCTCGCCCGCGTAATCGTAGATCGTCACCTTCGGATGATCGTCGAGTCCTGCGTGCATCGCTGCCTGCGCGTCCTTGTCGACGAAGTGATCCTCCTCCGGCACGTGCAGCAGCACCGGGTGTGCGATCGCATGCTTTTCGCCCAGCAGACCGTCGATCCCGACGCCGTAATAGCCGACGCTCGCATCGACGTCGGTACGTGCCGCGGTCATGAACGCCAGGCGCCCGCCGAGGCAGTAGCCGACCACGCCGACCTTTGTGTCGTCACCGAGTTCCGACCGGACCGCGCGGATGCTCGCCTCGATATCGGCGATACCCTTGTCCTGGTCGAACTGGCCCATCAGTTCGAGCGCACGGTCGAACTCGGGCTTGATGTCAGGATCGAGCTCAATGCCGGGCTCCAGCCGCCAGAACAGGTCGGGCGCGATTGCGAGATAGCCGGCCTCGGCGAGCGTATCGCACTTGCGGCGGATCCCTGCGTTCACGCCGAAAATCTCCTGGATCACGACGATCGCCGCCTTTGGCGTGCCTGCCGGAGTCGCGCGATACGCGATGAATTCGCCATCGCCCGCGAGCGTGGCGATCTTGGTAGTGTTCGTCATAGCAGTCCTCCTGGCGGCCGCTCATGGTCGAGCAGCCGGGATTTGGTGATCGGGCCTTCCCCCGCGGAGTACGCACCAAGCGCTCCGCCGGCTCCAAGGATTCGGTGGCAGGGGACGATGATCGGAAAGGGATTGCGTGCGCACGCCTGGCCGATCGCGCGCGGGCTGGAGCTGATCGCCTTGGCGAGTTCGCCGTAACTGGCCGTCGTGCCGTAGGCGATGTCGACGATTGCCTGGCGGAGGTCGGCACCGCGCGGGGTAGGCGAGGGCGCTAGTGGCAGATCGAACTCGGTCAGCCGTCCGGCGAAATATGCGTCGATCTGGCGGAGTGCTTCCACGATCGCGGGGGCATCGCTGGTCGAACCATTATCCACGCCGATATCGATCGCGTCGATCCGGTCCCCGGTGCCGGTCACGCGGACCAGACCGATAGGCGTTGCGATCGAGGCGGCATCGCGCGCATACATTCCCCCGCTATGCAGCGCCGCGATGGACCGCTCAAGCGTCATCGAGGGTGCGTCACATGAAGATGAATATCGAGATCGAATGCACCCCCGAAGAAGCGCGCCGCGCGGTCGGGCTGCCCGACCTGACGCCGATCCACGACCGCTATATCGCAATGATGATGGAGGCGATCCCGGACGGCCAGATGAAGCCCGAGATGCTCGAATCGATGATGCGCGGCTGGCAGCCGATGGGCGAGGCGGGGATGGCGATGTGGAAACGCCTGTTCGACAGCGCGACGAAAAGCGGCTGAGTTTCCCGTGAAGACGATTTTCGCGGTATCGAGCGGACGGCCGCCAGCGGCGATCGCTGTCGTTCGGGTGAGTGGGCCCCAGGCATTTGCTGCGGCCGAGGCGCTGGCGCGACCTTTGCCGGCACCGCGCCATGCCAGCCTCCGGGGACTGCGGGACACCGATGGGGCGCTTCTCGATCGCGCGTTGGTCATCGTGTTTCCCGGACCCGCGACGGCTACCGGCGAAGATCTTGTCGAGTTTCACTGCCACGGTGGTCGGGCAGTGATTGCGGCGGTGGAGCGTGCGTTGTCGGGGATGCCCGGCCTTCGTCATGCCGAGCCGGGCGAGTTCACGCGTCGCGCGCTGACCAATGGCCGCATCGACCTGACCGAAGCCGAAGGGCTTGCCGATCTTCTCGAAGCCGAGACCGAGAGCCAGCGGGTAGCGGCGATGACTGCGGCGGAGGGGCGGGTGAGCCAGGCGGTTCGTGGCTGGATGGACTCGGTCGCGATGCTGTCCGCGCGGATCGAGGCGATGCTCGACTTCGCCGACGAGGATGACGTCGCGAGCGATACCGCGGCGTTCGATGCGATCGTCTCGGAGATCGCTGCGCTCGCGGCGCAGATCGAGGCAGTGGTCGACGCCCCGCCGGTCGAGCGGCTGAAGGATGGG
Source organism: Sphingomonas sp. PP-CE-3G-477 (assembly GCF_003050745.1). Classification (GTDB taxonomy): domain Bacteria; phylum Pseudomonadota; class Alphaproteobacteria; order Sphingomonadales; family Sphingomonadaceae; genus Sphingomonas. Next base: position 29,356 of record NZ_QAOF01000012.1, on the reverse strand, counting down.
CTGCGGGTCGTCATTGGCGGCCCACCCAACAGCGGCAAGTCGACGTTGCTCAACCTGCTCGGCGAGCGCGATGCGGCGATCGTTTCGCCGATCTCGGGAACGACGCGCGACCGGATCGACGTTCCGGTGACGCGGAACGGTGTCGCCTATGTGCTGACCGATACCGCGGGTCTGATCGATACGCTCGACCCGATCGAGGCGATCGGTGTCACGCGGGCGGAAGGTGCGCTCGCCGCAGCGGACATCGTGATGTGGCTGGCCGATACCGCGCCGTCCCGCGCCGATGCGATCTGGATTCATGCGCGCGCGGATCTGCCGGGGCGGCGAGAGTTGCCGTCTGGTCGGACATTGGCGGTCTCGCAGAACGACCGGGAATCGCTCGATTTCCTGTGGGGTGAACTGCATCAGCGGGCGATTGCGATGCTGCCGCGTGGCGATGAGATCGCATTGAAACAACACCAGCGTCGGCAGTGCGCTTCGGCGGTAGAGGCGCTTCGGTATCGAAGCTCGGACGCGCTTATCGTCGCGGAACACCTCCGACAGGCTCGCGCGATTCTTGCTGGCGTGCTGGGGCTCGACGCGACCGGGGAAATGCTCGACGCGCTGTTCGGACGTTTCTGCATCGGGAAATGATGTTCCACGTGGAACATCTTTGACGCGTCGGTCGCGGCGTTCTACGGCCGTGACATGTTCGATGTAGTGGTGGTTGGCGGTGGCCATGCCGGAACCGAAGCCGCAGCCGCGGCGGCGCGGAGGGGCGCGCGTACTGCGATCGTGTCGTTCGACGCGCGGCATATTGGCGCGATGTCGTGCAATCCGGCGATAGGCGGCCTGGGCAAAGGGCACATGGTTCGCGAAGTCGACGCATTCGACGGGCTGATCGGACGCGCCGCCGATGCGGCTGCAATCCACTATCGCATGCTCAATCGCAGCAAGGGTTCGGCGGTGCAGGGGCCTCGGATCCAAGCCGATCGCCGTCTCTATTCCGGTGCGATCCAGGCGATGCTTGCGGCCACGGAAGGGCTGTCGATCGTCGAGGGCGAGGCGACGGCGTTGCATTTCGACGGCGATCGCGTGGCGGGTGTCGTGCTGGCGGATGGCGCGATCGTGGCGGCCCGAGCGGTCGTGCTAGCGACCGGCACGTTCCTCGGCGGACGGATTTTCCGGGGGGATGACCGCGAGGAAGGGGGCCGGATTGGCGAGCGTGCGGCCAAGCCACTCGCCGACCAGTTGCGCGTGCGGGACCTGCCGATGGCGCGGCTCAAGACGGGGACGCCACCGCGGCTCGATGGTCGGACGATTGACTGGGGTGCGCTTGCGGAACAGCCGTCGGACCTCGATCCCTGGACGATGTCGCCGATGACTCGCGCGCGCCCGCTTCCGCAGATCGCGTGCGCCATCACCCGCACGACCGACCGGACGCATGTGATCATCCGCGAGGCATTCCATCGGTCGCCCCTGTTCACCGGTGCGATCGAGGCGGCGGGGCCGCGTTACTGTCCGTCGATCGAGGACAAGGTTCATCGGTTCGGTGACCGCGACGGGCACCAGGTTTTCCTCGAACCCGAGGGCCTCGACGATGCGACAGTTTATCCAAATGGGCTGTCGACGTCGCTGCCGGTCGAGGCTCAGGCGGCGATGCTGGCTAGCATTCCGGGGCTCGAGCGCGTGACGATGACCATGCCCGGCTATGCGGTGGAGTATGATTATATCGACCCGCGGGCGCTCGATACGCGGCTTGCGCTGGGTGCGATCGAGGGCGTGTTTTGCGCGGGGCAGATCAACGGTACGACCGGGTATGAGGAAGCGGCGGGGCAGGGGTTGGTCGCTGGGCTCAACGCGGCGGCACATGCGTGCGATCTGGCGCCGGTGATCCTCGATCGCGCGTCGAGTTATCTTGGGGTGATGATCGACGACCTCACGCTGCAAGGGGTGACCGAGCCGTATCGGATGCTGACCGCACGCGCCGAGTTTCGGCTGTCGTTGCGTGCGGACAATGCCGAGACGCGGCTGGGTGGAATTGCGGAGGCGGCGGGGTGTCTTGGACCCGAACGGTTGGCACATCAGCATGCACTGGCCGAAGACCGTGCCCGCTTCCGGTCGGCGCTCGATTGTGAGCGGACCGCTACCGAGGTTGCCGATCAGGGCGTTGCGATCGGTCGAGATGGTGCGTGGCGGACGGCGTTCGACTGGCTCCGGTTTGAGGGGGTCAAGCTCGCGCACGTCGCGCCGGACGCGGCGGAAGGCATCCCGGCGGCAGTCGTTGACGAAGTGTTAGAGGACGCGCGCTACGCACCGTATATCGAACGGCAGGCGCAGGAGGTCGCGCGGTTGCGGGCCGACGAGGCGATCCGTTTGCCCGAGGACCTTGCCTATGACCGCGTGCCGGGTCTGTCGAACGAGATGATCGACCGCCTGAGCGCGGCGCGGCCGACGTCGCTGGCGGCAGCGGCGCGGGTGCGTGGGATCACACCGGCGGCGTTGTCCGCGGTATTATTGCATACGAAACGAGTGCCAGCATGACCGAAGACGACGCACAGAGCTGGACCACCGAACGGTTCGGGGCGGAGGCTACCGAGCGGTTGACCGCATTCGTGGCGATGGTCGTCGAGGAAGCGCCGCACCAGAATCTGATCGCACCGTCGACGATCCCGACGATCTGGGATCGGCATGTGGTCGATTCGCTTCAGCTTGTCGCTCTCGCAGGGGCGGATACCTCGTCGAAGCGCTGGCTCGATATCGGCACTGGCGGGGGGTTTCCCGGCATGGTCGTCGCGCTGGTTCGCGAGGGGCCGGTCGATCTGGTCGAGCCTCGGCGTCGTCGTGCGGACTTCCTCCAATTGTGTGTCGCTCGACTTGGGCTCGGCGAACAGGTCCGCGTTCACGCCTCGAAGGTGGAGAATGCCACGGCCGACGCATCGATCATTTCCGCCCGCGCGGTCGCGTCATTGCAAAACCTTTTGCGTGGTGCGGCGCACTGCGCCACAACGGAGACGCGGTGGTTGCTTCCTCGGGGGCGTTTTGACGAGGAGGAGCTGGCCGCGCTCAAGCAGCATTGGCGGTTTATGTTCCACGTGGAACAAAGCGTCACGAACCCGGAGTCGTCGATCGTGGTTCTGGATCGGGTAAGCGCGCGATGATCACCATCGCGGTCGCCAATCAAAAGGGTGGGGTGGGCAAGACCACCAGCGCCATCAACCTCGCGACCGCGCTCGCGGCAACGGGCATGCGCGTGCTGCTGGTCGATCTCGATCCACAGGGCAATGCGTCGACCGGACTCGGCATCGGCCATTCACAGCGCGAGCGGTCGAGCTACGACGTGCTGGTCGGCGAGACGTCGATCGAGGAAGCGGTGGTGCATACGCGCGTGCCGCGGCTCGATATCGTGCCGGCTACGGTCGACCTGTCGGGCGCGGAGATCGAGCTGGTCGATTTCGATGCGCGCACGCACCGGCTCGATCGCGCCGTGAAGGCGGCGCAGGGGCCGTGGGATATCGCGCTGATCGATTGCCCGCCATCGCTCGGGCTGCTGACGATCAACGCGATGGTCGCGGCGGACTCGCTGCTGGTGCCGCTGCAATGCGAATTTTTCGCGCTCGAGGGGTTGTCGCAGTTGTTGAGTACGGTCGAGCGCATCCGCCAGCGGTTCAATCCTGGGTTGTCGATCCTCGGTGTCGCGCTGACGATGTTCGATCGGCGAAATCGGCTGACCGACCAGGTTTCGGCGGATGTCCGCGCGGTGCTCGGCAAGGTCGTGTTCGAGACGGTGATCCCGCGCAACGTGCGGCTGTCGGAGGCGCCAAGCCACGGGTTGCCCGCGCTGATCTACGATCACCGGTGTTCGGGGTCGCAGGCGTATATCGCACTCGCGCGTGAGTTGATCGGCCGGCTCCCCGCTACCGCGCAGGCTGCGGCATGAGCGAGAACAAGCGCGGCCGGCCGGGGCTGGGCAGGGGCCTCAACGCGCTGCTCGGCGAGATGGCGCGCGAGACGCCGGTGTCCGCCGATGGCGCGTCGGCCCCGCAGTCGTCGGGTGTGAGGATGCTGCCGGTCAGTTCGCTGTCGCCGCATCCCGATCAGCCGAGGCGGCATTTCGACGAGGCGATGCTCGACGAGCTGGCCGCGTCGATCGCATCGCGCGGGTTGATCCAGCCGATCGTCGTCCGGCCGCATGGGCATGACTTCCAGATCGTCGCGGGTGAGCGGCGCTGGCGGGCGGCGCAGCGTGCGCGGCTGCACGAGGTGCCGGTCGTCGTCCGCGACTTCGACGATGCCGAGACGCTCGAGATTGCGCTGATCGAGAATATCCAACGCGAGGATCTCAACGCGATCGAAGAGGCTCAGGCGTATCAGCGGCTGGCGGGCGAGTATGGGCATACGCAGGAGGTGCTCGCCAAGATCGTCCACAAGTCGCGCAGTCATGTCGCGAACCTGCTGCGGCTGCTGGAGCTGCCGGCGCAGGTGCAGTCGCAGGTGGTCGATGGATCGCTGTCGATGGGGCATGCTCGGGCTTTGCTCGGGTCACCCGACGTGGAATCGCTGGCGGACCAGGTCGTGGCGCGGGGGCTGTCGGTGCGCGAGACCGAGAAGCTGGCGCGCGATGCGAAGCCTGGGCGGAGCCGTGGCGGCGGTGGGGCGTCCGAGCCTCGGGTGCCGGATGCGGATATTGCGGCGTTGGAGCGGCAGTTGGCGGACTTGTTGGGGTTGCAGGTGAAGGTGGCGCATTCCGAGACTGGGGGAACGCTGACGTTGAATTACTCGACGTTGGACCAGCTCGATATGGTTTGTCAGCGGTTGACGGGTGGGGCGATCTAGGGCGCAGGCTCACGCTGAGCCAATCGCACCCCGCCCGTTCGTGCTGAGCGAAGTCGAAGCACCTGCCTCCCGGACCATCCTTCGACTTCGCTCAGGACGAACGGGGGATAGGAGGGCGTGAAGGGTGGAGGATGGACCACAATCTCCGTCATCCCGGCGGAAGCCGGGACCCACGGTTGCGGTGCGCTTCATGAGCCAATGTCCCGCGTCCATGGGTCCCGGCGTGCGCCGGGATGACGGAAGGTGGGAGGTCGGGAAGAGGGAAGCGGATGCAGACGCAGACGCAGACGCGGGTGCGCGTTAGTTCCGCCGGGCGATCGCTTGGGATAGCGCCACCACTGCTGCCTCCGCCACCACACCGCCAGCATTCCCCGACGCCATGATCGCCCGCTCGGCGGTTCGGACGCGCTGGATCGCGGTGGCGAGCATTACCGGCGACCAGCGGCGTAACGACCTAGCCGTGCTGGCCTCTTCCTTGAAGAACACGCGATGGCGTTTCATCACAGCGTCGACCGCTTCGCCGCGGTCGATTTCGCCGCGCATGTCGGCGAGCGCGATCAGGCGGCGGACGAGTTGGCGGAGCCACGGGATCGGCGACGTGCCGGCTTCTTCGAGCACGGCGAGTTCGGCGCCGAGATCGTCGACCCGGCCTTCGATGACGGCATCGATCGCACGGCTCATCTCCGCATCGCCGAGGTCTGCACCGACTGCATCGAGCGCGTGATGATCAAGGTCCGCCGGCCGATCGGGCGCGGCGTCGAGGTATAGCGCGAGCTTCTCTATCTCGCGAGAGATGACGGCGCGATCGCCTCCGGTCGTATCGACCAGGCGGCGGGCGACGCCGGGGGCGGGTCGAAGGCCGTTCTCGTTGGCGATCGTCGTGGCGAGGCGTTCGGCGTCCTGCGCGGTCGGGGCGTAGCAGGCGAACGCCATCGCGCGCGGGGAGTCGATCGCGAGCTTGACGATCTTGGCGGTCGATTTGACGGTCGGGGCGATCGCGACGACCGGGTTGCCGACGCGTTCAGCCGCGAGCAGGTTGGTGAACGCTTCGAGGCTTTCCTCGCCGGCCGACGCGACGCGGACGAACCGGGCCCCGGCGAACAAGGATAGCGACGCGGCTTCGTCGGTCAGCCGGCCGGGGTCGCTCTTGAGCGTCGACCCGTCGAGATCGACGCGTTCGGCATCCGCGCCCATCGCCTTGGCCAGTACGCGGGCAAGGTCGCTTGCGCCGGCCTCGTCGGGGCCGTGGAGCAGGTACAGGCGGATGTCGCCGCCCGGCTTGGCCAGCGCACCGCGGATCTGGCCGGCGCTGGCCTTCACTTGGCGGGCGAAGTGGCCTGCGCCGCGGCGACCGTAGGCGTGTTGCGTGCATACAGCGCAACGCGCGCGACGATCTGGTCGGCGACGATCTGCGACAGGCGTTCGAGCGCGGTGTTCTCCGCCGCGATCGTCGCATATTCGGAGCGGACGACGTCGATGCCGGCGTCGGAGCCGGCGGTCGCGTCGAGCAGCACCGAATTGTCGCCGATCCGCACGAGTTGATAACGCGCGCGCAACGTGCGGCGTTCGCGCGAGACGCTGTCGTCGGTGCGGACGCCGAGGCCGCTGATCGTGTCGTCGAGACGGATGTCGATCCGGTAGAGCGCCGGTGCGCCGTTCGAGGGCAGGCGATCGCGCAGCGCGGTGGCCATCAGCCAGCCGTTCTTCCCCGCGATCGGTGCGATCTCGACCTGACCGAGCGCACCCGCGACCGGACCGCTGCTGCCGCCTGCATAGAGCGGATGCAGGCCGCAGCCGGATAGTGCGGGGGCCAGCGCGAGCGCGCCGAGGATCGCTAGGCGCTTCATACGACGATGTTCACGAGACGGTCGGGCACGACGATCACTTTCCGGGGCAGCTTGCCCTCGAGCAGGCGGACGATCTTTTCGGAGGCGAGCGCGGCGGCTTCGACCTCGTCCTTCGGTGCGCCCTTCGGGAAGACGAGCGTGTCGCGCAGCTTGCCGTTGACCTGCACCGCGATCGTGACCTCGTCGTCGACCAGCATCGCCGGGTCGACGATCGGCCACGCGGCGTCGGCGATCAGGCCGTCATTGCCAGCGGTCGCCCATGCTTCCTCGGCGACGTGCGGGACCATCGGGCTGACGAGCAGCAGCAACGTGTGGATCGCCTGTTCGCGGTCTGCGGAGGGCGCTGCCTTCTCGATCGCGCTGCACAGCGAGTAGAGGCGTGCAACGGCCTTGTTGAACTGCAAGGCGTTGATATCGCTCTCGATACCTACCGTCGTGCGGTGGCAGAGTTTGCGTAAGGCGATGTCGTCGCCCTCGGCCTTGGCGGCGTCGTCGGACTCGATCAGGCGCCAGAGACGCTGGACGAACCGCCACGCGCCTTCGATGCCGGACTCGCTCCAGGGGAGATCGCGCTCGGGGGGCGAGTCGGAGAGCACGAACCAGCGCACCGCGTCTGCGCCGTACTGATCGACGATCGGCTCGGGATCGACGGTGTTCTTCTTCGACTTCGACATCTTCGTGACGCGACCGACCGTCACGGGGCCGCCGGTCGCGATCTCGATATACCCTGCATCGGTCTTGCGGACCTCGTCGGGAGACAGCCACTTCGTCTTCACCGGCGCGTCGCTCGAATCGTCGTCGTCGGTGTCGGCCTCCGGCTGCGCGTCGCCGGCGTCGCCTCGGCTATACGTCTCGTGCGTGACCATCCCTTGCGTGAACAGCCCGGCGAATGGCTCGGCGATGTCGAGCATGCCGATATGCTTCAGCGCGCGCGTCCAGAAGCGGGCATAAAGCAGGTGCAGGATCGCATGCTCTACGCCGCCGATATACTGATTGACCGGCAGCCACTTCTCCGCGCCCGACCGGTCGAACGGTTTAGCGTCCGGCTGGCTGGCGAAGCGGATGAAATACCACGACGAATCGACGAACGTGTCGAGCGTATCGGTCTCGCGGCGGGCAGGGCCTGCGCAAGACGGGCAGGGGACGTGCTTCCAGGTCGGATGACGATCGAGCGGGTTGCCTGGGACGTCAAAGCTAACGTCCTCAGGCAGGACGATCGGCAACTGGTCCTTGGGCACCGGCACCGCGCCGCACGCGTCGCAGTGGATGATCGGGATCGGCGTGCCCCAGTAACGCTGGCGGCTGACGCCCCAGTCGCGCAGGCGGAACACGGTCGTGCCCTTGCCCCAGCCTTCGCCCTCGGCGCGCTCGATCACGACGCGCTTGGCGTCCTCGATGTCCATGCCATTGAGGAAGTGCGAGTTCACGATGGTGCCCGCGCCGGTCCAGGCGGTGTCGCCGGCGAACACGGGGGCTTCGTCATCGCCTTCGCTGACGACGCGCTTGACGGGCAGATCGTATTTGCGCGCGAAATCGAGATCGCGCTGGTCGTGCGCGGGCACGCCGAACACAGCGCCGGTGCCGTATTCCATCAGCACGAAGTTCGCGATGTAGACGGGGAGGTGCCATTTCTTGTCGAGCGGATGCACCGCGCGGAGGCCGGTGTCGAAGCCGAGCTTTTCCTGCGTATCGAGCTCGGCCGCAGTGGTGCCGCCACGCTTGCACAGTTCGATGAAGGCCGCGGCGTAGGGGTTCGTATTGGCGATCGCGCGCGCGATCGGGTGATCGGCGGCGACGGCGACGAAGCTGGAGCCGAACATCGTGTCGGGGCGGGTGGTAAAGACCTCGACGCTATCTATTCCCCTTCCGCTTGCGGGAGGGGTTAGGGGAGGGGAGGCATCCTCGGACGCTGCCGCCGCGTTCGTGTCAGGCCCTCCCCCGACCCCTCCCGCGAGCGGGAGGGGAGCAGTGAGGTCGAACTTGAACTGCAGGCCCTGGCTGCGGCCGATCCAGTTCTCCTGCATCAGCTTGACCTTGTCGGGCCAATGCTCGAGCGCGCCCAACCCGTCGACCAGCTCGTCGGCGAAGTCGGTGATCTTCAGGAACCACTGCGACAGTTTCCGGCGCTCGACCAGCGCGCCGGAGCGCCAACCGCGACCGTCGATCACCTGCTCGTTGGCGAGCACGGTCATGTCGACCGGATCCCAGTTCACCGCCGATTCCTTGCGGTACACAAGGCCCGCCGCGAACAGGTCGAGGAACAGCGCCTGCTCGTGGCCGTAATATTCAGGCTCGCACGTCGCCAGTTCGCGCGTCCAGTCGAGCGCGAAGCCGAGGCGCTTCAGCTGCGCCTTCATCGTCGCGATATTGGCGCGCGTCCAGGTACCCGGATGCACGCCCTTTTCCATCGCCGCGTTCTCCGCGGGCATGCCGAACGCATCCCAGCCCATCGGATGGAGCACTTCCATGCCCTTCATCCGACGGAACCGCGCGAGCACGTCGCCCATCGTGTAGTTCCGGACATGCCCCATGTGGATGCGCCCCGACGGATAGGGGAACATCTCGAGCACGTACGAACGCGGCTTGGTCGACAGATCGTCGGCGGCGAACGTCTTGCGCTCGTCCCAGACCTTCTGCCACGCCGCGTCCGCCTTCAACGCATTGAAACGCGACGCCATTATATCAGTCCTCAGCCCGCGATCGAGGCGCGGCGCAGGTCGCGGGCCTTGGTCAGGATGATGTCCTCAAGCTTCTGCGTGGTCGCGGCCTGCACCGGCGACGAGACCCACTGGCCGTTGCGGTTGACTTCGCGGAGGGCGGCGACGCGCAGCGCATCGGCGCGCAGATCCTGGTCGAGGATCGACACGGTGACCTTCATGCGCTCGGTCGGGGTCTGCGGATTGATGTACCAGTCGGTGACGATCACGCCGCCGTTGGAGTCGGTCTGCAGCAGCGGCATGAAGCCCAGCGTGTCGAGGCTCGCGCGCCACAGATAGCTGTTCACACCGATCGTGGTGATCTTCGACGCGGCGAGATCCGCCTTGGGACGCGCCGATCCGCCGCCGCAAGCGACGAGAGGCAGGGCAAACAGCACGACTGCGATACGCGAGCGGCGGAACATGGGCATCATCCTGGCAAGAAAATCAGCCCTTGCTCTACAGGCGTGCCCGCGCGCCCGCAAGCAGACGCCGGCGTGCGCGACGAGCGTATGCGCGGAGGGCTGGCCCGACCGTGAGAGCAATCGATTCGGTAGCGCTATCGCGGCGATCTGTGTGCTGATTGCAACACTGTCCGACAATTCGGCGACGAAGGGTGGGAATGGGCGGTTCTGCGGCCTTTGCTGTGGATCAATTCATGTTAGATGAGGTTTAACAGGATCCGATTACGGGATTCGAAGGACAGATTCGTTGTGATGACGCGTGGGGGAATAGTTGGGGTGGTTGCCGGGGCGCTTGTCGCCACCGCCGCAATCGTCGCGCCTGCCTTCGGCGCCAGCGAACAGCCCGCCCGGATCGCCAAGCATAACGCCGCTGCGGTCCGCGGTATCGGATCGTTCACTCCCGCCGCCGCCGACCCCCGCCTTGCCGCGATGTTCGCGCGCGGTGGCTTCGACGCTGGCAGCTTCCGCTTCACGCCCGCCGAAACGCGGCAGGACAACCGTGCGGTGACCGTCGCGGTCCGTGCGCAGACCAACCGCGGTGTTGCGAACACGGCCAGCCTCGCTTCGACCACGCCGACCGTCGGTATTGCGCCAATCGCCTACAACCTCGGCATGTCGGTGGGCTGGAAGCGGTTCGCGATCTCGGGCGACGTGAACAAGCTCGATCTCGGCGCAATGCCGGGTGGGCGTGAGGCGGCTGACCTTGCGGTGAGCTACAGCGCCAAGCGGTTCAGCGGGACGGTGAAGGCTGCGGCAGATCGTCCGCTGTCGAGCGCACCACGCCTCGTCGAGGATGCGCCGAGCTATTCGGTCGATCTTGGCGGGTCTTACGCTCTGACGCGTAGCCTCGCGGTGACCGCGGGCGTGCGGTACCGGTCGGACCGCGAGCGCTTCGTAAAGGTCGATGACGACCGCCGCGACAGCCAGGCCGTGTATCTGGGCACCGCCTTCCGCTTCTAGGCGTCAGGCGGAGCGATGCTCGGCTTTCCTTCCCGTCATCCTGACGAACGTCAGGACCCAGAGTTACTGATCGCTGCGTCTCATGGGACTGGATCCTGACTTTCGTCAGGATGACGGCGTATTTTAGGCATCCAGGCGTCTATCGCGGCCCAGCCGTCGAAGCCGAACCGCTGGATGCGCCGCCAGCGCGACTCGGTCATTCCGCCGAGCGCGATCACCGGTATCCCAAGCCCTCGTCCGATTCGTACGGCCTGCGCCGGGCCTATGCTGGCCGTACCTTGGTGCGACCGGGTAACGTGGATCGGCGACACAAATAGAGCATCGGCTCCCGCGCGCGTTCCGGCCAGGGCCTCGACGCGTGAATGCGCGGGCCAAGTTCTGATCCCGCGAGTCCGTGCCCGACCATGCACGCCGTCGGCCGCGATCGTAGAGGCTCCGGCCACCACCACGACCAACTTGCGCGCCTGGGCCAAGCGCATAATCCGCCGCAGCAGCGCACGGCGTTCCCGCGCAGACGTAGCATAATGGCGAAACACCACGCCCGATCCCAGCGGCAATCGCCTTAGCGCGGGCCACAGGGCATCGCCCATCCGCTCGTCGGTCATCAGCCAGCGCGCGGGAATGGGGTTACGACGAGCCACGCCGCTGCCTATAGCGCGCCGCATGATTGCTGACGACACCACCAAATTGCAGGCCATCCGCACCCAGATCGCCAAGGCCGCAGAGATCGCCGATCGCCGGATCACAGACGTGACGCTGATCGCGGTCTCCAAGACGCATCCGGTCGAGGCGATGGAGCCGCTGCTCGCCGAGGGCCAGCGCGTGTTCGGCGAGAACCGCGTGCAGGAAGCGTCCGAGAAATGGCCGGCGTTGCGCGAGAAATATCCCGACGTCGAACTGCACCTGATCGGCCAGCTCCAGTCGAACAAGGCGGCCGAGGCGGTGGCGTTGTTCGACTGCATCCACGCGGTCGATCGCCCGTCGCTGGTCGCCGCGCTGGGCAAGGCGATGGAGGCAAGCGATCGTCGGCCGGACTGTTTCCTCCAGGTCAACATCGGCGACGAGCCGCAAAAGGGCGGCTGCGCAATCGCGGACCTGCCTGCGCTGGTGGAACAGGCGCGCGCCGCCGGTTTGCCGATCGCGGGGCTGATGTGCCTGCCGCCCGCGGACATCGAGCCGGCGCCGTATTTCGCGCTGCTGGCAAAGCTCGCGCGCGATCACGGGCTGACCGGGCTCAGCATGGGCATGTCGGACGATTTCGAGACGGCGGTGACGATCGGCGCGACTCACGTCCGGATCGGCAGCGCGTTGTTCGGTGCGCGGGGGACGGGCGCATGAGCATACCGGTTCGGTTCGACGCACTGCTGTTCGACTTCGACGGCGTGCTGATCGACAGCGAAGCCGTGGGCAACCGGCACATCGCCGAATGGCTGACCGCCGCGGGGCACCCGACCAGCGCTGAAGATTCGATGGCGAACTTTATGGGGCTTGCCGGGCCTCAGTTCATCGACGCGGTCGAACGCTGGATCGACCGGCCTCTCCCCGACGATTTCTACGCCGCGCGCAAAGCTGAAGACGAGCGTGTGATGGCGGCCGGTGTCAATGCGATCGAGGGCGCAGTAGCGTTCGTCCGCTCGCTTCCTGCCGACTTGCCCAAGGCTATCGTCTCGTCGAGCCCGGTTTCGTGGATCGCGCGGCATCTGGAGCATATCGGGCTGCGCGATGCGTTCGGCGACCACCTCTATAGCGGGCGGGAGCATGTGACGAACGGCAAGCCCGCACCCGACCTGTATCTGTTTGGCGCGCGGCAGTTGGGCGTCGATATTGCACGGACAGCGATCCTCGAGGATTCGCCTGTGGGGGCGACTGGGGCGGTAGCGTCAGGCGGCTATGTCATTGGTTTGTCGGCGGGGTCGCATTGCAATGCCGAGCATGGTGCGCGGCTGAAGGCGATCGGTGTTGATGCGCTGGCGGAGAGCTTCGCCGACGTGACCCGGTTGATTGGAAGCATTTGATCGGAGCCTGGGAGTCTCCTGCCTCCTTGTTCTCCCGCGAAGGCGGGAGCCCAGTCTGGGTCCCCGCCTTCGCTGGGAAACAAACTAGACGACGGGCAAGGGTGCTCCGTTCGACCAGCGTGGAGGCGATGGTCGCTTAGCCCGCCCGCTTCCGTCGCCAGATCGCGCCGATACCTGCAACCAGATCATACGGAATCGCCGCCGCTTCCCGCGACCGCATCTTGAGCTGGTACCGCCGGCTCCCGCCATGCGGCACGTGGATGGCGCTCGCGGGCATACCGAGCATCGCGAACAGCATGCGAATGCGGGGCTGGTGGTAGCCGTCGGTGCAGATCATGCACTGCGCATACTGCCCCGCGCGCGCGAACGCGGTCGCGGCGACGACGCTCTGCAACGTATCCACGCTGGCCTCGTCGAGATGGATCCGCGATCGATCGACCGTCTCGGCCAGCACATTCGCCATCACCGACGCTTCCGAGGGCCCGTGCGTCCCCTTGGCGCCTGAGCAGAACAGGTCCGCGTCGACGTAGCGCGCCGCCGCGGCGGCCGCGAACGCTATGCGGCGGGCAAGAGTCGGGCTCGGGCTGCCATCGGGACGAACGGCCGCGCCGAACACCACGATCAGGCGCCTGGAAGGTGGAATGTCGGTCAGAACTGATGACCCGTGCGGTCGCGCTTGGTCGCGAGGTATTGTGCGTTGTGCGGATTGGCGGGCAGGAAGTGCGGCACGCGTTCGATCACCGTGACGCCAGCCGCATCGAGCCCGGCGACCTTGGCGGGGTTGTTGGTCAGCAACCGCACCTCGCGCTGGCCGAGCAGGGTCAGCATCCGTGCCGCCACCCCGAAATCGCGCGCGTCGACCGCAAAGCCGAGCCGCGTGTTCGCGTCGACCGTGTCGAACCCCTGATCCTGCAACGCATAGGCCCGCAGTTTGTTGACCAGCCCGATCCCGCGCCCCTCCTGACGCAGATATAGCAGGATACCCCAGCCGCTATGCTGGATCGCGTGGATCGCGGCGTGCAGTTGTGGCCCGCAGTCACATTTGAGACTGCCCAGCACGTCGCCCGTCAGGCACTCGCTGTGCAGCCGGACGAGCGGCGGCTGTCCGTCGGGCTGGCCGATCAGCAGCGCGATATGCTCGTCCGCGCTCTCGGGACTGCGGAACGCGACGATCTCCGCATCCTCCGCGCCCTCGACGGGGAGGCGTGCGCGCGTTGCGAGCGTCAGGCGGGTCGCATCCTCGTGCGCGTCTATATCAACGGCGCTTATGCTGACTTCGGGCTCGCCGGTGCCGAGGAAGAAGGCGGGGAGCAGTCCGGCAATCCGCGCAAGGCGTAGCGCCGCGGCGGCCGCTTCGGGATCGCTCACCGGGAGCGTGCGGAACGGACCCTTCAACGGAGTCGCCAAGTCGAATTGCGGATCGGCCATCGCGGTGGCCCCGGCGAAGTCGATCCACGGGGCGCGATCGACAAGCACGGGCTCGGTGGGATCCGCTGCCGCAAGCTGGTTCGCAAGCTTCAACGTCGCCGCACGACCCGACGAGATCAGCACGCCGCCATTCGCGTCTGGATCGAACGCTGCCAACCGCTCGGCATCCGCCGTCTCGACCGCGAGCAGGACAAGCCCGTCGATCGCGATCGGCCAGCCACGCCGTAGAGCGTCCACCGCGCGTGCCGCTGCGCGAGGATTACTCAAAACGCGAACTCGGTCATGATCGGGACGTGGTCGGACGGCTTGAGCCAGCTTCGGCAACGTTCATAGACGTGATGAGACACCGCGGCTTCGGCGGCGGCACCGGTTGCCCACATGTGATCGAGCCGGCGGCCACGGTCCGACGCCGCCCAGTCCTTGGCGCGGTAGCTCCACCAGGTGAACAGGCGCGCGGGGGCGGGGTGGAAGCGGCGGCCGAGATCGACCCAGTCGCCGGCCGCCTGCAACTTGCCGAGCGCCTCGACTTCGATCGGCGTGTGGCTGACGACGTCGAGCAACTGCTTGTGGCTCCAGACGTCCGATTCGAGCGGGGCGATGTTGAAGTCGCCAACCAGGATGGTGGGGCCTGGCAGCGTCTCGGACCAGGTCGTCATGCGCTCGATGAAGTCGAGTTTCTGGCCGAACTTGGGGTTCACCTCGCGGTCGGGGACATCGCCGCCGGCGGGGACGTAGACGTTCTCAAGCCGTACGCCGTTCTCCAGCCGGACGCCGATGTGGCGCGCCTCGCTGTTCGCCTGCCAGTCGAAGCGGTCGTCCTCGACGATCGGGACTCGGCTGAGGATCGCGACGCCGTGGTGCATGCGCTGGCCGTGCAGGACGGTGTGCTCGTAACCAAGCGCGCGGAATGCCGCCAAGGGGAAGTCGCCGTCGATGACCTTGGTCTCCTGCAGGCACAGGATGTCGGGCTGCTCGTCGCGCAGAAACTGTTCGACGATGGCGATCCGGAAGCGGACCGAGTTGATGTTCCAGGAGACGATCTTCACGAGCGCGATGTAGCGTTGCGGGGGGGTGGGGACAAGGAACGCTGCTGGGGGTGCGGAAGAAGCAGAAGGTAAGAAGTCGCCATCGGCAAAGCCGCTGTCGTCGACCGGGCTTTGCCCGTCGGCCGCGCTTGAGCGAGTCATGAAGACGCAGTCTTCTTGCCGCTCTACGCGAAAGACCCCCGCTCCGGGGGCATGGAGCGAGGGCCAACTCAGCGTTCGTCACGCAGGCAAGAAATGGGGAAACCATCCGGGCAACAGGGGGAAAAATCCCGAATGCCCCACATCTGCGAGCCACTCTCTAGGGGGCCGAACCTGTCGCTTGCATGAATGACACCGATTTAATGTTACTTTCTTACACCCGTCCGGCGCGGATCGTTCCAGCGGAAGGTATTGTCGCTGACCGCTTCGCCGAACTTCTGGTTGGTCAGGCGAATCGTCGTCCGGTTGTTCTGGCTATCGAGCGCGACCCAGCCCTGCAACATAAGGCCGCCCGGCGCGCCGGCACTGCGGACGAACACCAGCGTGATTCGGCCATATTCCGGGTGCTTCGGATCGTTCGCCTCGACCGACACGATCCGCTGGTCATAGCCGGGGACGAGCTTTGCATAACGCGTGATGTCGCGGGTCGGATCGAGCAGCACGCCCAGCGGCGAGTTCTTGATCGGCCAGCGCTGCACCTGCTTTACCGAATAATCGATGAAGGTCAGCGCGCCGCCCTCCGCGACGATCAGGATCGGCACGCCCTTCTCATACTGAAAACGCAGCTTGCCGGGCTTCTTCAGCGTCAGCACGCCGGTCAGCACCTTGCCGTTGCGATCCGCCTGCGAGAAATTCGCGGTCATCGTCTCGACCGATTGCAGGTGCTTCTGCACGGCGGCCAGGTCACCGGTCGCCTGCGCGGCGATCGGCGAGGGCACGGCGGCGACAGACAGAGCGGCGATCGTCGCGATCACCGCGGGGCGGGTATTGAACATCGAAATCTCCTCAAGGCGCGACCGTTGCCCGCCCGCGCTTGAACCGCCACTGAATTCGGCGGGTTCCGCCAGAGCGTGCCGACTACAGTGTGATCGCACCCTTCAGGCCGAGCACCGCGACGTCGTTCGCGTCGTGTACGCCGCCGGGGTTGTGGACCCACTGCACGTTCGGGCGCAGTTCCAGCCACTTGGTGGGGTGGACGCTGTAATAGATTTCCGACGCGTATTCGGCATCCTGCACCGCGGGCCGCGTTGGGTCGAGTTCCTGGCCCCTTGCCACGCGCCCGTTGACGTTGGTCCGCGCCACGCCGAAGCCGAGGATGTCGTTCGGCCGCCACGGCACCAGCCCCTTGTAGAACAGCCCCGCGGCAATCTGGTTGTCGGTGGTCGAGGTCGCGCGATCGGCTTGCGTCGCGTTGAGGAACACGCTGAGCCCGGTGACCGACTTGCCGTCCTTGGAGGTGCCAGTGACCTGTTGCTGGATGTTGAAATACACCCCGTAGCGCGCGCTGCGGCGGAGCGGTTCGAGCCCGGTGATCGCGATCGGCCGGCGGTTCAGATCGTAGAACACGTCGTCGCCGTTCGACGTGTTGACCCAGCCGCTGACCTTGTACGCGCCGACTCGACCGTCATCATAGCCACGTCGCCATTCGGCCTCGACCGGGATCAGCGCGCCGGTCGCACCGTGGAAATGGCCGATCACGAAGTCGTTATCGAGGTTGCGCGGGTTCACTTCGTAGGCGGCGGTCTTCAGTGTGAGATGATCGTTGACGTCGTAGCGCAGCCGCGCGCCCCATTGGCTGATCGGCCAGTTCTGCCAGTAATCGCCGTTCAGATTGCCCGGCGGCGCACCGCAGAAGCTGAGGTTCTGGAAATAGCACGAGAAGGACGCGAAATCCTCGCCCGGATTGGTCCGGCCGATCTTCAGTTCGAGCTTTTCGCCGAGCATTTGCTCGTACCAGAATTGCGTCAGCCGGACGGTCTGGCCGCGGCCGTACACTTCCTGGACCTGTTGCAGCACGCCAAGGTTGGCGTCCGCACCCAGATCGCGGCCACGGCGGTAGGTGACGGTCGCCTGGAATGCACCGCCCCGCAGCCCGACGACCTTGTCAAGATCAAGCAGCACGCCAACGTCGAACTGACCGGTCTCGCGCAACAGCTTCCGGTCGCCGCCCGAGAAATTATACGCGCTTTCCGAGGCATAGCGCGCGCTGCGTATCCGCGGTCAGCGCAGAGGGCGAGAGATCGCTGTCACGGCGTACGCCGGAACGAGGGCGGTGCTGGGTATCGGTGGCGCTACTGCCGGGGGTCTGCTTGGCGGTATCCTGCGCGGAGACCTGACCGGACATGGCGAGCGCCACCGCTGCCGCTGCACAGAACCGCCGATACCCCATTACGCCCACCTGTTCTTCGTAACTTGTATCAACCCCGTATACCGGGCGTCGGCTGATCGAAACCCTGATGTGAGTGAGTGCGCCCTCTTCCAGTTCTCCCGTGAAGGCGGGAGCCCAGGGTTCCAGACGACATCGGTCTTGGTTCCTGGATCCCCGCGTTCGCGAGGGAACAGCGAGGGCGAACAACCGCGCGGGCAGCGCTAGATCGCATGCCCCTCGGTATCGCGCAGCACTTCGCGGCGGCCGACATGATCGGGGCGACCGACGATGCCGTCCTTCTCCATCCGCTCGATCAACCGTGCGGCCGAGTTGTAGCCGATCCGCAACTGGCGCTGGAGCCACGAGGTCGACGCCTTCTGCGACTCGCACACCAGCTGGATCGCCTGGCGATATTGCTGGTCCTCCGCGGAGTCCTCACCCGTCGGTGAGCCCTCAAGCGCGAAGCTCTCCTCAGGCTCCTCGGTCACCGACGAGATGTAATCCGGCAGCCCCTGCGAGCGCCAGTGATCCGCCACCAGCCGCACTTCGTCATCGGTCACGAACGGCCCGTGGACGCGGACGATGCCCTTGCCGCCGGGCATGTAGAGCATGTCGCCCTTGCCGAGCAGCTGCTCCGCGCCCTGCTCGCCGAGGATGGTGCGCGAATCGATCTTCGACGTGACGTGGAAGCTGATCCGGGTCGGCAAATTGGCCTTGATAACGCCGGTGATGACGTCAACCGACGGCCGCTGCGTCGCCATGATCAGGTGGATGCCCGCCGCGCGGGCCTTCTGCGCGAGCCGCTGGATGAGGAACTCGACCTCCTTGCCCGCGGTCATCATCAGGTCGGCAAGCTCGTCGACGATCACCACGATCTGCGGCAGCACGTCGTATTCGAGCTTCTCTTCCTCGTACATCGGCGCGCCGGTGTCGGGATGATACCCCGTCTGGACCTTGCGCCCGAGCGGCTGACCCTTGGCCTTGGCGCCACGCACCTTGTCGTTGAAACCCGCGAGGCTCCGAACGCCGACGGAGGACATCTGGCGATAGCGATCCTCCATCGTCTCGACCGCCCATTTCAGCGCGCGCACCGCCTTGGCGGGATCGGTGACGACCGGCGACAACAGATGCGGAATGTCGTCGTACATGCTCAGTTCGAGCATCTTCGGATCGATCATGATCATGCGGCACTGGTTCGGCGTCAGCTTGTAGAGCAGCGACAGGATCATGCTGTTCAGCCCGACCGACTTGCCCGAACCGGTCGTGCCCGCGACCAGCAGATGCGGCATCGGCGCGAGATCGGCGATCACCGAATCGCCCGCGATGTTCTTGCCGAGGATGATCGGCAACTGCGCCGACTGATCCTCGAACGTCTGGCTGCCGACGAGTTCGTGCAGACTGACCGCCTCGCGCCGCGCATTCGGCAGCTCGATGCCGATGACGTTGCGCCCCGGGATCACCGCGACGCGTGCCGAAATGGCGGACATGTTGCGCGCGATATCGTCAGCGAGCGCGATCACGCGGCTTGCCTTGATGCCGGGCGCGGGCTCGAGTTCGTACATCGTCACGACCGGGCCCGGCCGGACTTCGATGATCGAGCCCTTGACGTGGAAATCGTCGAGCACGTTCTCCAGCAGCCGTGCGTTGCGCTCGAGCCCCGCCTTGTCGATCACATTGCCCTGGCTCGGCGGCGACGGCGTGAGCAGGTCGAGGCTCGGCAGCGTGAAATTGTCGCGCAGGTCGAGCGACGACTGGCGCTCCTTGGGCTTGGCCTGCGACGGCGCGTTCTGGCGATCGGCGATGACCGGGGCAGGGCGCTGGTCGGGCTCGGCAACCGCCCGGGGCTCGACCGGTTTCCGCGTCAACGTCAGTGGCTCGTTGTCGTCCTCGTCGATCTCCGCGAAGCCGTCATAGCCGAGCGCCTCGGTCCGATTGCGGCGGGGGAGGCGCCATTTGCGCTCGCCGAGATCGATCTCGATGCTCTTGCCCCAGACGATCGCGCCGGCAATCGCCGCGACCAGCCCGATCGCGCGCGCGGACCAGAGTTCGGCGACCGGCTGGCCGATGAAGCTCAACGCCCAATGCACTGCGCTGGAGACCGACAGGCCGATCACGCCGCCCCAGCCGGCGGGGAGCGCGAGCACCGATGTGCCCGATACGAATGCCAGCGCGCTCGCCATCAGCGCGACGCCGATCGCCGCGCCGCGCACCATTCGCAGCCAATGCCCGAGCGGCGCGTCACGCCACAGTCGCATGCCGAGAATCGGTCCGATCGGGAGCAACAGCGCGACCGCGGGTCCGAACAGCGTGAGCGCGATATCGGCGAACCATGCACCCGGCGGCCCGACCAGGTTGGCGGGGTCGCCGCCCGATGCGGTGTTGAGCGCGGGGTCGCTCGGGTGATAGCTCGCCAGCGCCAGCGCCATCAGCAGCGTGCCGACGAACAGCGCGATCGCCGCGATCAGCGCGCCGCTGCGGACGGCACCCGCCTTCACCGTCTCACGCCACAAGGCTGGCTGCGCGCGGCTGGCCATGACCCGTATTCTCCAGTTGCAGTATAATGCGGAAATGCATCGCGCCGGGCGGCCTCAACGTCAAGGTAACCACGCGACAACACGTGTTAAGCTGCGCCCGGATCGTCGTTGGCAGCGACCGGCTACCGGGATACAGCGCGACCATGGACACAGATGTAATCATCCTCGGTGGCGGGCTGGTCGGCGCGACGCTCGCCGTGGCGCTCGACGTGCACGGCATCTCGACGATCGTGATCGACCCCGCCGACCCCGCGGTGACGCTGGCACCCGGCTTCGACGGCCGCGCGTCGGCAGTCGCGAGCGCGAGCCACCGCATGCTCGACGCGATCGGCATCGGCGCGACGCTGGCGGGGCAGGGTTGTGCAATCCGGCAGATTCGGGTCAGCGATGGCCTCGAACCCGGCGCGCTCGATTTCGTCCCCGCCGCGGACGACGGCGCGCTCGGCACGATGTACGAGAACAAGCTGCTCCGCCGCACGCTGTTCGACGCCGCGACCGCCGCGCCGCATGTCGATCTCCGCATGCAGACACGTGCGACGTCGGTCGACCGCGCCGAATCGGGCGTCACCGCCACGCTGGACTCGGGCGACGTCATTCGCGCGCCGCTGTTGATCGCCGCGGAGGGCCGCAACTCGCCGACGCGCGAGGCCTCCGGGATCACGATCGCCCGCTGGTCGTACGAGCACACCGCGATCATCGCCGCGTTTCATCACGAACGGTCGCACGAGGACGTCGCGTACGAGATCTTCTACGCGAGCGGCCCATTCGCGCTGCTCCCGCTCCCCGACGATGCGGATGGTCACCGCTCGGCGATCGTCTGGACCGTCGACGCGAAGAACGCGCCCGGCATGCTCAAGCTAGGCGACCGCGCGTTCCTGGCAGAAGCGGAAAAGAGCATGGGCGGCTTCCTCGGCGCGCTGTCGATGGCGACGCCGCGGTCGAGCTACCCGCTTGGCTTCCACCACGCCGCGCGCATTACCGATCAGCGTCTCGCATTGGTCGGCGACGCCGGCCACGGCATCCACCCGATCGCCGGGCAGGGCCTCAACCTAGGCTTCCGCGACGTCGCGACGCTCGCCGAAGTGCTGGTCGAGGGCAAGCGGCTCGGCCTCGACCTCGGCGACGCGGCACTGCTCGCGCGCTACCAGCGCTGGCGCGGACTCGACACGTTCATGACCGCCGCCGCCACCGACACGCTCACCCGCCTGTTCGGCCTCCCCGGCAAGACCGCCAGCGCGGTGCGTCGTTTCGGCATCAGCGCCGTCAACGCGATCCCGCCGCTGAAAGACCGCTTCATGGCGGAAGCACGCGGTGAATCGGGTGACCTGCCCAAGCTGTTACAGGGCCTCAAGGTCTGAGGCGGGCAATCTGCCTGTCGTGAACGCGGAATAGCAGGAGCAACGCGAGTATGGCGCCAACCAGGCACATCAGCATGTCCCACTGCGTATCCCACGGGTCGCCCTGCGTCCCGAGAAACGCGTCCGCGCCCTGGCCGAGTGCGACGGCGGCGCCGAACTCGATCAGTTCGTACAAGGCGCTGACGGACAGGCAGTAGGCGAGGACGGTGACGATCAGGAGCCGACTGGACGCGATGCTGCCGGTCCGGACAAGGATCTCGCGCAGCACGATCGCGGGCACGAAGCCCTGCATCAGATGGCCGAACCGATCATAGGGATTGCGGGCGAGATGCAGCCAGTCCTGCACCGCGAAACCGATCGGTACGCGCGCATAGGTGTAGGCGCCGCCCAGCATGAGAACGAGGCCGTGGAGCGCGATCAGCACGAGGGCAAGCGTCGTGAACGCGAAGCTGCGTCGCAGAGCGACCAATATGGGAAAGGCGATGAGGACGGGTGCGATCTCCATCGACCACGTCGCGCGGTCGGCGGGGGCCCAGCCGGATGCCACGAGCCCGATCGACCACAGGATTGCCAATATGGGAAGCCGGCGATCGGTCGAGGTCATGATGCGCTTTCGTCGAAGGGCAGGGTCCTTGTAAGGGGCCCTCCTAATCGATCAGCCGGTCTTCAGCCACTGGCGGAGCAGCGCGGTGACTTCGCCGGGACGCTCCATCGGTGCGAGGTGGCCGCAGGAGCGCAGCATGTGAAACCGCGAGCCCTCGATCCGCGCACTCAGCGCGCGTGCGTCGTCGGGGGTGCAGATCAGGTCCCGGTCGCCCACGGCTACCAGCGTCGGGACGTGGATCGCGGCGATCGCCTCGCTGATGTCAGGGCGTGCGAGCAGCGCGCGTTGCTGGCGTTCGAAGACGGTCTGGCCGACGCGCTCCGCCATCGCCTGTGCGGGGCCGGCGACGATCGCGGTCAGGCGCGGGTCGGCGTGTGGTGCGGTGGCGAGCAGGCCCTGGCCGACGACGGTGCGCGGGCGTACCTCCATCGACGCGCGCGTGCCGAACAGCGCGATCCGCTCGATCCGGTCGGGGGCTTGCCGCACCATCTCCATCGCGACGTAGCCGCCGAGGCTGACGCCGGCGACCGCGAACCGCGGCGGTGCGCTGGCGAGAACGCGCGCGGCCATTTCGGACAGCGTGTCGTCCTGCGAGAGGTCGCCGAACTCGACCTGTGCAATACCCGCAAGATCGACGATCTGGCGGGCCCAGAGCTGGCCGTCGCAGCCCATCGCGGGGAGCAGCATCAACGGTGTACGCGGTCGGACCATGCGAAATCTCCGGTAGCGGCGGGTTGCGGGGATGCTCACCTCAGGCGACGAACGGGAAGGCGAGCGCGATCATGCCGACGATCGTCATCACCGCACAGACGGCGATCGCGGGCACGAGCGTGAAGCGCTGGTGATCGGCGAGGTCGATCCCGACCAGGCTGACCAGCAGATAGGTCGACGGCACCAGCGGGCTGAGCAGGTGGACCGGCTGGCCCATCAGCGACGCGCGGGCGATCGCCTCGGGTGCGACGCCGTAATGCGCGCCGGCCTCGGCGAGGATCGGCAGCATCCCGAAATAGAACGCGTCGTTCGAGATGAAGAAGGTGAACGGCATGCTCAGCACCGCGGTGATCGGCGCCATGTACGGCCCGAGCGCGGGCGGGATCACGCCGACCACCGCCTTGCTCATCGCCTCGACCATGCCGGTCCCGCCGAGGATCCCGGTGAAGATACCCGCCGCGAAGATCAGCGAGACGACCGCGAGCACGTTGCCGGCATGCGCGGAGATGCGCTCCTTCTGGTCGGCGACGCCGGGATAGTTGACGATCATCGCGATCGCGAACGCCAGCATCATCAGCACCGACAAGGGGAGAATGCCCCACACCAGCAGCGTCAACAGCGTGATGACGAGGGCTGCGTTGAACCAGATCAGCTTCGGGCGGCGTGCCTCGGGATACTGCGAGACGGCCATGCCGGTGAACTCGGTGTCCGCGGTGATCCCCGCTTCACCCATCCGGACGCGCTCCTTGCGCCCGAAATACACGGCGAGCCCGATCAGGAAGGCGAGGCCGGCGATCATGCCGGGGATCAGCGGCAGGAACAGCGTCGCGGGATCGAGCTTCAGCGCACTCGCCGCGCGCGCGGTCGGCCCGCCCCACGGCGTCAGGTTCATGATCCCGCTCGTCGTCATCAACAGGCAGACGAGGTACAGCCGGTTCATGTTGAAGCGCTTGTAGAGCGGCAGCAGCGCGGCGATCGTGATGATGTATGTGGTGGAACCGTCGCCATCGAGGCTGACGAGCGCGCATAGCACGACCGTCCCGATCAGGATCCGCATCGGATCGCCGTGGACCATCCGGATCAGCCGTCCGACCAGCGGATCGAAGAGGCCCGTGTCGGTCATCGTCGAGAAGAACAGGATCGCGAACAACAGCATGACGCCGGTCGGCGCGAGGTTCTTGATGCCGTCGATCATCATCGGGCCGAGACCCGCGGCCTCGCCCGCGAACACGCCGAAGATCGACGGGATCACGATGAGCGCGACCAGCGGCGTCATCTTCTTGGTCATGATCAACGTCATGAACGTGGCGACCATCAGGAAGCCGAGCAGGGCAAGGTTCATCGCATCGTCCTAGAAAAGGGCGTGAAAAAGGGGGTGGGGGTGGCAGACGTCGCCGCCGTTACTGTCGCGGGAGCCGCCACACGGGCAGCCGCAAGCACCCCGTCATCCTGACGAAAGTCAGGATCCAGGGTTACCGAGCGTGGTCCCTTGTGGCTCTGGATACTGACTTTCGTCAGGATGACGGAGCGGTGGGGCTGGGCCGTCGTGGCAGATCGCATGCTGGCCAGCATCAGAAGGTGACGCCGACGCGGGCGCTGAGGGTCTGGCCGCTGTCGTTGCCGACATAGTCGCCGGCGCGGTTGTCGGTGTTCCACTGGATCGCGTTCACCTGGAAGCGGGTGAAGCTGTTCAGGTACCAGTTGACGCCGACGGTCGCCGCCCAGCCGTCGCCGCCGGTCAGCAGATTGTCGAAATCGAGGCTTTCGTAGCGCGCGGTGAGTTCGATCGCGCCGACGCCGCCGTCGAACGTCGGCTTCAACACCTTGGGCTGGCCGAAGCTGCCGAGCCGCGGGTTGTACGGCGGCAGGTCGCCGGTCAGGAACAGACCGCCCGAGACGCTCCACGCCTTGCTGACGAAATCAGGGCGCCCGCCGTCGAGCCGCGCGTTGCGGCGGCCCGCTTCGCCCATCACCCACAATGGCCCGCGATAGCCGCCGAGCTCGACGCCGTAGCCGGTCGTGCCGGTGCCGCCGATCAGCGGCCCGGTCGATACGCGCAACGCACCGTTGAAGCGGCCGCCGATCACCGTGTTGCGAGTCAGCGTGCCGGCGACCGACGACAGCGATTCGTCGAAGCCCCACGCGCCGATATGCAGCACGCCGGTATCGGACTTGATCGGGTTCCAGTGTGCGCGGCCCAGCACCGTGCGGCTGTCGCCGACGGTCTGCGTGCCGTCGATCCGGTCGCCCGTGATCGTCACCGATGCGTGACCGGTCTTCCAGAAGATGCGCGGCATCACGCCGATGCCGTAGAAGCCACGCTGCGGGATGATCGCGGTGGCGACCGTGGTGCGCTCCAGGAACGGGGTCGAATCCGAGCCGGTCGAGCCTTCGAAGCCGCGATCGTTGAACAGGTGCCCCGCGCGGACGTCGTAATCGAGACCTGGCTTGATCTTGTTGCGCCAGCCGACGAACGCGGTGACGACGTCGACCTCGTTCTCCGAGAAGTCGCTCTCGAACTGGTAGAAGAAGTGCGTGCCGACGCCGCCTTCGAGGCCGAGGCGCAGCGCGCGCATGCCCGTCGTCGTGATGTTGCGGCCGTCGTACTTCGAGCCGAGGCTGGAGCTGACGTCGGTCAGGATGCGGCCGCGCGGCTTGAACGTGTAGACCCCGTCCGCCGAGTGGAAGACGGGCAGGCCGGCGCCCCATTCGGTGGTCACGCCCGACGGATTGTCGCGCGCGGCGACCGCCTGCGCGACGCTGCGATCGGCGGGGCCAGGAGGCGCGAGCTGCGGCGCGAACGGTACCGTGCGGCGCGGTTCGGTGTTCTGCGCGACCGCCTGCGGAGGCGCGACTGCTTGTGGCGGGGCGACCGGAGCAGAGGCCTGCGCGACGGCGGCGTTGTTCTCCAGCCGGTCGAGCCGCGACTTCAGCGCGGCGATCTCGGCGGCCTGCGCACGGACCAGTGCGGCAAGGTCGGCGTCGCTCGGAGTCTGGGCCAGCGCCGGCGTTGCGGCGATCAGCGCGAGTGCGGCGCACCCGGTACGGAAGAGAGTCATTGTTGGGCTCCGGTGGCGAGAATCGCGGTCCAGTCGCGCAGGAAACGTTGGCGCTTGACGCGGTCGAGGTTGACGAGAAGTTGCGGGCCCACGCGGATCGGCCGCGCCTGGGCTTGGGGAAGACGGCGGGCGGGGACGTCGGTGCGAACCGGCCACAGGCTGCGCTTGGCGAGCAGCGACTGGCCCTCGCGCGACAGCAGGAAATCGAGGAACAGCTTCGCCGCCGCCGGGTGCGCGGCCTCGCGTGCGATGAACGCAATCCGCGAGGTGACGATCGTATAGTCCTGAAGGAACGCGACGCCGATGCGGGGATCGGTCCGCGCCCGTTCCACCGCGTACGAGCCGATCACGTTGTACGCGATCGCCTGCCGCCCCTCGGCGACCCCGCGCAGCATCGGCTCGCTGGTCCGCGACAGCACGGGCTTTGTCGCGGCGATCGCCTCGAGCAACGACCGCGTGTCGCGCGTGATCGCGAGATCCTCAGACAGGTACAGATAGCCGACATTCGAGCGCGCCGGATCGAACGTCGTCACGCGCCCAGTCAGGGCGCGCGCATTCTTCCGCAGCCATGTCTCCAGCGCGGCGTGCGTGCGCGGCACCTGAGCGGGCGGCACGAGGCGCTTGTTGTAGACGATCCCGATCGGCTCCGCGGTGACGCCGAAGCCCATGTTCTTCCACACCGACACCGGCGGCAGCGCGGGCTTTTCGGGGCTCGCATAGCCTTGCGCGAAGCCGTCGTTGATCAGCTTCACCTGGAGGTCCATCGCCGACGACCAGACGAGGTCGGCGGACATGCGGCGCGCGCGCGTCTCGGTGACGAAGCGGCGATACATCTCGGTCGAGCCGATGTCCGCGTAGAGCACGGTGACGCCGGGGTAGCGCTTGCGGAACGCGGCGACCACCGGCAGCAATTCGGCGCGGTCGGCATTGCCGTAGATCCGCACCTGGCGTTCGGCGCGCGCATCGCTGATCAACTGGTCGTAGGAACGCGGGTAGCCGGTCGGACGCTGCGCGACGGCGGGAACGGCGGACGCGACGAGGCCGGTGAGCAGCGCGATCCTCAGAAATATATGGGCCATCATCACCTCTCCTCGCCTTCCGCCTCGCTGTTCGGATAGACTGCAGTCGTGGAGTACGAACCGAACCTGTCACCAACCTTTCACGCCGGTCGGGCGAGGGATGAACCGTTTTGCGCATCCTGCTGATCGAGGACGACGCCGCGCTCGCGCGCAGTATCGCGGCATTGTTGCGCGCGGGCGGCAACGCGGTCGACCACGTCGCGACCGGTGAGGAGGCGCTGTCGGTGGTTGCCGGCGAACCCTATGCGCTGGTGATCCTCGATGTCGGGCTGCCCGGGATCGACGGCTTCTCGGTGCTCGAAACGCTGCGGCGGCGCGGCGAGCGGGTGCCGGTGCTGATGCTGACCGCACGCGATGCGCTCGACGACCGCGTGCGCGGGCTCGATCTCGGCGCCGACGATTATCTGCGCAAACCGTTCGAGCCCGAGGAGCTGGAGGCGCGTGTCCGGGCGCTCGGCCGGCGGCGTGGCGGCGATCCGCTGCCGGTGCTCAGCGTCGGTACGCTGACGATCAACCGCTCGACCGGCGACGCGGACATCGCTGGCCGTGCGCTCGACCTGCGTCGGCGCGAACGCGCAGTGCTGGAGGCGCTCGCTACCCGAGCCGGCCGGGTGGTCCCGCGCGCGCTGCTGATCGGCGAGGTGTTCGGGTTCGACGAGCCGGTCGGCGACAACGCGATAGAGGTCCATGTCACGCGGTTGAGGACCAAGCTCGCCCCCGACGGCCCCGGCATCCGCACCGTCCGCGGGGTCGGCTATATGCTCGATGCCGGCTGAGACCGTAGTTACCGATCGGGGCACGCCAGCGCTGCGCACCCGCCTGCTGGTCGCGGTGCTCGGGCCGTTGCTGGCGGCGGCGATCCTGATCGGCGTGGTCGGTGCGACGCTGATCGCCGACGTCGTCCGCCGCACGAATGACCGCGTGCTCGGCGGTGCGCTCGGCGCGATCGCCGAGACGGTGCAGGTCGAACGCGGCGAGGTGACGCTCGACCTTCCGTCCGCCGCGTTCGGGATGCTGGAGAATACCGAACGCGACAACGTCTATTACCGCGTCGCCGTCGGCCCGGACCTGCTCACCGGCTACGCGGATCTGCCAGCGCCCGATCCCGCCACGCTCTCCATCGACGTGCCGCGCTACCGCTTCGCGCGCTACCGCGGCCAGCAGATCCGCATCGCCGAAGTCCGCCGCTCGCTCCCCCGGATCGACAAGCCCGTGATCGTCCAAATCGCCGAGACGCTCGACAACCGCGGTGCGCTCACCCGCCGGCTGATGCTCGCGCTGCTGATCGGCGAATGCGTCCTCGTCGGCGCCGCCGCGCTGCTGCTGCGACCGGCGTTAGGCTGGAGCCTCCGTCCGCTCGCCCGCCTCCGCGACGCGGTGGAGGCACGCGACGAACGCGCGCGTCCCGATTTCTCGCCGCTCGATACCGGCCCGCTCCCCAGCGAACTCCGCCCGCTCGCCGGCGCGTTCGACCGACTCCTCGCGCAGCTCGACACCGCGACCGTCGGCGTGCGCCGCTTCACCGCCGACGCCTCGCACCAGATGCGCACGCCCCTGTCGGTGTTGAAGGTCCAGGTCGCGCTCGCCCGCCGCGGCTCTGGCCCCGAACGCAGCGTCGCGCTCGACGAGATCGCTGACGCGGTGATACGCCTCGAACGCTTGGTGACGCAGTTGCTGGCATTGGCGCGCGCCGAAGAGGCCGGCGTGTCCGCCCCGCTCGAAGCGGTCGACCTGCGCGAAGTGGCGGCCGCGGTCATCACGCGCCAGATCAAAAGCGCGATCGAAGCCGGCATCGACCTGACCATAGAAGGCGACCCCGAGGTTGGCCACGTCGTCCCCGGCCACCGCACGCTGATCTTCGAGATCGTGTCGAACCTGATCGACAACGGCATCCGCTACAACCGGCGCGGCGGCACCGTCTCGGTCAGGCTCCAGACGACGCCATCGCAAACGTCGATCGCGGTCGTCGACGATGGTCCGGGCATCGCGCCCGAGCACCGCGACGCCGCATTCGATCGGTTCGTCCGGCTGGATGCTGCCGGCAGCCCGGAGGGGAGCGGTCTCGGCTTGGCGATCGTGCGCTCGGCGGCGACCCGCCTCAACGCGGACGTCGCATTCGGCGATGCGGACACCGGTACCACGATAATCTTGAGATTCGCGCGCACCAAAGGATGATGATCGCGCCATGCGGATAGGGCGAAGGCGCTGGCATGAAGGATTTGCCGGCGATCGATGATGGATCACGATGACGCTGAACCGTCGTTTCGACGGTGTGTCAGTATCCCAACGATTGGGAAAACTGGAGCGGGCGAAGGGAACTCGCCTACGCCGTTTCGGGCACCATCTTGGGAAGCCTCGGTTGACGCTGTTTCGATCACCTTCGAGCGTTGGTT
>NZ_QAOF01000011.1 GCF_003050745.1 Sphingomonas sp. PP-CE-3G-477 | reverse complement strand
GTCGCCATGGGGAGTTCCTCTCGTTGAAGGAACTCCATCGTCTGCCGCCGCTGCCGCAGGACCAAACCTCAGAGAGGCTGCGCTACCTTACCGCCACCACCAATGCCGCGCAGCGGCTTCGTGCTTTGGGTCACCCTACCTGCCGCGGAACCCCAAGTTTCTGATACATCGTCGGCACGCTGCCATTGGTCTTCCACACACGTCATTAGGGTTTCATAGTCGCAAAGTAGCAGATGGCATGGCCTGCACACCGACGACATTTCTAGATGGTAAGGGCAATCATGTCCGCTTTGCCACTGCCCACGCTGCGCGATCGTTGGGGTGGGCGACGACGGATTTGTTGCTCGCGTGGCATTTGCACAGTGTCGTTGGGTTTTCCGGGACGACGGTATCGATCCTGCTAGCACTGTTCCTGTCGACCGGAGCGCTGGCTAATCTTAGCGTCGGGATTTTATTGACGGTACGAAAGGCTACCGGTCCCGATTATGTACGGGTGCAACTCTTTGGGGCAATAGCCACCGCCATATTGTTCGCGGGACAGTTTCTCGTCGTCGATCCGGTCGCAGTGACGGTGATCGCTTTCGCGTTTCGCATTGTTTATGCGGCGCAGGATGTTCCGCAAAATGCTCTTGGGTCACTGCTGCCCGATGATGACAGCGATGCGAAACGCTATGCGCGGTTGCGGGTTGTTTTGAGCGGTGTGATGCGGGTGGTTGCCGTGTCGGTCCACCTTTTGCTGTATCGGGGCGCTTCAGATGTAATCGCGTTTGCGGTTATCGGCGGTCTGAACGTAGCAAGTGCGATCGGCCTTCGAGGACTGCGGTTCCCGAACAGGCCGACTGTTCGACCGACCGCCGATGAGCCGGCAACGTCATGGCCGACGGGGCTTCCCAAGCTTCTGCTGGGATTCGTCGTAGCCGCGGCGGTTCTGCCGACCATGAGCCGCCTCCTGATCTTCGCGCCCTCGAGCGACGGCGGGATGCTGCAGGCTGGCGGCTCAATGCTGACCGCTTTCTGCGTGGGATCGGTCGCGGGCCCGTTCGCACAGCGCCGCTTGGTCGACGCGTTCGGCGAGCGCATCGCGCTGATGACCGGCATCGTCGTCATACTCGCAAGCGCGATGCTCGTGACGTTTGGCGACGGGGTTCCGGTACGCGCTCTGGCGGCAGCCGCGCACGGTGCCGGCCTGGGTATCGTCGGTGTCCATCTCTGGACGAGCGCCGCCCGCGTCGCGATGGACGACGCGGCATCGGGGATACGGCGAGACGGGATGGTGGCCAGCGCGGTGATCCTGACAACCCATGTGTCGATGGCGGCAGGGGCGTTGTTTCTCGCGCCGTTGATCGATGCGTATGAAGCCGGTGACCCGGTTGCGGCGCTGGCCGCGCTGGTCATCGTTGCGGTCGGCGGTATCGTGCTTGCGCTGACCGAAATGCCACTCAGGCGAAGAATACCGCCTGTAGCGGCATGAGTGCGGCGCCGATCGCGCCGGCATCGCCATCGACCTGACGCGCGACGATCTGTGGTAGGCGAAAGGGCTGACCGTTTCGCTCCGGGCTAGCAGGGACCATGATGCACGCTGCCAATCGTTCGGCCAGCCAGCCCGGCAGACGTCCGCCGATCACCACTTTCTCGGGCGCGACGATGTGGCCGAGCAGAAAGGCAAGCGAGGTGAACGGCCGTTGCGCCTCGCTGAGCCATGCTTCCACGCCAGGCGTCTCGCTATCGAGCGCTTCGAGCATATCCTCGACCGTCGCGTAGTGCGTTCCCGCGTCGGCGACATGCGCGCGGAGCCGGTCGAGATTGGGATAGCCCTGATCGAGCATCCACCATACGCCACCGAAATCCCCAGCGTTGCCGAGCGCGCCGCGGACCGGCTTGCCATCGGCGATCAGCCCGCCGCCGAAGCCATTGGTGAGATGGCAATAGGCGAATGTCGGACAGTCCCGACCGACTCCCAAGAGACTCTCGGCAATCGCCGCCGTCGTCGCCACGTTGTCGCAGAGCACCGACACACCGAGCGCGGGGCGCAGCAGGGCGGGGATGTCCGCATCGATCCAGTCGGCTAGGATCGCCGGGGGATTGAAGCGCAACGGACCCTCGACGAAGAACCCCGCGAAGCCGACGCCCGCCCCGACGATCCGGTCGGCGGCGATCCCGGATGAAACGACCAGGTCGTCCCGCATGGCATCGAGATGCGCGACGACGGCCGCGCGGCTGCGATCCTGTAGCGGGATGCGGCGGGTACCACGGACCTGTCCCGCCAGGTCGACGATCGCCATCGACAGCGCGTCGCCGACGATGCCGATCCCCAGGCCATATGCGATGTCGGGTGCTAGCCGTAGCGTCACGCTGGGATTGCCGCGCCCAGGGGTGCTGCGTGCGGAGGCAGTCACCAGTCCGTCGTCGATGAAGCCGTTCACCAGTCGCGCGATGCTCGGCTGCGACAGGTTCAGCCGTGCGGGCAGATGCGCCTGCACCGCGCTGCCCTGCTTGACCAAGAGGTCGAGCAGCGCGCGTCCGCCGCTGCCGATCGGTTTCACCCAGGATGGCTGCTCGATCTGGCCGATCGGCGCAGCATGCAATTTCGACGTCATTTTACTGTCACTCTTTTACGATAGCAGGCGAATACTATTCGATCAGAGGGTAGCGGTTCGGTGACGGAACGCAACCGGGTCGGAGGGGGACAGGGTCTCCACGGCGGCATGCCGCGCGTCAGCAGCGAACCGATCGCACAGCGATGTGTCGGACGGAGCGACGGCGCCTGCATGCGTCGGGGGGCCTCGGAATCGATACAAAAGGGGCAAGGCAATGAATTATCGGTATTTGCGCTATCTGTTGGCAGCGACGTCGCCTTTCGTGCTGGCCTGTCCGGCGTTGGCGCAGGAATTGGCGCAGGATCGGCCCGCGGGCTCGCCGGCTGCGACGCAGGAGGCCGGCACCGATCCTGCACAGGTGGGCGCGGATATCGTCGTCACGGGTACGTCGACGCGGCAGCGCACGTTCGACGCACCCTATTCGGTATCGACGATCGACCGCACGACGATCGACCAGGCCGCACCGCACAGCGTCGCCGACCTGCTGGCGGCGACGCCGGGGATCACCGCCGAAGCGTCGGGCGGCGAGGGCGGCGGCGAGAACATCGTCATCCGTGGCCTGCCGTGGAGCGGGTGGCGGCTCATCGACCTGAACCAAGACGGCATGCCGCTGTTCGAGAGCAACACCGAACGCTTCCTCAACGTCGACGAGCTCTACCGCGTCGATCTCGACACGCAGCGCGCGGAAATCGTTCGCGGCGGCACCGCGCCGCTGTTCTCGAACAATGCGCCTGGTGGCGTCGTCAACTTCATCACCAATCACGGTACGCCGACCTATTCCGGCGCGATCCGGCTGGAGTCGGGCACGGGCAACCGCGCAAGGACCGACGTGATGATCTCGGGGCCGATCACCGACCGGCTGATGGCGAGCTTCAGCGGCTTCTATCGGCGCGACGACGGCCTGCGCAATCCGGGCTTCGACAATGCCGACGCAGGCGGCCAGTTCAAGGTCGGTGCGACCTATAAGCTCGACGGCGGCCGGATCTGGGGCGACTTCAAATATCTCAACGATCGCAGCATATTCTACACCGCGGTCCCGCTGGTCGATCCGGTATCGGGCGGATCGCTGGAGACCCTGATCGATCCGCGCAACGGCACGCTCAGTGCGGCGGCATTTCAACGAGTAACGCTGCGGACTCTCGACGCCAACGGCCGTGCGACCACGATCAAGCGCGACCTGCGCGACGGCATCCATCCGGACGTCTGGACGGCGACGTTGGGTGCGGATCATGAACTCGGGGGCGGCTTCCGGCTGACCGGGACGTATCGCCACACTGAAGGGACGACCGGGTTCGATTCGATCCTCAACGGCGCGCCCGTGACCGCATCGTCTTTCCTCGCCGGACGCCTGGCGTCGGCGCGTACCGCGTTCGGGTCGGGGGTCTCATCGCTGCGCTATGTCGTTGCGGACACCAACACCGTCTACGACCCCGCGACGACTGCGAACCTGGTGATGGCCAACACCTTCGCCAGCATCCGCACGCGACTGCGCTACGATGCCGGCGACGTGCATCTGAACAAGACGCTGGAGACGCCGATCGGCAGCCATGCGCTGACCGCGGGCGTGTATTACAGCGACTATCGCTATGCGCAGGACCAGTCGCTCAATGCGCTGCTGGTGAATGTGAAGAACCAGCCGACCGCGCTCGACGTGCAGGCGCTGAACGCGGCGGGGCAGGTCGTCGGTCGCGTCACCGAGAACGGCTTCATCAGCTACGGCGCAGGCGGGCAGAGCGGTTCGCTCGACGGCCGGTCGGTCGCCTTCTACCTTGCAGATACTTGGCAGGTGACGCCCGCCTGGTCGATTGACGCCGGTGTCCGTCGCGTCTCGCGCAAGCAGGACGGCGTGCAGGGTGTCCTCGGCACCGTCAACGCCGATCCGACCGGCGCGATTGCCGCGCGAACCGTGCAGGGCGTGGTCCGCACCGTTGCCCGGTCGGAGAATCTGAAGGGCACCAGCTGGACGGTCGGCAGCGGGTATATCTTCGCCCCCAACGCGAACGTCTTCGGCCGCTACACGCGCAGCTTCAGCTATCCGCGCTTCGACACGATCCTGGGCGGTGCGACGCTGCCGGGTTCGACGGATCCGTTGCCGGTCGCGAGGGTACAGCAGGCGGAGGCGGGCTTCAAATACGCGCTGCCCGGCCTGCGCGTGACGACCACCGGTTTCTGGTCGAAATTCGACAAGCTGAACGGTGGTACGCAGGTCGCCGCGGCGGACGGGTCGATCACCAACGCCAACATCATCTACGACACGCGGACCTACGGCGTCGAACTCGAGGCGGTGGTTTCGCCGTTCGCGGGCTTCGACGTGACGGCGGTGGGGATGTGGCAGAACCCCAAGATCATCAGCGTCGACACGCTCACTGGCACGAATGCGCAAAGCTCGCAGGGTGGCGACATCGCCCGCGTCCCGCGCGTCCAGCTGACCGTGACGCCATCCTACACGATCGACCTCGGCGAGGCGAAAACGCGCCTTTATGGGAGTTTTTACACGATCGGTCGTCGCTTCCAGGACGCGTCCAACCTGAGCCGCCTGCCTGCCTATTCGTCGGTCGATCTTGGCGCGTCGATCGAAGTTTCCGGACTGGAGGTTCGCGGACAGGTCAGCAACCTGTTCGACGTCGTTGGCCTGACCGAGGGTAACGCGCGCGCCGCGACGATCGGGACGGGCGGAGTCGCCGATGCGACGGTCGGCCGTTCGATCTTCGGCCGCAACTTCACCGTGTCGCTCACCAAGCGCTGGTGAACCCCAGCGCAGTTTGCGCCGCCGTCACGACGATGGCGGCGCGTCATTCTCTTTTTCGAAAGTCCGTCATGTCCCTTCGTACAGTCCTGCCCGCGGCGATTGCGATGCTGGTGTCCGGCGTCACGCCAGCCGACGCACGGGGCAACAGCTTGGCCGTCACCCGGCGCGCGCTGGCCGACCCGTCGTCTTCGCATCTGATCGTCGTTGCACATCGCGGATGTTGGCATCCGGCGCCCGAGAACTCGCTGGCGGGGTTGGCGGCCTGCGCGAAGCTTGGCGTCGATGCGGTCGAACTCGACGTCCGGCACAGCCGCGACGGTGTCGCGGTAATCGTCCACGACGAGACGCTGGATCGCACCACGAACGAATCCGGACCAGTTGCGGATCACGATTGGGCCGAACTGGCGGCGCTTCGGCTCAAGTCCGGGCACGGCGGCAAGGACGCACCGCTGACCGATCAACGTATTCCGACGCTCGACCAGTATCTGAGGGCGGCGAAGGGGCGCGTGATGATCGTGTTCGACGTCAAGGACGGCAGCCAGCGCAAGACCTTCGCGCATATCGAGCGGGCGCACATGGCGAACCAGGCGATCTTCTTTTACGAATGCAACGACGCCAAGCTGGCCGATGCGATCGCCCCGTTCCGCCACCGCGTGACGACAATCCCGATCATGTTCGGGAAGGACGGTCCGCTGGCTCCTGCTGCGCGGCGGTGTACGTCGAACCCGGCGGGATGGGCGCATGTGAAATGGGGCGATGCCGGTTGGCTGCAGCAGACTGCTGCCGCGCGCGGGAAAGTGCGGCTATGGACCGCGACGATGTTCCCAGCCGACAATGCGGGTTTCGACGATGCTCGGGCGCTGACCGATCCGGACGCGGTCTGGGGTGCACAGCGGGCGGCGGGCGCGGCGATGATCATGACCAACCAGCCCGAGGCGTTGGTCGCCTATCGCGCGCGCGCAACGAAATAGGAGATCGCTGATTTTCTAATCGTGCGTGAAGTAAACCGAGCATCGGCGGACTCGGCGGGCTAAGGCATCGGTATTGCCAGCCGACAGGATGATCGCGTGCGCCCGAAGCCGGAAATCCTTCTTTCCGAGGATCAGAAACGTATCGTCTGGGATCTGCGGATTTCCGGCCCGAGTGCGCGAACGGCCCTCGCCGACCGGCTCGACATGCACAATGGCGCGGTCACGCGGCTGAGCCGCGAGCTGATCGCGCTCGGGCTGGTCGATGAGCATCTCCAGGACCAGCGCGGTGGACGCGGGCGGCCGATTGTGCCTCTCGGGATTTCGAGCCGGGGCGGCTATGCGGCGGGCGCGACCGTGCATCCGGGCTGGCTCGAGATTGCGCTAGTCGATTTCACCGGCACCGTGATCGTCCGCGATCTGGAACCGTTCGACAGCCCCGATCCGCGCGCGTTCGTCGAGGCCGTGGACCGACGGTTGCGCGGGCTGAGCATGAGCCACAAAATGCTGCGATCGCGCTTTCTGGGGCTGGGCGTGGCGGCGACCGGGCCGACGCTCGCAGGCGATCCGACGCGGCGCTGGGCGGTCGACTGGTTGCAGGGCTGGCGCGATCTCGACCTGCAACGGCTGTTTGCGGATTATCTGGGGCTGCCGGTCTGGATCGAGAATGACGGGACGCTCGCCGCGCTGGCCGAATATTACGACAGCGGGCTGATCCGGACATGCAGCTCGGCGATCGTCTTCTTCATCGGCCACGGCGTCGGCGGGGGGATCATCGTCGACCGCGCGATCCTGCGCGGCGAACACGGCAATGCCGGTGAGATCGGCCGGCTGTTCCCGGGGGGATCGGCGCGCCCATCGGGGATCGATCTGCTCGCCGAGCTACAGGCGGCGGGTGCGGCGATCCACGCGCTGAACGAGGTCGAGATCCATCAGGACACGCATGCGGCACTGATCGCGTCGTGGGTCGAGCGCGCCGGGCGGCAACTCGCGGTGGCGGCGGACAGCGGGGTCGCGTGGCTCGATCCCGGGGCGATCGTCGTGTCCGGTGCGCTGCCGCTGCCGATCCTTCGGGCGCTCGGCGAGGCCCTCGAGCGGGCGGTATGGGCGACGGCCTTCCCACATCTGCCGCGGCCCACGGTGTACGTGTCGCAGCTCGGCAGCTGGGCGGCGGCGGTTGGCGCGGCATTGCTGCCGATCCACGAACTCGCCGCACCGAATGTCGCGCGCTGATCCGATTTATTTCCGATTAAATAAATAAAACTGCCACAACCGGGGCCTAGCCGCGCCGTCACTGGGGGCGGGCAGTCGACGCCGGCCAAACGGGCAGGGATCATCACATGGCACATCTTTCACTTCGGCTGCTGGCGCTCGCCGGCACTTCTTCGATCGCGATCGGGGTTCCCGCGGCGGCGCAGCTTGCAGCGCCGGTACCGGCACAGGCTGCGGACACGTCCGGCGAAATCGTCGTCACCGGCATCCGGCGCGCCAACAACGTCGCGATCGAGGCCAAGCGCAACGCGACCAACATCATCGACGTGATCGGATCCAACGACGTCCGTGCGTTGCCGGATGCGACCATCGTCGAGGCGTTGCGGCGCATTCCCGGCCTGTCGGTGCTGCCCGCGACCGATAACGAGCATCCGCGCGACGAAGCGGCGACACCGGTCATCCGCGGCCTTGGGCCGGCGTACAACAACGTTACGATCGACGGGTTGCAGCTCGCCTCGCCCGGCACGCCCAACGGGACGCTCGGGTCGATCTCGCGCGGGGTCCGCCTCGACATTCTCCCCGCGTCGATGATCAGCCAGTTGCAGGTGGTGAAGACGTTCACCGCCGATCTCGACCCGAACGCGGTCGGTGGCGCGATCAACATCGTGACGCGCAGCGCGTTCGAAGGCGGCGGCAAGCCGTTCGTCACGACCGAAGCGTCGCTCGGCCATGCGAGCGACACCGGCTTGCCGCGCCACCAGCCCGATTTCGGCACGCGGCTCGGCGCGACCGTCAGCACGACGTTCGGCGCGAACCACCAATACGGCGTCGTCCTGTCGGGCAATTACCAGACGCTCAGCAGCTACACCGACACGCACATGACGACCGATACGATCCATTATTCCTTCTACAACGCGGCGAGGCAGCTTCAGACCGGCGCCAATCTCGGCAACGGCTTCGCGGTGCCGCAGCAGGACAAATACTGGTACGTGATGGACAAGCGCGACCGCTACGGCCTGACAGGCAAGTTCGAGGCGCGCCCGACCGACACGCTCGAAGCCTATGCCTCGCTCGGCTATTATTATTTCAAGGACAAGATGGACCGCAACGAGGTCCTGATCGATCCGCGCAACCGCGGTACCGTCCTCAACCAGACCGCGACCTCGGGCAGCTATCCTGGCGGCGACGTCGAGGTGGGCTGGGAGAATGCCGACATCGTTACGCGGACTCGGGTTGCGCAGGCGGGGCTGACGTGGCGGCCCGGTGATCGGCAGACGCTGTCGCTCAAGGGTGGCGCATCGCGCGCGACGTATGACGAAGTGTTCCAGATGATCAAATACGCTACCGGCGTCGCGCGGCCGGCGCCCGGCACGGCGGGGGCGACACCGACTGCGACGTCCAATTTCGCGTTCGCCTACGACACCAGCAAGCTCGACCAGAAGTTCGCGGTCGATCCGGCGGCCTACAACAATCTCTCGAACTACAGCCTGCTCTATTACCGGCCGAACGGCGAGCGGCACGCGAGCGACACGGTGCTGACGGGCCGGCTCGATTATGCCTTCAACCAGGGTGCCGATGCGGACGGCATCGGCTTTGCGGCGGGCGCGAGCTACACCGATGATCGCCCCAAGTTCAATCTCGACCGGATCGACCAGGCACCCAACACGACCGGCCGGGTAATCGGCCTGGCGACCGCGGTCGGACCGGGCGGCGCGCCGCTCAACTATTCGAACGGGCTGTACCTGCTCACGATCGATCCGGTTGCCTCGGTCCGCGACATCACTGCGCAGCCCGGATCGATCCTGAACACCACCGATCAGTCGAACTACAACAACCAGGATGATTTCCGCCACGTCGAGAAGATTGCCGGTGGTTATGCGCTGGCGAGCTACGCTTCGTCGGCCATCAACGCGCAAGCCGGCGTGCATCTCGATCACACCGACCAGTCGACAGTCGGGCGGATCAGGCGCAACGGCGTGTTCGTCGATCAGCCGACCAAGTCTAGCTACACCTACGTCCTGCCTTCAGCGATCGCGACCTGGCACGCGACGCGCGCCATCGACCTGCGCGCCGCGGCGAGCCAGACGATCGGGCGGCCGAGCTATGACAGCTATGCCGCGCGCAGTTCGATCGGCTTCGTCAATGCGAGCGATCTCGGCAACGGCGCGGCGACCGGCGTCAACGTCACGATCGGCAACCCGGACATCAAGCCGCGCCGTTCGACCAATCTCGACCTCGCCACCGACTGGACCCTGTCGAGCCGCTATGGCGGGATCGTGTCGCTCGCGGCGTTCTACAAGGACATCAAGGACGAGATCTTCAACGCGGCCTCGGTTGGCTACACCTATGAAGGCGTGAACTACGTCAACGCGGTCGTGACCAAGCCGACCAACGCGACCAAGGCGAGCATCAAGGGGATCGAGGCGAACGCGGTTCTCAACTCGCTCGAGTTCATCCACCCGCTGCTGAGTGGTTTCGGCGTCAGTGCGAACGCAGCATTGCTACGCGGCCGGATCGACGTGCTCAGCAGCAGGGGCGTGGCGCGTAGCATCGATCGCCTCGTCGGCCAGCCCGACAGCACGCTCAACGCCAGCGTGTTCTATGCGAAGCACGGCCTGGAACTGCGCGCGGCGTATAATCGGCAGGGCAGGGCGCTGCGCACGATCATCAACGATATCTATTGGCAGGATCTGTACTGGGCGCCGCGGGAGCAGATCGATTTGACCGCGAACTATACGTTGCGGAACGGCGTCGCGGTGATCGGCCAGGTGAGCAACCTGACGCACACTCGCCTCACGAGCTTTGCCGGCCCGGACAAGAATTTGCTCAAGGATAGCTATTCGGTCCCGACGACGTTCTGGCTGGGCCTCCGTTTCACGCCCAAATTCTGATCTCCGAAAGGTCCGACATGACACGATCGCGTTTCGGGACATTGTCCCTGCTTATTCTCGCAGCAATGCCAGTGGTGTCCGTTGCGGCTGCTCCGGTTCCGCCGCGGACCGTACGGGAGATTCACGCGGCGCTGCTCGATCCGAACGGGCGCCTGCTGATCGCGGCACATCGCGGATGCCATAATTCGGCGCCGGGCCACGCCTTGCCGAGCGCACCGGAAAATTCGCTGGTGGGGCTCGATCACTGCGTGGCGATGGGCATCGACATCATGGAGACCGATGTGCGGCGAACCCGCGACGGCCATCTGGTGATGATTCACGACGCGACGGTCGATCGGACCACCAACGGGACCGGCGCGGTCGATCACCTTACGCTCTCTCAGATCAAGGCACTACGCCTGCGCGACAACGAAGGCGATAAGGGCGCTGGGCTTACCGATCAGCAGGTTCCGACGCTCGACGAGATATTGGCGCACGCCGGCAACCGGATCGTGCTGAACCTGGACATCAAGGACGCGATCTATGCCGAGGTGATCGATGCCGTCGTCCGTGCCGGCGCGACCGACCGGGTCATCGTGAAGACGGTCGCGGGGATCGGCAGCGCGCCGCTGGCCGCGATGGCGCCGTACGACCGCGTACCGTTCATGCCGATCCTTTCCAGCGGCGATGCGCAGGGTGCGGACCTGGCTGCGATCGTCACGCGCCAGGCGTCGGGCGGGCGGCGTCCGATCGGCGTCGAAGTGCCGCGCATGCCAGCCGCTGCTTTGCCTAGCGTTGCCGCCGCTGCTCGCGCGGCACATGGTCGCGTGTGGGCCAACACGCTGTGGGAAGGATTCATTGGCGGTTATGGGGGCGACGTCGATGCCTTGCGTGATCCCGACGCAGTATGGGGACGCCTGCAACGCGCGGGTGTCGGTATAGTCCAGACCGACGAACCCGAGGCGCTCCGCCGCTACCTTATGCGGTAATCACCATCTCCGTTCGCCGAGCGTGTTTGGATAGGTATGGTTAACTCGATCCACCGCTGCGAACAGTCGGCCAGGACAGAATGCTGGCATATCCCAAAAAATGCCAACCAAGATGAACGCCATAGGTGGAGGGCAGGGCACCTGAATGTCCATACTCGTGTCGTCAGTCGACGATGGGCGCATACTGGCGAACGATTTCCGCCGCTGTCATCCTGGCTTCATGATCGTCTCATAGAACGCTCCGGAACTGCAGACGGGGGCGTGGTGAGCAGCAGAGCATTTCCTGTCGACGGTATCGGCATACGCTCGTTACCCGAGCATCCGCTGGCGCTGGAGTATCCGGACGCCGAACTGGCGGGCGCATTGCGGCGTTTCGTGCAAGGTCGGCTGGCTCACCATGCCGATGGCGACGATGTGGTGCAGGAAACCTATCTGCGCCTGTTCGCCTATCAGGCGACCGCGCGGGTCAACGACATGAAGGCACTGTGCTTTGCGATCGCGCGCAATCTGCTGCTCGATCATCACCGCGCCGCACGACGGTCTGCGCATGTCGAACTGGATGAGGCAATCGCCTGTCCGCAACCCACTGCCGACCGGGTGCTGGCCTTCCGTCGCGCCGTGGTGATCATGGCGGACGCGCTCGAGCGCATGCCGCCGCTGCGCCGCGAAATCTTCCTGCGCAAGCGCCTCGACGGGCTGAGGACCGATACGATCGCCCGAAGTCTCGATATGAGCATGGCGGCGGTCGAGAAGCACGTCGTCCGCGGCTTTCAGGACCTCCGCAGCGCGCTCGCCAAACGCGGCTTCACGATGGAGGCCGGCGCGTGACTGTAGCGGGCGGTGGAACAACGGTAACCGAGGCTGCGCTCGCCGATGCGCTGCAAACGGCGGCGGTGCGGTGCGGCCGACTTTCCGACGAGCAGGTCCGGTCGCTTCGGCGTCGACGGCGATCGGCTATCGCGGCCGTAGCGACGGCCCCGGTCGCCATCGCCCTGCTGTTCGTGGGTGGCGGGCGGTTTGTCGGCAATCCGGCCGTGCCAACGGTTTCGACGCGTATATTGGCGACCCGTGCAGGGGAACGCACGACCGTGACGCTGGCGGACGGCTCGACGGTTGCGCTCAACGGCGCGACCCGGCTTCGGATTGTCTATGCGGACGGACAGCGCCGTGCCGAGTTGCTTGCGGGACAGGCGTTCTTCGACGTGCGTCATGACGTTGCGCGTCCCTTCGTCGTGCGCGCCGGCGCCAGCGAGACACGCGTCCTCGGCACCGCGTTCGACCTCGACCTGACCCGGACACAGGTAGCGCTGGCCGTCTATCGCGGCGCGGTCGGCTTCGATCCGGTAGGGGCGCCGCGCGGCGTCGTCGTTCGCGCCGGTTACCGCAGTGCTGTACGCAGCGGTGTGGCGGCAGCGCCGACGAAGTTCGATCCGGCGTTGCCTGACTGGCGCAAGGGCTGGATCGACACGACTGGCATGCGCCTGGACGACCTGGTCGAGGTTCTCGACCGGCAGGGGGGCGTCAGGATCGCACGTCCGCGGGAACCGCTGGCGTCGACGACGGTGTTCGGGCGGTTCCGCACCGACCGTCCGCATCAGCTATTAAAGGCCATCGGCAGCGGGTTCGGCTTCACGGTAGTCGAGCGGCAGGGGGCGTTGGCGCTCGAAACCGCGGACTGAAAAAAACACTGTCCGGATTTGGCGGCCTCCACCGTCTTCCCTCCGGGTGGCGTCCGATGGCGCCAAGACGGGGGAATTTGATGACGCGGTTTCATGGAACGTCGGCACTGGCCTTGGTAGCGTTCGCTCTAGCCGCACCGACGGTAGCGGATGCACAGTCGACGGGCGCACGAATGTTCGCCATTCCGGCGGGCGATCTGGCGCAGGCGCTGTCGGCCTATTCGAGCGCGACGGGCATGCAGGTCATCGCCGCGCCCGCACTCATTCACGGGCAGCGGACGAAGGGCGTCAGTGGGCGGCTCACTACATCGGGAGCGCTCGCGATGCTGCTACGTGGTACGGGGCTGCGTCCGGTCGAGAGCAACGGCGTGACGATCCTCCGCCGGGACCAGGCACCGTCGGCGCCGAGCACCGTCGGCGCGCGCGCTCCAGTCATTGCAGCCGCTG
The DNA here is from genome assembly GCF_003050745.1 of Sphingomonas sp. PP-CE-3G-477. Taxonomy (GTDB): domain Bacteria; phylum Pseudomonadota; class Alphaproteobacteria; order Sphingomonadales; family Sphingomonadaceae; genus Sphingomonas. The sequence continues at coordinate 59,723 of NZ_QAOF01000011.1, read as the reverse complement.
CGGCGCAAGCTACCACGCTTTCGCGTGAAACGCCGGAGGGCGCCCCAGATATCGTCATCAACGGCTATCGCAGCAGCCTGCTGGCCGCGCAGGACCTGAAGCGTCGCGCGGTCGGAACCGAGGACAACATCGTGGCGTCCGACATCGCCGCATTTCCCGACATGAACCTTGCCGAGGCACTGCAACGCGTCCCCGGCGTCGCGATCACGCGCGACACCGGCGAAGGACGTCAGATCGCGCTGCGCGGTCTCGGCCCCGATTTCACGCGCACGCAGCTCAACGGCATGGAAGTGCTCGGCAACACCGCCTCCGGCATGGACAATCGCGGCAACGTCAGCCGCAGCCGCGGCTTCGATTTCAGCCTGTTCGCCTCCGAGCTCTTCAACCGTGTCAGCGTCCAGAAAAGCTACGCCGCCAACCAGGACGAGGGCGGCATCGCCGGCACCGTGCAGCTCTTCACCGCCAAGCCATTCGACTATGACGGCCAGAAGATCGTGCTGTCCGCGAAGGCCCAGACCAACGATCAGACCAGCGGCGTCACCCCGCGGCTCGTCGGCCTGTTCTCGCAGCGTCAGGGCGATTTTGGTGCGCTCGTATCGGTTGCCTATTCGAAGGTTCGCAACAACGAATATGGCTATCGCAACTGGAACTGGGGCAAGGTTACCTACGGCGCGAACAATATCGGGCCGGAGATCGACGCGCCGACGCGGGCGTTGTTGCGCGGCGGCACGATCTTCGCCCCCCAGGCGCAATCGCCGTCGACCTGGTACACCGATCGCGAGCGGATCGGCGTCACCAGCGCGCTGCAATATCATCCCGGCGACAATTTCAAGATCGACGTCGACCTGCTGTACGGACACCTCGCCGACAAGCGCGACGACTGGGCGATCGCGGCGGGCGGCTACAACGCGCTGACCGGCAACGTCAGCGGCGCGCAGGTGATCCGGTCCGCGACGATCCAGGGTAATTCGCTCGTTGCCGCCAGCTATACCGGCATCGATCAGCGCACCGAGCATCACCGCGTCGAGAACCAGACCGACTTCTACCAGGCGGTGGCGAATGTGAGCTGGGATGTCGGCGATCGACTGAAGCTGACCGCGTTGGGCGGGTACCAGAAGTCGAATTTCGTCCAGCCGACGTTCGACAAGATCTTCCTGCAGGCGCGCAACACCGCGTTCAGTTTCGACATGCAGCCGACGATTCCGGTGAACACCTACGGCTTCGACCTCACCAATCCCGCGAACTGGAACGTCCAGCGGCTGGTCACGCAGGAGAACATGATCAAGAGCGACTATCTGAACGGTCAGCTCCAGGCGGTCTACGACCTCACGCCGATCCTGAAGCTGGAGGTCGGCGGCGAGTATAAGCGCTTCACCAACAGCGGGTATCAGTATCTCACCAACATCTTCTATGGCACGGCGGCGACCAGCGACCGTGCGATACCCGACGCACTGAAATACGTCATCAACCGCGATAGCCTGCTTCCCTATATCGGCGGCGACATTGCCGGGATCTACGCGCTGCTCGGCAACAACCGGGATTTGACCGCCGCCAACCTGACTGCGGGCAGCGACTTTCGCATTCGGGAAAAGACTTGGGCGGGCTTCACGCAGCTCAATCTCGACACCGATATCGGGTCGATGCGGCTGCGCGGCAATGCAGGCGTCCGCTACTATCATACCGACCTGGTATCCAGCGGTTCGCTGGCCACAGCGACCAACGGCGTCACCACGTTGCAGCCGGTCACGGTCGGGACCAGCAACGACGATTGGCTGCCCGCGCTCAACGTCGCGCTCGACATCACGCCGAAGCTGATCGCGCGCGCTTCCGCCAGCCGCAACGTCAATCGGCCTGGCCTTCCTCAACTTGCCGCAGCGGGGACGCTGACCGTGGCGCCGTTCGGTGGGTCCGTCTCCGTCGGAAACCCCAATCTCCAGCCGTTCCGGTCGACTTCGGCGGAGGCCGGCCTCGAATATTACATGGATCGCAACGGCTTCGCGTCGGTCGGCTTCTTCTGGAAGGACCTTAACAGCTTCATCACGTCGGAGACGTCGCAGGTTCCCTATAGCGCGACGGGCTTCCCGGTCTCGCTGCTGTTGCCGGGTCAGGACGGTACGACGCCGTACAACTACACGCGCCCGATCAACGGGGACGGGGCCAGCATCAAGGGTATCGAGGCGGCATTCCAGCACGACTTCACCTTCCTGCCCGCGCCGTTCGACGGGTTCGGCATCGTCGCGAACGGCACCTGGATCGATGGTGACCAGACCGCGGTCTACAACGGTGTCGTCAAAAGCATCCCGCTCTACAATCTGTCGAAATGGGCGGCCAACGCGACGCTCTATTTCGAGACCGAACGCTTCGGCGCGCGTGTCTCGACCGCCTATCGCAGCCGGTATCTGACGGGCGCAGGCGGCAACGCGAATGTCGGTGACGGCATCCGCCCAACCAACAACGTCGATTTCCAGGTCCGCTACAGCCCGGTCAAGAACCTGCGCTTCGTCGTCGAGGGGATCAACGTCACCAACCGGCCAATCGAGCAGTTTACCGACCTCTCCACCGACCGGACGCTCGTCTACACCCGGAGCGGCCGCATCTTCACCTTCGGCGTGACGACCAGTTTTTGAACTCCACGTCCGCGGCGTTCCCGCCGCGGACGAGAGCGTACGGCGTACCTCACGACATCCTGCAACGGGAGTTTGTATGACAAGCCATGTCTCGACGAACCGGCTATCCTTGATGATCGGCACCGCCGCCGCCATGCTGGTGGCACAAGCGACGCCCGCATTTGCACAGGGTTGGCCCGCGCCGGTCGTGCCACTGCCCGAACGCGCCACGGCGCTCGACAAACGTTTCCAGCCTGCGATCGACTTCGACACCGACGTCTGCTTCAACGTGCCCGCCGTCGACGCGGCAGGCGCCATCAGCCCGGCGGCATCCACCTACGCCACCCGGCCCCCGGCGACGTGCCGCAGCGCCAGCTACCGGACGCAGAGCAACGTCTATGCACGCAGCCGCTGCAACAACGGCTATTGCGGTCGGGTCTACAGCTATTTCTGGCAGTCCGATTTCTCGCACGCCTATGACTGGGAATCGATCATCGTCTGGACGACCGACCAGGGCACCGGCAGCCGCGTCGTCGGCGTCACGCGCGGCGACCATGGCAAGTGGGATACCCGCGCCACGAGTGGCGGCCAGCTCCGCTTCGTCAGCGATTCGAGCGGCGAGCACGCGAAGCTCGTCTTCCATTACGAGACCTGGGGTTTTTCCCATCTGTGGCGCTTCTCCAAGACCGACGGCGGCGACGAGCCCGCCGAGAATGGCACCGGGCAGTGGCTCATCCAGCCGCTGGTAAGCTGGAACGGCTACCCGTCGGTGGCAGTCAGAAACGCGGTATCCAACTATGATTTCAAGGGTGCGAACTTCGACAACAAGGAGGCGCGGTTCGCAAGCACCCTCGCGGCGGCCAACGCGAGCGGCATAGCCCCCGGGTTCGACGCGAACGTCGATGCGGGGAGCGATTCACCGGGCTGTCCGTCGGGCTCCACCACCTGCTGATCGTTACCCTGCGTCGCCGCTATGTCGGCGGCGCAGGGTGCCCGCGTTACGGAGGTCGCATGCCAAGCGTTCGTTCCCGATCGATCCTCATCTCGCCTGGCAGCTTGACCTTGGTCGTCATGGCAATTGCCATCGTCATAGCGATGTTTGCCGGATGGACTCGACGCCCTCGACAAGCCTCGGCGGCAGGTATCACCGTGGTTCGTGGGTCAGCCGCTAGCCCAGCCAGGGCCGTACCGCTTACCCCCGTCGCCCCTGCACGCGTGGCCTCCACCGCCTCGCCCGTCGAGACGGTCGTTGCAGACATTCGAGGCGCATACCCGGTACCGTCCGACGTCGCGATGGTGTGCGAGGCTGGGCGGTGTTCGCTGACCGGAACGATCCGCCCTTTAGCGACGCAAGCCGATCTCGATCAGCGACAGGAGATGTTGCTCGGAGGCCTCGCAGCCGCTCTCGCCACGAACGGATACCGGATGGCGATTCCGTTCCAGTTTGACGAAGTGGCGGACAACACTTTCCAAATCCGCGCAAATGTGGCCCCTGACGCTCGCCCGTAGCGAACGCCTGCTGAGCTCTCTGCGTCTACTATGCTGCTCCCGCTTCGATTTGCGTTGCGCCGCGCATCACGTTCGCTGCCAGCACAAGTTTCGAGCGTGCCGTGTCCCTGTCGCGTCGGGAATCGGCTGAGGTATGCAGCACCGGGACCAGCACCATCTTGCCATATAATCCGTCTCTACCATGCTATTGGTCGCTTATCCGCGCAAAGCTGAGAATGGGGAAAATGGGCGTGAACGTCCAGGTTTGCGTCACCGCGACCGCGGGCTTGCGATACGATTACGATATCCGGCCCCCCATTACGTCCCTAGTCGGGCAGCGCCCTTGGCATACCGCGTACTGGCATTGTTCCTGAACGCCGATACCTTTGTAGTCGGTCGGGTTGCCCACCGTATCGCGGTAGTTGATCCCCTACTCAGAACCGCCGACGTATCGTTCCGAATACCTGACGTGGTGAACCCGCCTGCATCGTGTTGTTGAGCGATGTTGCGGTGTTGAAGAACTGTCCCGAACCGAGCGCGGCGATGTATTTCTCGTCCGTCAGGTTCACGCCGTTGACCTGGATCTCGACGCCGGCCAGCGCGCTGCTCGACGGAAAGCGATAGCCGACCGCGGCGTCGAACAGCGTGTAGCCTTTCACCGATACATCGCCGGTATAGGTGACGTTACGCCGCGAGGTGAAAGCGCCGGCGACGTTGCCGAAGAACATCCCGTCGTCGTAATTGATTTCGCCTTTGGCGAGATGCGCGGGCGTGTCGACAGTGCGGACGCCCCTGGTCGGCACGAAAGCGGTGCCGTTGACGGTGTCGTCGTCATAGGTGCTGTCGTTGTACGAATACGAAGCGATCAGCGAGAGCGGGCGGGCGACCTGATAGGTCGCGCCGATCTCCACGCCGCGGCTCGTCACGCTGCCGACATTCTGAAGGATGCTCGGGTTACCGAGGATGTTCGCGCCGCTGAACGCTGCGAGCAGGCGGTTCTTGAACTTGACGTCATAGCCCGCGATCACGCCGCGAAGCTTGCCCAGATCGAACCGCCAGCCAGCTTCGATCGTGCGCGAGGTCTCGGGCTTCAGCGTGTCGCGGATCGCCTCGAAACCGACCTGCGTTGTGCCGAAGGGCCCACGGAATGAACTGATATAGGCGCGCATGTTCTCGGCATAATTGGCGAAGAATTCCTGCCGCCCGAGCTTGTACGTCGCGCCGACCTGAGGCTGGAACCAGTCCTTCGCGGCGATCTTGCCGTTGATGAACGGCGTGCCGAACGTCGTCGTGATGCCGTTGGCCACGCGCGCGCCTTTGAAACCGCCGGCGATCGTCAGCGCGTCCAGGATCTTCCAGCTGTCGCTGACGAAATACTGGTTCGTGATCGTCGTGAGATCGGTCAGGAAGTCGCTGCGGAACGGGTTGGTCAGGAAATCGGTGACGTCTGGACGGTTGGTGAGGCTCGCCGCGTAGTAGTTGCGATCGGTACGGGCTTGGTTGTCCTCATGCCAATAGCCGATCTGGAACGTGTGATCGCCGAGGCGTGCGGTCGCGTTGGCTATGCCGCCGTCACGGTTGATGCCGTATTCGGTAGTGCGGACCGACAAGGGGAAGCCGTCGGGCGAGAAGACCGCAGGCGTGTAGATGCCGCCGCTGCCCTTGTCGTAATGATGATAATAGGTTGCGCTAGCGTCGAGCCAGTCGGCGATCGGCACGTTCAGCGTCATCGCACCGAGCCAGTCGCGCCGCACGCCGCCGCTGTCGTAATAGGTATCGTTGACGTTGGTGTACGGCGTCGGGAACACGACCCCCGCCGCGGGGAAGGGCAGTGCCCGATTGGCGGCGCGCGCGGTCTGGTTCGCACTCACTTGGGACAGCAGGATGGCGGTCGCATAGTCCGGCCGCAGGAAGTCGAGGCCATACCCGATCCGGGCCAGCGTCGCCGGCGACAGATCGGCGTAGTTGCGCTCCTTGTGGAGCGAATAGTTCAGCCACCCAGTCAGCGTCGCGTCGCCGAGCTTCTGGACGATCTTGCCGTTCACCTTCGTATCGGACTGGTTGCCGTAACCCTTCCATTTGCTGGCATCGTGGACCACGCCCGAGACCGATAACAGCGTACCTGTCGACAATTCACCGCTGTCGAGCCGGCCGTAGAGATGCACGGTATCGTACATACCATAGGTCAGCGCCACCTCGCCGCCCATCACCTGCGACGGCCCGCGCGAGACGAATTCAAGGTTGCCGCCGAGATTGCTGGTCGAGGCGATACCGAGCGAGCCGGCACCCTGCGACACGTCGACGCGCGCGATGTTCTCTGCGGCGATCCCGCGGCTGACGTGCAGACCGTTGTGGCCGTTGTAGAACATGTCGCCGAGCGGCACGCCGTCGAGCGTATAGCCCATCTGGCTCTGGTTGAAGCCGCGCACCGACAGCCGCGTACCGAGCTCGTAGCTGCCGAACGGGTCCGAGCTCTGCAGCGCGACGCCGGGCAGGCGGGCAACCGCCTTCAGCGGCGAACTGCCGGGCGGGAGGATTTCGATCGCCTTGCGCGACACCGTCTGTTCCTGGCGGACTTTGCCCGTGCCGTAGACAACGATTTCGCCGTTCGAGTCCGGTATATCCGGCGAGGGGACAGCGTTAGACGAGGTCTGGGCGAGGGCAGGGCTGGCGACGGCTAGCATCGCGCTCGCCGAGGCAAGCAGAAGCGTCTTCGAAATCACTGGAGGTTCCCGCCTGTCTAGACTGTGCAGCGTCGCCGCTAGGGCGGCGATCGTTGGAGACCAACTAAGCTTGGTTAGGGACGCTTTCATTACGACGGCGCTACGGAAATATGACGGTTGGCTCGCTTGTCACGATCCCGTCACGCGTCCTGATTAGGACCGGATCGATGGCCAACCCAGACACCCTCTGGCATCGTCGCGCGTTGCTCGGCGCGATGGCCTCGCTCGCCATGCTACCGTCGATCACGGTCGATGCGGGGGCACAGGCGGTCGTCGATCCGTTCGCGCTGGGCGTGGCCAGCGGCGATCCCGGTACCGATGGCTTCGTGCTCTGGACGCGACTTGTCGGCGTACGTGCCGAACCGCTGCAGGCCGCGGCCGTCGTCGTGCGGTACGAAATCGCAACCGACGCCGCGTTCCGCGTGATCGTGAAAACGGGGCGCGGGCTGGCGCATCCAGAGCGCGCGCATGCGGTGCACGTCGAGGTCGCCGGACTGCTCGCCGGGCGACCCTATTGGTATCGTTTCCACGCTCTCGGCGCGACGAGCCCGGTCGGTCGCGCGACGACGGTGCCGCACGTTGCGGACCGACTGCGGCTTGCGGTGACGTCGTGTCAGCATTGGGAGCAGGCGCGGTTCGGCGTCTACCGCGACATCGTCGCTGCCGAGCCCGACCTGATCCTGCAGCTCGGTGACTACATCTACGAGCAGAGCTATCCGGGCGTGCCGCATGTGCGCGATTTCGGGGCGCCGGAGCCACGCGACCTCGCCGGTTACCGGCAACGCCATGCGCTCTACAAGACCGACCCGGATCTTCAGGCTGCGCATCGTGCCTGCCCCTGGCTGGTTACGTGGGACGATCACGAGGTGCTCAACGACTATGCCGGGCTCGCCAATCGCGAAGGGTTGCCGCCTGCGCAATTCGCACTTCGCCGCGCGGCGGCGTACCAGGCGTATTTCGAGCATATGCCGATCCGCCCAAGTCTTTGGCGAGGACGGCTCGAACCGCGGCTGTATCGCGCTGTGGATTGGGCCAACCTTGCGTCACTGTCGGTGCTCGACACGCGCCAATATCGTAGCATGCCGCCGTGTGCCGCGCCGAACGTTGCGCGCAACGTGCGGCTCGACGCGTGCGCGCAGGCCGCCGCACCATCGCGGACGATTATGGGCGCGGCACAGGAACGGTGGCTGTCCGGGCGGCTTGCCGGAGAGCGGTGCCACTGGTCGCTCGTTGCGCAGCAAGTGTTCTTTGCGCCGCTTTGGCTCGACGGGACGCGACAATCGACCTTCAGCGATCAGTGGGACGGCTACACCGCCAATCGCGACCGGTTGCTGACCGAGTTAAGTCGTACGACGGTCCGCAATTCGGTGGTGCTGAGTGGCGACGTGCACTCGTTCTGGGTAAACGACCTGAACGGGCAGGGCGAGGCACCGATCGGCAGCGAGATCGTGACGTCGGCGTTGGGCGCTGCTTCGCCGCCAGTCGGTCGGTTCGGCGATGTCAGCCGGAACAATCCGCATGTGCGCTTCCACGATGTCGAGCATGCCGGTTGGGTGAGACTGGATATCGATCGCCGTGCCCTGCGGGCCGACATCCGCATGATCGCCGATCGTGAGGATGCGAGCAGCATCGTACGATCGGGTGGCGTATTCGTCATGCCGTCCGGCGCACGACGAATGCGCAAGGCTTAGAAATCGGTCCAATTCCGGAAGTCTTAGGCAAATGATCGCATCCGTAAGACGGCCGCCTCGAAGACAGATCGCTGTCCCAACGGCGCGGAGAGCGCGTAATCTGGCAGCCGCGTTTGTCACACAGGGTTAAGATGCGCGCCGTAGCGCCCGCCTATGAAAAACCGAACGTTAAGGCTGTGTTCCCAGAGCATGGTGGCGCGACTGATGGTACCCATCGCCATCATGTTGGGATTGGTGTGCCTTCTGGGCCTGATCGGATACGGTACAAGAGAACGTGTTCAGACTGCGCGCGACGCAGCGAATGCCGGCCAGATCGTTCGGATCAGCCTGATCGAGGTACGGTCAATCAGCCGCTCGTTGCAACGTGACGCGTTAAATCTGTTGCTTGAACGCAATCCAAGCGAACTCGCGATCATCCACGGGAAATTCACGAAACGGTCGATCCAGATGCGGACGCAGCTTAACCAACTGGTTCGGAGCCCCAGCGCGGGACTGAGTGCACGGAGCCCATATATAGGCAGTCAGATAATCGTATTACGGCAGTTGGCCATCATGGCCGACGACGCCACGAAGCATCGCCGGGATCGGGCGTGGACCGTCTTTCGCGATGACGTCCGTCCCAACGAGCGGATGGCATCCAAAATCGCCGATACCCTCATCGCTGGACAGGAAGCCGAGGTCGAGCGTCTGTTCCGCACCGCCCATGATCTGGAGAAGCAGGAAGTAGCGATCAGTATCGCGGCGGGCATCATCCTGTTTTCTCTGGCCGCATACGGCACGGTGCTGATCATTCAGAAGACCATCGTACACCCGCTGCTGGATATCGAGCATACGTTGGCGGTGATCGCCGGAGGCGATGCAGAAGGCCGCACGCCGCACGGGGAACGACAGGATGAGATCGGCCGGATGTCACGCGCGATCGAGGTCTTTCGTGCGTCGGTGGTGGAGCGCGGGCGGTTGGAAGCCGATATTGGCCGGCAGCGCTTCGCAGAGGTTCACCGCGAACGTCAGGTCGAAGATGCGCGACGTACAGCACAAACTGCCGAGGCTGAACGTGATCGTATCGTCCGGCAGGCCGCAACCACGTTGGAAGGAGAGATAGCGAACGTCCTTGCTGAACTTCGCGGAGCAGCCGGACAATTGTCCACGACATCCGGGGAACTCGAGGATCATTCGACCGATGCGACCCGCGAACTGAATAGCGTTGGCGTAGCCGTTAGGCGAGCGATCGACGGAGCGACGGATATTGCCGCGGCAACGAACCAGTTTATGGGCGCGATCCATCAGTCTAGCCAGAGCACACGCCTGTCTGCCGATCTCAGCGCAAAGGCTGCGGACTGTGCGGCCAGGCTCGCACAGGATATGACGGACGTCCAGGATGACGCCCGTGCGATTGGTGCGATCGTCGGAGTCATCACAAGTATTGCTGCACGAACCAAGCTCCTCGCGTTGAACGCCGCCATGGAGGCGGCCCGCGTCGGCGAAGCCGGAAAGGGGTTTGCAGTCGTTGCCGACGCGGTAAAATCGTTGGCCGCGCAGACCGCGGAAGCTACGGGTGAGATTGCCGAACAGATAGCCGGCATGCAACGCGGCACCGGGGCAGCTTATGCCGGACTGTTGCATATCCGCGCGATGGTCGAGGAGATGGCTAGCGGCACCGATGATCTCGCTTCGAGCATTGGCGAACAGGCGCAGAGCGGCCAGGTCATCAGCCGGAACGTCGATGGAACCGCTACAGACCTGGACCTGATCGGACGTCTGGTGACAGGTGTATCCGTCGCGACACAGAGTACTACGGGGATGGCAGCCAAGGTCCGCATGGACTCACGGTTGGTCGAAGACGGCGCCTCGTCAATCGACGCCGCCCTGTTGCGCTTTTTTGAAAAGCTGCACGTAACTTGAGCCTACGCGCCGTCGATCCGGAACACTGGATAGGTGCGGCCTAGCGTAGACTGCTGCCCTCCAATGCGAGGACCGCAGCCCGCATTGCTACGATGCGATCGGTAGCCGTGGGCGAAAGCTCGCCCCAGGAAAATGCGGAACGGTCACGCACTCCTTCGCGCCACATCCGCGCAGCGACATTGTCCAGGTCCACTGCGGTCGGGGACCGACCCGTCGACACGCAATCGATTATTTGCTGAGCAACGAGCGAGCTAGCGCGAGACATCTGGAATTACCTCTACTGCAAGCGCTGTCCTTAGTTGCGTTTGATGGCACCAGAATGACAGCGCCGTGCCTTCAAACACCCAACAGTATCGAAAGGACTTCCCGAGCTTCGCGGTCTGACGCAAAAATCACGTCCAGCCAAACGCCGTGCTGGTCCGAATATAGGCCCCGGCAATTCACCCGTCCGGGTGCGGCGCGACGCACGTATGGTCGCGTTTCATTCCGAGGCATTCGCGGCTCGCCGAAATTTGTAAGCAGTGCGAGGGGCCAATTACAGGCCCAGGTGTCGTGGTGAATGAGTGTCCGTGTGTGGACGCCCCGCTGGATACAAGGGGGTTTTTGAGAGATTTGTTCGCGCAGGCCCAGGTGCTTCCGTGTGTCCGGCCTGTTGATGCAGCCATCATCACGGCTGCTGGCCTGTATGGAGATCGCGGATCGGGTCCAGACCGAAGTTGCGCGCTCGAGGCGCTCGGACACATCCCTGGTTTTCCCAATCCCGTCTTCTGACCGTTGCGCCATACCTCTCTATTGACCTTCCTTGCGTCCCTGACGCCTCAAGCCTTGACGGTTACACCGCCGCGGCCGGAGCTCTGTAGGACCCGCCATGCGCCATCAGCGCCCAGACGGTCCTCGCCATCTTGTTGGCCAACGCCACCGTGATCAGCATGCGCGGCTTGCGAGCCAGCATGCCGGCCAGCCATGCGTCGGCTTTATCGTGGTAACGCGCCGCAACCTTCGTAACCGAACTTGCGCCGATAATAAGAAGCCTCCGCAAGCTACGCTCGCCCATCTTGTTGTGCGCCCCAGCCGCTCCTTGCCGCCGCTAGAGTGCTGTCGGGGTACGAGGCCAAGCCAGGCTGCAAAATCACGCCCGCGTCGGAACGTGCTGGCAGCAGGCGCTAGCGCCACAAGCGCAGTCGCGATCACCGGCCCCACCCCTGGAATGGTCATCAGCCGGTTCGCCACGGGGTCAGTCTTGGCCCGGTGCGCGATTTCGCGATCCAGAAGAGCGATCTGCGACTGAAGCGCTTGAAGGCTTTGAGTGATAACTGTCAGCACTGGCCGCGCCACAGGTGGTATATCGGATGCAGGATCGGCAACAAGCTCGACCAGCTTTCCGACATGCCCGACACCCTGCCGAACGATGTAGCCAAATTCGGTAAGGTGTCCTCGTAGGGCGTTGATCAGCTGCGTGCGCTGGCGCACGAGCAGATCGCGGGTACGGAAGATTACTCCGGAGGCCTGTGCTTCGGCGCTCTTACCCTGCACGAACCGCATCGTCGGGCGCTGCGCAGCCTCGCAAATCGCTTCGGTATCGGCCATATCGTTCTTCTGCCGCTTCACGAACGGCTTTACGTAGGCCGGTGGAATGAGCCGCGTGTCGTGACCTACTGCGGCGATCTCGCGAGCCCAGTAATGGGCGCTCGCACAGGCCTCCATTGCCACCACGCATCGTGGCAAGGTCCAGAAGAATGACAGAACCTGATCACGCCGAAGCTTTTTGCGGAAGATGACAGCACCGCTCGGATCCGAGCCGTGAACCTGGAAAACCGACTTGGCCAGATCGATGCCGACTGTGCTAACCTCACCCATGGACGCCTCCTCAGTGGTGTTTTCAACACCTCCACTATGGCACATCAATGCCGTCAGGCGGCGTCCACCCCAACGAAGCTGCAAGGTTTGAAATCATAGCGAGTGTTTGTTTGTTGGGCTGGCCGGTAGCCGTAGGGCAGGAGCGCGACTGCCTGATTTATCCGTTTCATCGATCAAGCCGTTCATGATCTCGGACGAACGTTCAGATGTAACATCAACTAGCTATATAAGATAAAGCCCGTTGAGCTTTGCACAAGGCTTGATTGATTCTTATTCCGTTACTGCTAATATCTGGCTAGTTACCTGAAGTGATCATATGCAGATCGATCAAATGACAAGCGATTTATAACAATTTATCGGACAAAGATTGGCTCTGTGCGGCGAAATTGACAGTAATAATTCGGTAGTTTGTTTCGATACGATACAGCGTATTCTCGGGCGAGTAGGTTTCAGGCTCGGTGGGTACGAGGTGGCAGGGCGCGATCGGTGCGTAACTGGGTATCTTGTCCGCGACGATGGCGAGAAGCCACCAGTACGGAATAAGCCAAGGGAGTTCCTGTTTTCAGATTCCGCCGTTCAACCTAATTACGTGTTCGTTGCCAGCAATCCGTGATTGTCGACGCGCGTGTCGTCGATGTTATGCCCAGCAATGAAAGCCGACGTTCCGCTCTCCTCTCCCTTTCAAGTCGTCCAGGCAACGGATCGGCTGCTTGTCGCTACCGTCCATCCTGATGAACGAATGGCTGAAGTTGGGAGGCGGGGAAGGGCATCGGAACGTCCGTTTCTCTATCGCGGCCTGAGTCAACAGGCGCAGGCCACTCTCCGCCGCCGCGAGTGCGCCGGTCTGAGGAATTGGTAGGCTACGAAATACAAATACTGTTTTTTCTGCCAGGCTTGAGATTGCCGCACGGGGTTCGTGCTTCTCTCCGGGGTCGGCACGTAGCCGCCCCATGATGGGGTAAGAGAAAGCGGTGTGGATCTTGGACGCCCTTGTCGCTGCGACAGGCTGCGGACGCTACGATCTCACACCACCTTCGTCCCCGTGAGGACCTCTTCCTGCCGAGGCAGAACCGTGAAAGCTCCTTTCTGAGATCGTATCAGGAGACCGCGACCGCGGTGCCGGGTCCGCTTCCCCAGCGGAAGTCGGTGCCGTCCGTCCACATGCGGTGGAGAACGACGGCCAGGCGGCGCGCGACGGCGACAATCGCGCGCCGCATACCCCGGCGCTGGGCGACCTTCATCCCCCAGGCCTTAAGCCACGACCAATGCCGGCTCTGAGTCATCAGGATCTGCGCCGCTTCATTTGCCACCGTTCCGAACTACGGGCTGAGTTAAATCGCGAGCATATCTTGCCGAACTGGCATTTACGGGAGTTTGGTCTTCACCGGGTATCCGTAACGCTGCCGAACCGCGAATTGCACGGCCACGTTAGCGAAGTGGGTTGGCGCCGCTCCCGGAGCCTTGCGCCTCGGCCTCTGGTGACGATCGCTGACCCTGGCTTGAGGCCCCGCGGAGAAGTGCGTTGAACGTTTCCGTCCGCCTTTATAATAGCACCGGACCAGTTACTTCGGTCGCCTCGTGCTCGGCAACCGCGCCCGGCAGCACGCATAAACGTAGATCGTCAGGATTTTGAGAAGCAATGAATTATCGCCATTCCTTCCATGCTGGCAATAGTGCCGATGTCGTGAAGCACAGCTTGCTGATCGCGCTCGTGCGGGCCTTGCAGCAAAAACAGGCCGCCTTGACCCTGATCGACACTCATGCCGGCTGCGGGCTGTACGACCTCGACGGCGACGATGCTCAACGTACCGGCGAGTCTGCGCAGGGCGTGCTGCGGGCCCTTGCCGACCCGAACCCGTTGCTGGACGACTACCGCGCCGCCATACGGGCGGTGAACGTAGGCGCCGAGCCGCATTTATACCCCGGATCGCCGCGGATACTGGCGCAGCTTCTGCGCCCGCAGGATTTCCTGATCCTGAACGAAAAACATCCCGATGACGCCTACACCCTGCGCGGCGTGATGCGCGGCACATCCGCTGCCGTGCATGAGCGCGACGCCTACGAGCTTTGGCTGGCGATGCTGCCGACCCGAACCGCGCGGGGCGTGGTGGTTGTCGATCCGCCGTACGAGCAGCCCGACGAGCGCGAACGTATCACAGCCACGCTCGCTGCCGCTCACCGCAAATGGGCGCATGGCGTGACGGTGATCTGGTATCCGCTCAAAGACCGCACCACGCATTCGCGGTGGACGGAGCAGTTACACAAGCTCGGCATCCCAAAACTGCTGCAGGTTGACCATTGGTTGTACGATGACGATCAGCCCGGCATCTATAATGGCGCAGGCCTTTACATCGTCAACCCGCCCTACGCCTTCACGCAGGCGCTGCCACCTCTGCTGGAAGCCCTGCGCTCCGTGCTGGCGCCGGAGGGACATCGGGGCGAGATCACGACCGATTGGTTGGCCAGTTAATAGAGTGCCCGATGGTAAGGGCGACGACGATCGAAAGCCGCTACTGCTCCGGCTCCAGCCATTTGAACTTCCCGATCCCTGCCAAGGCATCGAAAACACCGTTCGACGCGGCGAAAAGCTGAAGTGCTTTCGATCGGCACGAGTTGAGTGCCTTTGCGGCTGAAGAAGCTTCGGCCCGATCATTCTTCGAATTGGGATAGGGGGCAGCCTTGGCCTAAAGTCGTGCAAAGACGGTGAAATTAGCGGGGGCGCCGGAGCGCCCCCGCTACCTCTCAAATTTTCACGCGAAGACGGGTGTAGTAAAAACCTCCGTTGAAGCCGAACGGACCGCCGTTACGCGGATAGACCTGACCATCCGACGTGCCACCGGTGAGCGGATAGATCTGCACCGTCGAATTGGGAGCCAACCGATCAGGATGCTCGTCGGTGAAATTCTGAGCGCCGACGGACAGGGTGAAGTATTTGAAGGTGTAGCTCAGTTCAAGATCGGTGGTGAACTTGCCGCCGAACGTCTGGTTCGCAACGCCGTTGGTCTGGCCATAATCCTGGGCACTGGTGAATGAGCTGTAATAGTTCTCGCGAACGTTGAAGCTCAGATTGTCCAGGGACCAGTTCGCATTGAACACGACGCGGTGCTTCGGCGCGAGGTTTTCGGCGTCGATAAGCTGTGCGACGCTGATGATCCGGGCGTCGTAATCGGTGACCTTGGTGTCGTTGTAGTTGTACGCCAGCGAGAAGTTGAGCAGCGCATCGCTCAGCTTCGTCCGGTACGTCCCGACGACGTCGATGCCCTGCGTACGGGTCCTGAAGCCGTTGGTGAAGTACTGAACCTGACCGCCGATGCCGACCGGCAGCAGCGCCGGTTGCGCCGCGAGGTCCGCTGCCGTGACGATGAACGGCGACGTCAGGCCGATGCGGTTGCGCAGATTGATGCGGTACCCGTCGACCGTGATGGTCATGCCGCGAACCGGTTCGAGGATGACGCCCAGACCGTAGTTGGTCGACTTCTCCGGCGACAGGTTGGTCGCCCCGTAATATTGCGCGACCGCGGTATTCGTCGGGTACGTTCCGGCCTGAAAAGCGACACCGTTGTTGAACGACGTGGTAACGATCGAGACGTTCGACTGACCCGGCGACGGTGCGTGGAACCCGGTGCCGAAGCTGCCGCGAACCGAGAAGCCCTCCACGAACTTGTAGAGTGCGTTGACCTTGCCGACCCAGGCATCGCCGAACGTGTTGTAATGCTCGTATCGGCCCGCCGCACCGACGGTCAGCGCCTCGGTGAGATCGGTCTCCAGGCCGACATAGGCGGCATAGGCCTTTTGACTGAACTTGCCTGCGGTCGCCGGGCTCGTGCCGGCATAGCCACTGGCGCCCACGCCCTGTGGTGCAGTCGCGCCCGATAGCGTGTAAACGCCCGGTGCAGTCAAGGTGTAGAGCTGCTGGGCTACGGCATAGGGACCTGCGCTATAGGATTGCAGGTCGCCTGCGGTCTGCTCGTAGGTTTCCTTGCGGAATTCGCCACCAGCCGAGATGGTTAGCGGAGCAGCGAGGCCGAGGTCGGCGGCATAGGTGAAGTCGGCGTTGAAGTTGACTTCCTTCTGGATCAGATCGCCGAAGTCGAAGCTCGTCTCCGTCGCTGGGCCGTAGGAAAAGTTGGCCGAATTATACATCGACAGCGACAGCTTGTTCCGGGCGAGCGTGCCGGAAAGATCGTAGGTAAAGTCGCCAGCCGTGCCCTTGTAGCCAAGCACGCCGTAGAGCTCCTGCGTCTTGCCGACGAAGCGGGGGGTAAAACCCGCGGGGTAGAGCTGGCTGTACCGGAACGTGTTGCCATCGCGTACGAAGCCTCCGGTCGGACAGGTCGCGTTGCCAGCCGGGCAGGGGGTCAGGAAGAACGTGTTGTTGAATGCGCCGTTGGCGCCCTGATTGCGCACCACGCCGTTCGTGTCGACCGCAGTGCTGGAGACGGACGGACGGTAGTTGAAGCTCTGGTTGCCCTTGCTCTGCGCGAAGTTGCCGAAGAAGTAGAGCTTGCTGTCCGCGGTCACGTTGAGTGCGGCGTTCAGCACCGATTTGAAGCCATGCGAGGGCGAGTTGCCCCAGATCTGCACGGGAAGGGGGTAGTTGGGCAGCTGCGAGGCGAGCGCGGGAAAGTTCTGCGCGAAGTTCGCTGCCGATGGGCGTTGGCGACCGCGACTGGTCTGTCCTTCGTCGACATATTCGCCGGTGGCGTTGATGAAGCCCCAATCGCCCTTGAGGCCGGCATTCCCGGCGATCTGATAGCTTTCGCCGTCGCCGGCATAATATTGACCGGCGCGGCCGACCAGCTCGATTCCCTGATCCTCGCGAAGACCGTAGTTGAGCACGCCCGCGATGGCGTCGGAGCCGTATTGCGCAGTCGCGCCTTCGCGCAGCACCTGGAGGTTGCCGATCGCGAGCGACGGGATCGCAGAGATGTCGGGGCCCTGCGCGCCGCGGCCGAGACCGGTGTCGCTGCCGCCATAGACCTGTACCAGCGCCGACCGGTTGTACCGCTTGCCGTTCAGCATCACGAGGACCTGATCGCCCGACAGGCCGCGAAGCGAGGGCGAGCGCACGAAGGTCGACGCGTCCGAAATCGAGTTCTGCCCGGCATAGAAGGACGGAACGATGTTCTTCAGCGCATCGATCATGTTGGCGGCAGGCTGCGTCGTCAGATCGGCCGAACTGATGATGTCGACGGGCGAGGGCGAGTTGGCGAGCGTACGGTCGGTACGGCGCGTACCGAGTACGAGGATGTCGCTCGGTGCTTCGGCCTCGGCCGGCGCTACGGCTTGGGGCGTCGAATCTTGGGCAGAGGCTATGGCGACGTCCTGACCACTACCGGATCCGGCCGCAAAAGCGGCAGAGCAGGATAGCAGTGCGACCGCCAATGCAACGGTCGAAGTCGTGTATCTGATCATCTGAAACCCCTTAAGAAACCCGGCCCTTCAAGAGCCTTCTCCAGATGTTCCTGCCCTCGATCGTCGATTGTTCTCGGCGTATCGAAAACGCTTTTTGATCAGCCCTGCGAATGTCGTGACGATGTCATTTCATGCACCGTCATCGTGGAACAAACGGCCACAACGGGTTCGGTCTGGCAATCGGAAACTTCGCTGCAGATTACGCATCTGTAACAATGTTGCAATTTTATCGCACTTCGGTGAGAGCGGGTCGGAACTGCTGAGTGAACCGTAGAGTGTGTCCAATCGCATGAACGACTGGCAGAAGTCGGAGGCGGAAAACCATCCGCAAATGTCGGTTCTGGGTCAGCTCGTTAATTTCAGACGAGACGGTTCGGCCAGACCATTGAAGGCGTCCAGCGCTCCGCTGATCATCGAAACGGTCGAAAGAACGCCTGTATCTCAGCCGCGAGCAGGTCCGGTTTCTCCAGCGCGGCGAAATGCCCGCCAGCTGGCATTTCGGTCCAGCGGTGTACGTCGAAGACCCGCTCCACCCAGGAACGCGGCGGCATGGCGATCTCGCGGGGAAACACCGATACGCCAAGCGGTGGTTTGACGCGCTCACCTTCCTCGAACACGAGAGGGCGCAGCCGGTTTTCCTTGTAGAGCCTGAGCGATCCGGTGAGGGAATCACCGAACCAATACAGTGAAATATCCGTCAGCAGGTCGTCGAGCGGGATCGCGCTTTCGAGATCCCCGTGACAGTCGGTCCAGGACCTGAACTTCTCCGTCATCCAGGCCGCGAGCCCGATGGGAGAATCCGTCAGCGAGAACGACAGGGTCTGTGGTTTGGTGCCTTGGAAGGCGGCATAGGCTCCCTCCCGCGCGGACCATTGCGCGACGTGATCGAGATACGCCCGTTCCTGGAGTGTGACGGGCGCGGTGTCGGCAGATGTCGGGGGGCGGTAACTGCCTGGGATGAAGTTCAGATGGATGCCGCGGACGACGTCCGGAAACAGCCGTGCCAGCCAGACGGATACCCCTGCACCGATGTCGCCGCCCTGCGCGGCGAACTTGTGATAGCCGAGCTCGGTCATGAGCTTGCGCCACAGCAAAGCGATTTCCCGCGAGCTGATGCCCCCTCTCGCCGGCGCGGGTGAGAAGCCGTAGCCGGGCAGCGATGGCACGACGACGTGGAAGGCATCGGCAGGATCGCCGCCATGTGCGCCCGGATCGGCGAGCAGCGGGATCAGCTGTTCCATCTCGACGAACGATCCCGGCCAGCCATGCGTGATGACGATGGGGACCGGGCTGGGGCCAACGCCGCGCCGGTGTACGAAATGGATGTCCTGATCGTCGATCGTGGCCATGAACTGCGGCAGCCGGTTTAGCCGTCGTTCCTGTAGCCTCCAGTCGAACCGGTTCTGCCAATGGTCTGCGAGGCCGCGCATGAACGCGAGGCTTGCGCCATCGTCCCAGCTTTCGTCGTCGATCGAGCCAGGCCAGCGCGTCGCGGACAGTCGGTTCTGTAGGTCTTCGAGCGCAGTGTCCGGCACGTCTATCGTGAAGGGAACGGGCGGCATGACTGTCTCCAAGCTTCGATCGCCTTCATCCTGACCGCGCTTTAGACGCGACGGCCGCTCGCTTGCGGTTTCTTCCGGCTTAGCAGACGGATCGGGCCATTGCTTGTTCTCCGCCTCTCCAAGGATCGAGCGCGCGGACCTAGCGGCTGACTTCGACGAAGAACCACGCACGTCCGCGATCGAGGCAACGCGAGATCGCTTGCGCCGCTAGCCACCGTAGCGTTCCGTCTTGATAACGGAGGCGTCCAGGCCAGCCAGCAGCGCGCCCTCGGTCGCGATGTTGACGAAGCCGTTGGACCCGCAAACGAAGACGTGGCTGGGCTTTCGGTGGAGCTGGGCCACGATGTCCTGGACCATCGCGCCGTCAATCCGTCGCCCGAAGTCCGATGCGCGGATCGGGTCTTCGCGCGTGATCGCCAATGCCAGGACGAATGCCGCGTCGCTGATCTCGGTGGCATGCAGCTCTTCCGAAAAGAGAACGTCTTTGGCGGTCCGGGCGGACAGGAGCAGCGCCGTTGGCACTGCCGGGGACTGTGTGCGGCGTTGTCGGATCATGGCCATCAATGGCACGAGGCCGGAGCCTGCCCCGATCAACAGCACCGCGTCCACGGCAGGGGCACGGGCAGAGGCAGAGGCAGAGGCAGAGGCAGAGGCGGGCCACAGGAAATGACCGCCAAGCGGACCACGAAGCTCGATTTCGTCGCCAACCGCCGCGACATCGTGAAAGAACGACGAGACTTCGCCATCCGGCAGCCGCTCGATCGCGAGTTCGATGATCGGGGACGAAATTGTCGCCGACGCGATCGAGTAGCTGCGCATCGCGCTGTAGCCATCGGGCGCGGTCAGCCGGACATCGACGTGCTGCCCCGCGATGTGCGCGAACGGTTCGCGCAACCGCAGGAAGACGCTCTTGATGCTCGGTGTCTGCTGGACGATGTCCTCGATCGTGCATGACTGCCACGGCACGGCTTGCGCGCCGCCCTCAGTCATTGGTGTAGCGCTGCTCGCGCCACGGATCGCCGTAGATATGGTAGCCGTGACCTTCCCAGAATCCGGGTTCGTCGCGCGTCGTGAACTGCAGCGCATTCACCCATTTGGCGGACTTCCAGAAGTAGAGGTGCGGGACCAGAAGGCGGGCGGGCCCGCCGTGATCGCGCGGAAGTGGCTTGCCCGCATAGGTGAGGGCAACCATCGCCTTGCCCGACAGAAGGTCCGCCAAGGGCACGTTCGTCGAATATTTATCGTAGCAGTGCGCCAGGACGAAATCGGTAGGCGGATCGAGCCCGGCATCGGCGAGGATGTCTTCGACGAGTACGCCCTCCCAGGCGGTATCCAGCTTGGACCAGGAGGTGACACAGTGAATGTCCTTGGTCACCTTCGTCTTCGGCAGCGCGTTGAACTCGCTCCAGTTCCAGACTTTGACGGGCTTTGGGCCGATCTTGACCGTGAATTTCCAATCGGAAGGCTCCACGTGCGGCGTGGGGCCGGCGGACAGGACGGGGAAATCCTCCACGAGATGCTGACCTGGTGGAATCCGGTTCGACTGATCCCCGCCCGAGCCGCGGCCCGGAAATCCTCTTGTGACCATTGCGAATCCCCTTGCTTGTCACGACGGGTTGAAACTGGCTTCGATTTGAGATCTCTTGAAGGCTCTCAGCATCCGCAACCGGTCAATCGATCGTCTGCCAAATATATGCCGAGTTCTGTATCAGAATAGCGATGATATCGTCCGCTACGAAGCGTGATGATTGCATGCGGACTATAGCGCCAGGCCAGCCTGATTTTCTAATACCCTGTTGCTATAGTTTCCATAGCATCGCAACACCGCGCCCGCATACCGGTCTCGATCCCGCTCGACGAGCCGGCTGCCTCGATTTCGCCCTCCTCGACATACGCGGAGCGGTCGGCGGGTTTTCCGGTACGGGCGACGACCGTACCGGCGGTGTACCGTGGCGACGGCGTACAACGCCGCGACATGCGGTGTCGAAAGGCGACACGCTGCATCTCGCGCGGATCGCGCCCAATGTTTTCATACGTCGCATCCCCTGTTGCTGTCGGAGAGATAGTTGCCCAAGTGGCTAGCCTTTGGAAGTGTACTCAAACGTATTGTCGGCCGTGTGGCGTAGATTTGTGGATCATTTTCGTAGCTAATATGCCAGGATCGGCGATGTAAAATAGCGGTAGGTATGGAAACTATGCTTCCTCGCTATTGGGAATACTATGCCGACCCCGCCATAGTTCGGGTTGTAGCAGCGTCTCAATGCCAGTCCAATTCGGAAGACCTTTCGATCTGATCGATCAGGGCATCGGGGCGCGGCAATCTGGAGATACCTGATGAAAGCAGTTGGTTACAAGGTTCCTGGACCCATCGCCGAGGATGCCGCGCTGGTCGACATCGGTCTGCTCAGGCCCGTCGCTACAGGATACGATATCCTGGTCGAGGTGAAGGCCGTCTCGGTCAATCCGGTCGACTACAAGATTCGCGGCAGCACGGCGCCTGCCGATGGCGACTGGAAGGTGCTGGGATGGGATGCCGCCGGGATCGTGCGTGAGGTCGGCCCCGATGTGACGCAATTCGCGACAGGCGACGAGGTCTATTACGCCGGATCGCTTCTGAGGTCGGGCACCAATGCCGAGTTCCATCTCGTCGATGCCCGGATCGTCGGTTGCAAACCCGCGTCGCTCGACTGGGCGGAAGCGGCGGCGCTGCCGCTGACGGCGTTGGCGGCGTGGGAAGCGATGTTCGATCGCCTGGACGTGGGGAGGCCCGTTCCCGGCGCGGCGCCAGCGATCCTCATCGTCGGTGGCGCGGGCGGGGTCGGCTCGATCGCCATCCAGATCGCGCGACAGTGTACGGACCTCATCGTTATTGCCACGGCTTCTCGACCGGAAACCGAGGAATGGGTGAGGGGGCTCGGCGCGCACCACGTCATCGACCATTCCCGGCCGCTCGCCGCACAGGTGGCCGCGCTCGGCATCGGCGCGCCCGCGTTCGTCTTTTCGATCACCCATACCGAGCAGCATGTCGCCGACATCGCCGAACTGATCGCCCCGCAAGGACGGTTCGCGCTGATCGACGATCCTGTCGCCCTCGATATCATGCTGTTCAAGCGCAAGGCGGTGTCGATCCATCATGAGTTGATGTTCACACGGTCGATCTATGGCACGCCCGACATGCATGAGCAGGGCGAGATCCTCGATGCGCTGGCCGTTCTGGTCGACGACGGCAAGATCCGCACGACGCTGACCCGGACCCTGTCGCCGATCAATGCCGCCAATCTGAAGACGGCGCATGCGCTGATCGAAAGCGGCGCGACGAGAGGCAATATCGCGCTCGAAGGCTTCTGACGGCAACCGCCGCCAACATCGTTTCCAACCTCAGGATCGGAAAAATCCATGGCCAAATCTATCGCCACTGCATCGATCAACCGCGAAACCGCGGTCGCCCTCATCGACGCGGCGATCGCCGCAGCCCGCGTGATCGGCATCCCGGCTGCCGTCGCCGTTGTCGACGCCGCCGGGTATCTGCGCGCGTTCGAGCGCACCGACGATGCGCCGTTCCTTACCGTCGACGTTGCCATCGACAAGGCCTGGAGTTCCGCCTCGTTCGGGTTCCCGACGCACGTCTGGAACGACTATGTGACCAACGATCCGAAAGTGGCGCCGCTGGCCTATCGGCCGCGGATGGTCGCGGTCGGCGGCGGCTATCCGATCCTGGAGGACGGCAAGCTGATCGGCGGGATCGGCATCTCCGGCGGCAACTATCAGCAGGACCAGGATGCCTGCGTCGCGGCACTCAAGCAAATCGGGTTCGAGCTACCGGCCTGACGACCGCCCAGCCGACGATCCGCATTGTAATTGGAGTAGCAAATGAGCATCGACCAAACGCAGGCCCCCGAGCTACGGGTGCAGAAATGGATCGGCGGCGACGGAGGAGTGATCGCGCCCCTTACGCTATCGGATGTCGGGCCTGGCCCGAAGGTCCTGTTCGCCTTCCAGCATTGGTGCCCCGGTTGCCACCTTCACGGGTTTCCGACGCTACAAAAATTACATCGCGCATTAAGCCGCCAGGGCGTGGGGTTTGCGGTGATCCAGACCGTCTTCGAAGGCGCGGACGAGAACACATTCGAGACGTTGCGCGTGAACCAGCGCAAATATGACCTTCCCCTCGCTTTCGGTCACGATGAGCCACCGACCGGGCAGACGCTGCCGACCTTCATGGAAGACTACCGCACGCGAGGAACACCTTGGTTCACCGTCATCGATGCAGGCGGCCGTATCGTCTTCTCGGATTTCCATCTCGATGCGGACACACTCATCGCCGACTTGGGTCAGGTATAGCTTAGGCAGCGAGGGCTCATCCTGACTGCTAGATTTGGGCGGTTCGACCGTGCCGCTTGCGATCAGGAAACCTCATGCCAGACGCAGCGCACGCCGGTATCGTGTTCAGCCACGCGATCCACATGCTTGGCTACGGCCTCCTTTGCGGCGTCGAAGCGTCCATGGTCCGTACCCACAAGGCGGAGCGACAAGCTGTCACCATCGGCTGTCATGATAAGCTGGCCGCCGGGAAGCTCGATCTCCGCAGTCAGCGCATCGTAGCGAACCGGATAGGTGTGCACCCACGCCTTGGCGATCTCGGTCAGATATCGGCTGCTATCGATCGTGGCGATGCGTGCTTCGGCTTCGAACATGAAGGGCTCCCGTAGACAGTGTGCTTCGATTAAAATCGTGAAATTTCGTGAGATGTTCGCCGCGTCACAGATCCAAGGCGGATCACGCTATGATCGCCGTCACGCGAATTTCGATGCGCATGGTGGGAAGCCCCAGCGCCTCTACCCCCAATTGCGTCCAGATCGGCGCGCGGTCGGGCATGTAGTGGCGGTATAGCCTGGCGATCGTCTCGTTGATGACGGCAGGGAAGCCGCCGACGTGATAGGAATTGACGTGGACGACGTGCCGCCAGTTTGCCCCGGCTGTCGCAAGCGTCCGTTCCACGTTCTCGAACGCCTGCGCGATCTCGTCCTCTATCGACTCCGGAATAACGAGATCGTCGTTCCAGCCGCCTTGTCCGGAAATCTCCACGCGGTCGCCGATGCGCATCGCCTGGGAGTAATGCAGCGCGTCGTGCAGGCGCGTCCCGTAGCCGGGGGTGATGAAGAACGACGGTGTCGTCATGAGCTTGCCCTTGATGAGATGAACGGCGTTCGGGACTGGCGCGATGGCTGGTGGCCGGACCCTATTCCACGTCTTCGACGATGAAGTCGCGGCCGTTGAACTGCACGGTCTCCCCGGCTCGGGCGCCTTCGATCGCTTCGAAGATCGGTGCCATCGTGGAAATGCCCATCACGTCTCGCCCCTGACAGGTGAACCTGCTGGTCGATACGGCGATCGCGAAGTAGCGGCCGGACAGCTTGACGACGGCACCTTCCTCGACGGTCGACTTGGGGCCGAAATCGATCATCCTGAGCTTGTCGATCTTGTCGGCGTGGTCGTGCAGCGTGTCGTCGAGAGCTTCGGCGAGGTCGCTGGCAATCTCGGCCTGCGCCAGTTCATCGTTCTCGACCGGTTCGCTTTGATCGACCTTAGCGGTGAAGACATAGTCGAGGTAGTTTCCCCGAGCGCTCTGCAGCGCTGCGGTCTCCAGCGAGAGCATCGTGTCTCGGATGTGGGCCTTATTCCAGTCCATGATGACGTCCTTGCGTTACGGTGCTTCAATAGTTCGGCGGACTCGTACTTAAGCGACGTCGCTATCCGTCGCTGATGACGTCTTCGCCCTGGTAGGGAACGCGGATCAGCCGGGAATCTCGAATGATGCTCGTGACGAGCCAGACATAGTCTTGCTCGGCGGTGTCGAAACCGAGGATGCTGAAACCGCCGCCGAACGGGCATGACGGGAAGTCGGGAAAGCCCTCCCGCAGAACGTAGCGTTCGGGATCGCGGTGGAACTCGTCCTTGAAGACCTTGCGCAGTCCGTGCTTGGTCGGCGCGTCCCGGTCGCTTGCCGCCACCGTTTCCCGATCCGCGACGAGCCGCTCGGACAGGTCGCGGGGACAGATTTCGTGGAACACGTCGAACGCGTCGATCAACAGGCCACGGTGCCCGGTTGCCGGATCGGTGATCGCGTAGATATTGGAGGCGTCTTCGCCATCGTCGTCGCTTTCGAGGCGCAACGCCGCGTCGACGCGAATGGTGCACGCTTCGATGGTCGATCCGAGTTCGAGATCGACGAGAGTGCTGTCCTTGACGCGATATTCGTGGTCGTAGCCCTTGGCGACGAACGCCTGCACCGCTTCGAGGATGTCGGTAAGTTGGGTCGTCATAACCACTTGGCCTTCTTGAAGCGCACGAACAGCAGCAGACAGAACACTGCGATTACGCCGAGCACGATGAAGTATCCGTAGGTCGCGTCCAGCTCCGGCATGTTCTTGAAATTCATGCCGTATATCCCCGCGATCGCCGTCGGGACCGCGAGTATCGCCGCCCATGCCGCCAGTTGCCGGGTGATCACGCCCATCCGCTGCGCCTCCAAAAGGCTGCTCGCCTCGAAGACCGTGGACAGGACGTGAAGAAGGCCGTCGACCATCGACTGGACGCGGTGGAGATGGTCGGCGACGTCGCTGAAATAGGGTGTCACGTCGGCGCTGATGCAGGGGAAATAGCCGCGGACGAGCTTTCCCACCAGCTCCCCCATGGCGCCGAGCGTGCGCTGGAACCGCGTGAGTTCGGATCTCAGTTCGAAGATGCGGACGACGTCCTCTCGCTCGAGAAAGTCGTCGAGCGACCGTCTCTCCATCGCCAGGACGTCGTCCTCGATCATCTCGAAGATCGGCAGATACTGGTCGACGATGCGGTGCAGGACGGCGTGCAGGACGTAGTCGACACCCTTTCGGGACAAGGTGGTCGATCCCTCGAGTTGCGCGCGAAGGTTGCCTAGCGCGCCCGCGGTGCCGTGCCGTACGGTGATGAGATGATTGTGACCGGTGAAAATCGCCATCTTGCCGTAAATGATCCGGTCGCCCACCAGCGCCGCGGTCTGCGCGACGATGTAGAGTTCATCATTATAGACTTCGAGCTTGGGCGGACACAGCGGGTGCATCGCGTTGTCGATCGCCAACGGATGAAGGTTGTACGTCGCCTGGAGCTTGCTGAGTTCGTCGTCGCTAGGCTCGCCGAGCGCGCTCCAGCAGAAGCCCGTGCGATCCTCGCCCAGTTCGATGCTTTCATCGAGCGCTATCGCCCGCACTCGCTTGCCTTCGTGGTAATAATAGGCGGCGATTACGCTCATGCCGGCTTCGCGGGGATATGAAGTCCGCGCTGCACCGCCGGTCGCGCCAGCGCGCGTGCGAGCCACGCCTGGACGTTCGCATACTCGTCCAGGCCGAGAATGGCCTCGGCAGCGTAGAACGCGCTCAGCGCATTCACCCAGCCGATCGTCGCGATGTCCGCGATCGAATAGTCGTCGACGATCCAGTCGCGGCCTTCCAACTGGCGATCCAGGACCCCGAGGAGACGCTTGGTCTCGTCGACGAAGCGCTGTCGCGGCCGTTTGTCCTCGAAATCCTTACCGCCAAATCGCAGGAAGAAGCCAAGCTGACCGAACATCGGTCCAATCGCCGACATCTGGAAGAAGACCCAGGCAAGCGTCTCGTACCGTCGGGCAGGGTCGACGGGCATGAACTGGCCCGTCTTCTCGGCGAGGTAGAGAAGGATCGCCCCGGATTCCCATAGCGCCAGGGGCTTACCGTCGGGCCCCGCCGGATCGATGATCGCGGGGATGCGGCCGTTCGGATTGAGCGCCACGAACGCCGGGTCCTTCGACTCGTTGTTCGAGATATCTACGAAATGCGGCTCGTACGCCGCGCCGGTTTCCTCCAGCATGATCGAGACCTTGACGCCGTTGGGGGTCGGCGTGGCGTAGAGCTGGATGCGATCGGGATGCGATGCCGGCCAGCGTTGCGTGATCGGGAAGGACGAAAGGTCGGTCATAATCTGCGATCCTGGTGCTGCGGTCATGGAGGATTGCGGACCAGACCGCGCTGCGCGGTGGTTGCGTCTATTCTGCTGATCCCAGCCACAGGCTGCGCATCGGCAGCCGACTGGCGCTTCGGAAGCACCCAGCCCGGACGCACGAAGTGGCAGGTGTAGCCGTTCGGCCGCGTCTCCAGATAATCCTGGTGATCCGGCTCGGCTTCCCAAAACTCTCCGACCGGCACGACCTCGGTGACCACCTTGCCGTTCCACAGCCCGGAGGCATCCACATCGGCGATCGTGTCCTCGGCAACGCGCTTCTGCGCGTCGTCGACGTAATAGATGCCCGACCGGTAGGAGAGCCCCATGTCGTTGCCCTGGCGGTTCTTGGTGGTCGGATCGTGGATCTGGAAGAAGAATTCGAGGATGGCCCGGTAGCTCGTCACCGCTGGGTCGAAGACGATCTCGATCCCCTCGGCGTGCGTGCCGTGGTTGCGATAGGTGGCGTTCGGAATGTCGCCGCCGGTGTAACCGACGCGAGTCGAGACGATGCCGGGCCGCTTGCGAATCAGATCCTGCATGCCCCAGAAGCACCCGCCCGCGAGAATGGCGCGCTCGTGCATATTAAGCCTCCTCTGCCTGATCGAGATATTCGCCGTAGCCTCCGCTCTCCATCTCATCGCGCGGGATGAAGCGAAGCGACGCCGAGTTGATGCAGTAGCGCAGGCCACCGCGGTCGGCGGGACCGTCCGGGAACACGTGGCCGAGATGGCTGTCGGCGTGTACCGACCTGACCTCGGTCCGAACCGTTCCGTGTGTGGTGTCGCGCACCTCGTTCACGTTTGTGGGCACGATCGGCTTGGTGAAGCTGGGCCAGCCGGAGCCCGACTCGTATTTGTCGGTCGAGGCGAACAGCGGTTCGCCCGATACGACGTCGACGTAGATGCCGGGCTCCTTGTTGCCGTCATACTCTCCGGTGAAGGGCCGTTCGGTACCCGAATCCTGCGTAACCCTGCGTTGCTCCGGGGTCAGCCGATCGACCGCATCCTGCGACTTTTCAAAATTCATGATAGTCTCCGATACTTATCTTGTAGGACCAGGCGTGCTTCAGCATATTTATCGTTCACCGCGTAAGATATTGCAGCGCTATTTTGATTTGGCCAATACGTTGTGCGTATAGTTTCAATAGCGTTGCAGTCTTTCGCGTTGTGGTCGAGTCCCACGCGTGTATTACTGACAGTTGCGCGATCACGATTTTTCAACTCAGATGATAAAGCGATTTGGCGCTGTCACACTCGCGCGTTTCGACGCTATCCTGCACGGCATGAACACCACCCGGCTGCAGCCTAATCCTGAAGCCAAAGCCGTCGTCGCGGCTCTAGGTTTCGCGTCCGTCTACGATGACTTCGTCGCCCGATTGCAAAGCCTGAACGTGGGAAAACTGGCGCCCCGCGTCGACGAGGCGTTCCCGGACTTCTCGCTGCCCGACGCGTCGGGACGCTACCGTTCGCTCGAGAAGTTGCGGGACGAAGGGCCGCTCGTCATCAGCTTCAATCGCGGACTTTGGTGCCCGTTCTGCGTGCATGAGCTGCAATCCTGGGCGGCTGCCTCGCCCGCCCTTGAACATGCGGGCGGGAGGCTGATCGTCGTGGCGGGCGAGACCGGCGAAGGCGCGTCCGCCATACAGGACATGATCGGACCGGGCGCGACGCTGCTCTGCGACGTCGATCACGGGGCGGCGCTGGCCTCCGGATTGGCGTTCCCCGTAGGCGAGGAGATGAAGCGGCGGTATCTGGCGATCGGGCTTGATCTTGCCGCAATATATGGCAGTGATGGAGGCTTTCTGCCGATCCCGGCAACGTTCGTCGTCGGCGAGGACGGCATCATCCGCTACGCCCATGTCGACGCCGACTTTCGCTTGCGCCCCGATCCACTGGACGTCGTCGCGTTTCTGACGGCGATGCACTGAGCGCGCCAACGGCGTGGTGAGCTTAGTACACGTCCCTACGCCTGGGCTCAGGTGGCAGCTGCCGCCCAGCTTCGCGCGCGTGAGGCGCGCACGAAGGCATCGGCGGCGATGCTGCGCTTACGACCCGCCACCGCACCTAGTACGACGTCACGCCTGACCTCGACATCGGCAAATGTGAAGGCGCACAAGCGCTCGTCATCCCGAGGCCGCGGAATGAAGGCACTTCCCAGCCCGGAGACCACCAACTGCTTCACCTGGGCCATACCGATCGCGCGGTGCCGTACGATCGGCACGAAGCCATGCGAGGCAGCGAGGGTCTTGAGCCGCGCGCATCCGTTGCCCTTGTGATCGATCCACGACTCCTCGCGCACCGAAAGCAGCGGCGGCATCCCGCCTCCGGCGAGCGGATGATCCGCACGCGTGACCATATGAGAGCTGTGGTCGAACAGCGGCCAGACATCGAGGCGATCAGGCGTGTCGTCTGGCAGTTCGACGACAACCAGGTCCAGCGCACCGTTCATGGCGGCTTCGATCAAATCGTCCGGCGGCCCGCTCGACAGTGACAGTTCGAAACCGGGCAAGCAGTCGGCAAGCTCCTCCAGGATGCGGTCGAGCGTGTCCGATTCGATCGCGGCATCTACGCCAAGCGCAAGCGGCGCCACGCCCGCCCTCTCGATGGCCTTGGCGAATTGTATCGCGGCTTGCGCCGCCTCGAACGTGCGGTCGAGATGAGGCAGCATCTGACGTCCGAGATCGGTGAGGTGGGTGTGGCTGCGCTCGCGGCGGAAGAGTTGTCCGCCAAATTCACTTTCGAGCTTCTGGATCGCGCGGGTCAGCGACGGTTGCGTCACGTCGCATTCTTCGGCCGCCCGCGTGAAGTTGAGCACCCGCGCCATTGCGAGGAAATACCTGATATGCTGCATCTCCATGAAGCAATACTAGCACTTGAGCCGGCAGGTGGCGACTCGAAGGTCATCGATCAGCGTACGGGCTATTGCCGCAAAGAAGAACGCCACCTTATCATGTAGTTGATTGCTTCAGGCCATTTAACCGCACACCGATTGATGCCGTACGAATATTGTACAGGGCTTGCCCACCGGCCCTGACGAAGGATCATGATCATGTCGGCGCCAGGGTGTTCCTGCAGCGGATCGAAGCGAGCAACAGCACGAGGGACGCGGCCAGCAGAACCGCATCCTTGAGGAGAAACTGTCCCGGTACGGCCGAAATGGCAGGAAACCGCCCGCGGTCGGCTCTGCGATACCGGGATTAGTGAAGAGAAAAGTCAGCGTGATCAGATCCTCGAAACGCAGCCAGCCGCTGATCCGCTTGAAGTAGCGATCGATGACGCGGGCGATCTCGCCGGAATAGAACGCGTCACGCCCGCCCGCTGCGATCGCGCGATAGGGGCGGGCGAGATCGGATTGCGAAGCATCTGCCCCATCGCCGGGCCTTTGCCGTTGGGCAGACCATAGGTCCTGTGGGCGTTAGCGGTTTCCTCGATGCCGTTACCCCGCTGGCGGAATGCCGCCATGCTGCGGCGAATGTAGTAGGCGATGATGTCCGGCACCCGCGCGTTTGCCTCGGCATGCGCGATCGCCGGCTCGAACAACTGCGCTCAGGGCAGCCGGTCATAGCGCTGGTGCATCGTCCACGAGGCATCCACCGCACCCTGCACCGATACCGACACCGCGATCAGCGGCGGCAGCGGGGCGTCGCCGCCGATGCCGGCTCGAGGAAACCCAGGCAGGCATTGATCGCGATCGCGGCGTCGACCGCCGATCCGCCTAGGCGCAGTATGTCGATCCCGGCCTGCGTCGCTAGCGGATGGGCGGTCCCGGCAGCGCCGTAGAGGCCATAGGCCGCGGTGCGCGAGGCGAAACTCGCGCCGACCGGGCGATCCCCTGCGGCTACGTCGGGACGCAGGAAGCGGTCCTCACCGGCGATCTAGCGCGGCGGGAGGGGCGCGTTCGCGGGCAGAGGCGCGCTACCCTGTCCGGGCTCCGGCGCCCCCTGCTTTCCTGGAGCCCCGGGTCCGGCCTGACTGCGCTGCGCCATGCTTATGCCGGGTAGCAAGGCGCCCCGTGCAAGGCGGAAATGAAAGTTCGACGACGCATAGAGGGCGCTCTCGGTGCCGATGCCCGATCGTCGCGGGCTCCGTGAGCGAGTACAAGGGGTTGATAGGGCCTGCGTTGCCGCAGCGCCCGATTACCCTAGGCAGCGTTCGTGATAGCGGAGCCGGTCGCCTATCCGTCGCGCGGAGCGCGGGCGATCACGGCTTGGGCCGAACGAAGGCGAGCCTTCCAGATCTTGACCGAGGGATGCCCGGCAGCCAGGCCAACCAGCCGCCCCTCGATCTGCACGACCTCTCGCTTGGCGGCATCGAGCTCGGCGGCTGTCGGTGCAGGCTGGATATTGGCGCGTGCGTGCGCGCCGGTACGTCCCTTGCTCTTGGTCATGGGCAACGCGATGGTCTCAGATGCGGGATGCCGTCAATACGGGATGCTGTCGAAGACCCCACGTTTCGCCACACGACCCGCCTTCAGACACTCAGGCGCCCTTTTTCGTCTCCCAGATTTCGACGTTTCCTCAGCTCTGCGATATGACCATTTCAACTTCCGTCTACCTGCTCGCGAACGTCGTCGAACTCATCTTATTCGACGAGATCCGTATCGATGCGTTCGCGCGCTCGTGCGAGTAATCGCACCAGTTGGCGTGGCAGGCCGCAACCGATGTCGTCACGCGATCATTGATCACGCGCTAATTTTGCCGCTTGGCCTTTACACCGGGCTGCCCCCCGACGCTCAATCGGAAGCTGCCGAGTGCGGCGCGCTTTATGATTACTTTGTCGTTCGCCCTCAGGTGTACCGTAACGAGTTCTCGGTTTCGCGTACCACCTGCGCACTCGACGCCATTACCGATACGCGTCCGGGGTCGGCGACGAACGGCCAGGCGGTCTGCCGTTCGGTCGTCGACGGTACCGATCCGAACTGCGTCCCGCTGAACAACTTCGGTTCGGCCGGCATCACCCCTGCGGCACTGAACTATGTCCAGACGCCGGGCTTCCAGTCGGGTGAGAACAAGGAAACGGTCCTCAACGGGTCCTTTACCTTCAAGGGAGCCGAATACGGCGTCCAGTCGCCGTTCGCGAGCGAAGGCATCGCACTGAACATCGGCGGTGAGTATCGCAAGGAATCGCTGAGCCTCGAAGTCGACAACGCATTCCTGAGCTGCGATCTCGCCGGCCAGGGCGGTGCGACGTTGCCCATCCGCGGCAGCTACAACGTCAAGGAAGCATTCGGCGAAATCCAGGTGCCGCTCGTCAGCGATCGTCCGTTCTTCAACGAACTGACCGTCAACGGCGGCTACCGTTACTCGAGCTACAGCACGGCTGGTTCGGCTCACTCGTACAAGGGCGAGATCGTCTGGGCACCGATCTCGGACATCCGCTTCCGTGGCGGCTACAACCGTGCGGTTCGCGCCCCGAACACGCAGGAATTGTTCGCGCAGCAGTCGGTCCAGCTGGACGGTGCGACGGATCCCTGCGCAGGCGCCGCAGTCAACGGCCTGGTCAATGGCAACACCGCGGCACAGTGCGCGCTCACCGGCGTTCCCGCGAACCGCTTCGGTCTGATCGCTGCCAATCCCTCGGAGCAGTATAACGGCCTGTTGGGTGGCAACCCGAACCTGCGTCCTGAAAAGGCCGACACGTTCACCGCCGGCGTGATCCTGCGTCCGTCGTTCCTGCCGGGCTTCAACCTGTCGGTCGACGGCTTCCGGATCAAGCTGAAGGACCGGATCGGCGTCATCGGCGCGGACACGATCATCGCGCAGTGCCTCCAGACCGCCGACCAGCAATTCTGCGGTTCGATCAACCGCGATGCCAGCGGCACGTTGTGGCAGGGCAATGCCGGCTTCATCGTCGACACCAACGTCAACGCGGGTACGCTGACGACGCAGGGCATCGAAACGTCGGCGGGTTATACCTATCGGTCGGACAGCATCGGCACGATCGGCCTTTCGTTCAACGGCACCTATGTCGACAAGTTCACATCGGACAAGGTCGGCGCGAAGTTCGATTGCGCAGGCCTGTACGGCGCGCAGTGTGGCTATCCAATGTCCAAGTGGCGTCATCAGGCTCGTCTGTCGCTGACCACGCCGAACGGTATCGGTCTGTCGGGTAACTGGCGCTACCTGTCGGCGACGAAGTTCGAGCGCACCAGCAGCGACAGCGATCTGGCCGGTCCGTTCTTCGTCAACGATGCCCGCGTGAAGGCGCAGAACTACTTCGATCTCGCCGCAACGGTACGGGTCGCGGACAAGTTCACCTACCGCATGGGCGTGAACAACATCCTCGACAAGACGCCGCCGATCCTGAGCGCAACGGCATCGCCGATCGGCTCGTTCGGCAACGGCAACACCTATCCGGGCATCTACGAGGCCATCGGCCGCTACCTGTTCGTCGGCCTGACCATCGACATGTAACCGATCCTTCTGGATCAAAATTCGGGGCGGCGGGTCATCGACCCACCCCCCTTTTTTGTGTTCAATGCTCTTCGGTTGCTTTCGACTTCCCACAAGCGGCCATAGATCGGCTTCGCGTCGGCTTCGCGTGAGCAGGACTGCTGCGGCCTCGTAAAGCAACCCGCGCAGATGGCTGTCGCCGCGCCTGGACGACCGCAGCTACCCGCCGACACCGCTAGCGCCCGCCCCTCCGGCTATCGAAACTATACGCCAGCGGCATTTCCCCCGCAAACGACGCCACGGTAGCTTCGGGGTAGAAGACAACGGAGTTCACGCCATGCTGCTCCACCCGATCGAAACGATGGAAGGCGAGGTGCTTCCATCCGGCGCGATGATTTTCACGCCGATGGAACTGACCGTCGTCGCGCTGGCGCAGGTCGAACCGGCGCTGCGTGCGGTTTGTGACGGCGTCCCGGCCCGCGCGCGCGGCCCCGGCGGTCATATCCTGACCGGGCCGATCGCGATCACCGGTGCGGAACCCGGCGACATGCTGGAAGTGCGCATTCGGAAAGTCGATCTGGCGATCCCCTATGCCTATAACGCGTTCCGGTACGGGGCGGGGTTCCTGACCGACGACTTTTCCTATGCGCGGATGAAGATCGTCCCGCTTGATGCCAAGCGCATGGTCGGCCTGTTCGCGCCCGGCGTCGAAGTGCCGCTGGCGCCGTTCTTCGGTAGCATGGGCGTCGCGCCGCCGGCCGCGTTCGGCCGCTACGACAGTGCACCGCCGACGATCAACGACGGCAACATGGACGACAACGCGCTCGTCGCCGGGACGACCTTGTTCTTGCCCGTCTATGCCCCCGACGCACTGTTCCAGGTCGGCGACGGCCATGCCGCGCAGGGCAATGGCGAGGTCGATATCACGGCGCTGGAGATTTCGCTGACCGGCACCTTTCGTGCTGCACAAGAAGGCGGCGATCCCCTATCCGCGCGCCGAGACGCCCATGGCCAATATCGCGATGGGCTTCGACGGCGATCTTAGTCATGCGACCCGCAAGGCGTTGCGCAACAGGATCGATTTCCTCTTCGCGGAGAAGGCATGACGCGCGACGATGCCTTTATGCTGATCAGCGTCGCAGGCGATGTCGAGATCTCCGAGCTCGTCGACCGCAACAAGTGCGTCCACGTCATCTTGCCCACGGCGGTGTTCACGAAGCGCTAAGCGTCGGGGCTTACGGCCGTTCTTCACCTCGCCGCGTATGTCGATATTATCTCAACGCGGCGGCGACGTCCGCAGCGAAGCGAGCGATGTCGAACCGCGCGCTGCCGGGATCCTCGCCGCGCCTGACTATCACGAGCTGCCGGGACGGGATCACCATGACATACTGTCCCCGGTTGCCTTGCGCGGCGTAGCTGCCCTCGGGCAAGCCCTGCTTAGGGCCGAACAGCCACATGGTCGCGCCATAGCCGGGGCCGCTCGCGGGCTGCGGTCCGCTAGGCGCCGTCATGGTGTGCATCCAGCCTGTCGGTAACAATCGTTTGCCCTGCCAGACGCCGTCCTGCGACCAGAACAATCCCAGCCTCGCCAGGTCGCGGGCGGTCGACCAGACCTGGCTGGAGAGGATGTAGTTGCCGTGCCAGTCCGTCTCGGCAACGGTGTGCGCCATGCCGAGCGGGCCGAACAGGCTGCCCGGCAACGCGCGGTACCGGGCCTCGCCGATCGCGGTTCGGGTGGCATAGACCGCGAGCAGGATATCAGTGTTGGCATAGCGGAAGCGCGTGCCGGGCAGCGCCTCCAACGGCCATGACACTGCCTGTTCGTCGACAGTGGTGCCGCCGAAATAGATGGCATCGGTGCGATTGCCGGCGGTGTCACTGTGCAGGCCGGACGCCATGCGCAGGAGATTATCGAGCGTGATGGCCTGACGCGGATCGCCGGTCGTCTTCCATCGCGGGACGGCGGCGGGGGCCTCCAATGCGGCTGCATTGTTGAGGCCGATGAGCGTGCCGGCAATCGACTTGCCGACCGACCAGGTCCGGTTGGATACGAACGGCCCGAAACCGCGGCCATATCGCTCGGCAAGAACCTGGCCGTCTTTCACGACGATCACGCCGACCGTCTTGGTGTCGACGCCATAGGTGGTCCCGAATGCCTTGCCGACCGCGCCGGTCAGTGAGGCCGATGGGCGCGGTGCGATGCCGGCGTCACCCTGCGGCCAGCGCCGAGGATCCGCCGGTGCAATCGACGGTGCCGCCGTCGTCTTGCGGCCAGCCGGCGCCGTGCCGCCGATCGGCAGGGTCACGCAACCATGCCCGCTGGTCCACGTCGCGCGCCTCGGAGGAAGCTTTGGATCGAATGCTACGGAAACGGACTGGAGGCTGCGGTCGACGTTCGCCGTGAGCGTCGGCACGATCTTCTCATAGTCGGGGTAGATGCCGGCCAGCTCATCGGCATCGATCTGTTCCGGCGTGCGCCCCGCATTGAAGATGCCGGAGCAATAGAGCGCCGCCTTGTACCCGGCCGCTACAGCGCGCTGATAGGTCCCTGCCGATGGCTGGGCAACGATCTGGGCATGGGCGGGCACCGACGCGAGAAGGGCAAGACCGGCCGCTTTGAGTATCTGCATGCCGACATCCTCCCATTACGCAACCGGCTCGGCAATTCGTTTTCCCGAACTTTCGAAATCTGGGAGCGTCCCGCGCAGGCGAACCAGGATCGAGCTCAAATCTTATTCGGGGGGACCGGCACGGCAGCGATGGTTCGCCGTACAGGTCCCCAGCAAGCGATCAGTTTTGCATGAACCGCGCAAAGGCATCGCGCCAATCGGCATGCCAGCGGGACAGGGCAGGGCGGTTTTCGATCAGGTCTCCCGCCGCCCATGCTATCCGCTTCGCATCCTGTTCGGAGGTCGTCTCGTTGTCCGGGCACAGGATGTAGAAATCGCCCGCTGCCACCCGGTCCATCATCAGCGCGACGACCTGTTCAGGGGGCCATGCACCGGGTGGTTTCTCCGCCAATCGACCAGCGGTCATCCCGGTCCAGGTGAAGCCGGGCACGAGCAAGTGGGCGCTGACCCGACGTCCGGTCCGTTCGCGCAAGCTGTGGGCGAGGCCTTCGGTCAGCGACTTCACCCCGGCCTTGCTGACGTTGTAGGCGGTGTTGCCGGGCGGCTGCGTGATACCCTGTTTGGAGCCGGTGTTGATGACGAGGGCAGGGGCCTCGCCTTCGACCATAGCCGGGACGAAGGCCTGGACGCCGTGGACCACGCCCATTAGGTTGACGCCGAGTACCTCGTCCCATTTGGCCGGGTCGGCGAACACGTCACCGCCCCCGCCGATGCCGGCGTTGTTCATCAGCACCGACACGGGACCGTGGCGGTCGACCACCTCGTGCGCCAGCGCAGTCATCGCGGCACGATCCGCGACGTCGGCGGACAGCGCAACCGCGCCGTCCATGCTGGCCGCGGCGTGCTCAAGCGCCTCGCCGGGGCGGTCGACGAGAACGACCCGCATGCCGGCGTCGGCGAAGGCGCGGGCAGCGGCCAGCCCGATGCCGCTAGCCGCACCCGTGACGACGGCCAGCCTGTTTGGCGATATCGCCGCGAAGGACGGCACGCTCACGCGTCGATGCTCGCCATCGAGGCGTCTGGATAGCGTGTCCCCTGCGCTGCGCCGGGGGGCAGGATCTCATCGATCCGGGCAAGATCGGCGGCGCTCAGGTCGACATCGAGCGCGCCTAGATTGTCCTCGAGATAGGTGCGCCGCTTGGTGCCCGGGATCGGCACGATATCCTCGCCCTGGCGCAACACCCATGCGAGCGCCAGCTGTGCCGGCGTGTAGCCCTTCTCCTCCGCCATCGTGCCGATCGCGGCGACCAGGTCGAGGTTCTTCTGGAACGCTTCGCCTTGGAAGCGGGGATGGTTGCGACGCGTGTCGCCAGCGTCGAGATCGTTGGGCGTCTTGAACTGCCCTGTGAGGAAGCCGCGTCCCAGCGGGCTGTACGGTACGAAGCCGATCCCCAATTCGCGCACCGTCGGCAGGATCTGGTCTTCGACGTCACGGCTCCACAGCGAATATTCGGTCTGCAGCGCGGTGATCGGGTGCACGGCATGAGCACGGCGGATGGTTGCGGGGGCAGCCTCGGACAGCCCCAGATACTTGACCTTTCCCGCACGCACCAGATCGGCCATCGCCCCGACGGTCTCCTCGATCGGCACGTCGGGGTCGACGCGGTGTTGGTAGTAGAGATCGATGACATCGAGCCCGGTCCGCTGCAAGCTCGCGTCGCAGGCCGATCGCACATAGTCGGGGCGACCGTTGACCCCCTTGAAGCTGCCATCCGCCCCGCGCACGTTGCCGAACTTGGTCGCGACGACGACCCACTCGCGCCGCTCGCGGACGACGCGGCCGACCAGTTGTTCGTTGGCCCCAACGCCGTACATGTCGGCGGTGTCGAGGAACGTCACGCCGAGATCGAGCGCGCGATTGATCGTCGCAACCGATTCCGCCTCGTCACGGCTACCGTAGAAGTCGGACATCCCCATGCAGCCGAGGCCGAGCGCGGAGACTTCGAGACCTTGTCGGCCAAGTTTGCGGGTTTTCATCGGATCGGTCCTCGATAGCTGGCGACAACATACGCGGTCGATCGGCTGCACGCCGCGGTATCCCGACCGGGAACTTGACCATACCGAGATCGGCGTGGCCGAGGAACAGGACGTCATTCCTCGGCCAGCCACTCATACTTGCCTCGCCCGAAGCGAACGCTCGCAGACGCGACCCCTCGGCCCGCGTCGTTCGCGCCGGGCCAGGCGCTCAGTTCGGCGTCCAGTCTTAAAAGGCGATCTTGAACTGGCCGCCAATGATGCGTGGTTCGTTGATCATGCCCGTCAGGTTGTTGAAGTCGATCGCGCTGATGCTGCGATACTGGTTGGTGATGTTGCGGACGAACGCGCCGACCTCATACCCCTGCGGCGACTTGTAGCCGACCTTGAGGCCGCCTTCGAGCGACGACTTGCCGGTGAACTCGACCGCTTCGTACAGGAAGAAGTTGATGCGGCTGCGATAGACCCAGTCGGTATAGGCATAGACTTCGCCGCCGTTCGCGAGCGGGATGCCGTAGCGTGCGGTCCAATTGGCGATCCAGCGTGGCGCCTGGGGAAGGTCGTTGCCGTCGATCACCGCGAACCCGTTGACGATCGGATCGAGCACGGTGCAGGTCGCGCATACCCCTACGCCAATGTTGCGGTCGCGGATCTCGGTGAAGTTGTAGCTGCCGCTCGCGGTCAACGTCAGCTCGGGAAGCGGACGCGCCTCGAACTCGCCCTCGACGCCGTAGCCGATCGCCTTGTTTGCGCTTATCAGGCGTGCCGAATTGCTGCTGCCGCCGACCGCGGTGATCTGCAGGTCCTTGGTGCTGTACCAATAGGCGTCGAGCGAGAAGTTCACTTTCCGATTGAGCAGTGTGCCCTTAAAGCCGCTCTCGCCCGAGAACGTCGTCTGCTTGGGTGCGGTGCTCTGGACGCTGCCGAAGGTCACGCGGTCCTGGATGGCTGGTCCCTGATAGCCGGTCGCTAGCCGCGTATAGACGTTGATCGCGGGCGTCAGTTCATAGGTCGCGCTCGCGTCCCAGGTCACGTTCGAGCCACGAACGATCGCGCGCGCCGGCAGCGTGTCGCTGATCCCGGTGCCGGGGATCGGTGCGGTGACGAGGTCGTTGCGGTAGTCGTGCGAATAGCGGACGCCGGCGCGCAACGTCAGCAGTTCGGTCGGCTTGGCCTCGATCGACGCGAACGCGCCGTAATTCTCGTTGCGGTTGTCGTGGAAGATATCCTGGTCGAGGTCGGTCGCGCGCGATCCGGTACCTCCGAACGCATAGTCGTACTGGTGATAGCGCAGCGTCTGGTGGAAGTAATACAGCCCGCCCTGCAGGCGAATGCCGTTCAGGTCCTCGCTCGCGTAGCGCAGTTCCTGGCTGAACTCCTTGGGCTTGGTCAGGCCACCGGTGTTCGACGGGAACAGGCCGACGCCGATCGCGCCGATCGTGCCGCCGAGGAACGTGTAGTTGTTGCCGCCGTCGACATCGCCGGTGCTCTCCACCTTGGCCTGCTCGTAGCCCGTGACCGAGTAGAAGGTGCCGATGCCGTCGAGATGATAGTCGAGCCGCAGGTTGGTCCCCCACTGCGTCAGGCTCTGGCTGGTATAGCCGTCGAGTGCGACATGCTTCGGGTCGAACCCGGTGTTGAAGTCGTTGGTGCCCGGCTTGAACAAACCGGCGCGGAAGATGCGCGGCGAGCCTGCAAGGTCACGGACGTGGACGTTCAGCAACGCGTTGAAATCGCTGCTGGTATAGCCGAGCTGGAAGCGACCGGCGACGTCACGATAGCCTTCGAGCTTGCGGTCGGCGTTGCCCGTCGCGGAATCGTTGGTCACCCAATCGTCACGCGACTGGATCAAGCCCGATGCGCGGAACGCGAAGCCGTTGCCGATCGGCAGGTTGAGCGCGGCCTCGCCGTTGATCGTGTTGTAGGTCGCCCAGGATCCGGTAGCATAACCCGAGACCTTGTCCGGGTTCGGCTTGGCGGAGTCGATCTTCACGACGCCCGCGGGCGTGTTGCGGCCGAACAACGTCCCCTGGGGCCCGCGCAGCACTTCGACGCTTTGCAGATCGAAGACCGGGAACGACTTCAGCATCGGGTTCTCGAGCGCGACGTCGTCATAAACCACGGACACCGGCTGTGCGGCGTTTGGATCGAAATCGGTGTTGCCGAGACCGCGGATATAGAAACGCGGGAAGGTGCGGCCGAACGACGATTCGACCTGGAGGCTTGGCGTACGACCGGCGAGGAAGCGGATGTCGAGGCCGCTCGAATTGAGCACGTCGAGCTTTTCGCCACTGATCGCGGTAACCGCGAGCGGCACGTCCTTCGATGATTCCCGACGGCGGGTCGCGGTGACGACGATGTCGCCGACGCCCTGTTCGTCAGCCGGACCGGCGACGGCTTGCCCGGTTGGCGCCTGGTCCTGCGCGACGGCGGGTGTGGCAAAGACGAGTAACGGCGCGCTGGCAGCCAGCAGCTGGGCGATGGCAGACGTACGAACGGGCAAGCGAATCATGGATGGTCCCCCCTTGGGCTTCGAACATCCTCCCGCGTCGATCCGTGTGACCCGGATCCGTCACCGACCGGTAACATCACTGCAACGCGCGGCAATAGACACGATCAGGCGCGATGCATTTTTGCCGGGCACCGCGACATCTTTGCCCCAGTCGGCGCCGCCGCCACGGTGACGTTCAGCGCTTGAGAGATCGCGGGTAGGGCGCGCGCATCGCGATCGCACTGTCTGACGAAGGACGACGGTCTGCGCGCGTAATGAGGGTGCGATTGACCGCAAGAGTATGCCCAGGCCGCGCCTGCTCAATCTTACGAGGGGGCGGCGCCAAATCGCCAGCTTCTCACTGCGTCGGCTATTTGGAATAGGTTTGGATTACGACACTGGGCGACCATCGTACGTGTTGCGTGAGCCCGCGAATTTCGCGGATCACCACGATTGTGTCACCCCGCTGAAACGTACTTGGCATAGCGACTGCCGGTGAACCCGTGGTCCCCATCGTCCCCGTCGTCGACAAATTTGCTTCCGGCCAGGCTATCGGCGGTCATGCCGGGCGTCGCTGCGTTCTGCGTGTATTTCGCAATGTACGGGTTTCGCAAGCCGATCGCCGCGGCGGGGTTCGACGGCGTGCCGGCGGTGTTTGCCGGGATCGACTACAAGACGACGCTGATCCTGTCGCAGGCGGTCGGGTATGCGGTGTCGAAGATGATCGGGGTGCATGTCGTCTCGGTCCATCGGCCCGAGCATCGCACCCGCCTGATCCTGTCGTTGATCGGTGCGGCGTGGGTGGCGCTGTTGCTGCTCGCGCTGTTACCCGCCCGGTTCGGCCCGCTGGCGATGCTGTTGAACGGTTTGCCGCTCGGGATGATCTGGGGGCTGGTGTTCAGTTATCTGGAGGGACGGCGCAATTCGGAGGTGCTCGCGTCGATCCTGACCGCGAGCTTCATCCTGTCGTCGGGCGTGACGCGATCGGTCGGCAGCCTGTTGCTCGAGCACGGCGTCAGCGCGTTCTGGATGCCGGCGCTCACCGGGCTGATCTTCACGCCGCTGCTGCTCGCGGGCATGGCGGCGCTTGCGCGGTCCCCGCCGCCGGACGTCGCGGACTGCGAGGCGAGAGGCGTGCGCGGTCCGATGGATGCCGCAGCGCGGCGTGCCTATCTGCGGCGCCATTGGGTCCCGATGACGGCGCTGGTCGCGGGCTACACGATGCTCGCGGCACTGCGTGACTTGCGCGACAATTTCGCACCCGAACTATGGATCGCGCTCGACCATCCGGCAACGCCCGCGCTCTATGTCGCGACCGAGGTGCCGGTCACGGTGATCGTATTGCTTGGCCTGGCCATGCTGGGGCTGGTGCGCGACAACCGGTATGCGGTGGTCACGATCCACGTCGTCATCATGGCGGGTGCCGCGATCCTGGCCGGCTCGATGCTGGCGTTGCGCGCAGGGGCGATCGGCCCGGTGACCGGCATGATCCTGACCGGCATCGGTATCTACCTCGCTTATGCCCCGTTCAGCGCGATCCTGTTCGACCGTATCATGGCCGCCAGCCCGTCGCCCGGCACCGCCGGCTTCCTGATCTATCTAGCGGATGCGTTCGGCTATTCGGGCAGCATCGGGCTATTGCTCATGCGCAGTGCGACTACGCCAGGGCGCGACTGGCTTGGGTTGTTCCTCGATGCGGGGGTGCTGACCGGCACGGCGTTGCTAGTGCTGACCTTCGTCTCGGCGTTGTGGTTTGTCCGCCACCCCCCGACGCGGTGAGCACGCTCAGGCGGTGTGGAGCCGGACGTCGGCGTGCCTCGCTGCCTCCGCGATCGCTGGTGGCACGGGCAAGTCGGTGACCAGATCGTGCACCTGCGCGAAGTCGGCGAC
Organism: Sphingomonas sp. PP-CE-3G-477; assembly: GCF_003050745.1. GTDB lineage: Bacteria > Pseudomonadota > Alphaproteobacteria > Sphingomonadales > Sphingomonadaceae > Sphingomonas. The sequence continues at coordinate 17,090 of NZ_QAOF01000011.1, read as the reverse complement.
GTGGACGGTGCCGGCGCGGTCGAACTTCTCAACGTCGGCGACGACGATAACGCGGCGCGCGCCGTCGAGCAGTGCGCGCTTGTAGGCCGCTTCGTCGGGTTCGAAATCCATGAAGCCGCGCTTCGCTTCGATCGCACCCATCGACAGGATCGTCGCATCGGGCGAGAAACAGCGCGAGTAGCGGATCGCCTCGGCATCGAACGTCGCGCGGTAGTCCACGTTGACCGCGCCACCGGCCAGGAAGACGCGGATTCCGTCGCGGCCGAGCATGTCGCTCGCAACCTCCAGGTTGTTCGTGACGATCGTCAGCCGTCGCCGATCGGCGAGCGCTCGCGCGACCCAGCACGAGGTGGTGCCCGAATCGATCAGCACGGTCATCCCGTCCTCGATCAACGACGCGGCACGGCGCGCGATCGCCTGCTTCGCATCCGCCTGCGCCTGCATCCGCAACCGGTATGGCGCTTCGAGCCGATTGTCGGGAAGCTTGACCCCGCCATGCACCTTATACGCGCGACCGCTCGCCTCGAGTTGCCGCACGTCGCGCCGGATGGTCTCGTCCGACACCGCGAAGTGATCGGCGAGCATCGTGATCGAACACGACCCTCGCGCCTCGAGCAACGCGACAAGACTGGCGATACGATCCGACTGCGTCACACGACTTCTCCCGTTCGGCCTGTTTCTCCGCATCTCCCGTTGGGCACAAGCCACAAAATACCAACAATATCCACACGATGTCACAGCCATGTCACATGGCGCTTGCAAGGGCTGCGTCACAGGATGCCCGGCAATGCTCGGACCGTGGCAAGGGGAAGACGACATGACCAAGTGGATGATGGGGGCTGCGATCCTGGCGATCGCGGCGACGACGAATGCGCGCGCGCAGACGACCGTAACGCCGTCCGCGACGCCAGCTGGCGATGCGGAACAGCCGCGCAGCGACGAGATCGTCGTGACCGGACAGTCGACCGCATTCGCCAACACGCGCGTGACCGCGGCGATGATCGACCGCCAGTCCGCGCTCGCCAGTGTCAACGACGTCATCAACGAACTGCCCGGCGTGTTCGTCGCAGAGGGTGACGCGTTCGGCTCGTCCGACTGGGCGACCTCGATCAGCATCCGCGGCTTCAACAGCGGCGGCGGCGGTGGCCAGCAGATCGGCTCGACGATCGACGGCATGCCGAACGGCGGCTCGGGCTATGGCGGCGGATCGCGCGCCAACCGGTATATCGACGTGCTCGACCTCAAGACCGTCAACGTGTCGCAAGGGACCGCCGACATCTCGTCGCGTTCGAACGAAGCGCTCGGTGCGACGCTGGATTACGTGACCTCCGATCCGACCACGGACAGCCGGTTGCGCTTTACTGCCGCCGGGGGTGATTTCGGTGCGCGCAAATTCTACGTGCGCGGCGATACCGGCACCATCGCGCCGAACACGACTGCCTATGTCAGCGCGTCGACCTCACGCGTGCGCGACTGGATCGGCGGATCAGGCAAGACCAGCCGCGACCATATCGACGCCAAGGTGTTGAGCCCTGTCGGTACGGTCGACCTGACAGGGTTCGTTTCGTACGACGATGCGGATGAATCCGAGTTCGGATCGGTATCGCCCGCGCAGTTCGCGAACGATCCGAACCACGACGCGTATACCGACAGCTGGACCGGGCTGCCGTACGTCGACCAGGCCTATCGCCCGACGTCGCGCGCGCTGCGGAAGAACCTGTTCGGGTATCTGAAGGCCCGTACAGAACTCGGCGAAGTGAAGCTGCAGGCGGCGGGCTATTATCACCGGATGCGCGGCCGCGGCGATTTCGCGCCGCCGTATCTGGTCGATGCGCGCAACGATGGCGTCGGCAATCCGGAGAGCGAATTTGTCGGTGGTCCGACCGTGCGGGGAAGCGATGCGCTCGGCAAAATCTACTTCGTCACGCCGACCGGCGCGGCCGCGACGATGACCGCCGGGTGCGTCGGCACCAGCGGCGTGCCCGCCGAATACTCGCCGACCTGTTATGCGTCCAACGCGACCCCGGTCATGTCGTACCGCCACACCCACTACAAGAACGACCGCATGGGCTTCACCAGCGACGTCGACTGGCAGCATGACTTCGGCGTGGTCCAGAACCAGTTCCGCGCGGGTTTCTGGTTCGAGCACAGCCGTGCCAACCAGCTTCGCGACTGGCACAAGATCACCAACGCGCGGGTCGGGCCGGCCTTTGACGGCACGCCGTACTACGTGCAGTTCAGCACCGACTACGGGCTCGACGAAGTGATGTATTATGCCGAAGACGCGGTGACCTATGGCCCGGTCACCGCAAGGCTCGGCGTCAAGCAGTTCTTCCTCGACCAGAGCCGCACCGAGCTGCTCGGCAATCTGAGCGCGACGTCGATCCAGTCGCATTCCGATCCGCTGATCAACGCCGGCCTGACCTATGCGACGCCGTTGCAGGGCATGGAGCTGTTCGCCGGTTATTCGCAGAACTTCGCAGCGATCGGCAACGGCCCCCTCGGACAGCCGCCCGAGACGATCCGCAACCTGCGACCGGAAACCGCGAACAACATCGAGATCGGCACACGCTACAACACCGGGCGGATCCAGGCGTCGCTGACCGGCTACGACATCAAGTTCAAGAACCAGATCGTCTCGATCTCGTCGAACCTCGTCACCGGGATCGATTATCTCGAGCAGCAGGACAGCGTTTATCTCAACGTCGGCGGGGTGAAGAGCCGCGGAATCGAAGCGGCGCTGGCCTACCGAGTGCTGCCACCGCTGACGCTGTCGGGCAGCTTCACCTACAACCACGCGACCTATATCGGCACTGGCAACGCCGCGCAGGATGCCGATGTCGGCGTGACGCCCGGCCAGCAGGTGATCAATTCGCCGCGCACGATGTGGGTGGTCTCGGCGGACTATAAAAAGTCGATCTTCAAGGCTGGCATCGCCACCAAGTTCGTTGGCGACCGCAACATCGACACGCGTGGCGTCGCCAAGGCCGGCAGCTTCACGCTGGTGAGCGGCTATGTCGGCGCCGACCTGGAGGCGGTGAGCGAGCAGCTGAAGGGCGTGTCGTTCACGGTGCAGGCGACCAACCTGACCGACGAACGCTATCTGTCGAGTGCCGATGGCGGCTCGGCGTTCCTGGGCACGCCGCGGACCGTGACCGCGTCGCTGTCGCTCGACTTCTGATCTGAAACGGGCATGGTCCGCCGACGTTTGCGGATCATGCTCTTCTCCTGTGGATTGCCCCGATGACCGATGTCTCTCGCCGTACGCTGCTCGGGGCCAGCCTTGCTGGTGCGGCATTGTCCGCGTTTCCCGCAGCGATCGCGCGGGCGGCGGCGATCGCGCCGGACGTGAAGACGGGCTCGATCATGGATGTTGAACACGTCGTGATCCTGATGCAGGAAAACCGCGGCTTTGATCATTACTTCGGGTCGCTGCGCGGCGTCCGCGGCTTTGCAGACCGGTTGCCGATCCCGGTCCCGTCGGGGTCGGATGCGACGAAGCCTAACCCGGTCTGGTATCAGCGCGACCGGACCGCACCCGGCGGTGCGCGCACCGTTCTGCCGTTCCACCTCGCCACGCGCACCAATTTCGACCTGATGCGGATGGAGGGTACGCCGCATAGCTGGCCCGATGCGCAGCGCGGATGGGACGAGGGGCGGATGGCGCACTGGCCCGAGGCGAAGAGCCAGCGCGCGTTGGGGCATTACCGGCGCGAGGACATCCCGTTCCAATTCGCGCTCGCCGAGGCATTCACGGTCTGCGACGCGTATCATTGCTCGGTCCAGACGGGCACGAACACAAACCGCCTGTTCCTGTGGAGCGGCACCAACGATCCCGGCGGCACGCTGGGCGGTCCGGCGATCGGCAATTCGCACGATAGTTTCCCCGCGGACGGCGGCGCTGCCGAGCCGTATCGCTGGACGACGGTGGTCGAGCGGTTGCAGGCGAAGGGCGTCGACTGGCGCATCTACCAGGACATGGCGGACAATTTCACCGACAACCCGCTGGTCGGTTTCGCTACGTTTCGCGACGCGCACCAAGGTGGCGGCGACGCCGTATTAAGAGATCGCGCGCTCACGACGCGCGGACTGGACGTCTTGCGCGCCGACGTGCTCGCCGGACGACTGCCGCAAGTGTCCTACGTCATCGCCACCGCGAAGGGCTCCGAGCATCCCGGCCCGTCGAGCCCGGCGCAAGGCGCCGCTTACACCGCCGAAGTGCTCGACGCGCTGACCGCCGACCCCAAGGTCTGGGCGCGGACGGGGTTGCTCGTCATGTTCGACGAGAATGACGGCTTCTTCGATCACGTCCCGCCGCCGGCGCCACCCTCGCATGCCGACGACGGCACGGTCCTCGGCGGATCGACGGTCGATCTCGAGGGCAGCTATCACCGCCACCCGAGCAAGGGCGATGCAGCGCTCGATCTCCCCGCCTATCGCGGCCGGGCTTATGGGCTAGGCCCGCGCGTGCCGATGTACGTCGTCTCGCCGTGGAGCCGGGGCGGGTGGGTCAATTCGCAGGTGTTCGATCACACCTCGGTGATCCGCTTCCTCGAACGCCGGTTCGACTTCCACGAGCCCAATATCGCACCGTGGCGCCGAGCGGTATGCGGCGACCTGACCTCGGCGTTCGACTTCACCGCTGCGGATCCCGCCCCGTTTGCCGCCATGCCCGATCCGCGCGTCGATGCGGTGCGCGCGGCGGCGATCCCCAGGCAGATAAGCCCCCAAGCGCCGCTCGGGGTAGCATTGCCCTGGCAGGAACCCGGCATTCGCCGCGCTCGCCCGCTGCCCTATGCCTTGACCGTCGACGAGGCGATCGTCGATGGCGCGATCCAGCTTCGGTTCGCTGTCGATGGTGCCCAAGCTGCGGTCTTCCACGTCTACGACCGGACCGACCTGACCCAGGCGCCGCGCCGTTTCACGGTCGAACCCGGACGTGTACTGGACGGGCGCTGGGCGTTCGACGGCGAGGGGCGCTACGACCTCTGGGTGCTCGGCCCGAACGGCTTCCACCGTCATTTCACGGGGCATCGTGACGACCCGGCGCCCTTATCCGGCCTCGTCTGGCGCGTGACCGACACCGCGATGACGTTGCACCTTCCCAACGGGCACCGCACCCATAAGCTGGTCGCGCATGTTGAACGCGTGGGCGCGAAGACCGCGGTGACGCTGGCCGAAGCGCAGAGTAGCTGGTCGCTGAGCAACAGCTATGGCTGGTACGACATCACGGTCGTTGCCGGGACGGTCCCGAACTATCTACGCCGGGTATCGGGGCGGATCGACGCACCCGGTCGGATGACGTGCAGCGATCCGTTCGTCACCGCTCGGCCGGTCTGACTTCCTTTCCGTTAGTCTCGGCGAGACCATGCACCGCGTCGCCGTACCCCCGCTGACAATGGTGGGACGGTACCGACCTGGTGTTCTGGCGAGATGGCGCTCCACTCGATGCGAATGTCAGGTTTGGGTCAGCCGTCCCCTGGCTCGTGCGTGTCACTAGCATGTCGAGCCTGGAACAGCCTTCGCCCTTCCGTGAAGTACACGACGCCCAGAACCGCGACGCCGATCGCCAGGTATCCGATCGCTAGCGGATAGGTCGTGCCGTCATAGGCCTGCCCGATGATGGAGCCGACGATCACCGCCCCGACGCTGGTGATGAAGCCCTGTATCGAGGATGCGGTACCGGCGATGTGTCCGACCGGCTCCATCGCCATGGCACCGAAGTTCGACCCGCACAGTCCTATGCACGTCATGCTGAGTGCCTGGAACAGCATGTACGTCCCCAGCGATTCCCGTCCGACGCCGATCACCACCAGGTGGAGCAGCGACAAGGCGATCAGGGCGAGCAATGCGGACTGCGAGATGAGGCGGGTGCCAAGCCGCTCGACGAGGCGGCTGTTGGCAAACGATGCACAGGCCATCGAGAAGGCGCAGATGGCGAACAGGATCGTGAAGCGTTCGCCCGCATGGAACTCGTCGACGAATATCTGCTGGGCGGAGGACACGAAGGCGATGATGCCGCCAAACGTCATCGACGCCGCCACGGCATAGCCCGCGGAGAACCGGTTCGTCAGCGTCAATCGGTAGGCGCGGCCAAGAGCGGCTCGCGACAAGGGGGAACGGCGTTCCACCGGCAGCGATTCACGCAGGCGGAGCGTGGACCAGGCGAGGACGACCGCCGCAAAGGTCGCCAGCGCATAGAAGATGAAGCGCCAAGGCCCGAACGCGAGCAGGACCTGGCCGAGGCTCGGCGCCATGATCGGCACCAGGAAGAAGATCATCTGGGCGACGGAGAGCGTGCGCGCCATCTGGCGGCCCGAATACCGGTCCCGCACGATCGCGACCGCGAGTACCCGCGTCGAGGCCGACATGAGGCCCTGGAGCACGCGCGCGCCGAGAAGCGCGGAGAACGTCTGCGAACCCGCGGCGAAGATGCTGGCCGCCACGAAGCCGGCTAGGGTGATGAGGAGGATAGGTCTGCGGCCATATCTGTCGGCAAGCGGGCCGTAGACGAGCTGTCCGGCACCGAAGCCCAGCATGTAGACCGTGATGATCCACTGCCGGTGGTTCGCCGTCGTGATGGCAAGTTGATGGCCGATGTCGGCGAGCGCAGGCAGCATCAGGTCCACGCCCAAAGCGTTGACCGCCATCAGCGCGGCGACGAACGCGACGAATTCGCCAGCGCGCATGGAGGTGGAAGTCTGCTTATCGATCATGGGGCCGTCATCTAGGACAGCAATTCACCAGTGACCATGCCTGCCGGCACGCTCGAAGCAACCTCTGTGACTGGCATCGCCGATACCAGTCACAGAGGCTACATACGATGGCCCAAGGAACGGGCTTCGCCGATCACGACGCTCACCCTATTTCCGGACCGCCACCGGTACATCGATCACTTTTCCGCGGCGGCCGCCGCCACCGTCGATCCGGTCTGCTTCGGCTTGACGTAGCTGTCGAGCCAGTCGGTCATCTGCCACAACGTCTCCTCGGTCGATTCCAGCGCGCGATAACCGTGCGGCTCGTTGGGCAGGACGACGTAGCGTACCGTCGCGCCGTTGCCCTTCAGCGCCGCGTACATCCGCTCGGACTGGATCGGGAAGGTGCCGCTGTTGTCGTCCGCGCCGCCATGGATCAGCAGGATCGGCGCCTTGATCCTGTCGGCGTAGGTGAACGGGCTCATTCCCGTATAGGTCGGCGTCGCCTGCCAATAAGTGCGCTGCTCGGCCTGGAAGCCGAACGGCGTCAGCGTGCGGTTGTAGGCGCCCGATCGTGCGATGCCGGCGCGGAACAGATCGGTATGCGCGAGCAGATTGGCGGTCATGAACGCGCCGTAGCTGTGCCCGCCGACCGCCATGCGGCTGCGGTCGCCGACACCGAGTTTGACCACCGCGTCGACCGCGGCCTGCGCATCCTGCTGTAGCTGTTTGACGTAGGTGTCGTTGGCCTCCACGCCGCCCTCGCCGATGATCGGCATCGAGGGATTGTCGAGGATCGCATAGCCCTGCGTGAGCAGGAACAGATGACTGATACCGCGCGGGCGGACGAACCGGTTGCCCTGATCGACCGTCTGGCCGGCGACCTTCGCGTCGGTGAACTCCGCCGGATACGCCCACAGCAACGTCGGCAGCGGCCCGTCGCGTTTCGCGTCATAGCCGGCGGGCAGATACAGCGAACCCGACAGCGGCAGTCCGTCGGCGCGCGGATAGGTGATCGTGCGCTGCGTGACGCCGGCAAAGACCGGGGCAGGATCGGCGAAGGCGGTAACGGCCTTGGCGCCGCCGCCCTTCACGCCGCGGATCATGTAGTTAGGCGCTAGCTTCGCGCTTTCGCGCCGTGTCAGGATTCGCTGGCCGCGCTCGTCGAGCAAGGCGACGACCGTTTCGTAATAAGGCGCCTTGGCGGTCCACAGTCGCGTGTGTTCGCCCCCGGCCAGCGGCATCGTCGCGAGGAAGGGGAACGCACCCGCTTTGGTCGCGCCGTCGCCGGTGACGTACACGCCGTCATGCGCGGGCGTGAAGCGCATCACCGGTTTGCCGGCGGCATTGTCTTCGACCATCGGTTCGCCGGGATCACCGTATCGGTCCTGATAGTTGAGCGTCGATATCGTCCGCGTCTGGCCCGGTCGCGATGGCGCGACGGCCAGGCGATGCTCGGTGCGCGTACGCCACTCGCGGTCGACGACCACCGCGAAACCGTCGTCGCCCCATAGTGTCTCCGCATAACGGGCCGGGGTCTGCGCGAGTTCGACCGGTGCCGCATCGAACGGCGCGGGCTGCATCATCACCTTGTCGTGGAACGCGATCTTGGCGCGCGGATTGCCGCCGTCGAGTGCCTCCGCCCAGACCAGCGTCGCCGGTGCGTCGGACCGCCACATCGCCTCGCGCGGGCCCTTGACGGTGGCGTCGAAATCGACCGGCAGATCGTCGGCGAGCGGGCGATCGACCAGTGTCTTCACCGGTTGGCCGCCGATCGTCGACACTGCGATCTCGGTCGGGAAGAACCTGGCGGGCAGCAGATAGGAATACGGCCGCTTGAGCCGCTCGGTCAGCAGGTAGCGACCGTCCGGGGAGACGCTGAACTCGGTGATCAGACCCGGCGTTCCGATCGACTGCGCAGCGCCCGCGAGATCGATCCGGACCAGCTGGCCGGTGAAGTAATGATCGAACAGCGCCTCGTCATGCGCATCGCCGAGCAGATCCTCGTAGGTTCGCGCCGCCGAGGTGCGGCCGGCGCTTTCCTGAATCACCGGGCCGGTGGGAGTGCTGCTTGCGACGGGCGCGGCGCCGCGACCGGCGGGCACGGTATTGGCGACCAGCGTCTTGCTGTCCGGCATCCAGGCGAAGGGCGTGCCGAACGTGCCGTTCAGCCCTTTGGCAACGGCGCGGGCGTTGCCGTCGCGCTCGGCGATCCATAGCGACAGGCCGTCGGCCTCTTGCGCGTAGAAGGCGACGCGGGTGCCGTCGGGCGACCAATCGGGTGCGGCGAAGCGCAAGCCGGCGGGCAGCTTGACCGCGACGGTCCGGCCCGAGCCGACGTTCTTGAAGCTGAGCGCGTTCAGCCATTGCACGCGGACCTCGGCCTGGCCGTTGGTGGCGGGATCGATGCGGTAGCCGCCCAGCCGCAGGATCGGCTTAGACAGATTGGCGATCGACGGCAGGTTCTCACGCCCCAGGATCGCGAGCGTCCGGTGATCGGGACTGACGGTGACGAAGGGGGTGGGCGGCGTCTCCAGCGCCTTGGCGATAGCATCGGGCGCGCGATGATAGGCGCTGCCGCCGGGCGTCTGAGCGGCGGCGGCGGTGGTGAGGAGCAGGGCGATCAGACAGGCACCGACGCGCATTCGAATTCCTTTGTCTCTGTCGCCAAGCCGTTTGGCGCCCGGGGTCTGCAGGGGCCAACGACGATGCGAAAGGCCAGAGCTTACGAGAGTTTCGTCGTGGAGCAAGGTGTTGGACCGACCTTGGGGTCTCCACGAACCCGAATGAACGAGTGGCTGCCGGCGTGGCGTCGCTAAGGGTTGGTGAGAGGCTGCGGCGGAGCTGTGCCAGCCCCGCCCCAAAGGCAGTAAGCGTCACAAATCTGACCGCATTGAGTGTGCTAGCAGGCGTGCATGAACTATCTCATGCTAGCAATCGCGATTGTCTCCGAGGTTTGTGCCACGACCGCCATGAAGCAGTCGAATGGTTTCACCCGCCTGCCTTGGACGGTCGTGACCGTCATCGGGTACGGCATTGCCTTCTACTTCCTGTCGCTGACCCTGCGTACGATCCCGACAGGCATTGCATACGCGATTTGGTCAGGCGTCGGCATTGTCCTGATTTCGGCCGCTGCATGGGCGTTCCAGGGTCAGAAGCTCGATGCCGCTGCTGTGACCGGAATGGGCCTGATCGTCGCCGGTGTCATCGTCATGAACGTGTTCTCCAACGTTTCGAGCCACTGAGAGTGGCTGCGACTTTCCGAGCTTGCGACTATCCGGGAACCAGCGAAACCTATCGCAGGTTGCTCCGTGTACGAGGCGTTGCGATTTTGCGGGAAGGTATCCGGTGGCACAGGAAGTCGAACTGAAGCTGGTATTGGATGCCGCGTCGGCCAACGCCTTTACGGGGTCCGACTTGGTCGATCGCCCGGCGAGTACGCGACAAATGCACGCCGTCTATTTCGACACGCCCGATCTGGCGCTTTCGCAAGGTGGCGTCTCGTTGCGCATCCGCCGGTCCGGCGACACGCTGACACAGACGATCAAGGTCGCGGATGCGAAGGCGGCGGGCCTCTTCGCGCGGTCCGAATGGGAAATGGAGGTGTCCGGCATGACACCGGTCGTCGACGATCGGACCCCCATTCCGGCGCTGCTGGGCGACGAGGCCGGCACCGTCGCTCCGATCTTCACGGTCGCTGTCGAGCGCCTGACGTGGATGGTCGACTACGGCGAGGCGTCGATCGAACTGGTGTTGGATCGTGGGTACGCCGCCGCGGGTGATCGTCAGTCGCCGGTCTGCGAGCTCGAGTTGGAGTTGAAGCGGGGAGAGCCCGCCGCCTTGTTTGCGCTGGCCAAGACGATAGCGGCACATTTTCCGGTCCGCCTGGGCATCGTGACCAAGTCGGAGCGCGGCTACGCCCTGCTTCGTCCCATATCCAAGGCATGCAAGACGGAGCGGGTCGCGCTCAGCCGGACCGCATCCGCGGCGGATGCTTTCGAGGCAGTCGCCGGCTCGTGCATACGCCAATACCGCCTGAACGAGACTATCCTGCTAGACCAGGCCGACGCCGAGGCACTGCACCAAGCGCGCGTGGCGTTGCGTCGGCTGCGATCCGCCTTCTCGATCTTCAAGCCCTTGCTCGACGGCGACGAGGTACCGCATTTCCGCAGCGAGTTGCGCTGGCTGGGCTCGGTGTTGGGCGAAGCGCGCGACCTGGACGTGTTGCTGGCGAAGGCGAAGCCTGGCGCCTCACTGTTCCAGGATCTCATCCGGGCGCGCGATGCCGCCTATGCCGCGGTCGACACCGCGCTGAGCTCAGACCGGGTTCGCGCCCTGTTGCTCGATTTGACGGAGTGGCTGGTATGCGGGGCATGGCACACCGCCCCGTCGATGCGCGATGCTCTGGACGCGCCGGCAAGGCAGTTCGCGGCGGAGACGCTGCACAAGCTGCGTCGGCGCGTCGGCAAGCGTGGTCGATCGCTTCCCACTCAGGCGGACGAGGAACGGCATGAAGTCCGCAAGGCCGCCAAACGGCTCCGCTACGGGGCGGAGTTTTTCGGCTCCCTGTTCCCGGGCAAGAAGCGTGCGCGGCGCTACGGAAAGTTCTTGAAGTCGCTGGAAAAGCTGCAGGATCAGCTCGGCGCGCTTAACGATATGGCGACGGCGCCGACGGTTCTGGACCGGCTGGGCCTGCGGGACGAACCCGGTGCCAGGAGCCTGTTGGCACACCGCAAGAAATCGAAGATCATCGACGCCGCAGCCGAGGCGTACGACGACCTCCAGGATCGCAAGACGTTCTGGGGTTAGCGCCGGACGATTGGCGCCCGGTCGGACGATCGCGTCGGACGCGGCCGAGCCTAGGCCGGCCTACTTCACCTTTGCAGCCGACACGAAGAATGGCGGAAGTTGTTAAACGCCGCACAGATTTGTCGAATTGCCCCAAGGACGCTGTCCCCGTCGTGTAAGAATACGGCTCTAAGCGGCCCAGCATAGCGTCTGGAGCATGTGTTGAGCTAGCTGCGTGACATCGATCGGTGGTTTCTCGCAGAGGTGCTACCGCATGCGCCGGCCTATCGCGCGAAAGCGGCGTATCTGTGCGGCCGCGACAATGCCGAGGATCTGGTTCAGGATGCCTATGCGCGGGTCCTCAAGACGCCGGATTACCGCGCGATCGTCACGCCGCGCGGCTTCGTCCTGACGATCGTGCACAATCTTGCGCTCGAACGACTGCGTCGCGCGAACGTGGTGCGGATCGACATGCTCGCGTCGCTCGACATGCTGGGTGTCGCGGACCCGGCGCCCGACGCCTTTGCAATCGCGTCGGGGCGATCCGAACTGCAACGCCTGCTCGACCTGATCGACACGCTGCCCGCGCAATGCTCGCGCGTCCTGCGCATGCGGAAGGTCGAGGGGATGACGCCGGGCGCCATCGCCGAAGCGCTTTGCATATCGGTCTCGACCGTGGAAAAGCACATCGCTAAGGGGCTGGCGCTCATCACGAGAGCCCGGCGCGATAACGAAGCGCAGGCGGAGGAAGCGTGCCAGGCCGTTCCGACATTCCGCAGCGTCATGCCGACCTGACCGACGAGGCTGCCGGCTGGCTGGCCGCGCTCGACGCGGGATCGGCGGATGTCGCGGCATTCGAAGCGTGGCGCGACGCCGACATTCGCCATGCCGTGGCTTTTGCGGAGGTCGCCGGGACGTGGCGCGATCTCGATGGCCTGCGCGGCACACGGGGCGAGACGAGGGCTTCGCCTGAAGCCCAGCCCGCGGCGAAAACCGTCGCGCGGCCGAACCGGCGCCAGCTCCTACGTGCTGCCGGCTCGATCGTCGGTGTCGCGGTGGTCGGCGGGGGAATCGCCTACCGCGCTGCGGCGCGCGATATGGCGGAGACGCGGGTCGGTCAGCGGATGGCGGTCGCGGTGACGACTGGCATCTCGCTCGATCTGAACACCGATAGTCGCGTCTACTGGCGGACGGGTGCGCCTGCACGTCTCTGGCTCGATCGCGGCGAGATTGCGCTGCGGTTGGCAGCCGACAACCGCCTGCAGTTGTTGACGCCGGGGGGGCAGTTCCAGCTCGACCCCGGTGCGTACAACGTCCGGCTGCGCGGTGCGGGGTGCGAGCTGGCGGTGCTGACGGGCGGTATCGCCGATGGATCGACGGTGCGCATCGGTGCGGGCGAAGTCGCGCTCGTCACGGCAGGGCAGGTCAGTGTCCAGGCGCGCGACGATCTCGGCGGGGTCACGGCGTGGCAGCACGACACGTTGGTGCTCAACGGCGAAAGCCTCGACTATGCGGTCGCGGAGATGAACCGGTATCTGCCTAACAAGATCGTGATCGGCGATCCCGCGCTGTCGCGGCTCCGTGTGGGCGGCAGTTTCGCGACCACCAGGCCGGCGGAATTCCTTCGCGCGCTGCGCAGTACGTTCGGCATCCGCGCGACCGCGGGCCCGTCTGGCGGGATAGTCCTGACCCGCGCATAAAGTTTATTTTCGCGGTCGATGGCGGTTTGTCCGCGCTCATCCATCCCTGGTCCGTCACACGGTGCGATGCGGGGATTTCATGTTCAGGTTTTTGACGACGACGGCCATCGTGGCGGTGGCGATACCCGTTGCCGCCAACGCGCAGGCGCAGGCGACCAGCGTCGCGTTCGACATCAAGGCGTCCGACACGGCGACCGCTATCAACGCGTTCGCCCGGCAAGCCGGCGTGCATGTCAGCTTTCCCTACGACGCGATCGCCAATCGTCGTTCGGCAGCGTTGCGCGGTCGGTTCACGCGCGGCGAGGCGCTGCGCCGTCTGATCGCGGGGCAGGGGCTGATGATCGCCGAGGAAACCCCCTCGATGATATCGCTGAAGGTCACCTCGGTCGAAACGCCGCAGGACTCCACCGATGCTGCGACCGCCAGTACGCCCGGGCAGGATATTGTCGTGCTCGGCCAAGGCCAGTCCCGCCAGGTGCAGACGGTGTCGGCCAAGGCGATGGCGAAGCTGACCGGCGGCTCGTCGCCGTTGCGCTCGCTCGGCAGGTTGCCCGGCGTGAACTTCGACTCCTCCGACGCACACGGCACGTACGAGGCGGCGACTCAGCTCTCGATCCGCGGCTTCCTCACCGACCAGATGGGCTTCACGCTCGACGGCGTGCCGCTCGGCAATATGCAGTACCGCAACAACAACGGCCTTTCGATCAACCGTGGGCTGCTCAGCGAGAACAATGGCGCCGCGACGCTCGCGCAAGGCAGCGGCGCGCTCGGCACAGCCTCGACCAGCAACATCGGCGGCACCGTCGATTTCACCTCGATCGACCCCACCGACAAACTCGGTATCGATCTCGAGCAAAGCTACGGCAGCGCCAATTCGTGGCGCTCGTTTGCCCGCGTCAACAGCGGCGAGCTGCCGTGGGGCGGGCGACTGGCGGTGTCCTACGCGCATGACCGTCAGGGCAAATGGCGTGGCTGGGGCAAGCAGGTGCAGGACCAGTTCAACGCGAAATATGTCCAGCCGCTTGGCGACGCGGTCAAGTCGACCACGTTCCTCAACCTGATCGACCGGCGCGAGGACGATTACAACGACGTCTCGCTCGCCCGCCTCAAGACCTATGGCTACAGGTTCGACAACATCCGCGATTTTGCGCTGGCCGAGCAACTCGCGACGATCGTCCAGAACGGCGGCACCCCGCCGGCACCGTTCGCAGCCGCGGACGATACGATCTATCAGGGCGGCGGCGTACGGCGCGATCTGCTGGCGTACGAGAAGCTCGACTATGCGCTCGGGGCCCGGCTGAGCGGTTTCACGACCGGCTACATCCATCTCGACAAGGGTATCGGCACCTATGCGAGCCCCTACGACGCGACGCCCGCCGCGTTTGGTGGATCGCCCGTCTCGGTGTCCGCGCTCCGCTACGCGATCAACCGGAAGGGCGTGATCTCGGGGCTCAAGTTCGCCGCCGGCGATCACAAGATCGAAGGGGGCATCTGGTACGAACGCAATGCCTTCGATCAGGGTTCGTATCTCTACGGCCTGCAGAAGGGCGTCGCACCGAGCGAGTTCCAGCAATTCTACACCAATCCATTCAAGACCAATTTCTACAACGAATACGTCACGAACACCGTCCAGCTCGATGTCAGCGACACGTGGCAGGCGACCGACGCGCTGCGGCTGAACGCGGGCGTGAAGGGTGTGGTCTCGACCAACCGCGCGCACAGCGTCGTTAGCACCAAGCCGATCGACGGTTCGATCCAGGCCAAGAACTGGTTCCTGCCGACCGTCGGCGCGCTCTACACGCTGGACGAGAACAACGAGGTGTTCGCGGACTATACCCGCAACATGGCGGCGTTCGTCGCGTCGACCTCCAGCGGCCCGTTCTCGAGCAGCTCGCAGGCCGGGTTCGATTTCATCCGCAGCGACCTTAAGCCCGAGATGACCAACACGTTCGAGGCGGGCTATCGCTTCCACGATCGTAATCTTCAGCTCTCACTGACCGGCTATTACGTGAAGTTCTCCAACCGCCTGCTCGCCTCGTCGATCAGCGCGACCATCGTCGGCAACCAGAACGTGCTCCAGAACGTCGGCGGCGTCTCGTCTAGGGGCGCTGAAGCGGCCGCCAACTGGAAGTTTGCGCGCGGCTGGTCGCTCTACGGCAGCTATGCCTATAACGACGCGACCTATGACGACGATGTCCAGCCGCTCGGCGGCGCGCTCGTCGCCACCAAGGGCAAGCAGGTCGTCGCGTCGCCCAGGAACGTCGGCACTGCCGAGCTCATCTACGACGACGGCACGATCTGGGGCGGGGTCAACGCGCATTACCGCAGCGCCCGCTATTACAGCTATCTCAACGACGCAAAGCTGCTCGGCGCGGTCAACGTTAACCTGTCGGCAGGCTATCGGTTCAGCCGGATGTTCGACGTCCAGTTCAACCTGACGAACGTGTTCGACAAGAAATACATCGCGTCGACCGGGACCGCCGGTTTCGTCACGTCCGATCCGAACGGCACGTACACGGCGCTCCAAACCGCCGCCCCGCGCCAGGTGTTCGGCACCGTCCGCGTCCAATTTTGACCGTTGCCGCGTGTCGGGAATTCCCCCTCTTCCTCCTGTCGACAGGTGCCCCATGGAACGCCGCAATCTCCTGAAGCTCGCTCTTGGCGCGCCGCTCGTTCCCCTGGGAGCCCGGGCCGCGGCGACCGAGCCGGTACGTGGCGGCGACAGCTTCAGCTTCGCGTTCGTGGGCGATTGTCACATCCGGCCGGAACTGGGCGCGGATCGCGCTTGCGCGCAGTGCTTCGAGCAGATCTCCGCATCGCCCGTCGATTTCGTGATCCTGGGCGGCGACCATGTCGAGGATGCGCTCGAGACGGGGCGGGAGCGTGCGACGCTGCTGATGGATCTCTATCAGCGCACCGAACGCGCACACCTGCGCAAGCCGATCCACCACGTCATCGGCAATCACGACTGCCTGGGCGTCTTCCCCAAGAGCGGCATCGATCCGTCGGCGCCCGATTACGGCAAGCAGTTCTACATCGATCGGCTCGGGCCGCGCTATTACGCGTTCGACCACAAGGGCGTGCATTTCGTCGTGCTGGACTCGATCGGTCTGACCGCCGACCGCAATTACGAAGGCCGCGTCGACGCCGTCCAACGAGCATGGTTGCGTGCGGATCTCGCGGCGCAACCCAAGGGTACGCGGATCGTCGTGGTGACGCACATCCCGCTCGTCACCGCGATGCAGTGCTACGAACCCGAATCCTGGCTCGACACCCCGCACAACTGGACGTTCGTCGTCAACGGGCGGGAAGTGCTGCGCATCCTTCGCGACTATGATGTGCTCGCCGTGCTCCAGGCGCACAGCCACGTCTATGAGCGGATCGAGCTCAATGGGATATCCTTCATCACGACCGGTGCCGTCGCCGGCGCGGACTGGCGCGGATCGTTCCTCGGCACGCCGGAGGGGTATACCGACATCACGATCTCCGGTCGCAAGGTGGAAAGCCGGTACAGGACCTATGGCTTCACTAGTGTCGATCGACAGGACGTGCCGATCTGAGCCCAGCGGATGAGAGGCCATACGGGCTTTCCAAATTCAACTTCGCCGCTCGGAACCCAGCTTGGAATTTCTGTGAGCCGCGCGATTGCCGCGATCTACCGCGATTTTCGCAATTGCTCGAAGAAGCGACTGAGGCTGACGATCAGGCGCACGGGTTTTGTCAGGTCGTTTGCCCGCCCACGTCGTCCGCCGTTTAAGACGAATGGACGTCCCGTTTCGGTAAGCGTCCGGTAGCTGCTGAGAGTCCGGTTGTGTGAAGGAAATCGGGCATCGGTAGATGTACGATATCCTCCAAAGCATGAAGCCGCGGGCCGCAAATGCTGGTCTATGGGTTTTTCGGTTTTCGC
>NZ_QAOF01000010.1 GCF_003050745.1 Sphingomonas sp. PP-CE-3G-477 | reverse complement strand
TCCACAGCCAGGCCAAACTCAGCGCCATCGCTCGCCAGCTCAACGAGCGCCCCAGAAAGACCTTGATGTATCAGACACCGGCTGAAATGTTCGCCCAGCATGTTGCAGCCACCCGTTGAACCCACCGGCGTTAGCGGACGTTCAGTGGTAAGCAGCGACCCGAGTTTTTTGCGCACCATCGCCGATCCGCGAAGGCGCCACGCTAGTGCAATCGGCCGCCGACATCCTCGAACAGATCCGCCCGTTCGACCCGCGCTCGGTCCGCTCCCCGATCGACGCCTACGCCGCCTCGCCCCCCGAAGATGTAAGCGACACCGACCGCCGCCGGATCACCGACCTGCTCGGCCCCGTCCCCGTCGCGATCGACGAGCTCATCCGCCAGTCGCGCCTGAGCCCCGCGGTCATGCACACCGTATTGCTCGAACTCGAACTGGGCGGCCGCCTCGAACGCCATGCCGGCGGCCGGGCGAGCCTCAGCTGACCTAACCGACCAGTCTCGGTCCCGGGGCGGCGGCAGGAGCAGGGACTGCGGAAACGTCCTCGCCTGGGTCGGCTTGCGGATCGCCGGTCGCTGTATCCTCGCCGCAATCCCGCGCGATCGTGGCGATCAAGACGTCCAGCTCGTTCTGGTGCAGCTTTATCTCGTCGAGCACGGACGACTGCGCGACCTGCTCGCGCAACGCGACGATCCGCTTGGCAAGAAACGAGCATTTCCACCGAGCAACGGTCAAGGCGTCGTTGGTCACGATGCCTCTCCCGCCTCGGTGATGAGAGACCGTCGAACGATCGTCACCGCGCCGTGAAGTTCCCGCCGGACGTCGATCCCTGCGCGAAAGGACGCGATCCGCGTGGGGAACCAGTATGCCCGGCGAAATCCGTCCGAGCCGTTCCGCAACGTCGACAGGTTCACGGTCTCGACTACCACGCACCGTACGGCCGCATCGGTAGAACACAGACGTAAGGTTTGATGACTTCTTATCATATCATCGCGGTAACTGACGAACCTGGATCAATTAATCCGGGAAATACCCTGCATTGAGGCCGATGGCCCTGGTTCGCACGAACACGGTACCGGGCCGCTGGCGGGTCCGGGCATGCGTCGATCCTCGATGGAGACGATCGCAGAGACTACGCTAAACACGGAGTATCGCAGCCTCGCCGCGGTTGCTCCTCTGGAAAACCGGCCCCCGCGACCGCACCTCTTGCACGTCACTCTGAACCCACTGCGGGTTGACGCGGCTACCCCGACGCCGTCACCCTCGTACGCGTACACGTAAGGACCCTGGTTTCCCCATGCAGCTTGTCATCGTCGAATCGCCTGCCAAGGCCAAAACCATCGAGAAGTATCTGGGCAGCGATTACCGCGTCCTGGCCAGCTACGGCCATGTCCGCGATCTGCCGCCCAAGGACGGCTCGGTCGATCCCGACGATGCGTTCGCGATGACGTGGGAGAATTACGCGGACAAGTCGAAGCAGCTGAAGGCGATCACCGATCTCGCCAAGGTCGCCGACCGCCTGATCCTCGCGACCGATCCGGATCGCGAGGGCGAGGCGATTTCGTGGCACGTCCGCGAGGTGCTGCGCGCGCGGAAAGCACTGCCCAAGGAGGTCGAGCGCGTCACCTTCAACGCGATCACCAAGGCCACCGTCACCGAGGCGATGAAGAACCCGCGCGAGCTCGACGACGATCTGATCGACGCCTATCGCGCCCGCCGCGCGCTCGATTACCTGGTCGGCTTCACGCTGTCGCCGGTGCTGTGGCGCAAGCTGCCCGGCGCCAAGTCCGCCGGCCGCGTCCAGTCGGTATCGCTCCGCCTGATCGTCCAGCGCGAGCGCGAGATCGACGTCTTCAAGCCGCAGGAATATTGGTCGGTGACGGCCGAGATGGAGCATGACGGTACCGCCTTCACCTCGCGGCTGACGCAGTTCGAGGGCAACAAGCTCGATCGCCTCTCGATCGGCAACGAAGGCGATGCGCTGCGCGCCAAGCAGGCGGTGCTGGACGGCAATTTCTCGGTGCAGTCGGTCGAGACCAAGCCCGCCGGTCGCAACCCACCGCCGCCGTTCACGACGTCGACGTTGCAGCAGGAAGCCTCGCGCAAACTCGGCTTATCGGCGGATCACACGATGCGGATCGCGCAGGGCCTCTACGAGGACGGCACGATCACCTACATGCGTACCGACGGCGTGCAGATGGATTCGAGCGCGATCAGCGCCGCGCGCCTCGCCGTCGCGAACCGCTTCGACGCGAGCTATGTCCCCGACAAGCCGCGGCAATATCAGTCGAAGGCGAAGAACGCGCAGGAAGCGCATGAGGCGATTCGCCCGACCGATTTCGGCAAGGACAAGGCCGGCGGCGGCGATCATGCGCGCCTCTACGACCTCATCTTCAAGCGTGCCCTGGCGAGCCAAATGGCGTCGGCCCGCATGGAACGCACCACGGTCGAGATGGCCGACGGCACCGGCCGCAACATCCTGCGCGCCACCGGCCAGGTCGTGCTCTTCCCCGGCTACCTCGCGCTGTACGAGGAAGGGTCGGATGACTCGGCCGACGAGGACGCCCGTCGCCTGCCGCGGATGCGCGAAGGCGATGCGCCCGCCAAGAAGAAGGTCGACGCCGAGCAGCACTTCACCCAGCCGCCGCCGCGCTTCTCCGAAGCCTCGCTGGTCAAGCGGATGGAGGAACTCGGCATCGGCCGCCCGTCCACCTACGCGTCGATCATCAAGACGCTCAAGGACCGCGCGTACGTCCGAATCGAAAAGAACCGCTTCTTCGCCGAGGAGAGCGGGCGCTTGGTGACGGCATTCCTCGAACGCTTCTTCGAGAAGTACGTCGGCTACGACTACACCGCCGAACTCGAGGAGGAACTCGACGACGTCTCCGGCGGTCGCGCGCAGTGGCAGTCGGTGCTCGACGCGTTCTGGCGCGATTTCAAGCCGCGCACCAACGAGGTGATGGAGCAGCAGCCGTCGGCGATCACCGCCGAACTCGACACCTTCCTCGCGCCGTACCTGTTCCCCGCCAAGGCTGACGGCGGCGATCCGCGTCTCTGCCCGAACTGCGGCGAGGGCCAGCTCGCGCTGCGTGGCGGCAAGTTCGGCGCGTTCATCGCCTGCTCGAACTACCCCGAGTGCAAATACACGCGCCGCTTCGCGCAACCCGGCGGCGACGCCGAGGCGGACGCCGGTCCGTCGACGCTCGGCACGCATCCCGACACGGGTCAGCCGATCGAGCGCAAGTCGGGACGCTTCGGCCCGTATCTGCAGATCGGCGAAGGCGAAGACCGCAAGATGGCGTCGATCCCGAAGGACATCGGCGAGTTGAACCTGGAGTGGGCGGTCAAGCTACTGTCGCTCCCGCGGACGGTCGGCAACCACCCCGAGACCGGCGAGCCGATCATCTCGACGATCGGCAAGTTCGGCCCGTATCTGAAGCACGCGGGCAAATATGCGCGTCTCCAAACAACGGCGGACGTGTTCGAGACGGGCATGAACGCGGCGGTGGTGAAGCTCGCCGAAGCGGCCGCGGGTGGCGGACGCACCGCGCGGGGGGCTCAGGCACCGCTCAAGGTGCTCGGCAACCATCCGCGCACCGAGGCGGAGATCAAGCTGATGGAGGGGCGCTACGGTGCGTACGTCACCGACGGCACGACCAATGCGACGCTGCCCAAGTCGATCGAGAAGGATCAGCTGACGCTCGAGGAAGCGGCGTCGCTGATCGACGCACGCGCGGCCGCCGCACCAGCAACGAAGAAGAAGAAAGCGCCCGCCAAGAAGCCAGCGGCGAAAAAGGCTCCGGCCAAGACAGCAGTGGCCAAGGACGAGGCTGAAGCGAAGGCTCCGGCAAAGAAGGCGCCGGCTAAAAAGGCCCCCGCCAAGAAAGCCGCGCCAAAGAAGAAAGCCGAAGCCTAATCCTCCCCTGCAAGGGGAAGGGGACCATCCAAAGGATGGTGGAGGGGGGCTTCCCCAAAAGCACCGCTGCGTAAGGTAAGCCCCACGAACGCTACGCCCGCGGTGATCCCCCTCCACCCTTCGCCAAGCGGCGAACGGTCCCCCTCCCCGTTCCGGGGAGGATTAAGCAGCCCGGCGTTGCGTCAACTGCATCCAATCTCGCGCAGCACGCTGCGCCACCGAGATTTCCCGTGCCGTCATATCCTCGGCAATCTCCGCACGACATTCCTGCGCGGCGATGTTCCCCGACACCGCCGCCAGGTTGAACCACTTATGCGCCTCGATCAGGTCGAGGACGACACCCGAAGTCCCCGTCGAATACACCATCCCCAGTTCGTAACACGCCCGGTCGTCGCCGCGCGCGGCATCCGCCAGACGACGTTCGATCGTAATATTCGCGGTCTTGAAACTGCTGCCCATGGTCTTGCCCCCAATGTTCGTGAGGACAGAGTGCAGTGATTCGGGCTACGAAATGGTTAATGGGTTAACGCGCGTTCTTTACAACTCGATCGCGATGTTATCGATCAACCGCGTGGCGCCCATCCGCGCCGCCGCCAGCAACCGCCGCGGACGCTCCGCCGCGGGGTTCTCCGCCAGCGTCTCGGCATCCGCCAGCGCGACGTAATCGATCGTAAATCCCGCCCCGACCAACGTCGTCCGCGCATCGTCGAGCACCGAGTCGACGTCCTCGCCCTTCGCGATCGCCCGCGCGGCGACGCCCAGCGCGCGCGGCAGGGCCACCGCCTGCTTGCGCTGTTCGTCGTCGAGATAGATGTTGCGCGACGACATCGCCAACCCGTCGTCGTCGCGCTGCGTCGGCACCCCGACGATATCGATCGCGAAATCGAGATCCGCCACGAACCGCCGGACGACGGCGAGCTGCTGGTAATCCTTCTCGCCGAAATACGCCGCATCGGGCCCAACCTGGTTGAACAGCTTCGACACGACCGTCGCGACGCCGTCGAAATGGCCAGGCCGCGAGGCGCCGTCGAAGCCGTCGCTGACGCCCGACACGCGCACCGACGTCGCGAACCCATCGGGATACATCGTCTCGACCGACGGCAGCCAGAGCAGGTCGCACCCGGCCTCGTCGAGCATCCGGATATCCGCCATCTCGCGCCGCGGGTAGCGCGACAAATCCTCGTTCGGCCCGAACTGCGTCGGGTTGACGAAGATCGACGCAACAACCTTCGTCCCAGGCCGCTTCGCCGCTTCGATCAGCGCGACATGGCCGGCGTGGAGCGCGCCCATCGTCGGGACGAGCGCGACGCGCTGCCCCGCCGCACGGAAGGCGGCGACGCTGTCGCGCAACGCATTAAGGTCCCGGACGGTGTCCACGTGAAACTCCTACTCGATAAGTGCGGTCGCGGCTTCTATGAAGGGTGACTGTTACGATCAATAAGGAAACGCGCGTTGGCCACGGGCCCGGATACACCCCAAGCTTCGACGCACGTGATCGTGTTCGCCAACGAGAAGGGCGGCACCGGCAAGTCGACGACCGCGGTGCACGTCGCGATCGCGCTCGCCGCGAAGGGTGCGCGCGTCGCGTGTCTCGATCTGGATCACCGCCAGCGCACCGTCGGCCGCTATCTAGACAACCGCGCCGAGACGATAAGGCGCAACGGCTCGGTGCTGCCGATGCCGCGCCACGCGACGCTGTCCGACCAGAGCGAGGACCAGTTCGAGGACCTCTGGCACTCGCTCTGCGAAGGCTCGGACTTCCTGGTCGTCGACACGCCGGGCCGCGACGATCCGTTCGCGCGCACCGCCGCGGCGCTGTCGAACACGCTGGTCACGCCGATGAACGACAGCTTCGTCGACTTCGACCTGATCGGCCAGGTCGATCCCGAGACGTATCAGGTAACGCGCCCGAGCTTCTATTCCGAACTGATCTGGGATGCGCGGAAGCAGCGCGCACGCGCCGACGGCACGACGATCGACTGGGTCGTGCTGCGCAACCGCCTCCAGCACATCGAGGCGCGCAACATGCGCCGCGTGTCGGATGCACTCGCTCAACTGGCCAAGCGCGTCGGCTTCCGGATCATCCCGGGACTCGGCGAGCGCGTGATCTACCGCGAGATGTTCCCCGCCGGCCTGACGATGATCGACGCCAAGGAATTCGGCAGCATGGGCCTCGGCCATGTCGCCGCGCGCCAGGAACTGCGCGAGATGATGGCGGCGTTGCAGCTGCCCGAGGTCATGGCGGAACAGACGCCGGGCGTTGCTGCGTGAAGTGGATCGTCGCCGCCGTCTTCATCTGGCTGGCCTGGCATTACCTTCGCCCCAAGCCCAAGCAGCGCGTGGTGACGGATGAAGCGGAAGCGCGCTCCATCCTCGGCATCGACAGCAACGCCAACGCCGACGCGATCCGCAGCGCGCACCGCCGCCTAATCGCCTCGGTCCACCCCGACCGCGGCGGCTCGACCGACCTGACCCGGCGCGTGAATGCGGCGCGCGACCTCCTTCTGAAGCGCGCGCGCTAACCTCAAACCGCCGTTCGTCCCGAGCGAAGTCGAAGGACAAGCTCAGCACGGACGGAAAGACAGGCCCATGACCCACCAGTTCGACCCGACCTCGCTCCGCGAATACGACATCCGCGGGATCGTCGGCAAAGCGCTAGGCCCCTCTGACGCCGTGGCGATCGGCCGAGGCTTCGCCACCCGCATCCGCGCCGCTGGCGGAACGCGCGTCGCGGTCGGTTATGACGGCCGCAACTCCTCGCCCGAACTCGAAGCCGCGCTCGTCTCCGGCCTCGTCGCAGGCGGCGTCGACATCGTCCGCATCGGCCTCAGCTCCACGCCGATGCTCTATTACGCCGAAGCGACGCTAGAAGTGGACGGCGGCATCCAGGTAACCGGCAGCCACAATCCCCCCGAATATAACGGCTTCAAGATGGTGCACGCCCACGCGCCATTTTTCGGCGACGACATCCAGGACCTCGCCGCGCTCGCCGCATCGGGCGCGTGGAGCGAAGGCGCGGGAGAAGTGACGACCGCGGACGTTCTCGACGCCTATGTCGGGCGGCTGATGGCCGGCTATGCGGGCGGTGCGTACCGGATCGGCTGGGACACGGGGAACGGCGCCGCCGGCCCGGTGATCGAGAAGCTCGTGCAATTGCTGCCGGGTGAGCATCATGTGATCTTCGCCGATGTCGACGGCAATTTTCCCAACCATCATCCCGATCCTACCGAAGAGTCGAACCTCGCCGATCTGAAACGCCTGGTCGCGGAAAAGAACCTCGATTTCGGACTGGCCTTCGATGGCGACGGCGACCGGATCGGCGCGGTCGACGCGTTGGGGCGCGTGATCTGGGGCGACCAGATTCTCTCCATATTGGTCGAGCCTGCGCTGCGCGAGCACCCCGGCGCGCCGATCGTCGCCGACGTGAAGTCTTCCCAAGCGCTGTTCGACCGAATCGCGGAACTGGGCGGCAAGCCGGTGATGGCTCCGACCGGCCACAGCCTGATGAAGACCGCGATGACCCGCACCGGCGCGCCGATCGGCGGCGAGTTGAGCGGCCACCTGTTCTTCGCCGGCGACTATTACGGGTTCGACGACGCGCACTACGCGGCGGTGCGGCTGATCCGCGCGGTCCATCTGTCGGGGCGGTCGCTCACCGAACTGCGCGACGCGATGCCAACGCTGGTGGCGACGCCGGACCTGCGCTTTCCAGTTGAGGACACGCGGAAATTCGTGGTGGTCGACGAGGTGATCGCGCGGTTGAAATCCGAGGGTGTGGCGATGGACCTCACGGATGGTGCGAGGGTGACGACCGCCAACGGGTGGTGGCTCCTCCGCGCCTCGAACACGCAGGCGATGCTGACCGTGCGGGCTGAGGCAAAGGACCAGGCGGCGCTCGATGCGCTGCTAACCGAGGTAGATGCGCACCTGTTGGCAGGCGGTGTAACGCGACGCTAACCGCGAGAATTGCACCACCCCGGCGAAGGCCGGGGCCCAGCTGGAAAGGTGGATGTAACGAAGCGCTCCGCTCCGTTAGCAACGTCCCCCAACTGGACCCCGGCCTCCGCCGGGGAGGTGCTGATGGAAAGGGCGCTCCCAAAATTAGACGAGCACCTCGCGGCGAGCAGTGTGGTGCCGCCCCCTCCCCCGTTATTCCCGCGGAGGCGGGAACCCAGACTGGCTGGCCTCGCAAAAGAATCGCAACCGTTCGGAGGATATGGATCCCCGCCTTCGCGGGGATGACGACGTGGCGAGCGGCGGCGTTAAACGGACTGCAGCCACACATGATTGACTCGCCACCACCCCAGCCTACCGTCCCGCCACCACCCCAAGGAGTCCCCACGTGGAGCGCCCAGTCGACGAATTCCGCTCCAGCACGCGCCGCTGGCTGCTCGGCAGCTTTGCCGGTTGGGGCACCCTCCTCACCTGTCTCGTCGGCGTAGGCTTCGTCATCATCGGCGTCCGCTGGCTCAAGAACCGCAGCGCCAGCTACGAAATCACCGACCAGCGCCTGATCATCAAGCGCGGCATCCTGTTCAAGACGATCGACGAGATCGAACTCTACCGGATCAAGGACGTCCGCCTCGGCTACTCCCTCCTCAACCAGATGACCGACATTGGCACGATCATCCTCACCTCGAGCGATCGCACGACCAGCGGCGGCGAGTTCACGCTCCGCGATATCCCGATGGCGCGGGACCGTCGCGAAGGCCTGCGGAAACTGGTCGACCGCGCCCGCCAGCGCCGCGGCGTCCGCGAACTCGACGTGGATGACTCATACGCGCTGGATTAAGCGCGCTTTTGTCCCCACATGGCGGGCATGGCGCCCCCCTATCCCAAGCCCAAACCCCAGCCCCAGATGATCCGGGTCGTCGACCTCGAGACCACCGGCTCGGCCCCGCCCGCGCACGGCGTGTGCGAGATCGGCTGGCAGGACGTCGCGCTCGGCGAGGACGGACGCTGGGAGATCTACGGCGAAGGCGGCAGCCTGCTCGTCAATCCCGGTCGACTGATCCCGCCCGTGACTCAAGCGATCCACCACATCCTCGACGAGCATGTCGCCGACGCGCCGTATTGGCATGATTGTGCGCGCCAGGTGCTCGACCCGTGGCCGCGCCGGCTCGCACTCGCCGCGCACCGCGCCGATTTCGAGCAGAAATTCTGCACCCCCGCGCTCACCCGCGACGCAGAATGGATCTGCACCTGGAAATGCGCGCTACGACTCTGGCCCGACTCGCCCAGCTTCTCGAACCAGGTACTGCGCTACTGGCGCAAGCCGCACGGCATGGAGCACGAACGCGGCCTCCCCGCGCACCGCGCGTTCCCCGACGCCTACGTCACCGCGTTCCACCTGCGCGACATGCTCAACGAGGCGAGCTTCGCGCAGCTCGTCGAATGGTCGCGCGACCCCGGCCTGATCCCGCGCGTCCGCTACGGCCCCGACCGCGGCAAGGAATGGTCCGAACTCGATCACGAGACGCTGATGGCGTTCATGACCGACCGCGATCCCGATATCCGCTTCACAGCGAACCACGAAATGGACCGGCGCAGCGGCGGCGGTCGCGTCGGCAAGGCGAGCGCGCAGGATCTGCTGCTCTAGATCAATATGCTTAGGCTCGCGGACGCGTCAGTATCGCTGGCGTAACGACTTCCGCCCGCCTACACCGCAAGCCCTATGGTGCGCGTACGTCTGAAACTGCCCTCGTCTGAGGGGCGAGTCGCACGTTGGCTGGTCGCGTTTATGACGCTCGGCTTCATCGCGCTGGCCGCTGCCGCGATCGCGATCGGCTGGATCACCGTCCGCAACCGCACCTACACCGCCGAGATCCTGCACACGCAGGACGTTCGCCAGGCCGTCGCGACGCTCCAGATCCAGATGGAGCAATCCGAGACGGCGCGGCGCGGCTACATCCTCGCCGGCAAGCCGCTGTTCGCGACCGCCTATGCGCGGACCGCGGGCAATCTCGTCCCGTCGATCCGCAAGCTGCGCCACCTGACCCGCGACAACCCCAACCAGGTCGCGCGCCTCGCGCTGATCGAGCCGCGCTTCGTCCAGTTGCGTGCGCTCCGGACGCAGTCGATGACCCTGGTCGCGTCGGGTCGGATCGCCGAGGCGCAGCGCCGGTTCGCGGTCGATGCCAGCGTGCCGCTGATGCGCGGCATCCGCTACCGCCTCCAGGCGATGGCCGCCGACGAAGTCCGCCTGCTCGCGATCCGCACCGAACGCCAGCAACGCACCAGCGCTCTGTTCCTCTCGGTCGCCGGGCTCGCCGCGGCGCTGCTGCTGATCGTCGCGATCCTCGCGGTCCTGCTGATCCGCCGCTACACCGCCGACCTCGCCGCGTCGCGCGACAGCCTGCGCACCCTCAACGAGACGCTCGAGGAGCAGGTCGTGGAACGCACCGCCGACCTCAGCCGCGCGAACGAGGAGATCCAGCGCTTCGCCTATATCGTCAGCCATGACCTGCGCTCGCCGCTGGTGAACGTGATGGGCTTCACTGCCGAACTTGCCGCCGCCGCGGTGCCGCTCGCCGAGCTGGTCGATCGCGCCGAAGCCGGGGCGCCGCACATCCTGACGGAAGACGCACGACTGGCGGCGCGCGAGGACCTGCCCGAGGCGATCGGCTTCATCCGCACCTCGACGCAGAAGATGGATCGGCTGATCAACGCCATCCTCAAGCTCGCGCGCGAAGGCCGCCGAACGATCGCGCCCGAGCATATCGACCCCGCGCAACTGGTCGACACGATCGTCGGTGCGATGCAGCACATCGTCGACGATCGCGGTGCGGTGGTGCGCGTCGAGCGGCCGATGCCGGGAATCGTCACCGATCGCCTCGCGCTCGAACAGATCCTGTCGAACCTGATCGAGAACGCGACCAAGTATCTGAAACCAGGCCGCCCCGGCGAGATCGTCGTGAACGGCCATACCGAACGCGGCCGCGTCATCCTTTCGGTGGTCGACAATGGCCGCGGCATCGATCCACGCGATCACCAGCGCGTGTTCGACCTGTTCCGCCGCTCGGGCGCGCAGGACCAGCCGGGCGAAGGCATCGGACTCGCGCATGTCCGCGCACTCGCCTATCGTCTCGGCGGCACGATCGACGTGCAGTCGACGCTCGGCGACGGCGCGACCTTCCGGCTCAACCTGCCGACCCACATGACCATCCAGGACGCAGCATGAACGATCACAAGACCGTCGGCATCGTGATGATCGAGGATGACGAGGGTCATGCCCGCCTCATCGAGAAGAACATTCGCCGCGCGGGTATCCTGAACGATATCCGTCACTTCACCGACGGCACCACCGCGCTCGACTTCCTGTTCAACGCCGCCGATGGCCCCGCCAAAAGCGGCCCGGCGATGATCCTGCTCGACTTGAATCTGCCCGACATGAGCGGCACCGACATCCTCGCCCGGATCAAGGCGGAGGGCAGCCCGCTAAAGCGCACGCCGGTCGTCGTGCTCACCACCACCGACGACAAGGTCGAGATCGAGCGCTGCTACGATCTCGGCTGCAACGTCTACATTACCAAGCCGGTCAACTATGAGAGTTTCGCGCAGGCGATCCGCCAGCTCGGGCTGTTCCTGTCGGTGATCCAGGTTCCCGAGGCCGAGTGAGCGAAACGCGCGTCCTCTACATCGACGACGACGCCGGCATCCGGCGGCTGGCGGCGCGTGCCCTGGAACGCCGCGGCTACCGGATGACCGTCGCCGAAACCGGGTCCGAAGGCGTCGTCAAGGCGGCGGCAGAACGCTTCGACCTGATCGCGGTCGATCATTACATGCCCGGCATGGACGGTCTCGAAACATTGGAAGCGCTCCGCCGCCTGCCCGATCCGCCCCCCGTCGTGTACGTCACCGGCTCCGAGGAAGGCCGCATCGCGGTCGCCGCGCTGAAGGCGGGTGCTGCCGATTACGTCGTGAAGACGGTCGGCGACGATTTCTTCGACCTGCTCGCCGCCTCGTTCGAACAGGTGCGCGCACGCGCGTTGCTGAAGCACGAAAAGGCCGCCGCCGAAGCCGATCTCCGCGCCAGCAACGCGCGGCTCGAGGCGCTGCTCGGCGAGGTCAACCACCGCGTCGCCAACTCGCTGCAACTCGTTTCCGCAATGGTCCGCCTCCAGGCGACCGCGCTGACCGACCCTTCCGCACGCGAAGCGCTGGAGGATACGCAACGCCGCATCCAGGCGATCGCGCAGGTCCACCGCCGACTCTACACGAGCAACGACGTCGAGAGCGTCGACATGCAGGAATATCTCGGCGCGCTGGTCGACGAACTCGCCGAGACCTGGTCGACCGAGGCGCTCCCCCGCGCCTTGAGCCTCGCCGCCGAGCCGATCCGCCTGCCCACCGACCGCGCGGTGTCGTTGGGCGTGATCGTCACCGAACTCGTCACCAACGCCTGCAAATACGCCTACCCCAACAGCGGCGGCGAAGTCCGCGTCGCGCTCCGCCGGATCGACGACGACGTCTTCCTGCTCGCGGTCGAGGACGATGGCTGTGGCATCCCCGAAGATGCCGTCCCGCGCGGCACCGGTCTCGGCACGAAGCTCATCCGCGCGATGGCGCAGAGCCTGCAGTCGATCGTCGAGTACGACCCGACCCACATTGGCGTCCGCGCCACCCTCCGCGCGGCGGTACGGTAACCTTCTGATCCTCCCCCGCGAGGGGGAGGTGGCGCCGTAGGCGGCGGAGGGGGAGGCACACGCAACAAGGGTTTTCCCTTACCTCCCCCTCCGTCTGGCAAGTGCCAGCCACCTCCCACTAGCGGGGGAGGATCGTTCAGATCGCGCGCACCGCCGCCAGGATCATCCGCCCGGTCAATCGCGCCGTCTCATCCTCCGACAAACGCGGCCGCGACAACGTCCGGTGGCCCAGCCCGAACATGAAGGCGAGGATCAGCTCCTCCGCGCCCTCCAGTTCGTTCTCCTGCAAATCCGGATTGGCGACGCAGGCGAGTTCGCGGATCATCCGGCGGAAATCGCGGCACAGGTCGGCGATCGTATCGGCGACGTCGGCGTTGCGATGCGCCTCCGCCATGATCTCGAACGACAGCGCCTCGTCGCCCTTCGACAAGGCACGCCGCGCCAGTTCGACGAACCCTTCCTCGATCGAGAATCGTTCCGATTTGACCGAGTCGTTCATCGTCTGCAGCTCGGCCATCTTGGCGGCAGCATCTTCCATCACGATCGCCTGGATCACCGCGTTCTTGCCGGTGAAAAGGCGATAAATCTGGCCGACGGAAACGCCCGCCGCCACCGCCAGTTCGGACATCGGAGTCTGGTGAAACCCTTGGGTCGCAAACAGATGACGGGCCGCGGCGACGATACGTTCCCGGCTCCCCATCTCATGCTGCACTGCACTCAAAATCATATTCCCGATGCGTTTTTTGGTTGACCCGCCGCTCGCACGATCATAGCGGGCAAAGCAAGCGGAATGAACGTTCATTCCGGTAAAACTCATCTGCACGACGTCGGGATGCTTAACATGCAGCAATTGAACCTCAGGGGAACGGTGGCTCTGGCCGCGCTGGCGCTGATGACCGCGTGCAGCAAGGAGCAGGCTCCACCGCCGCCGCCCACGCCGACCGTCGGCGTCGTCACCGTCGCCGAGGAATCGGTCGTCCTCACCTCCGAGCTTCCCGGCCGTATCGCCGCGGTGGAGACCTCCGAGGTCCGTCCGCAGGTCAGCGGCGTCGTTCGCGATCGCCTGTTCACCGAGGGCGCGATGGTCAGCAAGGGCCAGGTACTCTACGCGATCGAGGACGCCCCCTACCGCGCGGCGCTCGCCAGCGCGCAGGGCCAGCTCGGCGCGGCCCAGTCGCAGATCAACGCGACCCGCCTCCAGGCGCAGCGTTACGGCCAACTCGTCCAGCTGAACGCGGTCAGCAAGCAGGAGGCGGACAACGCCACCGCCTCCGCGCAGCAGGCTCGCGCGAATGTTGCAGCGCAGCAGGCGGCTGTCCAGTCGGCGCGCGTCAACCTCGGTTTCACGCGGATCAAGGCACCGATCTCGGGTCGCATCGGCCGATCGCTCGTGACCGTCGGTGCGCTGGTCCAGATGGGCCAGACCGATCCGCTCGCGACGATCCAGCGCACCAACACGGTGTATGTCGACGTCGTCCAGTCGGCGGCGCAGCTGCTCGATCTCAAGCAGGCGATGGCGAGCGGCGGCGTGACCCGCAGCGACGGCAGCGCGCGCGTCCAGCTGATCCTCCCGAACGGCAGCACTTATCCGATCGAGGGTCGCCTGCAATTCTCCGAAGTCACGGTCGACCAGACCACCGGCGCGGTGACGCTGCGCGCGAGCTTCCCGAACCCCAACGGCCTGTTGCTGCCCGGCATGTACGTCCGCGCCAAGCTGGTCGAGGGCACGCGTGCGCAGGCGATCATGGCGCCCACTGCAGGCATCACGCGCGATCCGCGCGGCGGTGCGACCGCTCTGGTCGTCAACGCACAGAACAAGGTCGAGCAGCGCACCGTCACCACCGATCGCGTGATCGGCGACAAGTGGATCGTCACCAGCGGCCTGAAGCCCGGCGACAAGCTGATCGTCGAGGGGCTGCTCAACCTGCGCCCCGGCTCGACCGTCAAGCCCGCTGCCCCGCAGCAGGTCGCCAAGCCCGCCGGCGCTGCACCCGGAGGCGGCGACGCGTCCGGTGCGACCAGCAACAGTTCCGCGCAGGCCGGGAAGTAACCGCCCATGTCACGCT
This sequence comes from Sphingomonas sp. PP-CE-3G-477, assembly GCF_003050745.1. Lineage (GTDB taxonomy): Bacteria > Pseudomonadota > Alphaproteobacteria > Sphingomonadales > Sphingomonadaceae > Sphingomonas. The sequence goes on along the minus strand of NZ_QAOF01000010.1, from coordinate 82,448 downwards.
ATTTCATCGATCGACCCATCTTCGCGTGGGTCATCGCCATCATCCTGATGCTGGCCGGTATCCTCGCGATCCGGTCGCTGCCGATCGCGCAGTTCCCTGAGATCGCCGCCCCCAAGGTGACGGTCGCGACGTCCTATCCGGGCGCCGACGCACAGACGCTCGAAAATACGACGACGCAGATCATCGAGCAGCAGATGAAGGGCATCGACAACCTTCGCTACTTCGCCTCGACCTCGGACGGCTCTGGCAACCTCGCGATCACGCTCACCTTCGAGCAGGGGACCGACCCCGACATCGCGCAGGTCCAGGTGCAGAACAAGCTGCAACAGGCGACGCCGCTCCTGCCGCAGGAAGTGCAGCAGGCCGGTCTGCGCGTGACCAAGGCGACCGCCAACTTCCTGCTTATCATCGCCGCCTATTCGGAAAACGGCGATCACGACCAGGTCGATCTCGGCGACATGATCGCCTCGAAGCTCCAGGATCCGCTCAGCCGCATCAAGGGCGTCGGCGACACGCAGGTGTTCGGCGCGCAATATTCGATGCGGATCTGGGTCGACCCGTTCAAGATGTCGAACCTCGGCGTCACCGTCACCGACATCACCTCCGCCCTGACCGCGCAGAACGCACAGGTCTCGGCCGGTCAGGTCGGCAGTCTGCCCGCGGTAAAGGGTCAGTCGCTCAACGCCACCGTGACCGCACAGTCGCGCCTCCAGACGCCGGAACAGTTCCGCGCGATCATCGTCCGCTCGGCAACCAGCGGCGCGACCGTGCGCCTGTCGGACGTCGCGCGCGTCGAGATGGGCTCGGAGAACTACAGCTTCCAGGCACGCTATAACGGCAAGCAGGCGGCAGGCTTCGGCGTGAAGCTGGCACCGGGTGCGAACGCGCTCGACACCGTCAAGCTGGTCAAGGCCGAGGTCAACCGGATTGCCAAGCAGTTCCCGCCCGACGTCAAGGTCGCGTTCCCGATCGACAACTCGACGTTCGTGCGGCTGTCGGTCGAGCAGGTCATCCACACGCTGATCGAGGCGATCGTCCTCGTCTTCCTCGTGATGTTCCTGTTCCTCCAGAATTTCCGCGCGACGCTGATCCCGACGATCGCGGTCCCGGTAGTGTTGCTCGGCTCGCTTGCCGTGCTCCAGGTCGCGGGGTTCACGATCAACACGCTGACCTTGTTCGGCATGGTGCTGGCGATCGGCCTGCTCGTCGATGACGCGATCGTCGTCGTCGAGAACGTCGAGCGCTTGATCCAGGAGGAAGGGCTAAGCCCCAAGGAAGCCGCCAAGAAGTCGATGGACGAGATCAGCGGCGCGCTGGTCGGCATCGGCCTCGTTCTGTCGGCTGTGTTCCTGCCGATGGCGTTCTTCAGCGGCTCGACCGGCGTGATCTTCCGCCAGTTCTCGATCACCATCGTGTCGTCGATGGCGCTTTCGGTGCTGGTCGCGTTGATCCTGACGCCCGCGCTCTGCGCGACGATCCTCAAGCCCGCGAAGGAAGGCCATAGCGAGAAGAAGGGCTTCTTCGGCTGGTTCAACCGCACTTTCGACAAGGGCGTCGGCAAGTATGGCAACGGCCTGCGCCGCGTCGAGAAGGGCTGGGTCCGCACGATGCTGGTCTATGCTGTGATCGTCGTCGCGATGGCCTTCATCTTCGTGCGCCTGCCATCGGGCTTCCTCCCCGAGGAAGACCAGGGCGTGATGTTCGCGCAGGTCTCGATGCCGTCGGGTACACCGATGGAGGAGACCGCCCGGACGATGGACAAGGTCCGCGATCACTTCATGATCGACGAGAAGGCCAACACCGCGGGCATCTTCACGATCAGCGGCTTCGGCTTCGTCGGCCAGGGCCAGAATGTCGGCATCGCCTTCATCCAGCTGAAGCCTTGGGAAGATCGTAGCGGCAAGGAGAACAGCGTCGCGGCGGTCGCGGCACGCGCCAACCAGGCGCTCGCCGGGATCCGGGCCGGCATGGTGATCGGCTTCGTGCCGCCCGCCGTGCAGGAACTGGGCAACGCCAACGGCTTCGACTTCATGCTGAAGGACAATGCCGGCGTCGGTCACGAGAAGCTGCTCGAAGCGCGCAACATGCTGCTCGGCATGGCCAGCCAGGACAAGCGCCTGATGCAGGTCCGCCCGAACGGGCTCGAGGATGCGCCTCAGCTGAAACTGAACGTCGACCAGGCGCAGGCGGGGGCACTCGGCCTCAGCCAGCAAGACATCAACACCACCGTCAGCACCGCGTTCGGTGGCGCGTACATCAACGACTTCATCGACCGCGGTCGCGTGAAGAAGGTGTTCGTGCAGGCCGACGCACCGTTCCGCACGACGCCCGCCGACCTCGGCAACTTCTACGTCCGCGGCACGACCAGCAACGCGATGGCGCCGTTCTCGTCCTTCTCGACGACGAGCTGGAACTACGGTCCATCGCGACTCGAACGGTACAACGGCGTAGCCTCGTTCGAGATCATGGGCTCGCCGGCGCCGGGCGTCAGCAGCGGCACCGCGATCAAGGCGATGGAGGAGATGGCGGCCAAGCTGCCCCCCGGCATCGGCTATGAGTGGACCGGGCTCAGCTACGAGGAAAACCTGTCGGGCGGCCAGTCGACCACGGTCTATGCGCTGTCGCTGCTGATCGTGTTCCTCTGCCTGGCCGCACTGTACGAGAGCTGGTCGATCCCGATCGCCGTCCTGCTGGTGGTGCCACTCGGCGTCCTCGGCGCGGTCGGCGCGGCGATGATCTTCGGGCTGAACAACGACATCTACCTCCAAGTCGGGCTGATCACGACGATCGGTGTGGCGGCGAAGAACGCGATCCTAATCGTCGAGTTCGCCGAGGAGAAGATGGGCGACGGGATGAACGCGGCCGATGCCGCGGTCGAGGCGGCCAAGCTTCGCCTTCGCCCGATCCTGATGACGTCGTTCGCGTTCATCTTCGGCGTGTTGCCGCTCGCACTGTCGAGCGGCGCCGGCGCCGGCGGCCAGAACGCGATCGGCTGGGCGGTGGTCGGCGGCATGCTGTCCGCGACCGTCCTCGCGATCTTCTTCGTGCCGCTGTTCTTCCTGCTCGTGAAGCGCGTCTTCAAGCAGGACAAGGCCGGCTCGGGGCAGGACCGCGACCAGGTGCCCGACCACGACGGCAACCGTGACGATAACCGTGACGGCGGCCATCCGCCCCACGACCAGCGGCCGCAGGAGGCCTGATCCAGATGTTCTCGACCAAGATCTCCAGCCGCACGGCGCTCACGTTCGCCGCCGGGCTCACGCTCGCCGGGTGCAACCTCGCCCCCAAATACGTCCGCCCGGAGCTTCCCGTCGCGCCGAGCGGACCGACCGGGCCAGCCTATTCAGCCGGCAACGCCGCGAACGCGATCGTGCCGGCGGACACCGCGTGGGAGGCGTTCTTTACCGACGACCGTCTGCGCGGCGTGATCCGCCTCGCGCTCGACAATAACCGCGACGTCCGCATCGCGGTCGCCAACGTCGCACAGGCGCGCGCGCAATACCGCGTCCAGCGCGCGGACCTGTTTCCGACGATCGGCGCGACCGGCAGCGCGACCTACCAGAAGTCGCCGTTCGGTGCGGTTGGCGGCGGCGTAGGCGGTGTCGGCGGCGGCACGGGTGGTGGCACGGGCGGCGTCGGTGGCGGTACCGGAACGGGTGGCGGCACCGGTGGTGGTACCGGCGGCGCGGGCACGGCCGTCACGGGCAGCGGGCGCGCCGACATCTATTCGGCCAATGTCGGTATCTCGGCTTGGGAAATCGATCTCTTCGGCCGCATCCGCAACCTGACCCAGGCACAGCAGGAAGCGTATTTCGCGGCGGAGGAAAACCGCAACGCAGCCCAGGTGTCGCTCATCTCGGAGACCGCGACCGCGTGGCTGACGATGGCGGCGGACCAGGACCGCCTCAAGATCGCGCAGGATACCGAGCGTGCGTTCGGCCAGACGCTGAAGCTCACGCAGGATCGCTTCCGGATCGGCATCGCGTCCGAACTCGAAGTGCGTCAGGCGCGCACCACCTATGATCAGGCGCGCTCGGACATTGCCGACGCCACCACGCTGATCGCGCAGGACCAGAACGCGCTGAACCTGCTCGCCGGGACGACCGTGACGCAGGACCTGCTCCCCGCGCGGATGCCGGACAAGACGCCGACGCTGGAGAATTTGCCCGCCAACCTGTCGTCGGAAGTGCTGTTGCGTCGTCCGGACGTCGCCGCGGCCGAGCACAATTTGATCGCCGCCAACGCGAATATCGGCGCGGCGCGCGCGGCGTTCTTCCCGAACATCTCGCTCACCGCGGCGTTCGGTACGCTCAGCCTCGGCCTGTCGAACCTGTTCGGCAGCGGCAGCCAGCAATGGTCGGTCGCGCCGTCGATCACGCAGCCGATCTTCGATTTCGGTCGCAACAAGGGTAACCTGCAATACGCCAAGGCAACGCGCGACGCGATGCTGGCCACGTACGAACGGAGCATCCAGACCGGCTTCCGCGAGGTCACCGACGCACTCGCACGTCGCGGCACGATCAACAGCCAGCTCGAGGCGCAGACGTCGCTGCGCGACAACGCGGCGGGCGCGTACAACCTATCGCAGCTCCGCTTCCGCGCCGGGATCGACCCGTTCCTCAACACGCTCGATTCGCAGCGTGCGCTCTACACCGCACAACAGAGCCTGCTGGCGACGCGCCTCGTCCGCGACAGCAACGCGGTCGAACTCTATCGCTCGCTCGGCGGTGGCCTGAAGTAAAATCCTCCCCCGTGAGGGGGAGGTGGCTGGCGCTTGCCAGACGGAGGGGGAGGAACGCGAAAACCGCTGTTCCGTGTCCTCCCCCTCCGTCATCTACGGCGACACCTCCCCCTGGCGGGGGAGGATAAAAGATCGCGCTAGTTCGCCGGCTCGGACAACGGCGCGAACCGTGCGACCTGTCGCCCGACCAGGCGCAACTGCTCGAGCACCGCAGGATCGCTTGCCCCGCCCTCGTCGTCGAACTTCGTCACCTGCGTATTGATCGCAGCGGCAAACGGCGTCGGCCACCCGCGCAACGCATGGACGATCGAACGCAACGCCGCGATCGTGCTCCCCGTCGCCTGCCAACCATACGCCGTCGCGATCAGCCCGACCGGCATGTCCGCCAGATACGGCCGCTCGGGATCGCGCGCGGTTTCCTCCAGCAGGTCGAGCGCGTTCTTCACGACGCCCGAGATGCTGCCGTGATAGCCCGGGCTGGCGATGATCACCGCGGACGCCTCGCGCACCGCCGCCACGAACGCCTGTTCGTCGGGCGTCCGCGTCGTCGCCTTGGGATCGTACAGCGGCAGCCGCGCCATGTCGGCGCCGCCGAACATCTGCGTGCGATACCCCTGCTTCTCGACCGCATCGAGCGCGATCCGCAGCGCGCGCTCGGTCGACGAGACGCCGCCGATTGTGCCGCCGATGCCGACGACCAGCGGCAGAACGGCGGGAAGAGTGTCGGAAGCGGCCACGGTTTTATCCTGTTCGAACGTCATGCGATGCTCTTTCCCGTTTCGTCGCGCGATGACAACAGCTTCGGTCGGTTCGCGTCACACAGACGTCGTGCCGCTGTCGCTAAGCCCCTGTACACGTTAAGCATGCGCAGGAACGGACGGCGTAAGCACAGACTTGCCCGAGCTGTCATAGAACGATAATACACCTGAAGTCCGCCGCTTGGCCGACCCGCTGGAACGACCGATGCGCCCCGATCCCTTCGACACCAACCGTTCCGGCTCCAGCGGCGACCGCGAGCCCTACGCCTATGAGCGCGAGCGGCTGATCACCGAGCGCGAACGCCTCCGCCAGAAATACGAGGCCGAGCGGGACGGCGAAGATCCGGCCCCGTACGATCGCGACTTCGGCCCAGCCTACGCCACTCCCAGCGCGCCACGACGCAAGCGTCCGATCGGTCGCTGGATCCTGCGCGGAGCGGGGATCGGCATCGTTCTGCTGGTGATCGCGATCATCTGGCTGGCGATCACCGCGCCGCTGTCGAAATCGCTGCAGCCGCCGACGCCGCCCTCGATCACGCTGACCGCGGACGACGGCACGCCGATCGCACGACGCGGCGCGATCATCGGCAAGTCGGTCGATGCCTCGAAGCTCCCGCCGCACGTCACGCAGGCGTTCCTCGCGATCGAGGACCGGCGCTTCTATTCGCACTGGGGCGTCGACCCGCGCGGCATCGCGCGTGCGGCATGGGCGAACATGGGCTCGGGTGGCGTCCGCCAGGGCGGCTCGACGATCACGCAACAGCTCGCGAAGAACGCCTTCCTCGATTCGGACCGCACCGCGACGCGGAAAATCCGCGAGGCGATGATCGCCTTCTGGCTCGAGGCATGGCTGTCGAAGAACGAGATCCTCTCGCGCTATCTCTCGAACGTCTATTTCGGCGACAACACCTACGGGATCAGCGCGGCCGCCAAGCATTATTTCGGCCGCACCCCCGACAAGCTCAACGTAGGCCAGGCGGCAATGCTGGCCGGCTTGGTCAAGGCCCCGTCCCGCCTCGCCCCCACGTCGAACCTCGAAGGCGCGCGCAAGCGGGAGGCCGTCGTGGTCGGCGCGATGGTCGACGCGGGCTTCCTCACCAAGGCGGAAGGCGAGGCGGTCCAGCCACAGCGTGTGCTCGGCAGCCGCCCGTCGCAGCTCCCCAACGGCACCTATTTCGCCGACTGGATCCTCCCCGAAGCGCGCGACCAAGCCGGCGAGATCAAGACCGAGGCGACCGTCCAGACCACGCTCGATCCGCGGTTACAACGCGCGGCGGAGCGCACTGTCGCGCGCGCAGGATTGCGTCAGGCACAGGTCGCGCTGGTAGCGATGCGCCCCGATGGCCGCGTCGTCGCGATGATCGGCGGCAAGAACTACGCGAAAAGCCCGTTCAACCGCGCGACGCAGGCCCGCCGCCAGCCCGGCTCGACCTTCAAGCTGTTCGTCTACCTCGCCGCGATGCGCCAGGGCCTCACCCCCGATTCGACGATCGAGGACCGCCCGGTGACGATCGGCGACTGGACCCCGAAGAACAGCGACGGCCGCTATCAGGGCACGATCACGCTCCGCCAGGCATTCGCGCGCTCGTCCAACGTCGCCGCGGCACGGCTGACGCAACAGGTCGGCGTGAAGGCGGTGATCAAGGCCGCGCGTGACCTAGGCATTTCCACGCCGATCCCCAGCGAGGCGACGATCGGCCTCGGCACGTCGACCGTGTCGCTGCTCGAACTGACCGCTGCCTATGCCGCGATCGCGCGCGAGCAATATCCGGTCCAGCCGCGCGGCCTTGCCGACGTCCGCGAGAAGGGCTGGTATCAGTCGCTGACCGGCGGCGCGACCGAGATGCCGAGCAAGATCCACGACGAAATGCTCGACCTGCTGGCGGCCTCGATCCGCACCGGCACCGGGCGCGGTGCGAACCTGACGGTCGACGCGTTCGGCAAGACCGGCACGACCTCGGACAACAAGGACGCGCTGTTCGTCGGCTTCGCGCGCGATCTGGTCGTCGGCGTGTGGGTCGGCAACGACGACAATTCGTCCAACCCCGGCCTGTCGGGCGGCGGCATCCCCGCACGGATCTGGCGCGACTTCATGCAGAGCGCGCTGGGCATCGCCCCGATCGCTGCACCGGCTCCGGCGGTGGAGGAAGTCGATCCTGACGCACTGCCGGCGGAAGACCAGGAGAATTCCATTCTGCCGTTGGGCGGGGAGATCGAAGGAATGGGCTTCAACCTGAAGATGGGCGAGGACGGCACCATCTCCGTCGGCCCCTCCCGCCGCGACCGCCAGGAAGGCCCGCCCCCCCGCGACGATCGTCGGCCGCCGGAGGAAGAACAAGGGCCTGACGAGGGGCAATAGCACCCCGATCGGCACCATCCGTCCACTCAGCACCACCCCGGCGGAGGCCGGGGCCCAATTGGAAAGGTTGCAGTAACGACGCGCCGTCTTTCGTTACCTCCCGCCCCCAATTGGGCCCCGGCCTTCGCCGGGGTGGAGGAGTAGGCGCTTGGCCTGACGAGAGGCAGTAACCTCACCCCCTCCGTCATCCTGACAAAAGTCAGGACCCAGAGCCACGAATGACACGTCTCGTGGCTCTGCGTCCTGAGTCGAGCCCAGGATGAAGAAGTAGAGCGCGAACCTGTCGACGCCCCGTTGACGCCACCACCGCATCGCAGCATGTCTCGCCCATGCGCTTCTTCTCCGACAACGCCGCTAGGATCCACCCGCAGGTCATGGCCGCGATCGCCGCCGCCGACACGCTCGACACCGCCTATGCCGGCGACGCGTGGAGCCAGCAGCTCGACGGCCGCCTCTCCGCGCTGTTCGAAACCGACGTCGCAGTGCTCTGGGTCCCCACCGGCACCGCCGCCAACTGCCTCGCGCTCGCCGCACTCTGCCCGCCGCACGGCGGCATCGTCTGCCACCGCGACGCGCACATCCAGAACGACGAAGGCGGCGCCCCCGAATTCTACACCCACGGTGCCAAGCTCTTCCTCGCCGACGGCTCGGGCGCAAAGCTCACCCCCGCCACGATCCGCACAGTCATCGATGCGATCCCCGACGACGTCCACCGCGTCCAGCCGCACGCGATCTCGATCACCAACGCCACCGAATATGGCCGCGTCTACCAGCCGCATGAAGTGGCGGAAATCGGCGCGCTCGCAAAGGAACGCGGGCTAGGCTTCCACATGGACGGCGCACGCTTCGCCAACGCGATGGCGCGCGTCGGCTGCTCGCCCGCCGAGATGACGTGGCGCGCCGGCGTCGACGCGCTGAGCTTCGGCTTCGTCAAGAACGGCGCAATGAGCGCGGAGGCGCTGGTCTTCTTCAAGCCCGACCTCGCCGCCGTCACGCAATACCGCCGCAAACGCGCCGGTCTGCTTCTGTCGAAGGGGCGCTACCTCGCCGCGCAGATCCTCGCCATGCTCGACGACGACCTCTGGCTCGCCAACGCCAAGGCCGCCAACGACGCAGCCGCCAAGCTTGCCGCGGCGGCCGGCAACCGCTTGGTTCACCCGGTCGAAGCGAACGAAGTCTTCCTCCGCGCCACCCCCGAAGAAGCCGCAGCCCTCAGAGCAAAAGGCTTCGACTTCTACGACTGGGCCGCGGGCGAGATCCGCCTCGTCACCGCATGGGACAGCCCCGCGGACGCAGTCGGCCTCCTCGCCGACGCCCTCCGCGAGCTGTGACCGGCCCCACCGACCCACCAGAGTCGACCCGCGCCGCGGTACTGATCCCGTTCGGCATCGTCACGCTGATCTGGGGCTCGACCTGGCTCGTCATCCGCGACCAGATATCGGTTGTGCCGCCGAGCTGGTCGATCAGCTACCGCTTCCTCGTCGCCGGAATCGCGATGGCGATCTACGCCAGCATCAAGCGCGAAAGCTTCAAATTCGACGCGCGCGGCTACGCGTTCGCGGCGGTGATTGGCATCGCGCTGTTCACGTTCAACTTCAACTTCGTCTATCGTGCAGAGCATTACGTCACCTCCGGGCTCGTCGCGGTGGTGTTCGCGCTCCTGCTCGTCCCCAACGCGATCTTCGGCCGCATCTTCCTCAAGCAGCGCCTCGGACGGCAGCTCATGGTCGGCTGTGCAGTCGCGATGGCGGGGGTCGCGTTGCTTTTCGTCAACGAGGCGCGGGTCGATCCGCACGGGCCGCGCTCGGCGACGATCGGCATCGTCCTGACGCTGTGCGGCGTGATGGCCGCCTCGGTCGCCAACGTCGTCCAGGGCAGCGCGTTCGCCAAGCGCTATCCGATGGCGCCGACGCTGGCGATGGCGATGCTGATCGGCGCATGCCTCGATGCCGCGTTCGCCTGGATCACCACCGGGCCACCGGTGTTCGAGCCGCGCTTCGGCTATGTCGCAGGCATCCTCTATCTCGGCGTGTTCGCGTCGGCGCTCGCTTTCCCGCTCTATTTCAACGTCATCCGCGCGATCGGCCCGGCCAAGGCGGCCTATTCGGGCGTCATCGTGCCGGTCATCGCGATGCTGCTATCGACGATCTTCGAGCGCTATCACTGGTCGACCCTGGCGGTCGCCGGCGCGGTGCTGTCCGGCATCGGCTTGGTCATCGCGCTCAGCGCACGCAGACCGGCACGGTAGTCGGGCCAGGCGGGCGTCCAGCCGAGCACGCGCTTGGCCTTACCGTTCGCCACCCGCCGGTTCTCCGCATAGAAGCCGCGCCCCATCGCGGTCAGCTCCTCGAGCGTCACGAACGGCGGCGCGGGCATCCCGAGCAACATCGCCGCGAACGCCACGACGTCGTTCTGCGACGCAGGCACGTCGTCCGCGAGATTATACGCCCCCGCCGGCGCATCGAACCCGGCGATCACGCCCGAGACGATGTCGTCGACATGCGCGCGGCTGAACACCTGGCCGGGTTGCTCGATCCGGTGCGCCTTGCCCTGCCGCACCCGGTCGAGCGGCGAGCGGCCCGGACCATAGATTCCCGGCAACCGGAACGTCCGCGCGCCAATGGCCAGCCAGTCCGCATCCGCCGCCGCCCGCGCGCTCCGACGACCGCCACCGATCGGCGCCGTCTCGTCGACCCACGCACCCTGCGCATCGCCGTACACCCCCGTCGACGACAGATACCCGATCCACGTGCGCGTCCGCAGCAACAGCGAACCGTAGCGCCCGAGCACGGGGTCCGCCTCATGCTCGGGCGGCACCGACGACAGGATGTGCGTAGCCGCCGCGATCTCCGCCGTCACCGCGTCCACATCGTCGAACCGGAGCGTACCATTGCGTCCATCCCGCGTCGTACCGACGACATGCCAGCCATCCGCCGCGAGCCGATCAGCCAGCCGCGACGCGGTGTAGCCGAGACCGAAGACCAGCAACCGGCTCATGGTGCCACCGCCGCGCCAGCCATCGGCCCCTTGTACAAAGTCCCGAAATAATCGCCCGCATTCCACACCGGCCGCTGCGCGCCATCCGCGATCTCGCGCGCGATCCGGTAGTTCGCATCGACGAACCGCACGCCCTGATCCCACAGGATCGGCTGAGTCAGATCGTCCGACGGCTTGTGGTAATTGTTCGCCATGAAATACGCGACCGCCGCCTTGCCCGGCCCCTTCTGACCCGGCCACAGGAACACCGACGGAATGCCCTTCTGGACGAAGCGGAAGTGATCCGAGCGGACGAAGATGCCCTCCTCCGGCATCGGATCGGGCGACAGGCCGACGCCGATCGCCGCGACCGCCTTCTGCACGATCGGGCCGATCGTCGAGCGCTCGGCGCCGAACACCACCATGTCCTCGAACTTGTAGGTCAGGATCGGCATGTCGAGGTTCACGTCCGCGACGATCGAGGTCAGCGGCACGGTCGGGTGGTTAGTGAAGTAATCGCTGCCGACCAGCCCCTTCTCCTCGCCGGTGACGGCCAGGAACATGATCGTGCGCTTGGGCGCCTGCCCGCTGGCCGTGAAGCGCTTGGCCTCCTCGATCAGGCTGGCGATGCCGATCGCATTGTCGAGCGCGCCGTTGTTGAGCGCGTCGCCCTTCACGGGCTTGGTGATGCCGATGTGATCGAGATGCGCGGAGAGCACGACGACCTCCTTGCCGACCACCGGATCGCTGCCCGGGATCACGCCGACGACGTTGCTGCTCGCGGCGGGCACGAAGCTCGTCTTGGTCGCGACGGTCAGCGTACCGACCAGCGGCACCGCCTTGAACTTCGCGTTGTCGCCTGCCGCCTGCTTGGCGATCCGGCTCCACGACGTCTTCGCACCGGCGAACAGCTTGGCCGCGCCGGCCATGCTGACCGTGCCGAGCGACGGCGCGCCGGGCGCATCGACCTTGCCGGTGCCGTCGGGGTTCGCCCACGTCATCCGCTGCGTCGCATAGGAGTCCGCCAGCTTGGCAAAGGTCCGCACCTTGGCCGAGCGCGGGCTCTCCAGCGTGATCACACCGACCGCGCCCTTGGCCTGCGCGATCGCCGCCTTGGTCCCGCCCGAGCCGAAGAACGCACGCTCCTCGCCGCCGAACCGCGCGGGCGAGCCGCCGAAATACGCGACGATCTTGCCGCGCACATCGACGCCCTTGTAATCGTCCTGGCCATATTGCGGCGCGTCGATGCCGTAGCCGACGAACACGACGGGCGCCGACACGCTGGTCTCCGCCTTCGCGCCGTTAGCGGCGGGCACGTAATCCTCACCGAACACGAGCGGATGCGCAGGCCCGCGACCGGTCCAGACGAAATCGCCTTTGCTCGCCGCCTTGTACGACACGAGCGGCACGGTCTGGAGATACCCGCCCTGATCGCCACCGGGACGAAGGCCTGCCGCATAAAACTGCGCGGCGACATATTGCGCGGCGATGTCGAACTCGGGGCTGCCAGCCTCGCGTCCCTTCATCGCATCCGACGCAAGAAACAGCACATGCGCCTTCATCGCCGCCTGGTCCGCCGGCAGCGGTGCAGCGAGCTTGGCGTTCAACTCGGCAGTATTCGGCGCGGTCACCGGGGCCGGCGCGGGGGCAGCTTGGGGCGCAGTCTGAGCAAGGGCGGAGGTAGAAAGCGCGAGCACCGCGAGCGCGCCGATAGGACGATACATCCGGAAATCCTTGCAAAGGGAACGTGTTGCAGCGGCGTAGCATCCACCGTCACCCGCGCAAGCTTTGGCTGGTGATAGGCGGGCGCGGCCCTATATTCGCAAACATATGCTCGATATCCAGAACAGTCTCGCCCACCCGCTCGTCATTCGCCGCGAGGACTATACCCCGCCCGAGTGGCTGGTCCCCGAGACGAAACTGGATTTCGACCTCGATCCCTCCACCACCCGCGTAACGGCAACACTCTCGGTCACGCGCAACGGCGATCACGCCGCACCGCTGCGGCTCGACGGCGCGGGCCAGAAGCCGCTGTCGGTCACGGTCGACGGCGTCGCGATCAACGACTGGCGGATCGACGGCGAACAGCTCGTCATTCCCCTCGCCGGCGCGGCGCATGTCATCGAGACTCAGGTCGAGATCGCCCCCGATCGCAACACGCAGTTGATGGGGCTCTACGCCTCGGGCGGCAATCTCTGCACGCAATGCGAGGCCGAGGGCTTCCGCCGCATCACCTATTTCCCCGACCGGCCCGACGTGCTCAGCGTCTATTCGGTCCGCATGACCGCCGACAGGAAGCACTTCCCCGTGCTGCTCGCGAACGGCGATCCGGTCGAGCGGGGCGATCTCGACGATGGCCGCCACTGGGCAACCTGGCACGACCCCTTCCCCAAGCCGTCCTATTTGTTTGCACTAGTCGCCGGCGATCTCGCGGTGAACCGCAGCAGCTTCACGACCATGTCGGGCCGCGAGGTATCGCTCGGCATCTGGGTGCGCGAGGCCGACCTCCCCAAGACCGACCACGCGTTGAAGGCGCTCGAACTCGCGATGGCGTGGGACGAGACGACCTATGGCCGCGAGTATGATCTCGAAATGTTCAACATCGTCGCAGTCGACGATTTCAACTTCGGCGCGATGGAGAACAAGGGCCTCAACATCTTCAACTCGCGCTACATCCTCGCCGACCCGGATACCGCGACCGATTACGACTATGACGCGATCGCCGCGGTCGTCGCGCACGAATATTTCCACAACTGGTCGGGCAACCGGATCACCTGCCGCGACTGGTTCCAGCTGTCGTTGAAGGAAGGCTTTACGGTCTATCGCGACCAAGGCTTCTCCGCCGACCAAGGTTCGCGCGCGGTCAAGCGAATCGAAGATGTCCGTGGCCTGCGTGCCTCGCAATTCCCCGAGGATTCCGGCCCGCTAGCACACCCTGTGCGCCCCGAATCGTACCAGGAGATCTCCAACTTCTACACCGCCACGATCTACAACAAGGGCGCCGAGCTGATCCGCATGATGGCCGCGATCCTTGGCCCGAACGGCTTCCGCGCCGGCACCGACCTGTATTTCGACCGCTACGACGGCACCGCCGCGACCTGCGAGGATTTCGTTACTTCGATGGAGGAGGGCGGCAAGGTCGACCTCACCCAGTTCCGCCTCTGGTATTCGCAGGCGGGCACGCCGCGTGTTTCAGCGAGCCTGTCGCACGACGGCGACCGCGCAACGCTGCGGCTCGCGCAGCAGGTGCCTGCGACGCCCGGCCAGCCGGTGAAGTCGCCGATGGTGCTGCCGTTGCGGGTGAAGCTGTTCGGTGCCGAATCGGGTGCGGCGCTGACCGACGAGCGCCTCGTCCTGTTCGACGATACGCTCGACACGATCGAATTCGAAGGCCTCACCGAACGCCCGGTGCTGTCGATCAACCGCGGTTTCTCCGCCCCCGTGGTGGTCGAGAGCGACCGCACCGCCGCCGACCTCGTCTTCCTCAGCGCGCACGACGACGATCCGTTCGCGCGCTACGAGGCGATGCAGCAGCTGATGCTCGATACGCTGGTCGCCTCGGCCGGCGGTCATGCCGATCACGAGGGCGTGATCGCCGCGGTCGCGAACACGCTCGCCGACGCCGCGCTCGATCTGGCGTTCGTCGCAGAGGGGGTGTTGCTGCCGTCGGAAAGCTTCATCGGCGACCAGATGGCCGTCGTCGATCCCGACGCGATCTTCCGTGCGCGCGAGGCACTGCGCCGCGATCTCGGCAAACGGCTGGAGGCGCAATGGCGCCAGGCCTACGCGCGGGGTGAGGGCGAGTCCTACGCCTATACCCCGGAGGGCAAGGGCCTGCGTCGCCTGCGAACCGTCGCACTCGGCTATATCGCGGCAAGCGGCGCGGCGGATGCGGCGGACCTCGCCTTCGCGCAATTCGATTCGGCGGACAACATGACCGACCGGATGGGCGCGCTGACGACGCTGGTCAGCAGCGGGTCGGATATTCGCACCACCGCGCTCGACATCTTCTACAGCCAATATTGCGACAACCCGCTGGTGCTCGACAAGTGGTTCCAGGCGCAGGCGCAGTCGTCGCGCGACGATACCGGCGCGATCGTCGCGGGGCTGGCCGAGCATGCCGACTTCACGCTGACCAACCCCAACCGCGCGCGATCGCTGATCGGCGCGTTCGGCGCGAACCAGCGTGCGTTCAATAACGCCGATGGGAGTGGATACCGGTTCCTCGCGGACCAGTTGATCGCACTCGACCGGTTGAACCCACAGACCGCGGCGAAGCTTCTTCCGCCGCTGGGTCGGTGGCGGCGGTTCGATGCGGCGCGGGCGGAACTGATGCGCGCGGAACTGGAGCGGATCGTGCGGACGCCAGGGCTATCGAAGGACCTGTTCGAGCAGGCGTCCAAGAGTCTCGAAGGATGAACCGAATCTGATCCTCCCCCGCCAGGGGGAGGTGTCTGGCACTTGCCAGACGGAGGGGGAGGCAAGCGATGAGCTATCGTTCCGTGTCCTCCCCCTCCGTCACCTTCGGTGCCACCTCCCCCTGGCGGGGGAGGATCGCAGGATCGCAACGCCGCTATCGCCGACTCGTAAAGAACTCGCGCAGGATCCCTGCCGCCTCGGTCTCCGCAATCCCCGCGTAAACCTCAGGCCGATGATGACACGTCGGCTGCCCGAAAAACCGCGGCCCATGCTCCACCGCCCCGCCCTTAACATCCGCCGCGCCATAATAGAGCCGCGCGATCCGGGCATGCGCGATCGCCCCGGCACACATCGCGCAAGGCTCCAGCGTAACCCAAAGATCGCATCCCTCGAGCCGGTCGCTGCCTAAAACCAGAGCAGCAGCGCGAATCGCTTGGATCTCCGCATGCGCAGTCGGATCGCACAACGCCCGCGGCGCATTCGCTCCCGTCGCGATAATCACGCCGTCCTTAACGACAACGGCGCCGACCGGGACTTCCCCAGCCAGCGCCGCATCGCGTGCCGCGTCGAGCGCGCGGCGCATAGGGTCGGGAACCGGGAACATGGCCTCAGGCCCTGCCCCGCCGCTCGCCCCACGTAAACATCCGCGTAAAGATCAGTTCGGCGCTTGGCTGTTGCCCGGCTTCTCGACGTTGATCGTCGGCACCGCCACCGTCTTGTTCTCGGTGCCGAGCGTGACCTTGGCGACGTCCGCCTGGAACTTCGGCGCCTGGACGACACCCTGGCGGGTCTGGTCGATGTTGATGATCCCGAAATACATCAGGCCGACCACGACGAGCACGATGATCGCGACGAGAGACAAGAGCGTACGCATGGGACATCCCCTTTTATTGAACAGTTCGATAGCGTAACAACGTCGTCGATCGCCGTGGGTTGCACAATGCCCATTGCGGACAACCGCGGGCACGTTTGACGTGAATCGGTTGACGAAAGCCGGCGTGCCAGCTATCCGCGCGCCTTTCCGGGGTTCCTCCCGACACTTGAATAGGTAATCACATGTCGCGCATCTGCGAACTGACCGGCAAGGGCCGGATGGTCGGGAACAACGTCTCCCACGCCAACAACAAGACCAAGCGCACGTTCCTCCCGAACTTGCAGAACGTCACGCTGCTTTCCGATTCGCTCGAGAAGGGCGTCAAGCTGCGCGTCTCGACGCACGGCCTGCGCACCGTCGAGCATAACGGTGGCCTCGACAACTGGCTGGTGAAGGTCTCGGACGACAAGCTGTCGCTCCGCGTTCGTCGCCTGAAGCGCGAAGTCGTCAAGAAGATCGCAGCATCGGCCGTCGCCGCCTAACAGCGACGGTTGGCGATTGTCGCCGACAAGCGACGTCGTATTGCGATCACCGCGGCCCGCCCTGCACCTCGCAGGGCGGGCCGTCGGTGTATGTGGGCTAGCGATCCAGCCGGAACTTCAGCAACAGCGTCCGCTGGAGAAACATCTGGTTGTCGTCCGACACGATCCACACGATCGTCGCGCCGTTTTCGACCGTCGTGTCGATTCCCTCGAAATTGTCGTGGATCAGCGGCGCGTCGATCGTCGCGATCAGGCGGCCGCGTGCGATTCGCCCCGCCGCCACGTCGCGCGCCGCGACCCGTAATATCCGCGCCGAGAATGTGAACGGTAGTCGGAAACCACGATCGAGCACGAGCAGGTCGCCATTCGGCAACGCGGTGACGTCCGACGGATCGTATCGTCCGAACGGTTCGTACGCGAATCGCTGAGGTATCTCCGTCCCGGTCGGATCGCCCGCGAAGATCAGCGCCTGCCGCGTGTGCAACCGTTCCTCGTCCGACCCGGACCAGTCCGGCCGACGCACATGCGCTTCCTCGCTGATCACGACGAATCGCCCATCGGGCAGCCGCGCCATCGATTCGGGCCCGCCGTTCGACGGCCATTTCTGCATCAGCTTTGGCATCACCCGCGCCTCGTACCGTGCGAACCCCGCAGCATAGCGCCAGATCGAGTTGTCATCCTCGAAGCCCACCCAGATCTTTCCCGTGACCTGATCGATCGCCATCGATTCGCTGTCGCGATCGCGTTTCTCCCAGCCGATACCGGGGCCCGCGGGGAGGTTCTCGAACGCGACCCGGTGCGGGAGCCAGTCGGCGCCCATGTCGAACTGGACGATATTGCCGCCGTCGCTCAGCATCGTGAAGCGGTTGCCGGTCGACGCCGGCGCGACGTCGAGCGACGAGAACCCCCCGAACGCCGGATCGCGGCTGTCGAGGGCCACCCCGCCAAGATAGGTCAGCCCGCCGACGCGGACATACCGCGGGTTGGTGCGGTCGAGCATCACGCGCGTCGCGGTCAGCTGCGCGCGCTTGCTGAGCAGGGCGAGCCGCGCTTCGCCCGACCAGGTCGGCACGATCGCGCAGACGCTCACGGCGACGAACAGGACAGTGATCAGGCGCCGCATCGCGTCCCTCATAGGGTGTCCGGCGATCCGCGGAAGCATGAACAGCGGATAACGGAGGCATTCAGGCTTAGCTCAATGCGAATCACTCATAAGCGTCTCATCGAGGATGGAAGCACGGCCCCCGCCGCCGCCGAAATCCCCAACGGGAGACGCACGATGTTCAAGACTTTTACACTCGCCGCCAGTGCCCTCGCATTGGGTGCGACCGCCCTCGTTCCCGCCGCCGCCGATGCGCAGCGCTGGGGCTCGCGCTACGAGCGTGGCTACGATGGCTATCAGGGTGGCGGCTACCGCGATGGTGGCTACGATCGTGGCTATCGCGGCGACGACCGGGGTTACCGCGAGTATCGTGGCAACGACCGCCGCTACAACGCACGCAGCCGTCGCGGGTGCGACAACACCGGCGGCACGATCATCGGCGCACTCGCCGGCGGCCTGCTCGGTCACACCATCGCCGGTCGTGGTGACCGGACGCTAGGCGCAGTCCTCGGTGCAGCCGGTGGCGGCCTGGCCGGCAACGCGATCGATAAGTCGGATAATCCGGGGTACTGCCGGCGCTAGGCCCGGCAAAGCCTGGGCCGGTGCTCGCGAAAGCGAGCAACCGCCGGCACGGACGGCGGGCAGGCTCAGCCTGACCCGACCGACGACGGCTTTGCCGACGTCCCGCCCGCTTCGGCCACCCAACCAGTTTCCCAGTTCCCTCGCGTGGCGTATCGAGGGCGAGGGCCGGCTTCCCGTACGGGAGCCGGCCCTTTGTTCGTCTGCCGCCTAAGCGATCCGCTCAGGCACTTCCGCTGCATCCTCGGCAATCGCAGCCGCCGTCGCGACCGCCTCCCAAGGGAACACGAACCAGTCCTTCGTCACCGTCCGGTCAATCGTCCGCGCACAATACTCGATCCGCTCCGCTGAACTGACGTTGTCGATCAGCATCGCGAACCGCACCGCCCCCTCGACAGCACCCGCCGCCGCCAGCGCACCACGCAGGTGCGTGATGGTCCGCCCCGAATCATTGATATCGTCGACGAACAGCAGCCGCTCGCCCTCTCGCGTCCGCGCGGCAAGCTTCACCAGCGGTTCGTCGGCGAAGTCCTTCACCTGGCTCGAATAATCGACCGACAGCGTCGGCAGTCCGATCGCGTGGCTGAGGAATACGGCCGGCACGAGCCCACCGCGACCGATGCCGATGATGAAATCGGGTTTCCACTCGGTATCCTCGACCAGCTTGGCGGCGAGGATGTGCACGGCAGCAACGAACTCGTGCTGCGGGATTGGGGTGAAGGTTGGCATCCGCGGATGCTAGCGGGTCGGAACCGAGACTTCACCCCAAAACCCAAAAGGCAGCATGTTTCCCCGCGAAGGCGGGGACCCAGACTGGGCTCCCGCCTTCGCGGGAGAACAAGAAGCGGGAGTTGTCTTAGCAGCTCAGATCGTATCCAGCGCCTGCTCGAAATCGGCGATCAGATCGTCCGGATCCTCCACCCCGATCGAGATGCGGACGAGGTTGTCCGTGATCCCCAGCGCCTGCTTGCGCGCATCGGGCACCGACAGATGCGTCATCCCCGCAGGATGGCTAGCCAACGTCTCCGTCCCCCCCAGCGACACCGCCAGCTTGGCGATCTTCAGCGCATCGAGGAACGCGAAGCTCTCGCGCTCGCCGCCCTTGAGGTACAACGAGAAGGTCGAGCCCCCACCGGTGCAATGGCGACGATAGATATCCGCCTGCCGCTCCATACCCGGCTCGTCCTCGAGGAAGCCCAGATACGCGACCCGCTCCACCTTCGGATGGTGACGGAGAAAAGCGCAGACCTTCGCCGCATTCTCGCCCGCACGGCTCATCCGCAGCTCGAGAGTCTCCAGCGACCGCAGCAACATCCACGCGGTATTCGGATCGGTGATCGTCCCGATCGTGTTCCGCATCGTCCGGATCGTGTTGATGTGCTCCTTCGACCCCAGCACGCCGCCCGCGACGAGATCCGAATGCCCGCCGACATACTTGGTCAGCGAGTAGACGACGATGTCCGCGCCATGCTTGAGCGGCTGGAACCAGAGCGGCCCGAGGAAGGTGTTGTCGATCGCGATCGGCGGCTTTTCACCCTTGAAGATTGCGTCGCGACTCGCAGCCACGGCCTCGACGTCGACCAGCGCATTGGTCGGGTTCGCCGGGCTTTCGAGGTAGATCAGCGCGACGTTGCCGGTCGCCGCCTCGGTCATCACCGCGTCGATCTCTTCACGAGTCGCACCCGCCGGGAAGTCGAGCCACTTGACCCCGAACTTGCCGAGTACGCGGCCGATCAGCGTCTCGGTCGCCGCATACAAAGGTCCCGAATGGACGATCGTGTCGCCCGGCTTGACCATCGCCAGGAACAGCGTCGCGATCGCCGACATGCCCGACGAGAAGGCGAGCGCGTCCTCCGCCTCTTCCCAGACGCCCAGGCGATCCTCGAGGATCTCCTGGTTCGGCCCGTTGAAGCGCGAATAGACGAGCCCTTCGGCACCGCCCGGACGCTTGCCGGTGACGCCTTCGAAGTGGCGCTTGCCCGCCGCCGCGTTGGGAAACACGAAGGTCGAGGTGAGGAAGATCGGCGGCTTCAGCGAGCCTTCCGACAGCGCTGGGTCGTAGCCGTGGCCCATCATCAGCGTCGACGGCTTCAGTTTCCGCCCGCCGATCTTCTCGACTTCAGGCTTGGGTGCGACGCGAGCGGCGACGCCGGTCAGGTCCGCTTCGGTTTCGGCGGGGACTGCGCCGGCGTTTTCGGGGGTATCGGACATCAATATGCTCCTGCGTGGCCCGTCTTATGCGAGCCGATGTGCGGAGCCTAAACGACCGGCGAGGGCTTTGGGAACCGTTACGGCCTCCCGTTATAGGCCGATGATGCTGATCTGACGCCCATAGGAGGGCTCGCCGCGATGGGTCGCGCGCCGATAGCTGAAAAAGCGATCGTCATCGGTGTAGGTGTCGAGCCCGAGCGCCTCGATCCGGCCGATCCCGGCGACCGCGAGACGGCTGACGACATAGGCCTCCAGGTCGAACTGGTAGTGATCAGCACGACCGTCCGCGAAGAAGCGCTCGTTCTCCGGATCCGCCTCGCAGAACCGGCGGATGAAGGCGTCATCGACCTCGTAGCTGGCGCGCGCGATACACGGCCCGACCGCAGCGACGATCCGGTCGCGGTGCGCACCGATCGCCTCCATCGCGAGGATCGTGGAGTCGGTGACGCCGCCGAGCGCACCTTTCCAGCCAGCGTGGGCTGCGGCAACGACGCCGGCGTGCGCGTCGGCGAACAAGACGGGCGCGCAGTCGGCGGTCAGGATGCCGAGCGCGAGGCCGGGACGGTTGGTGACCAGCGCGTCGGCGTGCGGCCGGATCGCGTCGTCGAACGGCTCGATCACGGTCACCGCGTCGGCGGAATGGACCTGATAGAGACCGACGAGTTTCGCGCCGGGGAGAACGGCTTCGGTCGCGCGGCGGCGGTTCTCAAAGATGGCGGCGGGGTCGTCATCGGACCCGATGCCGACGTTAAGGCTCGCATACGCACCGGTCGAGACGCCACCACGCCGTCCGAGAAAACCATGCGGAATGTCGCCAAGCGCCTTCGCGCGGATGAGGTCGATGGTCATAGCGACCGCCCCTCCGATAGCTCCACCCCGGCGGAGGCCGGGGCCCAATTGGGGGACGTTGCTGAAAGGGGACTGCGCATCGTTACTGCGACCTTTCCAATTGGGCCCCGGCCTCCGCCGGGGTGGCGCTCATCTGAGGCGATATCGACGATCACAGCACAAGCCGCATTATCCGGTCATCATCAGGCTGCTCCCCAACCATGAACACATACCGCCCGATCTCGACGAAGCCGTAGCGCTGATAGAACCGGTGCGCCCGGTGGTTATCCACATACACGCTCAGAATCATTTCCGTCCGCCCATCGGCGCGCGCAACATCGATCGCCCAGTCCATCAACGCCGGGCCAACGCCTGCGCCATGCTGGTCACCCCGCACATAAAGCTGGTGAAGTTCGATCGCCGTCGCCGGCCAATCACCCGGAAACGCCACCGGGCCGATCTTCGCAAACCCTACGATCTCACCCGCCTCGTCCACCGCGACCCGCACCGTGAAGGCAGGATCGGACAGTTGCGCAGGCAACCCCGTCTCACCGAACGTCTGGTCGAGGAAGGCGGCAAGATCTTCAGGGCGATACAGCGTACCGAACGTGTCGGTAAACGACTGCCTCGCCATCACAGCGAGTTCTGCACCATCAGCGGGCACGGCATCACGATAGGCGATCATGCAAACGCCGCCGGGGTCGGCCAAGTCGGCGCGGTGATCGCCAGCGCTTTGAAAAGCGTACCCATATCGTCCATCAACCTCCTTCGATCCGCTGCCAATGCTTCCGCCCGCGCAGGCGACGCCTTGGCGAGTGCCGACGTCCGCGAATCGATGCCGAGCGCACCGAGCAGGTCGCGCTGCGTCACCGGCCCCCACGCGACCGCGCCCTCCGTTTGGGCGGCCGCAGCGAGCGTGGTGAAGTCGACATGCGCGGTCAGGTCATGCTCGCCCGGCGCCTCGAACGGATTGGCGAACGCATGCCCACGCACCGCCTGCAACGTGTCGCCGAGCGCCGGCCCCTCATAGCCATAGTCGACCGCGATCAGCGCACCGCCCTGCGCGGCGATCCGCTTGGCGAGACCGCGAATGATCGCCACGGCAGCAGGCGAGGTTTCGAGGATCGAGCCTGCGGGCGCGTCGCGGAACGGTTCGGGGATGACGGCATCCGGGAGCGGCTTGCCGGCGATCGGCAAGAATAGCAGGTCCTGTGCCGCGACCAGGCGTTCGTGCCACTGCTCGCGCTTCACCAACTGCCGGATCGGCAGCGCGTCGAAGAACTCGTTGGCGACGACGATCAGCGGCCGATCGGTCGGCAGCGTATCGACCGCGTCGTGCCACGTCGCGTCCGGCACGCGCTCGCCTTGAGCTTTTCGCAGCGCGGGACTGGTCTCGACGAAATGTACCGGCGGCTCCAGCCCAGCCTTCGCCATCGCCCGCGCGGCATCGGCAGCCAGAGTCCCGCGACCCGGCCCAAGCTCGACCCACGCCACATCCGGGCGGCCAGCGCGATCCCAAAGATCGGCACACCAAAGCCCGACAAGCTCGCCGAACATCTGGCTGATCTCGGGCGCGGTGGTGAAGTCGCCCCCCACCCCCAACGGGTCGCGCGTCGCATAATAGTGCGCGTTCGCCGCCGCCATATACTGCGCGACGGGGATCGGACCCCCGAGCGCAATTGCGCGGGCGAGGCGTTCCGGGAGGGCGGTGTCAGTCATCTTAAACTCTCTACCACCCCGGCGGAGGCCGGGGCCCAATTGGGAAGGTCGATGTAACGACGCGCAACGCATGTCACTATGGACGTTCCACTTGGGCCCCGGCCTCCGCCGGGGTGGTGCTTCTATTCGAAGGAAGGGTCAGGCGACGCTCGCCGTCCCCGCGATCGACTCGACCCGCACCCGCCGCTTGGCCGATGTCGCCACCAGATACGCGCCACCGACGATCATCGGCACGCACAGCCACTGCCCCATGTGCAGCCCGGTATGCTCGGCAAACGCCCGCAGCTGCGAATCCGGCTCGCGGAAGAACTCGACGGTAAACCGCGCGATCCCGTACCCCAGCACGAACAACCCGACGAGCTTGCCCGGGTCATACCGCGCCTTGGTCTTCCAGAACGCGAACCACAGCAGCGCGAACAGGAGGATGCCCTCCAGCCCCGCCTCGTACAGCTGGCTCGGGTGCCGCGCCGGCTCGACCATACCGAACGGCACGGTGCGCTCGAAGATGATCCCCCACGCGACGTCGGTCGGCTTGCCCCAGAGCTCGCCATTCACGAAGTTCGCCAGCCGTCCGAAGAACAGCCCGAACGGTACGCAGCACGCGATATAATCGTGTACGCGCAGCCAGTTGAGCTGGTGCTTCCGCGCGAACAGGATCAACCCGATCGACGTGCCGATGACGCCGCCGTGGAACGACATCCCGCCATCCCAGAGCCGGAAGATCCGCAGCGGATGCAGGAACATCTCGGGCGCGTAGAAGATCACATAGCCGAGCCGCCCACCGAGGATGATCCCGAGCGTCGCGTAGAACACCAGGTCGTCGGCATGCCGCCGCGCCATCGGTGCGCCGGGCTGCGCGAGCAGCTTCAGCAGATACCACCAGCCGAGCAAAATCCCGCCGATATAAGCAAGGCTGTACCAGCGCAGCGTGAAGAATCCGATCGAGAAGACGTCGGGGTGCAGCCCCAAATCCTCGAAGCGGATGTGACTGCCGACGGCAGGCGCTACGGCACCCGCAGCGGCGGTGATGGTCGACAGGATCAAAGGCTTTTCCCCACGCGTTCGCCCCTGCATAAAGGCCGATAACGATAAGACCAAGTAGGAGAGCGATATGCGGACCGAGCTCGATGCAGCTATGGATTCGACGATGGCCGCGCTGACCGCGCCCGACGGCATGCTGGCGCTCGGATCGGTCGAGCGGTTCGGCGTCACGCTGCCGACGATCGCCGCCGCCCCGCCCGCGCTCAGCTACTATTTCGCGCATTATGCCAACGAGCATCGCGACGCCGTCTTCCTCGTCTCGGGCGATGAACGCCTGACGTTCGGCGAGGTCTACGCCGCCGCCGAGCGCACCGCGCGGGCGCTGGTCGGCGGGTACGAGATCGCCAAGGGCGACCGCGTCGGCATCGCGATGCGCAACTCGCCGTCTTGGATCGTCCTCTACATGGGCATCATCATGGCCGGCGGCGTCGCGACCCTGCTCAACGGCTGGTGGCAGTCGGAGGAACTGGAGACCGCGATCGGCGAGGTCGATTGCGCAATCGTGTTCGCCGATCCGCCGCGGGTGAAGCGCCTCGCGCAGATCGCACGCCTACGCGCGCCGGTGGTCGAGATCGACGATTCGCGCGAACTCGACGCCGCGCTTGGAGCCGTGTTAGCAAAGGACGATCACACCGCCGACCTGCCACTGCTCGGACCCGAGGATCACGCAACGATCCTGTTCACGAGCGGATCGACCGGCCAGTCGAAGGGCGCGCTGTCCGAGCATCGCGCGATCGTGCAGGGCATCTTCAACTATCTCGGCCAGGTCATGATGATGGTCGGGATCGCCACCGCGCAAGGCAATCCGCCGGTCGGCCAGCCGGTCGCGCTGCTGACGATCCCGTTGTTCCACATCACCGGGGAGGTCCCCGTGTTCCTCCAGAGCTTCGCGATGGGGCGCAAGCTCGTGCTGATGCCGAAATGGGATGCGGGCGAGGCAATGCGGCTGATCGAGGCGGAGCGCGTCACCTATTTCGTCGGTGTGCCGCTGATGAGCTTCGAGATCCTCAACCACCCCGATCGCGCGAAGTACGACCTCTCGACCGTCACCGATTTCGCCGCGGGCGGCGCACCCCGCCCGGTCGATCACGTCCGCCGCATCGACGAGGAGATGGGCGGTAGCGCGCCGCTGATCGGCTACGGCCTGACCGAGACCAACGCGGTCGGCACCGGCAACTGGCGCGGCAACTACCTCGCCAAGCCCAATTCCGCCGGCCGTCCCGGCGCGCCCTTGGTCGACCTCGCGATCCTCGACGATGCCGGCCACCCGGTCGACCAGGGCCAGCGCGGCGAGGTCTGCATCCGCACGATCTGCAACTTCAAGGAATATTGGAACCGTCCGGATGCGACCGCCGCCGCGTTCACATCGGACGGCTATTTCCGCACCGGCGACATCGGCTACCTCGACGAGGACAGCTATCTATTCATCGTCGACCGCAAGAAGGACATCATCATCCGCGGCGGCGAGAACATCTCGTGCCAAGAGGTGGAAGCGGCGTTGTACGAGCATTCAGCCGTCGCGGAAGCCGCCGTGTTCGGCCTCGCAGACGAGCGCTTCGGCGAGGTCCCCGGTGCGGTGGTAGTGCCACAGGACGGCGAAACGCTGATCCCGGACGACCTGACCGCGTTCCTCCACCAACACATCGCCGCGTTCAAGATACCGCAGCGCATCTGGATTTCCGAAGAGCCGCTGCCAAGACTGGGGACGGAGAAGATCGACAAGGTGTCGCTAAAAGCCACGTACCGAGCGCTCGCCTAAATTCCCTCGCCCCTCCGGGGAGAGGGAGGGAGGAGCCACTTGGCGACGAAAGGGAGAGGGGCGTGAGACTCCCGGCACGGCCCCGGAGACCCACTCCCCCTCATCCGACGCTTCGCGCCACCTTCTCCCCGTGGGGGAGAAGGATTAGAGCCACCTCATGATCAACAGGCGTGAGATTTTAATCGGCGGCGGCGCAGGGATCGGGCTCGTCGTCGCCTGGAGCCTTTGGCCACGAACCTACGCCCCAAACCTCGTAGCCAACCCCGGCGAAACCCCGCTCGGCGCGTGGCTCAAGATCGGCACTGACGGCCATGTCACCGTCGCCGTCCCGCAGGTCGAACACGGCCAGGGCGTCTACACAACCCTCCCCCAGATCGTCGCGGACGAGCTCGGCGCGGACTGGCGCACGATCGGCGTCGAGCCCGCCCCGCTCAATCCGCTCTACGCCAACCCAATCGGCACGCACGACCTGTTCGAAGGCCTGTTCGACCGCCTCCCAGCCGGCACCCCACAACCACCGATGTTGACCGGAGGATCGAGCTCGATCCGGATGTTCGAGCAAGCCTGTCGCGAGGCTGGTGCGGGCGCCCGCGCGCTGCTCTGCATGGCGGCGGCCAAACGCTGGGACGCCGACTGGACCCAGGTCAACGTCGACGCAGGCTTCTGCACCTACCAAACCAAGCGCATCCGCTTCGCCGAACTCGCCGAAGAGGCCGCGAAGTTCACGCTCCTCGATCCCCTCCCACTCGGCATCCAGGGTGCAGGCAAGCTGGTCGGCAAATCCGTCCCCCGCCTCGACACCCCCTCGAAAGTCGACGGCTCGGCCAACTTCGCAAGCGACGTCCGCCTCGCCGACATGGTCCACGCCGCAATCCGCCAAGGCCCGGTCGGCAGTCGCCTGACTAGGGTCGACCGCGCCGCCGCCGATCGCATCCGCGGCGTGCTGTCGGTGGTCGAGAACCCGCGCTGGGTGGCGGCCGTCGCGACGACAGGGTGGGCCGCGCAAAAGGCGCTCGACGCCCTCGCCCCGCGGTTCGAGAACGACGCCCCGCTCCCCGATATTAGGTCGATCGACGCAGCACTCGACGCCGTGCTAGCCCGTCCCGGCACGCAGATGGCCTCAGCAGGCGACGTCGCCGCGACGTTCCAGGGTGCCAAGCTCGTCACTGCGACCTACCGCGCCGGCCTCGGCCTGCACGCAGCGATCGAGACGCGCAGCGCAACCGCCTCCTTCTCCAACGGCCGCCTCGAACTCTGGCTGGCAACGCAAGCACCGGGGCTCGCACGATCGGCAGCGGCGCGCGCGACGGACCTCAGCGAAGACGCCGTCGTCGTCCACCCGATGCTGATCGGCGGATCGTTCGGCGCCGCACTCGAACACGACGTCGCCGAACAGGCGGCGGTGCTCGCGGTCAAACTCAGCCGCCCGGTCAGCCTAGTCTGGTCGCGCGGCGAGGATTCGCTCCACGATCACTACCGCCCACCTGCCGTCGCGAAGATGGCCGCGCGGCTCGCTCCCAACGGCGCGATCATGGGCTGGTCCGCCAACATCGCAGCCCCCTCGACCGGCACCGAGATGGCGCGCCGGATGATGCCGGGCCTTGCGACCGAAGCCGCGCTGATCGGCGTCAAAGGCGACCGCTACGCCGTCGCGGGCGCGGCGCCCGTCTATCGCATCCCAGCCTACGCGATCGAGCATCACCCCGCCAAGATCGGCATACCTACCGGCCACCTCCGCGGCGGCGCGCATGGCTACACCGCATTCTTCACCGAATGCTTCCTCGACGAACTCGCGCGCACTGCTCAGTCCGAACCGATGTCGTTCCGTATCGCCATGCTCGGCGGCGAACCGCGACTCGCGCGCTGTCTCTCGACCGCGGCGGCGCTCGGCGGCTGGGACGGCGGCGTCGCCGGCAGCGGCCAGGGCATCGCAGCCCACGCCTTCCGCGGCAGCTACATCGCCGTCATGGCGGAGGCGCACATGGGGCCCGACCAGCGCCCGGTGGTCGACCGCCTCGTCGCCGCGGTCGATTGCGGCGCGCAGATCAACCCCGACATCGTTCGCCAGCAGATCGAGGGCGGGCTGATCTTCGGTATGGCCGCCGCACTCGGCGCCTCGACCGGCTTCACCCGCGGCCTCGCCGAGGCGCGCGGGTTCGACACGATCGGCCTGCCCCGCCTCGCCGACACGCCCGACATCACCGTCGAGGTCATCCGCAGCGACGAAGCGCCCGGCGGCGTCGGCGAACTCGGCGTCCCCGCAGTCGCACCGGCGATCGCCAACGCGCTCTATGCGTCAACGGGCTTCCGCATCCGCAATTTGCCTTTAAGACCAGCGCCATGACCCTGCCCCCCGATCATCCCCCGATTCCGAAACCCAAGATCGGCGTATTGCTGATGAACCTCGGCACCCCCGATGGCCCCGATGCGAAATCGGTGAAGCGCTATCTCGGCGAGTTCCTGTCCGATTCGCGCGTGGTGGAGATCCCGCAGATCGCGTGGCAGCCGATCCTGCGCGGCATCATCCTCAACACCCGCCCGAAAAAGTCCGCGCACGCCTATTCGCAGGTCTGGCGCGAGGATGGCTCGCCGCTCGCCGCGATCACGCGGTTGCAGGCCGCCGCGCTGAAGGATTCGTTCGGTCCGGAAGTGCTGGTCGACTGGGCGATGCGCTACGGCAATCCGTCGATCTCGGACCGGCTGACCGCGATGAAGGCGGCGGGCTGCGAACGCATCCTGCTCGCGCCGCTCTACCCGCAATATTGCGCAGCAACGACCGCCACCGCGAACGACAAGGCGTTCAAGCACCTCGCCGGTCTGCGCTGGCAGCCGGCGATTCGCACGCTGCCGCCTTATTACGACGACACGCTCTATATCGACGCGCTGAAGGACTCGCTCGAAGAGGGGCTCTCCGCGCTCGATTTCACGCCCGATGCGATCGTCGCCAGCTTCCACGGGATGCCGAAGCGGACGTTGCAGCAGGGCGATCCGTATCACTGCCACTGCCAGAAGACTGCGCGGTTGCTCGGCGAGCGGATGGGGCGCGAGTTGACGATCGCGTTCCAGTCGCGGTTCGGGCCGCAGAAGTGGCTGGGGCCGGCGACCGACGAGACGCTCGTCGCGCTCGCCAAGGCGGGCAAGACCAAGGTGGCGATCTTCGCGCCGGGCTTCTCCGCCGATTGCCTGGAGACGCTGGAGGAACTGTCGATCCGCGGGCGCGAGAGCTTCGAAGAGGCTGGCGGCACGCACTTCGCGTATCTCCCCTGCCTCAACGACAGCCCGGTCGGCGTGGAAATGTTGCGCAGCATTTTGGCGCGCGAGCTTGAAGGATGGGTACGGGCTGGTTAGCCTCCCACATAACACTGAGGAGAGAGACTGATGGCACGCGTCGCAATTGTAACCGGTGGTACGCGCGGAATCGGCGAAGCGATCAGTCTCGCATTGCAGGACATGGGCCTGACCGTCGCTGCCACCTATGCCGGCAACGATGACCGCGCGCGCGAGTTCACCGAGCGCACCGGGATCAAGGCATACAAGTGGGACGTCGCCGACTACGACGCGTGCCAGGCCGGCTGCGCGCAGGTCGCCGCCGATCTGGGCGACGTTGATATCGTCGTGAACAACGCCGGCATCACCCGCGACGGCACCATCCTGAAGATGACGTACCAGGATTGGAAAGAGGTGATGGACACCAATCTTGGCGGTTGTTTCAACATGGCCAAGGCTGTCTTCCCCGGCATGCGCACGCGCAAATGGGGGCGGATCGTCAACATCGGCTCGATCAACGGGCAGGCCGGGCAATACGGCCAGGTGAACTATGCCGCGGCCAAGTCCGGCATCCACGGCTTCACGAAGGCCTTGGCCCAAGAGGGCGCACGCGCGGGCGTGACGGTCAACGCGATCGCGCCGGGGTATATCGATACGGACATGGTGGCGGCGGTGCCGGCCGACGTGCTGGAGAAGATCGTCGCGAAAATCCCGGTCGGACGCCTAGGCCAGGCCACCGAGATCGCGCGCGGCGTGGCGTTCCTGTGCTCGGAGGAGGGCGGGTTCGTTACCGGGTCGACGTTGAGCATCAATGGCGGGCAGCACATGTACTGACGGGCGCAGGTGCGGCAACGCCCGCGCCGTTGACCGCGAGCAAAGCGAAGCGGGCAGCGCCCGGCACGGCCGGCGGGTCGGCTAGCCGAACCCGTCCGACGGCGGCTTTGCCGGCGGCGCTGAGTAGATGTCTGCCGGATTACCGAGGACAGCATTGCCTGATCCTGGGCCCCCGCCTTCGCGGGGGAACTGGGGAGTGTAGCCCTGCCTAGACCGAACCCCGCAGCGTCCGCGACGAACAAGGATGCCACCGCCAAACGCCCGGCACTCCACTCCCTCTCCCCTCCGGGGAGAGGGTCGGGGTGAGGGGCCGTTCCAAACGCTGTCGCCCGTGGAGCCCCTCACCCAACCCTCTCCCCGAAGGGGAGAGGGCTACCCCGGCTCAAACTAGGACGGCAAACCCTCACCCATCGCTAGCCCGCTCGATATCCGCACCCACCGCGCTCAGTTTCTCCTCCAACCGCTCATACCCACGATCCAGATGATACACCCGGCCCACAGACGTCTCGCCATCTGCCGCCAACCCCGCCAAGATCAAGCTCATCGAAGCCCGCAGGTCGGTCGCCATAACCTGCGCCCCTACCAGCTTGTCGACGCCGCGGACCATCGCGGTGCGGCCGTGGACCTGAATGTCCGCGCCCATGCGTGCCAGTTCGGGCACGTGCATGTAACGGTTCTCGAAGATCGTTTCGGTCAGCATGCTGGCGCCGTCGGCCATGCAAAGCATTGCCATAAATTGGGCCTGCATGTCCGTCGCGAACCCAGGGTAGGGCGCGGTCGAGAGGGTCAGGGGTTGCAGCTTGCCGTCCGAGGCCACGCGCACGCCGTCCTTGGTCGGCGTCACCGACACGCCCGCCTCGACCAGCGCATCGATCGTCGCACCCATGTCCGGGATAGACACGCCGACCAGCTCCAGGTCGCCGCCGGTGATCGCCGCGGCGCATGCATAGCTGCCCGCCTCGATCCGGTCGGGCATCACCGCATAGGTCGCGCCGTGCAGCCGATCGCGGCCTTCGATCGTCAGCGTCTCTGTGCCGATCCCGTCGATCGACGCGCCCATCGCGACGAGGCAGTTGCAGAGGTCGACGATCTCGGGCTCACGCGCGGCGTTCTCGATCACCGAGGTACCCTTGGCGAGCACCGCCGCCATCACGACGTTCTCGGTCGCGCCCACGGACACGATCGGGAAGCGGAAGCGTCCGCCCGGCAGGCGGCCACCCGGCGCGATCGCCTTCACATAGCCCGCCGCCATCTCCAGCTCGGCGCCGATCGCTTCCAAAGCACGCAGGTGGAGATCGATCGGGCGATTGCCGATCGCACAGCCGCCCGGCAACGACACCGTCGCCTCGCCGCCGCGCCCGAGTAGCGGCCCGAGCACCAGGATCGACGCGCGCATCTTCCGCACGATATCGTAAGGCGCCTCGGTCGAGGTCAGGTTACCCGCGCGGATCGTCATCACCCGGCCGAAATCCTCGGGCCGCGTGCCCTGGATCGCGGTCGACGCGCCAAGCTGGTTGAGCAGATGGCCGAAGCCGTCGACATCCGCCAGCCGCGGCAGATTGCGCAGCGTCAGCGGCTCTTCGGTCAGCAACGCGCACGGCATCAGCGTGAGCGCGGCGTTCTTCGCGCCGGAGATGGGCAAGCGCCCGGACAGGCGATTGCCGCCGCGAATGAGAATACGGTCCATCCCGGGTGTCTATCGCGGCTGGCGTTCTGCGCAAGGGCCGCGCATCGATCGGGCGACAGGCGGACGTTGCCCGGGGACAAGTCCCGCGCTGGGATCGGTTCGCGTCCCCCGTAGCGCTAACACCCCCCGCTTGATCGACTTTAATGCGCGGAAATCCTAGCTTTGCTCTGTGGTTCTTGAACATTGGGGACCATTACAGAGTGCCGGACAGCTGCTTCGCCGACCGCGTCGGCGATCTCATCGACCTGTCGATGAACGAAAAGGCTGCGTTAGCGCGGTTGGAGGAGCGCCCGCGGGACTTGCGTCGCGGTGCCGTCCTCGTGCGCGAAAATGATCCGCAGGCCGAACTCTTCATCCTGCAACGTGGCATGGCGATGAGCTATGTGCTGCTCGACGACGGCAGCCGCCAGATTTTGCGCTTTCTCTATGCCGGCGACATGCTGGCGGTCTCAGCGCTGGTCTATCGCGATTCGCCCGAGACGGTGGTCGCGCTGACCGACTGCACGGTGTGTTCGTTCGATCGCTCGGCGATGACCGGGCTCGTCACCGATCATCCGCGGCTGTCGGCGCTGATCATGGTGATGAACCAGATGGAGAAGGTCGCGCTGACCGACCGGCTCGCCGCACTCGGTCGCACCTCGGCGAAGGCGCGGATCGCGGCGCTGCTGCTCGAGATGCGCAACCGGATGCGGATGCGCGACCGCGCGATGGGCAACAGCTTCACGCTCGGCCTGACGCAGGAGGAGATCGGCGACGCCACCGGCCTCACCGCGGTCCACGTCAACCGGATGTTGCGGCAGTTGGAAGAAGACGGCCTGATCCGCCGCGAGACGGGCCGGGTTACGCTGCTCAATGAGGTGCAGCTCGCGCAGGCCGCGAACTATATCGACCGCTTCGAAGGGCTCGACCTGCGCTGGCTGCCACCCGCGCGGTAACCCCTTCCTTCAATCCTCACCTGCAAGGGGGAGGTGGCTGGCTCTTGCCAGACGGAGGGGGAGGATACGAAACAGGGGTGGCGCGTGCCGCCCCCTCCGTCACCTTCGGTGCCACCTCCCCCTGGCGGGGGAGGATCAGCAGACGGTTAGCTCAAGCCTTCTCGAGCGTGCACTGTAGCGGATGCTGGTTCTGCTTGGCGAAATCCATCACCTGGCTCACCTTCGTCTCCGCCACCTCGTAGCTGAACGTCCCACACACCCCGACGCCCTTCTGGTGGACGTGAAGCATCACGCGAGTCGCGGCCTCCATGTCCATGCGGAAGAAGCGCTGTAGGCACAGCACGACGAACTCCATCGGCGTATAATCGTCGTTGAGCATCAGCACGCGGTACGGCGTCGGCTGTTTGGTCTTCGCGCGCGTCTTCGTCGCGATTCCGGCGCCGGTTCCCCCGGGGCCATCCTCGCCACCATCGTCGCGGCGCTCGGCCATCTGCTCGCCCGTCCGCTGGGGAGTCGTCATTTCAGGGGTCAAAAGCATGCTGCCAAAATATGGCATGCCGGGGGGCAAGAGCAAGGGGGCCCCCGCAAACCTCGCGCGAAAACCGCAAACGCAAAAGGGGCGACCGTCGCACGACGGCCGCCCCTTTCTCGTCATCTGCCGCCCGAAGACGGCATCGGGTAACTTAGGCCGAGATCTTCATCTTGTCGGTCGCGACCGCAACGCGGTTCGAGATCGGCTGTGCGAACTCGCCGAACATCTTGAGCATCCGCTCGGTCGAGCGCGAGCCCTCGGCGATCATCGTGTCGAACGCGGTGCGCGCATAATCGCCCTGGAGCTTCATGAACTCGGTCGGCGACTTGGCGGCGGCGAGCGTCTTGGCGGCTTCGGTCGCGCTCTCGAACGAGGTCTTGGCATAGTCGGCCGCTTCCTGGCCGAGCGCCTCGACGTTCTTCGCGGCGATCTTCGACGACTCGACGAGCGCCTCGATGTTGCCCTTGCCGAATGCGACGAAATCTTCCGCCATCTTCGCCGACTTCTCCATCGCGCCCTTGGCCTGCTCGTTGAATTCGGCGGTGTTCGCGCCGCTGAAGAGGGCCTTGGTCTTCTCGGTGATGCTCTGGATCGTGTCCATCGTGGCGTCCTTTGTTTCGCTAGCAGGGGTCCCCAATGGCGCGCTGGCCTGAATCGGGGCGGGAATGTCCGTGTGCGGCGATACAAAAGCAGCCGCGAGAGGTTGAGATGCCGGCGTCTTGGCGATCGGCTCAGGTGCCGGTTTCGCCGGCTTGGCGACAGTCCGGGCAGAGGCTTTGGCAGGCGCGGCCTTGACGGCAGCGACCGGCTTCGCAGCGGCGGCAAGCTTCGAACCGGCCTTGGCCGTCCGTTTCACGATATCCACCATCCACGCACCTCTCTTCGGAGTTATGTCGCGGTCTTCATACACGAATTTTCGCAGCGCACAATTTAATTGTGCAGCGCACCATGACGTTTACGTAAGGTAGCGCTACCTGCTTTTCACATACTCACCGGGCGCGTCGCCAATCGCTTCGAGCGCCCCCTCGCCCGGCAGCCGCGCACCGTCCGCCGCCACCGTCTCGGCACCAAGCGCGCGCAACCAGCCGACCCAATCCGGCCACCAGCTGCCCTTCGTCTCCGTCGCACCGGCAACGAAGTCGGCGAGCGTCGTGTGCGCCCCCGGATTGGTCCAGTATTGATACTTCCCCGCAGCCGGCGGATTGACCACACCCGCGATGTGCCCCGAGCCCGCGAGCACGAACTTCAGCGGCCCGACAAATAATTGCGTGAGTTTCCATACGCTTTCGGCCGGCGCGATATGATCCTCGCGCCCCGCCTGGACATAGCTTGGCGTTGCAACCTTGGTCAGGTCGATCGGCGTACCGTCCACCGTCATCGTGCCCGTCACCAGCAGATTGTCGCGGTACAGGTCGGTCAGATAGCTCAGATGCCATTTCGCGGGCAGGTTGGTGGTGTCGCCATTCCAGTGGAGCAGGTCGAACGGTACGTAATCCTGCCCCAGCAGGTAATTCTGCGTGACGTAATTCCAGATCAGGTCGCGCCCGCGCAACAGGTTGAACGTCGTCGCCATGTACCGCCCGTCGAGGAAGCCCTCGGGTGACAGCGACGCGACCATCTTCAACTGCTCGTCATCGATGAAATGCTGCAGTTCGCCAGCCTGCGCGAAATCGACCTGCGCGGTGAAGAACGTCGCGCTCGCGACCTTCGCGGCCTCACCCCGCGCCGCGAGCAGCGCCAGCGTCGCGGCCAGCGTCGTTCCCGCCACGCAATAGCCGATCGTGTGCACAGCCGGCACGTCGAGCGCCGCGCGGACCGTATCGATCGCATCGACCTGCGCGCCGACATAATCGTCCCAGACCACGTCCTTCATGCTGCCGTCGGCCGACTTCCACGACACCATGAACACGGTGATGCCTTGCTCCACCGCCCAGCGGATGAAGCTCTTCTCGGGCGTCAGGTCGAGGATGTAGAACCGGTTGATCCAGGGCGGGAAAATCACGAGCGGCGTAGCGAGCACCGTCTCGGTGGTCGGGCCGTACTGAATCAGTTCGTAGAGCGGCGTGCGTTTCACTACCTTGCCCGGCGTCATCGCCAGGTTGCGGCCGAGCTCGAACGCGCCGTCGGGCGTATGCGTCACCTGCCCGCGGGCAAGATCCGCCATCATGTTCTGGAGACCTTTGAGTAAATTCTCGCCGCGCGTCTCGATCGTCTTCTCGATCACCTGCGGGTTGGTCAGCGCGAAATTGGTCGGGCTCATCGCATCGACGAACCCCTTGGTCGCGAACCGCAATTGCTCCTTCTGCTTGGGGTCGAGCCCATCCACCGCCTCGACGCCGCGGAGCATGTGGTCGCCGATCAGCTCGTAACTCTGCCGGATCAGGTCGAACACCGGCTCGCGCCATTGCGGCGCCTTGAAGCGCTTGTCGGTGACCGGCGCGGCCTCGGGCGCCTTGGCGGGATCGAGAAACCGCTGCCACAACGTCAGGCTCTCGGCCCAGAAATCGCGCGCGCGTTCCAGCGTGGCGGGGTCGGTGAAGCCTGGAATCGCCGGGATCCCCTCGGGCTTGGCCTGCATCGCCGCGAGCCCCTGCTCCATCATCATCTGCTGCGCACGCCCCATCACCCACGTCCAATGCTGGAGATCGGGGAGGGTCGGCGTGGAGGCGTCGGGAGGAGTATCGGCCATGGCATCCTCTGCTTTTTCGGGAGCTTAACGCAGACGCCGGCTCGGCGGAAGCATGGTCACATAGACGATTGTTGGTCGCAGGAAACTCAACGATCCTCCCCCGCCAGGGGGAGGTGGCTGGCCCTTGCCAGACGGAGGGGGAGGACCCGGAGCAGAGGTTGCGCCTGCCTCCCCCTCCGTCACCTTCGGTGCCACCTCCCCCTTGCGGGGGAGGATCGAAAATGGAGCCCAGCCAGAATACCCCAGCTTTCGTCCCCGCGACGAATGAGGCGGATGACGCCCCCGCTCACCTGCGGTACAGCACCCGCTCCTCCAGCTAGAGGCTGATCATGTCCGAAGACTTCTACCGCATCAAACGCTTACCCCCCTATGTCATCGCCGAAGTGAACGCGATGCGGGCGGCGGCGCGCGCGGGCGGGGAGGACATCATCGATCTCGGCATGGGCAATCCCGATTTGCCGCCCCCCGAGCACGTCATCGAGAAGCTCGTCGAAGTCGCGCGCAAACCCAGCGCGCACGGCTATTCGCAGTCGAAGGGCATTCCCGGGCTTCGGAAAGCCCAGGCGAATTATTACGGCCGCCGCTTCGGCGTCGACGTCGATCCCGAGACCGAGGTCGTCGTGACGATGGGTTCGAAGGAAGGCCTTGCGAGTCTGGCCACCGCGATCACCGCGCCCGGCGACGTCGTGCTCGCGCCCAACCCGTCCTATCCGATCCACACCTTCGGCTTCATCATCGCCGGCGCGACGATCCGCGCGGTGCCGACCACGCCAGACGAGGCGTATTTCGAGAGCCTGGAGCGCGCGATGGCGTTCACCGTCCCCGCGCCGTCGGTGCTGGTGATGGGCTATCCGTCCAACCCCACCGCCGAAGTCGTCGACCTCGCCTTCTACGAGCGCGTCGTTGCGTTCGCCAAGAAGCACAAGCTGTGGGTGATCTCCGATCTCGCCTATTCGGAGCTGTATTTCGACGGCAAGCCGACCCCCTCGATCCTCCAGGTACCGGGCGCGAAGGACGTCGCGATCGAGTTCACCTCGCTCAGCAAGACCTATTCGATGGCGGGTTGGCGGATGGGCTTCGGGGTCGGCAACAAGACGCTGATCGCGGCGATGACGCGCGTGAAGTCGTACCTCGACTACGGCGCGTTCACGCCGATCCAGGCCGCCGCCTGTGCCGCACTCAACGGCCCGCAGGACATCGTCGAGCGCAACCGCCAGCTCTATCACAAGCGCCGCGACGTGCTGGTCGAGAGCTTCGGTCGCGCCGGCTGGGACATACCGAGCCCTCGCGCATCCATGTTCGCCTGGGCCCCGCTCCCGCCCGCGCTCGCGCACTTAGGTAGCCTTGAGTTCACCAAACAATTGCTGACTCACGCGCACGTCGCAGTGGCCCCAGGGGTTGGCTACGGCGAAAACGGCGAGGGCTATGTGAGGATCGCGATGGTCGAGAACGAACAGCGGCTCCGGCAGGCGGCGCGCAACGTGAAGAAATATCTCCAGTCGATGGGCGTCAACACGCCCGCGCGTGGCGCTGGCTAACCCGCCAGCGTGGATATCAATCCGTTATATTCGGTGGCCGGCGTGCTCGTCGGCCTCATCGTTGGGCTGACGGGTGTCGGTGGCGGGTCGCTGATGACGCCGCTTCTGGTGCTCGTCTTCGGCTTCCACCCCGCCACCGCGGTCGGCACCGACCTGCTCTACGCGTCGGCGACCAAGACGGTCGGCACGACGGTGCATGGCTGGCGCGGCACGGTCGACTGGCAGGTCGTGCGCCGGCTCGCGACCGGCAGCGTCCCCGCGGCGATCGCGACGTTGCTCGTGCTCAACCATCTCGGCGAGAAATCGTCCGACACCGGCCATGCGATCACCGTCGTGCTCGGCGTGACGCTGATCCTGTCGGCGGTCGCGACCTTCTTTCGCGGCAAGATCGTCGCGTGGCTGACCCCGCGGATCGGTACGGTCGGGGGCGAGCGCCAGGCGATGCTGACCATCCTGCTCGGCGCGGTCCTCGGCGTGCTCGTCTCGCTGACCTCGGTCGGCGCCGGCGCGCTGGGAATGACCGCGTTGTTGATCCTGTACCCAACGCTGCCGATCAACCGGCTGGTTGGCTCCGACATCGCCCACGCCGTGCCGCTGACGCTGCTCGGAGGGATCGGCCACTGGATCCTCGGCTCGGTCGACGTCGACCTGCTCGTGTCGCTGCTGATCGGTTCGATCCCCGGCATCATCGTCGGCAGCCTGATCGCGACGCGCGTCTCGGACCGCGTGCTGGTCCCGGTCCTCGCAACCGTGCTGGCGCTGGTTGGCGTGAAGCTGATCTTCTGACATGCGGCAATTTTGAAATGAGGCCGGGCTTCGCCTTCTCGACCAGGTTCCGCGTGCGCTATGCCGAGATCGACGGCCAGCGCATCGTCTTCAACTCGCGCTATCTCGAATATGCCGACGTCGCGGTCACCGAGTTCTGGGAATGGACCGGGATCGCGGAGGCTCTGCCGGACGTCTGGCCGACCACCGAGTTCAACGTGCGGCGGACGGAGATCGACTACCTAAAGCCGTTCCGCCTGGGAGATACGATCGAGGCGTTCGTGCGGATCGAGAAGCTCGGCACGACGAGCCTGACGAAGCGGTTCGAATTGGCGCATGCAGAGACGGGTGAACTGCACACGGTGATCACGATGGTCAGCGTGCACGTCGACCTGGAGACCGGCCGCCCGGTGGCCCTACCGGATGCGATCCGCACCGTGCTGGCGGAGTTGCCTAACTCCTGAACGATCGCCCTGCACATGGTGCCTCCCCGGCGTAGGCCGGGGCCCAGTTGGAAAGGTCGCGGTAACGACGCGCAACGCTTATCAGCGCCGTTCCCCAACTGGACCCCGGCCTCCGCCGGGGAGGTGCCTGTCGGCAAGTTAGCCGTCTCTTACTCCGCCGCCTCAGCCTTCACCTCATCCCCGGCCACCTCGCCGGGAAGCGCCCAGATCAGGTCGCCCTTCCCCAGCACGCGCCCGTCATGCGACCGCACCGACACCGGCTGCAACGGCCGCCGATCGCGCGCGTCGACCAGGATCGGGAACGCCGGCACGCACGTCTCCCACCGCTCGCCCCATTGCCGCAGCGCAATCATCGTCGGTAGCAGCGCGAAACCCTTGTCGGTCAGGCCGTAGGCGATTTTCCGCCGATCCTCCGGGATAGGTTGCCGCTCCAGGATCCCGTGCTCGACCAGCCGGGCCAGTCGGTTCGCCAGGATATTGCGCGCAATGCCCAGTTCCGACTGGAACTCCTCGAAATGGTGCAGGCCGTTGAACGACGCGCGCAGGATCAGGAACGACCAGCGCTCGCCCATCGCCTCCAGCGCGGCGGGCAGGCTGCATTCGAGCAGGGGTTCGCGCAATTTTCCCACGGCGTCTTCCTTATTGGACAGCAACGGTACCGCATAAATGACCGAAGCGAAATGCCTCGGATTCCAGTTGCAACTCAAAACGTATCGAGATAAGTAGCAATTAGAAACCTTTTAGGAGTCGACCGATGTCTCGCATCACTCGCGCCCTTCTGACCGCCGTTCCCGCTCTGGCGACGGGGTTCGCCGCACTGGTCGCGACACCGGCATCGGCGCAGACCCCGATCAATTATTACGTCGCCGTCCCCGCCGCCGCGCCCACCTCCACGCGGCTGATCACCAACGGCACGCCGTGGCGCTGGGAGAATGCGGCATTCGTCTCCAGCAAGGCGCCCCAGCGCGACGTGATCCTCTGCGCCGCGGTCGCCAAGCGCGTCGGGCCGCTCGCCAGTTTTACGGTCGCGGGCAAGGCCTATGACGCCGAAGCGCTGGCCGCGTGCAACAACCACGCGAAATAACGAGGATTTTGTTGCAAAAGGGCGCGGCCCGGCCCCATCTACGGTCCGTGCTGCGCCAATATGAACTGGTCGATCGCGTCCTCGACTACGATCCCGACGCCGACGAGGCGATGCTGAACCGCGCCTATGTCTTCTCCATGCAGGCGCATGGGAGCCAGAAGCGCGCGTCCGGCGACCCGTATTTCAGCCACCCGATCGAGGTAGCCGGAATCCTCACCGACCTCCATCTCGATGCCGAGACGATCGCCACCGCGATCCTCCACGACACGATCGAGGACACGGTCGCCACGCCCGAGGAGATCGAGCGGCTGTTCGGTGCCTCGGTCGCGCGCCTCGTCGATGGTGTGACGAAGCTCAGCAAGATCGAAGCGCAGACCGAAAACGAGCGCGCCGCCGAAAACCTGCGCAAATTCCTGCTTGCGATGTCCGACGACATCCGCGTGCTGCTGGTCAAGCTCGCCGACCGCCTCCACAACATGCGGACGCTGCATCACATCTCGAAGCCCGAGAAGCGCCGTCGCATCGCCAAGGAGACGATGGACATCTACGCGCCGCTCGCTGAGCGGATCGGCATGTACGAGTTCATGCGCGAGATGCAGTCGCTCGCGTTCGAACAGCTCGAGCCCGAAGCCTCCGAATCGATCAACCGCCGCCTTGAACAGCTCAAGCAGGGCGACGGCGACCGCATCGCCAAGATCGCGTCTGGGCTCAAGCTGGTGCTGTCGCGCGCCGGGGTCGAGGCGGAAATTTCGGGACGCGAGAAGCATCCCTATTCGATCTTCCGGAAGATGTCGGAGCGGCACATCAGCTTCGAACAGTTGTCCGACGTGATGGCGTTCCGCGCGATCGTGCCGACCGAAGAGGATTGCTACCGCGTGCTTGGGATCATCCACCAGCGCTGGCCGATGGTGCCGGGCCGGTTCAAGGATTACATCTCGACGCCCAAGCGCAACGGCTATCGCTCGCTGCACACGTCGGTGATCCACGCCGACAGCGCGCGGATCGAGATCCAGATCCGCACCGCCGACATGCACGCACAGGCCGAGTTCGGGCTGGCGGCGCACTGGGCCTACAAGCAGCAGATCAACGGCAGCGACCGCCAGGTCAGCTGGATCCGCGATCTCGTCGAGATCCTCGATACCGCCGAGAGCCCGGAAGAGCTGCTCGAACACACGCGGATGGCGATGTACACTGATCGCATCTTCGCGTTCACGCCGAAGGGCGAGCTGATCCAGTTGCCCAAGGGCGCGACCTCGATCGACTTCGCGTACGCGGTGCACACCGATCTCGGCGACCAGGCGGTCGGCGCGAAGGTCAACGGTCGCGTCGTGCCGCTGTCGACGGTGATCGAGAATGGCGACCAGGTTCAGATCCTGCGCTCGAAGGGCCAGTCGCCGCAGCCGCAATGGCTGAATGTCGCGACCACCGGCAAGGCGCTGGCCGCGATTCGCCGGCACCTGCGCCAGAAGGAGCGCGTCGAGCAGATCGCGCTCGGCCAGACCCTGTACGAGGATATCGTCACCCGCCTGCCCGCGCAGATCGGCACCGATGCACTCAGCCACGCGCTGAAACGGCTGAAGCTGCCCGACGATTCGTCGCTTATGGTCGCGATCGCGCGGCGGACGCTGTCCGATGCCGCGGTGATGGAGGCGCTGATGCCGGGCTCGGCCGGCGCGGACGTGACGCATGCACTCGCGCCGCAATCGAGCGCGATCTCGATCAAGGGCCTGACCCCCGGCGTTGCCTACGATTTGGCGACGTGCTGCCATCCGGTGCCGGGCGACCGCATCGTCGGGTTGCGCCGGCCCGATGCGGGGATCGAGGTCCACGCGATCGACTGCAAGGTTCTCGCCGAACTCGCCGAGCGATCGGAAAACGAGACCGACTGGGTCGACGTGGCCTGGGGCGACGAAACCGAGGGTGCGGTCGCGCGGATATCGGTGATGGTGAAGAACGAACCGGGCTCGCTCGGCATCGTCTCGACGATCATCGGCGGGCACAAGGCGAACATCATCAACCTGCGGCTCGATACGCGCGACAAGAGCTTCCACACCAACGAGATCGACGTCGAAGTGCACGACGTGCAGCAACTCATGCGGCTGATGGCGGGCCTCCGCGCGGCGGATGCGGTGCACACCGTGGAGCGGGTGTAGAAACATCCGACGATGACGGCGGGCGCGACGGACGCTAGACGGGACAGATGAACCGTCCG
Organism: Sphingomonas sp. PP-CE-3G-477; assembly: GCF_003050745.1. GTDB lineage: Bacteria > Pseudomonadota > Alphaproteobacteria > Sphingomonadales > Sphingomonadaceae > Sphingomonas. The sequence continues at coordinate 40,593 of NZ_QAOF01000010.1, read as the reverse complement.
TCCCTTTCGATAGTCGTCCCCTGCTATAACGAGGCGGCGTGCCTCGACATATTGCACGCGCGCATTTCCGGCGCTGCCAAGGTCGCGGTCGGCGACGATTATGAGATCGTCCTGATCAACGACGGCTCACGCGACGACAGCTGGCCGGTGATGCAGCGCCTCGCCGCCGCCGATCCGCGGCTGGTCGCGATCAACCTCTCGCGCAACCACGGCCACCAGTTGGCGCTCACCGCGGGTCTCGACCTGTGCGCGGGTGAGCAGATCCTGATCATCGACGCGGATCTCCAGGATCCGCCCGAACTCCTGTCCGACATGCGCGCGGCGATGGCGGCAAGCCATGCCGACGTCGTCTATGCCGTCCGCCGCCAGCGCGCGGGCGAGACGGTGTTCAAGAAAGCCACCGCCGCCGCCTTCTATCGCCTGCTGACTCGGATGACCGAGACGCCGATCCCGCTCGACACCGGCGACTTCCGCCTGATGAGCCGGCGGGCGCTGGATGCGTTCCTGTCGCTTCCCGAACAGGCCCGCTTCATCCGCGGCATGGTCGCCTGGATCGGCTTCAAGCAGGTGCCCTTCCCGTATGATCGCGCCGAGCGGCTGGCGGGCGAGACGAACTACCCGCTGGCGAAGATGATCCGCCTCGCGTTCGACGCCGTCACAGGTTTCTCGACCGCGCCGTTGCGGTTCGCCAGCCATGCGGGGCTCGCGCTGACCGGCGTGTCGCTGCTGCTGTTCGTCTATATCGCGATTGGTTGGCTATCGGGGAGCGCGGTGCAGGGCTGGACCTCGACGATGCTCGTCACCGTGTTCCTCGGCGCGGTGCAGATGTTCGTGCTGGGGATGATCGGCGAGTATCTCGGGCGGCTGTATGTCGAGTCCAAGCGCCGGCCGCTGTACATCGTCGCGGATGTCGCGGGGCCGATCCAGGGGAAGGCTACCTTGGGGTTTCGTGCGGAGCCGGTCGACGTGGTGCGGTTGCCTGACAGCCCCCTTCCCAGCCGCACCGACTGACGAACACCCCTCACCCCGATTCTCGCACCACCCCGGCGAAGGCCGGGGCCCAATTGGAAAGTACGCAGTAACGAAGCGCAGGCTTCAGTTGGCGACGTCCCCCAATTGGGCCCCGGCCTTCGCCGGGGTGGTGGTTGCGTGGTGCTTGCTTGCCAATTCGGGGGGGTGCACCACGCCCCTATTCCGTTCGTGCCGAGTAGAGACCGAGTAGCTCCGTAAGGAGCGTATCGAGGGCTCGTATCGAGGTATGGGCCCCGCGCGCCAACCTATCCCTCGATACGCCATCTCGATACGTGGCTTCACCACTACTCGACGGCTACTCGGGACGAACGGAAGTAGGACGCGCAGGCCCCTTGTTCGTTACCGCGGCACCGCCAATGTCACGATCGAAACCCCCGGCGTCATCGGCACGCGTCCGACCAGATGCCGCTCCAGCCGGAAAATCTTCTCGAACAGCGCATTCACCAGCTTCGGCGGCGGTGAATCGTCGCTGTCGTCGCGTCCGGTCATCCGCCCGGCGATCCGCGCCGCCGCCGCCAGCGGGAACAGCAGCGAGTTGAAATAGCCGAGTTTCTCCGGCTTCAACCCGGCGGTCTCGATCGCTGCCTGCAACGTCGCCTTCGAATAGCGCCGATGGTGATGGTTCACCACGTCGTGCGCGCTCCACAGCCACGCATGCGCCGGCACCGCGATCAGGATCTTGCCACCGGGCGCGAGGCAATCCGCCATCGCCTTCAACGCCGCAACGTCGTCCTCGATATGCTCGACCACGTCGAGAACGGCGATCAGGTCGTAATGCTTCCGCGGTACGCCCGGCAGTTCGGGCAAGGGCGCCGCGCCGACCGGCTTCCCCAGCCGCTCGCTCGCGATCTCTCGCGCCGCCGGATCGATCTCGATCGCATCGATCTCGCCGAACTCGGCCAGCATCGGCAGGTTGTGGCCGGTGCCGCAGCCGATCTCGAGGATCTTCGCATCCTTCGGCAATGCGCCGTAGCGGGTCAGGTAATCGGCCAGGATGTCGCGGCGCGCGCGGTACCACCAGTGGGTGGAATCGTGGGCGGCCATCCGGTCGTAGACGATGCGGTCCATCAGTAAGTCGCCCAATTCATTGGAAGCATCAGTTGAAAACCCAGAAACGGTTGAGCACGAACGTCACGATCGCGGCAAGAAAGACGGCGGGGACCAGCGGGATCCATGGGTGCAGATGCAACAACGCCGTGCCGATCCACGTGATGACGGCGTTGAGACTCAGCCCCGCGGCCTGGACGATCACGAACTTGAAATGCCGCCCTGCCCCCGGTTCCTTGGCGTGCCCCTTGAAGCTCCAGCGGCTGTGCAGGAAGAACCCGACCACCACCGCGACCGCAAACGCGAACGGCACTGCGGCCACCGCCTGGCGTGGCGGGAAGACATACGCCGTCAGCGGCAGGTAGACGAGCGAATAGACGACGCTGGAAATACCGCCGGCGATGCCGAAGCGCACGAGCTGGCCGAGCACGCCGCTCGCCCGCATCTGCTCCATCTGTCGCCAAATCGCCTGCATGCCCGCCTTGTTCTTTACCCTCCGGCGATCGCGCCGGTGCCTTGTTCTTTACGGGCACCGCGATAGAGCGGCCGCGAAGACAAGCCCGCGCATCTAGAGCGCGTGCGGGCTGGAGGAAAGCGTTTTGGATCAGGCACCCCCCCCCGAGCAGTCGACGCCGCGGAACACGCTGCTCGACGAACTCGATCGGCACTGGATCAAGCTGACGCTGCTCGCCTGGGTGGCGGTGGCGGCGTGGTCGATGTTCGATCGCTGGGGCCAGATCCGCTGGCTGTCGCTCGGCGATACCGACGACAACATGCGGCTGATGCAGGTCCGCGCGTTGCTCGACGGCCAGGGCTGGTACGATCTACGCAACTACCGGATGAACCCGCCGGTCGGGTTCGACATCCACTGGAGCCGGATCGTCGACCTGCCGATCGCCGGGTTGATCCTGTTCTTCCGCCTGTTCACCAGCAACAGCTGGGCGGAGCGGCTCGCGTGCGGGATCGCACCGTTGCTGCCGCTGTCGATCGCGATGCTCGGCATCGGCGCGACCGTGCGGCGGTTGATCAGCCCCTATGCGTGGCCGCTGGCGATCGTGTTCCTCGTCGGCGCGGTCGGCACGATGCTGATGTTCATGCCCGAGCGGATCGATCATCACGGCTGGCAGCTGGCGATGCTGAGCCTCACGGTCGCGGGGCTCTGCGATCCGAACGGCCGCCGCGGTGGCGCGATGGTCGGTATCGCGAGCGCGGTGTCGCTGTCGATCGGGCTCGAACTGCTGCCCTATGCGGCGATGGCGGGGGCGATCATCGCGCTGCGCTGGGTGTGGGACCGGTCGGAAGCCGAGCGCCTGTCGATCTATGCGTTGACGCTCGGCGGCGGCAGCACGCTCGGGTTCGCGCTGTTCGCGTCGAATGCCAACCAGGCGATGCGGTGCGATGCGCTGACGCCCGTGTGGTTGAGCGTGATGATCGCGGCGGGGATGCTGCTGTTCCTGCTCGCGCGGTTCGGGCCGGCGTCGCGCGGGATGCGGCTGGCGCTGGCGGTCGCGGCCGGGGCGGCGATCGTCGTCGGGTTCGCGCTCGTCTTCCCGCAGTGCCTGGGCCGGCCCGAGGGTATCTCGCCCGAGCTGCAACGCAACTGGCTGGACAATGTCCGCGAGGCCAAACCGATCTACAAGCACAGCTTCCGGGTCGGCTTCTCGCTGGCGACGCTGCCGATCATCGGCCTGATCGGCGCGATCCTCGCGGCGTGGCGCGCGCGTCGCGACACCCGCGCGGTCGGTTGGGCGGCGGTCGCGCTGTTCACCGCGTTCGCCTGCGCGATGCTGTTGTGGCAGGTTCGTGCAGGCCCCGCCGCGCAGCTGCTGGCCGTTCCCGGCGCGACCGCGCTGGGCTGGCTGATCCTGCCACGACTGCTCGGCAACCGATCGATTGCCGTCCGCGTGCTGGGGACGGTGAGCGCGTTCCTGATCGTCTCCGGGTTGTTCGCCGGGATGGTGATCCGATACCTGCCGATCGACCGGCCGAAGCCCTATGAGAAGCGCGTCAATTCGGCGACCGGCAATTGCCTGCGCACGACCGTGCTGCTCGCTCTTAACAAATACCCCGCGCAGACCGTGTTCACCTTCGTCGACATGGGCCCCCGGCTGATCACGATCACGCATCACGACGCGATCGCGGGGCCGTACCACCGCAACGGCGATGCGATCCTCGACGTCCAGCACGCGTTCGGCGGCACCGCGGACCAGGCGCATGCGATCATCAAGCGCCACGGCGCGACGATGCTGCTGCTGTGCCCGAACGCGGCGGAATCGACCAACTACAAGGCGCGCAGCCCGAAGGGGTTCTATGCCGAGCTGGCGAAGAACGAGGTGCCGGCATGGCTGACGCCGCTACCGCTGCCCGCAAAGTCGCCGCTGCGACTGTTCAAGGTGGATTGAACCTCCGTCATCCCGGGTCGAGCCCGGGATGACGGACGGTCTTCAGCGCAGCACCACCGACAAGCCGTCGAGCACGAACTGCACCGCCAGCGCGGCCAGCAGCACGCCGAGCAACCGCGTGATCACCGCCTCGATCTTCGCGCCCAGGATCCGCATGATCGGCCCCGCCGCGAGCAGCGCTACCAGCGTCAGCAGCAGGATCGTCACCATCGCGGCCAGCACGACCGCCGAGCGCTCGATCCCGCTGTTGCGGCTCATCAACAGCATTACCGACGCGATCGAGCCCGGCCCTGCGATCATCGGCATCGCCATCGGGAAGATCGAGACGTCCTCGACCTCGGGATCGCTCGCGACCTTGGCGGCACGGTCCTCGCGGCGTTCGGTGCGCTTTTCGAACACCATTTCGAGCGCGATCAGGAACAGCATGATGCCGCCGGCGATGCGGAAGCTCGCCAGGCTGATCCCGAGGCCTTTCAGCAACGCCTCGCCGAACAGCGCGAACACGAACAGGATCGCCGCGGCGACTCCGACCGCACGCATCGCCATCGCGCGCTTCTGCAGCGTCGACGCGCCCGCCGACAGCCCGGCATAGATCGGCGCGCAGCCCGGCGGATCGATCACCACGAAGAAGGTGATCAGCGACGAGATATAGAGTTCGATCACAGGCCCGTCCGATCCAGCGCAGCCTCATCGATCGCGACGCCTTCGCGGCGCCCTGCGGAGACCAGAGTGTTGCGCAGCAGGCAGGCGATCGTCATCGGTCCGACGCCGCCCGGCACCGGCGTGATCGCGCCCGCGACCGCGACCGCACTCGCGAAATCGACGTCGCCGACGAGGCCGGCATCGGTCCGGTTGATACCGACGTCGATGACGGTCGCGCCGGGCTTCAGCCAGTCGCCCTCGATCATCTCGGGGATACCCACCGCCGCGACGACGATATCGGCGCGGCGGATATGCGCGGGGACATCCTTGGTACGGCTATGCACGACGGTCACGGTGCAGCTCTCGCGGAGCAGCAGTTGCGCCATCGGCTTGCCGACAATGTTCGAGCGACCGACGACCACCGCCTCGAGCCCGCTCAGGCTCGGCAGCACGCTCTTCAACAGCATCACGCAGCCGAGCGGCGTGCACGGCACGAACCCGGCCAAACCGGTCGCGAGTCGTCCCGCATTGATCGGATGAAAGCCGTCGACATCCTTGTCGGGATCGATCGCGGCAATGACCGCCTGCTCGTCGATGTGCCTGGGCAACGGCAACTGGACGAGGATCCCGTCGATCGTCGGATCGGCGTTCAGCGTCGCGACCAGCGCGAGCAGGTCTTCGGCCGGCACGTCGGCGGGCAGCCGGTGCTCGATGCTCTCCATCCCCGCCTCGCGCGTCGCCTTGCCCTTCGACCGGACATAGACGTTGGACGCGGGATCCTCGCCGACCAGCACCACGGCAAGGCCGGGCACACGGCCCGCCTCGGCGCGAAAGGCGGTGACGCCGTCTGCGATACGGGCCCGGAGGCCGGCGGCGAAGGCCTTGCCGTCGATGATGGTCGCGCTCATGCCCGCGGCCATAGAGCGCGGACGCGATTTCCGCCAGCACAGCGACGTCGCTTGCGACTCGACGATGATCGACCGCCTACACCCCCATCGACATCCCCGACAGGTGCGTCGCCGGTCCTAGCGCTGGGCGGTGACGATCGCCTTCTGCGCGGACGCGAACGGCACGGGATCACCGCCACGATCGTAGAACGCCATCATCAGAACCCCTGCTGCGAGGATCACGCCGGTGATCGCGTAGATCAGGGGTTTACGGTCCCTGGTATGATCCCTGGGCGCAACATCGATGCGGTTTGCCATTCATCACTCTCCGAAGTCCGGCAGGTCGTCCTGCTCTGATGTCGAGGCTAACAGCTTTCATCGCACTGCATAGGGGCTATCGCGATCCGACCGTCGCCGACGGATCCGTCGACGATACGCCACCGTTGGACGGGTAGCGTCTGGCCGCCGCGCCTGCTTTTCCGTTAGCATCGCCGCATGATCTTGATCGCAATCGCGTTGGCGCAGGCTTCGGCACCGTTCGGTGGCGAATTTCCTGTGGAAGCTCTCGATATCTGCGCGGCCAACCGTGCGTTGAGCGGCAAGGAGCTGGACAAGGCGCTGCGCGACGCCGCCAGGCAACGCGGATGGACCGATGTCGAGACGGCCATGCTGATCCAGGGATGCGCCTCCTATGCGGAGGGCATGGAGGAGGGTCGCAAGAGCGTCGAGGCACGGATCAAGGCCGAACAACGCCAGAAGCAGATGGCCCGGCAGCAGCAGCTGAACCAGCAGCAATGACATAGCCGCGACCTGCGGGTCCCCGTTCTCCCATGATGCGTTCTCGCACCCCGCGTTCTCCCAAGACGCGACCGCGACACGTCAGCCCTTCCACTCCGCCAGCGCATCGTCGTAGCGCTGCTTCTCGTCTTCTACCGCCGCCCGCGCCTTTTCCACGGCCCTGTCCCGCGATCGCTCCAGCTCGCGGCGTTCGCGCGCCAACGCCGCCTCGCGATCGGCGATCTTCCGCAACGTGCGGCGAAACTCGGATTCGCACGCCTCGAACGCTTCCTCAGCGGCCTCCAGCGCACGCCGGCTCGGTTTGGGCTTGGGTTTGGGTTTCGGAGCCGCCGCTGGAGTTGGCGTTGGAGCCACCTTCGCCCGCGAGCGCCGTGGTCCACCCTCATCCTCGTCGGCGACCTCAGTCTTGCGCGCCGTCGCCGGGGCACGCGCCGGCAGTGCCGCGATCTGTTCGGCGGTCGTGCCGCGCGATCGCTTGATCACCACGCCGGGCGACGCCAGCGGTTCGGCGGACAGATCCGCATCGGTCACCAGTTCGGCGATCCCGCGCGCGAACAGGTCGTGGTCGCTGCCCCACGCCGCCAGCGCGGCCTTCTGGCTCGGCGCCGCGACATAGGCGTCGTGGAAGCCCGCCGCCGTCCGATATACCTTCAGCTTGCCCGCGCGTGCCATGCATCATGGCTAGCGTGGCCATTTCCGTGGCGCCACCCCATTACGTCTCACGGCAAACCTCCCTATAAGCGCCTCATGTGGCTTGCGATCCTCCTGTCCGCGCTGGCGATGACCGCGATCGTCGGCGTCCGCTATCTCATCGTCTCGGGCGCGTTCGCCGCCGCGACGCGCGCGCGGCATCCCGGCCTGTACCGCGGGCTCGACAGCCAGATGCGGCGAGAGATCGGCTGGAGCATCGCCTCGGCCGCGATCTACGGCGTGCCCGCGGGCATCCTCGCCTGGGGCTGGCAGAATCGCGGCTGGACGCAGGTCTATGCCGACGTCCACGCCTACCCGCTCTGGTACCTGCCGGTCTCGGTGCTGCTCTATCTCTTCGCGCACGATACCTGGTTCTACTGGACTCACCGCTGGATGCACTGGCCACGGCCGTTCAAGCTCGCGCATGCGGTCCATCACGCCAGCCGCCCGCCGACGGCTTGGGCGGCGATGGCGTTCCACCCGATCGAGGCGATCACCGGCGCTGTGATAATTCCGCTACTGGTGCTCCTGATTCCGATCCATGTCGGCGCACTCGGTTTGGTCCTGACCATAATGACGGTTATGGGAGTGACCAATCACATGGGATGGGAGATATTCCCCAGGTTCATGTGGCGGGGAGCATTGGGGGGATGGCTGATAACGGCCAGCCACCATCAGCGACATCATGAACAATACGGATGCAATTATGGGCTATATTTCCGAGTCTGGGACCGGCTCTGCGGCACCGACCGAGGCCTTGGCGATTTCGCCAAATCGCATGCCAAGGCGCGCGCGAAAGCCGCAGCTGGTGGCGGCGGCCGCGATCGCGTGGGCGATGCTGGCAGCGACGGCGCCGGTCACGCGGCTTGACGTAGAGGTCGACAATCTCCGCTCGGCAAAGGGCATGATCCGGATCTGCCTGACCGCCGATCCCGACAATTTCCCCGCCTGCGTCGACGATGCCAACGCGCTGACGCGTTCGATCCCGGCCAGCGTCCACACCACCAGCTTCCCCGGCCTGCCGCAGCGCGGCTATGCGCTCGCGATCATCCACGACGAGAACAGCAACGCGAAGCTCGATACGATCGCGGGCATCCCGCGCGAGGGCTATGGCTTCTCGCGCAATGCCGCGGTGCGGTTCGGTCCGCCGCGCTTTTCCGCCGCCCGGTTCATGCTGGCGGGTGATGCCGAATTGCAACAGGTGAAAATGCGTTACATCTTCTGACCGATCGTGACGGACCGAAAACGGTTTTACCGCGTTTGGCCGTGGAACCTTTTTGTCCGGAGCATTTCCTTGCGCGCATTCACTCTCTTCACGTCTGCCGCAACCGCGGCGCTCGCCATCGCCACGCCGGCTTTTGCCCAGACCGATCCCAACCCGTCGCCGACGATCACCGACCCTCGCGACAACAACCGTATCACCATTGCGCTCGGCGCGGTGTCGATGCCCGACTACGAGGGTGCGGACAGCAATTCCTTCACCCCCGCCGGCGCCATCGTCGGCTCGGTGCGCGGGCATGACTTCTTCCTCCGCGGTACGCAGCTCTATTTCAACCTGATCCCGAACACGGGTGAAGTCGGCATCAACTACGAGATCGGTGTCATCGGTGGCGTCCGTCGCGATCGCACCGGCGATATCGACAACCGCCAGGTCCGTGCACTCGGCAAGATCGATACCGCGTACGAGCTCGGCGGCTATGTCGGCATCGGCAAGACCGGCGTCATCACCAGCGACTACGACACGATCACCGCGCGCGTCGCGTACGTTCACGACGTCTCGGGCACCTATGACAGCTACGTCATCACCCCGCAGGTGAACTACACCACGCCGCTGTCGGTCCGTACGCTCGTCTCGCTCGGCGTGTCGGCGGATTACGCCGGCAAGGGCTTCGGTCGCACCTACGCGGCCGTGACGCCGATCGGCTCGCTGAACAGCGGCCTGCGCACCTACGACGTCAACGACAGCGGCTTCCGTCGCGCGAACGCCTCGCTGTTCGTCGTGCAGAGCCTGTCGGGCGACCTGCGTCACGGCTTCGGCGTCGGTGCCGGCGTGCTCTACGGTCGCATGCTCGGCAAGTACAAGAACACCCCGATCGTCGCCGACGTCGGCGATGCGGACCAGTGGCTCTATGCCCTTGGATTGACCTACACTTTCTGATCTGAATTATTTTTTCGGCAGGTCTTGAAACCCTGCATCTAAAAGCCGTCTGCAGTCGTTACTCGACGCGGACGGCTTTTTTTATGTCCGTAACAGAGCGGCTTACGAATGAGTTCCGGTAAACGGGACCGGTCGGAGACTGGAATGTTGCGCCATCGCCGCAGACGATTTCGACGTCCGAAACAACAAGGGGAGGACCCTGAATATGACCGAGAGCGTGCACCTGATCGAAGCCCTCGATGCCCGCGTGGAGCGGCGCAACGACCGACGTGATTTCTTCAAGAACGCACTGGGCGCAGCCGCCATCACCGCCGCCGGTGCGACCGCGCTGTCGATGTCCAGCGCCGCCGCCGCGCAGTCGGTCAGCGAAGCCGACATCCTGAACTTCGCGCTCAACCTCGAATATCTCGAGGCGCAGTTCTACTCCTACGCCGCCTACGGCACCGGCCTCGACAACGCGCTGCTCACCGGCACCGGTACGCAGGGTGCGGTTCGTGGCGGCCGTCGCGTCAACTTCACCGATCCGATCGTCGCACAATATGCGCGTGAGATCGCCCAGGACGAGATCGCGCACGTTCGCTTCCTGCGCACCGCGCTCGGCACCTCCGCCGTCTCGCAGCCGGTGATCGACGTCAGCGTCTCGCCGAGCAGCGCCTTCTCGGTCGCCGCACAGGCTGCAGGGCTTGTCCCCGCCGGCACCGCGTTCGATCCCTATGCCACCGACGAGGCGTTCCTGCTCGGCGCGTTCATCTTCGAAGACGTCGGCGTGACCGCGTACAAGGGTGCAGCGCGCTTCCTCAGCACCCCCGCGACGCTCGAGGCCGCTGCCGGCCTGCTCGCGGTCGAGGCGTATCACGCCGCGATCGTCCGCACGACGCTGTACGGCAAGGGTATCGACACCCCGTCGCTGCGGACTTCGGCCGACGCCATTTCGCGTGCGCGCGACAGCCTCGACGGCGGCGGTGCCAACACGACGATCTTCGGCACGAACGATATCGATCAGGGCATCTCGTCGTATCAGGCAACGCCGATCAACCTTTCGGCCACGCAGGCGGCCGTCACCGTGTCGAACATCGTTCCCCTCGACGCGGACGGTGTCGCCTACAGCCGCTCGGCCAGCCAGGTGCTCAACATCGTGTACCTCAACGGCGGCGCCGCATCGGCAGGCGGTTTCTACCCGTCGGGCATGAACGGCAACATCAGGACGAGCGTGGCGGCAGGCTGATCCGCCAGCCTAGCCCATAGCCCGATCTTACGCCTTCATCGATATTCAGGGGATTCACCCAATGACCGATATCAATACCAAGCTGGAAGTATTCGACGCGATCGCCAGCCGTCGCAACGAACGTCGTAGCTTCCTCCGCTTCGCCGGCGGTTCCGCGCTCGCCATCGGTGGCGCCTCGCTGTTGTCGGCATGCGGCAGCGACGACGAGGATCTTGCTCCTACGCCAACCCCCGGCCCGACGCCGACCCCGGCATTGAACGACGCCGACGTGCTCAACTTCGCGCTCAACCTCGAATATCTCGAGGCGCAGTTCTATGCGTTCGCGGCATTCGGCGTCGGCCTCAACGCCAGCCTGCTGACCGGTACCGGTACGCAGGGCGCGGTCACTGGCGGCGCGCAGGTGCCGTTCCAAGATGCCGTGGTGCGTGAATACGCCCGCGAGATCGCGATCGACGAAGTCGCGCACGTCGCGTTCCTGCGTCGCGCGCTCGGCAACGCCGCCGTCGCACAGCCCGCGATCAACATCTCGGGCGGTACCGCAGCAGCACCAGGCGCCTTCACTGCGGCGGCGCGTGCGGCCGGCGTCATCCCGGCAACCGGCGTGTTCAATCCCTATGCGGACGACAACAGCTTCCTGCTCGGCGCGTTCATCTTCGAGGACGTCGGCGTCTCGGCCTACAAGGGCGCAGCACCGCTGATCTCTAACCCGACCTATCTCGAGGCGGCAGCGGGCATCCTCGCGGCAGAGGCCTACCATGCCGGTCTCGTCCGCACGGTCCTCTACCGCAAGGGTCTCGACGTCCGGAACCCGACCCCGGCGCTGATCACCGGTGCGAACCAGATCAGCAACGCCCGCGACAGCCTCGATGGCGCAAGCGATATCGATCAGGGCATCACCGGTACCGATGCGACGGTCTCGAACATCGTGCCGACCGATGCCAACGGCCTCGCCTACAGCCGCTCGACCGGCCAGGTGCTCAACATCGTCTATCTCAACAGCGCGGCCGTCGCGATGGGCGGGTTCTTCCCGGCCGGCGTCAACGGCAACATCCGGACCAGCGCCGCGAGCGCATGAGGCCCATCGCCGATTGAACATGAAACCATGGCCGCGGCGAATACAGGGATCGCCGCGGCCCTTGTTTGGGGAATGACCATGACCAACTTCACGAAGCTCATCATGCTCGCCGGCCTTGCCGCTGCGGGCATTTTTGCCGTTCCGGCCGCCGCGCAGGACATGACCACCGACGAAGATCGTAATCCGTTCTCGGGCGTCTATATCGGTGCGGCCGGTGGCTACGACGTCCAGCCCAACGACATCGGCTCGTCGATCCTGTTCGACCGTAACGGCGACGGCAATTTCAACGACAGCGTCAACACGATCCGCGGCGCCAACGCGTTCTCGCCGGGCTTCTGCAACGGTTCCGCTCGCACCGCGGTGCCCGCCTATGGCTGCCGCAACGACGACGACGGCTGGTCGTATTACGGCCGTGCAGGCTTCGACGTGCAGCGCGGTCCGTTCGTGGTCGGCATCGTCGGCGAATTCGGCAAGTCCGAGATCACCGACAGCGTCGCCGCCTTCTCGACCACGCCCGCCAGCTACACGATGGCGCGCAAGCTGAAGTGGGAAGGGTCGGCCCGCCTTCGCGCCGGTCTCGCCGCCAACAAGACCTTGTTCTACGCCACCGGCGGCGCCGGCTATGCCAAGATCGACAACCTGTTCTTCACCACCAACACCGCCAACGCGTTCGCGGCCACCGGCTCGAACAAGCGCTGGGGCTATGTCGGCGGCGGCGGCATCGAGCAGAAGCTGACCAAGAACATCTCGATCGGCATGGAATACACCTACCACCAGTACAAGGACGACGACGCCCGCGTCTTGGTCACCGCCGGCACCGCGCTCGCCGGCAGCCCGGTCCTGCTCGCGAACAACCCGTTCGTCCTCGCCCCCAACACCGCGGGCACCACCTTCCGCCGCAGCGACGACCAGTTCCGCTGGCACTCGCTGCGCGGCACGGTGTCGTTTAGGTTCTGAGGCGAAGGGCGGCCTGCACCAAGCTGGTGTAGGACTCGCCCAAGCCCGGCCAGCGCAGCAAAGCACGCCACAAGGCGTAGCTTAGCTACGACTGACGGCGCGCGGAGTGACAGAAAAGGCCGTTGCCCCGAACCGGGCAGCGGCCTTTTCTCGTCAAAGGACCCCACCCCAACAAACAAACACCACCCCGGCGAAGGCCGGGGCCCAGTTGGAAAGGTGGAAATAATGGAGGACCGCCGATCGTTACCGCCGTCCCCCAACTGGGCCCCGGCCTCCGCCGGGGTGGTGAACTCTCGATCGGCAGGATGCCCAACCGAATCCCAGGCGCAATCGCCTCGTCCCCGCACACCCCGCACCCCCAAATTCCCCATTGCACCCCACCTTAACCCCCCTATGCTCACCCCACCCCGGGGGAGCGCTTATCCGCGCTTGAGAGGAAGGCAGGAGCCTTCGACCCGCTGAACCTGATCCGGTTGATACCGGCGGAGGGAGGGAGCGGTCGCCACAGAACCGCGATCCTTGCTCCGAGACCCGTAGGAGCAAGCGCATGGCCGATTACGAAGCACGCACCGAAAAGCCCGCAGCAACCGCAGACATCGGCGTAACCACCGGCCCGATCCGAGGCTCGCGCAAAATCCACGTAGCCGTCCCGACCAGCCCCGACGTCCGCGTCGCCATGCGCGAGATCGTCCTCGACCCAAGCTGCTCCGAACCCCCGCTACGCGTCTACGACACCAGCGGCCCCTACACCGACCCCCGCGCGCAAATCGACATCAACGCCGGCCTCCCCCAACTCCGCCGCGCCTGGATCGAAGCTAGAGGCGACGTGGAATCCTACGAAGCCCGAGAACTCCGCCCCGAAGACAACGGCCAGCTCGGCCCCGACCGCTCCGGCGGCGTCCCCCAGTTCCCCGCCACCATCAAACGCCCCCTCCGCGCGCGCGCCGGCGCAAACGTCAGCCAGATGCACTACGCCCGCCGCGGCATCATCACCCCAGAAATGGAATACGTCGCCACCCGAGAAAACCTCGGCCGCGCCATGCTCAAAGACTACGTTCGAGACGGCGAATCCTTCGGCGCAAGCATCCCCGACTACGTAACCCCAGAATTCGTCCGCGACGAGATCGCCCGCGGCCGCGCGATCATCCCCAACAACATCAACCACCCCGAATCCGAACCGATGGCGATCGGCCGCAACTTCCTCGTCAAGATCAACGCCAACATCGGCAACTCCGCGGTCGCCAGCAACGTCGCCGCCGAAGTCGACAAGCTCGTCTGGTCGATCCGCTGGGGCGCCGACACGGTGATGGACCTCAGCACCGGTCGCAACATCCACGACACCCGCGAATGGATCCTCCGCAACTCGCCGGTCCCGATCGGCACCGTCCCCATCTACCAGGCGCTCGAAAAGGTCGGCGGCGTCGCCGAGGACCTCACCTGGGAGATCTTCCGCGACACGCTCATCGAGCAGGCCGAACAGGGCGTCGATTACTTCACGATCCACGCCGGCGTGCGGCTGGCGTACATCCCGATGACCGCGAAACGCGTCACCGGCATCGTCTCGCGCGGCGGCTCGATCATGGCGAAATGGTGCCTCAGCCACCACAAGGAGAGCTTCCTCTACGAGCGCTTCGACGAGATCACCGAGATCATGAAGGCGTACGACATCGCCTACAGCCTCGGCGACGGCCTGCGCCCGGGCAGCATCGCCGACGCCAACGACGAAGCCCAGTTCAGCGAACTCTACACGCTAGGCGAACTTACGCATCGAGCATGGAAGAGCGACGTCCAGGTCATGATCGAAGGCCCCGGCCACGTGCCGATGCACAAGATCAAGGAGAACATGGACAAGCAACTCGAAGTCTGCGGCGAAGCCCCCTTCTACACGCTAGGGCCACTCACCACCGACATAGCCCCCGGCTACGACCACATTACGAGTGGTATCGGCGCCGCAATGATCGGCTGGTACGGCACCGCGATGCTCTGCTACGTCACGCCGAAGGAGCATCTAGGCCTCCCCGACCGCGACGACGTCAAGGTCGGCGTCGTAACCTACAAACTAGCCGCCCACGCCGCCGACCTGGCGAAAGGCCACCCCGCCGCCCAGATGCGCGACGACGCCCTGTCCCGCGCGCGCTTCGAGTTCCGCTGGAGAGACCAGTTCAACCTCTCCCTCGACCCCGACACCGCCGAGCAATACCACGACCAGACGTTGCCAGCCGAAGGTGCCAAGACCGCCCACTTCTGCTCGATGTGCGGCCCGAAGTTCTGTTCGATGAAGATCACGCAAGAAGTCCGAGACTTCGCGGCGAAGCAGAACGCGCCGGCGGATACGTTTCTGGCCGCAGACGTCGATCAGACCGACACAGACCGAGCGATTTTCGCCAAGGGCAGCCATGCCGATGCGGAAAAGGGCATGGCCGACATGAGCGAGCGCTTCCGCGAAAAGGGCAGCGAAATCTACCTGCCAGCGGAGTGACCCATGCGGGGCGCCGAGCTTAAGACCCGGCGTCCCGGTCATAGCGATCATGCCCCCTTAAAGCCGCGTTGCGCAAAACGGTCCGCCATCGAACTGGACATATCTTCATCCCCCAGTCGCCATATCGGAGCAGCTTGATCACGTGCCTGTTCCGGTCGGGGCTATGTTCCAGCTACTGTATCGGTCTGGGGAGCATTCATCCCGCCGAGTAGCGACACGATAACGGAGGGATGGCGACATGGCATTAATCGACAATATTGCGGTCGAAGTGAACGACTTTCAGCGCACACGAATTCAGGCGATCGACGATTTCGATTACTCGAAGGTCAGCATGAAAGTGGCTAACGATCTCGATGGTGTGACGTCGAACTACCTGGCCGCAGGCATCGAAAATCTCAAGATGTACTATGTGGTCGCGCTGCTTGATCCATTAAACGCGCATGCCGTGTCGCGGTCGGTCGATCCGTTCTGGCACGCCCATGTCTTGTTCACGCGCGACTACGGCAAATTCTGTCGTGACGTTTACGACCAATATGTCCACCATGAACCGCTCGACGAAGAGGACACGGGGAAGGTCGAGACGGTCAAGGCACTCTATTCCTACACGCTCACGCAATATGACAGTATTTTCAAATCGGTGGATCGCGATTGGTGGGGAAGTCAAACCCCGCTGGCTTCTCGGCCTATCTGCTTCCACTATTTGATCAGCGATCCGGAAGTGTCGAAGCATGCACTGTTCGAGCGCAATCCGGCCTATCAGGTTCACTGAGGCAGAACGATCATGGGGTGCGTCGAAACCGCATCCCATGATCTCCCTTCCGTGCGATCCCCCCGCGACTCACCGCTTCCGAACGAACTCCGCGCGCAGCACCAGTCCCTTGATCCCCTCGTACCGACAGTCGATCTCCTGCGCGTCGCCGGTCAGCCGGATCGACTTGATCAGCGTGCCGCGCTTGAGCGTCTGCCCTGCACCCTTCACTGTCAGGTCCTTGATCAATGTCACCTGGTCGCCGTCCGCGAGCACGTTGCCGACCGAATCCCGCACCACGACCGCGCCGTCCTTCGCCGCAACCGCGGTCGCCGCACCGCCCGCAACCCACTCGCCGGTCGCTTCGTCGTACACATATTCGTCGCTCATTGGTCGGTCTCCGGCAGCGCCCAGTCGATCGGCGGGCGGCCCTTGGTTTCAAGAAAGTCATTCGCCCGGCTGAACGGCCGCGATCCGAAGAACCCGGTCCGCGCGGCCAGCGGCGACGGGTGCGCGGACTGGATCACCAGATGGCGTCCCCCCTTGCTCACATCATCGACGAACGCCGCCTTCTTCTGCGCATACGCTCCCCACAGCAGGAACACGACCGGTTTGTCCTGCGCGTTCACCGCCGCGATGACGACGTCGGTAAACCGCTCCCATCCGCGCTTCTGGTGCGACGCCGCCTCGCCCATCCGCACGCTCAGCACCGCGTTGAGCAACAGCACGCCTTGTGCGGCCCAATGATCGAGCATTCCGTGGCGTGCCCGCGGGATCCCGAGATCCGCCTCCAGCTCCTTGTAGATATTCACCAGGCTAGGCGGCGTCCGCACGCCCTCCCGCACCGAGAAACTGAGCCCATGCGCCTGCCCCTCACCGTGGTACGGATCCTGCCCCAGGATCACGACCCGCACCTGATCGAGCGGCGTCAGTTCGAGCGCGCGAAACCGGTCCGCATCCTCCGGAAACACCCGAGCCCCCGCCGCCCGCTCGGCTTCCAGGAACGCATCGAGCGCCTGCATGTACGGCGCCTCGAACTCGGCGGCGAGCGACTGCCAGCTTGGCGGGAGCGTATGATCGATCATTCCCGCCGCATGTCGGACAGGGCAGGGGAGTGTCAATTGCCGCTCCTAGTTCCCCCGCGAAGGCGGGGGCCCAGGATCACAAACGATGCCCCCCGTTACCCTGGCCCCCCGCCTCCGCGGGGGAACAGCAAGAAGGCTCGCACTCCATGGCGCGTCACCTTATATGCGCCGCCATGACCGAGATCACCGTCGCCGCGCTGCAGCTGGGCTTCACGCCCAACATCGACCGCAACATCGCCAACGTGTCGCGCCTCGTCCACGAGGCCGCCGCGAAAGGCGCGCAGGTCATCCTGCCGCCCGAGCTGTTCGAAGGCGAGTATTTCTGCCGCGTCGAGGACGAGGGGCTCTTCGCCAACGCCGCACCCGTAGGCGAGCACAAGGCGGTGCTCGCGATGCAGGCGCTCGCCGAGGCGCTCAAGGTCACGATCCCGACCAGCTTCTTCGAGGCGGACGGCCCGCACCATTACAACAGCCTCGCCATGATCGGCCCCGACGGCAACGTGCAGGGCGTCTACCGCAAGAGCCACATCCCCGACGGCCCCGGCTATGAAGAGAAGTTCTACTTCCGCCCCGGCAACACCGGCTTCAAGGTCTGGCCTCATCCCGCGGGTAAGCTCGGCGTCGGCGTCTGCTGGGACCAATGGTACCCCGAGACGGCCCGCGCGATGATGCTGATGGGCGCGGAAATCCTGTTCTACCCGACGGCGATCGGTAGCGAGCCGCACGACACCTCGCTCGACACCGCGCGACTGTGGCGGCGCGCCATGGTTGGCCACGCAGTCTCGAACGTCGTCCCGATCGTCGCCGCCAACCGCGTCGGCGTCGAGCACGGCCAGACCTTCTACGGCACCAGCTTCATCGCCGACGAGCGCGGCGACATCCTGGCGGAGCTAGGCCGCGACGACGAGGGCGTCATCACCGCGACGATCGACCTCGACATCGTCAAGCGCCACCGCGCCGCCTTCGGCTTCTTCCGCGACCGTCGCCCGGATCTGTACGGCCGCCTGGTGCAGGACATCTGACGCTCCGATCCTCCCCCTGGCGGGGGAAGGATTAGAACCACGCCAGCCCAGCCAGCAACGCCCCCACCAGCGCAGCAACCCCCGCAACCCACAGCAACCACCGCCGCCCGGTCAGCGCGGTAATCGACGCCAGCGCGATCGCCACCTGGATCGCGGTCACCGCCAGCGCCAGCTTCGTATGCGGCCGCAGCGCTTCGTCCGACTCGCCATCCGCCGCCGCCGATCGCCGATCGAGCGTCTCCGCCTCCCGCTTCAACGCCGTCCCCCGCGCCTTGTACCGCGCGATATCCGCCCGGTGCGTCGCCATCTGCGTGGCGCCGAACCCAGGCGGCGCAAGATCGACCTCCATCTGCGCGATATGCCGCTTCAGGTCCTCTGCCTGGTAATAGCCCCACGCATCCGACGCCTGCGCCTTGATCAGCACCGCCTCGTTCTTGTGAAGCAACGCCTCGTTCTGCGTATGCCCGCCGAGGAAACTGGTCACCGCCGCCAGCGTCGCCAGGATCGCAGTGAACAGCGCGATCCGCTGGTCGAACGCCTCACCCTTGGCCGCGCGCTCCTCCGATAGTTGCTCATGCAACCCGCGCACTTCGAAATCATCGTCCATGCTGGTCGCTCTGGCCCTCCGCGCGTGACTGGACCCTGATGATCGGGTGACATATTCGTCAGCGCGAAATGATCCGCACTCGCTCGATACTGCTCGCGCTCACGCTTCTCGCCGGCTGCGCAACGCCGTCGACAAAGACCATCCCGCCGAGCGATCACTTCAACGGAACGCGCTTCTTCAACCCCGACGGCGTGCAGGGCAGTACTGGCGAGCAGAAGCAGGGCCCGGTTGCGCTGCTCCGCAATCTGGTCAAGCCGCCCTACCGAAGCTGGCCAGAAGTCCCCGTAACCCCGACGCGGCCCCCGGCGCGTGTCGAAGGCCAGACGATGCGCGTCACCTGGATCGGCCATTCGACCGTGCTGGTGCAGACCCAGGGGCTCAACATCCTGACCGATCCGATGTGGCTCGAACGATCGTCCCCTGTCCAGTTCGTCGGCGTGAAGCGCGTCCGCGAACCCGGCGTGCGTCTCGCGGACCTGCCGAAGATCGACCTGATCCTGCTCAGCCACGACCACCGCGACCACCTCGACATGACCGCGATGCGAAAACTCTGGCACCGCGACAAACCACTGATCGTGACCGGCCTCGGCAACGACCAGATCCTCGCGCGCAGCGGCATCCATGCGGTCGCCCGCGACTGGGGCGGCCGCGTGACGCTGCGTCCCGGCATCGACGTGATCGTCGACCGCGCGCATCACTGGAGCGAATACGACCCCGGCGACCGCGACAAGACGCTCTGGGCAGGCTTCACCGTGACGCTGCCCGGTGGGAACCTGTATTTCGCGGGCGACACCGGGCCGGGCGACATGCGCTGGGCGACCGAAGCGCGCGCCGCCGGCCCGGTCCGCCTCGCGATCCTGCCGATCGGCGCCTATCATTTCGCAGGCCACGAAACCGACAACCATATCGGCCCGGACCAGGCGGTGACCGCGTTCGAACAGCTCGGCGCGGCCTATGCGATCGGCGTCCACTGGGGCACGTTCGAGCTGACGTCCGAGGGTATCAACGAACCGCCCGAGCGTCTCCGCGCCGCGCTGACCCGCGAACACATCCCGATCAACCGCTTCCGCACCCCAGAGGCCGGCGAGCCCTGGGTGATCGAGTAAAAGCGCTGCCAACCCACGCCGTCATCCTGACGAAAGTCAGGATCCAGAGCCAACCAGCGCCGTGTACTGTTACCCTGGGTCCTGACTTTCGTCAGGATGACGGGGGAGGCGTTTCAAACCGCCCCGCGCAACTCCAGCGCCCGCGTGAATACCGCGTCGAACATCTCCGCCGTCAGTACGCCCGTATTCACGTTGTACCGCGAGCAATGGAAGCTATCGATCAGGATGCGGCCGTCGGGCATCACATGCTCCGCACCATGTGCAAAGCGCGCCTTGGGCAACCGACCGCCGAGCATCTTCACCGCCGACTGATGCGCGATATGCCCCAGTGCCAAGAACACGCGCGCGGTCGGCACCGCATCCGCCTGCGTCTCGAGGAACGGCCGGCAGGTGCGGATTTCCTCCGGCGTCGGCTTGTTCTCGGGCGGCAGGCACTTAACCGCGTTGAGGATGATCGCGCCGTCCAGCGCCAGCCCGTCCTCGGCTTTGGCGCCGTACGTGCCCGTCGCAAGCCCGAACCGCCCGAGCGTCTCGTACAGGAACTGCCCCGAATAATCGCCGGTGAACGCGCGGCCCGTACGGTTCGCGCCATGCTTCCCCGGCGCGAGGCCGATGATGCCGAGCCACGCGGCGGGATCGCCGAACGCAGGGACCGGCGCGTTCCACCAAGTCGGGAACTCGGTCCGCAACTGCTCGCGCACGGCAACGAGGCGCGGGCATAGCGGGCAGTCATGCGGCGGCTCGGTCTCGGGCAGCGCGGAGACGGGGACGAAGACCGTCGTGACGTCGACTTCGCCGGTCTCTTCGACGGTTTCGGGAAGCTCGGAAGTGTAAGGTGTGGAATCCATGGGATTGCGCTAGGCGGACGAAATGTCGCCTGCAACCCCGCTCCCGCCGATCGCGCAGGCCGCAACCACCTACGCGATCGCGCTCGGCTCGAACCGACGTGGTCGCCACGGCGCCCCAGAACGCGAGATCGCCGCCGCTTTGGAAACCCTCGGCACTGTCGTCGCACGGTCGCCGACCGTAGCTAGCGCGCCGCTCGGCCCCTCGAACCGCCGCTACGCCAACGCCGTCGCGCTGATCGAGACGCTCGAAGACCCCGCGACGCTGCTCGTCCGCCTCAAACACATCGAGCGCACGTTCGGCCGCCGCCCCGGCCGCCGCTGGGGCAGCCGCGTGCTCGACCTCGACATCGTCCTCTGGTCGGGCGGCGCGTGGTCGTCGCCCGGGCTCGCCGTACCGCACGCAGCGTTCCGCACCCGCAGCTTCGTCCTCGGCCCCCTCGCCAGCCTGATCCCGCAATGGCGTGATCCGCTGACCGGACGAACGATACGGCAATTGGCGCAATCGGTTGACCGAAAGCGGCCACGCGATTAGGTGCGCGGTCCACGATGGCGGGGGTCCGTAGCTCAGTTGGTAGAGCAAGCGACTTTTAATCGAGAGGTCCCGGGTTCGAGCCCCGGCGGACCCACCATCGATGCCTCGGGCGTTGCGCCGGGCAGGCGGAGGCATGTCCCGGCGATTCTCGCGGGCGCATCAGTCGCGGCCGTCGGCATCATCTTCATCCTGCTGGTCGGTCTCGCGGTCGATCATTGGCCGTTCGCGTTCGATCGCGCGATCATCCTCGGCCTGCGCGCCTGGCACGGGCCGTCCTGGCTGCCGAACGTCGCGATCGACGTCACCGCGCTCGGCGGCGGCATCGTGCTGACGATCGTGGTGGTCGTCGTCACCGGTCTGTTGATCGTCCAGCGGCTATGGCTGACCGCGCTGGCGACGCTGGCCGCGAGCATCACCGGCGGGCTGATCGTCGATTTCGTCAAGGCGCAGGTCAACCGCCCGCGCCCCGACATCGTCGAGCACCTCGTCACCGTCTCGAACATGAGCTTCCCCAGCGGGCATTCGGCGAACAGCGCGATCGTGTATCTCACGCTTGCCGGGCTCGCCTCGCAGGTCACCGAACACCGCGCGACCCGGCGCTATCTGCTGATCGTCGCGATCCTACTGGTCGGCGCGATCGGCTGCAGCCGCGTGTATCTCGGCGTCCACTGGCCGAGCGACGTGCTGGCCGGGTGGAGCTTCGGCACGCTCTGGGCGCTGGCCTGGTGGCTCGCCACCGCCCGCGCGCGACGGGCGATCGGCGGCGAGCGCCACGCATTCGGCACCCCGCCCGCCGATCCGCCCGCCGACGCGGCCTCTTAGCGACCCTTCTCGGCGAGCGCGCGCTCCCACGCCAGCGCGTCGCGGACGATGCCGTCAAGATCGGCATGGCGCGGCGTCCAGTCGAGCGTCTCGAGGATCGCGCGATTGTCCGAAATCAGCATCGCCGGATCGCCTGCGCGACGCCCTTCCAGGCGACGCTCGATCGTCCGGTTGGTGACCTTATCGACCGCGTCGAGCACCTCGAGCACCGAGAAGCCCTTGCCATAGCCCGCGTTGAGCGTGTGGCTCTTGCCGGGGTCCGCGACCAGGACTTCCAACGCGGCGACATGCGCAGCGGCGAGGTCGGTGACGTGGATGTAATCGCGCACGCCGGTGCCGTCTGGCGTGGCGAAGTCGGTCCCGTAGACGCCGACATGGCCGCGCTTGCCGGTCGCGGCCTCGACCGCGATCTTGATCAGGTGCGTCGCGCCGACCGTCGACTGGCCGCTGCGTCCCTGCGGATCCGCACCCGCGACGTTGAAGTAGCGCAACGCCGCATAGTTCATCGGATGCGCTGCGGCGACGTCGCGCAGCATCGCCTCGGTCATCAGCTTCGACATGCCGTAGGGGTTGATCGGCACGGTCGGATCGCCCTCCGCCACCGGCACCTTCTCCGGCGTGCCATAGGTCGCGGCGGTCGACGAGAAGATGAAGTGGGGCACGCCTTCGACGACCGCGCTCTCGATCAACGCGCGGCTCGCGGCGGTGTTGTTACGGTAATATTTGAGCGGATCGCTGACCGATTCGGGCACCACGACCGAGCCCGCGAAATGCATGATCGCCTTGACGCTATGCTCGCGGATCGCCGCGCGGACCTTCGCGTCGTCGGCGACGTTCGCCTCGACCAACGCGGCGCGAGGATCGACCGCCCAGTCGAACCCGGTGACCAGATTGTCGAGCACGACGACGTCATATCCGGCATCGAGCAGCGCCAGCACGGCATGGCTGCCGATATACCCGGCGCCTCCGGTGACCATCACCTTGCCGTCGAGTTTCAGACCATCGATCATATGTGTCTCCTCTTTGTTGCGGGGTAGCGACTTCCTACATTGGGAGAAAGGAGATCGTTATGACGGATTATGTGACACTGGCCGGCGGCTGCTTCTGGTGCACCGAGGCTGTGTTCAAGGACGTGATCGGCGTCGAGTCGGCCGAGAGCGGGTATATCGGCGGGCATGTCCCTGATCCGACGTACAAACAGGTTTGCGGTGGCGACACCGGCCATGCCGAGGCAATCCGCATCGGCTTCGATCCGGAGCAACTGAAGCTCGGCGATCTGCTCGACATCTTTTTTGCGACGCACGATGCGACGACGCTGAACCGGCAGGGCAACGACGTGGGGACTCAGTATCGCTCGGCGATGTTCCCGGCGGACGATGCGCAGAAGGCCGAGATGGAAGCCGCACTGGCGCGCGCGCAGGCGGATTCGCCGAAGCCGATCGTCACTACGATCGAGCCGATGGACACGTGGTACGAAGCCGAGGGCTATCACCAGGATTACTGGGAAACCTCGGGCCGCTCGAATCCGTATTGCATGGCGGTGATCCCGCCGAAGCTGCAGAAGCTGCGCAAGAGCTTCGCCGCACGGTCGAAGGCGGCGGTGAACGCTTAAGACAGAATGGGTTCACGCGAAGGCGCGAAGGCGCAAAGATGATGAAATCCGACATGCCGTTCCGGCCTATCGAAAGATTGAAAATCTCTTCGCGCCTTTGCGCCTTCGCGTGAATCACTCTTATTTAGCGGTGTGCAGCACGGCGAAGGCGGTCGTTGATCGCTTCGCCGATGCCGTCGAATGGGATCGGCGCGATGGCGATCTTTGAGCGATCGTTTGCGTCCGCTGCATGGAGCAGGTCGAACAGTTTCGCGGCTGCTTCGAGCAAGTTGCCAGATGCTGAAAGCGACACGTCGCCAGCCATATCACCAAACCCGATTAGCCACTCGTCTGAACCTGCCTCGGTCGCATTCAACCGGAGCGGCTTGCTCGGCGCATAATGGCTCTCTAGCTGCCCCGGCGCCGTCACCCCACTCCCAATCCCCCCCGGCGAAGGCCGGGGCCCAATTGGGGGACGGTCATGATGCAGGTCGTGCCCGGTTACATTCGACGTTCCAATTAAGCCCCGGCCTCCGCCGGGGGGTTGCTCTAAATACTGCCGGATAGCCTCCGCAGTCACCGGCCCCGGTCGCAGCACCGTCCGCCCAGCCACGATCGTCGACTCCAACCCAGCCTCGGTCGCGCCATCGTCGAGGATCAACGGCACGTTCCTCCCCAGACTCCCCGCAACATGTGCGGCCGTGGTCGGACTGATCCCCCCGCTCGCATTCGCCGACGGCGCCGCCAACGGCCGCCCCGACTCCGCGATCAACGCTTGCATCGCCCGATGCCGGGGCACCCGGATCGCGATCGTATCCAACCCCGCCGTCACCAGCGCAGCGATCCCCGAATCCTCCCTTACCGGCAACACCAGAGTCAAAGGCCCCGGCCAAAACGCCTCGGCCAGCGCCCGAGCCTCCGCATCGAACACCGCGATCCGCTCCGCCGCCGCCAGGTCCGCCACATGCACGATCAAAGGATTGAAACTCGGGCGCCCCTTGGCCGCGTAAATCCGCGCCACCGCCTCGGCATTGGTCGCGTCCGCCGCGAGCCCGTACACCGTCTCGGTCGGCACGGCGACGATGCACCCTGCGCGAATCAGTGCGGCGGCCTGCGCCAGCGCGGCCGTTCCGTAGCGGCGGATTTGTGGGTGTGGACGGACCATTTCCGAGGCGTATAGCGGGTCCAAACCGTAGCGATAAGAGGATGCGATGGCCTTCACTCCAGCAACCACCGAACAGCGTTTCGTGCTCGATCATGTCGTGCGGATCGGCGAGATCGCCGCGACCGAACGCTATGCCGCCGCCAGCGACGACGTCGTCGACGCGGTCCTCGAAGGCGTGGGGCAATTGGCCTCGGGCGAATGGGCCCCGCTCAACCGCACCGGCGACACCGTCGGCGCAAAGTGGACCCCCGACGGCGTGGTCATGCCCGACGGCTTCGCGCAGGCGTACAGGGATTATGTCGAGGGCGGCTGGGGCGGAATCGGCGTCGAGGAAGAATGGGGCGGGCAGGGCCTGCCGTTCGCGATCCAGACCGCGGTGCTCGACACATTGGGCTCGGCCAACATGGGCTTCGCGCTCTGCCCGACGCTGACCGTCGGCGCGATCGAGGCGCTCCAGCATCACGGCAGCCCCGAACAGCAGGCGCTGTACCTCCCCCATCTCGCGACCGGCGAGTGGACCGGCACGATGAACCTCACCGAGCCGCAGGCAGGCTCCGACGTCGGCGCTCTCCGCGCGACCGCCACCCCGCTCGGCGACGGCAAATGGTCGATCAAGGGCACCAAGATCTACATCTCGTTCGGCGATCACGACATGGCGCCGAATATCGTTCACCTTGTCCTTGCGCGGACACCGGGCGCACCGGCTGGCACGAAGGGCATCTCACTCTTCCTCGTCCCCAAGTACCGCCTCCAGGAAGATGGCACGCCGGGCGACTTCAACGACGTCCGCGTCGTTTCGATCGAGCACAAGATGGGCCTCCACGCCTCGCCCACCTGCGTGCTGAGCTTCGGCGACAACGACGACTGCATCGGCGAACTGATCGGCGCGGAGCTCGGCGGCATCCGCGCGATGTTCACGATGATGAACAACGCGCGGTTGAACGTCGGCCTCCAGGGCGTCCAGGTCGCCGAGGGCGCGACGCAGGGCGCCGTCGCCTACGCGCTCGACCGCGTCCAGTCGGCGCGCGCCGGCTCGCCGAACAAGGAGTCGGTCAAGATCGTCGAGCATCCCGACGTCCGCCGCATGCTGATGCGGATGAAGGCGCAGACGCAGGCGGCGCGCGCGCTCGTCTATTACGCGGCAGGGCAGGTAGATCGTGCCAATCTCGGCGACCACGCCGCGCGCAACCGCTTGGAACTCGTCACGCCGCTAGCGAAGGCGCACGGCACCGATCTCGGCAACGAAGTCGCATCGCTCGGCATCCAGGTCCATGGCGGCATGGGCTATGTCGAGGAAACCGGCGCCGCGCAGTATTTCCGCGATGCCCGCATCACGCCGATCTACGAGGGGACCAACGGCATCCAGGCGGCGGATCTGGTCGGGCGGAAACTCGGCCTCGACAATGGCGGCGCGTTCGCCACGCTGATCGCCGACATCCGTGCGGAAGCGAAGGACGATCGGCTCTTGGCGCTGGTCGACGCGTGCGAAGCGATCGGGCGTAAGCTCGCCATTGCGGACGCCGACGACAAGCTGGCGGCGAGCTATCCGTTCCTCACGATGCTGTCGGTCGCCACCTGTGGCTGGCTGATGGAACGACAGGGCGAAGTTGCCGGCACCGACGATTTCGGCCGGATGAAAGCGGCGGCGGTGCGCTTCTACCTCGACCAGATCGTCCCCGAGGCGATGGGGTTGAATGCGTCGGCAAATGCCAGCGCGGCGGTGCTCTACTCGATCGAAGCGGACCTGTTCGCGGCCTGATCTCGCCCCAATCCCCGTCATCCTGACGAAAGTCAGGATCCAGAGCCAAGCACGTTAGCCCCTTTGGCTCTGGATCCTGGGTCGAGCCCAGGATGACGAAATTGGAATGCCGGCCTCCTGCCCATTCGTGCAAACGCGCCGTCCCCCCTTGATCCTCCCCCGCAAGGGGGAGGTGGCACCGAAGGTGACGGAGGGGGAGGACTACGCAACCGCTGTGACCCTTTCCGCCCCCTCCGTCTGGCAAGCGCCAGCCACCTCCCCCTGGCGGGGGAGAATCGAGCGGGACGCCACTGATCGCGACAGCCCAAACCCCTCCATCATGCCGGGCTCGTTCCGGCATCCACCGTTCCGCAGATCCGAGAGCATAGAGAACGCGGAACGGTGGTCCCCGGAACAAGCCCGGAGTGACGGAGCAAGCAGGGATGGCGCCCCTTGTCCCGTTCGCCCTGAGCGTAGTCGAAGGGCATGCCCAACGCGCAGGTGCTTCGACTTCGCTCAGCACGAACGGGGGAGGGGCACTGCATCACATGCAACATCCGGTGCCCGCCACTCGACGTCCCTGCGCAACGAAAGGTAAGGGAGGGCGGAAATCTCTGAAAGCCCGACCGATGTTCGACCTCGAAGCCTATCTCCTCCGTGTCGCCATGCCCGCGCGGCCCACGCTCGACTCGATCGGCCTCGGCCGCCTGCAGCACGCGCACCGTCTCTCCATCCCGTTCGAAGACCTCGACGTCGTCCTCGGCCGCGGCATCGCGATCGACAGCGCGGCGGTCTTCGCCAAGCTCGTCACCGCACGTCGCGGCGGCTATTGCTTCGAGCACAACCGCCTGTTCCTCGACGCGCTCGCGGAACTCGGCTTCACCGCCCGCCCGTTGCTCGCCCGCGTCTGGATCGCCGCCACCGACGTGCCGCCGCTTACCCACACCTTCGCGCTGGTGACGATCAATGGCCAGGACTGGATCGCCGACACCGGCTTCGGCGGCAGCTACACGCCCGTCCTCCCGCTCGCCGACGGTGCCGAGGCAACCGCTCCCGACGGCGCCCGCTTCCGCCTCGAAGCGACCGAGCAAGGCTGGATGCTGCTCCGCGACGGCGATCCGATGACCACCGATGGTCGCGGCGAGACGGGAGGATTCCAGCCGCAATACAGCTTCACGCTCGCGCAAGTGTTCGACGCGGACCTGGCAATGTCGAACCACTGGACCTCGACCGCGCCGTCCAGTCGATTCACCCACACCCCGATTGCCAGTATCGTCCTGCCGAACGGCTTCGCATCGCTGATCGGGCGCAACTACCGCCGGCGTTCGGGCACCGATACGACCGTCGGCGAGATCACCGATCCGCGCGTGTACCGCATCCGCATGAGCCTGTTGTTCGGGATCGACCTGAGCATCGAGGATGTCGCCGCGCTCGGATTGTTCTGAAGTTCAACCCCACTTCCGTTCGTGCTGAGTAGCGACCGAGTAGCTGCGTCAGGAGCGTATCGAGGGTGCGTATCGAAGCATGGTTCCACGCGCCAACCTGTCCTTCGATACGTCCTCTCGATACGCGGCTTCGCCACTACTCGATGACTACTCAGGACGAACGGGGGAGGGTGAGGACAAACGCAAGGGGCAGGGGGAGGCGAAGGAAATGGCTAGCAGCGACTTAAGCCCGCTCACGCTCCAGCAGATCATGCGCATCCAACCCCAACAAATCGATATGCCCCAAGATCCGCGGCCACTGCGTCGTCACGAAATTCTCGCGCTCCGCTACACGCAAAGCTTCCGCCGCACCCGGCATCACGAACATCCCGACGCCGCGTCGCACCTCGACATAACCGTCGTCCTGGAAGCTCTGATACGCCTTGGCGACGGTCAGCGGATTTGCCCCCTGCTCGGCCGCGAACGCGCGCACCGACGGCAACTGATCGCCCGCACGGTAGTCGCCGCGAAGTATCCCCGCGGCGATCGTGCTGCGGAGGCGGATATATACGGGGCTGTCGTCGCTGCTGAGCGCTGTCATGCTGTTCTAATACAGCAATTAGCTCAAAAGTCGAGCCTTACGAGCCCCAATGGCTTACGAGCCGTGCCATTTCGGGGCGAGGCCGTTCGTCGAGCGCGCGCGACGGCGTGCCGATGAACATGAACCCGGCGATCCGCTCCGCCGCCGACCCAAACGCGTCGCGCACCAGGTCGGAATAGGCCGGCCATCCCGTCAGCCAGCCGCCCGCAAAGCCCTCCGCATGGACCGCGTGAAGCAGGTTCATGCACGCAGCCCCCGCCGAAAGCTCCTGCTCCCACACCGGAATCTTGCTCTCCTTCGGCGACGACAGCACGACCACCAGGGTCGGCGCCTGATGCGCGAACTGGTCGAGCGACTCGAGTTCGGTCCGCGACGCCGAAGGCCGCTCCGCCAGATACGCGTCGGTGATCAGCGTCGACAGCGCCGCGCGGTGCTCGTCCCCCACCACCACGAACCGCCACGGCGCCAGCTTACCATGATCGGGCGTCCGCGCCGCGATCTCGAGGATCGTCGCCAGCTGGTAAGAATCGGGGCCGGGCGCGATCAGATCGCGTGGCTTGCCCGAGCGGCGAGTGGCAAGCAGCGAGAGCGGCGTGGAGCGATCGTTGAGCATAGCCCCGCAGATAGGCCCTGATGTGTGATATTTACAGTCCGGGCTTTGTCGTTAAGTTGCGCGCGATCGAGCGCCCGTCAGCGGCGCACACACGGAGCATCACCACCACATGGCCAGCGCAATCCGAACCGGCGGCGTTCCTGCCGATGCGAAGACGTTTTTCGGGCACCCGCGCGGGCTGTTCATGCTGTTCTTCGTCGAGATGTGGGAGCGCTTTTCGTTCTACGGCATGCGCGCGATCCTGGTGCTGTATCTCACCAAGCATTTCCTGTTCGGCGATGAGCCGTCCTACGCGATCTACGGCGCGTATACCTCGATGGTGTACATCACGCCGATCATCGGCGGCTATCTGTCCGACCGCTTCCTGGGGCCGCGCAAAGCGGTGCTCGCGGGCGGCATCTTCATCACGCTCGGCCATCTGCTGCTGGCGATCGTCGAGGCGCCGCAGGGCGTGCAGGGCGCGGCACTCAACGGCTTCTATCTCGGTCTCGCCTTCATCATCGTCGGCACCGGCTTTCTGAAGGCGAACATCTCGGTGCTCGTCGGCAAGCTCTACGCGCGCGAGGACATGCGGCGCGATGGAGCGTTCTCGATCTTCTACATGGGGATCAACACCGGCGCATTCGTCGGCCCGATCGCGGTCGGCATCCTCGGCGAGACGGTCGGCTGGTCGTACGGTTTCGGCGCCGCAGGCATCGGCATGGCGCTCGGGCTGGTCATGTTCATCCTGTTCCAGCGCGAGCTGCACGGTGTCGGCGAAGCGCCCGACGCCGCCGTACTCGCGTCGAAGCCGATCGCCGGGCTGTCGATCGAATGGCTGATCTATCTCGGCGGGATCGTCGGGGTCGCCGTCTCGTGGTGGCTGGTGCGGAGCCAAGGCGTCGTCGGTACCGCGCTGATCGTCGCGTCGCTCGTCACCGTCGGCTACATCCTGTGGACCGCGGTCGCGAAGCTGCCGCGCGTCGACCGCGACCGGATCTTCGCCGCGCTGTTCCTGATCGCGCTCGCACCGCTATTCTGGGCGCTGTTCGAGCAGACCGGGTCGTCGCTCAACGTCTACACCGACCAGTCGGTCGACCGCGTCGTGTTCGGCTGGACTATCCCCGCCTCGGTGTTCCAGTCGGTCAATCCGTTCTTCATCATCACGCTCGCGCCGGTGTTCGCGGCGCTCTGGACCAGGCTCGGCAAGGCAGGGCGCGAGCCGAGCGCGCCGTTCAAGTTCGGCATCGGCCTGATCCTGGTCGGCGCAGGCTTCTTCGCGCTGACGCTCGGTGCGCCGGCACAGGGCCTGACCCCGGCGATCTTCGTCGTGCTGCTCTATATGCTGCACTCGATGGCCGAGCTCTGCTTCTCGCCGATCGGGCTGTCGTCGATGACGCGGCTGTCGGTGCCGAGCATGACCGGGTTGATGATGGGCACGTGGTTCCTCGCGACCGCGGGCGGCAATTTTCTCGCCGGGCTGATCGCGCAGGCGACCGGCGGCGAGGGCGCAGGCGTCGGGCGGGTGCTCGAAGTGTACGGTCGGATCGGCTGGTTCGCGATCGGCGTCGGCGTGGTCGTGCTGGTGCTCGCGCCGTTCGTGACCAAGCTGATGCATCTCGACCAGATGGGTGCGGTCGATCACGCGATGGCCGGCCAGAACACGCTGGCCGAGCCGGACGCGGCTGGGCTCGACACGCGCGGAGAGCAGGTGCCGCGAGGCTGACGCAAATTCCCCTCCCGCGCGCGGGAGGGGTTAGGGGAGGGGACGAAGTACGTACCGGCGTCCGGTCTATGAGGCACGCCCCTCCCCGACCCCTCCCGCAAGCGGGAGGGAGAAGATCAGATCCGCGTCATCGACAGCGCTTTCTCGCCGTAGCGCGGCCCAGCCGTCCCACCCCGCGGCGCGGCCGCATCGAGCTTCGCCAGATCGTCGGCCGACAGCGCAACGTCCGCCGCCTTCATGCTGTCCTCCAGCGTAACCCGGCGCTTCGATCCCGGGATCGGCACGATGTCGTCGCCCTGCGCCAGCAACCACGCAAGCGCCACCTGCGCCGGCGAAGCGCCATGCGTGTCGGCAATGGACTTCACCACCGCCACCATCTCCATGTTCTTGGCGAAGTTCTCCTCCGAATAGCGCGGATCGTTGCGCCGGTAATCGCCCTCCGGCAGATCCGACCGAACGGTGATCTGCCCCGTCAGGAAGCCCCGCCCGAGCGGCGAATACGGCACGAACCCGATCCCGAGTTCGCGACACAGCGGCAGGATCGCGTCCTCGACGTCCCGCTCCCACAGCGAATATTCGCTCTGCAACGCCGCGATCGGATGCGTCGCCGCCGCGCGGCGAATGGTGTCGAGCCCAGCCTCCGACAGCCCGAGATGCCGCACCTTGCCCTCGCGAACGAGGTCCGCCATCGCGCCGACCGTATCCTCGATCGGCACCCCCGGATCGACGCGGTGCTGGTACAGCAAATCGATCGTCTCGACCTCGAGCCGCTTCAGCGATCCCTCGCACGCCCGCCGCACATTGGCCGGCGTGGAATCGACCCCCGTCATCCCGTTCTCGTCATAGCGGAAGCCGAACTTGGTCGCGATCACGACGCCGTCGCGCTTGCCCCGGATCGCCTTGCCGATCAGCTCCTCGTTGACCAGCGGGCCATAGATCTCGGCGGTGTCGAACAGCGTCACGCCAAGCTCGATCGCGCGGTGGATCGTCGCGATGCTCTCGTCGGCGTTCGCCTCGCCGTACATGCCCTTGCCGATGCCGGCCATCGGCATGCAGCCGAGACCCAGCGCGGAAACCTCGAAATCAGGGCCGAGCGTGCGATACTTCATGCGGAATCTCCTGAGCGCCGTTCCCGTGATCGGACCGCGCTGCGACGGAGATGGTAACGGCGGTGTCCATCGTCACGTTCCCAACGGTCCGAAACAGGTCGGGTATGGTCTCGACTGCGATGAGCAGACCCAGCACCTCAAGTGGGATCCCCATCGCCAGCGCCACCGGCGCGACCGAGGCGACGAAGCTGATCGTACCGGGCAGCGAGATCGACCCCATCGTGGTGATCGCCGCGGTCGCCACGCCCGCCGCCATCTGGCCCGGCCCGATCGGCAGCCCCAGCCAGTGCGCGACGTACAGCGCGACCGCGAGGTTCATCGCCGGGCTGGTCGCGCGGAACACCGCGACCGACAGCGGCAGGACGATCCCGGCGGTGGCGGGCGACGCGCCGAGATCGGTCGAGGCCTTCAACATCGCCGGCAACGAGGCAAGCGACGACTGCGTGCTGATAGCCACCGCCTGCGCCGGCGCGACCGCACGCGCGAACCGGCCGAAGCCGACCCGCCCGCCGATCATTCCGATCGGATAGGCGGACAGCAGGACGATGAACCCGATCGCCGAGACGCAGACGATATAGTGCAGGAGCGCGCCGAACGCCGCCGTACCGGTGCGTGCGCCAACCCCGTAGGCGAGCGCGAAAATACCGATGGGGGCCAGCTTCAACACCCACTTGATGATGATCAACAGCGCGTCGACCACCGCCTGGAAGAACCCGGTCAGCACGCGGCGGCGATCGTCGGGCAGCTTCGTCACGGCAAAGGCGAAGGTCAGCGCGAAGACGGTGAGCGGCAGGAACGAGTCGCTAGAGGCTGCCGCGACGATGTTGGTCGGTACGATCGTGTCGAAGAACGCGCCGATCCCCGGCACCGGCCCGACCGGCGCGGCGCCGGTCAATGCGGCGCGCAGTGCAGTGGCGAGCCCGGCAGGCAGCGGGAACGCGTCGAGAATCAGCGGCGTCACCAGCGCGGACATGATCGTCGTGCTCCACAGGATGACGACGATCATCACCATCGCGCGTACGGTGATCCGCCCGGCGCGCGCCGCCTCGGTGGTCGCGCCGATCCCGGTCACGAGCAGCCCGACGACCAGCGGCACGATCACCATCTGCAACCCGTGCAGCCATGCAGAGCCAATTGGCTGCGTCACCGCCGTCGCCGCGATCGCGTTCGCCGGCGACCACGCCGCCGCGGCGATGCCGATCGCGATGCCGCCGATCAGGGCGGCAAGTATCCGTGTAGTCTGCGACATGCTCGCCCTTCGTGATGTACCGCGCTATCAAACCGATCGGACACCGATACGGGACGGAAAGCGGACGCGATGGCAAGAAAATACTTCGGCACCGATGGCATTCGTGGCGCCACCAACGTCTCGCCGATGACCGCACAGATGGCGATGAAGGTCGGCATGGCCGCCGGCGCGTATTTCCAGCGCGGCGATCACCGCCACCGCGTCGTCATCGGCAAGGACACGCGGCTGTCCGGCTACATGCTCGAATCAGCACTGGTCGCGGGTTTCACCAGCGTCGGCATGGACGTCGTCATGGTCGGGCCGATGCCGACGCCCGCCGTCGCGATGCTGACGCAGTCGATGCGAGCGGACATCGGCGTGATGATCTCCGCCAGCCACAATCCGTACGCCGACAACGGCATCAAGCTGTTCGGTCCCGATGGCTACAAGCTGTCCGACGAGGCCGAGGCGGCGATTGAGGCGCTGATCGACGGTGACATCCCGCTCGTCCCCTCCGACCAGATCGGCCGCGCGCGCCGGATCGAGGATGCGCAGGGCCGGTACATCCATTTCGCCAAGTCGACCTTCCCCGAAAATCTCCGCCTCGACGGCATGCGTGTGGTGCTCGATTGTGCGAACGGCGCCGCCTACAGGGTCGCACCGTCGGCCTTGTGGGAACTCGGCGCGGACGTGGTCGCGATCGGAGTCTCGCCCAACGGCACCAATATCAACGACGGCGTCGGCTCGACTGCCCCGCAGGCGCTCGCCGAGACGGTGGTCGCCAGCGGCGCGGATATCGGCATTGCGCTCGACGGCGACGCCGACCGTCTGATCGTCGTCGACGAGACCGGCACGATCGTCGACGGCGACCAGCTGATGGCGACGATCGCCGCCAGCTGGGCACGGCAGGGGCGGCTCGCCGGCGGTGGCCTCGTCGCGACCGTAATGTCCAACCTGGGCCTCGAACGCCATCTCGCCGCGCAAGGGCTGGGCCTCGTCCGCACCGCGGTCGGCGACCGCCACGTGCTCGAGAAGATGCGCTCGAGCGGCTATAATGTCGGCGGCGAACAGTCGGGCCACATCATCCTCAGCGACTATGCGACGACAGGCGACGGCCTCGTCGCGGCGTTGCAGATCCTCGCCGAGGTCAAGCGCTCGGGCGCCCCCGCCAGCGAAGTGCTCCACCGCTTCGAGCCCCTGCCGCAGTTGCTCAAGAACGTCCGCTTCGCCGGCGGCAAGCCGCTCGATCACGACGCGGTGAAGGCGGTGATCGCCGAAGCCGAGGCCGAACTCGCCGGCAAGGGACGGCTCGTCATCCGTCCGTCGGGCACCGAACCCGTGATCCGCGTGATGGCGGAGGGCGACGATCTCGCCCAGGTCGAGCGTGTCGTCGACCGCATCTGCGACGCCGTCCGGAAGGCGGCCGCCTGATGCTGGAGATGCGCCCCACCTGCGAACGCTGCGCCACCGACCTTCCGGCCGATGCACCCGGCGCGTTCATCTGCTCGTTCGAATGCACCTTCTGCGCGGAATGCGCGGACGCGCTCGACGAGCGTTGCCCGAATTGCAGTGGCGAATTGTTGGATCGCCCGACAAGGCTGGGCGAGGCACCGCCGCAAAAGCCGGGAGCG
Source organism: Sphingomonas sp. PP-CE-3G-477 (assembly GCF_003050745.1). Classification (GTDB taxonomy): domain Bacteria; phylum Pseudomonadota; class Alphaproteobacteria; order Sphingomonadales; family Sphingomonadaceae; genus Sphingomonas. Next base: position 5,626 of record NZ_QAOF01000010.1, on the reverse strand, counting down.
GGCAGGCGGCACTAGGCGCCGTTGAAGTAAACGCCACCTCACCGCTCACCGCCACCCCGGCGAAGGCCGGGGCCCAGTTGGAAAGGTCGAAGTAACGGAACGCAGTCCGCGGTTAGCAACGTCCCCCAACTGGGCCCCGGCCTACGCCGGGGTGGTGAGAGGAGAGCATACCCGCTGTCCTACATCCTACCGGTTATGACATAGCCAACCATATGACCGCCAACCTCGCCAAACCCCGCTCCGTAGCCCCAAACAGCCCCGCAACGAAACCGTGCGAGCGTCTACACTTCCTATACTTCACTTTTTCCGACGACCTCCGATGATCGCCAGAATCCTAATAATAGCCGGCTCGGATTCCGGCGGCGGCGCCGGAATCCAGGCCGATATCAAGACCGTCACCATGCTGGGCGGTCACGCGATGACCGCCGTCACCGCGATCACCGCACAGAACACGCTAGGCGTTCAGGCAGTCCATCAGATCCCGACCGACATAGTCCTCGCGCAGATCGAATCCGTCGTCTCGGACATCGGCGTAGACGCAATCAAGATCGGCATGATCGGTTCGGCAGAAACTGCCAATGCGGTCGCGGATATTCTCACTAGCTTGTTCTCCCGCGAAGGCGGGAGCCCAGACTGGGCTCCCGCCTTCGCGGGAGAACAAGGGGGGGCGGGCTGTCCTCAGAGTTCAAGCATCCCCATCATCTTCGACCCGGTGATGATCGCCACCTCCGGCTCCGTCCTCGCCGACGCCGCCACGATAGCCGCCTTCACCCGCCTCATGCGGATCGCCACGCTCGTAACCCCCAACCTCCCCGAACTGGCAGCCCTTGGCGGGGAAGCGGCCATCCGCGCACTAGGCCCAGCAATCCTCATAAAAGGCGGCCATGGCGAAGGCCCCCACGTCACCGACCGCCTCGTCACCAACGCCGGCGAAACCCGCTGGACCAACCCCCGCATCGAAACCCGCCACAGCCACGGCACCGGCTGCACGCTCGCCAGCGGCATTGCGACCGGGCTTGCCCAAGGCCTGCCACTCGACGCCGCAATCGAGCGCGCCATCGCGTTCGTCCGCGCCGCGCTTGCCAACGCACCGGGGCTAGGCGCAGGCCACGGCCCGATGGGCCACGCGCTCGGCACCAGCCCGTTCGACCAGTGGAAAGACCGCCAATGCCCGGCATGAAACACGAAAAGCTCTGCATTGGCCCCGTCGCCGGTGTCGACGAAGCCGGCCGCGGTCCGCTCGCGGGGCCAGTCGTCGCCGCCGCCGTGATCCTGCCCGCAAAAGGCGTCCCCCGCGGCATCGACGATTCGAAGAAGCTCTCCGCCTCCGAACGCGAACGGCTCTGCGCGCGTCTCAAAGGCTGCGCGATCGTCGGCATCGGCATCGTCCAGCCCGAAGAGATCGACACGCTCAACATCTACTGGGCGACGATGAAGGCGATGACGCTCGCGGTCGACGCGCTGGCGGTCGAACTCGGCCAGGCCCCCGGCCACGTCCTGGTCGACGGCAACCGCTTGCCTCGCTGGACCTACCCCGCCACGCCGCTGGTCGGCGGCGACGCGAAGTCGCTGTCGATCGCCGCCGCCTCGATCGTCGCCAAGCACACGCGCGACCTCATCATGATCGCCGCGGCGGACGTGCATCCCGAATATAACTGGCATTCGAACAAGGGTTACGGCTGCGCGCACCACATGAAGGCGCTCCGCGAACACGGCCCCACGCCGATTCACCGCCGCAGTTTCGCCCCCGTCGCCGCCGCCTATCTGGCGCGCGAGGGACTTTTCGCACAGGAAACGACGAGCTGAGTCTTTCGCGCCACACCCCAAGGGCTTGAGCCGCGAGTCTCCCACGACTCAACATCTGGGCAACCGCGACTCGATTGGTCGCAGCCGCGGATTCTCGCGAAAACGCCGTTAACGAATGTTTGCTTGACGGAGTCGGACAATTCCGCCGCTATGGGCGTCGATAAGGGGCGGTAAACATGGGTTTGATCGACACGATCGCACGTCCGCGTGCGAAAAAGGCAGTGGAGCCAGCGGTTCAAGCCGTGCTTCCGCTCGACCAGATCCTGCGTGGCGATTGCATCGAGCACATGAAGGCGCTCCCGTCGAATTCCATCGACATGATTTTCGCGGACCCGCCCTACAACCTCCAGCTCGGTGGCGAACTCTATCGTCCCGACGGATCGCATGTGGATGCGGTCACCGACGACTGGGACAAGTTCGACACCTTCGCCGCCTATGACCGCTTTACCCGCGCCTGGCTCAAGGAAGCACGCCGCATCCTCAAGGACGACGGCGCGCTCTGGGTCATCGGCAGCTATCACAACATCTTCCGCGTCGGCGCGGCGGTGCAGGATCTTGGCTACTGGATCCTCAACGACATCGTCTGGCGCAAGACCAACCCGATGCCCAACTTCCGCGGCACCCGCTTCACCAATGCGCACGAGACGCTAATCTGGGCGTCGAAGGGCGAGAAGGCGAAATACCACTTCAACTACCGCGCGATGAAGACGCTCAACGACGAGCTCCAGATGCGCAGCGACTGGGAATTCCCCACCTGCGGCGGCGCCGAGCGGCTGAAGAAGAACGGCACCAAGGTCCACCCGACGCAGAAGCCCGAAGCACTGCTCTACCGCATCCTGCTGGCGTGCACGAAGCCCGGCGACGTCGTGCTCGACCCGTTCTTCGGCACCGGCACCACCGGCGCGGTCGCCAAGCGTCTCGGCCGCAGCTGGATCGGCATCGACCGTGAAGGCGATTACATCGAAGCCGCTCAGGAACGGATCGAGGCCGCGCTGCCGCTCGACGAATCGGCACTCGCGACGATGATGAGCCCGCGCACGCAGCCCAAGGTCGCTTTCGGCGTGCTCGTCGAAAACGCGTATCTAGCTCCCGGCGCGGTGCTGACCGACTCGAAGCGCCGCTGGCGCGCGACGATCCGCGCGGATGGCTCGCTGCTCAGCGACTGCGGCACGATCGGCTCGATCCACAAGCTCGGCTCGACCCTCCAGAACGCCCCCGCCTGCAACGGCTGGAGCTTCTGGCATTACGAGAGCGACAAGGGCCTCAAGCCGATCGACGACCTCCGCCAGACGTACCTGCTGGCGAACACGATCTGAGCAAAGTTCCGTTCGTGCCGAGTAGAGACCGAGCGTAGTCGAGGGCTCGTATCGAGGTACAGGTCCCTCGATACGCCATCTCGACAAGCTCGATGCCTACTCGGGACGAACGGGGTGGGTTTGAACGTACGGTGGATTTGAGGAAAAGAGGATCATGACCCGCCTCCATCTCCGCCCTGTACAATTCGTAGACACCCCGATCGGCCAGGAAGACGGCACCGTCGCGCGCTTGGCAGGCGGCATGCAGTGGTTCGCCGCCTACGAAGTAATCGAGGGCCGCACCCGCCGCACCATCCCCGTCGCCGATGTTGCCACGCTGGGCGAGCGCGCCGCGCACCTCCACGCCGCCATCACCGCCGTTCGCCCCCCCCTCCGGCTCGGCGAACGTACGCTCCGCTTCGACCAGCCGATCGTCGCCGGCATACTCAACGTCACCCCCGACAGCTTCTCCGACGGCGGCAAGCATGTCGACGACCCAGCTGCAGCGGCCGCCGCCGGAATCGACATGGCGGCAGCCGGCGCGACGCTGATCGACGTCGGGGGCGAATCCACTCGCCCCGGCGCGCCCGCGGTATGGGAAGGCGACGAGATCGCGCGGCTTTTCCCCGTCGTCGAACGCCTCGCGCGCGCCGGTGCGATTGTCTCGGTCGACACCCGCAAGGCCGCCGTCATGGAAGCCACGCTCGCCGCCGGCGCGCACATCGTCAACGACGTCGCAGCCCTTCTCTGGGACGATCGCGCGCTGGACGTGGTCGCGAAAAGCGGCTGCCCGGTCGTCCTGATGCACTCGCCTGACCCCGGGAAAGGCGGCCACGGCGATGGCGGCTACACCAACGTCCTGACCGACGTCTTCGACTGGCTCGAAACCCGCATCGCCGCGGTCGTCGCGGGTGGCGTCGACCGGTCGCGGATCATCGTCGACCCCGGCATCGGCTTCGGCAAGACGCTCGCCGAGAACCTCGCGCTGCTCAACGGCCTCGCGATCTTCCACGGGCTCGGCTGCCCGATCATGCTTGGCGCGAGCCGCAAGCGGCTGATCGGCGCGCTCTCGAACGAAGCGCCGGTCGACCAGCGCCTCGCCGGTTCGCTGGCGCTGGCGCTGAAAGGTGCGGAGGCAGGCGTTCAGATCCTGCGCGTCCACGACGTCGCTGAAACGGTGCAGGCGGTGAAGATCTGGCGCGGCCTGCGCGATCAATCGCTCGTTGGCGGCTAAGCGGGGCGGCTGATCGTCGCTGCATTGCAGCGAAACGCCACTTCGCGCATTAAAAGCCCTGTAAACAAGGGAGCTTTCGTTTGATCGTCACTGCAACACCGCGCTTCAGTCAAATTCTGAGCGAGGTCTGGCGCCCGTTGCTCGGCCTGTTCGTCTGGGATGTGATCGTCACGATCACCTATTATGTCCTGCCGTTCCATGCGCCCGCGCTGCCCCTGACGCTGTTCGGTACCGCGCTCGCGCTGTTCCTCGGCTTTCGCGATAACTCGGCCTATCAGCGCTGGTGGGAAAGCCGTGGCCTCTGGGGCCTGATGATCAACGCCTCGCGCAACTTGGCGCGCATGGCGCGCAACATGCTGCCCGAGCCCGAGGGTCACGACATGAAGCGGACCATTGTGCTCCGCCAGATCGCGTATGTGAACGCGCTGCGCTGCCAGTTGCGCAAGCAGCCCGCACCGCCCGAGGTGCTCCGCTTCCTGTCGAAGGAGGAGGCATCGTTCGCGCTCGAGCGCACCAACATCGCCAACGGCCTGCTCGACGGCACCGGCCGCCGGATCGACATCGCGCGGCGTAACGGCTGGATCGACACCATCCAGCAGACGCAGTTCGAGGCGATCCTGGTCGACATCGCCAACGCGCAGGGCGGCATGGAGCGGATCAAGAACACGCCGTTGCCCAACCAGTACCGCTTCTTCCCGAGCCTGTTCACGCGGCTGTTCTGCGTGCTGCTGCCGATCGGCCTGGTCGAGACGCTGGGTTACGCGACGCCGGTCGGCTCGACGATCGCCGGGCTGATGTTTCTCGCGGTCCTGCAGATCGGCGACGATCTGGTCGATCCGTTCGCCGACACGATTCACGACGTGCCGCTGAACGCGATGTGCCGGACGATTGAGATCGACCTTCTCCAGGCGATCGGCGACGAAGCACCAGAGCCGCTTCAACCGGTCCACGGCGTTCTCTGGTAGCACACCAGGCGAGTCGACAGGATCCGATCGCGGCGTACCGACCGTTGCAAAACGGCGGTTTCGTCGCGAGGCGGCAAAAGAAGATCAGGCCGGGTTACGTCAACGTGCGCTGGGTCGTACGCAGTCGATCGACGACGGCATTGGCGATGGCAAATAGAGGCATCGGCGGATGCAATCGACCAGATGAGACTTCCCGCCCACAGCACGAAGCCGCTGCGCGGCAGTGGTGGTGGCGGTAAGGTAGCGCAGCCTCTCTGAGGTTTGGTCCTGCGGCAGCGGCGGCAGACGATGGAGTTCCTTCAACGAGAGGAACTCCCCATGGCGAC
>NZ_QAOF01000009.1 GCF_003050745.1 Sphingomonas sp. PP-CE-3G-477 | reverse complement strand
GCCCTGCAGGCCGAGCGCCTGCAGCTGGTCGAGGGTGGGATGTATCAGCATGAGCTATCTCCTCAGTGGTAGTATTTGGGGCCACGAATGTTGGGGTGGTCGACGCTCACCTCACCGGCCGAGCGGGGGCGATGGAGCGGATCTGCGTCGAGCTTCTTCTCGAGGATGGATTTGACGGCGCCGTATTTGCGCGCGCCGATCTCGAGCGCGCGTAGCGACGCGGCGTCGACGCGGACGGCACCGTAAGCGCGTGCCAACCGCACTATGCCGAGACAGGAGCGATAGCCCTGCTCGGGATGGGGCCGGTCGCTCAGGATCATCTCGCACAGTATCCTGACCGACGGGCCAAGCCGTCCGGCTTCATCGAGCAGGCGTTCGACCGTCCAGTCGCCGTAGCGGCGATGGCTTGAGGGCATATGGTCGTTGATGGTGGTGTGATGGCCGTTGCCGGACCCGCGCATGTGGGACGCGACACGCTCGCCCCGGAGGAATATCTCGACGGTGCGCGCGGTCAGCCGCACCTCGACCTGCGCCCGGGCATGGCGGTATGGCACCGAGTAGAAATGCTTTGCCGCTTCGACGTGATAGTCGATGCCGACTTTGCAGCGGCGCCACTCCGCCAGGACGTATGGCTCAGCCGGCAATGCCTTCAGCAAGGGGCGGTCGATTTCCTCGAACAGCTCACGCCGCGACCGGCCAAACCGGCGCATGACGCGGGCGTTCAACGCGGTCATCATCTCGGCCATGGCGGCGCGTAGATCGTCCAGGCCGTACCAGACCCGGTTACGAAGACGCCCAAACAGCCAGCGCTCGACGATGCCGACACAGGCCTCGACCTTGGCTTTGTCTCGCGGGCGATATGGCCGTGCCGCGAGTACCGAGGTGCCATAGTGCGCCGCGAGCTCGGCATAGGTGCGGTTCACCTGCGGGTCGTAAAGGCACGCCTTGATGACCGCGACCTTGGCGTTATCGGGAATGAGAAGGCGCGCCGCGCCGCCAAAGAAGTCGAAGGCCCTGACGTGCGCGTCCGTCCAGTCGGGCAAGGTCTCGGTCCAGGTCGGCCACGCAAACGACAGGCTCGAAGCGCCCATCACAGCCACGAAAAGATGAGCCTCGCGGATCTCGCCGGTCAGCCGGTCGACCACCACCGACACCGTATCGCCAGCATAGTCGACAAACATCCGGTCGGCGATGATCCTGAAGGATAGCATCGGCGCTCGCCTGAGTGCCGGCCGCAGCCTCGCGCGCCGCTACCGCCGCCGTGGCACTGGCGACGAGGCGGGCCTCGTCGGCATTCAGCGCCGCGCGCCGCTGGTCGAGATGGGCGATCACGCGCTGATGTGCGGCAACGCGCGCGTCATGCGGGGCCTGGTCCAGAACCAACTGGGCGCCGCGTGCCGCAAGATCTGCGGTCTTAAGTTCCGCCGCCCGTTCGCACACGCTGAGGTTCCGCGGAAGAGCGCGGATCCGTTCAAGCTCCTGAGCGCGGCCTCGTGCCATCACCATTAAAGGCCGCGACCAGCCCTTCGCCTTCGCAGCGCGGTCTTCTTCGGGAGGAAAGCCGGATGACTGCATAATCATCCGCAGCGCGAAGCGCGTCAGGTGATCCTTCCGCGAGGACCACGAGCGCCCGGCCTCGGATGCCTTGGCCGTCGTGATCTGCGCGAGCGACAACGGCAGCAGGGCGCCCGTCTCCGCTCTGGCCTCGGCCCCGCGAATCCGATGGCAGTTCCCGAAAGACCGAGGATTGTCGACGCGACGAAACGAGCCTTCTTGGCGAGGGACGTCCAGTTCGACGCGCCAACTTCAAATGTCCGATCTTCCGCAGACGTTGCGATGTCCACCCCATCAGAACGAGCCGCGACGCTGTCACCCTCCTTCAGCCGATGAAGAATTAGTGCGGTGAGGTTGGACCGACATGGATCACGCATCTGGTAGATGCGGCAAAACCGCCAGGATGGCCTTACGCAGGTCCGACAATCTGATGCTGGCGGCGGCACGATCGCGAAGGTCCAAGCGGTCCGCGAGCGTCAGCACCGCAGCAGTCACCTCGTCCGAATGCCGCATCAGGACCACCAGGCCAGAACCGCTCGGCCCGTTCCTCGCCTGCAGCCAGTTCTGAACCGTCCGCCCGTTCACCCCGGTCAATCGTGCGATGTGCTTCACATGGGTCGGAGCATCTCCGAAGTCCCGCCGCAGGGCGTCCGCGATCACGGCGGCAAAGGCCGCTTCGGTGTCGGCGCCGGGATCGATCGGAAACTCCCTTCCGCTATCGACGCGAACTTTTCGGTCATTCCTCGCAAACGACATTCCGTCCTCCCGCCGCTAGACGGGGCATGAATTGAACGAGTTCTGTGAAGCGCTCGTGATAGATGTCGGGGAATACGGTGCAGTCAGAAGCATCAGGACCGGTCCGCGCCGCCCAGTATGTGCGGATGTCCACCGATCACCAGCGCTATTCGACCGAGAACCAGGCGGAGATCATCGCCGCCTACGCCGCGCGTCGCAATTTCGAGATAGTCCGCACATACGCCGATGAGGGGCGCAGTGGTCTAAACATCGCCGGGCGCGACTCGCTTCGCCGCCTGATCGCCGACGTTCAGGCCGGCAGCGCGGATTACGAAGCCGTGCTGGTCTACGACATCAGCCGTTGGGGCCGCTTTCAGGATGCAGACGAAAGCGCCTACTACGAGTTCATCTGCCGCGACCGTGGCATCAACGTCCATTATTGTGCCGAGCAGTTCGACAACGATGGCAGCCTTCCGTCCAGCGTCATGAAGAGCATCAAGAGGGTGATGGCGGGCGAATACAGCCGCGAGCTCTCCAGCAAAGTGTTCACGGGCCAATGCCGTCTGATAACGCTCGGCTATCGTCAGGGCGGTCCGGCCGGCTACGGCCTTCGCCGCTTCCTCGTGAATGAGGCTAACGAGCCGAAGGCTCCACTCGCCCGGGGCGAACACAAGAGCCTCCAGACCGATCGCGTCATTCTGGTCCCTGGGCCGGACGAGGAGATCGAAGCCGTCCGCCGCATTTATCGGCTGTTCGTCGTGGAACGCCGTTCGGAGCGCGAGATCGCCACCTTGTTCAACAGCGAAGGCAAGGTCACCGACATCGGCAAGCCCTGGTCCCGCGCGGTCATCCGCCAGATCCTCTGCAACGAGAAATACGTCGGCAACAACGTCTACAACCGCGTCTCCTTCAAGCTGAAGAAGAAGCGCGTCGTGAACACGCCCGACATGTGGGTGCGGAGCGACGGCGCGTTCGAGGCGATCGTCGACCCGGCATTGTTCGATGCCGCCCAGGTCATCCTGACGGAACGCGCACGCAGGCTCAGCGACGATGATCTCCTACGAATGCTCACCAATCTGCTTGGGTCGCACGGTACCTTGTCGGGGATGATCATCGACGAGGTCGAGGACATGCCGTCGTCCGCCGCCTATCGCAGCCGCTTCGGCAGCCTGCTGCGCGCCTATCAACTGATCGGCTACGAGCCGGCGCGTGACTACCGCTACGTCGAGACGAACCGCCAGCTGCGCCTGATACATCCGAACGTGGTGGCCAGAACGATTGCCGGCATCGAAGCCATTGGCGGAGAGGTTGTGGTGGACGAGACGACCGACCTCCTGATCGTCAACCGCGAGGTCACGCTCGCCGTCGTCATCGCACGTTGCCAAGCAACGCCCGTCGGGACCCTGCGATGGCGCGTGCGTCTTGATGCCGGTCTTTGTCCGGACATCACCGTCGTCGTCCGGCTCGACCCCGACAACATCACGGTCCGCGACTACTACCTCCTGCCATGGATCGACGTCGGTGCCCGCGGCAGGCTTGGAATGGGCGAGGACAACGGTCTCGATCTCGATGCCTACCGCACCGACGGTCTCGATCCCCTATACCATTTGCTGCGCCGTCATTCGTTGGAGCATGCCCAATGACCGACAATCGGGAGGCCGTGCCGCCTGAGATCGTCACGATCGCCATCGCCTCTGTCGAGATTCTCAACCCCCGGAGTCGCAACAAGCGGATATTCGAGGAGATGGTCGAGAGCATCCGACTGGTCGGACTCAAGCGTCCGATCACTGTCCGGCGTGCACCGGGCGGCGATGGTTACGAGCTGGTATGTGGCCAAGGACGGATGGAGGCCTTTCGCCGGCTCGGCGAAACCCATATTCCCGCCGTGGTGATCGAGGCGACTCGCGAGGAATGCTTCGTTATGAGCCTCGTCGAGAACATGGCGCGCAGGAACCAGACGCCCTTGGAACTCATCCGGGAAGTCGGCGCATTGCGCCAGCGGGGTTATTCCCATACCGAGATCGCACAGAAGATCGGCTTCAGTCCGGAATATGTCTGGACGATCAACTTCCTCCTCGAGAAAGGGGAGGAGAGACTGCTCAACGCGGTTGAGCGCGGCGTCATCCCCCATACCATCGCCGCGGAGATCGCGCGCGCGAAGGACGGCGATGTGCAGAAAGCGCTGGCCGAAGCCTATGAGAACGGTGATCTGCCCGGCGATCAGCTCGTTGTCATCAGGCGGATCGTCGACGAGCGCAACCTGATGGGAAAGGGGATCAAGTCGATCCGACAGGGTGAGAAGCGCGGTCAGAAGCCGACTGCCTCCGGGCTGATCCGCGCCTACCAGAAGGAGGTCGGGCGGCAGAAGCTGCTCGTGCGGAAGGCCCGGCTCACACAGGATCGACTGACCTTCATCGTTGGTGCCATGTCGAAGCTGCTGGCTGAGGACCACTTCGTCACCCTCCTGCGGGCGGAACGGTTGGCAAGCCTGCCGCAACCGATCGCCGAGCGGCTGGGAATGTCCGATGCATGATGCTCCGATCGCCGTCCGCATATCGTTCGAACGCGAGATCCTGCAGCTGCCGGTCACGGCGATCCTGCCGCTGAGGCCGATGACGAAGCGCATCACGGACTCGAGGCGCTATGGCCGCATAGCCACTTCGATCGGCGAGGTGGGCGTGATCGAACCGCTCATCGTGACCAAGGCCGACGGAGAAGGCCGGCATATGCTGCTGGACGGCCACTTGAGACTGCACGTTCTTCAGAACCGAGGTATGGACACCGCGACGTGTATCGTGTCGCACGACGACGAGGCCTTCACTTACAACAAGCGCGTGAACCGGCTCGCTACCGTTCAGGAACACTATATGATCACCCGCGCCATAGATCGCGGCGTCCCCGCAGGCATGATCGCGGCGGCTCTTGGGATGGACGAGAAGTCGGTTGTCCGGCGGCGCAAGCTGCTGGACGGGATAGCTGACGACGCGGTCGAGATCCTCAAGGATCGGCCTGTGAACCCACAGGTATTCGATGTCCTGCGTCGCATGAAGGACTATCGGCAGGTTGAGACGGCCGAACTGATGACCTCAATGAACAATTTCACTTTCAGCTACGCAAGGGCGATACTTGCGGCGACGCGGCAGGACGATTTGGCCAAGCCCGACCGGCCTAAGGCCATTGCCGGGGTCACGACCGAGCAGATGGCTAGAATGGAACGGGAACTCGAAAAGCTGAATCAGGACTATCGCGGCATTGAAGCGACCTTCGGCGACGATGTGCTGCAACTCGTCCTTGCATCGCGCTACCTGGGACGGCTGATCGAAAACGGCCACGTCGCCGCCTACCTGGAATCGCGACATCCAGAGATCGTCGGCGAATTTCGCACGATCGTCGCGGCGACGTCGCTGGACGCGACCTGAACCTTCGCGGCGACATCTCGGTCCGACGCTCGCGTCAGATGACGGCGAGTAGAGCGGTCGGAGAATCGATCATCCGTTCAGCCACGTCGCATTTTCCCCGACCAGCAGTCCGACGTAGCGTGTCGCAGCGATAGCCGTGCCTCCAGCTGGCTCTTGTTGGCATGATAGTAACGTTGGAAGCTGATATTCCTCGGTTAGAATACCGACGAGCATGAAGACGGGATGGGCCGACGGTCTCCTGATCACCTGCGGATACCCTCTGCTCATTTCGCTCGAATACGATCGCAACATCCGCCCGCTGATCGACATTTCCGCCGCCCAAGGTCAGCGGCAACGCCAACGTTTGAAGATCAGATGCCGGCCACGGTCTTAAAATGTGTCTACACGTCCGGTATCGGAGAAGTTTGTCGTGGCCATTGGATAGACGCCTCTGGCCAACTAACTTCCAACGCCTGCCCGTTCCACGGTCAGCGTGGCTCCTGCCAGTCGGAACCGACGAAGGTCTGGGACCGCTCGGTGGCGAAACCGACGCACATTGTGAGGTGAGTCAGCACCGGCAGCGGGTTAACAAATCAAAATGGCGGCATGTCCCCGCAACCATACTCCACGAAAGCCCCAGGCCTCCCGGCCCGGGGCTTTCGTGCGTTTGGGCTGCACGCCGTTGGGAATGTTCAGCGGCCGGTACAGCTCACCGTGTAGCTGAATAGGGAATGTTTACGCCGCGCTAGATCTGCGGCTGCCGATGCCCTTGGTAATTCCATAAGAGTGAGCTCGGTGCAAAAAGGAAGCCGCCACGACTCTGCTATCGATCCAGCGACAGACAGGCAGAAGGCGTCGGTAGGGAAGGTCACATGCGCTGGCATTCACAAGCGCAGAAACTCTTTTCTCGCGTCCGCCCAGGATAGCAATGCCACCAGCACGGGTTCGAGCGCTCGCCCCAGGTCGGTCAGCGTATATTCGACCTTGGGTGGAACCACGGGATAGACGGTTCGCACTATTATCTGTTCATCCTCGAGCGATCGCAATTGCTGGATCAGCATCTTTTGTGAAACGCCTGCAATTTCGCGCTTGAGTTCCGAGAGTCGCATCGGACGCGCCGAATAGTAGAGATGCGACAATATCATCATTTTCCAGCGACCTTCGATCGACCGGATCGCAGACTGCATCGTGACGCCGCAATGACCGCGTATCGTGGAATCGCAGGTGGGAACATCGAGCATAAAGACAGGCACCTTTTGGTATGTATGGCACTTTTCTGTAAGTTCTTGCCATTAATTCCACCGCTCCGATATCCCGGTCTCGAACACTGAGGAACATCACATGAAGATCGGTATCATCGGCGCGGGCTATATCGCTCGTGCGGTTGCGGGCGTTGCTACACGCGCGGGCCATGACGTCATGATTTCGAACACCCGGGGGCCGCGGAGTTTGTTTACCGCCGTCAACACCATCGGCTGCAAGGGCGGGACGGTGGACGAGGCCGCGGCGTTCGGCGACGTCGTGCTGGTTGCGATACCCCTGCATGCCTATGATACGATCCCGGTCGAGCCCTTGACCGGAAAGATCGTGCTCGACGCGGGCAATTATTATCCCGACCGCGATGGCGCGATTGCTACGCTCGACCGCCACGAGACCACGACCAGTGAAATCCTCGCGCAGCATCTTCCGGCGTCGCACGTGATCAAGGTGTTCAATGCGATCCTGGCGGGCGACATCGAACGCGATGGAACGCCGACGGGCACGCCCGACCGCCGGGCCCTGCCAATCGCGGGAGACGACGCCGCTGCCAAGACGGTGATCGTCGGCCTGCTGGATGCGATCGGCTTCGATGTCGTGGATGCGGGCGATTTGTCCGAAGGATGGCGGTTCGAAGCCGGCACGCCGGTCTATTGCGTGCCCAGGACGGTCGAGACTCTGCGCGAGGGCCTGCAGGCCACCGTCCGCGGCGCCGGGGTATCCGCATAGCGCCACCCCCGTGAACCTGGCCGTCGCGCCTCCATCCATCCCGCGTCCGTTGTCTCGACCGACATGGGCGCGGGAAACACCGACGCGTGCTAGCTCGACGCGCCGGTCAAACGCGGTGCCCAGTCCTCGACCCGTCGGGTTTCCAGTCGGCGCTGAGCGCATTTGCGCCACCCCTCCGCAAGAGGCGTCAGCGCGGCGGCCTCAGCGAGTTCGTCGGGATTGAACGGATCGATATAGAAAAGTCGATGCAGCCGCTCGATCGTCCAATCTGGCCTGGCACGGTCGAGCGGCACGAGTCCGTCGCCGGGTGCGATCTTGCCCGGCTGCAACACCCGGTAATACCATCCCGTGCGACCGCTCGCCTGAACCCGCAGCGCCATGTCGGGAACGTCGAATCGTTGATTGAGCTTCCAGCACGGCAGCCGTCCTTGGCTTACCTCGACGATGGCACCGCCAACGCCGAACACGTCGCCGATCGCTATATCGCGTTCGTTCAGCCCGGCGCTGGAGAAGTTCTCACCGAAGGCACCGGCGCGGGTCAGCATTTCGCGAGTGCCGATTTCTTGCGACCATGTCGCGTAGTGATCGATCGAATAATGATGAACGGCCTTTTCCGGACCGCCATGATTTTTCAGATCGCCCTGCCGATCCGTCACCAGTCCTTCGCTACCGAGAAACGTCGGTCCGTCGACCGGTGTCTTGATTATGCCGCTGGGAACGTTGCGTGGCCCGAGCGGGACCAACGCTCCGGTGAGTAGCGTGTCGACGCGCACCATCTTCTGGTTGATGTGGTTCATGGATCGACCCGATCTTCTAAAGCAGCGACTTGCGATAGATCGTGTACGCCTTGTTGACGCGACCATTGAGCGTTTCGGCGATCGATCGCATTCCCTGATTGTCTTCGAGGATCCAGCCGATCTCCGCCCGCGTCGCCCCATATCTCTCGACTGCGGCACGGCGGATATATTCGATCATCATGAAGGCGAGCTGGCCTGCCATGCGCGACGATTGAAGGTCCTTGACGACGCCCATCAACGGCACGCGCATCGTCCGGACCTTCGGGTGGCGCAACCACAGCAACAGCTTCGCCCATCCGAACGGCAACAGCGACCCGTTCAGCGGTTTGATCGCCTCGTTGAGATCGGGAAGCGTGATCATGAAAGCGACCGGCTTGCCGTCCAGTTCGGCGATGCGGATCAGGTCGTCGAACACGATCGGTTTCAACTTCACGCCGACGTCGCGGATCTCGGGCTCGGTAAGCGGTACGAAGCCCCAATTCTCGGACCAGGTATCGTTCAGGATGGCCAGCAGGATCGCGGCTTCCTCGACGAAGTTGGATTTATCTACCTTGCGGATGTGGATGCGGGGGTTTGCCTCGCCTGACGCAATGATCCGCTGGACGATTTTCGGGAACGCGTGCGTAATGTCGAGGTCGTAGGTCAGAAGTTGTTTGGCTGCCCGATAGCCAGCCCGTTCGATCCAGCCCTGATATGCCGGCTTGGCATGACCCATCATTATCGTCGGGGAATGATCGAAGCCTTGGACAAGCAGGCCCGGCTCCTCCCAGACCGACATGCTGATCGGGCCGAGAGCCTGCGCCATCCCGCGGCTGCGCAACCAGTTCTCCGCGTGAGCGAGAAGGGCGACGAATATGTCTTCGCGTTCGGCATCCATCAGCCCCCATTGACCGACACCCGGCCCGAAGCCGCGCCCGGCCGGCATCGTCAGCGCCAGCGTATCGATGTGCGCCGAGATTCGCCCGACGACGCGATCGTCCTCATAGGCCAGGAACAGCTGCGCTTCGGCATGGCTGAACCATCCGTTCTTGGCCGGCGTGACGAGGCCGAGCGCTTCGCTCTTGAGCGGAGGCACCCAGAACGGATCGTCGCGGTAGAGGCGAAACGGCAGATCAACGAAGAGCTTTCGATCGTTCTTCGACGTCACGGGCGCGATTTTCAACGTGGGCAAGAAATGTTCCGATATGTCAGGGCGATGGAGCGGCAAGCGAGACGGCATCCGGCTGGCTCATGCGGCTTTCGGCTTTCGTGCGTCATTGCGAGCAGCCAGCGCCGAACGCTGCAAGCGTGTGATTGCGTGAGGGGGCCGAACGTAAAGGGGGCGGGGCTAAGGAGGGGCGGCGGGTTGTCGGCCATGCTCGGGCCACCACGACGCCGGGCCTCACCGTGTGGCCTGCGACGACGCACGGTCCGCTGCACGTAGAAAACGGGAGGTCGTGGCCATTACGAGTGCGGGTTGCTCGATGTGCGCCATGTGAGACGCGCCGGGAAATACGACAAGCGTGGCGTTGGCGATCAGGCGCACGATCTTCGTCGCCACCCATGGGGGCGCTTCGTCGAACTCCCCGCAGGTAACCAACGTCGGGACCGCGATACGTTTGAGTTCGCTGCTGATATCCAGTGTCGCGAGTTTGCCGGTCAGCTGAAACTCGGATGGCCCGTTGAGATAGGCGTAGACCGGATTGACCGCAAGCGCGGCGCCGACCTCCATGAAGAACGCCGGCCACGGATCCAGGCGCAGCAAATGACGCCGATAATATGCTTCGGTCAGTTCCTCGTACGCGGCCTCATAGGCGGGATTGGGCTCAGCGGGGGGCAGTTCCTGCCGCACTATCGTCGTACGTGCCGACGGTCCGAACGCGTTCAGCCAGCGGTCTGCCGCCTGCGAGAAGTCGTTCATCGATGTGGCCGTTCCTGCCAGCACGAGTGAGGCGACGCGGTCGGGATACGCCGTAGCGTAGAGAGCGCCGAGAAAGCCGCCCCAACTATGGCCGAGGAGGGAAACCTGCTCGAAGCCCAGGTGATCGCGCAACGCTTCGAGTTCGGAAACATAGGCGTCCGGGGTATAGCCAGCGAGATTGTCGGGTTTCGCCGAACGACCACAACCGGTCTGATCGTAGAGGACGACCTGCCGATCGACCGCCAGACCTGCAAAGGGTCTCATATAGATTTCGCCGGCTGCCGGGCCGCCGTGCAAGACGATCAGCGGCGTGCCACCCGCCTTGCCATAGACTCGGTAGTAGACGGGGCCATTGGGGCCGGGCGCCATGCCTTCCCGCTCCGGTCTGGTTTCCATGTGCCAAGATTTGGCATCCGGATATGATGAGGTCGTCGCGCGCGCCGATGCTGGAATGGCAGCAGTGGCCAGAAACCCCGCGACGAATGTTCGGCGGTCAGTATCGTGCATATCGCGTCTCTATTATTTTGTGAGCCGGGGATTAGGCATTCGCTATCTGGGTGAGCTTGAACCCGAGGATCAGAAAGACGCCTCCGGTCATGCGATCGAGCGCCTTCGCTACCCGTGCGCTTTTGAGCCAAGGTCTGATGGCGGCGGTGATAGTTGCCAGAAGCGTGAACCAGACAAGAGCGATGCCAGCGGCACTGCATGCAAGCCAGAAGGCATAGTTGCTGCCGATTTCCGTCCGAGGAACGAATTGCGGCAGGAAGGATACGTAGAACAGGCCGACTTTCGGGTTCAGGATGTTCGTGCCGAATCCCCGCATGATGGATGCTCCGTATCTTGGCGAAGGAGACGTCGCGACATGGCCGGGGACGATCGCGTCGCGCGGATGGAGCAGGAGTTGCGCGCCGAGCCAGGCCAGATACGCGGCACCGCCCCATTTCAGCGCCAGGAATGCCAGAGGCCAGGCCTGCAACAATGCCGACAAACCCAGCACCGCCGCGCTACCCCAGCACAGGCAGCCTGCCGCCACGCCGACAGCCGTCAAGGCCCCATGCCGACCGCCGTTAGCGAGCGCAGATCGAAGGACCATCGCGGTGTCGAGGCCCGGCGCCATGGTCAGCGCCGTCGCTGTGACGACGAACGCAATGATGTTTTCGGCGAACATTGAACGTCTCGATTCCAGTAGAATTTTTTGCGTCGCCACGTCGGGCGCGCAGAATTGCCCAGGGACAGCGGCGCCGGCCTCGATCGCAGCGATGTGAGCCGATCTGTTGCGTAAGGGCGGGACACCAGATCCTGCTCGATCGGTGCCCCCGCCCGCCGATCAGCTAGTGACTTCGAGTGCCTCGTCGCTTTCCCGACGCATTGCCCGTGAGGCAGCAGCAGAGCGCCGTCCCTCTGTCAGCAAGCTGGCGAGCCGTTCACCGATCACGACGCAGGGTGCCATGGTGTTGCCGGTCGTCACCCGTGGCATGATCGAGGCGTCGGCGATCCGGAGGTTCTCGACGCCGTAGACGCGGAGTTCGGAGTCCACGACGGACATGCCGTCCGTCCCCATTTTGGCGGTTCCGGATTGGTGCCACACGCTCGACGCCGTGTTGCGGACGAACGCGCGCAACGCCTCGCCGGTGAGATTGCCCGGCATGATCTCACGCTTTGCGAAAGCGCTGAGAGCCGCCCCGTTGCCGATCTCGCGACATAGCTCGACGCTGCGGACGAGTGCTGTCAGATCGTCGGGGTGCGAGAGCACATTGGCATCGATCGCCACGGGATCGCTTGGGTCGGGACCGGTCAGCCGGACGCTGCCCCTGCTTTTCGGGCGAACCAGACCGGGCAGCAGCGCCCATGCAGCAGCAGGCGGCGTTCCGTATTGCTCGAGCGCATCGGGCGCCACGATCGGAACCTCGATCAGGAACGCCTGGATATCCGGCGTGTCGAGCCGATCATCGCTTTTCCAGAAGAACGTCGCCTCACCCAGATTATTGCGCGGCACGATCGGAACGGGACTTTCCCAGACGCAGCCCGCCACCATCACATGGTCCTGGAAGTTGCTGCCGACGCCTGGAAGATGTTCGACGACCTCGATCCCGTGCTGCCGCAACATGGCGGCATCGCCGATGCCGGACTGCATGAGGACCTTGGGCGTGTGGATCGCTCCAAGCGAAAGGATCGTCTCGCGCCGTGCACGCAGCCGCAGATGCTCAGTCCCGAGCGTGACCTCGACGCCCGTAGCCTTGCCCCGCTCGACGATGACGCGGGTGACGGTCGCATGCGTCAGCACCGTGAGATTGGCCTGCGCCATGACCGGCGCGACGTAGCGCTGAAACACCGAGGATCGGCGACCGTCGCGAACCGCGAGGTTGCTGAGCGCAGCGCCACCCGCGTCTTCCATCATGGCGCCGTTATGATCGTCGAACGTCGGGATTCCGGCCGCAGCCGCACCCTTGAGCATGGCACTCGCAATCGGATGCGCGTTCTGAGCGGGTTCGACCGGGAACAGCCCGCCGCGGCCGCGTCGCTGCCGGTCGGGATTGCCACTCCAGTCCTCGATGCGGCGATAGATGTCGAGGACGGCCGGATAATTCCACGCCGGATCGTTCGCTTCGTCAGCGAAATAGTCCCAGTCGTTCGCATGTCCCCGCGCCCAGATCATGGCGTTGACCGACGATCCGCCACCCAGGCCCTTGCCCATCGAAAGCGGCATCGACCGTCCGGCCAGATGAGAACTCGGCTCCGCTACGAAGCCCCAGTCTCGTTCGCTGCCGAGATTGGTCGGCCAGAGCGAAGGGTCGGATACACTCGCCGCGTTATCGTCTCCGCCAGCCTCGATCAGCAGGACGGACATATCGAGGTCTTCCGCCAGACGGCGTGCGACGACCGATCCCGAGGATCCTGCGCCGCAGACGATGAAGTCGTATTCGCCGAGCAGGTTCGCGCGACGCTCGGCCTGGTTGGCGCTCGCCCGCACGGCAAACGCCGCGGTGCTTTCGCTGTTACGCTTCATGGTGCGGGCCGGGAACAGGCGGAGGGGAGACGGCGAGCGGTTCATCGGCTATGGGCACCCCAGTAAACGCTGGGCGACCCGATGGATTGGTCACGCGGGCAGCATGGCGTGCGGCGACCAATGCCTGCCACTGGGGCAGAAGGCCAAAGCCGGCAAGGCTATAATTTTCCAAGACTTTACTCCAAATGGCATAGTCCCTTTTGGAAGATCGAGGCGCTCCCGACCATGAAGACGCCACCTGAATCCTTGACTGATCGTCCAGAATATTCGGTTGAATCGAGAAGAGTAGCGGATCAATCCGATGTATTGTCGCATCTGCTTACGCTGGTGAGGCTACGCGGCGAGCTGGTGTATTCCGCGGAGTTGTCCGGTCAATTCGCTGGCAGCTTTGCGGCGGGCCCGTCTCACCTGCTGTTCGTCGAGCTTGGTTCGGTATGGGTGACCCCGGTCGGCTCGGAGCCGATCCTGTTGAAGGCGGGCGACCTGGTTCTGCTACCGCATGGAAAAGGCCATCTGATCGCAGATCGGGCAACCGGGCGGGCAACCGGCGGGGACATGCTGGGATCACCGGCTTTTGATCCCGAAAGGCTCGTCATACGGGTCGGGGACGGCGCCGGATCCGAAGTTCGCTGCATCGGCGCGACGTTCCGGTTCGAAGAGCACCCGCTGCCGCCCGTCGTCACCGGTCTACCGATACTGATTCATATTCGGGACGATGGAGGCAAGGTGCCCGACTGGCTCCAGCACATGGTCCATTTTCTGATGCTCGAGGCACGAGAGCCGCGACCGGGTTCCGCGCTGATGATCTCGCGGACCATCGACCTGTTGGTGATCCGTACGTTGCGGAGCTGGGCGGATCTCTATCCCGACGAAGCGGGATGGCTGGGCGGACTAGGCGATGCGCGGATCGGACGGGTGCTCAACGCATTGCATGCCGAGCCGGCGGTTCAGTGGACGTTGGCGGGACTTGCCGATCTCGCTGGCATGTCTCGTTCGGCGTTTGCGGAACGATTTTCCGCATCGGTTGGGGAAGCGCCGATGCGATACCTGACACGCTGGCGGCTCACGGTTGCCGACCAACTGATCAGCGCTGGCGCCGCCTCGGTGGGAACGGCCGGGCGTGCGGCAGGCTACCAGTCGGAGGCTGGTTTCAGTCGTGCGTACAAGGCTCATTTCGGCCAGTCACCCAAGGTCGCAAAGCCCAGGCAATAGTCATAGGGTTGGACGACCGAATGCCGTGGTCCGTTCGACGCCCGTGCAGGCAAAGGACAACTGGTGTAAAGGCGCGGGCTCGCCGATCGGCCCGCGCCGATGAAGACCTACTTGGCTGCCGTCTCGATCGCTGTCGTCAGTCCTTCGGGATTGGTCAGCGCGGGCAGGTGTCCGGTATCGACCCTGAGCGTAAGCCGAACGCGGCCGGCTGCGATCATCGCATCCTGGAATGCGGGGCTGATGGCCTGATCCCGCAACGTCTTGATGTACACGCGATCTGCGTTGCCGAAACGGGCTTGCGTCAGGTGGACGGGCGTCGCCAGCGGCCCAAGTGGCTCGTCGGCCGAACTGGCGGCAACCAGGGCCTGCTGTTCGGCAGTGCCGTCCTGCGCGAACAGCGCTGCGCCGGCTGCGTCGAGCCTCATCACGCCGGCCGCGGAATCGACGTGCAGGTGGGGCACCACCAGGCTGCCAGTATCGGTCTTGGCCATATCCAGCAGCGATACGCCGTCACGGGGGAGGAATGCGGCAACGTAGACGAGGGTCTTGATGCGTTCGGGAATGGTTTCGGCGACGTTGGAGATGGTGATGCCTCCAAAGCTGTGACCGACGAGCACGACCGGGTTCCGCTCCGCGCCGATCGCCGTGATGACCGTATCCCGGTAGAGCGCCAGGCTGGCCGCCGACGCGGCGAGCGGGGTGCCAGCGCGGCCCGGAAGGTTGACGGTAATGACGCGGTAGCCGTCGCCACGCAGGCGATCTGCGACTGGCAACCAGGCATCGCCGGTCTGCCAGGCGCCATGAACCAGAACGATCGTCGGATGCTCCGCCACGCTATTTTCCTTGGCAGATGCGGCATTGCTGCCGGTTACCATCAACGCCGCAGACGCCATTAGAAGCGTGAAAAGGGGAATGTTCATCGCTGTTCTCCGGTCACCTGATTGATGATCCGGTGTCGTCTGATCACCGATCGTACACCATGCACGAGAAGCCGCTCTTCATGACCTTACATCCAGAAGGACGGTAGGCCCTGGAGTTTGGGGGGGGCTTTTCAGGTCCGCCACCACCTTCCCTGTCTCGGTTTCATTGAGGATGCCAATAGTCCCTCTCGTAGCGCATGCAGGTATCAGTACCGAGGCGCGGCTGACCACTCACCGATCGAACGCGCGATTATGTGGGGTTTTCTTTGACGGTTTTGCTCAAACTGCTCATCGTGACGCTTTTGAGGAAGATGCGTGCGGCCGACGATCAGCGACGTGTCCCGGCTTGCAGGCGTTTCCATCAAGACGGTGTCGCGCGTGCTCAACAACGAGCCCCGCGTGTCGGATGCGACGCGTGCGCGGGTTACGGCGGCGTTCGCGACCCTTAAATATCGACCGAACATGGCCGCCAGGACCTTGGCAGGGCATCGCAGTTTCCAGATCGCGCTCGCGTGCGACAATCCCAGCCCGTATTACGTCTACGAGATGCAGTCCGGGATACGCGACCGGTGTCTGCTCGACGGCGTGCGGATGATCGCGCAGCCCTATGACCATGACTCCGACCGGTTGATCGACGATATCGAGAGCCTGATCGACGGATCTGGTGTCGACGGATTGATCCTGACACCGCCGGCGACCGACTATCCCGAGGTGCTGGCGCTGATGGCGCGCCGGAAAGTGCGGTTCGTTCGCGTCTCGCCGGGAACCGAGCTCGACCTCACCGCGTCGGTGTTCATCGACAATATCGGCGCCGCGACCGTGATGACGCGGCATCTGCTGGCGCTCGGCCATCGTCGGATCGGCTTCATCACGGGACATGCGAGCTATGCGACCAGTGCGCAGCGGCTGGCGGGCTACCGTGCGGCACTCGACGAGGCAGACATCGCGTTTGATCCCGTCCTGATCCGCCCCGGCGATTACGACTTCGCGTCGGGTGCGGACGCGACGGAAGCACTGCTCGCCCTCCGCCAGCCGCCCACCGCGATCTTCGCTTCGAACGACGACATGGCGGCGGGTGCGCTCAGCGTCGCGCACCGGCGCGGGCTGGCGGTGCCGGCCGACATGTCGATCGCCGGTTTTGGCGACGACGCGATCTCGCGCTTCGTCTGGCCCGCGTTGACGACGATCCGCCAGCCGACGCGGACGCTCGGCTACACGGCGGCCGATCTGCTCCTCGCCGCGGAGTTCGCAGTGAAGCGGATCGAAGTCCCGTTCGAACTGATCCGCCGCGACTCTACCGGGCCGCTTCGATCCGCGGGATGAGCAGCTGGATGAACCCCAGCGCCAGCAGGTAGCTGACCGCGCAGATCGCCAGCATCGGCGCATAGCCGAACCCGTGGCCGAGCGACCAGGCGGATAGCTGGATCATGCCGATCGAACCCATGTTGCCACAGAACGCCGCGATCCCGATCGTCGACCCGACCGAGCGGGCGGGCATGACGTCGGTCGTCAGCGCGAAGACGTTGGTCGAAAACCCCTGATGCGCGAACAGCCCGAGCCCAAGCACCAGTGCGGCGGTCCACGGGCTTTGCAGCGACAGCACGATCGGCACCGGCAGGATCAGCAGCGCGTACAGCAGCAGCGTCGATTTGCGCGCACGGTCGAGGCTCCAGCCGCGTGCCATCAGCCGGGTCGGCAGCCAGCCGCCGGTCAGCGCGCCGCAGGCCGCGAGCGCATAGACGAGCGCGACGGGGAGCCCGACCTGACCCTGCGGCAGTCCGAACAGCCGGTGGAACAGATCGGGTAGCCACGACAGCATGAAGAACCAGACCTGATCCGACAGTACCTTGGCGACCGCGATGGCGAGCGTCCGGCGGTCCTTGAACAGGTCGATCCAGCGGATTGGCGCGGGGCCACCGGTTTCCGCAATCGCGGCGGGCATCTTGAACGCGAACCATGCGACGACCCAGACAAGTCCCAAGCCACCCGCGACGAGGAATGCCGCGCGCCAGCCGAACGCGATCGCCAGCGCCGGGATGACGAGCGGGGTTATCACCGCACCGACATTGGGCGCGGTGTTGCCGATCCCCAGCGCGATCGAGCGGTCCTTGGGCCCGAAATAGGTTGCGGCGGACTTGACCGCGGCGGGGGTACCGATCGACTCCGCTGCGCCGAGTACGACGCGCGCGCCGATGAACCCGGTCACGCCCGACACGAACGCGTGCGCCATCCCGGCGAGGCTCCACACGAACACCCCCGCCGCGAAACCGATCCGGAGGCCGACCCGGTCGATGAACCAGCCGGTCCCCAGAAACGCGATCGCGGCAGCGAACTGGAACGCCGATGCCATGTTGCCATAGTCCTGATCGGACCACGCGAACTCGCGCTCGAGCGTCGGCTTCAGCAACGCCAGGATCTGCCGGTCGACATAGTTGAGCATGATCGCGAAGAACACGAGCGCTACGACCACCCAGCGCGCCTTGGATTGGGCGGGCGAGGGGGCCGAGGAGGGGGTCCGTACCGTTTCCGTCAAAAGTTCAGCCTTGCGGTGATGCCGGCGTAGCGATCCGCCTCGCGCGGGATGATGTAGCGATACGCGCCACCGGGCCCGCCGCTCACGATCGACGAGGCGAAGCTGGTGTCGAGCACGTTCTTCACCTGCAGCACGACCCTGAACGCGTCCTTCGCATCGACGATGCCGGCCGAGAGATCGAGCAGGCCGTATGCCTTGATCGTCGTCGCGTCGCGGATCGCGGCGCTCGCATCGAACTGCGAGATCTGGCTGGACTGGTAGGAGCCTTGCGCACCCAGCGTGAAATCGATGCTGCTGCCGGTGCGGATCCGGTAGTCGCCGCCGAGCGAGCCCTTCCACCGCGGCGCATAGCCGAGTTGCGTACCCGCGGGCACGACGCCGGTGGTCGAGCCGTTGGTCGGGACCTTGAACTGGTCGACATGCGCATCGGTATAGGCGAGCCCGCCCGAGATGTTGAGATCGCGGACCGGGCGGTAGAGCAGGTCGAGCTCACCGCCGCGGGTCGAGATGTCGCCCGCATTGGTGAAGCGGGTGACGAGCACGCCCGCGACCACGTCGGGGTTGTTTGCCTGGAAATTATGATATTTCGCGTAATAGGCGGCGAGGTTGATCACCAGCTTGCCGCTGAACAGCGTGTTCTTGAGGCCGATTTCGTAACTGTCCGCGGTCTCCGGATCGATCACGTTGGTGCCGGTCGCGCCGAGATTGTAGAAGATGTTGAACGCCGGACCTTTATAGCCGCGCGAATAGGTCGCGTAGGTCGTCGACTGCGGCGTCACGTCGAATTGAAGCCCGCCCTTGCCCGACCAGTTCATGTTGGTGGTCTTGCCCGCGAACGGCCCGAAGCTCGGGTTGATGCCTGGCCCTGCGAGCGCGGTGACGCGGCTGTGGAACACGTCGAGCTGGTCGCTGGTGTAGCGAACGCCGGCGATCGCGCGGAACCGATCGGTGAGGTTGAAGACGCCCTGCCCGAAGAATGCGAGGTTCTTGAAGGTCGAGCCGAACACCGCGGTGCCGGTCGGTCGGGTGACCGTCGTGCCCGCGGTCGAGCAGGGGGTGAGTACGGTCGGCGTCGGCGTGGCGGTGCAGACGACGTCGTCGCGGCGGAACGTCCGCTCGGTTTCCGCGCGCGAGTAGAACGCGCCGACGACGTAGCTGAAGAACTGGTTCGACGGTGACGCGATCCGGACTTCCTGCGTGAAGGTGCTGCTCGTCTGCGGCCCGAAATCGTGGAGCTGGTTGGCGCCGACATAGGCGGTCGGCAGCCAGTCGCCGTCGCGGATCTCGGTATTGTCGTATTCGCGGTACGAGCCGATGTACGTCACCGTCTGCGTGCCGAGCGTCGCGTCCGCCTGCAGCGAAACGCCCCAGCTCTTCTCGTCGGTATGCGTGATCAGGTCCTGGTTGATGGTGCGCGACTTGTTGCCGTTGCGATCGGGCAGCACGCTGGCGGTAAGGCCCGCGGTCGGCGTCGTGCCGATGACCTCCGCGCAGCAATCGTCGTTGCTCCGGCGATAGTCGCCGATCAGCGTGAAGGTCAGGTCGGGCGTGGCGTCGGCGACGACCATGCCGCGGAAACCGTAATGCTCGTAGCCGTTCACGCGCCGGTTATCGTGCGCGACGTTGCGGATGTTGCCCGCGTGATTGCCGTAGAACCCGGTGAAGCGGCTCTTGATCGTCTCGCTCAACGGAATGTCCAGCGCGGCGCGGGTGCGATATTCGTTGCCGTTGCCGGTAAAGAACGACCCTTCGACCGACCCGGCGAGCACGTTACCGGGACGCTTGGTGACGATGTTGATGACGCCGGCGCTCGTGTTCTTCCCGAACAGCGTGCCTTGCGGACCGCGCAACACTTCGATCCGGTCGATGTCGATCAGGTCGCTGAACGCTTCGCCGGCACGGCTGTAGACGACGCCGTCGACGACGGTGGAGATCGACGGCTCGCCCGCCACCGAGAAGGTCGAGGTGCCGACCCCGCGCAGGAACAGCGACTGGTTGATCGTCGTGCCGGATTTGCGGAAATTCAGCGTTGGTACGAGGTATTGCGCGCTTTCCAGGTTCACTCCGCCCTGCGCGGCGATCTGCGCGCCCGAGATTACCGAGACCGCGACCGGCACATCCTGAAGACGCTCGGAGCGCTTCTGTGCGGTGACGACGATCTCGCCGGGCTCGGACGCGGCGGGGGCGGGATTGCCGGTTTGGCCGCTATCCGCGGGACCGCTCCCGATCGGGACGTCCTGCGCCCAGGCCGGCGCGCCCAGTCCTGCGGCCAATGCCGCGCCTGCCAGCAACCAGTTCTTCATGCCGCCCCCTAAATATTCCTACTCTTCCGGTAGGCTATCGAATGTCTCGCGCTGTCATGCACGAGTTTGTCTTGGGTGCAGCCAAGCGCGGCTTCATGAGAACCCCAGTTCGGTCATCTCCACGACGCGCTTCGTCCGTGCGCTGATCTCGGCAGCAGTACCGATCGCCACCGCCATGAGCCCGTCGCGCGCGGTGACTTCCACACCGATTTCGCCGCGCACCGCGGCGATGAATTTCTGGTGCTGATAGAAGGTCGAGCCGTGATGGCTGCCGGCGTCGAGCGCGGTGCGATCGACCTCGATCACCTGCCGTTCGACCTGTTTCGGATTGAGAAAGCCGGTGCGGGGGCTGAACACGAGCGCACCTTCGGGGATCAGCACGTCGAGCCGAGCGGCGTCGCCGACCGCGGTGATCTCCTCTTGGTTCTCGGCGCCGTCCGCGAACATCGACAGGTCGAGCATCGCGCGGACGCCGTTGGCGAAGTCCACCGTCGTGTAGCTGTTGTCGATGATGTCGGGCCGCTCGCCGTCATAGCGTTCGTCGACATGATTCACGTCCATCGCGCCCGAGCAATAGACGCGGACGGGTTCGGATCGGACGATCAGCCGCATCAGGTCGAAGAAGTGACAGCATTTCTCGACCATCGTCCCGCCGGTGTTGCGGCTGAGGCGGTTCCAGTCGCCGACCTTGGGCAGGAAGGGGAAGCGGTGTTCGCGGATCGACAGCATCCGAAGTGCGCCGATTCGACCGCCATGCACCTGCTCGATGAACGCCGCGGCGGGCGGCATGTAGCGATATTCCATCGCGGTCCAGAACGGCCGCGTCATTTTTGCGGCACGATCGACGACCCAGCGGGCATCATCCAGCGTGGTCGCCAGCGGCTTTTCGCAGAGGATCGCGACGTCCGCGTCGAACAGCGGCTCAAGCACGTCGCGGTGTGTATAGTTCGGGCTGGCGACGATCACCGCGTCGACCAGTCCGCTGCGGGCGAGCGTCGCGGCATCCGCGAATTGCTGCACGCCGTCGCCGCGCGAACCCAATGCATCGCGTGCCCAACCAAGCGACGTGCTCACCGGATCGGCGATCGCGGTCACCACCGCGCCGGGGGTGACGGCCAGGTTCTGGAGATGCTCGACCCCCATCATGCCGGTTCCGACCAGCCCATAACGTACTTGCTCGACCAAGCGTATTACCCCTATTCGTGACAGCGATGTCGCAGCTCAATTCTACACCCAAAGCCATTCCGCTCGGCAAGAGCGGAATCCTTGTCAGCCCGATAGCCTGGGGCATGTGGCGGTTCGCCGGAGTCGGCGTCGCTGAAGGACGCGCGCTGATCGAGGCGGCGTTCGAGGCGGGGGTGACCCTGTTCGACACCGCCGACATCTATGGGTTCGACGGCGCAGGCGGGTTCGGCGATGCGGAAGTGCTGCTCGGCCGCATCTTCGCAGACTCGCCCGGCCTGCGCGCGCGAATGGTGCTGTCCACCAAGGGCGGCATCCTCCCGCCGCTACCGTATGACTCCAGTCCGGCCTATCTGGCGAAGGCGCTCGACGCCTCGCTGACCCGGCTCGGAGTCGACCAAGTCGATCTCTACCAGATCCATCGCCCCGACATCCTGACGCACCCGCAGGAAGCAGCGCGTGCGCTGGAGGATGCGGTGACGGCGGGCAAGGTGCGTGCGGTCGGCGTGTCGAATTATACGCCTGCGCAGGCTCAAGCGCTGGCGTCGTTCCTGACGATTCCGCTCGTCAGCCATCAGCCCCAATTCTCGCCGCTCCACCTCGAACCGCTCGAAAACGGGCTGTTCGATCAGGCGATGGAGCGCGACATGGCGGTGCTGGCGTGGTCGCCGCTTGGCGGTGGCCGGCTCGGCGTGCCCGCCGACGCGCGCAGCGCAGCGGTGGCGGCGGCGCTCGATCGCAAGGCAGCCGAGACGGGAGCGAGCCGGGCGGCGACTGCCTATAGCTGGATCATGGCGCATCCGGTGCGCGCGATCCCGATCGTCGGCACGCAGAACCCCGCCCGGATCGCCGAACTGGCGCAGGCCTTCACGATCACGTGGACGCGGCAGGACTGGTACGACGTCCTGATCGCGGCACGGGGCGAGCCGCTGCCATGACGAAATCCTGCGAAGTCAGCTGGTTCTCGGCGCTGTGCGACGACGATTACGAGTTTCTCGGCGTGCCCGATCCCCGGCTGCAATCGAGCTGGGAGCATTGCCGCGACATCGTCCTCCAGGCGGAGACCGGTGGTTACGACAACATTCTGCTCCCCTCGGGTTACGCGCTGGGGCTCGACACCACCGCCTTCGCCGCGGCGATCGCGCCGATGCTGCGGCGGCTGGCGCTGCTGATGGCGGTACGCGTCGGCGAAAGCTGGCCGCCGCAACTCGCGCGCCAGATCGCGACGATCGACCGGATGCTCGGCGGGCGGCTCAACATCAACATCATTTCGTCCGACCTCCCTGGCGAGACGCTGGCGTCCGGCCCGCGCTATGCCCGCACGGTCGAGCTGATGCGGATTCTGAAGACGCTGCTGAACGGCGAGCCGCTCGATCATGACGGCGAGTTCTGGAAACTGAAGCTCGATCCGCCGCGGATCGGCACTGTATCGGGCAAGGCGCCGTTGCTGTATTTCGGCGGGCTGTCGCCGGATGCGCGCGAGGCGGCGGCGAAGGAGTGCGACGTCTATCTGATGTGGCCCGACACCCGCGAGAAGGTCGCCGACATCATCGCCGACATGACCGCGCGTGCCGCCCGCCATGGCCGCACGCTGCGGTTCGGCTACCGCGCGCACGTCATCGTCCGCGAGACCGAGGACGAAGCGCGGGTGTACGCCGATCGCCTGCTCTCGAAGCTCGATGCCGAACAGGGCGCGGCGATCCGTGCCAAGTCGCTCGATTCGGGGTCTGCCGGCGTCGCGGCGCAAGCGGCCCTTCGCGAGGGTGCATCACCCGATGGCTATGCCGAGGACAATCTGTGGACTGGTATCGGGCGGGCGCGCTCGGGCTGCGGCGCGGCGATCGTTGGCGATCCCGACCAGGTGCTCGCCAAGCTCGGCATGTACCAGGACATGGGGATCGAGGCTTTCATCCTGTCCGGCTACCCCCACGCCGCGGAAGCCGACCTGTTCGCGCGTCATGTGTTGCCCCGGATGACCCACGCGTCGCTATCGCATAGCGCCTGATTTGCGGCGGCGGCGTGTGTCGTCCGTAGGAGGGCGACGATACAGGCAAGTCGCTTCACTCAGTCGCGATCCACCGTTGTTCGTACGTCACCGGCATGCAACATGAAGTGTTCAGGTTTTAGGGTCTAGCATTAGCAAGTCGCTGAAGGACAACATTCGAGGACGATCGATGCGCGCACCCCGGCTTTCCCGCCTGTTTCTCTCCAGTATCGCTGCAAGCTTCCTCGTCCCAGCATCGGCATCGGCAACCACAAGCGCTTTCGAACCCACGGGGCTCGAGCGGGTTCTGAGCATGCTGGTCGCGGAACGCTCCGGAGACTACGGCATCGCGGCCCTCGACCTTCGCGATGGCTCGACCGTTTCGATCAGAGGGGACACACCGTTTCCGATGGCGAGCACCGTAAAGCTCGCCATAGCAGGGGCCTACCTTGCCGATGTCGATCAAGGCCGACGCACCCTTGGCGACATGATCGTCGGTCGTCCCGCCGCGAAAGCCCTGGAGCTGATGATCGTCCGCAGCGACAACCAGGCGACCGACCAGCTGCTTGCCGCGCTCGGCGGCCCCGTCGTCATCCAGCAGTGGCTGTGGTCGCACAAGATAGCCGGCATCCGGATGGACCGGACCATAGCCCAGCTGCTGCGAGAGCGCGGCCATCTTGCCGACAGCAAGGACGTCGCCACGCCGATCGCGATGGTCACGCTGCTGAACAAGCTCGATAACGGAACCGTCCTGACGGCTCAGAGCCGCAATTTCCTGCTCGAACTGATGAGCCGCTGCCAGACCGGCACGCGCCGTATCCGCGCGCTTCTGCCCGCGGGTACTCGTGTCGAGGACAAGACCGGCACGCTCGACGGCATCACCAACGATGTCGGGTTCATCACCATGCCCGACGGCCGCCGCGTGGCCATCGTCGTGTTCGCCCGTGGTGGCCGCGATCGCCAGCCGGTCATCGCCGAAGTCTCCCGCGCCATCTACGACTATTTTGCAGACAGCGCGCGCAGCGCACTGTCTCTTTTCATGCGAATGCGGTGATCCGGGTGTCGCCGATTGGGCGCTCGCGTCCACCGCACATTCGTGCGTCGCTCAGTATCGCACGCTGATCGTACCCATCACCGAGCGCGGTGCGCCGTAATAGCCGCCGTCGAAGTTGGTCGCCGTCAGGTACTTGGTGTTGGTGACGTTGCGCACGTTCACCGCGGCCGAGATGTTCGGGGTGATGCTGTACGCCGCCAGCAGGTCGAGCAACGCGTAATTGCCCTGCCGGCCCAGCCCGGATGGTGAGATGATGCGGCTCTGGTACTGCGCGGACGCGCCCACCTTGAGCGCGGGCAGCATCGGCAGCGTATAGCTGAGGTTGAGCCGGCCAGTGTTGCGCGCGAC
The DNA here is from genome assembly GCF_003050745.1 of Sphingomonas sp. PP-CE-3G-477. Taxonomy (GTDB): domain Bacteria; phylum Pseudomonadota; class Alphaproteobacteria; order Sphingomonadales; family Sphingomonadaceae; genus Sphingomonas. The sequence goes on along the minus strand of NZ_QAOF01000009.1, from coordinate 116,052 downwards.
GTAGCGGCGGACCGGATTGCCCTCGGGGTCCTCGATCCGCATCACGGTGTACCCGCCGGTCATCTGCAGACCCGGCGCGATCTGGCCGCCGACGTCGAGCTCGATGCCTTCCGACTGCGCATCGATCCCGACATAATAGGTGCGGGTGACGTTGTTCTCGACGACGATGCCGGCGGCTTCGGCGGTATTGTCCTGCCGCGTCTTGAACACCGCGACCGTCGCGTTCAACCGGCCGGCGAACCAGTCGCCCTTGATCCCCAGTTCGAGGTTTTCGCCCTCGATCGGATCGATGATGCGCCTGTTGAGGTCGAGTAGCTGGTTCTGCGGATTGAAGATCGTCGCGTAGCTGCCGTAGAGGCTCAGGTTGCGCGTGATATCGACTGTCGCGCCGGCAAACGGCAGGAAGCGCGTCGCGTCGAAATCGGTGTTGGTGCCGTAGGAAAATCCCGTGCTCTTGGCATGCGTCACGTTGCCGCCGAACATCACCTTCACCGCGTCGCCAGGGTTGAACCGAATCAGGCCATAGGCGGTCTCGCGCGTCGTGTGCGTGTTCTGGCTCGAGATCGGATCGCTCGAGAATTCGGTTGGGAAGTTGGGCAGCGGGAAATTGCCCGCGAACAGGTCGGGGTAGGGCAGGTAGGTCCCGATCGTGCTGTTGTCGTAGCTCGACTGCTGGATGTATTCCTGCGCGCTGCGGTTCACGCCGATGTTGATCTCGTGCTCGCGGCCGAGGAACGTTACCGGGCCCGCGATGTAGGCTTCCATCGTCAGGTTGCGCGTGGTCGCGCGGAACTTGCCGGGGTAGCTCTGGATTCCGGTCTGAAGCCCGGTCGCCGGGTCGATGCCGATCCCGTCGGCGTCGTTCCGCAGCGGGTTGCCATACACGTAGAACAGCGTGTTCTTTTCATCGGTGGCACGGCGGATGGCGCTGGCGCGCGCGATCCAGCCATTGCCGAAGCGGTGCGTGATGTCGCCGAAGATCTGGCGGTCGATGACGTTCCAGCTCGACCAGTCGGGCGCGACGTTCGACGAGCGCGAGAAGTTCAACGGCGTGCCGTCGCTGTAAGTGAGCGGTATCGCGCCCCACATCGCGCCGCGGCTCTTGTGATCCTGATGGCCGTACCCTGCGCTGACCGTGGTGTTGGCGCCGAGATCAGCCTCGACGATACCGTAGCCGACCCAGCGGCGCAGGCCGTAGCGGTCGAGATGGCTGTCGCCGTCCTGATACGCACCGACTGCGCGGGCGCGGACGCTGCCGTCCTTGGTGATCGGCACGCTGACGTCGGCTTCGCCGCGATACTGGTCGAACGAGCCGTATTGCCCGCTCGCGCGTACCTGAAGGTCCTTGGTCGGACGCTTGCGGATGAAGTTGACCACGGCGGACGGGTTGCCGGTCGACGAGAGCAAGCCGGGCGCGCCGCGGACGACCTCGATATGGTCGTAGAAGGCGGTGTCGATCGATCCGGTCTGGATTCCGAACGCGAACGGCACGCCGATGCCGTCGACCTGGAACGTCTGGATGTCGAAGCCGCGCGCGGAGAAATACACTCGGTCGGTCTCGCCGGCCTGCACGTTCACGCCGGGAACCGTGGCGAGCAGCGTGTTGACGTCGTTGAGCTGGAAATCCTCGATCTGCGCGCGCGTGACGACGCTGACCGACTGTGGCGTCTCGCGCAACGTCAGGTTGAGCCGCGTCGCGGTGGTCTGGCCGGGGATGGTGTAGTCGCTGCTGCCCTCGGTACGCGCGCCGGTGACGACGATCTCGTCATTGGACTGACCCGTCTGGAGCGCGGGATCGGGCATGGTAACGGACCCCGCGGTGGGATCGGCCGCGGTCAGTAGAACGGCGAGTAAGGCAGACATTTATTTCCCCCAAGGAACCTTTTGCAGGCTCTTGGCGCGTACCAGTAACTAATGCAAGTCAATCTCAATAAGAGGGGGTTCGTGTATCGGGTCTTCTCGGCTTGGCCACGAACTGAACGGGCCCTCGAATTGTGTCACGCCAATTTCGAGGGGGCGCAATCGAGCAGCATGGCCCGCAGCGTCAACCCGGCCAGGAAAAGCGGATCGTGTCGTCGCGCAGTCCAGCGCGCACCACGTCGATGCCGCCCGAGCGAACCATCCACTCGAGCCGGTGATCGCGGTATTCGCGTCGTCGCCCGCCGGTCCGATAATGGTCCGCAGCGCCAGCCATCGCGGACGCCGCCTCGTCGAACTCCGAGAACGTCGCAGCAACCGACGAACGCTCGCGGATCCGGGCTAGCCAACGCGCGAGCGACGTGTCGGAGGCAGGGCCCATGCCGTAATAGGCGGAGCGGTTGACCATTGGTGCGGCTGCGGCGTCGGCCCACCCAAACCGCTCGCCGCCGAACCAGTCGGCGTCGCCGAGGCGTTCGGCGAGCCAAGTCTGAAGCGTTGCCGTGTCACGGGCGGCAGCGGCCTTGAGGCGTCCGGCGAGATCGCCCTCGGCACGCCGGAACCAGAGAAGTTCGCCGAAGCCCCAGTTCACGGCCTCATATTGCGTGTCGCAAACCTCCTCGGTCGTCCTCGCGGCGGCCCGCGCAAGCGCACCGACCGGCAACAGAGGTGGCTCGGGCCAACGCTCCTCGATGTATTCGAGGATTATTGTGGAATCGAAGATCGCGTCGTTACCGTCGATCAGGACCGGCACTTCTCCGCGCGGATTGGCGGCGGCGAAGGGGGTATCGCGCCTTCCGGTACCGAAATCGTCAGGTAGCAACCGCTCGAACGCGACGCCCTTCTCGCGCAAAGCGATCTTCACTTTTTGCGCGTACGAGGAAAGCGGGTGATCGTAGAGTATCATGCACGTGCCTTCGTCAGCAGCTGGAACGGCCTAAGGTACCGGCGGCGCGCTGTCGAGCTAGCCGCCGCCGTGATGTTTGCCGATCCGGACGACGTCGAGCAGGAACGTTATCCGGTCGGAGTTTCGCTGGCCGCCGACCACGAACGACGACTGCCGCCGTGTGGACTGGCGGATCAATTTTCCAGTCGCAACGCTGCACGATCGGCGGTGGCTGCGGCGAGTTCTGCGCGAGCGGAGGCGATCCGGGCCTGTGCATCGATCAGTCGCACGCGGGCGTCGGTCGCAGTTTCCTCGCGCTGGTTGACGAGGAAGAAATCGCCTGAGCCCAGCTCGAAGCGACGTCGTTCGGCGGCCGCAAGGCGATCGGCGAGGCGGCGCTCCTCGTCCGCGATGGCCGCCAGCCGTTCGGTGGCATCGACCGCGATGACGATCCCGTCGACCTCGACGGCGATCTGATCGCGCAGGAAGCGACTGCGTTGGCCGAGCGCGTCGATCTCGGCCCGCGCTTCCGCGACACGACCCTTGGCGGCGCGGTTCTGCAAGGGCACGCTGAAGCGGAACCCGACCGTGGCTTCGAGCGGCGTACGGCTCGGGCCGCCGAGACCGACGGCACCGAGGTCCTTGCCGACGTCGCCGCGCAGATCGAGCCGCGGCGAAAGATCGTTCTCGGCCAGCATCAGCTTTGCGGTCGACTGGTCGATCCGGGTCAGGATCGCGCGATAGTCCGGGCGCGCAACGGGGGCCTTGATCGGGGACGCCGCCGCCAGACCTGCCAGCGGCGTCGTGTCCGGCGGCAGTCGCTCGGCCGATACGAGTAGCGGTGCGCCGTTGTCGTCGCGCAGATATAGCGACAACGCGTTGGCCGCGCTCGCGATATCCTGCTCGGCGCGAACGACGAGGGCGCGTCGCCGGACGAAATTCTGGTCGTTTTCGGTGAGCAATATTTCGGGTCGGGCGCCGAGCGTGACCAGGCGGCCGATGGCGCCGCGGCGACGTTCCGCGAGGTCCAGCAATTCGCGGTAGGCGCGCAGTCGCAATCCGGCTGCGACCCAGCCCTGATAGGCGTCGACCGCGCGCCGCTGCACGCCGATCGCGACCATCTCGCCCTCGAACCGGGCGACGTCGATATCGGCGCCGGCAAGGGTACGGCGCGTACGGCGTTCGTCGACGACCCGGTCGCGCAGCAGCGCGAACAGCGCGCCGACCTTCGCCTCGCCGGCGCGGTTGGTATAGGCCTGGTCCTCGTAGACGGGGAACGTGCCCCGCGATGCGCGGTAGTTGCCGTAGAGATACCCGCCATTGCCGGTCAGCGGCCGCGTTGCGCGACCTTCGACGACGGTGCCGTCATAGTAACCGGCCACGCGCGACTTGCCGTCGACATCGAACACGGTGTCGAACGCACCCTCGGCGGACAGCGATCGGCCCTCCGCCTGGCGGACGCGGGCCAGCGCCTCGACGATCTGCGGCGCGGAGCGGGCGGACGATCGCAGCACCTCGTCGAGCGTCAGTGGCGTAACCACGCCGGGAGACGCGACCTGCGTGCTGGACAGTGTCTGAGCGCTCGCCGCCACGGGGCACAAGGCGATGACCGAGCACAGGAGGAGCCGGATCATTTCTTCGCTCCCTGCTCGTCGCCGGCCTTCGAGGCAGCAGCCTTCGCATCGTCCTTCGTCGGCGCGGTGGGACGGCGACCGAACTCCAGCGGGAAGTCGTTGAGCTGGCGCCAGAGTTCGTAACCGACCAGGACCGTCTCGCCCTGCACCCAGCCGCGGACCTTGCCGCCGGGACGTGCGAACTCACGTGCGGGCCAAGCCGGCTTGCCCGGTTGCGGTTCGACCAGGATGCGGAACAGCCCGTCGACCGCGGCATTGGGATCGATCGTGCGGACGCGGCCGTCGAACATGCCTTGCGCCACCGATGGCCAGCCGCTGAACTGGATCGCGGGCCAGCCTTCGAATTCGAGCCGCACCGGTCGTCCGGTCCGAAGCAGCGGCACGTCGCGTCCGTCGACGAACAGCTCGACCGCGCGCTCGATGCGCTCGGGTGCGATCACCGCCAGCACCGTACCGGGCGACACCATCGCGCCTCCGGTTGCGGCGTTGAGCTGCTGGACACGCCCCTCGCGTGGTGCGCGGACCATCTGCACGGACTGGCGATTGAGCTGGATGTCGATCCGGTTGAGCTTGGCGCGCGCCTCGGCGAGCTTGGCGCCCGCATCGGCGACCTTGATCTGCGTCTGCTCATAGTCGCGCCGCGCGGCCAACCCTTCGGCGAACAACTGCGCCGTCCGCGATACGTCGATCCCGGCGACCGCGCGGCTCTGCTGGATCGCGGCGATCTCCGCCTGGACCTGCGCGCGCTCGGCACCGAGGCGGGACAGCAGGTCGGGATCGAGATCGACGACGCGCGCGATCGGATCGCCCTTGGCGACGTGCTGGCCGTCATGGACATACCAGCGCTCGACGCGGCCCGGCACGAACGCGGTGACCTGCTGCTGCCGATCGTCGGGATCGAGCGCGACGACCTGGCCGGTCCCACTCGCGGTCTGCACCCAGGGGACCAGCGCCATGATCGCTCCCGCGGTCGCGACGCCGATCGTGAGCATCCAGGCCAGCGTCCTCGCCACCCGGGGTGGCCGCATCCTACCCAGCGTGGGGAAATGTGCGGAACGATCAGGCGTGTACGGCATCGGTCGCCTCCTTCCGCGTGGCCGCGATCAGCGCCTCGCGCGTGTCGAACCGCCGCTGTCGACGGGGATCGAGCTGGAACCAGCCATCGAGGCTGATGTCCTCGGGCCTGCCGGTGCAGAGCAGCGTCGTGGTCTGCGCCGCCTTCAACTGGCGCAGCACATTGACGAGCCGGTCGGTGGGCACGAGATCGAACAGTTCGGACAGCATCAGCACGCGTGGGCGCACGAGCAGCGCCTTTGCCAGCTTCAACGCGATGACCTCCGCGATCGACAGCGGAAAGCCCGATGCCGCCAGTGGCGTATCGAGCCCGAGCGGCAGCCGCGCGATGGCGTTGCGCAGGCCGACCATGGTGAGCGCGTCGAGCACCGCGCCGGGCACAGAAGTGTCGTTTGCCAGCGTCAGATATTCGCGGATCGTGACTTCGACGATGGTCGGACGATCGAGCACCATGATCTCGGACCGCAGCCGATAGGTGTCGAACGTCGCCATGTCGGCACCGCCGACGGTGACCAGACCGCGCTCGGGAACGAGGTGGCGCTTCAGCACCATCGCCAGCAACCGCTCGGCACTACCATCGGACAAGGTGACGAGCTGCTCGCCCGCCGCCAGCGCGAAGTCGAAGCAGGCATGCTCGATCTCGACCTCGGCGAGCTGCACGGCGCCATCGACGGGCGCCTCGCCAGCCTTGGCTACCGCGGGCTCCTGCGGGATCGCGAACAGCAGCGACAGCTCCTCGGCACTGGCTACCAGATCGTACAGCGTGTCGAGATACCAGCCGAGCTGCGACACGCCGTAGAACACGCCGCTCAGGATCAGTTCGGCCGCGACCAGTTGGCCGATCGACAGTTCGCCGCGCAGGATCAGGCTTCCGCCGAGCGCGAGCAGTGCCGCACTGGCAAAGGCGTAGAGCAGCAGGAATGCGACCGTCTGCGCGAAACTGTAGCGGAAGTAGCGACGGTGCCGCTCGACATAGGTCGCGGTGACGGCGTCCGAACGATCCATCGCGAAATCAAGATGGCGGCTGGATTTGTAGAAGCCGTTCGACGCACCAAGGCTCTCCAGCCAGCGTGCGGCATCATGCTTGGCGTGGCTGAGCGCGACCGCGGATCGGATCGACCCACGGGACCAGAGCAGCCAGATCGCCAGCACCAGCACCACCAGCAGCGCGTTGAACGCGAGGAAGAACGGATGGTAGAAACTGGTGACGACGAGCCCGACGACGGATTGCAGCAGGATCGTGAACCCGCCGATGATCAGGCTCGGCACGGCCTTCTGCACCACGACGAGATCGAAATAGCGGTTGAACAGGTCGCCACGGTTCTGGTCGGCGAAGAACGGGTTCTGGGCGTGGATCGCACGCGTCGTCACCTCTGATACGACGCGTGCGAACGCGTGCCGCTCGAACAACGCCATGATCCAGAATCGCATCGCGCTGAGGCCGGCGACGAACAGCAGCAACAGCAGCAGCAACCCCGCCAACGTCCAGAGCGGCGCCGGCAGCGCCGTGTTGGCGACGTTGTTGATCAGCAGCTGGACCGAGATCGGGGTCGCCAGCGACAGGAGGCTGATCGCTACGCCGTAGACCGCGGCAAGCCGCAGATACGGCATGTCCGGTCCGACGATCTGCCCGAGCCATTCGCTTGCCTCGCGCCAGCCGATCCGTTCGTGTGCCACTTGCATCATCCAGCGTCGTTGCAGAGGCGCATAGGGTCGGCGATCGGGGCTATTGGTACAATATTGCGCAGGCTATACTGTCGATAGGATTATCCTATGGCCCCACGGCTCGCAGCATGTCCGCGATCAGCCGATAGGCGGGTGAGCGGCCCGCCCCGACGCGCCACAACAGCCCGATCTCGCGGTAATAGCGTCCGCCCTTGATCGGTCGGACGATCACGTCGTCGCCGTCACGCACCTCCTGCCGGACATAGAGTTCGGGCAGCAACGCCAGCCCCATCCCCATGCCCGCCATCTGGCGGATGGCATCGAGGCTGGTTCCTTCGTAATCGTTCAGCATGATGCCGCCGACGTCGGCAGCGATTTCGGCGACCTGTTCCGCCAGCCGGTACTCGGGAACCAGCGTCAGCAGGTTCTGGCCGCGAAGATCTGCCGGTTCGATGGCGGACTTGGCGGACAAGGGATGATCGGTCGCCATCGCCAGCCAGAGCGCCTCGCGAAACAGGCGTTCGGTATGCAACGCCCGCCCCGCGACGGGCAGCTGAAGCAGGATCAGGTCGTGATCCCCTGCGACGAGTCCGCTCGTCAGCGTCGACGGCAGCCCTTCGCGGATGTGCACGCGCAACGTCGGATGTTCGCGGTGCAGTCGCGCAACCAGGCTTGGCAGCAGGTACGCGCCCAGCGTCGGCGACACGCCAAGCCGGATCGTCCCGACGAGCGCATCCGCCGACGCCGCCCGCATCTCCTCCAGGTCCGTCACGTCGAGAAGGATGCGCCTTGCCCGCTCCAGCGCCTCGCGCCCGAGCGGGGTGAGGAGCGCCGGACCGCCGCGCTCAAACAGCGGCGCGCCGATCACCAGCTCGAGGCCGCGGATCTGCTGCGACAGCGACGGCTGCGATATCCCCATGCGCTCGGCGGCGCGGGTGAAGCTCCCGGTCTCGGCAAGCGCGACGAAGTAGCTGAGCTGGCGGGTCGTGGTGCGCGGGCGGTGCATGCCCCATGCTCTCGCGCCACCGGTCGTGAGACGCATCCTAATTCGTCCTGTCTGGGGGGCGCGGCCCCGTCATGCCGGGCGCTTCGGCTCCACTCAGGAGAGCCTCGTTCCGGCATGACGGGGTGAGTTCGGAAATGTCGTGACCCGGACGATCCGTCCTAGAGCCAGCGCACCGCACCAGTCGCCAGGCTGTAGACCGCTCCGACGACCTTCAGCTTCCCTTGGCGCTGTGGTTCGAGCAGCATCGGCTCCGAATAGTTCTGCAATCGATCGACCATGCGGCGGACATTCTCGTCGATCGTACGGTTCAGCAGGGTCTCGTTCGTTGCGCCGGCGCGCCGTGCGACCAGAACCGAGGGAATGATCGGCTCGATCATGCGCCCGATGCTGCCCGGCAGCCGGACATCCTTGTTCACGACGTCCACCGCGGCCGCGACGGCCCCGCATTTCTCGTGCCCCAGCACCACGACCAGCGGAACGCCGAGCGCCGTGACCGAATATTCGATCGAGCCCATGCCCGCGGTATCGACATTGTTGCCGGCGGTGCGGACGATGAACAATTCGCCGAGGCCCGCACCGAACAGCTGTTCGGGGCCGACCCGCGAGTCCGAGCAGCCGACGAGCGTCGCGAACGGCTGCTGACCCTCGGCGAGTGCGAGACGCCGCGCGCGCGACAGGTCGGACTTGACCGGCCGATCCGCGACGAACCCTGCATTGCCGTCCTTCAGCCGTCGTAACGCCGCGTCGGGGGTAAGCTGGGGAGTGGCCGATACGATCGGATCAGCCGCGCCGGCAGAGGTCGCCGTCGTTGCGGCTGCAATCGATGCGAGCGTGCCGGTGGTCAGAATGTCACGTCGGGAAATGGTCATGGATCGTCCTTTCAGGTGAGGGAACTTCAGAATCGGGCAACCAGGGTGATCTGCGCGATATGGTTGGGACCGGGCCGGTCGCGGCCGACCAGCGTCTGGTTGAGATAGCCGATCTCGGTCGACAGTCCGGGCTTCAGAGGAATACCGACACCGGCAAAGGTGCGGACCTGATCGAGCCCGGAGCGGACACCCCAGCGCGTGTCGGCAAGTTCGAAGAAGACTTCGCTGGTCACGATGGCGGACGGCGCGCCGGGCTTGCCCAGCGGCATCACACCGCGCAGCATCTGGCGTGCCCGCCACGACGTTCCGCTCGCATTCTCGCGCCACCGCTGTTCGGTCCGCGTCCGTCCAATCAGCCGCAGCTTCGGGGACGAATGCAGCGTGACGAGCAGCTGCTGCCAGGTGCGATGCTCGGTCGATGACGCACGATCCTCGACCGGCGTGTTGCGAAAGACCGCATAGCCTCCGTAGATCGAGAGGTCGGGCGATGGCTCCCAGCCAAGCCCGAGCCGCAGGTTGCGTTGCCCGAGGTGCCCGATGTCATCGATGACCCGGATCTGCCCTTCGGCCCACACCCCGAGCTGCCCCCGGACGGTTCCGCTTGCGAGGAAGCCGCCCCATGCCTGGACATCGCTCTGCGCCAGCGCGGGTGTTGCCCCGAGACAGGTGACCATCAGGGCGGACAGCCTCATTATTGTCGCGAACTGCGGCGGAGGACCTCGCTGATCCTTCAAACGCTTGCGTGATACGGCCACGAAGTCTCTCCTTCCATTCGCGAGGATGCCACCTGATCGGGGCGTTGCTCGCAGGATTGAAATGGCCGTTTCGGTATCTTCGCGCCAATCGATAGTTAAGGCGCTTTTCGATAGGCTGACGCTATCGATGTAATGTTAGCGACAAGCGTCCATGATCCGCGTCGCGCTGTCGGACACGCGGGCGGCGATCATCGCATACAGCGCGCCGTTTGCCGCGTTCTCACGCCAGCTGGCTGCGATCATCCGGTGACCGTTCCAGCCATCGGGTCGCAGAATTCGGATTCCTGCGTCACCACCCACTTCAGAACACATGTAAAGCTTCGGTAGGATCGCAAGTCCCAGACCCGTCGCTGCCATCTGCCGAAGACTGTCGAGGCTGGTGCCTTCATAGTCGCGTAACAGGACCATGCCGTATCGCTCGCACAGGATCGTGCCCTGTCGGTGGAGGTGATGCCGCGGATCGAGGCTCAGCACTTCGGCGCCACGTAGATCCTCCGCCGTCACCTGGCTGCGCTGCGCTAATCGGTGGAGCGGCGATGCAACGAGCACCAGATCTTCGCGGAACAGTGGTTCGATCGAGAGTGCGTCACCGTGAATCGGTAGCGGACCCAGGATCATGTCGAGCTTGCCGCGTGCAAGCTCGAGCGTTTGTTCGTCAGGAATGCCTTCTCGAATATAGAGCCGCAATCCGGGATGATCGCGCGTCAGGTCGGCAATGACGCCAGGTAAGAGATACGGCCCAAGCGTCGGCGTCACCCCGAACCGGATCGTCCCGACGGCGCTATCGCGGGAGGACGACGCGAGATCACAGATATCCTGTCGTTCTACCAGAAGCTTGCGAGCACGGTCTGCGATATCCCGCCCGATCGGCGTCAACTGCGCTCCGGCCAGCTGACGCTCGACTAACGTGATGCCGAGTTCCGTTTCGAGCACGCGAAGCTGTTGGCTCAATGTTGGTTGGGAAACATGCACGGCTGCGGCAGCGCGGCGGAAATTCTGGGCGTCGGCGATCGCCACGAGATATTCCAGCTGACGAAAAGTTGGCATGCTGGCTCCCGCTCATTTGCTGTGAAATGTTTAGATGCCGGCAGCAGGCGTGTCACTTCCACAGACCGAACATCCTATCTTCAGGCAACCGCACGCAAGCGTAACGGCTGCTGCCGCGAAGCCGGGCTGGCCGGGGCTACGGGCTTTTCTAGGTATGCGGTCGCCCGTCTGAATGGCCCGGATCGGCTAGCGAACGCTCGTGCAAAACGATGAAGGGCGCCAACCCGTTGACCGGGTAGCGCCCTCCTTTCGGTATCGAAACCGGTCGTTATCGGAACCGGTCGATATCAGACCCGACGACGAGCAGCCGCGGTGGCGCCGAAGCCAGCGGCGGCAGCGCCGATCAGCAGGGCGATCACGACCATGAACGACGTCCCGGCAGCTGCACCGGCGGCGGTGTCTGTCGCGGACTTCGCGGTTGCGATCGTCTCGTTCTTGGTCTTCACGAACTGCGCCTTGGCACGCGTCACCTGAGCCTGGGCTTCCGGACGGCTGATCTTGCGCTGGGCGGCGACGATGTCGACGATACGGCTCTCCGCGCGGACGCCGTCCTGGCCACCACGGGCAAGTGCCGGCAGTTCCTGGGCGATTTCCTTCTGGGCCTGTTCCGGCGTCATCTGGGCGGGATCCGACGGTGCGGTCGACAGATAGGCCGAAGCCTCGTCGCGTACGTCGGTCACGTCGACGTTGGCGACGTCGGCAACCTTGGGTGCTGCTGCACCAATGCCGCTACCGGCTGCGGTCGCGACCGAACCGACGGTGCGGAAGGCGCCGCCGATGATTCCGCCGACGGCCGATGTCAGCAGGTACAGCGTGAGGATCAGCGTGACACCCCAGACGACCAGACCGTGGACCAGACCGTCGAACCGGTCCTGCACGCCGGCCACGCGCGCTGCGGCATAACCGCCTGCACCGAGTGCGATCACCGTGGTGATGATCCAGTAGATCCCGGCACCAATGCCGAAGCCGGCCGCGCCGGGGGTCGTGCCTTCGACGGGATCGACGAGGCTGAGGCCGATGCCGGTGCCGAGGATGCCCAGCACGAGCTGGACCGCGATCGCAAGCACGACGCCTGCAAAGATCGCGCCCCAGGATACGCGCGTCGGGGTCTTCGCATAGCGAACGTCATCGACCGGCAGGACGCCGGGCGTCAGATGGGTAGCCATAATCACTCCTGTTTATTCGTAAGGGAATTTCTGAAACGCTGTCGGCGGACCGGGTCAGTCCTTGCCATCGCTATCGATCGGCGGATCGATCGGGTGTTCGGTCTTCGCCTGTCGGGCGCCGGCCTTGCTTTCGCTGAGGCCCTGCTTTTCGACAGCGGTGTCCCCGATGATCTTGCCGATGGCCTCCTGGACGGAGCCCTTGGCCCGACGGGTCCGCGCCTCGTCCGACTTGCTCGTCATGCTGCTGCGTCCTTCAAAGTTGGGCCGCCGCGCTGCGGTATCGGCATGGAGTCGCCGTCGAACCCGCGGGCGCGTGCCCAGGCAGCGGCGGCGTTGCGGCGATTGACGCCGATCTTGGCGTAGATCCGGGCGACGTGGTTGCGCACCGTGTTGCCGGTCACGTCCAGCGTCCGCGCGATCGACTTGTCGTCGAGCCCGCGACAGATCAGCGCGAGGACTTCGCGCTCGCGCTGCGTCAGCTCGTCGAGACCGACGCCCGCCGGTTCGGCATCCGGCGTGCGGATGCGCGCGAGCTTTTCCATGATCGACCGGCTGAGCCAGCTCGTGTCCTTCATCACCGCTTCGATCGCGTTGACGAGTTCGCGCTCGGACGCCTTGCGGACGCTGATGTCGCGCATCGCCCACAGGACACAGGCCTCGTCGCCCAACCGGATCGGTTCGGCCGACACGATGCAGTCGAGGACGTGGCCCTCTTTCGACCGGATCCGGACCTCGCGGTCGCGGATCGGCTGGCCCGCCTCGATATCCGCTTCTATCGCCTGGCGAAGGGCAGGGGTCTCCCACAGCTCGACATCGCCGAGCGGACGACCGACGATCTCGGAGGAATATCCGGTCAGCCCGGTGAAGGCCTCGTTCACGTCGCACAGGCGGTGGCCGTCCAGCGCGCCGATCGCCAGCGCGACCGGCGCAAGGGAGAAGGTTCGCATGAACCGTTCTTCGCTATGCCGCAGCGCAGTCTCGGCTTTGCGGCGCGGTTCGAGATCGGCGAAGGTGAACAGCATGCAGGATTGATCGCCGATGTCGATCGGCTGACCGGCGACGATGACGAGCTTGGTACTGCCATCCGGCAGACCGAGCTCGGCTTCCATCTGCGGAATCGTGCGTCCTTCTGCCAGTCGCCCCTTGGCCAGATCGCGCTGTTCGGCGCGTTCCAGCACGTCGATATCGTACACCGTCCGCGACAGGATCGTCTCGCGATCATGCCCGGTCATGTCGATGAAGCCCTGATTGACCTTCACGAAGCGAAGATCGCACAGGCGACAGATCACGGCCGGTGCGGGGTTCGCGTTGAACGACTGTTCGAAACGATCCTCCGCCTCGAACCGCGCCGAGACGTCCTGGATCACCATGACCAGGCATTCCGGTTCGTCCGCGTCGTTGGTCAGGACGAGGCTGCGCACCTGATGAACCCAGCGCGGTTCCTCCTCGCCCGCCACGGCGACCTCGACCACGACTTCCGAAAACGCCTCGCCGGACACCACGCGCTCGATGGGATAGTCCGCATCGGTCAGCTTGTGGTTGTTGCGATAGCGCAGCTGGAAACGCTGGCGATACTCGTCGACATCGGTCCCGAGTTCCTCGACGGATGCGACCCCGTGCATCCCGAGCGCCGCATCATTGGCCCACAGGATACTCTGGTCGGGGTCGACCAGTATGACGCCTTCGTCGAGCCCCGCGATGATCTGGCGCAGGTGGCGCAAATCGGCGGAGTCGCGAAGCGACTTGAGGGCCGGAGCCAATGCCACGATCTCAGTCGTCCCGGATCAGCTGCGCTGGCCGTGGACGAACCAGGCGATGCCATAGCCGATCGCCGCCGCACCCAGCGCCCAGAGGACGGGGGCGTCCTGCGCCGATGCCTGGGCGGAACGTGCGCCGCGCTTTGCCGCCTCGGCTGCCCGCTCGGCGGCGTCGCGTGCATCGCTGCCGATCTTGTCGGCGAGTTCGGGTGCACCGTCGACGACGTCTTCGATTGCCGACTTCGCGCGCCCGTACAGGTTCTGGGCGCCGCCAGCGACCTGATCGACCACGCCGTCGACCTGCCAGTCGCGGCTGTTCACGGTGTCGCCGACGGCCTTCTCGACCTTGCCACCGACATAGCGGGCGCCGCCCTGGAATTCGTCTTTGTTCATTGGTCTGTCCTGTTCGAATGAGGAAAAGCTCGGATCGTCACGGCAGCACGCCGCACCCGGCGGCGGCCTTGCCGACCTCAAGTGCGATCGCAGGATCCTTGAGCTGCGCCGCGACGCGGACGAGGTCGGATGCGGTCAATACGCCCGGCGTGGTATCGCCCTGCCGATACGCCGCGGCGGCCTTGCCGAGGCGCTGTAACTGGCCCAGCGACAGGTTCGCCTGAAGCCGGCCGCCGACGCAATCGGCACGGCTTTCATCCAGGCCATAGCGCTGAAGGCCGGTCGAGATCCGGGTCGCCGGAGCGGCGCAACCGACGGTAATCGTCAGCAGGGCTATCGCCCCACCGTTTGCGAGAATGCGTTTCAAGGATGATACCCCGCCTACCGGCCGAAGCGACGTTGCAATCGGACCGGACGCATAAAGCGTGAGGTAACCACTTGGTTCCTGGTAGTTTTGTGTAAAGCGCCTGGGTCTTATGTACTAGTTTGGGACAGCGATCTGGTTGCGTACATCTTGGCGAACCGGCGATGCAGCATCCGTGTAGAGCTGTCGCTGGCGATCTCGGCACGCTGTTCGTGCCATGCCGCCCGTCCCCGAAAATAGGTCCGGTCGTCGTCGCTATAGCCCGTAAAAATCGTCTCGGCTTCGTCCGTCACGGCGATAGCTCCCATGTGATCAAGCGGCATTCGTTATGCCAACACGGGGCATTGCGCGTGATCAGAAATATCCAGTCGTACAGGTAGAAATGTCAGAACGTTGGGACCGACAAAACTACTTCCGGCGCCGTCCATTGCAGCGATGCTCGCCCGGACAGGACCGGCTCGAACCGAATTTGCGTGCCGGGTCGGATGCGCGGCGACCTTAACGCGGCCTCGGCCGTTGTGCGGTGCAGAGGAGAGCGTTTCATGTCCCGCCAAATTCTGATCACCGGTGCGAGCGTTGCCGGAAATACCGCGGCGTGGTGGCTGGGTCGCGCCGGTTTCGACGTGACGGTGGTCGAACGCGCGTCCGGGTTTCGCGATGGTGGTCAGAACATCGACGTACGCGGATCGGGTCGCGAGGTGCTGCGACGGATGGCGCTGGAGCAGACGGCACTCGACGCGGGCACCGGTGAAGAGGGCACCGCCTGGGTGGACGGCGATGGCAGGATCGTGGCGCAGTTCCTGACGGCGGAGATGGAGGCGGATGGGCCGACCGCTGAGATTGAGATCCTGCGCGGCGATCTTGCGCGGCTGCTCTACGAACCTGCGGCGGAACACGCGGCGTATCGTTTCGGCGACAGCGTGACCGCGATCGAGCAGACCGATGAGGCGGCGGTCGTGACCTTCGCCAGCGGCAGCACGGAGCGGTACGACGCGGTCATCGTCGCCGAAGGCGTCGGTTCGGCCACGCGCGGGCTTGTCTTTCCGAACGAGAACGCGCCGCGCTGGATGGATCTCACGATCGCCTATTGCACGATCCCGCGGGCGTCCGGCGACGATCGGCTGTGGCGCTGGTACAACGCGACCGAGGGACGCAGCGTGTCGCTGCGTCCCGACCGTCATGGTACTACGCGTGCGATGCTGTCGGTGCAGCAGCCACCTGGTGACGAGCAGGATTGGAGCACGGCGCGCCAGAAGGCTTGGCTTCGCGAACGCTTCACCGACGCCGGCTGGCAGTCCGCGCGCGTGCTCGATGGCATGGACGCGACCGACGACTTTTACTTCGATGTGTTGCGGCAGGTGCGGATGACGCGGTGGTCGAAGGGCAGGGTCGTTTTGATCGGCGATGCCGCGTGGTGCGCGACGCCGATCGCGGGCATCGGAACGACGCTGGCGATCACTGGCGCCTATGTGCTCGCGGCCGAGATGGCACGGAGCGAGGATGTCGCCACCGCCTTCGCCGCCTACGAACAGGCGATGCGTCCGATGGTGGACGATGCGCAGGGCGTCCCCAAGATCGCGCCACGACTGATGAATCCGCATAGCCGGCTGGGTATTCGTCTGCTGCACGGTGTGTTGGGCATGGCGAGCCGGCCGGCCGTTCGCAGGACGGCGGGCAAGCTGTTCGGTGGTCGGTCGAAGGCGCCAGACCTGTCTCGCTATGTCGACGCGACGGCGGATGTGCCAGCCGGCATTGCGGCAAGCCGTGCGCAGCCCTCCAGCGCTGTGCCATCGCCAGGTGGGCTGTCGCCGCTGTTGGCGCTTGGTGCGGTCGGTGTCGTGCTGGGCGCGAGCGCGATCGTCGGACGGCGCAACGCGCCCGATCCGTCGCATCCCGGGATCCGTCGTTGGTATCGCCGGCTCGACAAACCGGGCTTCACGCCGCCCGATGCGGCATTCGGGGCGGTCTGGCCGGTGCTGGAAACCGGCCTTGCGGTCGGCGGCTATCGGTTGTTGCGGCAGCCATCGGGCACGACGCGCAATGCAGCGGTCGGGCTCTGGCTGCTGAACACCGCCATGGTCGGCGGCTGGACGCAATTGTTTTTCCGCGAAAGGCGCCTCGGGACGAGCGCGGTCGTATCGGGCGCCATGGTCGCCTCCAGCGCAGCCTATGTCGCGACCGCCGCCAAGGTGGACAAGCCGGCCGCGGCGGTCGGCCTGCCGTTCGTTGCGTGGCTCGGCTTTGCGACCTTGCTCGCCGAACGCATCTGGCGCGACAATCCGGACCAAGGGAAGTGACGCGCGTCACCGTCTGGCACGACGGCAATTGCCCGCTCTGTCGCCGCGAGATCGCGATCATGAGACGGCTGGACCGGCGCGGCAGGATCGATTTTATCGATGCGACCGGTGCGGACGATTGCCCGATCGATCGCGCCGCGTTGCTGGCGCGCTTCCATGCGATGGAGGACGGGCGTTTTCTGTCCGGAGCCGCTGCGTTTGCCGCGATGTGGCGCGCGATTCCCGTGCTTCGGCCGATCGGTCTGCTCGCGCGGTATCGCCCCGTACTCGACCTGCTGGAGCGCGCGTATCTGCGCTTTCTGAAGGTGCGTCCGCGCCTGCAACGCTGGTTGGGCAAACACGAGGCGAAGGCATGAGGCTGAAGCCGGATCCGGTCGCGCCCGGACAGGAGAGCGTCTGGCACTATCCCCGGCCGGCGATTGCCGAGCCAAGCCAGCGCCGCATCGTCATCGAGCATGCCGGTATCGTCGTTGTCGATACCTCCGCGGCGGTACGCACGATCGAGACCAGCCATCCGCCAAGCTGGTACGTCCCGCCGGATGCGATCACGCAGGGACTGCTCCGTCGATCGACGCGTCGCTCGTTCTGCGAATGGAAGGGCGAGGCGCGATACTGGAACGTCGAGATCGGCGGACGCACCTTCACCGACGTCGCGTGGAGCTATCCCGATCCCACGCCGGCCTTCGCCATCCTGCGCGATCACGTCGCCTTCTATGCGGGGCCGTTCGATCGCTGCTCGGTCGATGGCGAGCGCGTGCGACCGCAGCCTGGCGGGTTTTATGGCGGGTGGATCACGTCCGACCTCGCCGGTCCGTTCAAGGGCGTGCCGGGTAGTATGGGTTGGTAAGCCGGTAGCAGGCCATCGACCGCGATCGCCGCATCGTCAGGCTGCCTTGAGCATCACCCGGCCCAGCAATCCGGCGATGTGCCGACTCTCGACGGGTCTGCTGAACAGATAGCCCTGGATATTGCCGCAGCCTTCGTCGCGCAGCCGTTCGAGCTGGTCGATGTCCTCTACGCCTTCGGCTGTGGTTTCCATGTGAAGTGCGGTGGCAAGATCGACGATCGCGCGGACGATCGCCGCCGCGCTCGGATCGCATGCTACGCCGGTGACGAACGAGCGGTCGATCTTGATCTTGTCGAACGGGAAGCTGCGCAGATAGCTCAGTGACGAATAGCCCGTGCCGAAGTCGTCGAGCGCAACGCGGATGCCCATTTCGCGCAGCCGGTGGAGCAACGCGACGACCGGCGCCTCGCCCTCGAGGAATATCGATTCGGTGATCTCGATCTCGAGCCGGTCGGGCGACAGGCCACTGTTGGCGAGCGCTTGCAACACGATGGCCTGGAACCCCGCGTTGCGGAACTGCAGCGGCGAAACGTTGACCGCGACACGGACGTGGTCGGGCCAGTGCACGGCCTCGCGACATGCCTCGTGCAGCACCCAGGCGCCGATCGCCACGATCAGCCCGGTTTCCTCGGCGATCGGGATGAACGCGAGCGGCGGCACCAGGCCGCGGGTCGGATGATGCCAGCGCAGCAACGCCTCGAACCCGCCGATCCGGTTCGCCTTCAGATCGAATACCGGCTGGTAGTTGAGCACGAACTGTCCATCCCGAATCGCGTCGCGCAGATCGAGTTCGACTTGGTGACGCTCGCGCGCGGCGGCGTCGAGCGCGGGTTCGAAGAACCGGAACACGCCGCGCCCGTCTTCTTTGGCGCGGTACAGCGCAAGATCGGCGTTCTTGAGCAGTTCGTCCGCGGTGTCGCCGTCGGCCGGACCGATCGCGATGCCGATGCTGATACCGGTCGCGATCAGATGGTCTTCGGCCTCGACGGGGTCGCGCAGTGCGTCGAGCAACGCCTGCGCCAGCGCACGAGGCCGATCGGGTTCGCACGGACCCGACAGGATAATCGCATATTCGTCGCCGCCGAGCCGTGCGACGAGCCCGTCGGGGGCCACGTCCGCCAGCCGCCGGCCGACCGCGGCGAGCAACGCGTCGCCGATCGGATGACCGAGCGTATCGTTGATTCCCTTGAACCGATCGAGATCGAGACACAGCACCGCGACCGTCCCGCCGCCGTGCGCCAGCCCATGCCGGCCGACCTGCGAGATCGCCTGGTCGAGGGCCTCGCGGAAATAGATGCGGTTGGGCAGGCTGGTCAGCGGATCGTGGAACGCGAGATGGCTGATCCGGTTCTCGCGGTCGACGATACCCGCCGCCATCCGGTTGAAGCTGGCGGCAAGCCGTCCGATCTCGTCGGTACCTTCGACGATCGCCGGCACGCGGCTGCCCTGTTCGAGGGCCTTGGCGGCGGTGTCGAGCGCGGCGATCGGCTTGGCGATGCTGCGCGCGAGCCGGCTGCTGCCGAACAGTACGAGCAGCAACCCGACAAGCCCTGCGAGCGCGATGCCGCCCTGCAACGGCAGATAGGGCGCGAGCGCGGCATCGAGCGGATAGCGGATGAGGATCGCGGCCTGTGGCTTGCGCCCCGTACCGGCCAGCGGCTTGGCGAGGGCGAACGCCCGCCCGGCGGCGAGATCGAGCGTCGCCAGCGCGCGTCCGGACTGCGATCGCTCGACCAGCGCATCGATCGCGCGCGAGCTCCGGATCGATCGATCGGTCGCCTGCCAATGCCCCGTGGCATCGCGCTGCATCATGGTTGCGATCAACGGGATCGACGACAGGCGTTCGAGCGCACGCATCTCCGCCGCGTCGAGCCGCACCGCAAAGACCACCCAGCCGATCCGGGTCGGCGCCAAGACCGGCGACAGTACCAGCCGGTAGACGTCGCCGCCAACCGCGACGACCGCGTCGTTGCGCCCCTCGGGAACCGCGAACGGAAACGGTGCCAGCGCCGATTCAAGTGCGCCGGAGGGGCCCGTGACCTGCCCGTCATTGTCGACCACATAGGCTGCCGATACCGACGCCCGGGTCGCCAGGTTGGCGAGCGCGGAGGCGATCGTCGGCCGATCGCCGCTCGCCACCGCCGCACGAAATCCGAAATCGCGCGCGAGCACGTCGGCCGAACTCGACAGGGATTGCGCGCGCAACGCCCAGAGCCGGTCGTATACGCTGCCGCTGGTGGTGAGCTCGGCCCGGACGGAGTCGCGCGCGTGATTGCCGATCATCACCTGAGCCACGAACGCCAGAAGCACCAGTGCGACCACGAACAGGCCAGCGTACAGCACCGACAGCTTCGTTCGGAGGCGCTTGAACCGCGGGCGCGCTGCCCGGATCTTCGTCAGATCCATCATCGGTGCAGCGCGAAGATCGTCGTCAGCCCGGAGGATCCGACGGTCACGGGCTGCGACGCGGTGCTGCCCGGCGCACGGATCGAGGGGTGCCAGACACGCACCGTCGCGCGCCCCACCGGCACGCCGTCGATCGTGACATGCCCCGCGCCGTCGGTCAGCGCCGCAAAGGGCGTCGCGGTGACGTAGACGAAACCGTTCATCGCATCGTGGATGTTGCAGCCGAGCGGCACGATGCCGGGTTTGTCGAAAACCACAGTCCGCGCATCTTCGCGACCATAGAGCTTCAGGTCGAACTTCTTCGCCTTCGAGAAGGAATAGACATGGTGCCGTACCTTGTCGCGGTTCGGAAAGCCGACCGTCGCGCCGACCGGTACGATCAGGACGTGCGGCTGGAACGCGATGTCGCGCTGTTCCACATTATAGGGTCCGCGCACCGTTGCCGCGGGCGCCTTGGGCGTTTCGATCGTGACGACCGCACCGGCCAGCGGTCTACCGTCGATCGCGCGGATATCGATCGAAACGGTCGCCGCAGACCCGGTCGAGGGCAGGCCGAGGCCGAGGAGAGCAAGAACGAGCGGAAAGACGCGGTACACCATACCAGCGAGGTTAACGCTGCGCGCTTTCGAACTCGTGAAGACGTTGTTTACCCACGAAAAACCATTTTGGGTCCATTAAACGTTCAAATTCGATGTTTCCGGCCTGGCCGCGAGCATCCCCCGAAACCGGTCATCGACCCGACATTGTGTAGACCTCCGATACGCCGATCGACTGCCTTGATTCCCCTGCTAGGCGCACTCGCGTTGTCGCCCGCATTCGCGCAGGACGGGCGTGCGGGGGGCAAGCTGATGCTGACCAACGGCGTCACGACGATCGAGGGGAGCTCGGGCGGGGGCATCTCGACCTGGGCGCTGATTGCCGGCAACGAAACCACAGACGGCGTCGGCGGATCGCTGCACGTCTCCGGCATCGTCCTCCCGGACTTCCGCTTCGCAAGCTACGGTGCAGCGGTCGGCCTCGAGGATCGCCTCGAGCTGAGCTATGCACGCCAGTCGCTTGATACACGCGCGGTTGGCGGCAGGCTCGGCATCGGTCGCGGCACCACGCTCGATCAGGACGTGTTCGGTGCAAAAATGCGGCTGGCGGGCGATGCGGTTTATGGCAGCCCTTATTTGCCGCAGATCGCGGTCGGGATGCAGTACAAGCACAACCTCGATGCGCCGATCGCCGCCGCGGTCGGTGCGCGACACGCCAGCGGTACCGATTTCTACATAGCCGCAACCAAACTGTTGCTGCGCCAGAGCATCCTGGTCGGCGCGACCGCCCGCTATACCAAGGCCAACCAGAACGGCCTGCTTGGCTTCGGCGGCGATGCCGGCAAGGCTCGCACGCTCCAGTGCGAAGCGACGCTCGGGTATCAAGTCTCGCGGCGATTGTTGGTCGGCGGCGAATATCGCTCCAAGCCTGACAATCTCCGTTTCGCAAGGGAGGACGATTGGGCAACCGCCTATGTCGCCTATGGGATCGGCAAGAACCTGACCGCGACCGCGGCGTATGTCGACCTGGGTTCGATCGCCACCGCGGATCGCCAACGCGGCGGATTCCTGTCGCTCCAGGCGGCATTTTGAGGAGATGACGATGCTTTCGTTGCTGGTCGCGCTGCTGCAAGTCGCGCCCGCGCTGGCCGGGGAAGACCCGGTCGCACCCTATATCATGCGCGATACCCATGCCGGTGCCCGCCCCGCCAGGGACACGGCCCTGCTGGAGGCGTTCCACGGTCGCGCGGGGATAGACCGCGTCGTCGACGACCTCGTCACGACGAGCCAGGCGGACCCGCGCATCGGTGACATCTTCAAGGGGCAGGACATGGTCCGCCTGCGCCGTACGCTGAAAGAGCAGTTCTGTTATCTGCTGGCCGGCGGCTGCAGCTATTCGGGCCGCGACATGGCGACCGCGCACAAGGATCTGGGGATCCAGGCAAAGGACATGAACGCGCTCGTCGAAAACCTCCAGGCTGCGATGACCCGCGAGCACGTCGCGTTCCGCGCGCAGAACGCGTTGCTCGCCAAGCTCGCGCCGATGAAACACGATGTCGTCACCCGCTAGCGGGCGAGCAGGGATACCCGCGTCGTCTATCGCGGGACGCTGGAACGCTGGCGCGCACGGACCCGCAAGGGGCGGCGCTACGGCGAGATTATGGTGCGAGAACTGCAACCGCGGCACGTCGAGGCGATGCTCGCCGAGTTGCTGCCGCATCGGACGTCCGCGAACATGCTGCGCAAGCGGCTCTCCGCGCTGATGAAGTTCGCCATGCGAATCGGCATGGCTGGCACCAACCCGGTCATCGTCACGCGCCCTTTTAAGGTCAGCGGCGGCGGGTTCCACAGCTGGACCGAGGAAGAAATCGCGGCCTACGAGCGGCGTCACGTCATCGGTACGGTCGCGCGGCTGGCCTTCGATTTGATGATCTGGACCGGCCAGCGCGGTGGCGATGCTCGAAAGATGGGCCCCGCCAGCATCCGAGACACTCGGCTCGAACTCACGCAGGAAAAGACGAAGGTCTTCGTCTCGCTACCGATCATGCACGGCCTGGCCGAATCGATCCTGGCGACCCCAACAATCGGCGCGATCTTCGTCGTGACGGAGTTCGGCAAGCAGTTCTCCGTGAAGGGGTTCGGCAACAAATTCCGGCAGTGGTGTGACGAAGCCGGCCTGCCGAATTGTTCGGCACACGGCCTGCGCAAAGCCGCTGCGCGTCGCTTCGCCGAAGCAGGTTGCTCGAATCAAGAGATCAAGGCGTGGACCGGTCACACGACCGATAGCGAGGTCGCGCGATACACCGCAGCGGCGGACCAGCGCACACTTTCAGACACCGCCGCAATAAAGCTTTTGGCTAACCTCGCTGAAAGGTTAGCCAAAGATGCCGCTAAGGCATTGAAATCAGGGGATAATAAATGAAGTTTGGTGCACCCGACTGGATTCGAACCAGTGGCCTCTGCCTTCGGAGGGCAGCGCTCTATCCAGCTGAGCTACGGGTGCCAGATGGGAGCGCCTAGCAAAGCTGGGGGCGGGGCGCCAGCCGTTTTGATGCCCGCGCGTCACTTCGTCGGTATGGCATTCCTGACCTTGGGCGGCGGCGTCTTGGGTTTGAACGCGCAGAGATCTGCGACGATGCACCGCCAGCATTCGGGCGTACGTGCCTTGCAGACATAGCGGCCGTGCAGGATCAGCCAGTGATGCGCGTGGAGGCGGAACGGCTGTGGGGTCGCCTTGTC
This sequence comes from Sphingomonas sp. PP-CE-3G-477, assembly GCF_003050745.1. Lineage (GTDB taxonomy): Bacteria > Pseudomonadota > Alphaproteobacteria > Sphingomonadales > Sphingomonadaceae > Sphingomonas. The sequence continues at coordinate 92,694 of NZ_QAOF01000009.1, read as the reverse complement.
GAGTTTCAGCTCGACCGCCAAGGGAGTCTTGCCCCGTGCGAGGCCCGTGCGGTTGCCGACGCGGAAGATGTGCGTGTCGACGGCGAACGTCTCCGCGCCGAACGCGACGTTCATCACGACGTTGGCGGTCTTGCGGCCCACGCCCGGCAGGCGTTCGAGCGACTCGCGGTCCGCCGGTACTTCGCCGCCGAAATCGTCGATCAGCATCTGCGACAACGCGATGACGTTCTTTGCCTTGGTGTTGAACAGGCCGATCGTCTTGATGTGGCGCTTGAGTTCGTCGATGCCCAGCGCGATCATCTTCTCGGGCGTGTCGACGTCGCGGAACACCGCGCGCGTCGCCTTGTTGACGCCGACGTCGGTCGCCTGCGCGGAGAGCGCCACAGCCACGACGAGCGTGTAGGGATTGACGAATTCCAGCTCGGTCTCGGGATGCGGATCGGCCTCCGCCAGACGCGCGTAGAATTCGACGACGTCCGCCTTCTTCACAGTCCGAGCACGTCGCCCATCCGGTAGCGCCCGGCGGGTTGGCCAGCGAGCCAGATCGCCGCGCGTACGGCGCCGCGCGCGAAGATCGAGCGATCGTCGCCGCGGTGGTTGAGTTCGATCCGCTCGCCTTCGCCCGCGAAGATCACGCTGTGATCGCCGATCACCGAGCCGCCACGAAGCGACGCGAAGCCGATGGTCCCCTCGGTTCGTGCACCGACGAGCCCGGCGCGGCTGTCGACGCGGAGTTCGGCAAGCGTGGTGCCGCGCCCCTTGGCTGCCGCTTCGCCGAGCAGCAGGGCGGTGCCGGAGGGGGCATCGACCTTGTGCTTGTGGTGCATCTCGACGATCTCGACGTCCCAGTCCGAGCCGAGGCGCGCGGCGGCTTCGCGCACCAGGATGCCGAGCAGCGTCACGCCGAGCGAGGTGTTGCCGGTCTGCAGCACGGCAATATCGTTCGCGGCCGCGTCGATCATCGACTGATGCTGCGGCGAAAGGCCGGTCGTACCGATGACGATAGCGGTACCAGCCGCGCGCGCGGCGGCGAGGTGTGCTTCGACGGCGGACGCGGTCGAGAAATCGACCAGCACGTCGGCGGTCTGTGCGAGCGCGTTGGGATCCTCACGTGCGTCGACGCCACCAGCGAGCGTCGCACCGGCGGCTTCGATCGCGTCGACGATCGCGCGACCCATGCGTCCTGCGCTGCCGTAGATGCCGATCGAGGTCATGCCACGGGCATGCGGGGCGGTTTGGGGCGCGTACGTTTGCATGCGCGGCGCTTTGCACCAAGCCAGCGCTTGGGGACAGGGGCGAACAGGCCGGTCACGCTATTTCTTCGTGGAATTGGCGCAGGCCGTCGCAGCGGCTCCGTCGTAACGACGCCGCTTCAGCCGTTCGCGATCAACCTCCGGACCAGATCGAGATCGGCGGGTTTGTCGACATCGACCGCCGCAAGCCCGAACGGGCTCGCCACCGCCGCTGCGTCGAGGCCGGCAAGCCGACCGAGGTGCGCGATCGCTGCGACCAGCGTCAACCGGCCAGAAAGATAGCGGAACAACGTGCCGATGCCGAGCCGACGGACGATCCGCCAAGGCCGCTTGCGATCCGCTTCGACCTGCGCCCACAGATCGAGCGCAGCGACCGAGCGCGGCGTCGCGAAGTAGAACAGGTTGCAGCCGGACCATGCCCCGTCGGCGAAGCGCAGATAGGTTCGGCGCGTGCCGGGGGCGGCGGCCTCGATCACGTCCTGACGTGCGAGCAATGCCGCTACGTCGGCCTTCGGGGGCGCATCGGCGAGGAAGCGCGTGATCCATTCGGGCTGGAGCAGCGCGTGGTCGGCCGTGGTGACGAGCAACGGCGTGCCGAGTGCCTCGATGCCCTCGCGGACGCTGAGGCTGGGGCCGGCGGCGGCCGTCAGGACGGTAAGACCCAGCGCGATCGCGTGGGCGCGGACCCTGTCGTCCGATACCGAAACGGCGATCCGCGTCGCGCCCGCGTCTCGCAGCGACTGGGCGACGCGCGCGAGCAGGGTCTTGCCGTCGAGCAGGATCAGCGCCTTGTGCGACGCGCCGCCGTAAGCTGCGACGGGATCGACGCCGCCACGCGAGCCCGCGAGGATCAGTGCGCTGAAACCCGTGCTCATGCCGGTTTCGCAGCCTCGTTGGCGCGTGCCCGCCACACCCGCCAGAACACGCCAGGGGCCGCGAGGATCGGATGCTTCTCTCGCCACGGCGTCATCGGCACGGGGATCCCCGTATGGCGCTCGACCTTCCATGCACCGTAGCGCGCGGCACCTTCGAAGGTGAAGGCGGCGCGGACGAGGCGAACGACGTTGATCGGCTTGCCCGCGCGCCGGCAATGGCGCCAAGCCTGCAACAGGCGCGCGCGCTGTGCGGGGGGGGGCGCAGGTTGCAGCACGCCGGCGTTGTCGACGAACGCGATACCATCCGCCGCCCATGCCAGGGGAAGCAGCGCGTCGTAGCGCCCCGGATCGAACTGGAGGATCTGCCCCTCGCGGCCCTTGCGTTCGACGCGTAGTTCGGCGGCGTAGGTCTGGCGAAACAGCGCCCGCCAATACTCGTCTGCCGTGCCGCTGTCGGGGCCGAGCGCCGCGGCGAACCGCGCCGCCGACTTCGCCGCATCGCCGATAGCCGTCGCCACCGCCTGGGTAGTTGCACCATCGCGAACCCAGACCAGGGCTGAGGGCTGGACGAACCGTGTCCAGATCGTGGTGTCGAGCGTACGGGCCGCGGCGGCCTTCGCGAACGTCGTCAGCCGCATCGTCGCAATCTTCGCGCGCAGCGTTTCGCCGTGCAGGTCGAACTCACGATAGCTGACGGTCGGCCAGATGCCGCGCTCGGGCGGGCCGGCGGTCAGCACGTAGAAGTCGAGCACGCCCTCGGTCAGTCCGGTGCGCAGGTTCGAGCCGTAGAAGAGAACTGCCACCACGTCGGACGGCTCGGCGAGCAGGGCCGCGACATCGCGGACCGCCGGGATCGTCGAGGCGCGAAGCTGGCGCCGGACGACGTCGTCCAATGTGGTCACGGGACGACGAAGCGGAGCGGCTTGCCTTCGCGGACGATCAGGTCGCCACCCGGATAGATTTCGCCGTCGAGGATGAAGCCCGAGTCCATCGACAGGTCGAGCGACGGCGCGTCGATCCGGTGATAGCCGGCCCGATCGAGCCATGCGGCGGGCGAGCCCGTCACGATCAACGGTGTCGCAGCCGCCAGCCAGCGCGGCGGCGCGTCGACGACCAGCGTCTTCATGCCCGCGCGCGGTACGCCGAACGGGCGGATACCGACCGGCATCCGCTTCAGCGTCGACGCCAGCATGATGTAGCGTGCGCGGTCGGAGTTGGTGTTCGCACCCGGAGCATGCGCACCCGAAGTCTCGCCGCCCTGAAACCGGATCCGCATCCGGGTGCCTGCGCGCCACGCGCTGTTGGCGCCGCCGAACAGCGTCTGGAGGATCGCCCAGCACAGCGCCAGTCCGACGGCGACGCCATTGAACGCGCCCGCGCGGTGGGTGCGCTGCGCCAGCGCGGTGGCCTGGACGAACGCGCCCGCGCCGAACAGGAAACCGTGCAGACGCGTGCCATTGTCCTTGCGGACGATCTCGATCGGGCTGCGGGTCTTGACGTTGCCGTCGCGCGCCGCGGTGAGCGCCTGGTCGAGCGTCCAGCTGTCGGGGATGCCGAGATCGAGTGCGAGCGCGTTGGTCTTGCCCGACGGCACGATCGCCACACGGGGTGCAGCGCCGGTCCAGACGCGCGCGGCGGCGGTCATTACGTCGCGGATCGTCCCGTCGCCGCCGTCGATCACCAGCAGTTCGATACCGTGGCGCGCGAAATCGGTCAGCACTTCGGCGAGTTCGGCTTGCGTACGCGGCGTTACCGCGAGCACGGTGCCCGACAGGAACGGCTTGGTCGCCTCGACGCTGCTGCGGTTACGGTGGCTTTTCGGGTTGCAGATGATGCCGGTGCGGATCTTCGCCGCCGCCTCGCGCGGGCTCACGCCGACGGGGTCCGACAGGACGTCGGGTATCCATGCCGATGGCGACACTGGGCGCCCTCCAAAGGCCTGAAAGTTGGAAACAGCATCAGCCACAATACAAACTACCCGTCACGGTCCGTAACCGCTACAAATTTATGTCAGGAAGATTTCGGTTCCGCGTCGACGGAGACCGGTTCACCCTAACGGCGGTACCGCATCTTCATCCGCACGACCGTTCCCGACGCCGGCAGCGCGACTCGAACAGCCTCGAACGACGGCAACCCGATCGATGTCGGAGCATCGTTGGAAAAGCCGAAGCCCTCCTTGGGCGTGAACAGCGTGCGGTTGAAATTGTGGTCGCTGTTCTCGTCATGATATTGCGCGATCGCGTAATAGCCGGGCTTCAACCAGAAGCACGCGCGGGGCGTCGTCGCAGCAACGCGGACCCGTGCCAGCTTTGCGCCTTTTGCCAAAAACCGTTTCTTGTCGTCGGGATACACCGTGAAGGCGACTTCGCCGACGGCATTGTGCATCGTCGTCGCTTCGAGGACCAACTTTGCATTGCCGTTGCCCGGCGTGCCCTCGCACGTTTCGGCCGCACTGGCCTGAACCGGCGCGACGATACCGACGAGCACAGCGAGGCCCAAGGATAGTGCATATTTCATCGGCGGATAAAGACCTGGAAAAGTGGCGGTAGCGGGGCGCCCCGATGGCATTGTCGACGTGAACGCCGCCTTTATCGTATCCGTGACCCCGTTCGGCGCCTGCCGGCCCAGCAGCCGGCTCAGCTTTCAGCTCAGCGCGCGCGTCATCCGCGCCGCCGCGAACCCGAGCAGGATCGCGACGGCCATCGATCCGACCGCGACTGCCGCGGCAACGCCGGTCGAATCATAGGTCGGCATCAACGCAAAGGCCGTGACGAACAACAGCAGCACGCCGACGGCGCGGATCGCGAACACCGTGCCGGCGCGGTGCAACGCCGTCATCACCGTGTCGAGGCTCACGGTCGCCAGGTCGAAGCAGCCCGCGGCCGCTAGCCACAGGAGCACGGGATAGGCGTGGCCGAAGGACTTGCCGCCGACCAGCTTCAGGATCGGTTCGCCGACCAGCGCAACGATCGCGAGAATGACGAGCGCAGCCGCGGTGCTCGCCAGCATCGTCCTCACCAGTATCCGGCGCAGGCGCGTGGGCTCCGCGGTGCGTACCGCGCGAACGATCTCGGGGAAGGCGGCGCGCGACAGCATCTGCGACAGCTTGGCCAAGGCTTGCGCCAGCTGCGTCGCCAGTCGGAACGCGCCAGCAGCGGCGGGGCCGATCGACGCGCCGACGAGCAGCAACGGGATCTGCTTGCTCGACAGGCCCAAGGTGGCACTGGCGTTGGTGCTGAGCGAAAAGCGGACGATGCCGGGGTTCTCGTCGCGGATCTGTCGCCACGTTCCGCGACCCTTTGCGAGCAGGTCGAGGTCGCCGCTCTTGGCCACCATCAGCCAGTAGGTACCGGCGGTCACGATCTCCGCCACCGCCCAGGCGATCATGAATCCGCGGATCGTCGGTTCGAACAGGATCGCTGCGCCCGCACCGACGAAGCGCATGATCGGCGTCATGCTGTCCGCCACCGCCGACAACGAGAATTTATCGCGCAGGCGGAGGATGCCGAGCGGGGTCGAACGGATCGTGATGAGCTGCACCACCGCGAACATCAACGTGTCGCGCATCAGGTCGGGCGGGATGCCGAAGCTCTCGCTCCACGTCCACAGGATCGCCACGCTGAGCACTGCCCCGAGCAGCGCGCTGCACAGATCGAGAATCCCGGACAGCCGCAGCAACCGCGCCAGCCTTGGGGTGTCGCCGGTCTGGATCGGCTCGACGCCGTATTGGACGATGATCTGCCATGTCTGGAAGCCAACGAACGTCGCCAGCGCCTGTGCGGCCCCACTGATGAGCGCGAACCGGCCGAAATCGACCACGCCCAGTGTGCGCGTCGCGAACCCGAGATAGAACAGCGACAGGATCGCCAGCACGCTGCGGCTGGCGAGCAGCCAGCCGAGATTGCGTGCCGCGGCCCGGAAAATCCCGGTCGTGCCGGCTGGAGCCGGAGTAGGCGCCGGTGCCGGGGGAGGAGCGGGGGCCTGAACCATGCTGTCCGGCCCCTATAACGCGTTAACCCACGCGGCAAGTGCGGCGCGGTACGGAGGCGCTCCGGAATGCCGGAGGTGACAAAGCGGCGGGTGGCTTATAGATCGCGGACGATCGGGCGAGCGTGCCGCCCAGATATCGAGGATACTTCTCTATCTGCGGAATTGCCGGCCTTTACGCGCGAGGTAGCGCTGCCGTCTCGCCCCGTCTCGTCACCGCGCCCCTCATTACCGCGCAGTGCGACGCGATCCTCCACCGCGGCCCCGACGACCAGGGCGTTATGACCGATGGCGATTTCGGCTTCGGGATGCGCCGGCTGAGCATCATCGACATCGAAGGCGGGCACCAGCCGTTCCATTCGCCCGACGATCGCTATGCGCTCGTCTTCAACGGCGAGATCTACAATTTCCGCGAATTGCGGCGCGAGTTGCAGGCGCTCGGCCGCGTGTTCGAGAGTGCGGGCGATACCGAAGTCATCCTCGCCGGCTATGAGCGCTGGGGCGACGACGTCTGGGCGAAACTCGACGGCATGTTCGCGGTCGCGGTGTGGGATACGCACGCCCGTCGCCTGACGCTGGCGCGCGACCCGATCGGTATCAAGCCGCTCTATTATACCGACCAGGCCGCCGGGTTCGCGTTCGGTTCCGAGCTCAAGACTCTGACGATGCTGCCCGGCATGGCGTTCGATGTCGATCGCCGCGCGCTCCACGATTATTTCAGCTTCGGCCATGTCCGCACCCCGCGCTCGATCTACGCGCAGGTCCGCATGCTGCCGCCGGGCCATGTGATGACGATCGAGGCGAGCGGTCCGCTTACGATGCGCGCCTATTGGACGCCGGCCTATCATCCCTCTGAACCCCGGTCCGAGGCGGAGTGGATCGAGCGTTTCCGCGACGAATGGCTCGACACGATCGGCAAGCAGATGGTCGCGGACGTCGATGTCGGCGCGTTCCTGTCGGGCGGTGTGGATTCGTCCGCGGTGGTCGCAGCGATGGCGCAGGTCTCGGATCGGCCCGTGCGCACCTTCACGATCGGCTTCCCCGACCCGCGCTTCGACGAATCACCGCATGCCGAGGCGATCGCGCGGCATCTCGGCTGCCACCACGTCACGCGCACGCTGGAGTTGGCGGACGCGCAGGCGATGCTGCCCGAGGTCCAGCATTGCTATGACGAGCCGTTCGCCGATCCGTCCGCGGTGCCGACCTGGTACGTCAGCCAGATCGCCGCGCAGGAGGTGAAAGTCGCGCTGTCGGGCGATGGCGGCGACGAACTGTTCTTCGGCTACAAGCGCCACGCGACCGAACGCCGGATCGGTGCGCTGCCCGCGCCGTTGCGCAGGCTCGCGCGCGCATTGGATGCAGTGCCGACCTTGCCCTCGCGACATGCGAACGCCGTATTGCAGCGCTGGCGGAAAACCACTGGTAGCGCCGCACTCCCGAACGGTGTCGCACGGTTCTTCGCCAAGACGCAGATCACCAACGAAGCCTTCCGCCGCGAGATATTCTCGGCCGAGTTCATCGCCGAGGAGGAGGGCGGGATCGCCGCGCTGGTTGCGGAATATTTCCCCGATCCCGCCGCGATCTCGACCGACACGCTCGAGCAGTTCGGCCTCGCCGACCTCGCGCTCAACCTCCCCGGCGCGATGCTCACCAAGGTCGACCGCGCGAGCATGGCGCATTCGCTCGAAGTCCGCGTGCCGATGCTGGGGCAGGGGATGGTCGACCTCGCGCTGTCGATGCCCGCGGACATGAAGCTGCACGGCAAGGTCGGGAAATACGTGATTCGCCAGGCCATCGCGCCGTGGTTGCCGGAAGGGATCCTCGATCGCCGCAAACAGGGCTTCCAGATGCCGCTGGCCGCATGGTTCGCAGGCGATTTCGGCGCGTATGCGGAGCAGCTCTGGCGCGACAGCGGCGTCCGCGAGCAGGGCATCTGGCGTGCCGGCGCGGTCGACAAGGTGTTCGCCGATCACCGTGCGGGGAAACGGGATTACAGCCGCTTCCTGTACGCACTGGCGATCTACTGCCTGTGGTGGATCGGGCGGCCGAAAGCCTTGCGCATCCCCCTTTCCGTTCGTGCTGAGTAGAGACCGAGTAGCTTCGCAGAAGCGTATCGAGGGCTCGTATCGAAGCATGTGTTCCGCGCGCCAACCTGTCCTTCGATACACCATCTCGATACGCCGCCTACGGCGACTACTCGACGGCTACTCAGGACGAACGGAAGGGGGAGTGTCGGCGTAAAAAGGGTGGGGCAATGAAGCTTACGCCAGCCAACTCTCCAGCGTCTCACCCTTGGCCTTGCGAACCATCGCCTGCACCAGCCGCACCAGATGCACCACCAGCGAGATCGCGGTCCACGCTGCCACCCCGATGATCCCCCAGTCCGGCCGCGTCACCAGCAACCCGGCAAACAAAATCACCATGTTCGGATTGCGCCGCGCGGTGATCAGCCGGAACCAGCTGTCGAACCTCTCCCACACATGGATATGCATCCCGAACCGAACGATGAACGCCCCCTCGATCAGCCGCTGCGCGACATAGCCGAACAGCATCGTGCCGATCACCGCCCAGAACACGCCGTCCTCCAGCGGCCGCCCGTATGGCGCACACCCCGCCGCCCAGGCCCACCACCAGAACGGCGGATGCACCAGATCGACGCCGTGGTCCCAAGCGTTGCCGAGCTTCGACGAGGTGATCGTGCAGCGCGCGAGCTTCCCGTCGACGGTGTCGAGCACCATGAAGAACAGACCCGTAGCCAGCCCGGTCCAGAACCAGCCATACCAGAACGCGACGGTCGCGACGACGCAAAGCACCGAACCGAGCGCGGTCACCTGGTTCGGCGTGATCCCGGCGCGCGCGCAGACCCGCGTGATCGCCAGCGCCCATTCCGGCCACAGATACTTGGTCAGCAGGTCGGTGACGCCCTTGTACGCGCCGACATAGCTCGCCCGCTCGATCGCGGGCACGGCGGCGGGGGTCAGCAATTCCGCGAACGGCCGTTCGCGCTTGCGCAACGCCTCGTTGAAGATGCCCTCCTCGGCCTCTGCGGCGATCACCGTAAGCCCGGTCACCAGCGGCGCCTCGCCGAGCATCGCCGCGGTCATCCGCGCGCGCTCGTCGGCACCCCGGACATGCGCGAGCACGGGCACGCCGGTGCGAGTCACGACGGTGCCGGGCCGCGTCTTCAGATACGCGATCCACATCGGGTCGAACGCATAGGCGAGGTTGGCGAGGATCACCGGGCCGGTGTCGCCGTCGCCATCGGTCGGCAACCCTTGCGCGACGCCGATCCGCCGGATCCGCTCGGCATTGGTCATGCCCCAGAGCAGCGTGTCGTTCGTCCGGACCGTCCGGAGCGCTGGCGTGGGGGCTGTCGAATCTACCATGCCGCACCCGTTACCCGATCTGGTCGTGAAAGCGAGAGGGGCTCACGGTTGCCGATCGTATCTAGTTCCCCCGCGAAGGCGGGGGCCCAGGATCAAGCAGCGCTGCGGTTGGTACCCTGGACCCCCGCCTCCGCGGGGGAACAACTGCTTACTAGACCGACGTGGCTTCCAGTAGCCGAAGGACTTCTCCCGCCGCTTTCGCCGCGCCACCCTCGACCGCCCCCAGCGACCGCCCGGCAAACTCCGCCTGAACCGCCGCATACTCCGCATGCCGCAACGCCGAGCGATCCACCGCCGCCACGACATCCGCAACATCGCCAACCACCTCACCGCAAACCCACATCGCGTAGTTCGGATTACCCTCCCACGCGGCCCCCCCTGCATTCAGAAACACGCAAGGCCGCGGGCGCATCAGGAACTCGATCACCTGGCTCGACGTATCGCCGAGATACACGTCCGCCACGCCGGTGTAGCTCCCATCGACCATCGCGAACCCGTCGATGTCGCAGTGCACATGCGCCAAGTCCCCGATCTCGCGCATCAATTCCGCCACCTCGGGCGCGCGCTCGACCAGTCGCTGGTGTGGCGCGAAGATCAGATTGTAGCGCCCGTCCGCGACGATCCGCCGCACGATCTCCGTCCCCCAGCACCACCACGACGAGCGATGTTGCTGCCAATGCGGCGTATACAGGACGACCGGCCGCGTATCCGCGAACGGCGGCGCGGCGTGCGTCCGGTGCGTGAAGTCGGCCTTCACATAGCCCGTCGCGACGAACCGCTCGGGCGCGAACCCGCGGTCGAGATACGTCTGCCGCTCCAGTTCGCTCGGCACCAGAGTCAACGCCGCCGCCCGCCGCCGCGGATCGTCGCGCGCGCTCATCGAGCCGACTCCGTGCGAGGTCTTCACGAACTTCGCGCGCATCGGAAACAGCCGCGGCAGCCACAGGCTCGTCTGCTCGGCACACACCACGACGGTCGCGCTGCGCAGATACGGCAGCAGCCGCAGCAGCATCGGCATCTTCGCGGGCAGCACCGGATTACGCCCGCTGCCGTCGTCCGCAACGACGCGAAACCCGGGCGCACGGCGGATGCGGACGGTCGGGAAGGCGGCGGTCCAGCGCGTCAGCAGCGTCTCGTGCACCGACGTGCTGACCCATAACTCGATCGGCACGTCCGACGCAGCAGCGAGCGCCTCGACGATCGGATAGAGATGCGGGATCAGCAGCGTCTCGCCCAGGAACAGGAACGCGACCTTCGGCATCATCGGCCGTGATCGCCTTCCCAGAGCGCGATATCCTCGGGCCGGTCAATCTCCTGCCAGTGCGCGCCGGATGCGATCCGCACCGCCGTCACGCCCGGCCCCTGCGCGACACGCGCGACGACGGCGTGGTGATAGGCGTGAATGCCGTTCTCTTCGCCGATCACCGCGCGCAGTGCCTCGGCATAGGCCGTCCCGCCCTGCGACACGATCAGCCCGAGCGATCGATCGGTCGCCGCATGCCCGACGAGATGCTTGCCGACCGCGATCACCCGGTCGCCCACGGTCTCGACCAGCATGTCGTCGAGACCGGCATCGACGAGCGGCTCGACCAGCAACGCTACCTCTTCGGTCCCGCCCGCCATCGCCGTGCGCAGGATCGCCGGATCGAACACGGTGTCGCCGTTCATGAGCGCGAACGGCGCCTCGAGATACGCGCGCGCCGCCCACACGCTGCCGATGCTGTTGGCGGTCGACCAGAACGGATTGAAGACGAGGTCGGTCGGCAGGCCATAGTCGCACGCGCGCAGATGCGCCTCGATCTGGTCGATCCGGTAGCCACCGACGATCACTGCGCCCTCGAACCCTGCGGCAGCGACCGCGTCGAGCTGATGGTCGAGGATCGCGCGACCGCCGACCTCGACCAGGCATTTCGGCGTGGTGAGCGTCAACGGCAGCAGCCGCGATCCGTGGCCCGCGGCAAGGATGATGGCCTTCATGGGGTACGGCTCTACGGGCGAAGTGTGGCAGGAAAATGCATCGTATTTCTTACTCGGAGGCGGGCGCTCAGGACTACGAACGCAGCGCTGCTTGACTCTGCGCCCCTGCCTTCGCGGGGAACACTAGCGCCGTACCACCTCGGCGTCCGCGCGCGACCAGCCGCCACCCATTGCCTGGTACAGCGTTACATACGCCGTCAGCCGATCCGCGCGCGCCTGCACCAGCGACAGCTCCGCGGTCAGCAGTCCACGTTGCGCATCGAGCTGGTCGATATATGCCGAATACCCAGCACGGTAGCGGTTCGACGCATTGCGCAGCGCGCCCGCGAGCGCGTCGCGCTGCCCGGCGAGCGCGACTGCCTGCTGCCCCGAGCGCTGGACGCCGGCAAGGCTGTCGTCGACCTCTCGGAACGCCTGGAGCGCAGTCCGGCGATAGGCGAACGCCGCCTGGTCGCGACGCGCGGTGGCTGCGTCGGCTTGTGCCCCCAAGCGCCCGCCGTCGAAGATCGGGCTCAGCACGCTCGCGCCGAGAGAGAACACTGCGGTCGGATTGGCGAGCGCACTCGACAACACCACGCCGGCCGAGCCAGTGAGCGCAAGATTGGGCAGCATCGCCGCGCGCGCGCTGTCGAGCGAGCGATCGGTCGCCACCAAAGTCTGCTCGGCCTGATACAGATCGGGGCGGCGGCGAAGCAGGTCGGCGGGGAGGCCGTCGGGGATCGCCGGCGCGACGAGTTGGTCCAGCGTGCGGCCGCGCGCGATAGGGCCGGGGGTGTCGCCGAGCAGCAGGCTGAGCGCGTTCTCCTGCCGGCTGATCGCAAGCTGCGCGGCGGGGACGAGCTGTTCGGTGGCGTGATATTCCGCCTCCGACTGCCGCAATTCGAGGTTCGAGGTGTAACCGGTCTCGGCGCGCCGGCGGGCGATGCGCAAGCCTTCCGCGCGCGCCGCGAGTGTCTGGCGCGCGACGGCGAGGCGGAGGTCGAGTGCGCGGAGCGTGATGTAGCCGGTCGCGACGCTGCTCGCGATGCCGAGCCTCACCGTGTCACGCGCAGCTTCGCTGGCGAGCAACTGCGCGCGGGCGGCTTGGCTCGCGAGGCGGAGGCGGCCGAACAGGTCGAGGTCGTAGCTGATCGCCACCCCCGGCTGCGCGCCGATCGCGTCGGAGGGCGTGCCGAGCGGGCTTACGGTCTGGCCGGTGGTACTTGATGCCGAGCCGCTGACGAGCGGCGTCTGCTGCGCGCGGGCAAGCCGTGCGGCGGCGCGGGCTTCGTCGATGCGCGCGGCGGCGGAGCCGAGGTCGGGGCTATTGGCGAGCGCGCGGGCGACGAGATCGGTGAGGACGGGATCGCCGAACGCGCTCCACCAGTCCGCACGGATCGGTGCCCCGGGGCCGAGCGCGGTGCGCCAGGCGGGGGGCGGGGTTACGGCGGTGGTGGCGGGGGCCTCGGGGCGGGGGCCGATACAGGCGGTGGCGAGGAGGGCGAGGGTCAGGGCGGCGGCCGTTTTGCCGCCCCGCCACTCAACTGCGCGCTCCCATCCCGCAACGTTACACCACCCCGGCGAAGGCCGGGGCCCAGTTGGAAAGGTCGCAGTGATAGCGGACTGCGCTTCGTTATCACCGTCCCCCAACTGGGCCCCGGCCTTCGCCGGGGTGGGGCCGTTTGGGGTGGGACTTGCACCTCTTTTCCCATCGCTGCGGACGGGGCCCAAGCAAGCAATGTTTCCCCGCGAAGGCGGGGACCCAGACTGGGCTCCCGCCTTCGCGGGAGAACAAGCTAGCGCTGGGCCAGGTTCAGGCAGCATCACCGAACCCCCGGCCCACCGGCCGTATCCACTCGAGCCTGCACCGACATCCCCGGTCGCAACCGTGCACTCAGCGGCTGCCCCGCATCCACCCGAATCCGCACCGCGATCCGCTGCGGCACCTTGGTGAAATTCCCGGTCGCATTATCCGCCTTCAGCACCGCGAACTCCGATCCCGCCGCGGGCGAGATCCGCTCCACATGCCCGGTCAGCCGCGCGTTCGCCAAGCCGTCGACCGTGAATGACGCGGGCTGCCCGACTACCATCCGGGCCGTCTGCGCTTCCTTGAAGTTCGCGATCACCCACGTCTCCGGCGGCACCAGGAACATGAGCTGCGATCCCGCCGTCACATACTGCCCCAACCGAACGCCAACCTCGCTCAACCGCCCCGTTTCCGGCGCGCGGATCACGGTATTGGCGAGGTCGATCCGCGCAAGCTGTCGCGCCGCCTCAGCGCCTGAGACGCCCGCCTGCTGGCCACCACGCCCGACTTCAACCGTGCGGATATCCTGTCGCGCAATCTCCCGCGCGGCCTTCGCCTGCCGGACCTGTGCCTGCGCCTGGCGCAACGCCGCCAGCGTCTGGTCTCGCTCGCGCAGCGACACCGAGCCGTCGGTCACGAGGTCATTGACGCGCGCCATGTCGGCCTGCGCGCGCATCAACTGCGCCTCGGCATTGGCGACCGCCGCGTCCTGCGCCGCGAACGTCGCTTCGCGGCTGGCGGCCGTTTGCCGGCTGTTGGCGAGCGTCGCGGCCTGCGCATCGACCTGCGCCTGCGCCTGATCGACGCGCTGGCGATAGATGCGGTCGTCGATCTTCACCAGCGGATCGCCCTGCTTCACATCGGCGAAATCGCGCACCAGAACCTGCGTCACATAGCCGCTGACCTGCGGGCTGATCACCGTCGTCCGGCCGCGGACATAGGCGTTGTCGGTCGACTGATAGCTCGTCGCGAACGGGGGCAGGCGCCATGCCGCGAGCACCGCGCACACGCCCGCGATCGCGAGCAGGGCGATGATGATGATGACGTTGCGGCTGGGCGGTTGCGGCCGCCAGCCAGAGCCGACCGGCGTGACCGGCACAGCGGGTGCAGCGGTCGTCGCGGCCACCTCCGCCTGCTTTTCTTCGGTCGCCGGCCCCTCGGCCACCGGGCTGCGTGCGTCGCTCATGTCGTCCCCTCCAGCCGCGCCCGTCTCTCGCGTCGCGCGCGTCTCGCCAGCAGGAACAGCAGATACCCGAACGTCCCGCCGGCAAGCACCGCGATCAACCGGAAGACGTCGTCATACGCAAGCACGTTCGCCTCGCGCGTCGTGGTTTGCGAGAGGATCGCGGCGCCCTCGGCGTTGCGCAGGGTCGGATCGACGATCACCCGGCTGACCGCGGCGCCACCGGCGGCGATGCGCTGCGTCACGATCGGGTCGGTCGGCGAGATCTGCTGGACCAACGCCACGCTGTTCGCCTTCTCGCGGATCACCTGGTAGCTGCCGAGCAATGCGGTGCCGCCGAGCCCGCCGAGCGAGTTGATGATCCCGAACAGCGCGATGAAGCTGATGATGTGGCCGGCGCCTTCCTTCAGCGCACGGGTCATCCCGAACAGCAGCGCGGGCCCGAGGAAGAACGTCGCGGAGAAGCCGATGATCGCCTGCGTCACGTACATCTGCGGCGCGCGCGTCAGGCTGGTCGCGTAGGAATCGAACCACGCCGCCACCGCGACCAGGCCGATCGCCAGCATGATCGGGTGGCCGAGCCGCTCGACGTCCAAGGTCACCGCGCTCGCGATCACGCCGGCGACCGACGCGACGAAGATGATCAGGAAGAACGGCACGAGCTGGTCGTTGTTCTGGCCCAATACCGTCAGCAGCCCGACCGACGCGTAGGTCTGCTCTGACAGCACGATCCGCGCCATGACGATGACGATCGTGAAGCGGACGATGTCGGCGCTGCCGAGCCAACGGGTGTTAAGCAGCGGGTTGGCGCGGTGATGCTCGACGACGATCGCGGCGGCGAACATCGGGATCGCGACGATCAGCGCCCAACCGATCCACGGCGCGTTGGTCCACCACACGATCCGCCCGAGCCCGAGCACCGCGGCGAACAGCGCGGTCGAGCCGGCGAACAGCACGAAGGTCAGGAAGTCGAGCGGTTCGAACGCCTTGCTCCGCGTCGTCGGCGGGAGGCGCAGCGCGGCGACCGCGGCGAGCGACAGCAGCGCGAGTCCGAGTTCGAACAGGTACAGCGTCCGCCACTGCGACATCGCCAGCAGGTCCGGCGAGAACAGGCGGGCGAGCGGCGTCGCGCATTGCGGAATGCCGATGCCGAGCACGACGGCCTTCAACCGCCATTTCGCGGGGAGCGACTGCATCACGTAATAGAGGCACAGGCTGCTCAGCGCCGCGCCCGCCATCCCGCTGATCGCGCGGACAGCGATTGCGGTCCAGAAGCCGTGGACGAACAGATGCGCGAGCGTGATCAGCACGTAGAGGATCAGGAAGATCATCGCGAACGGCCGCAGCCCGAACTGGGCGCGGAACTTGATCATCAGCAGGTTTATGCTGACGTTGGTCATGACGTAGACCGTCGGCAGCCACGCGATCTCCGCCGGATCGAGCCCGAGCGCGCCCTGCAGTGTGTACGTGTTGGCGCTGATGAGCGCGTTGCCGAAGCCGACCGTCAGCCCGAGCAGGATGCCGATTAGCGCATAGGCGATCTGGCGGTGTCTCGGATGCAGCGGCGAACCGGGGGAGCCGGGGAGGACAGGGCGTTCGTGCTCGGCGAACTGCCAGTCCTCTTCGCTCAGGAAGTGTCTGATTCTCTGGGCGATCATGGTTGGGCGGTTCTGGCATGATCGGGGCGGGGCGTCATCCAGGAACGCTTTCGACGGTAGGCAACGCGAATCAAATCAGCAGACCACCCCGGCGAAGGCCGGGGCCCAATTGGGGGACGGCTGTAACGATGCGCAGTCCGCCGTTACTGCGACCTTCCCAATTGGGCCCCGGCCTTCGCCGGGGTGGTGACTGTCCGGTGGTCAATCCTAGTCTAATGAGCAAAATGCTGCACTGCAGCGGAACTCGCGCGCCCACCCAACCGTTGCGCTAACATGCGCATGTTCAGATCGCTCCACATACCCCCCGAATGGGTCTGGCTGGAGAGCGTCGCCGTCGTCTCGGCGGCCGTCCTCGTCGCGCTGGTCGCGCACTGGCTGACGATGCGAATCGGCGGCCATGCCCAGCGCCGCTCGACCGCCAAGACCGACGGTCTCGTCCTCGCGCGCGTCCGCCGTCCGCTCCGCGCGGTGTTCGTTTCGGTCGCGGTCGCGTTCGTCGCGCGGATACTGCCTATGGACAACGACATCGAGGATCTGTGGAAGCAGTTGCTCGGCTTCCTTGTCCCCGCTCTGCTCGGCTGGCTCGCGGTCGCCGCGCTGCGCGCATTCCAGGACGTGATCGAGATCCGCGCCGACATCTCGGTCGAGGACAATCTCCGCGCCCGCCGCAAGCGCACCCGTGCCGCCATTCTCGGACGCATCGGGACGTTCTTCATCATCTTCGTCAGCGTCTGCCTGATGCTGCTCAGCGTCCCCGGCATCCGCTCGATCGGCGTCACGCTGATGGCGTCCGCCGGTATCGCCGGCCTCGTCGTCGGTGCCGCCGCACAGCCCGCGCTGAAGAACCTGATCGCCGGCGTGCAGATGGCGTTCACCGAACCGATCCGGATCGACGACGTGCTGATCGTCGACGGCGAATGGGGGCGCGTCGAGCAGATCAACCTGACGTTCGT
Source organism: Sphingomonas sp. PP-CE-3G-477 (assembly GCF_003050745.1). GTDB lineage: Bacteria > Pseudomonadota > Alphaproteobacteria > Sphingomonadales > Sphingomonadaceae > Sphingomonas. The sequence goes on along the minus strand of NZ_QAOF01000009.1, from coordinate 75,636 downwards.
GGTCATCAAGATCTGGGACGAGCGCCGCCTCGTCGTGCCGGTGTCGAAGTTCCTCGAACAGAGCTTCCAGAACTGGACGCGCGAGACGAGCCAGTTGATGGGGTCGGTGTTCTGGTATCTAGACCCGTCCGCGGACGTGCCGCGTCTGCGGGAGAAACTGGGCGAGATCGTCACGTCCAATCCGCGCTGGGACAAGCGGTTCTACAACCTCCAGGTGACCGACGTGAAGACGGACTGTATCGAACTGCGCGGGCTGATGACCGCCAAGGACGCGGCGATCGCGTTCGATCTGCGATGTGATGTGCGAGAAGCGTTGCTGAAGTATATCCGCGAGGAAATGCCCGAAGCCATCCCACGCAACCGCCTGCTGATGGCGCCCGACCCGGTGAGCCGCGGCTCAGCAAACAGTCCGCTCTAACCACCGTCGTCATTTCCGCGGAAGCGGGAACCCATACTGGCTAGCGGCGCGATAGAGGCGCTCCGGCCTAGATTATGGGTCCCCGCCTCCGCGGGGATGACGAAACTGGAGGGCCTCGTGACCGTCAGGCCTCGACGTGCTCCGGCACTGCCTCGAGCGCAGTGATGAACAGCTCGCACCACCACATCACGTCCTCCTTCCGGACGTTGTCGATCAGCTTCTCCCAGCGTTCCTTCCGCTCGGCCAGCGGCATCTTCAGCGCCCGGTCGATCGCGTCGGACATCTCCTCGGGGCTGTACGGATTGACCAGCACCGCATCCTTCAGCTGAGTCGCCGCACCCGCGAAATGCGAGAGCACCAGCACGCCAGGATCCTCCGGATCCTGCGCCGCGACGTATTCCTTCGCGACCAGGTTCATCCCATCGCGCAACGGCGTTACCAGTCCGACCCGTGCCGCACGGTAGATTCCCGCCAATACATCCCGCGGGAAGCCCTGATTGACGTAGCGGATCGGCGTCCAGTCGATGTCCGAATATTCGCCATTGATCCGCCCCGACATCGAATCGAGGTTCGCGCGAATCTCCTGATAGGTATCCACCTTCTCGCGCGAAGGCGGCGCGATCTGGAGCATGTAGACCAGCCCACGCCGATCCGGATGTGACCCCAGGAACCGCTCGTATCCGGCGAACCGCTCGGCCAGCCCCTTCGAATAATCGAGCCGGTCGACCCCGACGATCAGGCTGCGGCCGGTCGCGGACATGTACATCCGCTCCTTGGCATGCCGCGCCGCGTCGCTGTTCGCCGACTTCTCGAAGTCCGCGGTCTCGATCCCGATCGGCGTTGTGATCGCCTTGATCGTGCGATCACCGACCGTCACCCAACCATCCTCGCCGACCACGCCGTCGAGCTGGCTCGTCACGTAATGCAGGAAGCTGTCGAGCCAGTCCTGCGTCTGGAAGCCGATGACGTCGTACGCGAACATCGATTCGACCAGCGCGCGGTGGCTCGGTAGCGACAGCAGCATCGCCATCGGCGGCCACGGGATGTGGAGGAAGAACCCGATCTTGTTCTCCACACCGAGCTTGCGCAGTTCCTGCCCGAGCGGGACGTGATGATAGTCGTGGACCCACACCAAGTCCTCGGGCTCGATCAGCGGCAGCACCGTTTCCGCAAACCGTTTGTTCACCCGCGCGTAGCCGCTTGAGAAATCGCGTTCGAACTCGGTCAGGTCGATCCGGTAATGGAACAGCGGCCACAAGGTCCGGTTCGCATAGCCATTATAATATTCGTCGAAATCCTGCTCTTCGAGGTCGATCGTCGCGGTGGTGACGCCCTTGCCCTGCTGGAAATTGATGTGCCCGGTGAAAGTCTCGGTGGTCGACCCCGACCAGCCGAACCACACGCCGCCCTTTTCGCGGAGTGCGGCAAGCAGCGCGACCGCGAGGCCGCCCTGGTTGCCGGAAGGCGCGTCGACGGACTGGACGCGGTTCGAGATGACGACGAGGCGGCTCATCGGACGGCACTCCACGGCTTGCTGAGCAGGACCGCGCAGTTGATCAGCCCCACCAGCGAATAGGTTTGCGGATAATTGCCCCACAGCTCGCCGGTATTCGGGTCGATATCCTCCGACAGCAGCCCGGCCGGCGTACGGCGCGCGACCATCTCGTCGAACAGCGCGCGGGCGTCGGCGGTCCGGCCGGTCGCATGCAGCGCCTCGATCAGCCAGAAGGTGCACACGTTGAACGCGGTGTGCGGCAGGCCGAAATCGTCCTCGGTCGCATAGCGCAGCATGTGGCTGCCGCGGCGCAGACCCTCCTCGACCGCCTTGAGCGTCGACTGGAATCGCGGATCGTCCGGCGCGAAGAAGCGCAGGTCGAGCAGCTGGATCAGGCTCGCATCGAGATCGTCGCCACCGAACGTCGCCGAGATACGCTGCGTATCCTCGCGCCACGCCGATTGCTCGATCGTCGTGCGGATCGTGTTGGCACGCTCCTCCCAGAACGTCCGGCGATCCTCGAGCCCGAGAACCTCCGCTGCGTTGGCGAGCCGGTCACACGCCGCCCAGCACATCGCCGCCGAATAGGTGTGAACGTGCGCCTTGGTCCGTAGCTCCCACAGCCCCGCGTCGGGCTTGTCGTACGTCTCCCACGCGCGGTCGCCGACCAGTTCTAGGCTCTTGAAATCCTCCTCGCTCGACATCCGGAACAGCCGCTTGTCGAAGAACGCCTGGACGTCGGACAGGATGATCTGGCCGTACGCGTCGTGCTGGATTTGCTCGTACGCCTGGTTGCCGACGCGGACCGGGCCCATCCCGCGATAGCCGGGCGGGTCGCTCTCGATCCGCTCGATCAGCGTCGCCTCGCCGCCGACACCGTAGAGCGGCTGGACATGGCCGCCCTTCGACGCATCGACGATGTTGCGCAGATATTCGAGATAGCCTTCGAGCACGTCCAGTGCACCCAGGCGGTTGAGCGCCTGCACGGTATAATAGGCGTCGCGGATCCAGCAGTAGCGATAGTCCCAGTTGCGCTCCGAGCCCTCATGCTCGGGGATCGAGGTGGTGAGCGCGGCGACGATCGCGCCGGTCTCCTCGTGCTGGCACAGTTTCAGCGTGATCGCCGCGCGGATGACGACGTCCTGCCACTCGACCGGCGTCGCGAGCCCGCGCACCCAGTGTCGCCACTCGTCCTTGGTCCGCGACAACATCGCCTCGGCCGCCTCGTGCAGCACGCCCGCGAAACTCTCGTCGGGGCCGAGGAACAGGTGCATCTGGCGCTCGAGCCGGAACCAGTTCTCGCCGACGATATGCCCGACCGGCGCATCGGTGGTCAGCCGCAGCGTTTGGTCGTCCATCAGGAAGCGGATATGGTTCGAACCCTGCGTGTGCTCGGTCGGCTTCCCCCAGTTCGTCGCGACCCGCATCCGAACGCGAATGCGCGGCGAGCCCGCGACCGGCTTGACGATCCGGACGAAGCTGGTCGGGCGATAGGTCCGCCCTTCGCGGACGAAGCGCGGGCAGAAATCGATCACTTCGACCGCGTTGCCCGCCTCGTCCTCATGCCGCGTCACCAGGATCGGCGTATTGCGGATATAGGCCTGCGTGGTTTTCGCACCGCCCTCGAGTTCGATCGCCCAGAACCCGGTCTTGGGCGCATCGCCGCCAAGCAGCGCGCAGAACGCCGGGTCGCCATCGACGCGGGGCACGCAGCCCCAGACGAACGTGCCGGTCTTGTCGATCAGCGCGGAGACCTGGCAATTGCCGATCGGCCACAGGTTCATGTCGGCTTTTTGGGTAGGTGCGGTCATCGTGTTTCCAACATGGGTGTTTCCAATATGGCAGCAATCCAGTCGCGAAGTGCGGCAACGTCGTTCAGGCGGTAGGTGGCGGCGGTAGGCCGTTGCTCGCCGATCAGCACGCCCGCCCCGCCAAGGTCGCGTGCGGCCTCGAACCCGTCCTCGTCGGTAACGTCGTCGCCGAAGAAATACGGTACGCTCCCCACCATCGCCGGTGCCGTGATCAGGTCGCGCAGCGCCGCGCCCTTGTCGCCAGGGGTACGCAGCTCGACCATCATCTTGCCGCGCTGGAGCGTGAGGCCGTGCGTGGCGGCGAGGTCTTCGGCGAGGCGGACCGCGGCGGGTTCGAAGTCCGGCGCCATCCGGTAATGCAGCCCGGCGCCAAGGCTCTTGGCTTCGTAGACGAGCCCGTTGGCGTCGGCGAAGTCGCGGAACGAGTTGGCGGCGGCTTCGAGCGAAGCGGGGCGTTCGGCGGCGACATGGCCGTCGTCGGGCGTACGCGTCTCGGCGCCGTGGCTGCCCGCGACCGCGAACAGATGTGCGTGGCGGCCGAGCATCGCGTCGAGCTGCGCGATCGAGCGCCCGCTGATGATCGCGACGCGACCGGGGAAGCGCTCGGCGAGCGTATCGAGCGTATCGAGCAGCATCTGGCTCACCACGACCGCATCCGGCGTCGCGGCAAGATCGACGAGCGTCCCGTCGAAATCGAAGAAAAGGCTCACGGCGTCAGGCACGGCAAGGGGCGGCGCGAGGACATCAGTCGCGGGCTGGCGTTCGGCTAGCATCATCCCTGAACCCCTAGCGGCACCGCTCCGTTCCGCTGCATTGCAAAATTGGAACGGGTGCGGTTCGATTTTCGGGGTGGGGGAGGCGGCAAGCGCGACCACCCTTCCTGTTCTCCCGCGAACGCGGGAGCCCAGGACCCAGCAGCGCAACGCCCGTAACCCTGGCCCCCCGCCTCCGCGGGGGAACAAGAAAGGGAGAAGCAGGCATGAACGCTAAGACGTGGCACATTTTCACCACTCACATCACCGCACCCACCACCACCCCGGCGAAGGCCGGGGCCCAATTGGAAAGGCAGTTATAATAGCCCACAGTCATTCATTAGCCCGGTCCGCCCAATTGGACCCCGGCCTCCGCCGGGGTGGTGGTGTGTGGCGGATGCGGGCCCAGATTTTCTCCTGTCATTCCCGCGGAGGCGGGAACCCATATTGGCAGACCTTACCGCAAGCTCGCTGACGCCCGAGCATCTGGATCCCCGTCTTCGCGAGGATGACGAAAGTTTATGCGGGGGGCACTTCAGTGTCTGGAGATGGCCACCCGGCGCTCGCGTATCGACACCGATCCCAAAACAGATACCCCTCCAATCCACCCCACCTGCGACACCTCGCGACACAAAACCGCTGGACTAGCCCCAGCCGCGTGGTCATGCCTGCCGCCCATGTCCCGCGTCAGCGCCTTACTCCTCGCACCCGTCTCCGCAGCCGTCCTGCTAGCCGGCTGCACCGTCGGCCCGGACTACCACCCCAAGGCCGCGGCAGAGCTGGGCGTCGCCGACGCCTACTCGGTCACTCCCGAGACCAAGCCCGAAGACCTCACCCGCTGGTGGCAGAAGTTCGACGACCCCGTCCTCGGCCAGCTCGTCGAGCAGGCCGCCGCCGCCAATCTAGACATCGCACAGTCGGTAGCCCGCCTCCGCCAGGCCCGCGAAAGCCTGCTCCAGAACCGCGCGTCGCTGCTCCCGACGGTCAACGGCTCGGCCGGCTATCAGCGCAACGAGAACGTCCGCGGCGGTGGACGTTCGTTCACGCTGCCCGACGGTACCGTCGTCGACACCGGCGGCGGCGGCGCCAACAGCTTCACGCTCGGCGCCAGCGCCAGCTACCAGGTCGGCGTCTTCGGCGAGATCCGCCGCACCGTCGAGGCGAGCCGCGCGGATTACGCAGCGTCCGGCTACGACTACGCCACCGTACTCATTTCCGTCGAAAGCGAGGTCGCGCGCAACTACGTCCTCGCGCGCTCGTACCAGCAGCAGCTCGCCAACGCCCGCGCCTCGCTCGCGATTCAGGACGACAATCTCGAGATCGCCGGCTTCCGCGTCCAGGCCGGGCTCGTCTCCAGCGTCGACGCCGAACAGGCGCGAGCCCAGCGCGCCCAGACCGCCGCGACGATCCCCAGCCTCGACCAGCAATATGCCGCCGCCGTCGCGCGGATCGGCGTGCTGACCGGTCAGGCACCCGGCGCGCTCCGCCTACTGATGGCGCCCGCAAAGGCGATCCCGACCGGCCCCGCCGCAGTCGGCGTCGGCATCCCCGGCGACACGCTGCGCCAGCGCCCAGACATCCGCTCCGCCGAACGCGCACTCGCCGCCGCCACCGCGCGGATCGGCGTTGCCAAGGCGCAGCTCTATCCCGCGCTCGCGATCACCGGCAACCTCAACACCAACGCGACCTCGATCGGCAACATCGGCGACGCGATCACCGGCAGCCTGTTCGCCGGCCTGACCCAGGCGATCTTCAACGGCGGCCGTTTGCGCAGCCAGGTCCGGACCAGCGAAGCCGCCGCCGACGGTGCGCTCGCGCTCTACAAATCCACCGTCCTCACCGCGCTGGAGGATGTCGAGAACGCCGTCGTCGCGCTTCAGACCGCGCAGGAACGCGAACGCCAGTTCGCGATCGCGCTCGACGCCTCGAACAATTCCGCGATCCTCAGCCGGAGCCAGTATCGCACCGGCCTCACCGATTTTACCACGCTCAACCAGCAGGAAACCGCGCTCCTGTCCGCGCGCAACGGCGCAACGCAGGCGCGCGCCGACGCGGCCACCGCGTTGATCGCACTTTATGCCGCGCTCGGCGGCGGCTGGGACTCCACCGTGATCCCGCCAGCGCCCATATCCAATCCAGAGGCACGCTGATGGCCGACGCATCGATCGACGACTTCCTCGGCGTAAAGCCGCAGGCTCCCTGGAAACGCTACGTAAAATGGGTCGTAATCGCGGTCGGCGTGGTCCTGCTGTGCCTGCTGCTCGCGAAGTGCTTCGGCGCGAAGGAGCAGACGCAATATTCCACGCAGGCCGCTCAGCGCGGCAACTTGACTGTCAGCGTTTCGGCAACCGGCAAGCTCGCGCCGACCACGCAGGTCACGGTCGGCTCGCAGCTGTCGGGCCTTGTCACCAAGGTCGTCGTCGACGTCAACGACCGCGTGACCGCGGGCCAGCCGCTCGCGCTGATCGATCCCGAACAGCTCGACGACCAGATCCGCCAGACAAGCGCCCAGCTCGCGGCGAACCAAGCGCAGGTCGCGCAGGCACAGGCCACCGTCGCCGAATCGCGCGCGCAGCTGAACCGGCTCGAAGAGGTCTCGCGTCTCTCGGGTGGTCGCGTGCCGTCGAAGACCGAACTCCAGACCGGCCGCGCCGACTACGCACGCGCCGTCGCCGCTCAGAAGGTTGCCGAAGCCAACGTCGTCGCCAGCCGCGCGCTCCTCGCGCAGAACCAGACGCAGCGGGCGCGTGCGATCATCCGTTCGCCGGTGACGGGGGTGGTGCTCGCGCGCCAGATCGATCCCGGCCAGACCGTCGCCTCGTCGTTCAACACCCCGACGCTGTTCGTGATCGCCGAAGACCTCACCAAGATGAAGCTTGAGGTCGCGATCGACGAAGCCGACGTCGGCGAGGTCAAGATCGGCCAGAAGGCCAGCTTCACCGTCGACGCGTTCCCCGGCCAGACCTTCCCCGCGACGATCAGCCGGGTCGATCTCGGTTCGAACCTGACGGTCAGCTCGGCCACCTCGTCGACCTCGACCACCGCGACCTCGACCACCGGTCAGGTCGTTTCGTACGCGGCCGACCTGACGGTGGGCAATCAGTCGCTAACGCTGCGTCCCGGCATGACCGCGACCGCGGACATCGTCACCTCGGACAAGCGCAACGTCCTGCTCGTCCCCAACGCCGCGTTGCGTTTCAAGCCGACCGCGGCGTCCGGCGATGCAGGCGGCGGCATTGCCGGCTCGCTGACCTTCCGTCCGCGCCGTGGCGGTGGTGCGGAGCGCACCGCTACGGTCGCTCGCGGCGCGCGGCAGACGATCTACGTCAAGGGCGCGGACGGCACGCCGCAGCCGGTGCAGATCACCACCGGCGACACCAACGGCACGATGACCGAAGTACTGTCGGGCAATCTCCAGCCCGGCGCGCAGGTCATCACCGGGCAGTTGGCGAGCGGCGGCGACGACGCCAAGCGCAGCGGCGGCGCACGTCGCGCAGGGAGCGCGAGCAAGGGTGGGGGCGGTGGCCAGTAACGCGCCGCTCACCGCCGAACCGCTCATCTCCCTGCGCGGTGTCACCAAGACGTACGGGCAGGGCGCGACGATGTTCCAGGCGCTCAAGGGCGTCGACCTCGACATCGCGGCCGGCGATTTCGTCGCGGTGATGGGGCCGTCGGGGTCGGGCAAGTCGACGACGATGAACATCCTCGGCTGTCTCGACGTGCCGAGCGACGGCACTTTCCTGTTCCGGGGCCATCACGTCGAGACGCTCGACCGAGACCAGCGCGCGCTGCTGCGGCGAAAATATCTCGGCTTCGTGTTCCAGGGCTTCAACCTCCTTTCGCGCACGTCCGCTTTGGAGAATGTCGAACTCCCCTTGCTCTACCGCGGCGACGAAAAGCGCGCGCGCCGGGATGCGGCGATGGCGAGCCTCGACACCGTCGGCCTAGCGGACTGGTGGGACCACACCCCCGCCGAGCTGTCCGGCGGCCAGCAACAGCGCGTAGCGATCGCCCGCGCGTTGGTCACGAGTCCCGACGTGCTGCTCGCCGACGAACCGACCGGCAATCTCGACAGCGAACGCTCGGTCGAGATCATGCAACTCCTCACACGGCTGAACGCGGAAAAGAACATCACGGTCCTGATGGTCACCCACGAACCCGACATGGCCGCGTTCGCGCGGACGGTGGTCCACTTCAAGGACGGCCTGGTGGAACGCATCGAAAGCCAGCACCGCCAAGGTGAAAGGGTGGAATCGTGAGCGCCTCCCAAAACGCATTCCCCTCCCGCTTGCGGGAGGGGTCAGGGGAGGGCGCGGCGTACGTACTGGCGTCCGGTCTGTTTGGTCAGCCCCTCCCCCGACCCCTCCCGCAAGCGGAAGGGGAGCAGCAAGACTGCGTCCTCGATACCGGAGCGACGCGCTAATGTTCGGCACAACCCTCGTCCTCGCGCTCCGCTCGATCCGCCGCCACCTGTTGCGGTCGTTCCTCACCATCCTCGGCATCGTCATCGGCGTCGGTGCGGTCGTGACGATGGTCACGCTCGGCAAGGCGACCACCGCCGCGGTGCAGCAGTCGATCTCCGCACTGGGCACCAACATCCTGCAAATCCGTCCCGGCCAGGGCTTCGGCCGCGGCGGCGGGGGCCCGCGTCCGCCCGACTTCAAGCCCGAGGACGTCGACGCGATCGCCAACCAGATTGCCGGCGTCACCGCGGTCGCGCCGCAGGCTCAAGCCACCGCCACCGCGATCTACGAGGGCGCCAACTGGTCGACCACGATAAACGGCACCACCTCGGCCTATTTTCAGGTCCAGCCCTGGCCGCTCGATTCGGGCCGCCTCTTCTCACCGATCGAGGAAGCCGCGGGGAAGGCCGTCTGCATCATCGGCAACACGGTCCGCACCAACCTCTTCCGCGGGGGAGACGCGGTCGGCCTGCGAATGCGGATCGGCGCGATCAGTTGCGACGTGATCGGTGTCCTCTCGACTCGCGGCCAGGCTGGCTTCGGCGGCGATCAGGACGATGTCGTCATCATGCCGATCAAGGCGGTCCAGCGCCGCTTCACCGGCAGCCGGGACATCCGCCTGATACTCGTCGGCGTAGATCAGAAATTCTCGACCTCGACCGTACAGGCCTCGATCACCGACCTGCTGCGTGAGCGCCGCACGATCACTGCGGGCAAGGAAGACGACTTCAACATCTTCGATACCAAGCAGATCTCGGACACGCTGACCGGCACGACGACCCTGCTCACCGGCATCGTCGCCGCGGTCGCCGGGATCAGCCTGGTGGTCGGCGGGATCGGCATCATGAACATCATGCTGGTATCGGTCACCGAGCGCACGCGCGAGATCGGCATACGCTTGGCCATCGGTGCAGTCGCGCGAGAAGTGCTGTTGCAGTTCCTCGTCGAGGCGATCGCGCTGTCGTGCCTCGGTGGCGTCATCGGTCTGATTGTCGCGCAGGCGGCGATCGCGATCATCGCGCCGCTGATCAAGGTTCAGTGGCTGTTCGTGCCCGAGATCAACATCTTCGCGTTCGCGATCTCCGCAGTGATCGGCGTCGTCTTCGGCTATTTCCCGGCACGACGCGCGGCGGCGATGAACCCTATCGACGCGTTAAGGCACGAGTGATCGCCGCCTTGGGATCGCGGACCAGCGCCTGCAGCCGGTCCAGATCCTCGGGCGTATCGATGTCGATCAGCTCGGCGGGCGCGGTCACGACGTGCCGCCCCGCCTTCACCAGATCGCGCGCGCCCGCATCGCCGTCCAGCGTCAGCAGGAAATCGAACCGCTCGCGCCCGAACAGGGCAGGGGGGCTCGGCTTCTCGCCATCGCTCGACGCGACCACCGCGTCCGCGCTGTCGGCGGCATCGAGCATCCGGTAGATATGCGCCGCGGTCACGCGTGGCATGTCCGCCAGCGCGATCAGCACCGCCTCCGCACCCTCGTCCTTGGCGCACTGTACGCCGAGCTTGACCGACTGCGACATCCCCGACGACGGATCGTCGTTGTGCACCACCTCGAAATGATGGCTGATGAAGTCGAGCTTGCAGCCGTCGGTGACCACCAGCCGGCGCTTGAACGGAATGTTCTCGAACGCGGTGATGACGTGCATCCCGAGTGGCTTGTTGAGAAACGGCACCTCGAGCTTGTTGGGGATGCCGAACCGCTCCGAGCGCCCGGCCGCGAGGAGGATGAGGAAGACGTTTTCAGCGGCGATCATTGAACGCTCCTATCATCGCCGCCGCGACCGACAGCGCGATTTCCGATGGTCCGATCGCGCCGATGTCGAGCCCGACCGGCGCATCGATCCGGTCGATGTTCTCCGCCGTAACGCCTTCCGAGGCAAGCCGCTCGCGCCGCGCCGCATGACTCTTGCGGCTGCCGAGCGCACCGACATACGCAGCATCGGACGCAAGCGCGGCGATCAGCGCCGGGTCGTCGATCTTGATGTCGTGGCTCAGCGTGACGACCGCGGTCGACGGGCCGGGGCGGAGTGCGGCGATCGCCTCGTCCGGCCAGCGATCGTCGAGCGTCACGCCCGGAAACCGCTCCTCGGTCAGGAAGCGCGCACGCGGATCGATCACCACCGTCTCGATCCCGAGTTCGCGCGCCAGCCCCGCCAACGCCTGCGCGATCTGTACCGCGCCGACGATCAGCAGCCGGCGTGGCGGATCGTAGCGGTTGACGAACACCTCGCCCGTCTCCAACGGCCGCGCATCGCTGTGCCCGGTCGCGAGATCGGTCGTCACCGTCAGCGCATCGCCCTGGTCGCGCGCATCGGCGATCCGGTCGAACAGCTCGGGATCGAACCCCTCGGCGGACACCGGCTGCACCATCACCGCGATCTCGCCGCCGCACGGCAGCCCGACTTCCCACGCCGCCGCATCCGCCACGCCGTAGTTGCGCACCTGGAACGGCGCGCCGGCGATCACCTCGGCGGCGGTGGCGAGGATATCGCTCTCGACGCACCCGCCGGAGACGGATCCCTCGAACCGCCCATCGGCATGGACGAGCATATGGCTCCCCTTGGGGCGCGGCGCGGATCCCCAGGTCGAAACGACCGTGGCGATCGCCATCTTCTCGCCCTTCCAGGTCTTCGCAGCAGCGAGCACGCTATCGTTTTCGGCCATGTCTCGTTCTCTTTCTAATCCTCCCCGCACGCGGGGAGGGGGACCAGCGCAGCTGGTGGAGGGGGCCAGCCGCAGACGTTACGCTTTGGGGTCGCCCCCCTCCACCACGCCAAGGGGCGCGGTCCCCCTCCCCGTGCCCGGGAGGATCAGACGGCCGGCAACCCTTCGAGCAGCTTGTCGAGCGTCACCGGAAAGTCCCGAACCCTCACCCCCGTCGCGTTGTAGATGGCATTCGCCACCGCAGCCCCCGCGCCAGAGATGCCAAGCTCGCCAACGCCCTTCGCCCCGACCGGGTTCGCGGAATCGTCGATCTCCTCGATAAAATGCACTTCAAGTTGCGGAATGTCGGCATTCACCGCGACATGATACTCGCCGAAATCCGGGTTCACGAACGCCCCCGTCCGCGTGTCGACGATGCCCTCTTCGCTGAGCGCATAGGCGATTCCCCAGGCCATCCCGCCGGTGATCTGGCTCGTCGCGGTCTTGCGATTGAGCACCCGCCCGACATCGAACACGCCCAGCATCCGCCGCACCCGCGTCTCGCCCGTCACCGCGTTCACCGCGACCTCGACGAAGTGCGCGCCGTGGCTAGCCTGGCTGGTGCGCTTGCTCTCGGCCCCCGGCCCGGTCTTACCCATCGCCACGATCGGCTCACCGCGCACCAGATCCGCCAGCTTCACCGACCGACCACCAGCACTCACGCAGCCATCGTGCAGGCTCAGATCCTCGGGCGCGGCGTTCATCCGCAACGCCAGTTCGCCAAGGATATCCTCGCACGCCAGCACCACCGCCGAACACGCGCTGCCTGCGCCGAACGACCCGCCCGACCCCGCGCTCGGCGGGAAGTCGGTATCGCCGAGCCGCACGTTCACGTCCGCCACCGGCAGCCCGAGCATCTCGCCCGCGGTCTGCGCGAGGATGGTGTACGTCCCAGTACCAATGTCCGTCATGTCGCATTCGACCGTCGCGCGGCCATCCGCCTCCAGCCGCACGCGCGCCTGCGCCTCGACGGTAAAGTTGCCGCGCAGGCTCGCCGCCATGCCGATCCCGACCAGCCATTCGCCGTCGCGCACCGATCCCGGCGCCGGCACGCTCGCAGGCCAGCCGAACCGCTCCGCCCCTTGCGTGTAGCAATCGAGCATCCGCCGGGTGGAGAACGGCTTGCCGCTCACCGGATCGGTCTCGGGCTCGTTGCGCCGCCGCAGTTCGATCGGATCGATCCCGAGCTGCTCGGCCAGTTCGTCCATCGCGCACTCGACGCCGAACGTCCCGACCGCCTCGCCCGGCGCCCGCACCGCACCGCTCGCAGGCAGGTCGACCCGCACCAGGTCGGTCTTGAACCGCCGCGCGTCGCCCCGGTACAGCGGCAAGGTCCCGAACGGCACCGGCTCGAGAAATTCGCCATCATCGTTCTGCGCGACGACGCTCTCATGCCCCATGCCGAGGATTACGCCGTTTGCGTCGGCCGCGATCCGGATGCGCTGCGTCGTGTGCGAGCGGTGGTGGACCATATAGGCGGTCTGCCGGCGGGGCAGGGCGACCTTGACCGGCCGCCCGACGACCTCCGCCGCGATCGCCGCGAGAATCGCCTCGGGACCGACACCGGTCTTACCCCCGAACCCGCCGCCGACATACGGCGCGAGCACGCGCACCTCGTCCGCATCGATCTTCAGCGCCTTGGCGATCGTCTTGCGCGCGCCGCCGATCACCTGGTTGCTCGACCGCACGGTGAGTTTGTCGCCCTCCCACCACGCGGTGGTCGCATGCGGTTCCAGCGCGGCGGGGAAATGCACGGGCGTCGTGTAGGTGCGGTCGAACGTCACCGCCGCGTCCGCCATCACCGCGTCGAGATCGCCATTGTCGATCGGCGGCAGGAAGCCGATCTTCGGCGCGGTATCGATCGGCTGTGCCTGGACGTCGAACCGATCCTTGCTCGCTTCGGTGCGAACCACGACCAGCGCCGCAGCGTCGCGTGCGATCGCCTGATCCTCAGCGACAACGATCGCGACCGGCTGGCCAAGGTGGAGAATGACGTCGGTATCGAACAGCGGCATCGCGCGCGAGTTGGACTCGCCGGCCGGCATGCGCGCATCGTTATGGATGACGGCAATGACGCCGGGCAACGCCTCGGCGGCGCTCACGTCGATGCCGAGAATGCGCCCGCTGCCGACGGGCGTGCCAACGATCGCGGCATAGGCGATGCGATCGGGCGTGCCCTCATACGCATAGTCCGCCACGCCGGTGACCTTCGCCGGCCCCTCGATCCGATCGAGCCCAAGCCCGAGAACGCCCTGCTTTGCGCGGTCGAGACCCCCCGGCCGAAACGCCGCATCCATCACGTGTTCGTTCATTCTGCGGTCCTCGGGTGGAGGGAAGGATATGGGTAGGCCGGGGGCGTTTGACGAGGTCACGGCCCAACCCCAAAACACCACCCCGGCGAAGGCCGGGGCCCAATTGGGGAACGAGAGTAACGGCGGACAATCCTCCGTTATCAAAGCCTTCCCAATTGGGCCCTGGCCTCCGCCCGGGGAAGTAACTATTTGAGCGGTATCTCTACTTGAGGCGAGCCCTCAAACTGCCGGCAACTGGTCCAGCAGCTTGTCCAGCGTAATCGGGAACTCGCGCACCCTGATCCCCGTCGCATTATACACCGCGTTGGCCACGGCTGCACCAGCGCCAGAAATCCCCAGCTCGCCGATCCCCTTCGCGTGGATCGGGTTCGCATGGATATCGCGCTCGTCGACGAAGTGGACGTCCATCTGCGGCACGTCCGCATTGGCCGGCACGTGATATTCGCCGAGATCGTGGTTCACCAGCTTGCCGGTCCGCGTGTCGTGGACGAGGTCCTCGGTTAGCGCGGTGCCGATCCCGAAGGTCATCCCGCCAAGGCACTGCGACCGCGCGGTCTTCGCGTTGAGCACGCGCCCCGCCGCGAACGACCCGAGCATCCGCCGCACCCGCGTCTCGCCGGTGATCACGTTGACCGCGACCTCCGCGAAATGCGCACCGAACCCGGCCTGCGACGTCTCCTTCTCCTGCTTGCCCGGCTTAATGTGCCCTGTAGCCTCGAGACCCGTCCCAACAAGCTCGCCGATCGGCGTCGAGCGGTTGTCACCGATCGCCTTGCCGTCCTTCAGAGTCAGGCCGTCCTCGTCGACGCCAGCCGCCTTGGCCAGCTTTCCGCGCAGCATCTCGCACGCCAGATACACGGCAGTACCCGAAGACGCCGCGCCCCACGACCCGCCCGAACCAGCGGCCGGAGGATCGTTGGTATCACCCAGCGACATCGTGATGTTCTCGACCGGAATCCCTAGGATCTCCGACGCGATCTGCGCCAGGATCGTATAGCTGCCCGTGCCGATATCGGTCATCGCCGACGACACCGTCGCCGAGCCGTCCGGATGGATCTCGACCTTGGCGGACGATTCCATCATCATGTTGCCGCGCACCGCCGAGGCGACGCCCATGCCGATCAGCCACTCGCCCTCGCGCCGCGTGCCGGCCTTCTGGCGCTTGTCCCACCCGAACTTCTTCGCACCCTCGTCGAGCGCACGCGTCAGGTTGCGCGAAGAATAAGGCACGTCCTTCTCGGGGTCGATCTTCGGATCGTTGCGCTTGCGCAGCTCGATCGGATCCATCTCGAGCTTCTCGGCCAGCTCGTCCATCGCGCCCTCCAGCGCGAGCATCCCGACGGCCTCGCCCGGCGCACGCATCGAGCCCGACAGCACGAAGTTCACATCGACCACCTCATGCGTGATCAGCCGGTTCTCACCGCCGTACAGCAGGTGCGTGCCGATCCCGGCCGGCTCGAAATAATCCTCGGTCGGCTGGTTCGAGGTCAGCGTCTCGTGACCGATCGCCAGCAACTTGCCGTCGGCATCCGCCGCCAGCCGCACGCGCTGCTCGGTATTCGACCGCCGCACGGTCGCCTCGAACACCTGCGGCCGCGACATCACCGCCTTGACCGGACGGCCGAGCTGCTTCGCCGCGATCGCCGCCGCGACGCTCTCCGGCGCGATGCCGAGCTTCGACCCGAACCCGCCGCCGATATAGCGCGCGATGATCCGCACCTTCTTCTCGGACAGCCCCAGCGACTTCGCCAGCTGCTGCGCATCCGAGGTCGGCATCTGGTACGCGCCGTATAGCGACAGCGAACCGTCCTCTTCCCATACCGCGGTCGAGGCATGCGGCTCCATCGCCGCGGAGTTCTGGCTCGGCGTGACATAGGTCGAATCGATCGTCACCGCCGCCTCGGCCATCGCCTTGTCGACGTCGCCCTGCTTGAAGTGTGCAGGCGTCGCATCGTCCGGCGGCGTCCGCGTCTCGTCGCGGTGCGCGGCGAAGTCGTACTGACCCTCGGCCTCGTCATACTCGATCGGCAGGCGCGCCGCCGCATCGCGCGCGACCTCGAAGCTCTCGGCGAGCACGATCGCGACGATCTGGCCGAAGAACGCGATGTCCTTCACGCCCTGCGTCGGTGCATCGGTCGCGCCGCCCTGCGCCGAGACGCGGATGAACTGGTCGAAATCGGTGACGACGTCGATCACGCCGGGGATCGCCTTGACCGCATCGACGTCGATCGAGACGACCTTGCCCGCCGAGATCTTCGTGCCGACTAGTACGCCATACGCCATGTTGGCGAACTGGTATTCCGCAGCATAGGTCGCCGTGCCCGTAACCTTCAGCGGACCGTCAATTCGGTCGAGCGGCTTGCCGATGACGCCCTGCACGCCCGTATCCAGAAGACTGTCCGGATGCGGCTTGTCCATCGTCAGGCTATTCGTAGTGCCAAGACCAAACATGCTTATGCTCCCGTGACGTTGCGCAGTGTCGCGATCAGCGTGCGACGGGCGAGGGGGATCTTGAAGTCGTTCGAGCCATAGCCCTTGGCGTCGGCAAGCAATGCAGTCGCCGCAGCCTCGAACACGGCATCGGACGGCGCCTTGCCGACCAGCGCCGCCTCGACCGCCGGATTGCGCCACGGCATCGGCCCGAGCCCGCCGAACGCGAGCGAGGCCGACGCGATCACGCCGTCCTGCACATCGACGATCGCCGCCACCGATACGAGCGCGAACGCATAGGACGCACGATCGCGGACCTTGCGGTATTCCTGCTTGCCCTTGACCGGTGCCGGCAGCTCGATGTGCGTAATCAGTTCACCCGCTTCGAGCGCGTTCTCGATCTGCGGCGTGTCGCCCGGCAGGCGATAGAAGTCGTGAATCGAGATCCGCCGACGATCGCCATCCGCCTTCAGCGTCACGATCGTCGCGTCGAGCGCACGCATCGCCACCGCCATGTCGCTCGGATGCGTCGCGATGCAATGCTCGCTCGTCCCCAGCACGGCGAGGATGCGGTTGAAGCCGCCGATTGCCGAACAGCCGCTACCGGGCTCGCGCTTGTTGCACGCCGCCGCAGTGTCGTAGAAATAATAGCACCGCGTCCGCTGGAGCAGATTGCCCCCGGTCGACGCCTTATTGCGCAACTGCCCCGACGCACCGGCGAGCAACGCGCGGCTCAGCACCTCGTATTTGGCGACGACACGACGATCGGCGGCGAGATCGCTGTTCGGCACCAGCGCACCGATCGTCAGCCCGCCATCCTCGCGCTCCTCGATCTTCGCGAGATCGAGCCGCGAGATGTCGACCAGCTTGTCCGGCGTCTCGACCTGCAACTTCATGAGGTCGAGCAGATTGGTGCCGCCCGCGATGAACTTCGCACCAACGGTATCGATATCCTTGACCGCAGCCTCGGGCGTCGCGGGCTTCTCGTACGTGAAGGTCTTCATGCCACCAGCTCCCCACGCGCGTTGGCTTCCATCGCGGCGTCCTTCTCGTCCGCGGTCCGGCCTGCGGGCTCGGCACCACCGACTTCGCGGATCGCATCGACGATGTTGGGATAGGCGGCGCAGCGGCACAGGTTGCCGCTCATGCGCTCGGAAATCTCGGCATCGTCGAACTTCGGATCGGTCAGGTCGCCCGACGCATAGCTGGCCCAGCCCTTCTTGACCTCGTCGAGCATGCCGACCGCCGAACAGATCTGCCCCGGCGTGCAATAGCCGCACTGATACCCGTCATTCCGCACGAACGCGTCCTGCAACGCGTGAAGGTTGCCCGGCTGGCCGATGCCCTCGATCGTCGTGATCTCGTCGTCCTGGTGCATCACCGCGAGCGTCAGGCAGGAATTGACGCGACGCCCGTTGATCAGCACCGTGCACGCACCGCACTGGCCATGATCGCAGCCCTTCTTCGACCCCGTCAGCCCGAGATGCTCGCGGCACAGGTCGAGCACCGACGTACGAATATCGGGCTCGGCGTCATATGATTGACCATTGATCGTGAAATGCATGGCGGTGCCCCTGGTTGAATGTGCCGGGAATGTACGGATTTCGAGGACTTAACGCCGATGCGACCGATCGTTTCCTATTGCGACAAGCTCTCACGTGTTGGTACGCTGGCGTTCATAGCGCTGAGCGGGCAAACTGTTGCGATGACGCCAGCTTCTCCCCGATTGTCGCCCCCAATCGTGATCGCGCACCGCGGCGCGAGCGGTCTCCGCCCCGAGCACACGCTGGCGGCGTACTCGCTGGCGATCGACCAGGGCGCGGACTTCATCGAGCCCGATCTGGTGCCAACCAAGGACGACGTCCTCGTCGCGCGCCACGAGAACAACATCGCCGAGACGACCAACGTCGCCGACCACCCCGAGTTCGCAGGCCGGAAAACCACCAAGACGATCGACGGCCAGACGATGACCGGCTGGTTCGTCGAGGACTTCACGCTCGCCGAACTGAAGACGCTGCGCGCGAAGGAACGCCTGCCAAAGCTTCGCCCCGCGAACACCACCTATGACGGCCAATTCGCAATCCCGACGCTCGCCGAGATCATCGCGCTCGCCAAGCGCCGCACGATCGAGACGGGCCGGACGATCGGCATCTATCCCGAGACCAAGCATCCGACCTATTTCGCCAAGATCGGCCACCCGCTCGACGCGAAACTGGTCGCCGAACTGCGCGAGGCCGGTTGGGATTCGGCCAAAGCGCCGGTGTTCATCCAGTCGTTCGAGGTCGCCAACCTCCAGCGCCTCCACAAGATGACCAAAGTCCGCCTGATCCAGCTCATGGACGGGGAGGGTGGTCCCGCCGACGGCGCGCAGCCGAGCTACAAGGCGATGATCGCGCCCGAGGGTCTCAAGGCGGTCGCCGCCTATGCCTACGGCATCGGCCCGAACAAGAGCATGCTCTGGACCGACGCGACCCCGACGACGCTGGTCGCCGAAGCGCACGCGGCGGGTCTACGCGTCCACCCCTGGACCTACCGCGCGGAAAACTATTTCGAACCGACCCGCTTCCGCCGCGGCACCGACCCCGCAGCCCACGGCGACATCGCCGCCGAGATCGACGCCGGCCTTGCACAAGGTATCGACGGTTTCTTCACCGACTTTCCGCTATACGGGGCACAAGCGCGCGACCGAGCCCATGGAACCGTGCGTGCAGGAGTAAAGTAAATGCGTAAGGTTCTTCCCGTACTCGCGGTGCTGCCGTTCCTCGTAAGTGGCTGCATCAGCACAGCAACCTCGATCGTGAAGGCACCGTTCCAGGTCGCCGGCAAGGCGGTCGACTGGACCACCACCAGCCAGGAAGAATCGGACCGCAACTACGGCAAGAAGATGCGCAAACAGGAAGCCGAAGAGGGCAAGCAGCGCAAGGAACTGGTGAAGCGCTGCAAGCGCGACCCGCAGCGGTCGGAATGCGGCCAATACCAGGACTACCGCACCGGGAACTGACCGACCTAGCGCGTCGTCTTCCCTCCAGTACCACCACCACCCCGCTTCCCTAATACCCCCCCGGCGAAGGCCGGGGCCCAATTGGGCGAACGGAGGTAACTACGCGCTGCACTCAATCAGCAACGTTCCCCAATTGGACCCCGGCCTCCGCCGGGGGGGCTAAAACTGATACCGCATCCCGCTTCCTTGTTCTCCCGCGAAGGCCGGAGCCCAGTCTGGACTCCCGCCTTCGCGGGAGAACAAACTCTCGGGAGCACACTCCTCAAAACCACCCCATCACAGTAACCGGAAACGGCGTCCACCAACCAACCCGAACCCCCGCAAACCGCAGAGCATCCCCCGTCCAAGCATTACACGTCCGCACCGCGCTATACCGCCCGCTAGCCTCATAAAACGCATCATACCCGGTATACCCCCGATACCGCGCACCCCCATCGCGAAAGCTAGCCCGGATATACGCCGCCAACCGCCGATACTGCGCCGGCGTGACCACGATCTCCCGAGCCCCGTCCCCCGCACGCGGCCTCGGCAGATGCTCGACATGCATCAACGTCCGATCACTCCCGACCGCCGAAGCAACCACGGTGCGCAGCTTCACGTCCGCCCACGTCGGCGTCTCGAGATAAAACGTCTTCTCCCCCCACCCGAACGCCACATGATCGAACGCGCCATACCGCGGATCACGCAGATCCTCCGCCCGAGCCACCCCGCGCCAGTCCACCCCCGCCGCCACCTTCGGCACGATGATCCCGGTATGCACGCCGTTGCTCTCGACGAAGATATGAACCCCCTCGGCCGGCGCCCGCCAGTTGCGGTTGCTCGGGATCGACCCACCAACCAGCCCCGCTACCGCATAGCTCGCGACCACCCCGAACACCGCCGCGACCGCCCATAAAATCGACTTAACCCAACGCGTTTCCGTCTTCATTCCGTCATGCTAGACCAGCCGCATGGCCAATGACACACATGTGCTGAGCACCCCGCCCGAAGGCGCGCCCGACTGGACGATCCCGCAGAACTGGGCGGATTACACCGCGGAGGATCACGCGACCTGGGACACGCTCTTCGCGCGCCAGTCGAAGCTGCTCCCCGGCCGCGCCTCGAACGCGTGGCTGCGCGGGCTCGACGTGCTGAAGCTGTCGAAGCCCGGCATCCCCGATTTCGAGGAGCTCTCCGAACGCCTGACCAAGCTCACCGGCTGGTCGGTCGTCGCGGTGCCCGGCCTCGTCCCCGACGACGTGTTCTTCGACCACATGGCCAATCGCCGCTTCGTCGCCGGCAACTTCATCCGCCGCCCCGACCAGCTCGATTATCTCCAGGAACCCGACGTCTTCCACGACGTGTTCGGCCACGTGCCGATGCTCGCCGACCCGGTCTTCGCCGACTACCTCGCCGCCTACGGCCGCGGCGGCCAGCGCGCGCTGGGGCTCGACGCGCTGAAGTATCTGGGACGGCTTTACTGGTACACGGTCGAGTTCGGCCTGATCGCAGAACCCGAAGGCCTGCGCATCTATGGGTCGGGGATCGTCTCCAGCTACGCGGAAACGCGGTTCGCGCTCGACGATCCGAGCCCCAATCGGATCGCGCTCGACCTCGCCCGGGTTATGCGCACCGAATACCGGATCGACGATTTCCAGCAGAATTACTTCGTCATCCCGAGCTTCGAGGAGTTGCTGAGGCTGACGGTAGAGACAGACTTCGCGCCGCTGTACGAAGAGCTGAAGGCGCTCCCGGATATTCCCGTCGCGCGGATCGAGCCGGGGGATGTGGTGCTCACCGAGGGCACGCAGGCGTACGCGAACGCGAAACTCAGCGCTTAAACCAGAAGCACCACCCCGGCGAAGGCCGGGGCCCAATTGGGCGAACCTCCAAAATAGAGCCGCACCGCCATCCCAATTGGGCCCCGGCTTCCGCCGGGGTGGTGTTAGGCGTGGGGTGAGGCCTCCCTCCCCAAAAGATTGTTCCCCCGCGAAGGCGGGGGCCCAGACTGGACCCCCGCCTTCGCGGGGGAACAATCTTTTACCGTAGGCTCAAATATCCAACGCCCACCCATCACGCCCCTTAGGATCGAACGGCCCCTCCGCCACGAACCGCACCGCCCCAGCGCGCAACCGAAGCACACTCCAATCCCCCCGCCGGTCGACCGCCTCGAGCGAACACCCGCAAGCCTCATACGCAGCCACCACCCCGGCCCGCTGCGTCTCCAGCAACCCGGCCAGCACGATCGTAGCCCCCACATCCGAAATCGAAGCGATCTCCGGCGCCATCGACACCAGCGGCCCCGCCAGAATATTCGCGATCACCAGATCATACGGAGCGCGAACCACGATCGCATCGTCCAGCGTACCGTCCGCGACCACCAGATCGATCCCCTCGACCCCATTGAGCGCGGCATTCTCCGCCGTCACATCGATCGAGACCGGATCGATATCCGTCCCCATCACACTGGCCTCAGGCCAAAGATGCGCCGCCGCAAACGCAAGCAATCCCGTCCCAGTCCCGATATCGATCACGTTCGCAAACGATGCATCCGCCAACCCGTCGAGCATCGCCAGACACCCACTGGTCGTCTCGTGATGCCCCGTCCCGAACGCCCGGCTAGCCTCGATCAAAAACGCCCGCTGGTCCGCCGGCACCGCGCCCGAATGCGCGCCGGTATGCACGAAGAACCGCCCCACCGACAAAGGCTCGAGCCCAGCCTGGCTCATCGTCACCCAGTCCGCATCATCCAACCGCTCGACCGCGATCTCAGCCCCCGCCGCACTTGGCACCAGCGCCCGCACCGCCGCGACCGTATCCGCCGTCGGCTCATGCTCGAAATACGCATCGAGCCGCCACGATTCGACGTCGTCCTCGATCTCCTCGGTCGTCATCAACACGCCATCGATCGTCAGATCATCGCTCGCATCGATCGCCTCCGCCTCCGCCCGCGTGCAGGGGAGGGTGAGCTTCCAACTATCGGACATAGCTCGCCCCGTTCACGTCGATCACCGACCCAGTCATCGAGGCCGGCGCCTCCAACGCCAAAAACTTCGCCGCCGCCGCGATCTCTTCAGGCGCCGCGACCCGCCCGAGCGGAATATCCGCCAGCAACGCATCGCCGCCACGGCTCGACAGATAGTGCTTCGCCATCCCGGTCATCGTGAACCCCGGGCACACCGCAAACGCCAGAATGCCCTCCCGAGCATAGCCTCGAGCAATGGTCTTGGTCATCGCCACCATGCCAGCCTTCGACGCGGCATAATGCCAGTGCGCCGGCGAGTCCCCGCGATACGCCGCCCGGCTCGCGATATTGACGATCCGCCCGCCGACACCCCGAGCCTGCCAATGCAGCACCGCCAACCGACACAGCTCCGCCGATGCGGTCAGGTTGATCCGCATCGTCCGCTCCCACTGCGCGGTCCAGTCGTCATCGGCGAGCGCTGCCGCCTCGAACACGCCAGCATTGTTGATGAGCACATCGATCGCGCCGCCAGCTTGCTCCAGCGCCGCGTTCCACAACGCAGTCGGCCCCGCAGGATCGCTAAAATCGGCCGGAATACCGCTGGCGGTCCCATGCCCGATGACGGAAGCGCCCGCGCTGGTCAGGGCCGCATAAATAGCCGCGCCGATACCGCGGCTGGAGCCGGTAAGAAGAATAGTCATGCCAGCGCTCTAGCGCCGCAGGCTGATGCCGTCACCTGAGACCAAGTGAGAAATGGGTTCGCGCAGAGGCGCGGAGGACGCAGAGTGCGTACACATTGAGGCGAGGGCGCGACAATACTGCGATTTTGAGAACCTGCGGTTCCGCGAAAGTCTCTGCGTCCTCTGCGCCTCTGCGCGAGAAATTCTTCGATCGCGCCCCTGATAGAAGGACGCCGTCCTCAAGCCACGCTCGCCGAAAACCCGTCCGCCGCGCCGCGCAGCACACCCAGCTTGTCGTCCACCGCGCAAAAGCCGTGCCCAAGCTGATCGATCTCGACCGCCACCCCTTCGGTATCCTGGCGGATCGCGGCGATCGTCGTCGACATCGCGTCCGCCGCCAGCGCCGTCTCGTCGACCGCTGCAGTGATCGCGGTGACGGTCTGCGCCTGCGCGTACATCGCAAACCTGATCCGGTCGGCGCTCTCCTGGACCTCCGCGACCGTCGACTTGATCGAGGCGTTGGTCACGACGGTCGAGCGTGTCGCCGCCTGGATCGCGGCGATCTTGCCGGCAATGTCATCGGTCGCGCGCGCGGTCTGGTTGGCCAGCGATTTCACCTCCTGCGCCACCACCGCGAAGCCGCGCCCGGCATCGCCCGCTCGTGCCGCCTCGATCGTCGCGTTGAGCGCCAGCAGGTTGGTCTGCCCGGCGATGCTGCGGATCAACCCGAGGATCGATTCGATCGACTTCGCATGCTCGCTCAGGGTCTCAGACATGCCGACCGCTTCGCCCGCCTGCGCCGAGGCGCGGGTCGCGATCTCTGCCGCGGCCTCCACTTCGGTCCGCGCATCCTCGATCGCCCGGATCAGCCCGGCGGCGGTCTGCGCCGCCTCGCGCATCGCCAGGGCCGATTGTTCCGCGGCCGCGGCGACCTCGCTCGCCTTGCTCAGGACGCCGCGTGTCGAGGACGATGCCGCCGCCGCCTGCACGCGGATTCGCGCGCCCAGAGCGGCGGTGTCCTCGATTGACGCGGCGATGCGCTTGCGAAAGTCGGATGCCCGCGTGCCCCGTTCGGCGCGTGCCGCCTCGGTGTCGGTCGCGCCGAGATACGAGGCCATGATGTCCGCCTCGATCAGCGCGAGCCGCTGTACCGCATCCGCCACGATCCGCATCGTCGCGGTGTCGGTGCCGAGGCGGTCGACGACCAGGTTCAGCGTCGCGCTATGGGCAAAAGCGGCGGCCGACAGCAGCGCGGGCAGGGGGATACCCGACTGGCGCGAACTCTCCGCATGGTCGATCGCCATCGCCTCGCACGCCTCGTCATACGGCGACAGGTACCGCATCCGCGCATAGACCGCGCTCTGGGCGATCCGCCGTTCGAGCCGGTCGGGCGTGATCTGGGCTGCGATATGGCGCACCGCGTCGAGCGACAGATAATGCCGCCAGAACATCTCGCCGATCCGCCGGTGATCGTCCTCGTCGAGCAACGCGCTGAGCGTGGCGCAGGCCGGCGCGATCAGCCCGTCCCAATCATAGTCGCCGACGCGCTCGCGCAGCGATCTGGCCGAACGCATTGGCGTCGCCAGCGCGGTATCCGCAGTCATGACCTCTCCCAAGGCTCGTTATGCAGCGACTTTGGCGACGAAATCGCCGGCGCTGTTCTTCAGATTGCTCAGCCGTCCATCGAGCACGTCGAAGCCGCGGCCGACGCCGTCGATCTCGCTCGCGACGGTTTCGGTATCCTCGCGGATCGCGGCGATCGTCGTCGACATCGAATCGGCGGCAAGCGCGGTTTCGTCGACCGCGGCGGTGATCGCCGTCACGGTCTGCGCCTGCGCCTCCATCGCGTAGCGAATGCGATCGGCCGATTCCTGGACTTCGGTGACGGTCGCCTTGATGCTGGCATTGGTCTCGACCGTGCCGCGGGTGGCGGACTGGATCGCGGCGATCTTGGCGGCGATGTCGTCGGTCGCGCGCGCGGTCTGGTTGGCCAGACTCTTCACCTCCTGCGCGACGACGGCGAACCCGCGGCCCGCGTCGCCTGCGCGCGCCGCCTCGATCGTCGCGTTCAGCGCCAGCAGGTTCGTCTGACCGGCGATATCGCGGATCAGGCTGAGGATTGATTCGATCGACTTCGCATGATCGCTCAGCGCCTCCGACATGCCGACGGCTTCACCCGCCTGTACCGACGCCCGATTGGCGATCTCTGCTGCGGCTTCCACCTCGGTCCGCGCATCCTCGATCGCCCGGATCAGCCCGGCGGCGGTCTGCGCCGCCTCGCGCATCGCCACGGCGGATTGCTCGGCGGCCGCGGCGACTTCGCTCGCCTTGCCCAGCACCGCGCGAGTCGATGCCGAGCTTCGGACCGCCTGTTCGCGCAACGTATGCCCCTCGTTGGTCGCGGTCTCGACCATCGCCGCGATGCCGTCGCGGAATTCCGCCGCCAGCGTATCGCGACCGACCTGTGCGGAGTGCGCACGGTAATTGTTGTAGATCGCGACGGTGATCTCGCCCTCCAGCGCGGACAGTCGCATCAGCGTGTCGATGTAGCGCGGCAGCTTGACGCCCTCGCGGTCGACGCGGCGCATCAGCACGTCGAGCGCGGCCCGGTCGCTCGCGCTGATCATCGACAGCAGCGCCATCGGCGATACGTCCGCCGCATAGGCCGCGGCGACCGACCGCTCGACCGATTCGATCCAGGCCCGGCCCGCGGTATCCAGAAACCGGTTTCTCAGGAACGTGCAGCCGATCTCGATCATCTTTTCGGTCTCGCTCGGCGCCCAGAGACGCTCGTCCGCGAAGCACCGAAGCCATTGCTCCCAATAGGCTTTCGAGACGATCGCGATCTCGGGCTCGAGTGCGTCCCACACTTCGCGGCTCGCCACTGCAAGCGAACCATCGAAATCGAACACCCGCAGCCGCGCCGGGATGTCGACGGTGGCGGCGATCGAGCCGAGCGTCGGCAGGTCTTTGGTCAAGGCGGTGGACTCCGAAATCGGGTTTTGCCCGTCCAGCGCTACCGCCTATTGTTTAAGAGCTGGTTAGGGATCGATGGTAATCTTCGCCCACCGTGCACGACCTCGACGCGGGTAACGCGCGATTGCCTTGGGTTACAGATGGGCGGCCAATGGGTTGCATCGCAGCACGCGGAGTCTAATAGGTCGGCGCAACCATCTTTTTTACGATCGAGGACTCCGCCCTTGGCATCGCGCAATCCGGCACGCCCGCTATCTCCCCATCTGCAGGTCTATAAATGGGGCCCGCACATGCTGGTCTCGATCCTGCACCGCGTGACCGGCAGCGGGATGGCGACCGTCGGTAGCTTGCTGCTCGTCTGGTGGCTCGCGGCGATCGCCGCGGGCGATCAGGCCTATGCGACCTTCGTCGACGTGTTCACCACCGAGACGGGCCGGCTCAACATCCTCGGCTATGTCGTCGCGGTCGGGCTGACGCTGTCGCTGTTCCAGCACATGATGACCGGCATCCGCCACTTCGTGCTCGACACCGGCGCGGGCTACGAACTGAAGCGGAACAAGATGGGCGCGCTCGCGACGATGGTCGCGTCCGTCGCGCTGACGGTCGTGTTCTGGCTCTACATGGGGATCAAGTAATGGGTTCGGGTACGGCAATCGGTCGCGTCCGCGGCCTCGGCAGCGCCAAGCACGGCGCGCATCATTGGTGGCAGCAGCGCCTGACGGCGGGTGCGAACCTGTTCCTCATGCTCTGGCTGATGATCTCGGTCGCGCGGATGCCCGGCTATGATTACGCCGCGGTCCATCTGTGGCTGCAATCGGCCTGGGTCGCGGTGCCGATGGCGCTGCTGATCCTGTCGGTCTTCTATCACTTCCGTCTCGGTCTTCAGGTCGTGATCGAGGATTACATGCACGACGAAAGCCGTGTCGTGACGATGATCCTCCTCAACCTGTTCACCTTCACGCTGGGCGGCATCGCCCTGTTCGCGATCCTGAAGGTCGCCTTCTCCGGAGCTCCCGCGTAATGTCAGCTGCCTACAAGATCATCGATCATACCTATGATGCGGTCGTCGTCGGTGCCGGCGGCTCCGGCCTGCGCGCCACGATGGGCATCGCCGAGAGCGGCCTGAAGACCGCGTGCATCACCAAGGTCTTTCCGACCCGCAGCCATACCGTCGCAGCCCAGGGTGGCATCGCCGCCTCGCTCGGCAACAACTCGCCGGATCACTGGACCTGGCACATGTTCGACACCGTCAAGGGTTCTGACTGGCTTGGCGACCAGGACGCGATCGAGTATCTGTGCCGCGAGGCCCCGCAGGCGGTCTACGAGCTCGAACATGCCGGCATGCCGTTCAGCCGTAACGAGAACGGCACGATCTATCAGCGTCCGTTCGGCGGCCACATGCAGAACATGGGCGAGGGGCCTCCGGTCCAGCGCACCGCCGCCGCCGCCGACCGCACCGGCCACGCCATGCTCCACGCGCTGTATCAGCAGAGCCTGAAGTACAACACGGACTTCTTCGTCGAGTATTTCGCGCTCGACCTGATCATGGAAAACGGCGTCTGCCGCGGCGTCATCGCGCTGTGCATGGAGGACGGCTCGATCCACCGCTTCCGCAGCCACCAGACCGTGCTCGCCACCGGCGGCTACGGCCGCGTCTATTTCTCGGCGACCTCGGCGCACACCTGCACCGGCGACGGCAACGCGATGGTGCTCCGCGCCGGCCTGCCGCTCCAGGACATGGAGTTCGTCCAGTTCCACCCGACCGGCATCTACGGCGCGGGCGTGCTCATCACCGAGGGCGCACGCGGTGAGGGCGGTTACCTGACCAACTCCGAGGGCGAGCGCTTCATGGAGCGCTATGCCCCGTCGGCAAAGGACCTCGCCTCGCGCGACGTCGTCAGCCGCTCGATGGCGCTCGAAATGCGCGAAGGCCGCGGCGTCGGCAAGAACGGCGACCACATCTTCCTGCATCTCGATCACATCGATCCCAAGGTGCTCGCCGAGCGCCTGCCGGGTATCACCGAAACTGGGAAAGTCTTTGCCGGCGTCGATCTCACGCGTCAGCCGCTGCCCGTCACGCCGACCGTGCACTACAACATGGGCGGCATCCCGACCAACTTCCACGGCGAAGTCGTCAACCTCGTCGACGGCAACCCCGACGCGGTCGTCCCCGGCCTGTTCGCGGTCGGTGAAGCGGCTTGCGTCTCGGTCCACGGTGCCAATCGGCTCGGCTCGAACAGCCTGATCGATCTCGTGGTGTTCGGTCGTGCGACCGGTCTGCGGATCAAGGACACGCTGAAGCCCGGTACGGCGCACGCGCCGCTGCCCAAGGGGTCGGAAGACCTCGCGCTGACGCGTCTCGACCATTTCCGCAATGCGTCGGGCGGTTCGCCGACCGCGCAGATCCGTCTCGACATGCAGCAGACCATGCAGAAGCATTGCGCCGTGTTCCGCGACACCGAGCTCCTGAACCAGGGCGTCGAGAAGATGGCCGGGATCTACAGCCGGATGACCGACGTCGCCGTGAAGGATCGCAGCATGATCTGGAACACCGATCTGGTCGAGACGATGGAACTCGACAATCTGATCGGCCAGGCGGTCGTGACGATGAACTCGGCGGCCAACCGCACCGAATCGCGCGGCGCACACATGCACGAGGATTTCCCCGAGCGCGACGACGCGAACTGGATGAAGCACACCATCACCACCTTCAACGGCTGGGGCGGCAAGGGCGGCGAGACCAAGATCGATTTCCGCCCGGTCCACGACTACACGCTCACCGACGACATCGACTACATCAAGCCCAAGAAGCGGGTATACTAATGACCTGGGCCATCATCGCGATCGGGTTCCTCGTGCCCGTCGCGGTGGGGCTCCTGACGCGTTTCCAACCGATGATCGCCGGCTTCCTGTGGCCGGCGGTCGTCGCGGTAGTGACCGCGATCTACGTCTTCGGCATCGAAAGCCGCGGTGTGGGCGAAGAACCGCAAAAAATAGCGATCACCTTCTACGCGCTCTTCTCGCTGGTAGGCGGCGTCCCCGGCGGCCTTGTCGGCTGGATTCTCCAATATAAGCGCACGGCCGAGAAGGCCTGACCCTCTTCCTTGTTCTCCCGCGAAGGCGGGAGCCCAGTCTGGATCCCCGCCTTCGCGGGGAAACAAGCTTCAGGCGCAACGCCGACGACTAATCGAGCCGCCCAGCCGCGATCTTGTACACCAGATTTCGGTCCCGCCGCCCGACCGCCACGACGATCACCGTCACCAGGCCATCGTCCACCCGGTACACAAGTCGATACCCCGCAGCCCTCAGCTTGATCTTGTAGCAGCCGGCCATCCCACTCAGTCGCGCACTCGCAATATGTGGCTCGCCCAACCGCTCGGTCAGCTTCGCCTTGAACTGCTCGCGAACATTGGCGCCAAGCTTCTCCCACTCCCGCAGCGCGCTTGGCAGGAAAGCGAGGCTATAGGTCGCCAAGCGACACCGCGACCGGCACCTCGTCGGCACGCGCCCGCACCAGGTCTGCTAGTTCGACGTCCTCCAACCGATCCATCAATTCCTCCCACGCCGCTGCCGGCACGAGATACGCGGCGGGCGTATTCCGATTGAGCACAGCCACTGGAAACCCGCCCGCAGCCTCGATGACGCCGGAGGGGTTCTTCTTCAGGTCGCTGATGCTCACCGTCGCGCCGGCAAATATGGTTTCGATCATGACCAGTCTATAGCACGTCGAACAGGTCACACCAGATCACTGTGCTGATGTGCAGCAACCTGTTCGGAACCCACCGCCCCCGCAAAAGTTTGCCGCGGCATGACCGACACATCCCCCGCTTCGAACGCCCGCAACTACCCGTTGCTGGCCGCCCCCCACATCCACCTCCACGGCCCCGTCGACGACGCGATGTACGACACTTTCAAGTCGCAACTCGTCGCCGCCCCCACCGAAGGCCCGCTGGTCGTCTCGATCACCACGCTCGGCGGCGACCCCGAAGTCGCCCGCGCGATGGGCGACAACATCCGCCTGCTCCGCGAATATACCGGCCGCGAGACGCTCTTCCTCGGCAAGGTCGCGGTCTACTCCGCGGGCGCGACGTTCATGTCCGCTTTCCCGGTCGACAGCCGCTTCCTCACCCGCAACAGCCGCGTCATGATCCACGAGCGCCAGATGCAGAGCACGATCGAACTCAACGGCCCGCTCAACACGCTGTCCTACACGCTCAAGGCCAAGCTCCACGAGATCGAGGACTCGATCAACATCCAGGAGGAAGGCTTCCGCGCGATCGTCGAGGGCTCGAAGGTGTCGCTCGAGGAATTGAAGAAGAAGGCCCCCTCCAACTGGTACATCGAAGCCCAGGAAGCCCGCGACCTGGGGCTCGTCCTCGACATCATCTGACCGGAGAGTAGAAGGCAACGCGACAGCGGGTGTGACGCATGTTGCACCCGCGAAGCTAAGGATTTGCGGGGAGGGCCCCTGTCATGTATCGGCTCTGACAACCTATAATCACACCACGGACGGACCGCTCGCAATGGCCGAATTCTCGCTCCCGAAAAACAGCGTCGTCAAGAAGGGCGTCAAGCACGCCTCGACCAGCGGGGGTAAGCGTCTCAAATCGTTCAAGGTCTACCGCTACGATCCGGACAGCGGCGAGAACCCGCGCTACGATAATTTCGAGCTCGATCTCGACGACACCGGCCCGATGGTGCTCGACGCACTGATCAAGATGAAGAGCGAGCAGGATTCCTCGCTCACCTTCCGCCGGTCGTGCCGCGAGGGCATTTGCGGCTCGTGCTCGATGAACATCAACGGCAAGAACGGCCTAGCCTGCACCACCGCGATCGAGGATTGCAAGGGCGAGGTCCAGATCACGCCGCTGCCGCACATGGACGTGATCAAGGATCTGGTCCCCGACTTCACGCATTTCTACGCGCAATATTCGTCGATCAAGCCGTGGCTGCAGACCGTCACCCCGCCGCCCTCGGGCAAGGAGCGCCTCCAGTCGCCGGAAGATCGCTCGAAGCTCGATGGCCTGTACGAGTGCATCCTGTGCGCCTGCTGCTCGACCTCGTGCCCGAGCTATTGGTGGAACGCCGACAAGTTCCTCGGCCCTGCAATCCTGTTGCAGGCCTATCGCTGGCTCGCCGACAGCCGCGACGAGATGACCGGCGAGCGCCTCGACGAACTCGAGGATCCGTTCCGCCTGTATCGCTGCCACACGATCATGAACTGCGCGAACGCGTGCCCCAAGGGTCTCAACCCCGCCAAGGCGATCGCCGAGATCAAGAAGATGGAAGCCGAACGGATCGTCTGATCCGGTCGGTTGGGGGAGGGGCCTACCTTTCCCGACTTAGGGGGGGGTAAGACCTGCCTTCCCCCCACCCCGTTCGTGCCGAGTAGAGATCGAGCGTAGTCGAGAGCTCGTATCGGGGTACACGTCATTCGATACGTCATCTCGACAAGCTCGATGCCTACTCGGGATGAACGGAATTTATGACTGACAAACCCCATTTCGTCGAAGCCGAAGACCCCGCCAACTCAGGCTGGCGCAGCTGGTCGCTCTCCGACCCCACCCGCTTCAACACGTTGCTCGGCCCCATGCTCTACCGCGTCGACGGCCCCACCGTCCGCGTCCGCATCACCCCCGAGCATCGCCATTCCAACCTCCAGAACAACGTCCACGGCGGCGCGCTCCTCGCGTTCATCGACGTCGCCTTGTTCGCAGCCGCAAGAGGCTTCGGCCTGATCACCGCCGGCACCGCAGTCACGCTCGATCTCAACACGCAGTTCATCGGCGGCGGCCGCGTCGGCGAGCCGATCGAGGCGCAGGTTGAGGTGCTCAAGGAAACCGGCCGCCTCTTGTTCCTGCGGGGCCTCGTGGTGCAAGGGGACGACGAAACCAAGATCGCCGCCTTCTCGGCCACGATCCGCAAGCCGACTGCCAGATAGCACCGGCATTTCTCTGTTCTCCCGCGCACGCGGGAGTCCAGGAGCCACACATACAACGCCTGGGGGCCTGGGCCCCCGCCTGCGCGGGGGAACGGAAATGACGGTACTCAAAGCCTATGAGGCGCTCGTAGCGTCAGGCGAACTCCGCCCCGACCCCGAACAGGCCGCCGCCGCCGCGCGCCTTAACACCCTCGCCACCGAACTCGCCACCCCCAAGTCCACTGGCTTCTTCGCGCGCTTCTCCAAGAAACCAGACCCGCGCGGCGTCTACCTCTGGGGCGGCGTCGGTCGCGGCAAGTCGATGCTGATGGACCTGTTCTTCGCCAACGCGCCCGTCGAGGAGAAGCGCCGCGTCCACTTCGGTGAGTTCATGCTCGAGGTCCACGCACGCATCGCCGCCGAGCGCCGCAAGGAAGTCGGCGACCCGATCGTCCCTGTCGCCACCGCGATCGCCTACGAGACGCGGCTGCTCGCGTTCGACGAGATGATGGTCACCAACAGCCCCGACGCGATGATCCTGTCGCGGCTGGTGACATCGCTGCTCGATTCCGGCGTGACGATCGTCACTACGTCCAACCGCCCGCCCGCCGATCTCTACAAGAACGGCCTCAACCGCGAGCATTTCCTGCCCTTCATCGCGACGATCGAACAGCGCCTCGACGTGCTCCCGCTCAACGGCCCGGTCGACTATCGCCGCGACCGGCTCGGCAGCCAGGACACGTGGCTCGTCCCCAACGGCCCCGAGGCGACCGCGCAACTCTCCGCCGCGTTCTTCCGCCTCACCGACTTCTCGACCGACGACAGCGAGCATGTTCCCGCCGAAGACCTCGTAGTGCAAGGTCGCACGCTTCGGGTGCCCAAATCGCTCAAGGGCGTCGCGGTGTTCAGCTTCAAGAAGCTGTGCGGGGAGGCGAGGGGGGTGGCCGACTACCTCGCCATCGCGCGGAAGTTCCACACCGTCATCCTCGTCGGCATCCCCAAGCTCGGCCCCGAGAACCGCAACGAGGCGGCGCGGTTCGTGGCGCTGATCGACGCGCTGTACGAGCACAAGGTCAAGCTGCTCGCCGCCGCCGATGCGCAACCGGGAGACCTTTACGAAAGCGGCGATGGCAGGTTCGAATTCGACCGCACGATCAGCCGCCTCGAAGAGATGCGGTCCGAGGACTATCTCGCCGAGGGCCATCTCTAGTCTTATTGCACATGCGAACGAGTTGCAATAACAACCTGCTTTTGTCCTTTTAGCGGTTGCCGTGGCGGGATAATGCGCGTAACCGGCGTCACCAATCACCCCGCACATCAGACGGAGACGGATTGGAATGGCTCGCAAGAAGATCGCGCTGATCGGCGCCGGTAACATCGGCGGTACGCTCGCGCACCTCGCAGCACTCAAGGGCCTTGGCGATATCGTCCTGTTCGACGTCGCCGAGGGCATCCCCCAGGGCAAGGCGCTCGACCTGTCGCAGTGCGGCCCGGTCGAAGGCCTCGACTCGCAGATTACCGGCTCGAACGATTACGCCGATATCGCCGGCGCGGACGTCATCATCGTCACCGCCGGTGTCGCGCGGAAACCCGGCATGAGCCGCGACGACCTGCTCGGCATCAATTTGAAGGTCATGAAGGCCGTCGGCGAGGGCATCAAGAATAACGCCCCGAACGCATTCGTGATCTGCATCACCAACCCGCTCGACGCGATGGTCTGGGCACTCCGCGAGTTCTCGGGTCTGCCGCACCACATGGTCGTCGGCATGGCCGGCGTGCTCGACTCGGCACGCTTCAGCCACTTCCTCGCCGAGGAGTTCAAGGTCTCGGTCAAGGACGTCACCAGCTTCGTGCTTGGCGGTCACGGCGACACGATGGTCCCGGTCATCAGCTACTCGACCGTGTCGGGCATCCCGGTGCCGGATCTCATCGCGATGGGCATGTCGAGCCAGGAAAAGATCGACGCGATCGTCAAGCGCACGCGCGGCGGCGGCGGCGAGATCGTCGCCCTGCTGAAGACGGGTTCGGCATACTACGCGCCGGCGACCAGCGGCATCGCGATGGCCGAGGCGTATCTGTACGATCAGAAGCGCGTGCTGCCGGCGGCGGCGTATGTGTCGGGCGAGTACGGCCTTACCGATCTGTACGTCGGCGTGCCGGTGGTGATCGGTGCCGGCGGCGTCGAGAAGATCGTCGAGATTAAGCTGGATGATGAAGCCAAGCAGAACCTCACCGTGTCGGTCGATGCGGTCAAGGAACTGATCGTCGCCTGTAAGGGTATCGATGGTTCGCTCAACTGATTTGAAGACGTGAGCTAAACCAATCTGCTGTTCCCCGGCGAAGGCCGGGGCCCAGTTGGGAGAACTCCCGAGATGGATACCGCCTTCTGCGTCTACATCATGGCCAGCAGGCGGAACGGGACGATCTATCTCGGCGTCACCAGCAATCTTCCCAAACGTGTTTGGGAGCATCGCAACGGTGCCGTCGCAGGGTTTACGAAGAAACATGGTTGTCATCTGCTCGTCTGGTACGAAGTTTATGACGATCTGGACGCCGCCCGGCAGCGCGAGCTGCGGATGAAGGAATGGAAACGGGACTGGAAGGTGAAAGAGATCGAAGGGATGAACCCGAACTGGGATGATCTGTTCGATACGCTGACGCCAAACTGATCCGCCTTCCCAACTGGGCCCCGGCCTCCGCCGGGGAACAAGAGAGAGAAAATTAGATGAGCATCCTCGTCGACAAGAACACCAAGGTCATCACGCAAGGCATGACTGGCGAAACCGGCAGCTTCCACACCAAGGCGGCGCTGGAATACGGCACGCAGATGGTCGGCGGCGTCACGCCCGGCAAGGGCGGTACGACCCACCTCGACCTCCCCGTCTACAACACCGTCGCCGAAGCCAAGGCGATGACCGGTGCGACCGCGTCGGTCATCTACGTGCCGCCCCCCTTCGCCGCCGATTCGATTCTCGAGGCGATCGACGCCGAGATCGAGTTGATCGTCGCGATCACCGAGGGCATTCCCGTCCTCGACATGGTCAAGGTCAAGCGCGCGCTGTCGGGCTCCAAGTCGCGGCTCATCGGCCCGAACTGCCCCGGCGTGCTGACCCCCGGCGAGTGCAAGATCGGCATCATGCCGGGCTCGATCTTCAAGAAGGGCTCGGTCGGCGTTGTCAGCCGTTCAGGCACGCTCACCTATGAGGCGGTGTTCCAGACGTCGAACGCAGGCCTTGGTCAGACGACCGCGGTCGGCATCGGTGGCGATCCGGTCAACGGCACGAACTTCATCGACGTGCTCGAGCTGTTCCTCGCCGACGACGAGACGCAGTCGATCATCATGATTGGCGAAATCGGCGGCGACGCAGAAGAGCAGGCGGCACAGTTCCTCCGCGACGAAGCCAAGCGCGGTCGGTCGAAGCCGATGGCAGGCTTCATCGCCGGTCGTACGGCGCCTCCGGGCCGCCGCATGGGCCATGCCGGCGCGATCGTGTCGGGCGGCAAGGGCGACGCGGAGAGCAAGATCGCGGCGATGGAAGCTGCCGGGATCCGCGTTTCGGAAAGCCCCAGCCTGCTCGGCGAGACGCTGCTGAGCGTGTTGAAGGGCTGAACTAACTGCTCCCTCTCCCATCGGGAGAGGGAGGGAGCTGCCTATAAGGTAGCGGAAGGGTGAGGGCGATGGGCGCCGATCACCCTCATCCTCTCGCCCGCAATTGTGGGCGAGCCCCTCCTTCTCCCAGCGGGAGAAGGGATAAGGACGAACGACATGGGCTACGAAGGCCAGGATTTCAGCGATATCGCAGCCGGCGTCAGCCCGGCGTTCGTGGAGACGCTCTACGCCAAGTTCAACGCGGACCCGGCCTCGGTCGAATCCGGTTGGCGCGCGTTCTTCGAAGGTCTCGAAGGCTCCGCGCAGGGCCCGAGCTGGGAGAGCGCCCGCTGGCCGCTCACCACCACGGACGACCTGACCGCAGCGCTCGATCCGACCCAGATGGAGCCCGCGCCCAAGCCCGCAAAGGGGAAACCAGCCCCCGCAGCAGCAGCGCCCGCGCCCGTCTCGAAGGAAGAGATCGCCAAGGCCGCGGCCGACGCGATCCGCGCGCAGCTGCTCGTCCGCACCTACCGTGTCCGTGGTCACCTCGCCGCGAACCTCGATCCGCTCGGCCTTTCGAAGCGCGAGATGCCCGAGGATCTGAAGACCGAATATCACGGGTTCTCCGACGCCGACATCGACCGGAAGGTCTATCTCGGCGGCACGATGGGCTTCGAATGGGTCTCGATCCGCGAGCTCGTCGACACGTTGCGCAAGAATTACTGCGGCAATGTCGGCCTCGAATACATGCACATCTCCGACGTCGAGGAGCGCCGCTTCCTCCAGGAGCGCATGGAGGGCCAGGACAAGGCGATCGAATTCTCCATCGACGGCAAGAAGGCGATCCTCACCAAGGTGATCGAGGCCGAGCAGTGGGAGAAATTCCTCGGCAAGAAGTATGTCGGCACGAAGCGCTTCGGCCTCGACGGCGGCGAATCGATGATCCCCGCGCTTGAGAGCGTGATCAAATATGGCGGCCAGATGGGCGTGCGCGAGCTCGTCATCGGCATGGCGCATCGCGGTCGCCTCAACGTGCTCGCCAACGTGATGGCCAAGCCGTTGCGCGTGATCTTCCACGAATTCGCCGGTGGTTCGGCCAACCCCGACGACATCGGCGGTTCGGGCGACGTCAAGTATCACCTCGGCACCAGCACCGATCGTGAGTTCGACGGCCACAAGGTTCACATGAGCTTGGTCGCCAACCCGTCGCATCTCGAAGCCGCCGACCCGGTCGTGCTCGGCAAGACGCGCGCGATCCAGACGCTCAACAACGACCTCAAGGACCATGTCGCCAGCCTGCCCGTGCTGATCCACGGCGACGCGGCGTTCGCGGGGCAGGGGATCGTCTGGGAGTGCCTCGGCTTCTCCGGCATCCGCGGCTACAACACCGGCGGTTGCGTCCACTTCATCATCAACAACCAGGTCGGCTTCACGACCTCGCCGCAGTTCGCGCGCTCGTCGCCTTACCCGTCGGATGTCGCCAAGGGCGTCCAGGCGCCGGTCTTCCACGTCAACGGCGACGATCCCGAGGCGGTCACCTTCGCAACCAAGATGGCGATGGAATTCCGCCAGAAGTTCCACCGCGACATCGTGATCGACATGTGGTGCTATCGCCGCTTTGGTCACAATGAGGGCGACGAGCCGTCGTTCACGCAGCCGCTGATGTATGACATCATCCGCAAGCACCCAGGCGTCTCGTCGGTGTACGGCGATCGCCTGATCAAGGAAGGCGTGATCGACCAGCCTTGGATCGATGAGAACGTGAAGCAGTTCACGCTCCGTCTCGAGGGCGAGTTCGAAGCCGGGTCGTCGTACAAGCCGAACAAGGCCGACTGGTTCGGCGGTCGCTGGACCGGCCTCAGCGCGCCCACCGATGGCGCGTCGGCGCGTCGCAACGTCGAGACCGGCCTCAGCCAGAAGCTGTTCGACTCGCTCGGCCGCACGCTGACGACGATCCCCGACAGCGTGAAGATCCACAAGACGCTCAACCGCGTGATCGATGCCAAGCGCGAGATGTTCAAGTCGGGCAAGGTCTTCGACTGGGCGACCGGCGAAGCACTCGCGTTCGGCGGCCTGCTCTCGGAAGGGTACGGCGTCCGTCTGTCCGGCCAGGATTCGGGCCGCGGCACCTTCTCGCAGCGTCATGCCGTCTGGGTCGACCAGACCGACGAGCACAAGTACGTGCCGTTGCAGGAGATCGAGCACGGCCGTTTCGAAGTGCTCGACAGTCCGCTGTCCGAGTACGGCGTGCTCGGCTTTGAATATGGCTATGCGCTCGCCGACCCGAAGACTTTGGTCCTCTGGGAGGCGCAGTTCGGCGATTTCGTCAACGGCGCGCAAATCATGATCGATCAGTTCATCACGTCGGGCGAGTCGAAGTGGCTTCGCGCCAACGGCCTCGTGATGCTGCTCCCGCACGGCTATGAAGGGCAGGGGCCTGAGCATAGCTCGGCACGTCCCGAGCGCTTCCTGCAATCGTGCGCCGACGACAACATCCAGGTCGCGAACTGCACCAGCCCGGCGAATTATTTCCACCTGCTCCGCCGGCAGATGCACCGCAACTTCCGCAAGCCGCTGATCGTGATGACGCCGAAGTCGTTACTGCGCCACAAGCTGGCGGTTTCGAATGCGGAGGATTTCCAGGGCGACAGCCACTTCCGTCGCCTGTTGTCGGATACCAATCCGGCCGCCGACGTCGACACGAAGCGTCTGGTCCTGTGCACCGGCAAGGTCGCGTACGACCTGATCGAGGCACGCGACGCGGCGGGCGACACCGACACGCAGATCGTCCGCGTCGAACAGCTCTATCCCTTCCCCGGCAACCCGATCGCCGAGCGCGTCGCACGGATGCCGAACCTGGAAGAGATCGTCTGGGCGCAGGAAGAGCCGAAGAACAACGGCTACTGGTTCTTCGTCGAGCCGCTGATCGAGGAGGCGCTGGCAACGGTCGACTCCCGCGTGAAGCGCGCGCGCTATGCGGGCCGCAACGCCTCGGCATCGCCCGCGACCGGCCTGATGAAGCGTCACCAGGCCGAACAGGGCGCGCTCGTCGCCGACGCGCTCGGCCACTCCGTCCGCGACGAAATCCGCCGCACCCGCGCAAACTGATTGAACCCGGACCCTGTATTCCTGCGAAAGCAGGAACCCAGGGTCCGGCAGAGTAACCCTAGGCCCCTGCGTCCGCAGGAGCACAAAAGGTAGAAGCAAACATGGCAACCGAAGTCACCGTCCCCGTCCTGGGTGAATCGATCACCGAAGCCACCCTCGGCGAGTGGCTGAAGCAGCCCGGCGATCCCGTCGCGGTCGACGAGCCGATTGCAAGCCTCGAGACCGACAAGGTCTCGGTCGAGGTCCCGTCGCCGGTCGCCGGCGTCATGGGCCAGCACGCCGTTGCCGTCGGCGACACCGTGCAGGTCGGCGCGATGCTCGCCACGATCGACTCCGGTGATGGCGCCGCCGCCGCGCCCGCCAAGGCGCCAGAGCCGGCCGCGACCGCAACGCCCGCCGCTCCTGCGAAGGACGAGTCCGGCGCAGGTTACGGCGACCAGCCCGGTGCCGGCACCAGCGATTCACCCGCTGCGCTCTCCCCGTCGGTCCGCCGCGCGGTGCTCGAGCACGGCGTCGACCCCGGCACGGTCAAGGGCACCGGCCGAGACGGTCGCATCACCAAGGAAGACGTGACCGCCGCCGCGTCGAGCAAGCCCGCACCGGCGCCCGCCGCAGCGCCCGCACCGGCCGCAGCCCCTGCCGCCGGATCGGGTCGCGGTGAAGAACGCGTCCGCATGACGCGCCTCCGCCAGACGATCGCCAAGCGCCTCAAGGAAGCGCAGAACACGGCTGCCATGCTGACGACGTTCAACGACGTCGACATGACCGCGGTGATCGAGGCGCGCGCCAAGTACAAGGACCTGTTCGAGAAGAAGCACGGCGTCCGGTTAGGCTTCATGGGCTTCTTCGTGAAGGCCGCGACCATGGCGCTGCGCGACATCCCGTCGGTCAACGCATCGATCGACGGCGACGACATCGTCTATCACGATTACGCCGACATCTCGGTCGCGGTCTCGTCGCCGGGCGGCCTCGTCGTCCCCGTGATCCGCGATGCCGACCAGATGTCGGTCGCGACGATCGAGAAGACGATCGGCGACTTCGGCAAGCGCGCCAAGGAAGGCGCGCTCAAGATGGACGAGATGAAGGGCGGCACCTTCACGATCTCGAACGGCGGCGTGTTCGGCTCGCTGATGTCGACCCCGATCATCAATCCGCCGCAGTCGGCCGTGCTGGGCCTCCACCGCATCGAGGAGCGCCCGGTCGTCGTCAACGGCCAGATCGTCATCCGCCCGATGATGTACCTCGCGCTCAGCTACGACCACCGCCTGATCGACGGCCGCGAAGCCGTGACGTTCCT
Organism: Sphingomonas sp. PP-CE-3G-477; assembly: GCF_003050745.1. Lineage (GTDB taxonomy): Bacteria > Pseudomonadota > Alphaproteobacteria > Sphingomonadales > Sphingomonadaceae > Sphingomonas. Next base: position 35,728 of record NZ_QAOF01000009.1, on the reverse strand, counting down.
GGTGGCGCTGAAAAATGCTATCGAGGATCCGACCCGTATCCTGATCGACCTGTGAGGTAGCGATGAACTGGCGCGACCATATCCATTCGGACCCTGAAATCCTGGGCGGCAAGCCCGTGGTGAAGGGTACGCGGATATCGGTCGAGCTGATCCTCGAATATTTCGAAGACGGTGCGAGCATCACCGATGTTCTCGCCGCCTTCGATCATATCACCGAGGATGACGTCCGTGCAGCGATCGCGTTCGCGCGAGACCTGCTGGTCGACTCGACGGTCGCGGCGCAGCGCAAAGCGGCCTGACGGGTGCATCTGCTCGCCGACGAAAACCAGCATCCGGTTGTCGTCGCGCGGTTGCGAAGTGCTGGTCACGCCGTCGAATGGATCCGGGAAACATCGCGCGGCGCAAAGGATCCGGAGATACTGGCGCGAGGCGATATCGCGGCGCTCATATTGATCACGGACGACCGCGACTTCGGCGACCTGATCTTCAACCGTGGTTACCCTGCGCCCCGCGCGATACTATATAATCGACTGAACCGCGTGCATCCGGATGCCATCGCCGACCGCCTGATCGCAGTGTTGGCCGGTGGTGGCTTCGAAGGCCACATCACAACGATAACCAAGGACGGCGAACGCAGTAAGCCGTTCCCCGCTGGAGCATAACATGGCTGACTACGACTATGACGTCCTCGTGATCGGTGCGGGCCCCGGCGGTTACGTCGCGGCGATCCGTGCAGCGCAGCTCGGCCTGCGCACCGCTTGCGCCGAGTCCCGCGAGACGCTCGGCGGCACCTGCCTCAACGTCGGCTGCATCCCGTCCAAGGCGCTGCTCCACGCCTCCGAGATCTACGAGGAAGCCAAGGGCGGCCACATGACGAAGTTCGGCATCGACTTCCAGGGCGTCACGCTGAACCTCGACCAGATGCACGCCGAGAAGGCCAAGGCCGTCAAGGAACTCACCGGCGGCGTCGAATTCCTGTTCAAGAAGAACAAGGTAACCTGGCTCAAGGGCAAGGCCGCGTTCCAGGACGCGCACACCGTCGACGTCGCGGGCCAGAAGGTCACCGCGAAGAACATCGTCATCGCCACCGGCTCCAGCGTCATGCCGCTCCCCGGCGTCACGGTCGACCAGAAGACCGTCGTCGACAGCACCGGCGCGCTTGAGATCCCCAAGGTCCCCGAGCACATGGTCGTCATCGGCGGCGGCGTGATCGGCCTCGAACTGGGCAGCGTCTGGCGTCGCCTCGGCGCGAAGGTCACGGTCGTCGAGTTCGTCGACCAGATCCTCCCCGGCTTCGACGGCGAAGTCCGCCGCGAGACCGCCAAGCTCTTCAAGAAGCAGGGCATGGAACTGAAGCTCTCGACCAAGGTCACCGGCGTGACCGTCGACAACGGCGTCGCGACCGTCACCGTCGAGCCCGCTGCCGGTGGCGCATCCGAGACGCTGACCGCCGACGCGGTGCTCGTATCGATCGGGCGGAAAGCGAACGTCGACGGCCTCAACCTCGAAGCCATCGGCCTCGAGCTCAACAAGCGCGGCCAGATCGAAACCGACCACTCGTTCCGCACGAAGGTCGACGGCGTCTGGGCGATCGGCGACTGCATCCCCGGGCTGATGCTCGCACACAAGGCCGAGGACGAGGGCGTCGCGGTCGCGGAAAACATCGCCGGCCAGACCGGCATCGTCAACGAGGACGTCATCCCGAGCGTCGTCTACACGATGCCCGAGATCGCCGGCGTCGGCCTCACCGAAGAAGCGGCGAAGGAAAAGACCGCAGAATCCGGCGGCATCAAGGTCGGCAAGTTCCCCTTCGCGGCCAACAGCCGCGCCAAGACCAACCGCGACACCGACGGCTTCGTGAAGATCATCGCCGACGCCAAGACCGACCGCGTTCTCGGCGTCTGGATCGTCTCGAGCCTCGCCGGCACGCTGATAGCCGAAGCCGCCATCGCGATGGAATTTGGTGCGACCAGCGAAGACATCGCCTACACGTGCCATGCGCATCCGACGCATGCCGAGGCGATCAAGGAAGCGGCGATGGCGGTGCAGGGCAAGCCGATACACATCTGACCGCGCAAGGCCGTAGCGCAAGCTACGGCCGAGCCCTAAGCGGTCGGATCGGCCGGCGCGGCCAAAAGCCGCGTCCGACGACAGGGGCTTTGCCCCTGTCCGGCCAACACAATTTCCCTACGATCTATACCCATGAGCAGCGCAACCCGTCGGTCGGTCGGACCCCCGATGTTCCCGCGCTCTCTAGAACGCCGGGCGCCATACTCCGCCTTTGCGGAGAAGCAACTGTGGTCGGCCCGGCGATGCATCGCCCCCCTGCCGTCCACGCTGCATCTCAAACGTACCGCACACGCCCGACACGATGCCGGTATTCTGGCAGATGTCGCATTACGAACCGTCCTTCACGCTCAGAGACATCCAAAAACGTCCGCCGGAACGCAACCCGACAGACGAATGACCGTGGAAAAGCCCGCACTCCGACCGTCGCCACGCCGACAGGATCCCGGCCACGCTTCCACGCGTCCGAACGCGACCGCCGACGCGGACCCCGCGCGCAAAAAAACAACTTAAATCAAACTATTCCTTAGCAAAGCCAACCTAGTAGCGCGTGAAACGAACGAACAAGCAGGTGTCCGTGGCGCTCGATCTCACTACTCTCTACGTCGTTGCGGCGCTTGGCATGCTCGTCGCTGGGATCGTCCACCTCGCGCCGGTCGCGACCGGCCGGTTCGGCGATTGGGCCGCGTTGTGGGGCGGCGGGCATCTCGTCGTCGGGTTCGGGACGATGATGGCGGTCCTGAACGACCATATCGGCATCGCATGGGCGCCGAACGCGGGGAACCCAGCCGCGGTGATTGGCTATGCGCTGATCGCCAGCGCGGTACTCCGGTTCGCACGCCCCGACGCTCGCCTGACGCCATTGCTGACGATCGCCGCCGTCATCGCCGTGCCGTTGGTGGTCAGTGGAGACCCGGCGTATTTCCACTTCCGCGTCGCCTATCTCAGCGTCGTCCGCGCCGGCTTCGACATCGTCATCGTCATCGCCGCGGTGCGTCTTGCCCGACGGGAATCGCTGCAAACCGGCTGGATCGTCGCCACGCTGTTCGCGATCACGGTGCCGCTGTTCGTCGGCCGCGCATGGCTTGCCTATGAGGACCGTATCGGTACGCAGCTGACCGGCATGCACGACGACATCGGTGCCTGGCTTGCCGCGGGTCAGATCGCCTTCATCGTCTTTCGCGTCTTCTCGCTGCTGATCCTCCAGGCCGAGCGTGGCCAGAATGCCCTGCGCGAGCAGATGGAGCGCGATTGGCTCACCGGCGCCCTGAACCGCGCGGGCGTCGACCGTATCGCGGCGACGCTGGCGGATCGTTCTTCGGTGGGACGATTGACCGCGATGATGCTCGACGTCGATCACTTCAAGGCGCTCAACGATTCCCAAGGCCACGCTGCCGGAGACGCCGCGCTCCGGTCGCTCGCCGACATCGCCCATGCCATGATCGGCAAACGGGGCCACCTCGTCCGCTGGGGCGGCGATGAATTCGTCTGCCTGCTGCCTGACGTCGGCATCGAACGGGCGCGGATGATCGGCGTCGGCATCGCCAGTCAGTTCGCACAGGTCATGACCGCGACGGCCACGGCCACGGCGACGGCGACCTCGGCGACCTCGGCGGCGGTCGACGCGGCACCGGGCGTCAGCATCGGCATCGTCGAAGGGGACACCGCAGGTGCGATCGCCGATCTCATCGCCCGCGCGGACAAGGCGATGTACGTCGCGAAAGGCGACCGACGCCGCGCGCCGATCGCCTATTTCAAGGCTGCCTGACGCCCCGCGTACGAAACGATAGGCCGTTGAGGATCGCAGAGGTGGATGGCAAGCCGCCGATGCCGTCGACCGATGGCCATGCGATGCGACTGTAAGTATCTGACCGGATCAACTCTCGTCCGCCAATATCGGCGATGCTCAAAGCGCGAGTCCCAAATGAAAGGGACGAGATGCACCGCAAGTCATCGCCGACCGTCACGCATGAAATGGCCGACCAGATCCGCCTGCTGCAGGCACAGGGCCTCTATCATCACCAGATCGCGGCCCTGCTTGAGATCAACCAGGGCTGCGCTTCCGAAGTCGTGACGGGTCCGAAGTCGTGACGGGAAAACTACATCCTCCAGCGGGGCCTCGCCAGAACAGTCTCGATATCTGACGGCAGTTCCCTCACGTCGAAGGCGGCGTATCCTTCGGCTTGCCGAACCCCGAGATTAGCCGATCGAGTCCCGCAGATACCGAATCGAGCACCTTGGCGAATTCAGGCGGCAACGGGTTCGTCTCGCTACGCGGCGGCTCGGGCGTATCCCCGGCAAACGGACTCGCGCCCTGCGGCTTGGCCTGATCGCCAACCATGTCGGGTGCGGATTTGGATGCATCGGGCTCCGCTGGCGGGGAGGGCGGGGCAGGGGGCGTCGGCGGGGCGGGCCGCACGCTCGGCTTTGGGTCATGCTTCGAGATCGCCGTCGCCGCCGCCATCAGCCCGGCCGCGATCATCTGCCGACCGACGGGCGTTCCCATCTGTCGCGCGATCGCCGCGGCGATCCCCGCGAGCGGCGCGGAGCCCCCATGGCTGTTGCCGTGGCTGGTGTCGTGTTTGGCACCGTGTTTGGTGCCGGGCTCGCAGCCGTGCTTGCCCGCGGCCTGTTCCTGCTCCTTGCGCTCCCGCTTGTCCTTCTTCTTGCCCATGTCGCCCTCTGTGCCGTTCCGGTTGATGTGTACGATAAAGATAATACACCAATACCGCAGCGCAACCCCGCGGGATGCCGGGCCAGACCCCTTCCACGATCACCCCGCCACGATCACCCCGCCACGATCACCCGGTTTGGATCACTTGCCGCCGGACCACGTCCCCGGCAGCCGCCACGTTATTTTGCGCGTGCTGTGGCTGATCATCGGCTTGCCGTCGAAGCCCAATGCCGGGGTATAGCGTGCCCGCGCGGCAATCGCCCGACAGGCCGCCTTGTCGAGTTCGACCTCTCCGCTCGTCACCACGGTACGGCAATCGACAGCGTGTCCGTCGAGGCTGATCGTCCACAGGATCGTCGACGTCCCTTGCGCGCCCTTGCCGACGACGCTCATCGGATAGTCGTTGGTCGTGACCCAGCTTTCGGGGGATCGCGGCTCCGCCGGCTGGGCGATCCGCGACCGTTCGGTCGGATCGATGCCCCACAGCTTGACTGTCGCGTCGTTGCATTTGGCCAACGCCTCGAACGCCGCCTTCGCATTGGGCATGACGAACGCCCATCCGGGCATCTTCTCCGGCGAGACCCGCAGCACCGCGTCGGCCGGCTTCGCGCTGGCCGGGTTCGTATCCGTTGGCCCGGTCTTGGCCGGCAGCGTCTCGAACAGCGCGATGTCGACGGGCATCCGCGTCATCCGCTTGCCCGTCGCCTGCGTCGGATAACTCTCGTACCGGCTCTCGTCCGATCCGCCCCCCGCAAGCGTGATCGTCGCCTGTCCCAACCGCATCGCGCCATTCCGATCGTTGGTATAGATCATCATCTCGAGCGTGGACCCCAACGGCAACTGGCGCATCGCCAGCACCGTCTCGGCCTTGCCGGTACCGTACGTCCGGCCGAGCGTGCAGGCCGTATCGCCGTAATCGACGTTCCACCGGCCCGACGGCGTCATCGGCGCGGTCGCGGCAGGCTCGGCGATCGCGGCGGCGGCGCTCAGCGCCAGCATCAGTGGCATCGGTCGAATCCCCTCATCATCGTCCCCCTGACGTACCGGTCAGTCCGTCGGTTGTCGCCAATCCGTCCCGGCGTTTCAAGCGCCGTCGGCACCCGTCGCCCGATGATGCGCAATCGATCTCGCCAATCGATCGTCCCGGATGAACTGGCACCCGGCCTCATGCATTCCTATCTCTCCCACTAGTCTCCCGATCAGAACAGAAGTAGAACCAGCCTCATGCTGACCAAGATTTCCGTACGCGGCGCGCGCGAGCACAACCTCAAGGACGTCGACATCGACATCCCCCGCGACACGCTCACGGTGATCACCGGCCTCTCGGGCTCGGGCAAGTCGAGCCTCGCCTTCGACACGATCTACGCCGAGGGCCAGCGCCGCTACGTCGAGAGCCTCTCCGCCTATGCCCGCCAGTTCCTCGAACTGATGCAGAAGCCCGACGTCGACCATATCGAGGGCCTGTCGCCCGCGATCTCGATCGAGCAGAAGACGACGTCGCGCAACCCGCGCTCGACCGTCGCCACCGTCACCGAGATCTACGATTACATGCGCCTGCTCTGGGCGCGCGTCGGCATCCCGTATTCCCCCGCCACTGGTGAACCCATTGCAGCGCAGACCGTCAGCCAGATGGTCGACCGCGTCATGGCGCTCCCCGAGGGCACGCGCCTGTACCTGCTCGCTCCCGTCGTCCGCGGCCGCAAGGGCGAGTACCGCAAGGAACTCGCCGAGTGGCAGAAGGCGGGCTTCGCGCGCGTCCGCATCGACGGCACGATCCACGACATCGACGAAGCCCCCGCGCTCGACAAGAAGTACAAGCACGACATCGAAGTCGTCGTCGACCGCCTCGTCGTCGGCGGCGAGATCGCCACGCGTCTGGCCGAGAGCTTCGAAACCGCACTGAAACTCGCCGACGGCCTCGCCTATGTCGACCCCGCCGACCCGGTCGAACCGCACACCCCCAAGTCCGAGATCCTCGGCAACAACGCCCCCGACGGCCGCATCGTGTTCAGCGAGAAGTTCGCGTGCCCGGTCAGCGGCTTCACCATCTCCGAGATCGAGCCGCGGCTGTTCTCGTTCAACGCCCCCCAGGGCGCATGCCCGGCCTGCGACGGCCTCGGCGAGAAACTGCTGTTCGACGAAGACCTCGTCGTCCCCAACCACATGCTCAGCATCAAGAAGGGCGCAGTCGTCCCTTGGGCGAAATCCAACCCGCCCAGCCCGTATTACATGCAGGTCCTCGGCAGCCTCGCGCGCGAGTTCAAGTTCGACATCGAGACGCCCTGGTCCGACCTCCCGCCGGAGGTCCAGAGCACCATCCTGCACGGCTCGAAGGGCAAGCCCGTCACGCTCACCTTCATCGACGGCAAGAAGAAATACGACGTGTCGAAGCCGTTCGAGGGCGTCATCGGCAACCTCAACCGCCGCATGCTCCAGACCGACTCCGCCTGGATGCGCGAGGAACTGAGCAAGTACCAGTCCGCCGCGCCTTGCGAAGTCTGCGGCGGCGCGCGCCTGAAACCAGAAGCACTCGCGGTCAAGATCGCGATGAAGGACATCTCCTACGCCACGCATCTCTCGGTGGTCGACGCGCTCCAGTTCTTCACCGACATGCCGCAGCACCTCGGCGACCAGCAGAACGCGATCGCCGAACGCATCCTCAAGGAGATCGTCGAACGGCTGGGCTTCCTCAACAACGTCGGCCTCGACTACCTCAACCTCGACCGCACCAGCGGCACGCTCAGCGGCGGCGAAAGCCAGCGCATCCGCCTCGCGTCGCAGATCGGCAGCGGCCTGTCCGGCGTGCTCTACGTCCTCGACGAGCCCTCGATCGGCCTGCACCAGCGCGACAACGACATGCTCCTCAAGACGCTCCGCCGTCTGCGCGATCTCGGCAACACCGTGCTCGTCGTCGAGCATGACGAGGACGCGATCCGGACCGCCGACTACATTATCGACATGGGCCCCGGCGCCGGCGTCCGCGGCGGCCAGGTCGTCGCGCAGGGCACGCTGAAGCAGATCCTCAAGTCGAAGGGCAGCATCACCGCCGACTACCTCAACGGCACGCGCGAAGTCCCGGTCCCGGCGACGCGCCGGAAGGGTAACGGCAAGAAGCTCACCGTCCACAACGCGGTCGCCAACAATCTGCGCGGCGTCACCGCCAGCCTGCCGCTCGGCACCTTCACCTGCATCACCGGCGTGTCCGGCTCGGGCAAGTCGAGCTTTACGATCGACACGCTCTACGCCGCCGCCGCACGCGAGCTGAACGGCGCGCGCATCGTCCAGGGCAAGCACGACAAGATCACCGGCCTCCAGTATCTCGACAAGGTCATCGACATCGACCAGTCGCCGATCGGCCGCACCCCGCGCAGCAACCCCGCCACCTACACCGGCAGCTTCACGCAGATCCGCGACTGGTTCGCCGGCCTGCCGGAATCGCAGGCGCGCGGCTACAAGCCCGGCCGTTTCAGCTTCAACGTCAAGGGCGGCCGCTGCGAGGCGTGCCAGGGCGACGGCGTGCTCAAGATCGAGATGCACTTCCTCCCCGACGTCTACGTCACCTGCGACGTCTGCCACGGCGCGCGCTACAATCGCGAGACGCTCGAGGTGAAGTTCAAGGGCCATTCGATCGCCGACGTGCTCGACATGACGGTCGAGGACGCCGCCGAGTTCTTCAAGGCGGTCCCCCCGATCCGCGACAAGATGGCGATGCTGGTCGAGGTCGGCCTCGGCTACGTCAAGGTCGGCCAGCAGGCGACGACGCTTTCGGGCGGCGAAGCGCAACGCGTCAAGCTCGCCAAGGAACTCTCGCGCCGCGCCACTGGCAACACGCTCTACATCCTCGACGAACCCACCACCGGGCTCCATTTCGAGGATGTGCGGAAATTGCTCGAAGTCCTCCACGCGCTGGTCGAGCAAGGCAACACGGTCGTCGTGATCGAACACAATCTCGACGTCATCAAGACCGCCGACTGGGTCCTAGACCTGGGCCCCGAAGGCGGCGTCAAGGGTGGCGAGATCGTCGCCGAAGGCACGCCGGAGAAGGTAGCGAAGGCCAAGGGCAGCTTTACGGGGAAGTATCTGGCGCCGTTGTTGGAGAAGCGGGTGCCCGAAAAGGTGCAAAAGGCTTCGGCGGGGTGAGTCCTTATCGCCCGGAATTCATCGCCGCTCTAGAGCTTTTCGCTATCGTCAGCGAGGTTGTGGAGCGGAGAGGGTTCTTGCGACCTGTCCTAGTGGGTGGCGCAGCAGTGGAACTCTACTCGGCCAGCGACATCGCGACGGGCGATTTTGATCTTGTCACCGCTAGGCAGGATGTTCTTGAGCAGGCATTACAGGCTAATGGTTTCGTCAAGCCATCTGGTCCCGGTAAGCTGACGCGCGGCTGGATACATCCCAAGTTGAAGCTTGGCTTCGAGGTCGTTGGCTCGGCTCTGATGGATGGCAGGGCGGAACGGGATCGCGTGAAGCTTATCGATACCTCAGCAGGCGATCAGTTCGCCGTGATTTCGGTGGAGGACTTGATTGCCGATCGGATGGGGCAATATGCTTCTAGGTCGGCCCCTGACATGCTGGGACAGGCACAAGTGTTATTCAGCCTTTATCAAGGCGAAGATAGTAGCTATCTGGATCGTAGGATTCGCGAAGAAACCGATACCGCATATGGCATTGAAGACCTCCAATAGCCCTCGAGGCATGTCGCTCGCCAGTTTTGGGCAGGGCGTGACGCGTCGGCGCGAGATGCTCGGTGATATCGCTATGCCGCGCAATTCCGGTCTACGCCGTACGGACAGCAAAATCGCGTTGCTCGCTGCGATTGAGAATGTTGGTGGCTCTTGGTAATTGTCAGCCAAGTTCGCTGAGCAACAGGCGCCATTCTCGTAAGACGCTTGAATAGCGGTGACGGAAAATCGCTTCCTCGTCTCCTTGTAGAGGATGCCGATCGACAGAAAAGGTTTCTCCTCGAATGACATCGAGAATTCGCATGTCATCGATGCCGTGATTTGGCAGTGCTCTACTCATAGCCCACAGGCCTATCCGCGCGGCTTCCTCGGACAAGGTAGGCCTGTCGGAAAAATAGGGATAGATCAGCCGCGTCTTGTCGGTTCCGACTTTTAACGACATGAGATTGTCGACCCGGACTATTCCTTCGATGTCTGCAAAACCGCACGTCCCGCTGATCGAATTCGGGAACTCCTCAATATCCTCATTGATCCAGCGCCGTGTTTCGTTCCACCAGTGTAGAAATCCGTCACGCAGTTTAGGGTACAGGTTTTTCCGATGCCAATCTCGTTCGATTTGCCGGTCGGTCGACTCGGTGAGATCGCTCTTTCCTGCCGCATGACTTTTTGCATCCGCCCAGAACGGGTAGTGAAAATGCCGGGCTAGAGACTTCTGTCCGGATCGCCTTGCAAGTTCGTCCTTCGCCTCACGCTTTAGTTTGGTAGAACGGATCGAATCCTTCAAATAGAACAGATGTAGCGCTTTCCTGAGGGCGATGGTGTCAATCGACATGCGGTTCCCTTGGCGGATTTGCTGGAAGAATCATTGCAGGTGCCCGACCCAATGCTCTTCCGACACGATCGTGATCGGTACGCCTTCGGCTCGCATATCGGCTGCTTTGAGGATTTTGTTGCCGAACGAAGAATGCTTCCAGGATTCGGTCGCGTACAAACCGATGACGAGTACGTCGGTCTTCTGCGTCAAGCTGCCGCACCGGCCCCCGCGCTCGCTTACGGCGGCTTCGCAGGCTTTGCGCTGCCCGAAATTAAACGTGCCCGTGAAGCAATAGCTGCGGCCACCGAAGGTTAGATTCGGCGCGGGGTCACATAGCGGCAAAGTAGTTGCCTTGAGTACCTCGCCTAGCTCAAAGTCACGGCTCGAAAATGCATTTAGAGTTGCCAGCAGGTCACGGCATTCCTCCTCGTCGGCTATGCCGTCTGCCAACACCGCGTTCACGCGATCGTACAGTGTTCGGATAACTGGCTGACCACTGATGCCCACGCTGGCAGCCAGCCACTTTTGCAAAAATTCGACTTCGCTTTGATTGAGCGTGCCATCAGCGGCGATGCCACGCGTGATGCCGATCAACTCGTCTATCTGTCGCGATGAAATGCGATCATTACTCACTAGTGCCAAGAAAGTCTCATTAGTCATCTTCGTCTCCGACTAAATTTATGCTGGCTCAAATGGATGATGCAAAGCAAGGGGGTCGCTGTCCGAATTGTAGCGATCTCCTCAAAGCTGGAACATGGCAGCAGGCCAATTCGTTCAACTGCGCAAATCAACAGCATTGGACGATTGTTATGACCAAACCCGACCACCGCCCGCACGAGCCAGCCGAGCCCAAAACGTTCGGCGTCAACGCGCTGTCGATCGGGGCCGCGGCGATCGGTCTCGGGGGTGCGTTGCTGGCGGTGTTCCTGCGGTCGAAGGCCAACCCCGCCGAGCATGCCGCGCCCGATCTCGCGCTCGACAAGCCCCGCCCGGGTGCGACCGATCGCGCGCCGGACGCCTTCCGCCCCGATCCCACCGCGGTTCCCACCAAGGCCGAGCGTGAGTCGCTCCGCCCCGCCACCGGCCCGGCCCCGTCGTTCGCCGCGGATCGCGGTTCGACGCTAGGCTGACGCGCCTTCCTGATCCTCCCCCGCAAGGGGGAGGTGGCTGGTTCTTGCCAGACGGAGGGGGAGGGGGCGATCACCTTCGTCGCGTGTCCTCCCCCTAAGTCACCTGCGGTGCCACCTCCCCCTGGCGGGGGAGGATAAGAACGGCCCAACGGTCGAAGCCGATCCCGCCGCCGCCACCCCCGCGCGGTCACCCCGGACTGGTTCCGGGGCTCACGGTCCCGCTAACGCGACAGCAACGGCGTCAGTAACGGTGGATACCGGAACAAGGCTTTCCTGAGCAAAGCCGAAGGGTCCGGCATGACGGGGGAGGGCATAACCCCCCCTCCTCGTTCTCCTGCGAAGGCAGGAGCCCAGGATCAAGCAGGACAGCGATCGTGGCTCCTGGGCCCCCGCGTTCGCGGGGGAACAAGGCCGCCGCCCCAGCCGCCAACGCATCCCGCAACCACCCCCGAAACCGCTGTCCTACACACCCCGATCCGGCATACCTGATCGGTCCTCTCGCATCGAGGATCGATCATGGCGAACGTACCCACCCCGGCCGACCCGCCCCCATGCTACATCGCAACGCGCGCCACGCCCGCCCCCCGGCCACGGTACGAACCCCCAATCCCCGACCACCTCCCAGACGCGGTCCGCCACGTCATGGCCTGGCAAGCCCATGTCGACGCCGGCCGGATCGGCACCCGCATCCCCGTATCGCCCGAGATCGCCGCCAACCGCGACCGCTGGACCGCGCTCGCCCGGACCATGCGCAAGTGACCGCCGCTCTCCAGGAACACGGCATCGACCAGGCCACCGAGCAAACCGGCCAACCCGACGCCCCCTCGCAAGCCGCCCCCGATCACACGGCACAGCCGCAAGCCGACCCTGCCGCGCAAGCCGACAACGCCCCGCGCGCGTACGTCCCAGCCACCCCGACCCGCTACACCCAGCGCAGCGACGGCTGGACCCCGGATCGCCAGCGCGGCTTCCTCGAACGCATCGCCGAGGGCGCCACCGTCGACGAAGCCAGCGCCAGCGTCGGCCTCTCGCCCGGTGCCGCCTACACGCTGCGTCGCCGTGCGGCAGGCGCGGCGTTCGCGCTCGGCTGGGACGCCGCCAAGCTCGTCGCGCGGCCGATCGTCGCCGAAACCCTCTTCCTCCGCGCGATCGCCGGCCAGACCGAGCGGGTCACCAGGCCCGACGGCGAAGTGATCGAGCGTCACCGCTACGACAACCGCCTCGCCATGTCCTTGCTCAACCGCCTCGATCGCCACGCCGACGCCGCCGAGACCGCCAACGCCGCCACCCGCATGGTCGCCGCCGAATTCGACGCCTTCCTCGACATCATCGCGCGCGACGCCGGCCCCGCCCGCGCCGGCCTGTTCCTCGGCGAACGCCTCGACGCCGACGCCATACAGGCGGGGGCGGGGCCAAAAACGGGATCAGCCCCGAGCGCAGCCGAAGCGGCAATGGCGCCGATCCTCGCGCTCGCCCGCGCCGACCGCTGGCTGCGCAGCTCTGCCGGCGTAGCCTCCGGGATCGACGTCGGCGATCTCGATCCCGCCGCCCGCGCCGGCTGGACCGCCGCGCAATGGTCGCGCGCCGAAGCCGCGGGGCTGCTTCAACTGGCGCCGGATCCCGCGCCCGAACCGGCACCCGATCCGGCGCTCGATCCGGACCTGAAGCCCGCTGCCCAAAACGCGCCAGCGTCTGCACTTCCTGTACTTCACTTTGACCAGGATGGTCGCGACGGTGATCATCCGGTCTGGTTCGACTCGATTTCGCAGGGCTGGCGGACCTGTTTTCCGCCGCCGGATCCGTATTTCAATACCGAAGATGGCCTGTTCGGCGAAGACGCGTATAGCCGCGAGTGTTCGGACGAAGAGGCGATCATCCTCGACGCGCCACGCGACCGCGAAATCGCCGAGCGGACGATCACCGAGGGCGTCGACCGCGATACATGGTTCGTCGCCTACGCGATCGACGGCGGTCTCGTCGACGAAGCGGGCGCCGAGGCGGCCGGCGCCACCGATGCGGATCGCATTACCACGTTGGCGGCGAGTTTCGATCCTCTCGGCTGCGACGAACCGGTCGCACCGGCGCCCGGCGCGCGCGCGGGTCTCGATCCCGTCCAGTCGCAGCGCCCGGACGTTCCGTCGCCCCCGGTCGCGGCGCCTGCACCCAAATCCCCGATCGGGCGTTCTCCCGCCGTCAGACTCTTATACGACAGGGACCCCCATGAGCATCTTCAGCAAGATCAAGTCCGCAATCTTCGGTGAGAAGGGCCCGCTCGGCAGCGGCCATTTCGGCACGCCCAAGGCCGACGCACCAGCGCCCGCGCCGCAGACCACCGCAGCCCAGCCCGCGCCGACGCCAACGCCCGCCGCTCCGACCCCGCAGGCCGCTCCCGCAGCGCCCGCTCAGGCCGTCGACGTAGAGGCAGTCCTCTCGGGCATCGCTTCCAAGAAGGGGTCCGACCTCAACTGGCGCACCTCGATCGTCGACCTGATGAAGCTGCTCGATCTCGATTCGAGCCTCGACAACCGCAAGGAGCTCGCCACCGAACTCGGCTATACCGGCGCGAAGGACGGCAGCGCGGAGATGAACATGTGGCTGATCAAGGCCGTGATGCGCGAGCTGGAAAAGAACGGCGGCACCGTGCCCGCCAACCTCAAGGATTGATCTGAGATAGGCGCCGGCAACCAAATGCTGGCGCCGGTCATTACGCTTGCAGTATCAACCCACTGAAAGGACACGAAATGCGCGTTGCGATGCTGGGCCTGCTGGCCGCCTCTACCATGGTTGCCGGCTGCGTCGGCGACGGGGGCAGCCGCTACGGCGTCGACCCGCGCTATCGTTCCTACGACTATAACCGCGTCGATCCCGCATACGGCGGCTACGATGCCGGCCGCTATTACCGCGACGATCGCCGCTACCGCGAGCGCCGCCTGTCGCGCAACGACCGCGTCTACCGTGGCAATGACGGTCGCTACTATTGCCGCCGCAACGACGGCACCACCGGCCTGATCGTCGGCGGAGTCGCGGGCGGCGTGCTCGGCAACGTCATCGCGCCCGGCGGCTCGGGCCTGCTCGGTACCGTGCTCGGTGCAGCTGGCGGCGCGCTCGCAGGGCGTGCGGTGGATCGCTCCAGCAACGACACCCGCTGCCGTTAAATCCCTCGACCGGCGCCGAAATATCGGCGCCGGTCGTTCTAAATCATCGCCGTCGATGGCGGCGCGCGCGAAAATATTATCTGCGTAAATCGACGCAGTTCTTGACCCATTTTACCGGCAAGATTTGCAATTCGGGCGGTCTTGGCCCATATAGCGATCAGCTACAGTCGCATATCGACGGTTCTTGGCGCTTTGCGGCACCTTTCTCCTTCTTTCCCTGCTCCGCGGCACGGGTCGCCCGAACGTCGGGTTACTCTCTACTAAGAAGGAGCCACTTCATGGCTATCACCGGAACCGTCAAGTTTTTCAACGCCGACAAGGGCTATGGCTTCATCGCGCCGGATGGCGGCGGCAACGATGCATTCGTGCACATCACCGCGGTTGAGCGCGCCGGCATGCCGACGCTGAACCAGAACCAGCGCGTCACTTACGAGCTCGAGCCCGACAAGCGTGGCAAGCAGTCGGCCGTGAACCTCCAGCCAGCCGATTGATCTCGCTGGCGGATTACGGTCCGCCAACCTGATCTCGGTTGCGATGCGGCGGCTATCATGGCCGCCGCATCACCCCTTTGAAATTTCCCGCAGGAGCGCACCAGCATGGCCGATAATCCAGAATTTTACCGGGCCCGCGCTGATGAAGAGCGTCGCAACGGCGATGCCGCCCTCCTCGACAACGTCCGCGATCGCTGCCGCCGCGCCGAAAAGGCCTGGGACGACATGGCATCACGCGCCGAACGCACCCAGATCCTCCGCGCCGCCCGCGAAGCCGCCCCTCCCGGTGGTGAACGCATGATGATCGGCACCCCGTCGATGGTCCCCGCCGAATAGGCCGGATCGCCGAGGTTCGATGAGTTGACGGAAACCCGGATGCAGCGATGCACCCGGGTTTTTCTTTGTGGTCTTTAGACAGAATGGTTCGCGCAGAGGCGCAGAGAGCGCGGAGCTTTTAGCTGAATCGCAGGTGCCCGAAATCAGATGCGACGTCCGCGACCTGGCCCGGAACGCTTTACCTTCGCGTCCTCTGCGCCTCTGCGCGAACCAACTTATTCATCGAGCAAGTTGGCTGCCAGAGGGTATCCGTTGAACACCGCTGACGCGGGACCTCGCAAGCGATCGCGGCGACTTACTTCAGCGGCTTACCCGAATCCTTCCACCGATCGAGAATCTGCGACTCTGGCGGCAGCATGTCGGAAGCAGCGGGTACTGTCGGTGCCTGAGTAGTAGGCTTGGCCTGCGCAACAGTGGCTACCACCGTAGCCGGCACCGGGACGGCGACAGCACCGGCCGTTGCGGCTGCGATCATCTGAGCCGTGGGCGGCGCGATCGGTTGCACGGACATGTGCGGTCCCGGCACCGGTTCGCCGCCAGCATAACGCTGATTAAAAGCCGCAGACGTGCCCCAATACCCCTTCCACCGATGGAAGAAATGCGCGCCGACGACGTCGGTCATCACCATGCTCCGGTTCCACGCGGGCGTCACGGCGTAGGTATGATAGTGCGTCGCCAACCCGACCGGCGCATAGACGTAACCGGCGAGCGCCATGCCGGCCGCGCGCGCCGCGCGGACCCATGCGGCACGCGCCGGCATCCGCGTCATCGCGCCGTCGCATGCGAAGCTGAACTGGCAGCCGGCATGTTCCGAGCCCTGGTACACCACGCCGCACACCGTTCCCGGGAAGGCAGGATGCCGCGCACGGTTGAGGATGACCTGCGCGACTGCCTGCTGGCCGGCATCGGGCTCGGATGCGGCTTCGTAATAGATCGCCGCAGTGAGGCATTGCAGTGCCCGGTCGCGGTCCAGTGCCGATGCGCGTGCCATCGAGAAGGGCCGTGCGGGAACGATGCCCGCGTCGAGCATCGCACCGGCCGGGATCGGCAGGTCGGGGAGGTCGATGGTCCCCGTAACACCAGCCGCTGGGGCGGCAATCTCCTGCTCGGCCAGCGTCGGGGCCGGGGCTGAAACCTTTACCGAAGACGCGGCACTCGCGCGGTCGTTCGCGGCTTCACGCGCCGACATCGCCCGGAGCGCAGCATGCGCAGAAATCCCGGCGCCGATGACCAGCACTGTGACGACCATCGCCGCCCAGATGCGCTTCATCAGCCGAACCGTCTGCAACCGAACGCGCAACTGCTTTCCTCATACCTGCCTGTCGAGCGTGCCCAACGCTCGGCATAGCCGATTTGGCCGGACCGATCGCGCACGGATTCAGTCCGTCCCACCGCGGGACGGACGGCCACCGTAGCAGCAAGCGCTTACCGTAAGGTTGCGGTGTCGAGCTTCAGCGCGGCCTCGGGGATGACCTCGACGTTTGGATAGGCTTTGCGCAGCGGTTCGATGAACTGCTTAGCGTCGCCCACCACGACGATGCTGGCTGCCTTCGGGTCGAGCAGCGCGACGGCCGCCGCCTGCACGGCCGCCGGATCGACGGCACCCACCGCGCCGGTGTAGCGCTGGAGTTCACCGAGCGGCACGCCGTTCTGGACATAGGCGCCGAGGATACCGGCAATGCCCGACGTCGTCTCGATCCCGCGGCCGAAATTGCCCACGAGCACGGCCTTGCGCGTGTCGAGCTCCACATCAGGCACCGGAGATGCTCCCATCCGCGTCATCTCGGCGGCGATCAGCGTCACCACCTCGGCAGCGGTCGGATTCTTGGTCTGCGTCCGCGCCGCGACCGTGCCCTGCGTTTTCCCCGCATCGAGCCCGCTGCCCGCGCCATAGGCCAGCCCGCGCTTGATCCGAATTTCCTGGTTCAACCGCGACGAGAAGCCGCCGCCCAGGACTGTATTTCCGACCGCGAGCGGATAATAGCGTGCGTCCGACCTTGCGATGGCCGGCCGCGCAACTACTACGCCCGCCTGGCCCGCTTCCGGCATGTCGACGACGATCACGCGCGGCTTCGGGTACGTGACCTGCGGCGCGTTCGCGGTTGCCGTGCTGGTCGATTTCCAAGAACCGAACTGTGCCTCCGCCAAAGCCTTGGCGCGCGCCACGGTGACGTCGCCGACCATGATCAGCGTTGCCTGGCCCGGCTGGAAGCTCCGCGCATACGCTGCCGTGATATCGGCCCGCGTGATCGCCTTCAGTGACAGCGGCGTGCCCCCGTTAGGCGCACCATAGGCCGAGGCGCCAAGCACGGCACGATCCGCAACCAGACCCGCGACCTGCGCCGGGTCCTTCAACGCCAGTGTCACCGCGTCGACCTGCTGCGTCCGCGCCCGCTCGATCTCCTCAGGCGCAAAGGCCGAGTTGATCGCAACATCCGCGAGAATGGCCATCGCCGGCGCGAGCTGGTCCGACTTCACCGTGACGTCGACCGACGCGCCATCGCTCCCCGCCGAACTCCCGATCGCACCGCCAAGCCCCTCGACCGCACGCGCGATCTGTGTCGCCGAACGCGTCTTTGTGCCCTTGGTGAGCAGGTCCGCCGATAGTCTGCTGACACCCGCGCGGTTCGCGGGATCGGTCGCCGCACCACCCGCGGTAACGAGATACGCGGTGACGATCGGCAGGTCGTGCCGCTCCACCGTCACCAGCCGCATGCCGTTCGCGAGCCGCGTCTCCACCGGCTGCGGGATCGTTGGCGATACCGGTGCGCTGGGCGCAGGCGGCTGGACCCGCTGCCCTTCCGGCGCAGGCGTCACGATCTCGATATTCGCGGGCGCCTTCAGGTCCGCAACCTGCACCGTCGGTGCAACCGTGATCGCATCTGCGACACCGCTCGCAGGCTTGGCCGCAAGCGGCATGTACCGGATCGTCGCGGACTGATTGTCGCCAAGATATTTCCGCGCAACCCGCTGGATATCCGCCGCCGTCACCCGCGCAATGGCCGCCAATTGCTTGTCAGCCGCCGCCGGATCGCCATCGATCAGCACCGCCGCGGCCAGCGTGCTCGCCTTGCCCTCGGCCGTCTCGCGCGACAGGATCGATCCGGTCAGAATCTCGTTCTTCGCCTCCGCCAGTTCCGCGGCAGTCACCGGTGCATCGCGGAACCGAGCGATCTCGCGCTTCAACGCGGCCTCACCCGCCTCGACCGTCTTGCCACCTGCGAGGATCGCATAGACGACCATGTTGCCGGTCGCCTGCTTGGTATCGAGCATGGCCTCCGCGGACTGCGCCAGCTGGTCGCGGTACACGACGCTCTCGTACAGCCGTGAACTCTCGCCCGTCGCCAGCGCCGCCTTCAACACCATCAACGCCGGAATGTCCGCATCGCGGTCCGGCGGCAGGTGATAGCTGACCAGCACCGCGGGCAACGGCGTGTTGGGCTCGTACACGGTCCGCGTCACTGCCTTGGTCCGCGCAGGCTCGGCAACCGTCACGCGCGGGATCGCCGCGGACGGCTTCTTGATGCCCGCGAAATACTGATCGACCCAGCCGTTCAACTGCGCCGGGTCGAAATTGCCCGACACCACGAGGATCGCGTTGTCCGGCCGATAATAGGTCGCATGGAACGCCCGGACGTCGTCGATCCCCGCGGCTTCGAGATTCTCCAGGCTGCCGATCCCCGGCCGTGCATAGGGATGAACCTGATAGGCGAGTTCCGGATAATAGATCGAGAACAGCTTGCCGTACGGTTGCGCTAGAGTCCGCTGGCGCAGTTCCTCCTTCACAACGTCGCGCTCCGAGCCGAAGCTCTTGGGCTCGACGACGAGGCTCGCCATCCGATCGGCCTCCGCGAACAGCAGACGCTGGAGGTGGTTGGCCGGGATCACCTCGTAATAATTGGTATAGTCGTCGTTGGTCGACGCATTGTTGTAGCCGCCGACGTCCTCGGTCAGCCGGTCCATCTGCTCCGACACCAGGTTGCGCGTCGACTTGAACATCAGATGCTCGAACATGTGCGCGAACCCGGACTTGCCCTGGGGATCGTCCTTTGAGCCGACGTCGTACCACACCTGCACCGACACGTTCGGCGTGCCGGTGTCGCGGATCGCATACACGCGCAGGCCATTCGGCAGCGTGCGCTCTGTAAAGGCGATCGGCTTCACCGAAACCTGCGTCGGGGCAGGTGCGGTCTGCGCCCCCGCCGCTACCGGGAAAGAAGCTGCGGTCAGCAGCAAAGCGGAGCGGAGGAGGCGCATCGAGATCCTTACTTGTTGCGGTTCGCGAACAGCACCGCGCCCGCGATCGCCGCGGAGCCGATGCCGACGCCCAGGCCGATCTTCGCGAGCGGCCAGCTCTTCGCCTTCTCCGCAGCGTTATGCGCGGCGGCTTCGGCCTGCAGCTTCGCCTCCTTCGCGGCGGCGAGGATTTCGTTCGGGGTATCGCTGTCGATCTTGATCGTCACTTGGGCTCTCCTTCACTCTTCCGGGCATACACGCCACGGAAATCATTCGCGAACTGCGTCAGCGTCCCCGAGGCGATCGCCGCCCGCAGATCCGCCATCAGCGTTTCGTAGAACCAGATGTTATGCTCCGTCATGAGCATCGCGCCAAGCATTTCGCCCGATCGGACGAGATGATGCAGATACGCCCGGCCCCACGTCGCGCAGACCGGGCAGGGGCAGGCGGGATCGAGCGGCCCCATATCCTCGGCGAATTTCGCGTTGCGGATGTTGATCGGGCCGGAGCGCGTGAAGGCTTGGCCGGTGCGGCCGGACCGCGTGGGCATCACGCAATCGAACATGTCGATCCCGCGCTCGACCGCACCGACGATATCGTCCGGCTTGCCGACCCCCATCAGGTAGCGCGGCTTGTCGACCGGCAACTGGTCCGGCGCGAAGTCGAGGCAGCCGAACATCTCCTCCTGGCCCTCGCCGACCGCCAGCCCGCCGACCGCATACCCGTCGAAGCCGATATCGATCAGCGCATCCGCGGAAGACTTCCGGAATCCCTCGTTCAGCGCGCCCTGCTGGATACCGAAGATCGCGTTGTTCTCGGCATGATCTTCACCCGCGTCGAACGCCGCGCGCGATCGCTTGGCCCAGCGCATCGATCGCTCCATCGCCGCCGCCTGCACCTCGCGCGTCGACGTCGTCGGCACAAGTTCGTCGAACGCCATGACGATGTTCGAGCCGAGCAGTCGCTGGATCTCGATCGACCGCTCGGGGCTCAGCAAATGCCGCGTGCCGTCGAGGTGCGACTTGAACGAGACGCCTTCCTCGGACCGCTTGGTCAGGTCGGCGAGGCTCATCACCTGATAGCCGCCAGAGTCGGTGAGGATCGGCTTCGACCAGCCCGAGAACGCGTGCAGACCACCCAGCCGCGCAACCCGCTCGGCACCTGGCCGCAGCATCAGGTGATAGGTATTGCCGAGGATGATGTCCGCACCCGCACCGACCACGTCTGCGGGCTTCATTCCCTTGACGGTCGCGGCGGTGCCGACCGGCATGAACGCAGGCGTGCGGATGTCGCCGCGCTGCATTGCGATGACGCCGGTACGCGCCTTGCCGTCGGTGGCGGAGATGGTGAAGTCGAAGCGGGGGCGGGTGGTCATATTACTTTTTCTTGCGAATGCCGTAGCGATCGCCGGCCGGCGCGCCGCGGATGGTGATGAGTTCGGCGCGAGTCAGCACGCCATCCTTGTCGCGATCGAACCGCGTGAAGAACTGCGCGAACCGTGCCTGGAGTTCGGCCAGCGTGATCCGGTTGTCGCCATCGCGGTCGACCTCGAACGAGCTCGGCAACGCGTTACGATCGCCGAGCGACGCCTGCGCCCAGTCGGCAAAGGCGATGTACCCGATCGATCCAGTCGCAGCCCCCTCGGCGGTGGCATAGCTCCGCGCGACGCCCGCGGTTAGTTCGGCCTGCGTCACGCGGCCATCACCGTTCGTATCGCACGCGGCGATGAACAGCGCAGCCGGCTCGGCGAAAATCGTTGCAGGCGGTTGCGGCGTACCCGCGGGCGGCGGTGCGGCAACGATGGCCTGGATCAGAGCGAGAGCGAGCAGCATGCCGCCCGTCATGGCAGCAGAAGCGAGGCGTCGCCATAGCTGTAGAAGCGATACTTCCCGGCGATCGCATGCGCATACGCCGCCTGCATCCGCTCGCGCCCCATCAGCGCCGACACGAGCATGAACAACGTCGAGCGTGGCAGATGGAAATTGGTCATCAAGCCGTCGATCCCGCGAAACCGATAACCCGGCGTGATGAAGATCGCGGTGTCGCCGTCGAATGGGCGGATCACGTCGTCCTCGCCCGTCGCGCTCTCGATCAGCCGCAGCGACGTTGTCCCGACCGCGATCACGCGACCACCGCGTGCGCGGACCGCGTTGAGCCGATCGGCGGTGGCGGCATCGACCCGGCCCCATTCGGCGTGCATCTTGTGCTCGGTGGTGTCGGTCGCCTTCACGGGGAGGAACGTCCCCGCGCCGACATGCAGCGTCAGCGTCGCATGCTCGATCCCCGCCGCCTCGAGCGCCGCCATCAGCTTCGGCGTGAAGTGCAACGCCGCCGTTGGCGCTGCCACCGCGCCCGGCTCGGACGCAAACATCGTCTGGTAATCGTCCGCATCGCGTTCGTCGGTAGGACGCTTGCCGGCGATATACGGGGGCAGGGGCATGTGGCCCGCGCGCTCCAGCAACAACTCGACCGGCTCGTCGCCGGCGAACACCAGCGCGTAGCTTCCGTCGTCCTCGCGATCGACCGCCGCCGCGCTGACGCCGTTGCCGAACTCGATCACATCGCCATCGCGCAAGCGCCGCGCGTTGCGAATGAACGCGCGCCACCGCCGTGGCCCCTCGCGCTTGTGCAAGGTCGCGCCGATCTTGGCATCGCCGCGCTGCCCGTCGAGCTGGGCCGGGATTACCCGCGTATCGTTGAACACGAGCATGTCGCCACGCCGCAGCAGCGATGGCAGGTCGGATACGCCCGCATCCCTCGTGGCGTCACCTTCGAGCACCAGCATCCGCGCAGCATCGCGCGGCGCCGCGGGGCGGAGCGCGATGTTGTCGGTCGGCAGGTCGAAGTCGAAAAGGTCGACGTTCAACGTGGAGTCACTTCTTTGCAGGAGCCTTCTTTACCGGCGCCTTGCGAGCGACCGGCGCGAGCTTTGGCTTGGCAGCGTTCGGCCCCGAAGCCGTGCCCGGCAACGTCACCGGAGCACCGAGCGCCGGGGCGGGCGGCCCAGCCATATACGCCGGAGGATTGTCCGCCGCGATATACGCATGGACGATCCGCGACGGGTTCGCCGGCGGCTCGCCGCGCTCGATCGCGTCGACATACTGCATCCCGTCGAGCACGCGACCGAACACGGTGTATTTCTTGTCGAGGCTCAGCCGCGGCTGGAAGACGATGAAGAACTGGCTGTTCGCGCTGTCCTCCTTGTCCGACCGCGCCGCCGACACCGCACCACGGACGTGCGGCAGGTAGTTGAACTCCGCCTTCACGTCGGGGAGCGTCGAGCCACCGGTGCCGTCGCCCTTGGGATCGCCACCCTGCGCCATGAAGCCGTCGATCACACGATGGAACGCGAGGCCGTCATAGAAATGCTGGCGGGTCAGCGTCTTGATCCGCTCGACCATCAGCGGCGCGACATCGGGACGCAGCCAGATCGTCACGCGGCCGCCGGTCGATAGGTCGAGCAGCAGCAGATTCTGCGTATCGGTCGTGAGCGGCGGCGTGAGGCGCGCAGGCGCTGCAACCACATCCTTCTTCTGCGCCGCGACCGGCACCGTGACCAGGCACCCGAGCAACGCGAACATTCCGACGAAAAAGCGCATCAAATTCCCACTCGAAAGAGGCCCGGCGCAACCAGGCTGCCGCCACTTAGAGCAAATCCCCGCTTGCGCCAATCTGAACGTGATGGGGGGCACGCAGCAGTCCCCCTTCACGATACGTCATCCTGACATAAGGTCAGGATGACGAAGGAGGTCAGCTTCCCTTGCGGCCGATCTTCTCGACCCGAGCGACCACCTCTTCGCGCACCGCCTCCGGCACGAACTTCGCAATATTCCCTCCGTACAGCGCGATCTCCTTAACCAGCCGGCTCGCGATCGGCTGCAACGCGACGTCGGCCATCAGGAACACCGTCTCGACGCGCGGATTGATCTGCTGGTTCATCCCCGCCATCTGATATTCATATTCGAAATCGGCGACGGCGCGCAGGCCGCGGACGATCACCTTCGCCCCCTGCCGCTCGGCAAAATCCATTAGAAGCGAATCGAATGCGACCACCTCGATATCGCCGCCGATGCCGGCTACCTCGCGGCGCACCGTCGCCATCCGCTCCTCGATCGTGAACATCGGCGACTTCGACGGATTGGTCGTCACCCCGATCACCAGCCGGTCGACCAGCTTCGCGCCGCGCCGGATGATGTCCATATGCCCCAGCGTGACGGGATCGAACGTCCCCGGGTAAACCCCAATCCGTGCCGTCATGCCGATCTCCCCGGTTGTCGTTCTAGCGGTCGCGTTCGAGCACGAAGCGGGCGATATCCCGTAACAGGTCGGCTTCCTTGCCATAGCTGTGCAGGTGCTGCACGGCCTGGTCGACGAGCATCCGCGCCTGTTCGCGCGCACGCTCGGGCCCGAGCAGCGACAGGAACGTCTCCTTGCCCGCGACCTCGTCCTTCCGCAGCGACTTGCCGACCACCGCCTCGTCGCCCTCGGCATCGAGCAGGTCGTCGGCGATCTGGAACGCGAGCCCGAGGTCATGCGCATAGCCGCGAAGCCCCACGCGACCTTCCGGCGGCAGCCGCCCGAGAATCGCGCCAGCCTCGACCGAGGCCGAGATCAGCGCGCCCGTCTTCATCTGCTGCAACCGGGTCACGGTATTGAGGTCGAAGCGCGTGTTCTCCGCCTCGATGTCCATTTTCTGGCCGCCCGCCATGCCGTTCGGCCCCGACGCCCGCGCGAGGTCCATGACCAGTTCGATCCGGACGAACGGATCGGCGTGCGTCGCCGGATCGGCCAGGATCTCGAACGCCATCGCGTGCAGGCAATCGCCCGCCAGGATCGCGGTCGCCTCGTCGAACACCTTGTGCACGGTCGGCTTGCCGCGGCGCATGTCGTCGTCGTCCATCGACGGCAGATCGTCGTGGATCAGCGAATAGACGTGGATCGCCTCGATCGCGGTCGCCGCCCGTGCAGAGCATTCGCGCGCCACGTCGAACAGGTTGGCGGTCGCGAACACCAGCAATGGTCGCAGCCGCTTGCCGCCACCGATCGCCGCATGCCGCATCGCGCGGTACAGGTCGCCGCGCGGATCGTCCGGGATCGCCAGCAGCTGGTCGAATTGCCGGTCGATCTCCGCGGAGACCTCGGCAAGCGCGGCATCAAGCGTGACGGGCATCCCGCTCACCGCGTCAGCCCGCCGCGAACGGACGGACGCCGGCAGGCTTGCCGTCGCCGTCGAGCCGGATCGCCTCGATCCGCGCCTGCGCCGCATCGAGCCGGTCGGCACAACGCTGGCGCAGCTTGTTGCCGCGCTCGTACAGCTCGATCGCCTGCTGAAGCGGCGTGTCGCCACTTTCCAGCTTCCCGACGATAAGCTCGAGTTCCTTCAGTGCATCCTCGAACGCGAGGTCTTCGATCGGCGTGTCCATGCCCGCCGCTATGGCGCAGGCACGCGACGGGGGTCAAGGACGTGCGCCACGGATCGGAGTGCCGATTCAGCGCAGGCGGTTCACGGTCCAGGTATACAGCACCGAGACGCCGATCAGCCCGAGGTCGACCGCCGCCTGCATCCGATGCGGCGACGGATCGCTGGTCTCGTGCGTGAGGATACGAATGTCGGCAGTCGGGTGGCGGATGGTCAGTGCCATCAGCACGAGTCCCGCGATCACCAGCACAGCCCTACGATCGCGCATCACCCATCTCCCGGAACGCCTGCGAACATGCCTCGATCGCGGTCGTTGCGCAAGTGTATCAAGCGGCGATTGGCAGGACGCTCGCATCGCGCGATCGATCGCGTCCTGCGCCTTTTGCCGCGAACAGCGCACGATCGGCGCTACGATACAGTGTCTTCCAATCCGCCTCGCGCAGCAACGGTCCGGTGCAGCTGCCGATACTGGCGGTGACGGCGATATCGAACGGCATCCGCTGGCTGCGCAACCGTTCGAGGATCGTATCGGGCATGACCGGAGTCGCCGCATCGACCAGTATCGCGAATTCCTCGCCACCGATCCGCGCCACCAGCGCCTCGGGCGGCACCGCATTGCGCAGCGCTCGGGCGACGACGCGCAGCACTTCGTCGCCACCGTCATGCCCGATCGTCTCGTTGACGCGCTTGAAATGGTCGACATCGGCGATCAGCAGCATCTGGTCGCCCGGCCGGCCGATCGCGCGGTGCAGGAACGCGCGGCGATTGAGCAGGCCCGTCAACGGCTCGGTATCCGCGAGCAGCCGTGCGGCTATCTCCTGTTCGCGCGCGGTATCGCGCTCCACGCTGAGCAGGCGAATCCGGTAGGCGATCGCAAGGCTCGACAGCATCGATTCCAGCGCCATCGACAGGATCGTCGAATTGTCGAGCCACAGGCTCCAGTCGAGCAACTCGAACGCGTTGGCGACGCGCAGGCTGGCGACCACGATCGGTACGCTCCACGCCAGCGCGAACAGCCACAGGAAATTGCTCCGCATCCGCCAGGCTCGGAAGAGAATGATGGGGATCAGCACCAGCAACAAAAGGTACGTGCTCGCCAGTATCGTATCGAGCACGCGAAACTGCCATGGCGCGAATGCCGCCCACAACGTGCCCGCCGTCAGCAGCGCGGCGATCACCCAGCTACTCGCGGCTCGCAGCCATCCGCCAAACACACCCTGTTCGAAGAACGTACGGGCGAACACCAGCGCGGACGCCGCCGATCCGGCAAGGAACAGCGTGTTCAGCCGTTGGCGATCATTGTTGTCTAAGGTCGGAAACATCTGCCCCAACGCACCCGAAGACGTTACCGCATACGCGAGCAGGAACAGCACGAGCAGGCAATAAGCGGGCTGGAACGCCTGTCGCAACGCGCCCCACAGCGCGAGATTGTAGACGATCAGCGCGATCGCCATCCCGCCGAACGCACCATACAGCGCAGCGAGCAGGATCTCGGTGGTATCGCGCTGGTCATGGTCGGCGAGCGCGGGTCCCAGGATCAGGCCGCGCAGGTTCGCTGCCCCCTCGACATGCCAGAGCAACCGGACCGGTGCCGCGTCGTGTGACGGCAGGGGCTGGACGATCACCGCGCCCAGCCCAAGCAGGCGTCCCGCGGTGCGCGAGGTAAAGCCGGCGTGGCGGATCGATCCGTCGGCATACAGCACGAACAGCGTCACGCGGTTTACCCAGGTGCTGCCGATGCGCACGGTATGATCGGCGGCATTGATCGCTGGCAGGGGCTGCGAGAGCACCCAGAAATCGCCGCTGCCAAATTGGGTTTGCGAGATGGTGCAGTCGAAACCGCGTGGCTGCCTGAACAGTGTCGCGGGGGTCTGCCCCGCGATCGCGGGACGAACGCAGACCGAAATCGGTGTGCCCGTCACGGCTGCAGCTGGCACCGCAAGGGCAAGGCCGAACGCCAACGCGAACGCGCCGATCATCCATCGCAGCCATGCCATGCTTTCCATAGGGCTACGGTAGCGACGCTTTCCGAATTATCGGTAAACGCGGGAAGGTTTCGTCGCAAAACGGACCAATCGACAGCGCCCCGATCTTTCTCCGCCAGGGGGAGGCGCCAAAAGTACCGAGCGGGTACGCCGAAGTCTGGCGGCGGTGCGCGAATGCCTGCTTCCAGAGCGGCTTTGCCGATACCGGGCTTCGTCGCAAAGCATGTCGCTGCTTTTATACTGGGGCGTGGCACTGGCGCATGGACCAGTAAACGGCAAATATGCACTTTCGAGATCAGTATAGTCAGTCGGTCCGACGTGTTGATCATATGTATCCGCAAAAGGTAGCAGACCCATGCAGCTGTCCGAGAGTATGTGTCCGGATACTCGTCGGGTCGGTCGTCTGGCATCGGCAGCAATTCTTCTGAGTTGGTCGGTGGCGGGGGTTGGCCAGTCCGGGAACCAGTCTGGAGTACAGTCGGAGCCGCCTCCAGCTGCACCGACCAATGCCGAACCCACGCCATCTCGTGCTCAGGCTGAAGTATCGGATGCCCGCCCCGATATCGTGATCCTAGGCCATCGAGGGCAGGTGGACACTGCGATCGAGCCGCTGGCGACGCTCGACGCGGGGGCGATAACCGCTACCGGCGCGACATCGATCGACGAGCTGCTGCGGACCATCCGCGGCGTGACGCAATCGGGCGATGGGCAGGATCCAATCTTTCTGCTCAACGCGCAACGTGTGTCGGGATACCAGGAGATCGGCAACCTGCCGCCTGAAGCGCTCGAGAAGGTCGAGGTTTTTCCGGAGCCGGTCGCACTCCAATACGGCTACCCGCCGACCCGCCGGATCGTGAACTTCATCACCAAGCGCCGGTTTCGCCAGCTGTCGTTGAAGCAGGCAGTCGGCACCTCGACGCGGGGCGGTGCCGATAACGCCAACGCGCATGTCGATTACACGCGTCTCCAGGGCGACGGTCGCCTAACGCTGTCGCTGGACGCACGGCATACCGATGCACTGTTGCAAACGCGGCGGCGCATCCTGCCTGATCCGGACGTGCCGTTCGATGCACGCGGGAATATCACCGGGATTCTGGCGGGAGGCGAGATCGATCCCGCCTTGTCGGCACTCGCGGGGCAGTTCGTGACGATCGTCCCGGTACCGACCGGTCCTCTACCGGTTGGCACCGTCGGACTGGACAGCTTCGCGGCAAACGCAAATCGGCCGCGGCTGTTCGACCTGTCGCCGCTGCGTGCGCTCGCGCCGTCGAACGACACCTTCCACGGCGAGGCGGTGATCGCCAACCGGCTCGGGCGGAAGTTGTCGGGTTCGTTGACGCTCACCGCGGATCATAGTCGCGAGCGTACCCTGTTCGGTCCCGCGAGCGCGACGCTCCTCATTCCCAGCGAAAACCCGTATTCGCCATTCATCCGGAACGTTCTGCTTCAGCGCTATCTCGTCGAAGCGCCGCCGCTCAGCCAGCGCACCGATATCACGACGCTTCATGCCGGGGGCGTGGTACGCGGAGCTTGGCGCGGCTGGCAGTGGGACTGGACCGGCACGCTCGACACGCAACGCAGGAACGGTCTTGTCACCAAGGCGATCGACACCACCGCCGTCAACGCGGCGATCGCCGCTGGCGCCGATCCGTTCCGACCGTTCGATCTTGCGCTGCTTTCCAACCGGCTTGTCGATCACACGGTCCAATCGACCTATGGTGCAGGGACAAAGTTCGTCGCGACCAACCGTCCGCTACGCTTGCCGGCTGGCCGCGTGACGCTGACCGCTACGATCGAGGGCGAGCAGATAGGGACGAACAGCAGGACGCGCGGCGCCACCCCTTCGGCGATCGCGTTCGATCGAGGGAGGGTGGAGGGCGCAGTCGCGCTCGACCTGCCGATCGCATCGCGACGCGAGGATGTCTTGCCGTGGGTTGGGGATGTATCGGCCTCCGCCTCCGCTACCATGCGGCGTGTCGGTGGTTTCGGTGACCTGTCGGATTCGACGGTGGGTGTGAACTGGGCGCCGTTCACGGGTCTCCAGCTGCTGGCACAGTATAAACGGTCTGCCACGGCGCCAACGCTGGATCAGCTCGCCGCGCCGCAGATTTCGGCGCCACAGGTGCCCTTGTTCGATTTCGCGACCGGCCGTTCGACGCTGGTGACGTTGTTTCTGGGCGGCAACCCTGCGCTGGCTGCCGACCGTCGGCGGACGCGCTCGATCGGGGCAACCGTGAAGCCCCTCGCCAAGAGCGAACTGCGTATCGGCGCCACCTACGAGGTTACGGAAATTCGCGACGGGATCCAGACCATCTTCGCCCTCACGCCCGCTGCGCAAGCGGCGCTACCCGAACTGTTCGTCCGCGATGCCGCCGGCGCGCTGGTGTCGGTGGCATTCCGTCCGATCAATGTCTTCCGGGAACGTCGCCGGACGCTGAACCTCACACTCGCCGCCAGCGGCCAACTCGGTCGTCCCCAACCACCTGCGACACCAGGAGGCCGCGCACCGGATCGCCCGACCTTCTATGGCGGGATCGGCCCCACGCTTCGCCTTGCCGACCGGATCGAGCTCAGGCCGGGGATGCCGACGCTCGACCTGCTGGCCGGCGACACGGTGTCGGGCGGTACGACGCAGCGAATTGCCGGTTACGGTTATGGGGGGCTGAGCTATCTGGGCAACGGCGGTACATTTGATTTCTACTGTACCGGTGGGGCCACCGTTCGCGGCGCGGTCGCCGCATCGACCCTGACATTCGCGCCCTTGTGCAAGATCAACGTCACCGGTTCGCTGAGCATCCACCACTTCCTGCCGCGCCAGGACTGGACCCGGCATCTGGGCTTCAAGCTTGAGATCGCCAACATTACCGGCGCTCGCCAAGGCGTGCGCGACGCCACCGGCATCGTTCCTTACCGGTATCAGCCGGATTTGCTCGATTCGGTCGGACGCAGCGTCGTGGTATCGCTCCGCAAATTGTTTTGAAGGTGACGACGGCCGTGCGGGGATTGAACCTTGCTCAAGTGGCACATCCCGACCGCGATACGGACATTGGTCGACCAAGCGTCCGAGATCGGCTGCGGAGCGCTGAGCTATTTGCACGCCTTAAAATCAGATCGTTCGAAGCGAACTGAGCCCGGCTTCTCAACCAAGCCTTGCCGCGGAAACTGATTGCGCTACCATTCCGGTCAACGACGAGAAAAGTCTGGGAGTGTGGATATGCGTTGGCGATCATGGGCGGCAATCGCCGTCGCGGTAGGAACACCGTATGCCGCACCAGCGAAGGACGCAGCCGGTCCGCGCCAGATCCGCATCGATGTCGCCACGGCGGGGGCACCGGTAGATCGTTCGTTCGACCTGTCGATAGGTTCCGATTTTCCGGGAACGCTGATCCGCAGCGATAGCCAGGCGCAGCTGAAGACGGCGGTCGATGAGCTGGGCTTCCGGTACATCCGGTTCCACGACATCTTCCACGACGTTCTCGGCACCGTACGCAAGACTGACGGTCGGATCGTGTACGACTGGACGAAGATCGACCAGCTATACGATGCCTTGCTCGCCCGCCACATCCGCCCGTTCGTCGAACTCGGCTTCACGCCGAGCGCGATGAAGACATCGGAACAGACGATCTTCTATTGGAAGGGGAACACGTCGCACCCCGATCCGGCAATGTGGCGCGATCTGATCGATGCCTATGTCCGGCATGTCCGCGAGCGCTACGGCGCCAACGAGGTGCGGCGCTGGTATTTCGAGGTCTGGAACGAGCCAAATCTCGAGGGGTTCTGGGAAAAGGCCGACCAGAAGGCGTATTTCGACCTTTATGCGAGCACGGCACGCACGATCAAGGCAATCGATCCGGCGCTGAAGGTCGGTGGACCGTCGACGGCTGGGGCCGCGTGGGTGCCCGAACTATTGGCGTTCACGAAGCGGAACCGCGTACCGATCGATTTCGTCACGACGCACACATACGGTGTCGATGGCGGCTTCCTCGACGAAGAGGGCAAGCAGGACACGAAACTGTCCGCATCACCCGACGCGATCGTCGGCGATGTCCGGCGGGTGCGCGCGCAGATCGAGGCGACGTCCTATGCCGGACTGCCGCTGTACTTTACCGAGTGGAGCACGAGCTACACGCCGCGCGACTTCGTCCACGACAGCTATGTCAGCGCACCCTATATCCTGACCAAGCTCAAACAGTCTCGGCGCTATGCGCAGGGCATGAGCTACTGGACGTATACCGACCTGTTCGAGGAGCCCGGCCCGCCGCCAACGCCCTTTCATGGCGGGTTTGGCCTGATGAACCGTGATGGCATCCGCAAGCCGGCGTGGTTTGCCTATAAATATCTGAATGCGTTGAAGGGCCGCACGATCTTGCTCGACGACGAACTCGGGCTCGCTGCAGTGGATAGCAGGCGGATCACCGCGCTGGTGTGGGATTGGCAGCAGCCGGTACAGTCGGTCAGCAACACGCCGTTCTACACCAAGCCGGTACCGGCGACCGCAAGCAAGCCGATAGCGTTCCAGTTCGCGCATGTGCCGCAAGGCACGTACCGGCTTCAGGTGCACAAGACCGGCTATCGGAACAACGATCCACTGTCTCTGTACATCACAATGGGGATGCCGAAGGCGCTCGACGGCGCGCAACTGGCAACCCTCCAGCGCGCGACCGCAGACCTGCCCGAACAGGACCGCGTCGTAACGATCGGTGCAAGCGGTTCGGCGAGCGTGACGGTGCCCATGCGCAGCAACGACGTCGCACTGGTCACGCTTGAGCCAATCGCGCGCTGACATCGGATCGAGTGTAGCAGCCCCCCGCCAAGAATTTATACATCGGCCGAATGGTCGACATGGAGACCATAGCGGAATGTCCGCTTACGGGCGTCGATCAAGGCGGTATTCAAACCTGATACCAAGCCAAACCAGCTTAGCCGTTGAGCCGTAGGAGTGTAGCGCGCCGTTCGCGACGCGCTACCATGTCACATCCTGAACGATACCGAAGCGACGTACGTGCGGCCGTTCTTGTAGAACGCCGTCGGCCGATCGCGCGTGCCGCTATACTGGGTGTAGGTCGAGTCGAGCAGGTTCTGCGCGTTGACCGTCAGCGTGATCGCCTTGGTCAGGTTGAAGCCTGCCGAGAAGTCGAGCTGGCTGTACGGCGCGACCATGTCGATTGAGTTCAGGCGGCCGATCGCACGGAAATACGACGAGCGGTAGTTATAGCTCAGGCGCGCCTGGAACGGTCCGTTATCGTAATATGGGATCACGTTGACGGTGTGCTTCGACAGATAGGGCAGGTTCAACCCTTCGTCGGTCGAGCTCTCGGCGTAGGAGTAGTTCGCCTGCAGGCCGAAGCCGTGCCAGATCTCGCCCTGTGCCGAGACCAGCGCGCCGTTGACGTTCGCCTTGCCGCCGTTGAGCGGCTGCGACACGAGATAGGACGCGTTGCGCTGCGTCAGTTCGTTGAAGAACGTCTGGCGGCTGAGGCCGTTGAGGATGTAGTCCTTCACTTCGCGGCGGAACAGCTCGAGCGACAACAGCGTCCCCTCGCGCGGATAATATTCCGCGGACAGTTCGTAGTTGGTCGACTGGTACGGCTTGAGGTTAGGGTTGCCGCCGCTCGCATCGAGCGTGATGTCGTTGCGACCGACCGATCCACCGAGCTGCTCGTAGCGCGGCCGTGCGATCACCTTGGCAACGCTGCCGCGGAAGATCAGATGCGTGCCCGCTTCATAGGCAACGTTCAGGCTCGGCAGGAACTTCAGATAGTCGTTCTCGACCCGCTGCGGCACGATCGTCGGCAGGCTGCCGTCAGTGCCGGAGACCTGATCGGCGTAGTTCGACACGTTCTTGGTATAGACCAGGCGCCCGCCGATATTGCCGCGGAAGCCGCTCTGGTCGAAGTTCAGCTGGACGTAGTTCGCCGCTACCGTCTCGTCGACGATGTACGATGCAGTCGGCTTGGCGACGGGGATGTTGATCGAGTTCGCTAGGATGTCGATCACGGTCTGGTGCGACAGGTTGATGTACTTGGTCGCATTTCCGGTGCCGCCGGTGCCATCGAACGTGCCGTTCGGCGTCGTCATCGTGTCGACGCCGAGGCTGGCCAGCGTGTAGTTCGAGGTCGAGTAGTTGTTGAAGCCGCTCGCGTTCAGGCGGTTGCGGTGATCCGTGAACTTGCCGCCGATGCGGATTTCCTTGAACGGCCCCGCCTCGAACGGAATGACCGCGTCATAGCCTGCGTAGTAATCGCGATCGATCGTCTTCGAAAAATCGATCCCTCCCGCGCGCGCCGCATTCAGCTGCGTGCCGTTGACGATGACGGGTGCGCCGTCGATCGTCTGGAGCTGGGGGCTGTTGCTGCGGCGGTAATTAGCCGGGTTGGTCAGGTCGCCGCCATACTCGACGTTCGCACTGTCGGAGGTGAAGCCGTAGCTGTACGGAAGGTCGGTCCGGACATCGAGCAGATATTCGGGATTGCGCCCACCGATCGCCTTGCTCCAGCCGCCGGTCGCCGACACGGTCGAACCGCCGGGACCTTCCCACTCGGCAACGAAGTTGAGGTTGTCGGTGGTCAGCTTGGTCTTGCGGATCAGCAGATCGAGCTGCGCGCTCTGGCTGTTCGCCGAGGCCGCGCCGAAGCTTGCATTGGTAACGACGCCGTTCGCGACCGTTGCCGACTGGAGAACGTCGCCGCTCCACGCGCCGGGGATGACGTACATCGACTGGCTGCTGTTGTTGTAGTTGCCGTCGATATGCAGGCCGTTGAGGGTCAGCGTGATGTCGTCGGTCGGCTTGGCCTGGACCGTGCCGACATAGCTGATGCGCTTACGCTGCTGCGTAAAATACGCGTAGTTGATGCCGAACGGCGATACCGCGTTGGCGAGATCCTGGCGCGTGCCGCCGGTGACCGTCGCAGCCGTGTTCTTCAGGACGGGCTGACCGCTCGCATCGCGGACGAGGCTCCCGTCGGTATTGGCCTGGAAAAACCGGCTGCCGGCATTCTCGAACCCGAAGAATTCGACGCCCGAGCGGGTCAGGCTCTGCTTGTCGTAGGTGACGGCGCCGAGCACGCCGAACGTGCCGCCTTCGTTGTGCCAGCTGTAGAGACCCGAGGCGCGGACGTTACCCTTATCGGCGCGGTCGTTGTACGAATAGCCGCCCGAGGCGAAGATCGAGTTGGCGGGCGTGTCGAGCGGACGGCGCGTGCGGACGATGACGGTGCCGCCAATGCTACCTTCCTCGATCCGCGGCTCGGGCGACTTGTACACTTCCAGGCGCTCGACGAGCTCGGGTGCAAGCAGCGAATAGTTGAAGGTACGGCTGGTCGGGTCGTTGTCGTTGCCACCCCAGTCGGCCGAGGCGACCGCATGGCCATCGAGCAGCATGCGGTTGAGTGCGGGATCTGTGCCGTGAATTGCGACTTTCTCGCCCTCGCCAAAGCGACGGTCGATGCTGACGCCGGGAACGTGCGATAGCGATTCTGCGACGTTGCGGTCTGGAAACTTGCCGATCGCCTCGGCGCTGATGACGTCAACGATAGCGTTGGCCTGACGCTTTACCGCAATCGCGCTGCGCAGGCTGCCGCGGATACCGGTAACGACGATGTCTTGTCCGGTTTCGTCACCGGCGGGGGCGACGGGTTCGGTAGTTTGCGGATCTGACGCGGAGGTCTGCGCTGCCGGCGCTGCGGCAACCTGCGCGAACGCGCTTGGTGTAACGGCGACATAAACAGCTGCAGTCGACGCCAAGAAAATATGATTCCGGAAGACCATTGTTAAAAACCCCTTCTCTCGCCCCACGACGCCGATCCGACGCAATCTGGCGTCCCCGATTACCGGAAACTAGGTCCTATTTTGGACGTGTATAAGTCCAGGCTTGGTGGCCCTGGCATATAACCACTTTGTAAGGAAATCTATCGATAATTGCTCTTTAGCTTATTCGGAAGAGTGTGAACGGCTGATGCCAGAATAGAACCTTTCCAAATATTGCGGCGAAGACGATGGTTCTCACGTCGAATGCCCACCGACGCCGTAGAGGTTGATTGGTTTCCCAAAGGACTGTTGAAGCCGAAAGCCCGGCCGGAATGACGCGCGCCCTCCTCTCTGATGCTGATGGGCAGCCGCGAACGTCGGCATCGAGCCATTTTAACCCCGCCGTGTCGAGTGAACGGACCAGAGCGTCGTCATTCTGCGGCTGCGATTGTGCAATAACAGCCAAGAGTTGCTGCCCGCCGGCTCGCGGTCGCGGAAGTTCAATTTTCAACGGTAAACGGACCATACGGGCAGTCAGTCGCGCGCCGTACGTTCAAAGCAGCTCCAGTCAGAATCGATGCAGCCCCCGCCCACCGCGATCGCGTATACCGGGAAGCCGTAATCGTCTTTTAGGTAGCGGAATCGACAATGCCGGTTGAGGCCGTTCGGAAGGAGACGGGTAGGGTCAAAGGTGAGTTCGCGAGTCCCTTCCGGAAAGTCATAAGCCGGCGAGGCATCCTGCGCGAGGGAAGCTGCCACCATGCAGATGGTGAGGGCGGGAACGGTGAAATGACTGGGATAATCCTGACGCGAGGACATGGAGAATTAGGCCTAGCCCGTAATAACGTGTTGCGAACGTCCGCTTTTCGCGGTGGGTTCAACGGGTGGCTGCAACATGCTGGGCGAACATTTCAGCCGGTGTCTGATACATCAAGGTCTTTCTGGGGCGCTCGTTGAGCTGGCGAGCGATGGCGCTGAGTTTGGCCTGGCTGTGGA
>NZ_QAOF01000008.1 GCF_003050745.1 Sphingomonas sp. PP-CE-3G-477 | reverse complement strand
GGTGCTCGGGCTACGCCCTCCCACCGCCGGACATCCCTACGTCACCGCTCATCCTAATTGACGCGCTTGCGCTCATCGTAATTGTCGCGCGCCACGTTTCTACATTCCAGAGGCAAAGGCTGGCGAGCGCGAGCAGCCGGTCCCTGTAGAGCTTGCAGCGGTGCTAGAGGGGATAATGGAGACCCAGAAGGTATCTACCGGGTACGTGTTTAAAGGTGGGCCGGGCAGTAAGACCGGATATCGTCACACGTTTCGTAAAGCCTTTGCGCGCGCCGTTGAGAAAGCGGGGCTCGACCCGAAGGCAATCACGCCGCATGTCATGCGCCACACGGCTATCACAAGACTGGTCAAAGCCGGGGTTGATTTGCCGACGGTTCAACGAGTGAGCGGGCATAAAACGATATCGATGGTTCTACGTTACGCTCACGTCGATGGTCTGCACGTCGATAACGCAGTCAACCATTTGGGATTCGGTGTGACAGGTTCAAAATTGGGAGCGGCGTCGGGTTAGAGGCGCAATTACACTGAAATTACACCAGGCCAGAATCGCTCTCACGACGTTCGCGATTAATCGTTGTAATTAAACGGAAAAATGGTGCCCGGAGACGGGGTCGAACCGCCGACACTGCGATTTTCAGTCGCATGCTCTACCAACTGAGCTATCCGGGCACGTCCGGTCTGGGACCGGAGAAGCGTCCGACCTTGCGATCGGAAGGGCGCGTTTAGTCGGGGTCTTCGGCGCTGTCCAGCCCCGTTTGCGCAATTGATCGGCCGGGAATGCGATAGCCCTCGCCAAGCCACTGCAACAGGTCGCGGTCGCGGTGGCGGCTCGAGCAGAACGGCTTGTATTCGGGCACCGCGGGCTGGTCGCAGATCGGGCATTTGACGGTTGTCATCGGGCGCTCTCCAGTTCGTGAACGACGCCCGTACGGCGCGCGAGTTCCGCGAGCCAATCCGGGCGCGTCATCAGACGTGCATGGACGGCTGCGGGTAGGGTGTGGCGACGCGAGGCGGTCGGCGGCGTGCGTTCGAGCGTCCGGAGCGCCGCGCGGGTCGCGGCGCCGACCGGATCGGCGCGGAGGATCTCGGGGATCGACCCGCGGGGCCTTGGCCGGACGATCTGCAGAAAACCGAAGCCGTTCATCGCGGTGCGCTCGAACGGTTGCGGCAGGGACTCGTCGATCGCCGCGGCGACGGCGTTGCGCTGCACCTTGCCGGCGATCGTCGGAAAATCGATCCCGATCGAGCCGCCGATGCCATGTCGGCGTATCACCCGCGCCACGGCATGTGCGGCGGCGACTGCGAGCGTATCGAGTGGCGGCGCGCCGTCGACATCGAACAGCGTCATCGCCGGCGTCGGCGAAAGGCGGAGCGCGCCGAGCGGGAACACGATCTCGCCGCTCACCGCCTCGTCGAGGAGTTCGGACCAGCCCGCCGCCTCCAGTGCGTCGGGTTCGTGGGCGCGCGGGCTGCGGACGGGCAGTCCGGTCGCCATCAGGCGCTCGTACAGTGTCGGGGCAGGGCAGGGCGGCAGGTCGCTGGGGACGGCCTTGGCGAGCTTCGCACGGCCCGCTTCGGGGAGGGCTTCTCGGACGATCTCGACGGTGAGGCTGGCGCCCTGCGTGATGCCGGGGAGGAGGTGGTTGATCAGCGCCTCGCCGCCGTCGAGCGTAACGCGACCGCGGCGGCCCGGCAGCAGTTCGACGAGCCTCGCGCAGCCGACGAGGCCGACCTTCAATGCCTCGGTATCGAGTTCGATCGCAGCTTCGATTATCTGGTCGTCGTCCACCAGCGCGGCCCGCGCTTCGCCGATGCCGGCTTCGTAAAGCCATGCAGGCCCCGTATCAGGCAAGCGCGACGCCTGCGGTCTTCAACAGCGCGCGCGTTTCGAACAGGGGCAGGCCGACAACGCCCGAATGGCTGCCCGACAGGAAGCGGACGAACGCCTCTGCGCGGCCCTGGATCGCGTAGCCGCCAGCCTTGCCCAGCCCTTCGCCGCACGCGAGATAATCGTCGATCTCGGCGGGGGAGAGCGGCTTGAACGCGACGATCGTGTCGGCGATCCGCGAGCGCACCTTGCCGGTCGCGTCGATCACGCAGACCGCGGACAGGCAATGGTGGCGACGGCCCGACAGCTTGCCGAGCAGATCGCGCTGGATTTCCAAAGTGTCGGCGGGTGGCAGGATGCGGCTGCCAAGCGCGATCGTGGTGTCGCCAGCAAGCACGATCTCGCCCTCGGCGCGTGCAACAGCGCTGGCCTTTTCCACTGCGAGCCGCAGTGCATACGCGCGCGGCGGCTCGGCATTGCGCGGGCTTTCGTCGATGTCGGGGGATTCCACGCGCGACGGCACGACGCCGAGCCGTGCGAGCAGATCGCGGCGGCGGGGCGAGGAAGAGGCCAGGACCAGCATTGGTGCCTCGTTATAGAAGCGGCAGGCGCCTAGGCACCCACGGGCTTATTTGAAGCGGTAGGTGATGCGACCCTTGGTCAGATCGTACGGCGTGAGTTCGCACAGCACCTCGTCGCCGACCAGCACGCGGATGCGGTTCTTGCGCATCTTGCCGGCGGTGTGACCGAGAATCTCGTGGTCGTTTTCGAGCTGAACCCGGAACATCGCGTTGGGGAGGAGTTCCACCACGCGGCCGCGCATCTCGAGCAGTTCTTCCTTGGCCAAATATAATCTCTGAATTGGGGGAATTTCGGGACGAGCGCCCTTACCGCAGGTTCGCGAAAAAGGAAAGCGCGGCCGAAAGCGGATACGGGCGTGATGCCCGAACCCGCTTGCTTGATCCCTATATCGGCCATCGAGCGGCGTTGGACAAGAGCACCGGTCGAGGACGACGGACGCGGAATGTCACAGCAGGCTCGGCTGAAACGCGTTGGCCTCGCGTGCCGCGCGCCGGAACGCGGCGTGGTCGACGTTGGGGATGCGCGGGCGTTTGCCCTGGAACAGATCGGCAAGCGTCAGGATCTGGAGTTTGGGAAACGTCTCGTCGACGCCGGCACGGTAGATGCCGACCGCGGCGGCACGGCGCTCCATCTCGCGCGTCGGTTTGGCGTTCATGATGAGGATGCCGATCGGTGCCTTCTCGCGCGCGATCGTCGCGGCGAGCGTCTCGACCATCGCGGTGTCCGGATTAAGCCCACCCTTGACCGATACGATTGCGCGGTGCGTCACCATCTTGCCCGATGCCGGGTCATGATCGTTGAAATAGATCAGTCCGTCGATGCCACCGTCCGCACCCTTTTTCCTGCCGCCGAACGGCAGCGCATCGACCATCGACACCGCCCACCACTGGAACTGGTATTTGTCGCGTAGCGCGAGGTTATAGGCGGAGGCGAGGTCCTTCGGGGTGCCTTCGACGGTGAAGGTGACGGCGGGAAACGCATCCTTCATCCGCTTCTCGATCAGCGAGATGGCAAGATGCGTGACGTCGATGCCGATCCATTGCCGCTTGAGTTTCTCCGCGGCATGCACCGCAGTGCCGCACCCGCAGAACGGATCGAGCACGACGTCGCCTTCGTTCGACGAGGCGGCGATGATGCGCTCGAGCAGCGCCACCGGCTTTTGCGTAGGGTAGCCGAGCCGTTCCTTCGAGACGGGGGCGATGATCGGTATTTCCCAGACGTCGCTCATGGCGACACCCAGCGAGGTGCCCGATTCCCGGGTCGGGTTGCGCATGCCGTCGGCCGTGAACGTGACTTTCTGCATTGATCCCATCCACCGTTTCAGCGAACTTGCCGACGGCGGCACGGTGAGCGTGTTGAACAGATTGCCGCTTTCGCTCTTGGTGTAGAACAGCAGGCAATCGTGCATCCGCTGGAACCGGTGCGAGACCGATGGCCAACGGCGATAGCTCCAGACGATCTCGTTCTGGAAATGCCGCTTGCCGAAGATCGCGTCTAGCAGCAGCATCAGGTAATGACTCGCGGTCGGATCGCAGTGGAGATACAGGCTGCCGGTCGGCTTCAAGACGCGGTGCAGTTCGAGCAGGCGGACCGCCATCATCGCCAGGTACGCCATCATGTCATTGTCGCCGAGAAACCCGCGCATTGCGTTCAACAGGTCGAACGCCTTGGTATTGCCGCTGCGGGCAACCTGATCGAAGGCGTCCTCCGCAGTCTCGTTCCAATGCCAGGTATCCTCGAACGCCTCGATCTGCGCGCTGGAGGATTTGCCGTCGGGCTCCTTGAAAAGGATGCCGTAGTTGGCGTTCGAATTGAACGGCGGGTCGAGGTAGATCAGGTCGACGCTCTCGTCGGTGATCTCCTTGCGCAGCACGGCGAGGTTGTCGCCATAGAAAAGATGATTCTCGGGCCTGTTGCGCATCAGTGGAGGATGCGGGCACAAACGAGCGTTCGTCCAAGCGAGATGCATCCACGGTCTGCGGGTATGCTCCAAACTGGAGTTTTAACGCGCTGTATCCGTGAGCCATGCAGGATTATACTTTGCCAGGAACGTACCCATCGCCTTCAGGAATTCGAGCCGGTCCTCACCGCGCGTGAAATGATGATCGCCGAGCGGTTGTTCGATATACTCGTACGGCTTGCCCGCCTCCTTCAGCGCCGCTGCCATCATCCTCGATTGCTTCACGGGCACGCGCTTGTCCTCCTTGCCGTGCAGCATCAGGATCGGGATCGAGAAGGTCTGCGCACCATAGCGCGGCGAAACGCTGCGATAGTCGGGCGCCTGCTTCTTCAGCCAGTCGCCGCGCGTCTTTCCGTACAGGAACTTGCCATCGTAGCGCTGCATCGCCTGCAGATCGGACACGCCGGCATAGGAGATCGCGCACCGATAGGGCGCCGCATCGCCGGTGCCGTTCCGCTGCGCCGCGCGCATCGCTGCATAGCCGCCATAGGACGCGCCGGCCATGCACACGCGCTTCGGATCGGCGATGCCTTGTTTAGCCAGATGCGTAATCGCATCGTCGAGATCGTCCTGCATCTTCAGGCCCCATTGCCCCTCGCCGAGCTTGGCGAAACTGGTCCCGTAGCCAGACGAGCCGCGGTAATTGGGCTGGACGACGGCATAGCCCGTCTCCGCCAGATACTGCGTCCACCAGTCCCAATCTTCCGAATCGCGCGCGAACGGGCCGCCGTGCGGCAACACGATCAGCGGC
The DNA here is from genome assembly GCF_003050745.1 of Sphingomonas sp. PP-CE-3G-477. Classification (GTDB taxonomy): domain Bacteria; phylum Pseudomonadota; class Alphaproteobacteria; order Sphingomonadales; family Sphingomonadaceae; genus Sphingomonas. The sequence continues at coordinate 171,715 of NZ_QAOF01000008.1, read as the reverse complement.
AGGTTCCTGGGGCTGTGCCCACGCGGCAAGGTCAGCAATGCCTCGATCTCTACGCCATCACGCGCCTTGTACCGGATCGTCGATACCGGCGACAATGTTCGCGCCTTCAGCACGTCGTTCTGCCAGGAATAGCGCTGCATTGATCCGTTCGCGGGATCGTAGAAATACAGCGCCCCCGCCTGGGACGGCGAGCCGACCTGCACCAGGAATTTCGACCGGGTGCGATCCCACGACACGATGCGCGCGCGCCGCTCTCCGACCGCCTTGTCGACCGCGTCCTGGATTTCCTTCAGCTTGGGGTTCAGCCAGACAATATGGCCGAAGCGATCGGTGACGGTGATACCGTCGATGTCGTCGCCGGTCGCATTCTCGATCACGCCATCGACGTCGTAGCCATCCGCGCCGTACAGCTTCTTGCCGAGCTTCAGGTCGGGTAGCGATACCTCGAACACCTCGTCGCGACCGCCGGAATCGTCCGTGGCGATGGCCGTGCCGTCGGCGCGGAACGTCACCGGAATGACGATATCCTGCTTGCCGCGGGCAGATGCGATGATCTTGAACGGATCGCGATTGGCGCTGCGGTACAGAAGCGAGCTCTTTCGGGTATCGTCGTCGTAGCGATAGCCCATCCGGACGACGCCTGCGCCATCGGCATACCAGTCGAAGACGTTCGTCTGGCTGCCAGCGACGGTCTTGGTCTTGCCGGTCGAGAGATCCACCTCAGAGACTGAGGGATACCATTGGCTTTCGCTTTCGATCCCGGTCTGGCGCGACAGAAGGACACGCGGCGTCCCGTCGCGCGCCGTCCACAGGATTTCGTCCGCGCGGACACCCGAATGCGTCCAGTCGATCCGGTTGACCTTGGTCATGTCGGCTTTGACGCCCAGTGTGCGCGTGATGTAGATCTCTTCGCCGTACAGCATGTCCTGCGAACCGACGCCGACCGCGAGCCAGTCGTCACCGACCCAGCGCCACCAATTGATGTCGACCGTCGCCCCGACCTTGATCGCGGCGAGCTTGCCACCGGGAAACAGCGGCGCGACGACCAGCACCTGGACGCCGTCGATCGCCATCTTCGCCGCGATGCGCGTGCCGTCGGGCGACAGCTTCGGATTGGCGATGCCGGGCAGTTTGGCGAAGGTTTCGACCGGTACCGGGGTCGAGACGGTAGCGGTGGCCTTCGGCGTGGCGGCGGGCGGTGGCGCGGTCTGTGCCGCCGCGATCGCCGGTATCATTGCACCAGCCAGCAGACCCATACGCCACGTCATTGATAGTCTCCCCCAAGCCATTCCCCAACGACCGTGGGCACAGAGTATCGCGTTCGGTAGCCTGAACAAGAGGGGGATGCAGCGGATCGGCGCAGCGCCGAAGTCGATCGGACCGAGCGGAAATTGCGCACGCGGCGCACAGCCGTGTTGTCGTGCGGGAATGGATGGCAAATATTGAAGAACCGGGCAGTGAATGGATCGCCGAGCGGCCAGGGTAACTTGGCCGCTCGGCGACTCTAATCAGATCACCCCACTCCGCCGCCGGCGAGTGCCGCGAGCAACAGCAGCGCGACGATGTTAGTAATCTTGATCATCGGGTTCACCGCAGGGCCGGCCGTGTCCTTGTAGGGATCGCCGACGGTGTCACCTGTGATAGCGGCCTTGTGCGCCTCGGACCCCTTGCCGCCGTGATGGCCGTCCTCGATGCATTTCTTGGCGTTGTCCCACGCGCCGCCACCGCTCGTCATCGAGATCGCGACGAACAGCCCGGAGACGATCACGCCCAGCAACATCGCGCCGAGCGAGGCGAAGCCGGCGGCCTGGCCCGCGACTGCGGTGATGATGAAATATACGGCGAGCGGTGAGAGGACGGGCAGCAGCGAGGGCACGATCATCTCGCGGATCGCCGCCTTGGTGACGAGATCAACCGTCCGTGCGTAGTCGGGGCGGCTGGTGCCGAGCATGATGCCCGGGTTGTTGCGGAACTGCTCGCGGACTTCCTCGACGACGGCGCCGGCTGCGCGACCCACCGCGGTCATTCCGAACGCGCCGAACAGATACGGGAGCAGTGCGCCAAGCAACAGGCCCACGATGACGTACGGGTTGCTGAGGCTGAAATCGACCGTGACGTCAGGGAAGTACGTAGCAAGATCGGTAGTGTAGGCGCCGAACAGCACCAGCGCCGCGAGTCCGGCAGAGCCGATCGCATAGCCCTTGGTAACCGCCTTGGTGGTGTTACCGACCGCGTCGAGCGCATCGGTCCTCTGCCGGACGTCGTCGGGCAGCCCGGCCATCTCGGCGATCCCGCCTGCGTTGTCGGTGACCGGGCCGTAGGCGTCGAGCGCGACGACCATGCCGGCCTGCGCGAGCATCGCCGTTGCCGCAAACGCAATGCCGATGATCCCGGCCAGCTGATACGCGACGATCACCGCGACGACGATGACCAGCGTCGGCAGCGCGGTGGATTCGAGGCTGATCGCGAGGCCCTGGATGACGTTGGTACCGTGGCCGGTCTCGGATGCCTTCGCGATCGACTGGACCGGGCGGTGGTTGGTGCCGGTGTAGTATTCGGTGATCCAAACGATCAGCCCGGTCACGACGAGGCCGATCATCATCGACCAGAACAGGTCCATGCCGGTGAAGCTCTGCGTCAGCGAGGGGGCGGCTTGCGTGGTGAGATCGTCGCTCGCGGGATCGAGGAAGCCTGCGCCGCCGATCACGCGGTGAAGGTCGCCGAGCACATACTGCGTGGCGAGGTAGATCGCCGGGATCGACAGGATCGTCGAGGTGAAGAACCCCTTGTACAGCGCCCCCATGATGCTGCCGCCACCGAGCCGGACCATGTACGTGCCGATGATCGAGGTGACGATGCACACGCCGCCGACAAGCAGCGGGAGAGTCATCAGCCGCATCAGTTCTGCGCCGCTCGCCTGGATCAGCAGCGCGATCGAGATCATCGTGACACCCAGCGTGACGACGTACGTCTCGAACAGATCGGCGGCCATGCCCGCGCAGTCGCCGACGTTATCGCCGACATTGTCCGCGATTACGGCGGGGTTGCGGGGGTCGTCCTCCGGGATAACTGCCTCGACCTTGCCGACCAGATCCGCGCCAACGTCCGCCGCCTTGGTGAAGATGCCGCCGCCCAATCGCGCGAAGATCGAGATCAGCGAGGCGCCGAACGCGAGTGCGGTCAGCGCCTCGACGATGATCCGGTCGTTGGGCGCGTGGCCTGCGGGTCCGGTCAAATACCAGAAGAACGCGCTGATCGCGAGCAGGCCGAGACCCGCCACGAGCATGCCGGTGACCGCACCCGATCGGAACGCCAGCGTCAGGCCAGCCTGCAGCGAGGTCCGCGCGGCCTCCGCGGTGCGGACGTTGGCACGGACCGAGATGTTCATCCCGACATAGCCCGCGACACCCGAGAGCACCGCACCGATGACGAAGCCGATCGTCGAGAGATAGCCGAGCGTGAAGAGCAGAATCGCCGCGACGATGACTCCGACGATCGCGATCGTGGTGTATTGCCGCCCGAGATAGGCCTTGGCGCCTTCCTGAATGGCGGCGGCGATGTCCTGCATCTTTGCGTTGCCGGGGGACGCGGCGAGCACCTGTCGACTGGTGGCGAAACCATATAGGACGGCGATGACGCCGCCGATCATGGCCAAATAGACGGTCGTCATACGGCAATATCCCTCTTGTCAGGTCCTCTCCGGTCCCGGATTTGCCGAGTCCCGATGTAAGGAACCTACCAGTGCAGGGGTATTGCGCAAGTTATCCTCTAGGTTTGTGTTCGTAGCCTAGACTTGGCGGGAGCGGGACGGGTTTGCCGGAGTCGTGAAGGGTAAGTCCCGAGCCGGCTGAAAACGCGCCGATCAGAGTGGCGTCGGTAACGAAATCTTGCGGTGCAGCAAAAAGGAGTTGGTAGTCGTCTCCCGCGGTGGCTGCGGCGATCCGGTCGCCGGAGAAGGTGCGATAGGCGTCGGAGAGGGGAATGCGCGAGAGGTCGATGCTGACGGCGAGGCCACTGGCGAGCGCCATGCGGGACGCGTCGATGAGCAGCCCGTCGGAGACGTCCATCATAGCATGGACCTGGGGACCGAGGATGCGGCCGTCGCCGAGCCGTGGCTGCGGGCGCCGGTATGCGGCGAGCAGTTCCGCTGGGCCTTGTGCACCGAGTGCGATGGCTAGCCCCGCACCGGCATCGCCGATTGTGCCGGTGACGTAGAGCGCGTCACCTACCCGTGCGCCGTTGCGGGCAGGGGCGGCGGCGTCGCTGCCGAACGCGGTGACCGTCAGGACCCGCGGCGCATTCGGTGGAAGCGTCACGGTGTCGCCGCCGATGATGCGCGTGCCAAAGGCCGTCAGGACTTCCGCGAGCCCTTCGAGAAACGCGTGATCCCAAGCATCGTCGCCAAGCGGGTAGTTGAGGAGGATGCCTTCGGGTCTAGCGCCCTTGGCGGCCAGATCGGAAAGGTTGGTCGCGACCAGCTTCAACGCGACGTCCTGCGCGGGGTCGGTCTGGAGAAAGTGCACGCCTTCGACGAGCGTGTCAGTGGTGACGACGAGCGGGCCTGCGTCGAGCAGCGCGGTATCGTCGTTGAGGCCACGCGCCGCCGGGTGCAGCGGGAGCCGGCGGAGAGCGGCAATAAACTCGGCTTCGTTCACTCTCTGCTCCCTCTCCTCTCCGGGAAGAGGGCTGGGGTGAGGGGCTGCCACACAGCGCATCGCCCGGTACAGCCCCTCACCCCGATCCTCTCCCCGGAGGGGAGAGGGAGTTCGTCAGGCCCGCACTTCCTTGGCGATACCATCGAGCAACCCGTTCACGAACCCCGACTCGCGCTTGTCGTAGAACGCATGCGCGACGTCGACATATTCGCTGATCACCGCGGCGACCGGCACGTCCTTGCGCGCCAGCAGCTCGTACGTGCCGACGCGGATGATCGCCTTCATCGGCTTGTCGAGCCGCGCAAGCGTCCAGCCCTTGGCGAGCTTGCCCTCGATCAGCACGTCGATCTCGCCGGCGCGGGCGTTCGCACCGGTCACCAGGTCGTCGAAGAAATCGACGTCGGCCTCGGCATATTCGACGTCTTCGATCGTCGCGCCGAGGCGGTGCTGGTGGAATTCGTTGAGCAGGACGGGCATCGCGGTGCCCTCCATCTCGTGTTGGTAGGTCGCCTGGACGGCGGCGAGGCGAGCGGCGGCACGCGCCTTGGTGCGGGGGGCGGTTCGAGTCATAAGCGGTTGCCTGTAGGCGCGGGGGGGCTGTGTGTCAGCCCTTTGCGTTTCGCGCGCGGTGGTGAGGAAGAATGGTTCGCGCAGAGGCGCAGAGAGCGCGGAGGTGTATCGCTCGCCGCGGAGCGGCCCTCCCATCACCGTTCAATGAGGAGATCGTAGCGGCTACGCCGCGCGCAACACCTCCGCGCTCTCTGCGCCTCTGCGCGAACAATCTAACTGTTGAGCCGCAACCGCAAAGCCACTGATTTTGCGTGCGCGGGGAGCCCTTCGGCATTGGCCAGCGCGACCGTGGCTGGCCCGAGTTCGCGCAGCGCAGCTTCGTCCAACGCCAGGAAGCTGGTGCGCTTCATAAAGTCGAGCACGGACAGCCCCGACGCAAACCGCGCACGGCGGCCGGTGGGGAGGACGTGGTTCGGCCCGGCGACGTAATCGCCGATCGCCTCTGGAGTGTAGCGGCCGAGGAAGACCGAACCTGCATGGCGGATGCGGTCGAAGAAGCCTTGCGGGTCGGGGATCGCCAGCTGGAGATGCTCCGCGGCGAGGCGGTCAACCAGCGGGATCGCATCCGCCAGCGTGTCGACGACGACGATCGCGCCGTTGGTGTCCCACGCGACGCGCGCGACCGCTTCGGTGGCAAGCTCGCGCAACTGGCGGTCGACCGCGTCCGCCACCTTGTCGGCGAACGCCGCATCGTCGGTGAACAGGATCGACTGCGTGGTCACGTCGTGCTCGGCCTGGCTGAGCAGGTCGGCGGCGGTCCATTCGGGGTCGTTGAGCGCGTCCGCGACGACGACGATCTCGCTTGGCCCCGCGACCATGTCGATGCCGACGACGCCGTAGACCTGGCGCTTGGCCTCGGCGACCCAGGCGTTGCCGGGGCCGGTAATCACGTCGACCGGCTCGATCCGGCCTGCGCCGTACGCGAGCGCTGCGACAGCCTGCGCGCCACCGACTCGCCAGACTTCATCGACGCCCGCGAGATGTGCGGCGGCGAGGACCAGCGGGTTGATCTGACCGTCCGGGGTCGGCGTGACCATCGCAAGACGGCCAACGCCCGCAACCTTGGCGGGGATCGCGTTCATCAGCAGCGACGAGGGGTAGGCAGCGCGCCCACCGGGGACGTAGATGCCAGCGGCGTCAACGGGGAGCCAGCGCGCGCCGAGCCTCACGCCTGCCGAGTCGACCGAGTCGCTGTCAAGCGGGCGCTGCTTCTCATGATACGCGCGGATGCGGGTCGCGGCGAGTTCGAGTGCGGTGCGCAGGTCCGGGTCGAGCGCCTCGAACGCGGCCTTGCAATCGGCGGCGTCGATCTGCCAGCCCGTGACTTCGAGGTCGTGGCGGTCGTGCTTCTGCGTGAGGTCGCGGAGCGCGGTCTCACCGTCGCGGCGTACCGAGGCGATGATTGCGGCGACGTCCTGCGTGACGCCGGCGTCGGTTTCGCGGCGGTCTTCGACGAGCGCCGTGAAGCGCGTCGCGAAGTCCGCGTCGGATGTGGAAAGGCGGATCACTTGCCCCCCTCCCGCATGCGGGAGGGGTTGGGGGTGGGCACGCGCTCACCGCTGGCGTTACGCCGGAGGATGGCGCGAGCCCAACCCCCGCCCCCTTCCCGCTCGCGGGAAGGGGGGCAGAAGAGAGCGGTCATGCTGCGATCTCCTGCGCTTCGACGGCGCGACGGAACGCTTCCACCAACGGCACGACCCGGCTTCGCGTCTTCATCGCAGCGCGGTTGACGACAAGGCGGCTGGTGACTTCCATGATCGTCTCGACCTCGACCAAGCCGTTTTCCAGCAGCGTGCGCCCCGACGACACCAGATCGACGATCCGCGGCGCCAACCCCAGCGTCGGCGCCAACTCCATGGCACCGTTGAGCTTCACGCATTCCGCCTGCACGCCTCGCGATGCGAAATGCGCCGCCGTCACATGCGGGTATTTCGTCGCCACGCGGACGTGGCTCCAGCCGCGCGGATCGTCCTGCGCCGCCATCTCGGCCGGCTCGGCGACCGACAGCCGGCAATGCCCGATGCCGAGGTCGACCGGCGCGTAGAGTTCCGAATAGCCGAACTCGGCGATCACGTCCGACCCGACGATGCCGAGTTGCGCCGCCCCGTGAGCAACGAACGTGGCGACGTCGAACGCGCGCACCCGGATCAGCGAGATCGCCGGATCGTTGGTCGCAAAGCGCAACGCACGCGAGTTTTCGTCCGAGAACGACGCTTCGGGATGCACCCCGGCGCGCGCGAGCAACGGCAGGGCCTCGGAGAGGATGCGTCCCTTGGGGACGGCGATAATGATATGAGAATCTGGCACGCGCCGGGCTTTACGGGTGGGGCTGGGCGGGTGCAACAACCTGCACATGGCAAATGAAACGGCAAACCGCGCGGCGTTCGATATCCAGGCGGGCTATTGTGCCGCGATGGACGCGCCTATCACCGCGCTGATCTGTACCGCATTGGCGGAGTCGATCGATCGCGACAGCGAGACAGGGCGGCGGACACTCGACTGGTCTGGCGAGCCGGTCGCCGACGCGCTGGCGTTGCGATTGGTCGGAGGCTTGCACGCGTTGCACCGGGCGGACGTCGATCCGGCGCTCTCAGCCGTATTTTCGGGTGCAGAGACTGACCCGAGGCGCGTCGTCGCGACGTTGAAGGCGACGCTCATCACCCATGATTCGGCGGTGCTGCCGTGGCTCGATGGTCCGCCGCAGACCAACGAAGCCGGGCGGTCGGCGGGGCTGATGACCGGGCTGCTTCATCTGGCGACGCGCTACGGCGCCAAGTTCGAGGTGCTGGAGATCGGATCGAGCGCCGGGCTGAACCTGCTGATCGACCGCTATCGGTTCGATCTCGGCGGCGTGATGGTCGGGCCGGCCGGTTCGCCGGTGACGATCCGCCCCGAATGGCGGGGTGAAACGCCGCCCGACATGCCTGTCGAGATCGAGTCGGCACGCGGTGTCGATATCCACCCGCTCGACCTGTCCGAACCGGCGGCGGGGACGCGGTTGGCGGCGTATGTCTGGGTCGATGCGGTCGAGCGGCAGGCGCGGCTTGCGGCGGCGATCGCGATGGTGCGTGACGGCGGCGTCGATCTGGTCGAAGGCGATGCCGCCGACTGGGTCGAGGCGCGATTGGCCGAGCCGCAGCCGGACGGCGTTACGCGCGTGCTGATGCATTCGGTGGTGTGGCAGTATCTGCCGGCGACCTCCCGCGAGCGGATCCGGGTTGCAATGGACGCAGCGGGCGCGCGCGCGACGGTGGAGCGACCGCTCGGCTGGGTCATGATGGAGCCGAACCGCGACCTGCACCGCCACGAGGTCCGCGTACGCGGATGGCCGGGCGAGCGGTCGATGGAACTGGTCGCGCTGACGCATGCGCATGGCGCCTGGGTCGAGGGCCTCGCCGCCCCCTACGAGACGCGCGACTACGTCATGCGACGTGGCGCCTACGAGAAGGACTGAGGCGCCAGATACGAGGGCGGCCCGGGATCGCTCCCGGGCCGCCCAAACTTGGTAGACGGTCTTAGTAGAAGAAGCCGTTGTTCACCTGCACGACGCGGCCCGAGCGCGTGTCGACCAGGACGACGTCGCGGCCATAGCGGACCCAGCGCTGATACCCGTAGGCCGGGCGCGACAGGCGATAGGTCTGATAGTCGTTGATCCAGTATTGGCGGCCGTAATAGTTAGGCGCGAAGCGGTAGCCGACGGTTACCGGGCGATAGCGATAGCCGCGCGGGCCGACATAGGCGGGGCGGCGATAGATATCACCGTGCGTGCGACGATAATCGCGCCAGTCCTCGCGGGCCTCGCGGCGGTCTTCGCGGAGTTCCTGGCGGGCTTCGCGGACGTCTCGGCGATCGCCATAGCGACGCGCGTCGTTCAGGTCGCGCCGGCTTTCGAGGACTTCGCGCTGGCTGCGGCGCGCTTCACCGTAGCTCTGCGCGGTTGCGATGGTGGGGGCGAGGGTGGCGGCGGCAACGGCCGCGAGGATGATCTTACGCATGACTGCTCTCCTATATCGACGCCGAAACAACGGCATAAACAGGGTTTTGCTCCCCGGCCGCTGAACGCTTTCCGAATGCGGTGGTCAGGATTTAGACAGGTGCGCGTAATATTCCCGCGCCGTCGTCAGGACGACGGAACGTGGAGAGTGCCGTCACACCTCTTCGCTCGCTCAGATCCCCCAGCGGCGCATGGCGGCGATCACCGCATCGGGCTTTTGCCACGGCACAAAATGCCCCGCGTCGATCTTCTCGATCGTGAGGTCGGGAACATAGGCGGCGAGGTCGAGCTGGCTCGGCAGCAATGCGCTGTCCTTCATTCCCCAGATCACCAGCACTGGCATCGCGGTCGGCGGAAACGGTGCATCGAGAAAGGCGGGGCGGGGCGGGGTTTCGTCCATGGCGGGCACGACGATCGCGCTGGCACGGTACCAGTTGAGCATCGCGGTGATCGCGCCGGGCTGGCCCCATTCGTCGAGATAGGCGGCCTTGTCCTCGGCCATCGCGGCGAGATCGGCGTGCTTCGAGAAACTGGTGTCGAAGAAGGTTTCGAGGCCAATCGCGGCGATGTGCTTTTCGAGATCAGGGTTGCGGAACGCACGGATATACTGGCTGGCGGCGCGCTGTTCGAGGTCGTCGAACATGGTGCGCTGGAAGACGAGCGGGTGGGGGGCGTTGATGATGACGAGCTTCGCGATGCGCTCGGGGTGGCGCAGCGCGGCCATCCAGGCGACCGCGCCGCCCCAGTCGTGGCCGACCAGCGTGAAGCGGTCGATGTCGAGGTGGTCTGCGAGTGCGATCAGGTCGGCGACGATCTTGTCGGGGGTGTAGCTGTCGACGCCCTCGGGTTTTGACGAGCGCGCGAAGCCGCGTTGATCGGGCGCAACGACATAGTGATCGCGGGCGAGATCTGGGGTGATGTCGCGCCAGGTCCGATGCGATTCGGGGAAGCCGTGGAGCAGGATGACAGGCGGGCTCGCCGGGTCGCCGCTGATCGCGACGTCGAGTTCGACGCCCGTGGATAACGCAATGCGTTGCAATGTCATGATTCCCCTCCCGCTCGCGGGAGGGGTCAGGGGAGGGCCTGCCCGTCGCGCTGCCCTTGGAACATGCCCTCCCCCGACCCCTCCCGCAAGCGGGAGGGGAGATTACGTCTTCTGCTCCCCTCCCGCTTGGGGGAGGGTCGGGGGGCGGGCTCCCGGCCAGTTTCAAACGGAGTGGGCGTTGATAGCGCGTGCCCACCCCCTACCCCCTCCCGCATGCGGGAGGGGAAGAGTTACGGATAGCTGACCGTCTTCGGGATCGCCGGGATCTCGATCCATTCCTTTTCGTCGCCGGGTACCTTGGGGAAATTGCCCGCATTCCAGTCCCGCTTCGCCTGCTCGATACGATCGCGGTTCGAGCTGACGAAGTTCCACCAGACGTGGCGCGGCGTCGTGAACGCATCGCCGCCGCATAGCATTGCACGGCCGCCATGCGCCGACCGCAGCGTCGCTGAGATGCCGGGGCGCAGGACGTACAGCACTTGCGGCTCCAGCTTCACGCCTTCCAGCGTCGCCTCGCCCATTGCGAGGTAGATCGCGCGCTCCTCGGCGGCCGCGTCGATCGGCACGCTCGCGCCCGGATCGAGCGCGATGTCGGCGTAGATCGTCCCCGAATAGGTCGTGGTCGGCGCGGTCTCGCCCCACAGGCTCCCCATGATGATCCGCGAGCGAGCGCCGTGCGCCTCGATCGTCGGCAACTGTGCCTTGGTGACGTGCTCGAACGCCGGGTCAATCTCCTCGACCGCCTCGGGCATCGCCAGCCAGGTCTGGATACCCGACAGGTTCGGCCCTTCGGCACGCTCGTCGCCGGGCGAGCGCTCTGAATGGACGATGCCGTGGCCCGCCGTCATCAGGTTCACCGCGCCCGGCTCGATCCGCGCCTGCGTGCCGAGCGAATCGCGGTGGTCGATCGCGCCGTCGAACAGATACGTCACGGTCGACAGGTTGATATGCGGATGCGGGCGCACGTCGATGCCTTGCCCGATTTCGAGATGCGCGGGGCCCATCTGGTCGAAGAACAGGAACGGGCCGACCATCGTCCGCGCCTTGTTCGGCAGCGTGCGGTGAACCTTGAAGCCGCCGAGATCGTGCGTCGACGGCAGGATGGTCTGGAGGACGAAATCATCGAGCATGGCGTGATCCCTTGGCAGGTTCCGTGGCGTCGAGCAGTTCGACCAGGTCTGCTGGATAGAGCGTTTCGTGGAAGCCCGCGATGTCGTTTCGGGAAAACCAGCGGTGACCGACGAGCAGTTGCTTCTCCTGTTCGGTGAGATTGCCCGCCTTCACGTCGCAGGTGTCGATGTCGATCCGGAAATAGCGTTCGTCCGCGGTGACCTCTGTGCCTTCGAAGGTCCGGAAGTCGACGACGCGGCGTGCGACTTCGGGACCGCAGTCGATGTCGAGGCCGACTTCTTCCCACAGTTCGCGGCGAGCGGCGGCGGCGTAGCTCTCGCCCGGATCGACTGCGCCGCCCGGCGTGCACCAGAGCGGCGGGCGATCGGTCGGCGTGAAGCGGAACATCAATACGCGATCCTGGCCGTCGACAAGGAGGATGCGCGCGGCTGGGCGTGGGGTCCTCATAGCCAGGTGCACCAACCCGGCGAAGGCCGGGGCCCAGTTGGAAAGGCCGATATGGTGGCGGGCAGCCCGTCGTTACCCCTGACCCCCAACTGCACCCCGGCCTTCGCCGGGGAGGTGTTGGTTGGCGAGGTGCTGAGTGTTAGAACACTGCCAAGCCTCATTCGGCATCCAGCTCGGGATAGGCGCGGAAGATGCCGTCGGTGTTGAAGGCGAGGCGGCGGTCGCTTTTCAGATACGCCTTGATGCCCGGCAGTTCCGCGACCTGATCATGGATGCGAACCAAATTCGGATAGTCGGGTTCGAGCGTCTTCATCCGCTTCGGGAACATGTACCGCAGCCCCTCGATCACCTGAAACAGAGACGTATCGGCGTAGGTCCATTTGTGATCGATCAGCCAGTCACCCGCATTCGCCTGCGCTGCATCCTCGAAATGGCCGAGATACTTCGGCATCCGCGCCTCGCGGAACTGCTTGGCAGCCCGCGCCGCCTCGGGCTTCTGATCGTCGTAATAGTCCATCATCGCGACCGGATGATGGACGTTGTGGACCTCCGCGACGAGGTCGGCGATCGTCAGTTGGAGCTGGTTGAGCCACAGCCGGTCCGCCATGTTCGACGGCGCGAGGCCGTGGCGCTCGCCGAGATACATCAGGATATTGGCGACCTGCGCGATCACCAGACCGTCGAGCTCCAGATACGGCGGCGCGAACGGTGTCGGTCCGGTGCGGTCGTTCAGATCGGCAAGCAAACCTTCTTCGCCTACGCCACGCGCGCAATCCTCATACGCGATCTCGGCGCCTTCGAGCGCGAGGCGGACGAACTCGCCGCGTCCTTGGAGGGAGGGCCAGTACCAGAGCTTGTACGCCATCAAATCTCCCCAGGCGCGCGCGCCTTGATGGCGAGCGCGTGAATCTTCGTGCTCAACAGTTCGGCGAGCGCCTGGTTCACGAGCCGCTGGCGCGAGACGCGATTAAGGCCTTCGAACTGCGGAGTTTCTACCTCGACGCGGAAATGCGTCTCGCCGGTGCCGTCGTCCCCCATATGGCCGGCGTGAAGCCCGCTCTCGTTGACGACGGTCAGCTGCGTCGGGGCGAGTGTCGCGGTAAGGCGGGCGGTGATCTGGTCCTGTACGGAGCCGGTGGCGAGGTCTGTCATGCTCCCTATATAGCCCGTTTTGGAAGCGCGGGGAGCCGGTGGCGGACGACGGATACACAAACGATGGGCGAAAAGAGCGGAAAGAACGCCCCAGCCCACGGTTTCACGGCCGCGTGGAAGGGACGGGTCGTGTCTGCATGTGGCGCGACTGCGAGGAGCCCGGCGAATTCCGTGCGCCACCACTGGAGGGGCCGAGCGACGGCGGACCGCCGCAGTTCCGCTGGTTCTGCCTCGAGCATGTCCGCGCGTTCAATTCGGGGTATAATTTCTTCGACGGTATGACCGCGGACGAGATCCATTATGCGCAGCGCCCGTTGGCGGGCTGGGAACGCGAGACGCGGGCATTCGCGCACGGCGGCGGCGACACCCCGCCGAAATGGGCGGACTTCGCCGACCCGATCGATGCGATCGGTGCACGCTTCGGCGAGCGGATGGCGGCGGGGCGCAAGGATGGCCGCGTGCTGTCCGACGGCGAACGGCGCTCGTTGCGCGTGTTGGGGCTAGGCACGGACACCGATCGGACGGCACTCCGCAAACGCTACAGCGAACTCGTCCGCCGCTATCACCCCGATCGCAACGGCGGCGACCGTGCGCACGAGGCGGAATTGCAAAAGGTGATCGCGGCGTACCAGCACCTGAAGGGCGCGACCGCGTTCGCCTGACGGAGCGGGAATTGATCCATACTTACTCTGATCGATATTTCACGACGCCCCCGCCGGAACCGCACGGCTGGCGAGCGGTTCGTCTAACTCTTCCGGTCAATCGCCCGACCAATCGTACAGCGGCGGTTGAGTAACTGCCCGCGCTTGGCCTAGAGCTACCGGGAACACGAGGCCAACATGACCGATATCCCGAATACCCTGCCAGACAGCCGCGAGACCACGATCCTCGACGCACCCGACCGCATGGTGAAGGTGCGCGAGATGTTCGGGATCGATTCCGACATGGAAGTGCCGGCCTTCTCCGAAGCCGACGAGCGCGTCCCCGATCTCGATCCGGCGTACGTCTTCGATGCCGACACCACGCTCGCCGTGCTGGCCGGCTTCGCACATAACCGTCGCGTGATGGTCCAGGGCTATCACGGCACCGGCAAGTCGACGCATATCGAGCAGGTCGCGGCGCGACTCAAATGGCCGTGCATCCGTATCAACCTCGATGCGCATATCAGCCGCATCGACCTGATCGGGCGCGACGCGATCGTCCTGAAGGACGGCCAGCAGATCACCGAGTTCCGCGAAGGCCTGCTGCCCTGGGCGTTGCAGACCCCGACCGCGCTCGTGTTCGACGAATATGACGCCGGCCGCCCGGACGTGATGTTCGTAATCCAGCGCGTGCTGGAGACCGAGGGCAAGCTGACGCTGCTCGATCAGAACCGCGTGATCCGCCCGAACCCGTGGTTCCGCCTGTTCGCGACCGCCAACACGGTCGGCCTCGGCGACACGAGCGGGCTGTACCACGGCACGCAGCAGATCAATCAGGGTCAGATGGACCGCTGGAACATCGTCGTCACGCTCAACTATCTGCCCGCCAAGGTCGAGGCGCAGATCGTGCTCGCCAAGTCCGGTGAATACGACAAGCCCGAGGGCAAGAAGACCGTCGAGAACATGGTCCGCGTCGCCGACATGACGCGCAAGGGCTTCGTCAACGGCGACATCTCGACCGTGATGAGCCCGCGCACCGTGATCACCTGGGCCCAGAACGCGCTGATCTTCGGCGACGTCGGCTTCGCGTTCCGCCTGTCGTTCCTCAACAAGTGCGACGAGGCGGAGCGGCCACTGGTCGCCGAATATTACCAGCGCGTGTTCGGCAAGGACCTCCCCGAGAGCGTGGTGGGTAAGGCGTAAGCCTTTGGCCAACGAAACCCCTCTCGATCGCTTCAAGGCGGTTCTTGCCGGCACTGTGCGCGCGATTTCGGAGGAGCCGGAGGTCGAACTCGCCTTCACCGCGGACGCACCGACGCAGAGCGGCAAGCACATCAAGGTGCCGATGCCCGCTCGCGCTCTGCCGCTGGAGCAGGTCGCGGAGGCGCGTGGGTTCGCGGACGGCTTCGCGCTACGGTTGAAGCATCACGACATTGCACTGCATAATCGTGCGGCGCCGATCGAGGCGGTGGCGCGTGCGGTGTTCGATTCCGTCGAGACTGCACGAGTCGAGGCGCTCGGCTCGCGTGGCTATGCGGGCATCACCGAGAACCTCGACCGCGCGCTCGATGTACGTCTGCGCGCCGACCCGATCACACGCGCGCGCAATCGTGACGAAGTACCGTTGTCGACTGCCCTCGGTTTGATGGTGCGCGAGCGGCTGACCGGGCAGGAATCGCCCGCGATTGCCGCGCCCGGCCTCGCGCTGGTCCGCGAGTGGATCGAGAGCAAGACCGATCTCGCCGCGCTGGCCTACGCGCTCGACGACCAGAAGGCGTTCCAGGGTCTCGCGCGGAAGATGTTGCAAGAGTTGGAACTGGTCGAAGGCGATCAGGTCCCAGAAGAGAGCGACGAAGGCGGCTCCGAGGACGAGGGCACCGACGAACAGCAGCAGGACGAGGGCGACGAAGGCGACGACCAGGGCGAGGACGGGCAGGGCGAAGTCGAGGCACGTGGCGAACAGTCCGAGCAGCAGAGCGAGGAAAGCGACGGCCAGGAGCAGAGCGACGAGTCGATGGACGACATCGACGGCGAGCCGGGCGACGATGGCGAGGAAGGCATGCAGCCGGTCCGCCCGAACCGTCCCTTCGCGGACATGGGCGGCGCGTTCGACTACAAGCCGTGGACGACGCAATTCGACGAAGTGATCGCTGCTACCGAGCTGTGCGACGCCGACGAACTCGCGCGCCTGCGCGGCTATCTCGACCAGCAGCTCGTGCACCTGCAATCGACCGTGTCGAAGCTCGCCAACCGCTTGCAGCGCCGCCTGATGGCGCAGCAGTCGCGCTCGTGGGATTTCGACCAGGAGGAGGGCATCCTCGACGCGGCGCGCCTCGCGCGCGTGATCGTCAACCCGACGCTGTCGCTGAGTTACAAGGCCGAGCGCGAGACCGACTTCCGCGACACCGTCGTGACGCTGCTGATCGACAATTCCGGCTCGATGCGTGGCCGCCCGATCTCGATCGCGGCAATCAGCGCGGATATCCTCGCGCGCACGCTGGAACGATGCGGCGTGAAGACGGAGATCCTCGGCTTCACGACGCGCGCCTGGAAGGGCGGGCAAAGCCGCGAGACGTGGCTCGCCGCCGGGCGTCCGCCGCAGCCGGGTCGCCTCAACGACATCCGCCACATCGTCTACAAGCGTGCCGACGAGCCGTGGCGGCGCGCGCGCAACTCGCTCGGCCTGATGATGCGCGAGGGGTTGCTGAAGGAGAATATCGACGGCGAGGCGCTGATGTGGGCGCATGCGCGTCTGGTCGCACGGCCCGAGGAACGTCGCATCCTGATGGTGATCAGCGACGGCGCGCCGGTCGACGATTCGACGCTCAGCGTAAACTCGGGTTCGTATCTCGAACGCCATCTGCGCCAGGTGATCGGCTGGATCGAGAGCAAGTCGCCGGTCGAACTGGTCGCGATCGGCATCGGTCACGACGTCACCCGTTATTACGCGCGCGCCGTGACGATCATGGACGTCGAGCAGCTCGGCGGGACGATCATCGAACAGCTGGCCTCGCTGTTCGACACCGAGTGATCACGGCTTGAGCGAGGGGCCGGGGATCGTCGCGCCATCGGACGGGTTTCACGGCCCGGTAAAACGATCGATCACGATTGCCGGCCACCAGACCTCGATCAGCCTAGAGCCCGTATTCTGGCAGGCGCTGGAAGCCGACGCGGTGCGCCACGGGCTGCCGCTATCCGCGCTCGTTGCCGAGATCGACGCGATTCGTATCGTCGCGGACGATCCCCCCAACCTCGCTAGCGCGTTGAGAACATGGCTCTTCAGTAACAATATGTGATAACCAGTCGCAATAGCGTTGACAGTGCGAACGACTCTCAATAGCGAGCCCCCAACTATCAAGGGGTTTCGCATGTCCGGTTTCTCGTCGCGCTCATCCGCCGCGCCTGCATTTCTGGCGCTTTCGTGCGTTGGATTCATCGCCAGCGCGCCGGCCCATGCCGCCGATCGCCCTGCCGAAGCGGCCAAGCTTCACGCGACGGACGATCAGGACAAGCAGCTCGAGCGCGACGAGATCGTCGTCAACGGCAAGAACGCGCCCGCGACCACGCTGGAGAGCCCGAAGGCAACGCGCAGCCTGCTCGACACCACGCAGACCGTGACGATCATCGGCGACCAGACGATCCGCAAGCAGAATTTGCTGACCCTGCGCGACGTGTTGCAGACGATCCCCGGCATCACCTTCGGCGCGGGCGAAGGCGGCGGCGGCTACGGCGACAGCATCAACCTGCGTGGCTATTCGGCCAACAACGACATCACGATTGACGGCGTCCGCGACAGCGCACAGTATAGCCGCAGCGAGACGTTCAACCTGCAACAGGTCGAGGTCTATAACGGCGCGAACAGCGTGTTCGGCGGCGGCGGATCGGTCGGCGGCACGATCAATCTCGTGACCAAGCGCCCGCAGGCGGAGACGCTGACGGTGGTATCTGGCGGCGTCGGCAGCGACGATTATTATCGCACGACGATCGATTCGAACGTCCGGGTCAGCGATCTGGTCGCGGTCCGCCTCAACGCAGTCGCGCACAAGAACGACATTCCGGGCCGCGACGTCGAGTATAACAAGCGCTGGGCCGTCGCGCCGTCGCTGATCGTCGGTGTCGAAGGGCCGACCAGCTTGACGTTGCAATATCTGCATCAGGAGGACGAGAACGTTCCGGTCTACGGCGTGCCGTATTTCCGCAACGCGGTGAACAACGGGCCGCTGCCGGGTGCCGACAACTCCGGCTATTACGGTATCCGGAATCTCGACAAGCAGGACATCACCGTCGACCAGGCGACCGCCACGGTCAGCCACAGCTTTTCGGACAAGGTCTCGATCCGCAATCTGAGCCGATGGCAGCGCGTCCAGCAGGACTCGTTGACCAGCGCGCCGCAGGGTGTGTTCTGTCTGTCGACCGGGTTCCAGCCATTACCGCTGACGAACGTCGCGACCACGCCTCTTACGTGCGCGGCGACGAGCGCGACCGGACCGCAGAACATTCCAGGCACCTATTATCCCAGTGGCCCGCGCGGTTTCGTGCGGAACCAGGAGAACCAGATTCTCTACAACCAGACCGATCTCCGCTCGGTCTTTGATACCGCCGGGCTTGAGCACACGCTGGTCCTCGGCGCGTCCTTCGCGCAGGAGGATTACACCATCGTCACGGGCAACACGCTGCGTACCGCGACCGGTGCGACGGTCGCCCAGCCACCGATCAACCTCGCCAATCCGAACACCGACTACACCGGCGCATTTAACTTCATCCAGGCCGGCCGGTCGCAGGGCACCACCAGCAATGCGGCTGTCTACGCCTTCGACACGATCAAGGTGATCCCGCAGATCGAGGTGAATTTCGGCCTGCGCTACGAGCATGCCAAGGGCCGTTTCCGCGCCGATACCTTTTCGGTCGTGCCCGACGCGACGCTCGGCACCTATACGCGCGGCCTGAACCAGACGAGCGACGAGACCCTGTTCTCGTACCGCGGCGGCATCAACTTCAAGCCGATCGAGACGGTCAGCCTGTATGCGTCGTACGGCAACTCCACCACGCCGACCTCGGCGACCGTCCGGCTCGGTTGCGGAACGCTGATCAATGCGCCCGCGGGTCAGTTGGACCCATGCGACGTAAAGCCGGAAAAGGCGGTGAACTACGAACTCGGCGCGAAGGCGGACCTGTTCTCGCGCAAGCTGCAACTTACCGCGGCTGTGTTCCGTAACGAGCGAACCAACTACCGCGTCGCCACGAACGACCCGATCGTCACGACTCTCGGCGTCAACGACGGCCGTTCGCGCGTCGACGGGATCGCGCTGGGCGCTAGCGGCAGCATCTCGCACGCCTTCTCGATCTTCGCCAACTACACGTATCTGAAGGCGAAGATCATCCAGAGCGTTTCAAACTTCTGTCTCGCCAATCCAGGGCCGGTCCGTACGACCGTCGGTACGGTCACGACGACGACCAACGCGTGCGGCAACTCGGCCGCGATCCTCGATACGCAGGCGGGGCAAGCGCTCGCCAATACGCCAAAGCATTCGGGCAGCCTGTTCGCGACCTACACGCTGCCGTTCGGTCTACAGCTTGGGTACGGTCTGACATATCAGGGTGCGTTCCCGTTGAACCAGAGTGCGTTGGCCACCCCGCTCGCACCGACGACGGTCGTGACGCCGGTATTCCACTCGGCGGATTACCTGACGCATCGCGCGTTCCTGTCGTACACCGTCGGCAACGGCCTGACCGCGCAGCTCAACGTGCAGAACTTCACCAACGAGAAATACTACACCGGCATCCGCAACAATGGCTGGGCGACGCCTGGCGAGGCGCGCTCGGTGCGGCTGACGCTGTTCTACAGCATGTGACGCTCGGCGGCGATGCGGGCAGATTGCCGGTATCGCCGCCGCATTCTAGAGTGATGCCATGTTGATCGCGATCCCCGATGTCCTCGATGCTGCCGGCGTCGCCCGTGTCCGCGCGCTAATCGATCAGGCCGAGTGGATCGACGGCAACGCGACGTCGGGGCCACAGAGCGCGCTCGCCAAGCGCAACGAGCAACTCCCCGAGGACTCGGTCGCCGCGCGCGAGGCTGGCGGGATGGTCCTCGATGCGCTCGGCCGATCGGCCTTGTTCGTGGCGGCGGCGCTGCCGCTGAAAGTGTTCCCGCCGCTGTTCAACCGCTACGCCGGAGGACAGGATTTCGGGCTGCACGTCGACAACGCGATCCGGATGAAGCGCGGCACCGATTTCCGCATCCGCAGTGATCTGTCGGCGACACTCTTCCTCGACGATCCCGCGACGTACGACGGCGGCGAACTGGTGATCGAGGACCAGTTCGGTCCGCAGTCGGTCAAGCTGCCCGCCGGGCATATGGTGCTGTATCCCGCTTCCAGCCTGCACCGGGTGACGCCGGTCACGCGCGGATTACGTACCGCGTCGTTCTTCTGGCTCCAGTCTATGGTGCGTGACGACGGCGCGCGGCGGATCCTGTTCGATCTCGACCAGGGCGTGCAGGCGGTCGCGGCCGCACAAGGCCAGGGCGATCCGGCGACCGTGCGGCTGACCGGCGTGTACCACAACCTGCTGCGCCGCTGGGCCGACGCCTGACCCGCGATTGACGCGCGGCGATCCGCCTGCGACGCCGGCGCGAACAGGGCGGAGTGATGGGCGAATGAGCAAGCTGGCGATGCGGCGCGCGTGGTTCCAGGTCCACAAGTGGATCGGGCTGGTGCTGGCGATCCTGATCATCCCGCTGTCGCTCAGCGGCGCGGCGCTGGTGTGGCATGACGCGCTCGACCGGATCGTCGATCCGGCGCGCTATGCGGTCTCGGGGAGGACCGTGGTCGGGCCCGACAGCTATGTCGCGGCGGCGCGCGCTGCGTTAAAGCATGGCGAGCGGATCGCGAATTTGACGATGCCCGACGACGGCGGTCCGGTGATCGTCGCGGCCAGTTCGGTCAGCGCGCCGACCCGGCCGGGGCCTCCCCAGCGGACGATAGTGTATCTCGATCCGCCAACCGCGCGCGTGCTGGAGGTGTCGCCCTCGAACGGCGGGCTCGTGCGGTTCCTCCATGTGCTGCACGGAAGTCTGCAACTGCCCGGCGTCGGGCGCTCGATCGTCGGCTGGATCGGCGTCGCGATGATGGTGTCGTGCTTTACCGGGCTGTGGCTGTGGTGGCCGACGGTGGGGAAGTGGACGCGCGGGTTGCGGTTCCGACGGCACCGCGACGTCGAGACCAACCTGCATCACCTGTTCGGCTTCTGGATCGCCCTGCCGTTGTTCGTGCTGTCGCTGACCGGTGCCTGGATCTCGTTCCCGCAGGTCTTCGGAAAGCTCACCGGCGAGGCGTCGCGGCCGAGAGGCGGTCCCGATCGCAACGCGATGATGCGCGCAAAACCGCTGGCGTCGCCCGCGCAGCCGCTCGCGGTGGCGATCGGCAAGGCGCGGGCTATCGTCGACAATGCGCCGTTGCGGAGCGTCACGTGGCCGACCGATCTCAGCGCGGACTGGACGGTGACGTTTCAGGCCAGAGGCTACGGTAGCGGCGCGCCGATCGGAGTAAAGATCGCCGACGACACCGGCGGCGCGACCGCGGCGGCGGCGCGGCCGCAGGGCGGCGTGGCGCGGTGGATGCGGCGGATCCACGATGGCACCGACATGGGTGCGCTGTGGCAGGTGATCATCTTCCTGGGCGGGATATTGCCCGCGGTGCTGGCGGTGACCGGCGTGATCATGTGGGTGCGCGCACGCAAGTGGAAGGCCGAACTGGCAGCGCGGCGGACGTAACTCGTCCCTCGCCCCTTCGGGGAGAGGGAAGGAGGAGCCTCTTGGCGACGGGAGGGTGAGGGGCGGTTAGGATTCAAGTCCCGAGCCTCACGCCCCTCACCCTCCCACACGCAAGCGCGTGCGGGCCCCTCCCTCTCCCCGGCGGGGAGAGGGGCAGCAGTTACCGCCCCAGCAGCACCCGCGCCTGACCGGCGATCTGCGCCAGCATCGCCGCGTTCGGCACCGCCGCGTGCCGCGCGCGGTCGATCACCGCCTTGAACTGCGCCACCCGCGCCGCATTCGTCAGCAGCCACTTCTCGACCGCACCCTGCGGATCCTGCGCCCCACACCGCGCAAGGAACTCCAGCCGCAACTGCTGGAAATCGCGTGCCAGCCCGGCGACCAGCAACCGCTCCCACGGATCGGTCGGACTGATCCGCGCCGCATTCGCCTGCGCCCAGTCGAGTCCCAGCGCCTGCCCAAGATGCGTGAACGCCCGCGTCACCACCGCCTCGTCGAGCGCCATCCGCTCGCCGAGATCCGCCAGCCCGACTGCGCCGTCCATCTCGAACAGGCGAACGACCTTGCGCACCAGATCGCCCGGCGCACCGACCGCTTCGAGCTGCCCCGCGATACGGTTGCTCTGCGCGCTCGCCTCTTCGAGCAGCAACGCCGCGGTCTGGCTGTCGAGCTGCGTGATCCCCTTCGCCAGCCGCGCGAGCACGTCGCCCGGCACCGCGCCCGGCGCCGACACGCGCAACAGATCGGCGATCTGCGAGCGCGTCGCGACCGCCACCTCGTCGAACAGCGCGATCCGCGCCGCCTCGGGCATCACCGCCGTCTCGATCTCCGCCCACAAGGCCGGTAGGTCGAACAGGCGCTCTGCGACGACGAACATCGCCGCGATATCGCCCATCGCCGCGCCTTCCTCTTCCGCCAGTTCGAACGGGTAGAGAATGCCAAGACGGTTGACGATCCGGTTGGCGAGCTTGGTCGCGACGATCTCGGACCGCAGCCGATGCTCGTCGATCGCCGTCTCGAACCGCGCGCGCATCGCCGCCGGGAAGGCAGCATGCAAATCCGGCTTCAAAGCGTCGTCCTTGGCGACATCGCTATGCTCGATCGCATCCTGCAACCCGAGCTTGGCGGTCGCCAGCAGCACCGCCAGTTCAGGTCGCGTGAGCCCCAGGCCATCTTGGCCGCGCCGCAGCAGGATATCGTTCGATGCCAGCCCCTCGACCGCACGATCGAGCCGACCGCCGCCCTCGAAGATCTCGATCACGCGCACATAGCTCGGCACCGCGACCGCGCCGTCCGCCTCGGCGATCGACAGCGCCAGCGTCTGGAGGCGGTTGTCCTCCAGCACCAGATGCGCGACGTCGTCGGTCATGCTGGCAAGCAGCGTATTGCGGTCCTCATAGTCGAGCCGCCCTTCGATCATCTCGCGGTTGAGCGCGATCTTGATGTTGACCTCGTTGTCCGAGCAGTCGACGCCTGCCGAATTGTCGATGAAGTCGGTGTTGATCCGACCCCCGCGCGCCGAGAACGCGATACGCGCCGCCTGCGTGACGCCGAGGTTCGCGCCTTCGCCGATCGCGATCACGCGCAGATCCTCGGCGTTGACGCGCAGCCGGTCGTTGGCTGGATCGCCGACCGCGACGTTCGCCTCCGATGCCGCCTTCACATAGGTGCCGATGCCGCCGAACCAGAGCAGGTCGGCCGGTGCCTTGAGGATCGCCGAGATCAAAGCGCCCGGCTCCATCTCGCTTGCGGTCACGCCGAGCGCAGCCTGCACCTCAGGCGACAGCTTCACGACCTTGGCGGTGCGCGCGAACACGCCGCCGCCCTTCGAGATCAGGCTGGCATCGTAATCCGCCCAGCTCGACCGCGGCAGCGCGAACATCCGGTTGCGCTCGTCCCAGCTGGTCGCCGGATTTGGATCGGGATCGAGGAAGATGTGGCGGTGATCGAACGCCGCGATGACCTTCAGCGTCTTCGACAGCAACATGCCGTTGCCGAACACGTCGCCCGACATGTCGCCGCAGCCGACGACGGTGATGCTCTCGCTCTGCACGTCAAGGCCGCGTTCGGCGAAGTGCCGCTGGACGCTCAGCCACGCGCCCTTCGCGGTGATCCCCATCGCCTTGTGATCGTAGCCGACCGAGCCACCCGAGGCGAACGCGTCGCCCAGCCAGTAGCCGCGTTCGAGCGCGAGGGCGTTCGCCACGTCGCTGAACGTCGCGGTGCCCTTGTCAGCGGCGACGACGAAATACGGGTCCTCGCCGTCAAGGATCGTCACGCCGTCGGGATGGACGACCTTGCCCTCGACGATGTTGTCGGTGATCGACAGCAAGGTGCGGATGAAGATCCGGTAGCTTTCGGTGCCCTCGGCCAGCCACGCGTCGCGGTTCGACGGGGCGGGAAGTTGCTTGGGATAGAAGCCGCCCTTCGCGCCGGTCGGCACGATGACCGCGTTCTTGACGCGCTGCGCCTTCATCAGTCCGAGGATCTCGGTGCGGAAATCGTCGCGACGATCGGACCAGCGCAGGCCGCCGCGTGCGACCGGGCCGGCGCGGAGGTGGATACCTTCGACGCGGGGCGAATAGACCCAGACTTCGCGCCACGGCACGGGGGCGGGGAGGCCTGGAATCAGATGGCTGTCGAGCTTGAACGCGAGCGCTTCCGATGCGGCTGGCGTGAACGCGTTGGTCCGCAGAGTCGCCGCGATGAGGTTGCGATACGCGCGCAGGATGCGGTCGTCGTCGATCGCCGTGACCGCATCGAGCCCGGCTTCGATTGCCTGGTCCGCCTCGATCGCGTTGCCCGGGTGCTGCGGATGATGGACCGCGGTGAACCGCGCGATCAGAGCCGCCGCAACCTTCGGCGCACGCCGCAATGCATCGACCACGGTGGTCAGGCCATACGGAAGCCCCGCCTGGCGCAGATACCGGAACCACGCGCGGAACAGCACGATCGCCTCGGGACGCATGCCGAGTTCGACGATCAGCCGGTTGAACGCATCGTTCTCGGCCGCGCCTTCCAACACTGCGGCGATCGCGCCTTCGAGCACGGGCGCGTCGCTCTGTTGCGCGGCGTCGTTCGCCTCCAGCACGAAGTCATGCACGAACGGCACGCTGTCGTCACGCAACCGCGTCGGTAGCTCGCCGATCACGCGGAAGCCGAAATTCTCCAGCACCGGTACGGCGTCCGACAGGGGGAGGGCGCCACCCAGCTTGTAGATCTTCAGCTGTGGATCGGCACCGGCCTCACCCGGGACGAGGCGCACGCCACGCGCGTCCGTATCGGCCAGCGCGGCGATCCGCTGGATATCCTCGGCAGCCTCCGCAGGCGTGCTAAGATTGCGATAATTCTGCGGGAACGCAGCCGCCCATTTCAGCGCCAGACGCGCAGCGCGTGGCGGCGGCAAGGTCTCGACGAGGGCAGCCTCGACGTCCGATACCCAGCCGCGCACCATCCGCTGCAACCGCAGCGCAAGCGGTGCGACGTCGGGCATCCGGCCATCGCCGCGCAGATCGAGCGTGTAGCGGATCATCGCGACCTCGCCGTCCTCCAACGCGATCGACCAGTTGAGCACGCTGGCATTCGCCGCCTCCGCCAGCATGTCGCCGATCGCGACACGGCGCGTGTTGGTCACGTCGTCGCGGGGCAGCCAGACGAACCCGAACAGGTGACGCCCGAGCGCGGACTCGACCAGCACGAGCGCCGGCCGGGGCCGATCCGCGATGCTCATCGCCGTCAGTGCCAGATCCTCCAACGCATCGGGTGCGAACGCGATCACCAGGTCGTGCGGCAACGCCGTGAACGCATGCGTCAGCGCTTTGCCGGCATGACCACGCGGATCGAACCCGAATTTGGCCTTCATCGCCGCCAGGCGCGTGCGCAATACCGGCACGTCGCGCGGCATCGCGGCCAGCGCGGCGCTGGTCCACAGCCCGCTGTAAATCGACAGCCCGGCGACCGTCGCGCCCTCCATCACCGGCACCACGACCAAGTCGAGCGGGACGGCGCGGTGAACAGTCGAGATCAGGTTCGACTTCAGCAGCAACGGCGCGTCGTTGCCCGCCTCGAACCACTTGATCGCGAGCGCGCGTGAGGCCTCGGCAAGGATCGGCACGCGGTGTTCGTTGTGCGCGATACCGAGCGCGGCATGGCCGCTCCCGTCACGATGCCAGATCTGATGCCCGAGCAGCGTCAGATGCCCGTTCAGAAACCACTGCAACAGAGCGGCGCCTTCGCCCTCGGGCAGCTTGGCGATATCGTCGTCAAGCGCGGCTTGCATCGCGCGCCAGTCGGTAACGGCGGCACGGACGTCGGCCAGCACGGCGGTCAGGTCCTCGATCAGCCCGCGACGGTCGCGCGCATCGGCACGCTCCATCTCCAGATAGATCATCGATTCGGGGCGGCCTGCACCCTGGCCATCAGCGTCGATAGCATGCAGCGTGCCGTCGGGCGCCCGTGTCGTGCGGACGACGGGGTGGATGATCCGGTCTACCGCGATATCCTGCGCACCGATCGCCGCGGCGATCGAATCGACCAGGAACGGCATGTCGTCGTTGACGATCGCGAGGCGCATCCGCCGCCGCGTGTCGTCCGCGCTGATCGGCTCGATCGCGATCGCCGGCGCACCGTCGTCGCGGTGCGCGGCGGTCGCGGCGACGAACGCCGCGGCCTGCGCGACCTCGCTCGCCCCGAAGTCCCTCAGTTCGCCCGGAAGGGCCCGTTCGGTCAGCCGGCCCGCGAGGGTTTCGGTGAGCGTCTTCAACGATTGGTTCGCCATAGGTCAGGGCCTATGCGCCCGCCTTCCGGCTAGCTCAACCCTTGTGGCAGGTGCGAAGGGATATGCTGCAACGCACCTAGATCGCGCCGTGCTCGGCCTCGGCGATCATGGTCAGGTCACTACCGAACCCGTCGAGAAAGCTTGGCAGTCCTCCGGTCGGCACATGGTGGCGCCGCGCATGCCGCAGGACCGTGGCGAACTCCGCCAGTCGCGCCGCGCCGAACGCGGGACCAAACACGAGCGCGACGATCCGTGTCGTCGTTTCCGTTTCGCCGGGAAGGCCTGGCGCGGACCACAGCGCCGCACCGTCGTTGCCGTCATATTCGGCCGACACGGCGAGGTCGTGCGCCTGTCCGAGCGCCCGGTGGAGTGCCGCGCGGCTTCGCGTCTCGGCGTCACGGACTTGCGCAGCGCTCTCGCGGGCCATCGTCAGCTGATCGCCGAGCGGTCCGGCGATGACGTCCGCGGGCAGCGGATCGTCGTCCGACAGGATTGCCTGTGCCTGGGTGTATGGGGTCGGCGGTTCGGCATCGAACCCGCCGCTTGGACCATCTGCCCAGATCTGCGCCCCGTCCGACGGCGCGGACTGTGCGGGCGGGGTGGTGCTGACCGAGGCATGGAGTTCGGCCGACAGTGCCTCCAGCATGTCCGCGTCGGCGAGTTCCTTCCAGTTGATGACGCCGTAGATGAAGTCGATCGAGTCGCCGCTCGACGAGAACGGCATCAGGATGCCGCGGTACAGCGTCGTGCGGCCGCGGCTGCTGACGAACTCCGCCTCGAAGCCGATCGGTGCGCGGTTGGCGATGATCTGGAGGTAATGGTCGGTGAGCCGGGAGAGCAGCGAGCGGCTCGGCACGTCGGCGATCGTCGCGATCGGCCCTTCCAGCCCGCATTCCTCGCGCAGCGCGCGGCCGAGATACGCGATCTTCGGGTCGCCCATGCCGCGGCTGAAGTCGAGCAGCACGCTGTGCGGTCCGAAATCGGTGATCGTCTCGGGTTCGAGGTTGGCGATCGACGGGTAGGGGCGACCGTTCAGCAGCGACACCCAGTGGTTGTAGGCGCGGACGTGCATCCGTCGCTCGTCGCCGCCGAGGTCGAACATCACGTCGTTGACGCCGGCGTCCGCCATGTCGCGGACGAACGCCGTGCGCGCGTCAACGCCCCCGTGTTGCCCGTCGCGCCGGACTCCCATCGGCCCGTCGCTCAGCTCACAAACTCGATCCATGCCGACTGGCCCCCAAAGTCACCGCTATACATCTACACCCCCATGGTGAACGACCCGTAAACACGCAAACCGCTTGTCAGCGCAAAAAAGCCCTGTTAAGCGCCGCCCCCTCGACCGGATACATCCAGCGTCGGGCCGCTTTAGCTCAGTTGGTAGAGCATCGCATTCGTAATGCGGGGGTCACAGGTTCGAGTCCTGTAAGCGGCACCATCGACAAGTTGTTGAAAACACTCACATTTTATTGTCTCCAGCGAACTTTTCAGCGACGCAGGCTCCGGTAGCGGTCCGGTGCATCGAGCCCGGCGCACGCTTCTCGATCTTGGCGATGATGCGGTTTAGGGCGCGCACGACGGTTGGGAATTCACCGATGGCGTAGACCTCGGTTTGGCTTCCGGCGCGGTGGCCCATGAAGCCTTCGAGATCCCACTTCTCCGCGCCGTTGTTACGGACGAGCGTCGCGAGGCTGTGGCGCAGCAGGTATGGACGCCACTCGCGGCCGGCCGGCATGTCGAGGTTCGTGAGCATTGTATCCCACGCGCGATCGACGTCCTGAATGGCGCGGCCGTGATAGTTCACGAGCCAGCCCCGACCGGCGCGATCCGGAATGGGAAGCGCCGTGTACGTCTCGTATTCTTCGCGCAGCCAGCGATCGAGCAGCGGCAGAACCGGCAGGACGGCGCGGTGCTTCTTGTTCTGCGTGCGGCCCTGGGGATTCAGGTCGATCGTCGGCGCGCCTGTAGGCGTTGTACTTGTTACGGGTTGCGTTGAGCATCGGGACGGTTCCTGTGAAGGCTTGGCGGTCTGGGCGGGTGGCTGGCGATCAGCAGTCGGTAACGGCGTCGTCACCGCCGCCCGACGCTGGCGAGCGCGAGAAGCCCGGCTGCTCGGTGTTCCCGAGCTGCGTCTTGAGCGTGGCGAAGTCGGGCTGGTGGGCGGTCTGCGCCTCCGTGATCGGCTTAAGCGCGGCCGTCACGACGCCGGTGACGATCGATTTGATGTCGGAAGCGAACGATGCCGGATCGAAATTGTCGTTGGCCGGCTTGGGCTTCGGCTCTTCGATTTGCTTGTCGGGCTCGGCCGTCTTGAACTTGGCCATGACCGAGGCGAACAAACGATCGACGATGCTATCGACCTTCTCGTCATCGGCCTTCTTGGCTTCGAATTCGATGGTGACGGCGTCCGCGGCCGACGCGAATACGGTGCCAGGCGCGCGGTGCGAGAACTGCAGACGCTGGGTACCGATCGACGCGGGCGTGTCGGTGAACGCCAGGCCGATGATGCCGAACTTGCCGCTGCCGGCATAATTGGGGGTGAGTTCGACCGAGGGGTATGGCTTCTGGTCGGCCCTTGCGAGGGCCACGAGCTGATCGTTGCCTTCAACCGTGGTGTAAAGCGCGCGGCGCTTTTCCGTCTTGCCCGCGATGACGATGTCGTCGGTCTTCGCTTCGAGCGCGACCACGTCGCCGTACCCGTTGAACGGGGGCTCGGGGCTGTAGCCCGACACATGCTCGATGTTGATCCGCGGGCTGTAGGTGGCGGGCGTGAATGTCGCGACGCATTCGTCGATCATCTCGGCAGTGACCTTGCGGCCATCGCTGATGGTCTCACCTTCTACGAAGGAGCGGAACGGCTTGCTCTTGGTGCCCATGGCGGCTGGTCCTCGGTTCGATTGCGGCGCGCCGGGCGCCGTTTGATAATTTCGAACAGTGACGAAGAGGGCCGCATCCTCAAGCGGTCGGTCTTGTAGAAAGGCATTCTACAAGACGTTGATGAGGACTCCATGCAGTAAACGCGCGCTGAGCGAAGCAGTGCGCCGCCGACGAAGCTGGCTCCATCGGCGCTCTCCGATGGTTAAACTGGAGTTATGCGCGGTAGTCTCGGCCGCCACGGCTGGCTCCGATAGCGGAAACGTTACGATTCAGCGATTCACACATTACAATTTCGACCATCTCAATTATGCTACCAATCGGTCGGCAAGGTGAGCATCTAAATGGCAGCATCGATCTTTTCTCCAGCGCGTCTGGAAGCCTTGCAGCGCGTTTTATCGCAGGTGGAATTTTTTCTGCTCAACCGAGCAATAAACGCCGCGGCCTCAGCCTCAACGAACGCGATTGATCGCGCGGTGTCTGACGTTCGGCGGGCGGCCTTAGAATACATGTCGATGTTAGGTAAGTTGCTGCACAGCGAAGCGAACGCAATTGCTGACAAGGACCGCGGGCCAAACGCTTGCAGCTTAACGGCGGCGGAGCGGCGCCTCGTCGTGAGTGCTTACGGCCGTGCGGTTTCCCCATCGTTGGTCAGAATTGTTCCTGGGCCGGGATATTCGGTCGTCGCCTTGGCGGCCTTCATCAAAGGTAATCCGGCGATTACCATAGGAAATACCATTTACTTGCGATGGGGATCAAAGCTGATTGATTACAAGAATCTTGATCGAAGCGATGAAAGTATAAGACTGATACTCCATGAATACTCTCATGTAGTGCAGTACGCTCGACTAGGATTTTCCGTATTTGGAGCGCGATATGCCGCCGAACTGGCTCGAGTAGGCGGAGATGCTAATAAGCTCTATGACTACAAGGCAGGGGATAATCCATACGCTAAGCAGACGATTGAAGCTCAGGCTCAGATGGTTGGCGATTATTCGGTTGCACGTCGACATTCCGACCCGGCAAATTCAGCAGCAGCAAGAAGGTTGCGTAGCCGTTTGGCGGGGAGTGGTGTCTATGGGCTCTAGAGCATTTATAATATTACTAGTATCAACGCTGGCTACCGGTTGCCAGAGAGAGACTGAAGTTACCATGTCACAAAACGGCAGCAAGATAGTATTTACATCGACGCGCGACGGTGATCCCGCATGTAGCGATGATGTAAAGGTTTATAAATCTGATGATCAGCTGAACCCTATATGGACGTTAACTGCGCCTGATAGTGTGCCATGCCGGTCGCAGTTTGTTTACGGTGAAACCGTGCCTGGATTTATAGATAGCGGCGTCGCTCCAAAGTTGCAGGCGGGCCAAACATTTACGGTTACGATGAATGGACCGGGACTTGTTGGCGGTGGTCAGTTTACGAAGGCCCCATGACACAAATACGTTAAACAGAATTTTCCGTTCGAATTATACCATGCTGGTATTCTAGATATAATGACCAGATAGCCGGCGCTTGCCGATGGTTGGGTTTCCAAAATCGGATTTTACGCCAGCGCTCTTGTAGAAATACATTCTACAAGAGCCGAGGGGGGCGGCGAGCGTTACGGCATCGCTACGCTGGCGCCGCCGTGTCAATCCTTGCCGACCCCCTCACCATCCCCGTGGAAGAACGGGTACGTCCAGCGCGCAGCCTGTACTGGCGCGGCTGGAGCCTGGCGCAGATCAGCTCCGAACTGGACGTAAAATACGACACGGTGAAAAGCTGGGCACGCCGGCACAACTGGGAGGACGCGCCGTCGATCCGCAAGCTGGAGGACTGCCTTGAGACGCGCCTGATGGTGCTGATCTGCAAGGATAAGAAGACCGGCGACAATTATACCGAGTTGGACGCGCTACGTCGCCAGGTCGAGAGCTTGGCCAAGGTCCGCCGCTATGAAGCACCTGGCGGTCATTCCGGCGATCTGAACGACAAGGTCGCTAACCGCAACGCGGGCGAGAAGAAGAAGGCGAAGAAGAACCACTTCACCGCCGACCAGGCAGCCGAGTTGAAGGCGATGTTCCTCGACCAGTTGTACGGTTATCAAGAGGCATGGTTCGAGGCGCTGTCGTTTCGTACCGTCGTCGAGGGGTTCCATGAGATGATCCGGCGCAAAACAGAGGAAGATCTTGTTCCCTGGATCGAACGTGGCCGAGGCAGCTTGGTAGCGTCTTTCGCCAATGGAATTGCACGCGACGTAGCCGCGGTTCGAGCCGCCATCGTCACCTCTTGGTCAAACGGGCAGACCGAGGGGCAGATCACCAAGCTCAAACTCGTCAAACGCCAGATGTACGGACGCGGTAAACTCGACCTACTCGAAGCGCGATTGGTCGGCACCGCATGGCTCTGAGATCATCAAATGTGCGTCAGAGCCTCTTTTGGACGCCGATAGGGGGTCCTTTTTGGACGCCGATTGACACCGACGCGATCGAGCGCGCCTTGGCGCACGGCGAAAAAGACAAGGTTCGTGCCGCCTACCATCGCGGTGCGCACTGGGCCGAGAGAGTTAAGATGGCTCAGTGGTGGTCGGATTACCTCGATCAACTTCGCGTCGGCGGAAAAGTGATCAAGGGCAAATTTCGGAGCCGGGCATGAGGACGCGGCGGCATTGTTAGCTATCATCTCGGGGGTGCAACTGGACAGGGTTTGCGATCGCCTTTTGTTGCGCAGCTTCGCGACGGAATATCGGTGATTTGTAAACTGGAACCTGGTTTATAAATGACATATAATGCTTAACATGGCTGAGCGTTTGACACGAAAGCTAAACCAACTCCAGCGCTTGCCCGAACACGTGCTGGTCGATGCCGCATGGCTGGACCGCCACGGATACTCGTCGTCGCTACGCAGCCAATACGTCAAGTCGGGCTGGCTCACTCAAGTCGCGCCACGTGTCTATCGTCGCGCGCAGGAGCCGTTGACCTGGCAACAGGCTGTTATGTCGCTGCAGAGCTTCATGGGTTATCCGCTGACCGTGGGCGGGCGCACCGCTCTCGAAGAGCAGGGTTTTCGCCATTACCTCGGCGAACGGCACGAAGTGCATCTCTACGGCCCCGCCAAGCCGCCCGGCTGGCTCGCAAAGTTGAAGCTAGAGGTGCGATTTGTCTGGCACAACGCAACAAAGCTGTTTCCTGAGGAGCCGCTTGATCCGTGCGGACCGCCGGAAGCCTCCGATGACTTTTTACCAGCCAATTTCATGATCGGAGCTCAGGGCATGACATGGCCATTACGCCTGTCGTCCCCTGAGCGCGCCTTTCTGGAACTGCTCGACGAGCTGCCTGACCGTGAGAGCTTTCATCAAGTCGATGTGCTCGCGGAAGGGCTGGTCAATCTGAGCCCAACCAGATTGAAGCTGCTGCTCAGCCAGTGCCGTAGCGTAAAGGTCAAGCGGCTCTTCTTCTTCTTCGCCGATCGCCACCGCCACGCGTGGCGCCGTCATGTCGATCCCGCAGCATTCGATCTGGGTGCCGGAAAGCGGGCTCTGGTACCGGGCGGTCGCTTGTCGAAAGACTATAATATCACGGTCCCGGAGGATCTGCTTGGCCTTGCTTGATGCCTATCGCCAGCAAGTCGCTTTGCTGGTGCGCGTCCTTCCCTTCGTCGCGAGCGAACCCGAGTTCGCATTGAAGGGCGGAACCGCGATCAACCTCTTCATTCGCGATATGCCGCGGCTCTCGGTCGATATCGACCTGACCTACCTGCCCATCACCGACCGGCCTTCGTCGCTGGTCGCGATCGATGCCGCAATGCTGCGGATGGCAGGCCAGATCACTGCGGGGATCAAGGGTGCCAAGGTCACCCCGAGCCGGCTCCAACCGGATAACAAGATCACGAAGCTCGTGGTTCGCCATGACCGCGTGCAGATCAAGATCGAAGTGACACCGGTTCTGCGCGGTGCGGTAGGCGGGGTGGGCGTCGCTACCCTCTAGTCCCGCCGCGGCGGGTCGCAACATCGGCTGCGCCGATGTCCTCCACTCTGTTTCGGCCCTTCGGGTGCCGCCCGCCGCTCCAGCGGGACTGCCGGTTCGCTCCTGCCGCCCACCCCGCCATTCCGGCGCCGGTTGCGGTGATTTTAAGGAGTGAGGAAATGGCAAAGGACATCGCAACCAAAACCACCGGCACGCTCTACGCTGAGGTGACCGACCGGATCATCGCGCAGCTGGAGGCGGGGCGGGTGCCGTGGGTGCAGCCATGGGACGGGTCGAAACTGGAAAGCGGGCTAGCGACGAGCATCGCCGGCAAGTGGCGTTCCTCAAGCGGTTCACCGTTTTCAATGTCGACCAGTGTGAGGGGCTGCCCGAAGCGCTGTCGGTCGGCGGCGGGGCGTTCCTCGGCGAGCGCGAGACCATCGATTGCGCCGAAAGCCTTATGGCCGCGACTGGCGCGTAGATCGGCATCGGTGGCGACACGGCGTTCTACACACCGGGGGCGGATCGCATCCAGCTGCCGCCGCAGCAGATTTTTCACGATCAGGTGAATTACTACCGGACCGCGCTGCATGAGCTTGGCCATAATGCCGCGACTCGGATTATGCCGCATGGCGTCGAAAAGGCGCGGTTGTCAGCATGATCGCGCGAAACCTGTTCGGCATAATCTTCGACGCTCCAACAACCTGGAGCATCAAGATCATGACCGACATTCTGACCGAGGCGGGGACCGCGCGAGCGGTGCTGTTGACCGACTTCGAAGACTATCTTGTCAAACAGCGCGGCCTGAGTCCGCGAACGATCTATCACACGCTGCGGTTTGCTGACCGGTTCCTCGATCATCGCTTCGGTGAAGGAGCGATCAATCTGCCGGGCCTTCGCCCTGCCGATATCATCGGCTTCATCGAGCATGTTCTGACGACAGGACGCCGCGACAAGACGGTTGCGACGCATGTTCGCGCCTTCCTTCAATTTCTGTTCGCGCGCGGGGTGACGGCCACCAATCTGGCGCTGAGCCTTCCCAAGGCGGCCAAGCGGTGGGATGCGCGGCTTCCTCGGCACCTCGCTCCGGAAGGTGTCGAGGCGGTGCTCGCTTCGGCACGCAGCAATCCCCGATACGGCGCGCGCGACTATGCGATGCTGCTGATCATGGCGCGGCTCGGTTTGCGCGCGGTCGAGGTCATCGCGATCCAGCTCGACGACATCGACTGGCGTGTCGGCGAACTGACGGTGCGCGGCAAGGGCCAGCTGCACGACCGCTTGCCGATCTCGCCGGAGGTAGGCGACGCGTTGAGCGCTTATCTTCGCAACGAGCGTGGGCCGGCGACCTGCCGGACCCTGTTCGTCGCACAGCGCGCGCCGTATCGACCGTTCAAAGACGGGCAGATCCTCAACGCGATCCTCAAGGAGGCGTTGAAGGCGACCGACCAGAAGCCGGTGACTCCCTATGTGGGATCGCACCTGCTGCGTCATAGCCTTGCGACCCAGCTGGTGAACGCGGGCGCATCGCTCGACGAGGTGGGCGATGTGCTGCGGCACCGCTCGCGCTC
This sequence comes from Sphingomonas sp. PP-CE-3G-477, assembly GCF_003050745.1. Lineage (GTDB taxonomy): Bacteria > Pseudomonadota > Alphaproteobacteria > Sphingomonadales > Sphingomonadaceae > Sphingomonas. The sequence continues at coordinate 137,145 of NZ_QAOF01000008.1, read as the reverse complement.
ATCGACGATGATATATGCCCGGCTCGACATCGACGGTCTACGATCCGTCGCAATGCCCTGGCCCGTGACGGGAGGCGGACAATGAGCCTCACGTCTCAGCTCGACCGCTATCTGAGCGTTCGTCGCAAGCTCGGCTACGACCTGCGAACTGCCGAGCGCATCCTCCGCCGCTTCACGCGATATGCCGATGGCGAAGGGGGTGCCCATATCGACACGGCGCTGTTCCTGCGCTGGCACGCCACGCTGGCGGAGGCGAGCCGCTCGACGCGTGCCGCGAGGCTTTGCGTCGTGCGCCTGTTCGCGCAGTGGCTGAGCGGCTTCGATCCGGCGCATGAGGTGCCGCCGCGCGGCTTGTTCCCCGACTCCACGAAGCGACCCCGCCCGCACATTTATAGTGACACCGAGGTCGGCGCGATCGTCGCAGCGGCTACCGAACTGCCATCTATCTATGGCCTTCGCGGGCTGACCTGCTCGACGTTGTTCGGGCTGGTCGCCATCACTGGTCTCAGGATTAGCGAAGCGCTGGCACTCGACCGCGACGATATCGACATCGACCATGCTGTGCTGCGCGTCAGACGCGGGAAGCTCGGTCGAGAACGGTTGCTGCCGCTCGACCCGAGCGTCATCGCGCAGCTGGCCGCCTATCTTGCCGAGCGTGACCGGCTGATCGGCCATCCGGCCGCACCGCTGTTCGTTACCGACAAGGCGACGAGGCTTACCGACTGCTCGGCCCGCTATAACTTCGCGCAGGCATGCCAGCGGATCGGCATGCGATCCCAGCAGCTGTATCAGCGGCATGGGCGGGGACCGCGCATCCACGACCTGCGCCACACCTTCGCGGTGCGCACGATGATCAACTGGTACCGCACCGGCAAAGACCCAGCGCGCGAGATGATCCGGCTGACGACCTATCTGGGGCATACCAATCCCTCCAACACATACTGGTATCTGGAAGCGGTGCCGGAACTGCTCGATCTGGCGATGGCACGCGCCACCGTGATCGGTGGGGAGACGGCACTATGAGCGCCGCCGCCTTGCCTGCGCTGATCCAGCGCTTCTTCACCGACCGGTTGTGCACGCAGCTGGAAGCGAGCCGTCATACGGTTGCCGGCTATCGCGACACGTTCCGGCTGCTCCTGCGGTATGCGAGCGCCCAGCGCGGAAAACCGCCGGTCAAGCTGACGGTCGAGGACATCGACGCCGATCTGGTCGCCGACTTCCTCGTCCACACTGAGACGGCGCGGCACAACAGCGCGCGCAGCCGCAATACCCGGCTTGCCGCGATCCGGTCGTTCTTCCGCTTCGTCGCGATGACCGACCCGACCTGGCTGCTGCACTGCCAGCGCGTCCTCGCCATGCCCAACAAGCGCTATGTGAAGCGCGCGGTGACGTTCCTCGATGCCGACGAGATGGCAGCGTTGCTGACCGCGCCGGATCGCTCGACATGGGCCGGGCGCCGCGACCACGCGCTGCTCCTGCTCGCCGTCCAGACCGGCCTTCGGGCATCCGAACTGGTCGGCCTCAGATGCGGCGATGTCGTGCTGGGAACAGGCGCTCACATCCGTTGCATGGGCAAAGGCCGAAAAGAGCGCGCAACGCCGCTGCGCCGTGACACGGCTAAGCTGCTGGCCGCGTGGATCGGCATCGACAAGGACGTGAGTAGGCCGCTGTTCCCGTCGATCCGGGGCGAACGGCTGAGCCGCGATGCACTGGAGCATCTGGTCCGCAAGCACTGCCTGACGGCGGCGCGGGCCTGCCCCAGCATCGGCGCGAAGCGGGTCACACCGCATACGCTACGCCACAGCAACGCGATGGACCTGCTCCACCACGGTGTTGATCCAGCGGTGATCGCGCTCTGGCTTGGTCACGAGAACGTCGAGACCACCCAGATCTACATCCACGCCGATATGCGGATGAAGGAGAAAGCCCTCGCTCGCGTCGCCGCTCCGCCGACACCGTCAGGCCGCTTCCGGCCAGATGATCAGCTCCTCGCGTTCTTGGAAAGGCTCTGATTATGCCGAACCGCCGCACGACCGATGCCCGGAAAACCAACCTCCGAACGAGGCCGTGCGGCATAATCCGGGTCGCGGCATTATGGCCCTTATGCCGATATCGGCATAAGGGCCACTGGACCGGCCATCCGAGCCGGCTCGACCGTGACCAGAAGGGCGCGCCGCGTAGTGCCTCCTATGCCCGCGAGGAACTGGTTGCCGAGATGTGCAGCGCGTTCACCTGCGCGGAGCTGGGCATCGTGCCGACCGTCCGCCATGCCGATTACATCGGTGCATGGCTGGAGGTGCTGCGCGAGGACTCCCGCGCGATCTTCCGCGCCGCCAGTCAGGCGAGCAAGGCGGCCGACTATCTGCTCGCGTTCCGTACCGAGGGGGTCGATGTTGCAGGGCAGGAGATGGCGGCATGACCGACCGTCCCGAAGAGCTGAAGGCGCGCGCGGAACGCGCCTTTGCGCGGTCGACTGCGCGGTCGACCGATCCGGCGCCCGGTGATTATCATGGGCCCGTGCATCCGGACGAATTGGCGAAGATGGAGCGGGCGATGCTGTCGCTCCCGCGAATAACGCGGGAGATATTCCTCGCGGTCCGGCTCGACGGTTACAGCTATGATCATATCGCCGAGGTGACCGGGCTCAGCCAGCGTCAGGTCGCGCGGCGGATGCGGACGGCGATCCGTCGTCTTGGTCGCTACAGGCGCGGCGGCGAACGCCCTGAATGGCAGCTGTGGTTCCACAAACATTTCCCGCGATGGTTTCGCTGAAACGGCCAACCTCGCCCGGCGATCGCCGGGCGAGGTTGGCGCATTCACGTTGCCCGGTTAGGTAACGCACATGAAGTCCGACGCCGATCATCTGCCCGAGCGCAACCAGACGGAGCTGGATCATATCCAGCGCATCCTGCTGGACGAGTTCGCCGCCGCGATCGCGACGGCGACCAAGCCGCACAAGCGGAACGGCAAGGTCTACAAGATCATCCTGTTCGGCAGCTATGCGCGCGACGACTGGGTCGACGAGCCGGAGAACGGCTATCAGTCCGATTACGATCTGCTCGTCGTCGTCAGCCACGCCGACCTCACCGAGATCGCCGATTACTGGTACGTCGCCGAGGACAGGATCCTACGCGATGCCGCCATCGCACGACCGGTCAACATCATCGTCCATTCTCTCGAAGAGGTGAATCAGGCGCTGTCGCGCGGCGAATATTTTTGGGTCGACATCGCGCGTGACGGGATCGCGCTTTACGACCTGCCGTGTCATGCGCTGGCAACGCCCAAGCCGCTGACGCCCGCCGACGCATACGCGATGGCGCAGGGATATCGTGATTTCTGGATGCCTTTAGCCATCCATGCACAAGCGCTCGCGGATATCAGCGTGACCAACAGCGTGTATCGGGACGCGGCATTCATGCTTCACCAGGCGGCGGAGCGGGCATACGCATGCTTTCTTTTGGTTCACACGCTCTACTTTCCGCGATCCCACAATATTAAATTCTTGCGGTCGATCGCTGAGGATAAGGATCTTCGTCTGATTGAGGCGTGGCAACGCGAAAGCAAGGTTGATCGGCGCCGTTTTGAGTTGCTCAAGCGCGCCTATGTCGAAGCCCGCTACTCGCCGAGCTACGCGATCACTGCCGACGATCTTGACGCGCTGGCGGTCTCAGTCGAACGCCTGCGCGGGATCGTCGAAACGCTATGCCGCGAGCGCCTTGATAGACTGCGAGAGGCCGCAGCCGCAGGTTAATCGATCGTCGGTCAAATCAGTCGGGCTCGTCATCGAACGCGCGTTTGCCGCGGCGGCGCCACAGCATCAGCATCTGGTCGCGATCATCACCGCGCAACCGCGCCGCGACCTCGACAAGCGCACCGAAAATCACGGCGCGATCGTCGTCGGTCAGCGGGATCAGTCCGGCCTTTGCGATCAGTCCGCCCAGTTCGATTAGATGCCGCGTTCGCTCGCGCCGCTTCACGATCCAGTCGCCCGTATCATTGCGGCTTCGTGTCGCCAGCAGCCGATGCCGCGCGGCCATCGCGCGTCGCTCCGCCGTTCGCGACGCGACCAGCTTTGCCTGCAGATCCACGCCCCGAAGTTTGAAAGAAGGCGGCACCCCGATGGCGCCATTCCTCCCGGATCGCGGCGTCCTTCGTGTCGACAGCCGAAAGCAACACGCCGGTCAGTTCTTCGATCGACACCGCGTCGGCGCCGGTCGAGATCACCAACGTGCCGAGCTGCGTTCGTCGAGCGCTGCGTAACTTTTTAGCCTTGTCGTCTAGCGCCCTCAGTTCCGAATCGTAGTCGCGAGGTTTGCGCATCCTGTCGTCCTCAATTACGTGTTGAGGGTGCCTCAGTTAGTGGTGAAGTCGATCAGCGTAAATATAATGAAACAGCGTGGGACGAAGTCGTCCCGAGATAGATGAAATCTTCGAAGGGCGGGTTTATACGTCGTGCCGACGTCGCTTGTGTAGTGTAGATGGATCGCCGTCATGGCGATCTACCATTTTTCGGCAAAGATGATCTCGCGCGCAAACGGCTCGAGCGCGCTCGCCGCGGCGGCCTATCGCTCCGCGTCGCGACTGCGCGATGAGCGGCTCGATCGTGCCCATGACTTTTCGAACAAGGCCGGCGTCGTGCATTCCGAAGTCATGCTGCCGGACGGCGCGCCCGAGCATCTGCGTGACCGCGAGCGGCTGTGGAACGAGGTCGAGGCGGTCGAGGTCCGCAAGGACGCGCAGCTCGCCCGTGAGATCGAGTTCGCGCTGCCCCGCGAGCTGGATCAGGCGGAAGGCATCCGGCTGGCGCGCGAGTTCGTGAAAGTCGAGTTCGTCGATCGCGGCATGATCGCCGATCTCAACGTGCATTGGGACATCGGTTCGGACGGACTGCCCAAGCCGCATGCCCATGTGATGCTGTCTACGCGGAGCATCGGCGAAGACGGTTTCGGTTCGAAGGTGCCATCCGCCTGCCTAGAGGACACCTGCCCCGACATCGTCTTGGCCCGCGTGATTACGTCGGATCGAAAGCCAAAGGCCTGACGCTGTGCCAGCGTGCCGGATCGTAGGGCTCTGATGGCCGCCGGGTTGTCAAGGAAAGCGTCATGGAGTCTCTGCTCTAAAGTGATGACGGTTCTTCCGTAATGATTGCTCGCAGTGATATCCTGCTCATGGCCGTAATCCCAAAGCTTGAGCGAGCGAACCGGAAATTCGCTGTGCGGCGTCTCCAATTACCTCGTCGGCCAGATGCGCATATTTAGCCGTGGTTTCCGGGAGGACATGGCCCAGCAGCTTTCCAATGGTTACCAACGGCACGTTGTCCATGATCGCGGTGGACGCGAAACTGTGCCGCAGGTCATGAAGCCTGAGATCTGGCATGGAGCAGGATAGACGGAAGCCACTCCACCACGGATCTATTGTAAGCGGTTTCGTCCCGGCCATGTTCGGGAAAACGAGCGGGCATCCTTCGCGGCGAGGAATGCTAGCCAGTACCGCGAGCGCTTGGCTGTTCAGCCAAATTGTCTTCGGTCCCGTCTTGCTGTCCGGCAGCAAGAGGTGAGGGGGGCGAACCCATTCCCAACGCAGATCCCGGATTTCGCTGATGCGCGCGCCGGTGAAGAGAAGTAGCCGCACGATCGCTACCTGTGACGGGAAGCGGTCGTCTGTTGCGCGCAACGCAGCGCCGAGACGGCTATGTTCAACCGGAGAGAGATAGCGTTCCTTTGCCGCCCGCCTATATCGGGGGAGCCCTCGGCAGGGGTTCGATCCCTTGCGACGCAGATTGAGAGCCTCGGCATATTTGACCAGGCTGCCAAGAACCGGAATGGCACGATTGTACTGTGACTCCTGATCGCCCGCGCAGTCGTCACGCCACCGCCGCACATCGGTCGACCGCACTTCGCTAATTCGCATGGCGCCGAACACGGGCGCTAGCTGAACACGCCAAGCCGTGAAATTCCGTTTGGCTGTCGATGGCTTCCAGTACCGTGCAACGTCGTTCCAATGCATATCGACGAAGTGTTCAAGCGTGATCGCATTTACGGCGGCCTTCTGCTTCGGCAGACCGTCTACGGCCGCCTCGGCAAGCAGTCGGCGAGCCTGAGTCCGCGCCAGAAGCGCCGCGACCTCGTCGGGGCGACCGAGCGTTATCCGGATATGTTTGCCGCGCTGGCGCGATCGAACCGTCCAGAAGCAGCTCCCGCTCGGCAGGACGCGAAGCCCAAAGCCTTTCAGCTCGGTATCCCAGATCGTGTATTCCGCCTGTTTCGTCGGATGCTTGCGGCGAGCGTAGTTCCCATCCAGAAACGCACTTTCGATTGCATAGCCTCCTCGGGTTGAGGAAGTAGGTTCTTTGCTCGAAACGGGTTTTTTGGAATTTATCTGGCCGTTCAGCTCCGGGACCGGATAGCAATCATCGCCCCCTAAACTGCTAGATACTTTAAGGATTGGTTCGACTGACTTTACTGAAACTTTTCTCATCTACGCATGCATAGCATGCAAGGGTGTGCTCCACTCGAGCACAGGCCAGAGCGAACGTGCGCTTTCGAGAGGTCTAGCGCTCGGCGCGGATGTTCGGGTATGGGTCAGCCTGCCACAGTAATTCCAAGCGACGGGTCAACCAATTGCCCTGTTTCGAGATCAGATCATGCGCTCGCGTTATGCTGGTGCGACCCCGTCAGCGCTGACCAGTTCGGCGCCAACGAGAGTGCCGACTAGCCTTACACGCTTCTCAACCAGGTCCACGGGCGTACGCTGAAGTTCCAGCTGATAGCGTCCGCCTGCGTCGCGGCGCAGGTAGAACGCACCACCATCGCGTGACAACGTGCCCGTTTCGTCAATTCGGGTTCCAATGTTCATCGCGAGATCCCTATCAGCGATCACGTTCCTCGCGCTTGCGATCGGCTTTGCGCGCGCGACTGACTGCGGCTGCATGCTCCCGCGCGCGCTTCTCGGAAGGCTTTTCATAATGGCGGCGCAGCTTCATCTCGCGATACACACCCTCGCGCTGCAGTTTCTTCTTTAACGCGCGTAAAGCTTGATCGACATTGTTATCGCGAACGGTAATCAGCATGCGTGCTTGCCCTGGCTGTGTCGGTAATCTCGGCTGGGCTAGTTACCGGTGAGCGGGCCGGCTGCCAAGGGAAGGCCGCATATAAGCGGCATCTTCTCCACCCAGAAAACGCTTCTTCGGATAACCGAATCTTCTGCCAATCGCGGCGCGTTATTCCGGCGCCGGAGCAGTGTGCTTCGCGGCTATCAGCTAAGCGAGGGCATTCTCACGTGCTTGCAATGGGTGGAGCGTAGCGGCCAGGGGGAGCTACGAGTTCAACGAAGCAAGTCGCCGCTCAGTACTGCCTCGACCAGTGGATCTCCAGCACGTGCCGGATCTGAACGAATTGCTGCTTCTTCCCGGCCGATAGCGCGCCAGAGACCTTGCGAGGCTTGATCGGTGACAGCGCGCTGAATTGCGGGGATGTCGATCCCGGTCGCCGCGCCGACGACCGGCCCCAGTATCGACCCGCTCCCAAACTGGTGAAGCGCGTCTCCAATTTCTGGGAACATCGCGTCAATGATCCGATCGCCGATCGCTCGCTCGAGGTAGGACGTTGCCGCGGTCGGGCCGCCGTGCACGATGGCCACTGCATCGGAGAACGTCAGCGAGCGGATCGAGTCGTAGATCAGTGGCGCGGCGCGGTCAGCTGCATCGCCCGCAGCGCGATTTACCGCGATCGCCAATTCGCGCTGTACCGGCGCCGAGCGTAACAGGGCTCCCAGAACAGCGGTCGAACGATCGTTCAGACCGGCCGGCAGGGAAATACGAGCCACCGGGTCGTTGACATATCCGTTGTCCGTGACGAGCCGGGCGAGCGCGCGCTGGCTGGAGATGCCAAGGAGCCGCCGGAGACCCTCCGTCAGATCCCCACCCGAACCGGTCGTCGCGCACCCCGGCAGGACAAGCAGCGGTGTCAGCAGTGCCGTGCCAAGCACCAGGAATCTGCGGGATGGCTCGAACATGGATCATACCTTTCGTTGTAAAGCTTCAACTGATGAACTGTTGTTGATCCGAGCCGTGATAACGCGTGCTGAACAACGAGTTTCGGACGCGATAGGCAAAGCGCTTCGGGGCTCGCGCCTTGGGCAGTCCCGGAATGTATCGTTAAAAATCATACGATCCGTGGATGCCAAACTTCACCGGAATTAATGCTCAATCCAAGGCTCGAATCGACGGTCGCGCAGGTTTCTCTGAGCAAAGCAGGGTGCCCCATTAGGCATGGGTTCGAAGCCGAAATAAGGACCGAATTTTGAGTGGGCCACGCCGGGGCCACGGATTCAGCGGTAGGCAAAAATCCGAGCTTTTCTGAGGGCTACAGCACTAAATGTGAGTCCTGTAAGCCCTACAAAATCAACGGCAAATCATCGTTTAGGCTGTGGTCTTGAGCGATTCGTGACGCATCAGCGTCGCACGCACCTGCCCCCATAACTCCTCTAAGCTGCTCATATCGTTCAGTTCGAGTGCTTTGAAATGTCGCGCAGAGAAGCAAGTTGAGTATGGTGTCGAGGCGCATGGTAATTATTGCGGCTCTGGGCAGCGCTGGGTGTCGACCTTGACGCGCTAGATAAGGAGTTTCTTCGCGAGTTGATCTAGGCCTTAGGCGATCGCTACGGAAAATAGCGGGCGTAATGTCGCGCGCAACTCCTATGTCGAAGGAGTACTCGCGGCCCACGATCCGGCGAGACTAGCGGAGTTGGAGGCGTGGCGCGTACGAGATTGAACGCGCGGGTGCCGGCGATCGGACGACAAAAGTGCGATGCAGCTATCGCGCGCTCAACGGCGATTACGCTGAGCGTTGCGTGCCGGCCAGTACAAGCATCTCGTCGATGGTCCGTCGTATCGCTTCTGGTCGAGCAACTCCTCAATTAAATACCCAGCCGGGAATAAGGCAAGGTCAACGACCGGGTCCATTTATCGGCGCGATAGGCCAAAATTGCGTCACTAGCATCTCTACATGAAGATGTTTTTATTAGCTAAGTGAACAAAAGGGTCTGTAAAGCGTATGCTGGATACCTTGGTATTATTCAGCAGCAAAGCCGCCGGTAGTTGCGACAGGGTATTATTACGAATTCAAGGAAATAGCGTGACGGATACAATCAACACGGTCGAACTTGCCGCCGAACTGACTGCAGCGTGGCTGGCGAACCCCAATACGCGTACGGCTGCCGACGACGTGCCGGCATTTCTCGTGGCGATGCATGCTGCGGTCGAGAAACTCACCGGCAATGGCGATGTGGAACCCGAAGCTGCACCGACGTCTGCGTCCGAGCCTGCGGTATCGGTGCGAAAGTCGCTGGCATCGCCCGATCACATCATCTCGATGCTTGATGGCAAGAAGTACAAGACGTTGCGTCGTCATCTGTCGACCAATGGCCTCACGCCAGAGCAGTATCGCGAGCGGTTCAATCTGAAGTCGGACTATCCGATGGTCGCGGCGAGCTATTCGGAAGCGCGCCGGGCGATGGCGAAGTCGATCGGTCTTGGCCGCAAGGCTGGCTCGACCGTCGAAAAGGCAGCCGACGGCGCGGCGAAGACGGTTCGCAAGGGCGGCAAGGCAGCGTTGGATGCCGCAAAGAAGATGCTCGGCAGCGAAGCCTGAGTGCATGGGGGAGGGCACGGCCTTCCCCCTTTTTCGACCGGCAAGATCGCGTCGGATATTGTTTCTACGACCGCGCTTTGACGCGCACCTGGCTAGGCCGCGCTGCCGTCCTCGATCAGCGCCTCGGCAAGCAGCGCGCGAATGGCGCGCAGTGCCGGGATCGGCGATGGGGTCGATTCCCGGATGATGGGCGCGGTCTTCTCTGCCGCCAGCAACTGCTGGACGCCGCGCACGGTATAGCCCTCGCGGTTGAGCAACGTGTCGATCCGTCGCACCAGATCAATGTCCTCGGCGCGGTAATAACGCCGATTACCTGCGCGTTGCAGGGGGCGAAGCTGCGGGAAACGCGTCTCCCAATAGCGCAGGATATGCTGCGGCAACCCCGTCTCGCGAGACAGTTCGCCTATCGTTCGAAACGCTGCGCCGGCTTTTCCAGTGGGAGGCGCGCCGTTATCGTCGGCGTCGCCCGACATTGATTCAGCCGGCACCGACGATGCGCTCACGCATCATCTGACTAGCGCGGAACGTCAGCACGCGGCGGGGTGCGATCGGCACCTCGATGCCCGTCTTCGGATTGCGACCGACGCGCTCGCCCTTGTCGCGGAGCACGAACGTGCCGAACCCCGAGATCTTGACGTTCTCGCCGCGCGACAGGGCGCCACACATTTCCGCAAGGATCTGTTCGACGATCTTGGACGAATCCGCGCGCGACAATCCTACGTTGCCGTGCAGCGATTCGGCCAGATCGGCTCGTGTCAAAGTACCGGTAATCGTCATTGGCAAGCTCCCACACTCGGTGAACTACCTACACAAGCAGACAGGCGACCGGAAGGACTTTGTTCTGCAAGCGAACCAAAGCGTTTCACAAGGATTAGAAGCGGATAATCGCCGCACCCCAGGTGAACCCACCGCCCATCGCCTCCAGAACGACGATCTGTCCTTGCTGGATCCGCCCGTCACGGACCGCGACGTCGAGCGCAAGCGGCACCGACGCAGCAGAGGTGTTGGCATGCTGATCGACGGTCACGACCACCTTCGCAGGTGCGAGACCGAGTTTCCGCGCTGTCGCGTCGAGGATGCGGGCGTTAGCCTGATGTGGCACGACCCAGTCGACCTGGTCCGACGACAGCCCGGCCATCGCCAGCGACTCGGTCATCACCGAAGCCAGATTGGTCACCGCATGGCGGAACACTTCGCGGCCCTTCATGCGAAGCTTGCCGACGGTCCCGGTCGTCGAGACGCCGCCATCGACATAGAGGAGTTCGTTGTGACGGCCGTCCGCGTGCAGCTTGGTCGTCAGGATGCCGCGACCGCCGTCGTCGGCCGTGTCCTGCGCTTCGAGCACGATCGCACCGGCGCCGTCGCCGAACAGCACGCAGGTCGTCCGGTCTTCCCAGTCGAGGATTCGGCTGAACGTCTCCGCGCCGATCACCAGTGCGCGCTTGGCGACGCCGCTGCGGATCATGCTGTCGACCACCTGCACCGCGTACAGGAAGCCCGAGCAGACCGCCGCGACGTCGAACGCGACGCAGTCGTCGATACCGAGCATCGCCTGCACCTTGGTGGCGCTGGCGGGGAAGGTCTGATCGGGCGTCGCGGTCGCGAGCACGATCAGGTCGATGCTCTGCGCCTCTATCCCGGCGGCGGCCAAAGCAGCTCGGCATGCATCGGCAGCGAGGGTCGCAGTCGTCTCGCCTTCGCCGGCAATGTGGCGGAAGCGGATGCCGGTACGCTCGACGATCCACTCGTCGCTGGTGTCGATCTGCTCCGCGAGTTCGGCGTTGGAGACGCGACGCGCGGGCAGGGCGGAGCCGGTGCCAATGACGACCGAACGGATCATGCCGCCTTCTCCACGCTACCAAGATCGTCGGCGATACGCCGGACCAGATCGTTGCGGACCATCTTGGCGGCATTGCCGATCGCCGTCGCCACACCGCGCTCGTTGGCGCCGCCATGGCTCTTCACGACGATGCCGTTGAGCCCGAGGAATACCGCGCCGTTATGATTGTTGGGATCGAGATGATCGCGCAGCAATTCGGTCGCCGGCTTCGAGATCAGGAAGCCGAGCTTTGATCGCACCGAACTGCGGAACGCACGCTTAAGCAGATCGGCGACGAATCGCGCGGTGCCTTCGGCGGTCTTCAGCGCGATGTTGCCCGAGAATCCGTCACACACGACGACGTCGACATCACCGCGCGACAGGCGATCGCCTTCGATGAAGCCGTTGAACTGCATGTCGACCGCAGGCGTCGCACGCAATTGGGCTGCCGCATCGCGGATCTCGTCCGTGCCCTTCATGTCCTCGCTGCCGATGTTCAGCAGCGCGACGCGGGGATGCGGAATATCGAGCGCAGTGCGCGCATAGGCAGCGCCCATGATCGCGAACTGGACGAGGTTGCGCGCATCGCACTCGGTGTTCGCGCCGAGGTCGAGCATCACCATGTCGGTGTCGCCGAGCGTCGGCAAACGCGCCGCGAGTGCCGGCCGGTCGATCCCGGGCAGCATCCGCAGCGACAGCTTCGCCATCGCCATCAGTGCGCCGGTGTTACCCGACGACACAGCAGCAGCAGCGCGACCCTGTTTGACTAGGTCGATCGCGATGCCCATCGACGTCTTCTTCGCTCGCCGGATCGCCTGGCTCGGCTTTTCGCTCGAACCGACGACTTCCGGCGCATGGACGATTTCGGAGTTCTGCGACAGGTTCGGATGAGCTTTCAGCCCTTCGCGAATCGCAGTCTCGTCACCGACCAGCAGGAAGCGCATGCCCTCGTAGCGATGACGCGCGCGGGCGACACCGGCGAGCATCACTGCCAGCCCGTCATCGCCACCCATCGCATCGACCGCGATCCAGCCGCTGTCGGGCATCGCTTATCCTTCGTTCAAGTTAGAGGTTCCGGTTGGAAGCCTCAGCCCTCGATCGAGAGGATTTCACGACCGTTATAGTGACCGCACGAGCCGCACAGGTTGTGCGGGCGCTTCAGCTCGCCACAATTGGGGCATTCCTGGAACGACGCGATCGTGAGCGAGTCGTGGCCACGGCGCATGCCGCGCTTGGAGGGCGAGGTTTTTCTTTTGGGGACGGCCATTTCGGCACCTTGTTCAATCTAAAGGTCGGGGCTCCGAGTACGTCCGGACACGGGACACAGGCAACCGACAAGAATGCCGGCCGCCTGAAGCAACCCATGCGGCCTGACGCTCGCGAAGCGTGGCGCTATAGCGATTTCACCCCGCGTTGCAAGCTTCTGCCCGGAGTGGCAGGGCATACGCCTGACAAAAGACCTGATATTCGAGGGGCAACGCCGTGATATTACCCGTAACGCTGACGATCGCCGCGGCTGCTGCCGTCGTCAACCTGTGGCTCGCCTTCCGAATCGTGCCGATGCGCGTGAAGGATAACGTGCTGATCGGGGATGATGGCAACCAGCGGCTGCAGGCGCGGATGCGTGCGCATGCCAATTTCACCGAATACGCGCCGTTCATCCTGATCCTGATCGGGCTAATCGAACTCGCCGGTGGATCGACGCTATGGCTGTGGATCGCCGGCGCGGTGTTCGTGATCGCGCGAATCGCCCATGCGTTCGGGATGGACCGGACGACGTCGAGCGTGCCGCGGGCAGGGGGCGCGCTGGCGACCTGGGCGCTGATGGCGGTGCTTGCCGGTTGGGCGCTGACGATCGCGTATCAGGCGAACAGCGTGCCCACTGCCAAGACCTTCCAGGTCGTGCCGTCGGGTGGCCGGGCATGAGTGCGCTTCGCTTGCTTGGGGCGGCAACCCTGTTGGCCGCAGCGCCAGCCATCGCGCAGGTCTCGCCCGAGCGACTGTCCGCCGACGTGAGGACGCTCGCCTCGGACTCGTTCGAGGGCCGTGCGCCTGGTACTCCCGGTGAAACCAAGACGATCGCCTGGCTGATCGCACAGTTCAAGGCGATGAAGGCGCAACCCGGCGGCCCGAACGGCAGCTGGACGCAACCCGTGCCGCTCGTCCACACCCGGATGGGCTCGGGCACCGTCCGCGCCGGCGACACCGCGCTGGTGCAGGGGCGTGATGTCTACCTCAGCACGGTCCGCGGGGTCGACCGCGTCGCGATCGCCAACGCACCGATGGTGTTCGTCGGCTACGGCGTCAGCGCGCCCGAGCGCGGCTGGGACGACTTCAAGGGCCTCGACCTCAAGGGCAAGGTCGCGGTGTTCCTCGTCAACGATCCCGATTTCGAGGCGGTCGCGGGCGACGATGCCAAGGGCAAGTTCGGCGACCGGCGGATGACCTATTACGGCCGCTGGACGTACAAATACGAAGAGGCCGCGCGACGTGGCGCGGTCGGCGCGCTGATCGTCCACGACACGGCGGGCGCGGGGTATGGGTGGAACACCGTCACCGCCCCCGCTGGCGAGAATTACGATATCGTCCGGAAGGATCCCGAATCGCGGGTGATGCTCCAGGGTTGGCTCGAAGGGGGCGCAGCGAGCCGCTTGTTCGCCGCATCCGGCCTCGATCTGGCGGCGTTACGGAAAGCGGCGCGGCGGAGCGACTTCCGCCCGGTCGCGCTGAAGCAGGCGTTCACCACCGACCTGCCGGTCAAGCACGACACCGCCGTAAGCCAGAACGTGCTCGCCAAGCTGCCGGGTACGAAGCACGCGGACGAGGTCGTGATGTTCGGCGCGCACTGGGACGCCTACGGCATCGGCGCTCCCGATGCGCAGGGGCGCACCATCCGCCCCGGCGCCAACGACGACGGTCTCGGCGTGGCGGGCGTCCTCGAACTCGCGCGCAATTTCGCCAAGGCGCCACGGACCGACCGCAGCCTCGTCTTCGCGCTGTGGAGCGGCGAGGAGCGCGGGTTGCTCGGTTCGGAGACCTATGCGGTGAACCCGGTCTATCCGGCCGCCAAGACGGTCGCCAATTTGACGCTCGACATCCTCCAGACGGCTGGTCCCGCAAAGGACGTCATGCTGGTCGGGGCGGGCCAGAACAGCCTCGAGGACATGCTCGGCGATGCCGCCAAGGCGCAAGGCCGCGTCATCACCCCCGAAGCGCTCCCCGAACGCGGGCTGTTCTACCGCGCCGACCATTTCTCGGTCGCGCGGCGCGGCGTGCCGACGCTGCTGCTGATGGCGATCAGCGGCGCACCCGATCTGGTCAAGGGCGGCCGGACAGCGGGGCAGGCGTGGCTCGACGGCTATATGAAATGCTATCACCAGACGTGCGACGCGTGGGGCGCCGACTGGGACCTGCGCAGTGCGGCGCAGGATGTGGACCTGTTCCAGACGATCGGGACTAAACTGGCGAACAGCCGGTCGTGGCCGGAATGGCGCGATGGGTCGGAGTTCAAGTCGGTGCGGGCTGAAACAGCAGCGGAGCGGAAGTAAGACCAACCCTCACGCTCGCAACCACCCCGGCGAAGGCCGGGGCCCAGTTGGAAAGGTGGCAGTAACAGAGCGCGACGCCAGCCAAACCTCGTCCCCCAACTGGGCGCCGGCCTTCGCCGGGGTGGGGCCGTTGAATGGTGGTGCTTCTGTTTCTTAATCCCCCGCGAAGGCGGGGGCCCAGGGACCAAGCGTACCGCCCTTGGTTAAGTCTGGGCCCCCGCCTCCGCGGGGGAACAGCTAGGGTTGCAAGCGGACGCTACTCCGCCAGCGCCCGATCGCTCACGAACATATTCGTCGCCCGTTCATGCGCGAACGTGCTCGCCGGCCCATGCCCCGGGATAAAGCTCGTATCGCTCCCCAGCGGCCAAAGCTTCTCGACGATCGACTTCACCAGCACCTGGTGATTCCCCCCAGGCATATCCGATCGCCCGACCGACCCCTGGAACAGCACATCCCCCACCTGCGCGAACTTCGATGGCGCGTGGTGGAAGATCACATGACCCTCGGTGTGCCCCGGCGTCTCGTACACATCGAGCACGAGATCACCGACCGACACCGTGTCGCCCTCGACCAGCCAACGGTCCGGCTCGAAATTGACCCCTGAAATCCCGTATTTCGGCCCATCCTGATCGAGTCGCTGCAACCAGAAGCGATCCGCCTCGTGCGGTCCCTCGATCGGTACGCCGAGATCGTTCGACAGCCGCTTGGCGCCCCCCGCATGATCGATATGCCCATGTGTCAGCAGGATCTTCTCGACCGTGACCCCCGCCTGTTCGACCGCCGCCATGATCCGCGGCAGGTCGCCGCCCGGATCGATCACCGCCGCCTTCATCGTCGCGGTGCACCAGATGATGGTGCAGTTCTGCTGGATCGGCGTGACGGGCACGATGGCAGCACGGAGCGGGGGCGCAGCGCGGAGTGGAGGATTTGTCATGCCCTCGAAATAGGATAGCGCGCCCGTAGGAGCAATCGCCGCTTGCGGTTTGCCTCGCGCTCCGTGCAACAGTCGCGACGATGTGGACCGCGCCCTACGTGTTGCTCGATGACGCCCGCGCGGCAGGCGCCCCGGCGCGATTGTACCGCGACCCCGTCCGGATCGTCCGCGCCGACACGCTCGCCGAGGTTCGCCCTGCGCTCGATGCGTTACGAAACGCCCGCGCGGAGGGCCTGCACGCCGCCGGCTACCTCACCTACGAAGCCGGCGTTGCGCTTGCATCCAAGCCCGTCGACGTCCGCACCGAAGGCCCGCTGCTCTGGTTCGGCCTGTTCGCCGAGTACGACACGATAGCGCCCGAAGACGTCGCCGCGTTGCTCCCCGACCCCGCTGGCGCGTGGACTGGTGCGCCCGAGCCGCTGATCGACCGCGACACCTACGACGCCAGCCTGTCGCGCGTGCTCGACCTGATCGCGGCGGGCGACATCTACCAGGCCAACCTCACCTTCGCCGCCACCGTGCCGTTCGTCGGCGACCCGCTCGCGCTCTACGCCCGGCTGCGGCGCCAAGCAAAGGCGGGATACGGTGCGCTGATCGACACCGGCGAGACGCGTTTCCTGTCGCTGTCCCCCGAACTCTTCTTCGCGCTCGACGGCGACACGCTCACCTGCCGCCCGATGAAGGGCACCGCGCCGCGAGGCGACACGCCCGATGCCGATCGCGCGCTCGCCGAAACACTCGCCGCCGACTCCAAGCAGCGCGCCGAGAACCTCATGATCGTCGACCTGATGCGCAACGACCTGTCGCGCGTCGCCACCCAGGTCGCGGTCCCCGACCTGTTCACCGTCGAGACCTATCCGACCGTCCACCAGATGACCTCGACCGTCACCGCGACGCTGAAACCAGACTGCGACGCGGTGGACGTCCTGACCGCACTGTTCCCGTGCGGCTCGATCACCGGCGCCCCGAAGCAACGCGCTATGGAGGTCATCGCCGAGGTCGAGCACGCGCGCGTCCGCGGCATCTACACCGGTGCGATCGGTCGGTTCGACGCGAACGGCGATGCGATCTTCAACGTCGCGATCCGCACCTTGGCGATTCAGGACGACGCGGCGATGATGAGCCTCGGCTCGGGCATCGTCGCCGACAGCGTGGGCGATGCGGAGTGGGACGAGTGTCACGCGAAAGGCGCATTCGTCACTGCCGGCCAGCGTCGCTTCGACCTGATCGAGACAATGGCGTTCGATCCCGACGACGGCCTGACCCGTCTCGAAGCGCATCTCGGGCGGATGAAGGCGAGCGCGGAGGTCCTGGGATTCACCTTCGATCGCCACGCCGCGCGCAACGAACTCCAGGCCGCCACTTTCCGGTTGCGCGGACCGCGCCGCATCCGCCTGCTGCTCAGCCCGTCGGGCGCGATCGCGATCGAGGCGGCACCGCTCCCGCAATCGCCCGTGCAAGCAACCGTCGCGATCGTCCCGCTGCCCGTCGCCGCGACCGACTTCCGCCTCCGCCACAAGACGAGCGCGCGGGCGTTCTATGACGGCGCGCGCAAAGCCGCGGGGACGTTCGAGGTGGTGTTCGAGGATGCGGAAGGCTTCCTAACCGAAGGCAGCTTTACCTCGTTGTTCGTCCAGCGCGGCGAAGCACTCGTCACGCCGCCGCTACGGCACGGCCTGCTCCCCGGGATATTGCGAGCCGACCTCCTCGAATCGGGCCGCGCAATCGAAGCGCCGCTGACCCGAGCCGACCTGACCGCAGGATTCTTCATGGGAAATGCGGTCCGCGGGCTCATTCCCGCCATCGTTACGGTTGCGAATTCGACCGATCGGCGCGTATAGCGCCCGCGAATTCCGCGGCGACGTTCGCGGACAACCGCAAAGGTTACACCATGCACGCATCCGCCGCGCTCGGCCGCATCAGCCCTTCGCCAACGCTCGCGATCACCTCGCGCGTTCTCGAACTGAAGCGCGCAGGCGTCGACGTGATCGGGCTTGGTGCAGGCGAACCCGATTTCGACACGCCGGACTTCGTCAAGGAGGCCGCGATCCAGGCGATCCGCGACGGCAAGACCAAATACACCAACGTCGACGGCACGATCGAACTGAAGCAGGCGATCGTCGCGAAGTTCGCGCGCGACAACAACCTCACCTACACCACCGACCAGATCAGCGTGAACGTCGGCGGCAAGCACACCCTGTTCAACGCGATGGTCGCGACGATCGATCCGGGTGACGAGGTCGTCATCCCCGCGCCGTACTGGGTCAGCTATCCCGACGTCGTGCAGTTCGCCGGCGGCGTGCCGGTGATCGTCAAGGCGGGCCCCGAGGTCGGCTACAAGCTCGATCCCGCCGCGCTCGATGCGGCGATCACGCCGAAGACCAAGTGGGTGATCCTCAACTCGCCGTCGAACCCGACCGGGGCCGGCTACACGATCGACGAGCTGAAGGCGCTCGGCGCGGTGCTCGCGCGGCACCCGCACGTCTGGATCTTCGCCGACGATATGTACGAGCATATCGTCTATGACGGCTTCAAGTTCGCGACCATCGCCGAGGCCTGCCCCGAGCTGTTCGAGCGTACGCTCACCGTCAACGGCTGCTCTAAGGCGTATGCGATGACCGGCTGGCGGATCGGTTACGGCGCAGGCGCATCGTGGCTGATCAAGGCGATGGCCAAGCTCCAGTCGCAGTCGACCTCGAACCCGTGCTCGATCGCCCAGGCGGCGGCGGTGGCGGCGCTCAACGGCGACCAATCGTTCCTCGCCGAGCGCAACACCGCGTTCCAGGGCCGCCGCGACCTCGTCGTGTCGATGCTCAACGAGATCGACGGCATGCACTGCCCGACACCGGAGGGTGCGTTCTACGTCTACCCGTCGTTCGCGGAACTCATCGGCAAGACGACGCCGAACGGCCGCCTGATCGACACCGACGAGGCGATGGTCGGCTATCTGCTCGACGACGCCAAGGTGGCCGTCGTGCAGGGCGCCGCGTTCGGCCTCAGCCCCGCGTTCCGGATCAGCTATGCGACGTCCGACGCGCTGCTCCGCGAGGCCTGCACGCGCATCCAGACGGCGTGCGCCGCGCTGAAATAACGCCGGCAACATTCGAGATACGCGGCGACATCTTCCGACAACCCTGCCGGGCGATGCCTGCTGCACGATGAACGCATCGGCCACGGCGCGTTAATCGAGAGTTTCTAAAAACGACATTGTGGTTGGCCGGCATCTCTATGACATGCCGGTCCGTAACTGACGCTGACCTATCCGGTCGGCGCCATCACTGGGTTTCATTGGGATCGCATCATGCGCAGCATCGTAAAGTCGAGTTTCTTCTGGCAGTTCAGCGGTGGTTTCGTCCTCGGAGCCATCGGCTTGCTCGCCCTCCAGCCCGCCGAAGCGCGCCAGACCTTGGCCAGCCATTTCGAGCACAGCGCCTCCGCCACCGCGCGATAACCGCCCACCTGATTACTGCGGCGACGGCCTAGCGAAGCGCAAGCGCAACCCCATGTATAAAACATGAAAAAGCCGCTTCTCGCCACGCTCGCCGCCATCGGTATCGCCGGTGCGTTTATTGCCACCGGCACCGCGCAAGGCGCCCGCGCCGTCGTCATCCCCGCCGTCAAGACCGACCTTCCTGCAGCGCCCGGCATCCAGACCGCGGTGCTCGCAGGCGGCTGCTTCTGGACGATGGAAGCGGTGTTCGAGCATGTGAAGGGCGTGAAGTCGGTCACGACCGGCTACGACGGCGGCACCAAGGCGACCGCGACCTACGACCAGGTTTCCGCCGAAACGACCAAGCACGCCGAAGCCATCAAGATCGCTTACGATCCGCGGGTGGTGAGCTACGGTACGCTGCTCCGCGTCTATTTCTCGATCGCGCATGACCCGACGACGTTGAACCGCCAGGGCCCCGACAGTGGGGAAAGCTATCGCTCGGCGATCTTCCCGCAATCGCCCGCGCAGGCGCAGGTCGCGCGGGCGTACATCGCTCAGCTTGGCGCTACGCATGCGTTCTCCGGGCCGATCGTGACGAAGCTTGAGACGGGTACGTTCTATCCGGCTGAGGCGTATCACCAGAATTTCTACGACCGGAACCCGACTCATCCGTATGTCGTGATTTGGGACAAGCCGAAGGTAGCTGCCTTCCGTGCGGCGTTCCCGACGATTTCGAGCTGAGGGCGACCTTCTCCGGACTGCCACCACCCCGGCGAAGGCCGGGGCCTAATTGGAAAGGTCAAAGTAACGGCGGACGAACCTCCGTTATACGCCGCCCGCAATTGGACCCCGGCCTCCGCCGGGGTAGTGGTTTACCTACTTGCGCGGCGACGAGCGTCAGGCAGCAACCGGAAACCGCAGCATCCGGTCCGCCACCGGCACCATAGCCTCTGCGCCGACGCCCACAGCCCGAACGATCTCCGGATGGTCCACGTCCAGCCCTCCGGTCAGCGATCCAAACGCCGGTAAGATCAGCTTAGTCGTCGTCGCCACGAAACACCGCCGCGCAACCGATTTCCCCCGTACCCTTAGCCGAAGCTTCGGATGGAAATGCCCCGACAGTTCCGGCCGCGTTTCCGCCCGGTCCGCTTCATGCCGCAGTACCAGCCCGTCGACGACCACCTCGTCCACGACCTCCCCGCCACACCGATCGAGGATCGCCGGATCGTGATTGCCCGTGATCCATGTCCAGCGAGTCCCGTCGGTCATCGCCCGCAGCATGTCCTGCGCGCGCTGCGGCAGTCGCTCGCACCCTTCGCTGTCGTGGAAACTGTCGCCCAGGCACCAGACTTCGCGCGCGCCTGTCGCCGCGACCAGCGCGGTGAGATCGGCCAGCGTCGCGATCGAGTCATACGGAGGCAGCATCTGGCCGCGCTTGGCGAACCAACTCGCCTTCTCGAAATGCAGGTCGGCGACCAGCAGCGCACGCCGCTCCGGCCAGAACAGCGCGCCTTGCGCCAACGCCAGAAGCGTATGCCCGCCGAACGAAAAGGGAACCATCCGCCCGCCATGCCGCCCCCGCCGCACCGAATCAAGCCGCCATCGTCGCGAACCGGGTGGGGCTTGCGCATGCCCCCAATCGGCGTAAAGCGCGCCGTCCCCTCAGGAGGAGCGCTGTTCGCGCCATGACGTCCGTAGCCGGAACACCGCAAACTGCCGTCGTGACCGAACCGACCGCCGAGGGGGCGGCAGGGCAGGCGTGCGCGCCGTCGGATCTGTCCGCCGCGCATCTCCACCCGCATCCGGCACTCGCCGCGCTTACCGTCGGCGCCATCGGCGTGGTGTTCGGCGATATCGGCACCAGCCCGCTCTACGCGTTCCGCGAGGCGCTCGGCCAGACGTCCGCGGGCGGTATCGATCCCACCGAGATCCTCGGCGTGCTGAGCCTGGCACTCTGGTCGCTGTTCCTCGTGGTCACGGTCAAATACGTCATCTTCCTGATGCGCGCCGACAACCAGGGCGAGGGTGGCGTGTTGGCGCTAGCCGCGCTCGCCCGTCGTGCGCTGGGCATGCGGTCGAAGGTCGCGATCGTGCTTGGCGCGGCGGGCGCGTCGCTGTTCTACGGCGATGCGATCATCACCCCGGCGCTGTCGGTGCTGTCGGCGATGGAAGGCCTGCGGACGATCCCGAGCGCGGCGCACATCTTCAACGAAGGTGTCGTCCGCGCGCTGACGATCGGCATCCTGATCGCGTTGTTCCTGATCCAGTCGCGGGGCACGGCACAGGTGTCGAAGCTGTTCGGCCCGGTCTGCATCCTCTGGTTCGTCGCGATCGGTGCCCTCGGCATCTGGCACATCGCCGACGAGCCCTCGATCGTCCGCGTGTTCCTGCCTAATTACGGCATATCGTTCCTCGCCACGCACGGCGTCACCGGGCTTTTCGTGCTCGGCGCGGTGTTCCTGACCGTCACCGGCGCCGAGGCGCTGACCGCCGACATGGGTCATTTCGGCAAGCTGCCGATCCGCATCGGCTGGTTCTTCCTCGTCTTCCCGGCACTCGCGCTCAACTACCTTGGCCAAGGCGCGTTCGCCTTGTCGCGGCTCGAGGATGCAGCGGCGCGCGGCGTACCGTTCGTCAACCAGGACTGGTTCTTCCTGATGGCGCCCGAGTCGCTGCGTCCCGCGCTGATCATCCTCGCCGGGTTCGCGACGGTGATCGCCAGCCAGGCGGTCATCACCGGTGCGTTCTCGCTGACGCAGCAGGCGATCCAGCTCGGCCTGCTCCCGCGCCTGCGCATCCGCCAGACCTCCGCCGTGTTCGCCGGCCAGATCTACCTGCCCGCGATCAACTGGCTGTTGCTGATCGGCGTGCTCGTGCTGGTGATCCAGTTCAAGACGTCGTCGGCGATGGCCGCCGCGTACGGCATCGCGGTGACCGGCACGATGGTCGTCACGACCTTGCTCGCGTACATCGTCGTCCGCCACCGTTGGAACTGGTCGCGCCCGATCGCATTGGCGGCGATCCTGCCGTTCCTGACGCTTGACCTGATCTTTTTCGGCGCGAACATCCTGCGTGTGATCGAGGGTGGCTGGGTGCCGCTGGTCATCGCCGCCGCGATCGGGCTGATCATTTTCACCTGGGTGCGCGGCAAGAAGATCGTCAGCGCGTTCGAGAAGCGCCAGAGCATTCCGCTCAGCGATCTCGCCTCGGCGCTGGAGAAGCGTCCGCCCGAGCGCGTGTCGGGGACGGCCGTGTTCCTGACCGGCAACCCGCACGCGACGCCGGGCGCGCTGCTGCATAATCTGAAGCACAACAAGGTGCTCCACGAGCGCAACCTGATCGTCAGCATCCGCACCGCCGACCGGCCGTTCGTTGACGAAGCGTCACGCGCGAAGGTGGAACGCGTCGACGACAATTTCTCGATCGTCGTGCTGACCTACGGCTTCATGGAGTCGCCCGACGTGCCGCGCGATCTCGGCGTCGGCAACAAGACCGAGCAGCTCGGGCTCGACCCCATGCGCACCTCGTTCTTCATCGGCCGCAACACACTGAAACCCGATGCGGAGAAGGGCATGCCGCCCTGGCAGGACCGAATCTTCATGTTCCTGCAACGCAACGCCAGCGACCCCACCGACTTCCTGAAGATCCCGCCGGGTAAGGTGCTCGAGCTAGGCGAACAGGTCACAGTGTAAGCCGAGCGCGGGGCGAACGGTTTCGGGGCGGGAAGCGCGTGCTCCCTCGCTCCTCCGGGGAGAGGGAAGGGGCCCGCGGCGCTTGCCGTGGGAAGGGAGAGGGGCGTTGGGATGCACGGTCTCGAGCCCCAAGCCCCTCTCCCTTCCGTCGCCTAAGGCTCCTCCCTCCCTCTCCCCGGAGGGGAGAGGGACATGGGACATCATCCCGCAAACGCCTTCACCAGATCGAAGAGGTAGTCGCGGCCGTCATACAGGGAATTCACACGAATTCGCTCGTTGAGGCCGTGGATGCCGCCCATGTCCTTGTCGATGAAGACGCCGGGTGCGCCGTAGACCGGGATTCCGATCGCTTCGAAGAAAATGCCGTCCGTCGCGCCGGTCGACATCAGTGGCAGGATTGGCAGGCCGGGGAAGTGCTTCGCCGCCACCTTGGTCACCGGCCCCATGATCTTCGGATCGAGCGTCGGCGGGATCGCGGTCGGCCGCACCGGCTGGTTCGCCGTCACCGTTACCTTCGCCCCCGCAAGTTCCTTCAACTTCGCGAGCGTGCCCTCTACCGTCTCCCCTGGAAAGATCCGGCAGTTGATGTTCGCGGTCGCGCGCTGCGGCAACGCGTTCTCCGCGTGACCCGCGTTCAGCAACGTCGCCACGCAGGTCGTGCGCAACGTGGAGTGCATCGCCTTGTCACGACTGACGATCGCATCCGCCGTCTTGTCCTCAGGGTTTGCGAGCAGCTTCGTGATCGCATCCCCCATCTCGCCCGGCATCGCCTTGGCGCTCGCCGCGAAGAACGCCTTGGTCGTGTCGGTGAACTTCACTGGGAACTCGTAGCCCTGGACTGCCTTCACGGCGTCGGCGAGCTCGTAGATCGCGTTCTCGGGAATCGGCTGCGAGCTGTGCCCGCCGGGATTGGTCGCCAGGAACGTGTAGTTCTGTGCGGCCTTCTCGCCGACCTGGATCGCCAGCAGCTGGCGCTTGCCATTATCGTCGAGCCGCCCGCCGCCGCCCTCGTTCAGCGCGAACTCGGCGGCGATCAGGTCGGGCTTCGACTTCGCCAGATACTGCGCGCCGTTCCACGCGAACGTCGTCTCCTCGCCGCAGGTCAGCGCTAGCTTGATCGTCCGCTTTGGCTTGTACCCGCTGGTCTTGAAGCGGATCATCGCGTCGGACCAGATCGCCGCCTGCGCCTTGTCGTCGACGGTGCCGCGCGCGTAATAATAGCCGCCTTCCTCGATCAGCTTGAACGGATCGCGCACCCAGTCCTCGCGCTTGGCCTCGACCACGTCGAGATGCGCGAGCAGCAGCATCGGCTTGATCGACGCGTCCGACCCCTTCAGCACCGCGACCAGCCCGCCATCCTTCGGGTGCTCGGGCACCGAGAAATAGGTTATGTCGGCATCGGCATAGCCCGCCGTCTTCAGTCGCGCGCCGATCTGCGCCGCGGCCTGCGTGCAGCTGCCGGACGACAGCGTCGTGTTGGTCTCGACCAGTTCCTTGTAGAGCCCGAGGAACGCCTTCTGGTCAGGGCGCGACTGCGCCTGTGCCCCAACCGCCGTCGTCACGGGCGTGGTCAGAATCGCCGCCGTGAGTAGCCAACCAGTCGCGCGCATCGTCGTCCCCCTGTTCGTTTCTGTGGGGAGAGTTGCAGCGAACGCGCGGTTACGCAACCTCAGCGCCGCGGTTCCCCGCCACGACGCGTTCCGCGAGGCAATGCCAGCCTGACTTCACGGTTGGCGAAATCGATGTCGACGCGGCGAAATAACTGCAGCACATCCATCCCGAGCAGCATCGCGGGACGCTCGGACAATCCGAACTGCCGGAACGGCGGCGCATCGATCGCAGTGAATGCGACGGGCACATCGCCGAGCGAGAGGCTGCCGATCGTGACGCGGTCGATCGTCGTGTAATCCGCGACCACGGTTTCGCCGGTGACGCCGGTCAGCGACACCGACTGCGACGGCCCAGCGCGGCCCAGTCCCTTGCGGGTCACCTTCCGGCGGAGTGCGCCATTGGCCATGCTCACGGACGTGCCGGTATCGAGGATCACGCGGATGCGGATGCCGTTGCAATAGGCGTCGGTGACGACGAGCTGTCCGAACAGGCTGCGCGCTTTGATCACGATCTCGTCGGGACCTGCGCGTTCGCGATTCTGGCGTTTGCGCGAGGGGGTGACGGTCATCGTCTTCGTGTCGAAGTCGATCGTCACCGCATGATCTTGCAATGTGTCGATCCCAAGCAGCCCGCGCGCACCGAGATTGATCGCGCTGATCGCCGGGGCCTCAATCGCGGCGCTGCCGATGACGCTCACCTTGAGCGAGGGGATCATGACGGTGCCGATGCTGTCCGAGCCGGTCATGCCGGTCACGCGGACGATGCGGCCAGGCGCAAGCCCGAGCGTGGCCGCGAGTTCACGGGAGATCACGGTCCGCTGCGCGCCGGTGTCGACGATAAAGGGGAAGGGGCCGGCACCGGCGATCGTCACGGGGATGGTCATTCGGGATTCGTCGTCGCCGAACAGGAGCGTGGCTGGGTCTGGTTCTGCGGTTGATGCTGCGGCTGGAAGGGGTGCAGCATTTGGGCGTGGAGAGACTGCGTCCTGAGCGCTAGCTTGGGCGGCGATGACTAGCAGTAGCGGGGCTAGCCACTTGTGCATGCTGCAAATGCTGCGCCTGATTTCGCGCGCGTGCAACTACCGTAGTTAGGGACGAACGTCCCTTCCAAACGCTACCATCCCGGCGGAGGCCGGGGCCAATTGGGGGAGGTTGCTAATGGAGGGCAGCGCTCCGTTACGGCTACCTTTCCAATTGGGCCTCGGCTTTCGCCGGGGTGGTGCTTTCAACGGGGGGCAGCGCTACGACTCAATCCGGCCGCATCGCATCCGCGATCATCGCCTCCGCCTCGATCAGCAGTGCATCATCCGAACTGTTGGTCGAGATCTTCTCGCGCCCGATCAGCGTCAGCACCGGCACCGCGAGCGGCGTGACCCGCTCCAGATCGACATGCACCATCGTCGCCGCCGCGCGGTCGAGCAGCGACGCCAGCCGCCCGACATCGGTCATCCGCGCGCGCGCATCCGCCCACGCCGCCTCCAGCAGCAGATGCGTCGGCTCGTACTTGCGCAGCACGTCGTAGATCAGGTCGGTCGAGAACGTCACCTGCTTGCCGGTCTTGCGCTTGCCGGGATGTTGGCGCTCGACCAGCCCGCCGATCACCGCGACCTCGCGAAACGCACGCTTGAGCAGATGCGATTGCTGCACCCATTCGACGAACTCATGCTCGAGGATATCCGCCGAGAACAACGCGGCGGGGTCCGTAATCTTCTCCAGCCCGTACACCGCCAGCGCGTAATCATTCGCGACGAAGCCGAGCGGTTTGAGCCCCTGCGTCTCCATCCGCCGCGTGATCAGCATGCCGAGCGACTGGTGCGCGTTCCAGCCCTCGAAGCTGTACGCGACCATGTAATGCCGCCCCTCGCGCGGGAACGTCTCGACCAGCAACTGGCCAGGCTCGGGCATGACCGACCGATACGCCTGCATCTCCAGCCACTCGCGGACGTCGTCGGGAAAGCGCGCCCAGTCGCCGGGATGCGCGAGGAACCCGCGGACACGGTCGGCGAGGTTGGTCGACAGTGGCATCCGGCTGCCGCCATAGGTCGGGATCCGCGCAGGCTTCGACGTCGCGCGCACCACCAGATCCTCGAGGTCGATCTTCATCACCTCCAGGCTGAGCCCTGCGAAGAAGAACGTGTCGCCGTGGCTCAACTGCGCCGCGAACGCCTCCTCGACGCGGCCGAGCACACGACCGTTGCCGAACCGCACATTGAGCATCGTCGCCTCGACGATGATGCCTGCATTCAGCCGATGCTGGCCGATGAATTTCGGATGGCTGACGCGCCACGTCCCGTCCGCATCCTTGGTCAGCCGCTTGAACCGGTCATACGCCTTGAGCGAATACCCGCCGTCGCTGATGAAGTGCAGCACGCGCTCGAACGTCTCGGTCGGTAGCGCGGAATAGGGGAGGGCTGAGCGGATCTCGTCGAGCAACGCAGCCTCGTGGAACGGGGCTGCGCATGCGCACGCCATCACGTGCTGCGCCAGCACGTCGAGCGCACCGACGCGGAAGATGTCCGCATCGAGCTCGCCCGCCTCGACCGCGTCGAGCGCCGCGCGTGCCTCGAGATATTCGAAGCGGTTGCCCGGCACGACGATCGCCTGCGATGATTCGTCGAGCCGGTGGTTGGCACGGCCGATCCGCTGCAACAGCCGCGACGACCCCTTCGGCGCGCCCATCTGGATCACGCAATCGACATTGCCCCAGTCGACGCCCAGATCGAGGCTCGACGTCGCAACCAGCGCGCGCAGTTTCCCCTCGGCCATCGCGTTCTCGACCTTCCGACGCGCCTCCTTGGCGAGACTGCCGTGGTGGACGCCGATCGGGAGGTTACCCGCATTCACCTTCCACAGATCCTGAAAGATCAGTTCCGCCAAGCTGCGCGTGTTGCAGAACACGATCGAGGTCTCGTGCGCCTCGATCTCCGCCATCACCTGCGCGGCGGCATAGCGACCCGAATGCCCCGACCACGGTACGCGGCCTTCGGGCAGCAGGATCGCGATGTTGGGATCTGCGCCGGCCTCGCCCCGGACCATCGCGACCTGGTCGATATCGCCATCGGGCGCGAGCCACGCGCGATAGCCGTCGGCATCTGCGACCGTCGCCGACAGCGCGACGCGGCGCATCCCCGGCGAGATCGTCTGCAACCGCGCCATGCACAGCGAGAGCAGGTCGCCGCGCTTGCCGGTCGCGAACGCGTGGACCTCGTCGACGACGATCGTGCGGAGGTTTTCGAACATCGTGATGCTGTCCGGATAGCTCAGCAGCAGCGACAGCGATTCGGGCGTGGTCAGCAGGATCTGCGGCGGCTTGATCCGTTGCCGCGCCTTGCGGTCCGACGGCGTGTCGCCGGTGCGCGTCTCGACGCGGATATCGACGCCCATCTCGTCGATCGGCGTCAACAGATTGCGCTGCACGTCGACCGCGAGCGCCTTCAGCGGGGAGACGTAGAGCGTGTGGAGACCAGTAGTCGGCGCCTCGATCAGCTCGGCAAGCGTCGGAAGGAACCCGGCAAGCGTCTTCCCCGCGCCGGTAGCCGCCACCAGCAGCGCATGATGTCCGGCGCGACCTTCCGCCAGCATCTCCAGCTGATGCCGCCGCGGCCGCCAACCCCTCGCGACAAACCAGTTTTCCAAGGGGGAGGGGAGGTCGCTCACGGCCTGTTCACGCATTACCGTCATATGGGGGCGTCGCGCCGCACCGCTATGGACCGCGTGCGCGATGGCCGGCATTTCAGCCAAAGCTCTGTTGTGAAAGACGATCGGTGTCGCTTCTTCGTTATCTTCTGCCCCTGCCGTTGCTTGCACTTTTGCCGTTCGCCAATGCCACCGCCGCCGACAAGTCGTTCGTTGGGGGCGGCGGCATCGTCCGATTGTCCTACGCCTCCAGCCTGACGCCGACGCGCAATTTCGCAGGCCGCGCGGTTATGAACCGTGGGTGGCGGCAGATGTGGGACGGCGCGCCGGTCGGTCGCGGCGTCGGCATCGTCCGCTTCTGGGAGGTCGCCCGGCCGACCAACGGCCAGGGGCAGGTGACCGAGCTGATCCAGGTTGGCTTCAGTCGGAGTGCCGACGTGGTCGCGACGTGCGGCACCGCGGGACTGGTCTCGGGCAGCGCGAGGCGCCTGCCGAACCGGATGCTCGGCGGCCACCGCTGGACGGTCTATACCAATGGCGACGCCGGCATGAGCCAGCAGGTGAACGCGACCAACTTGCGCAGCGTCATCAACGGCGCCTGCTACGCGATCGACCGCGTCACGTACGCGGTGAAGCCGGCAGCCCCGGCCAGCCGCAACGCGCCGACCCAGGCGGTTGCGGCGGCGCGGATGGATGCGATTCTGGCGACGATCAAGGTCGGCGGGCGGCGGTAACCGATCCTCCCCCGCCAGGGGGTGGTGGCGGGCGCTTTGAGCGGCCGTTCGGTGGCCGTACGCTACCAACGGCACCGCATCCTCGCGTCACGCGTTACCCCCTCCATGGCAAAACTCGGCGACTGGCTCGAACCGCATCCGCACGGCATCCTCGTCAAGCCGATCGACGCCTGGATCGACCCCTCGATCCCGACCGCCAAGGCCCTCGTCACGCACGGCCACGCCGATCACGCGCGCGGGGGGCACGAAACGGTTTGGGCCACCCCCGAAACGCTGGCGGTCATGGACGCGCGCTATGGGCCGCAAGCCGGCAACCCGGTCGCGTATGGCGAGACGATCCGCATGGGAGAGGTGGATATCGGCTTCGTCCCCGCCGGCCATGTCCTCGGCTCCGCGCAGATCGTGCTCGACTATCGCGGCGAGCGGATCGTCGTCTCGGGCGACTACAAGCGCCGCGCGGACCCGACCTGCACGCCGTTCGAACCCGTCAAATGCGACGTCTTCATCACCGAAGCCACGTTCGGCCTGCCGGTGTTCCGCCACCCCGACACCGGCGACGAGATCGACAAGCTGATCGCCGCGCTGCACGCCAACCCGGACCGCTGCGTCGTCGTCGGCGCCTATGCGCTCGGCAAGGCGCAGCGCGTGATCGCCGAACTGCGTGAGCGCGGTCACGAGGCACCGATCTACATCCACGGCGCGCTGCAACGCCTGTGCGACCTGTATGCAGAACACGGCGTCAGGCTCGGCGAATTGCTCCCGGTGGCAGACGCGAAGAAGGCGGACATGGCCGGACACGTCGTGATGTGCCCGCCCGGCGCGCTCAACGATCGCTGGTCGCGGCGGCTGCCCGATCCGATCACCGCGATGGCGAGCGGCTGGATGCGCGTTCGGGGCCGTGCGCGACAGAAAAATGTCGAGCTCCCGCTGATCCTCAGCGATCACGCCGATTGGGACGAACTGATCGCGACGCTGACCGAGATCGCGCCGCGGGAAGTCTGGGTCACGCACGGGCGCGAGGACGCGCTGGTCCACTGGTGCATGACCCGCCAGATCAAGGCGCGCGCGCTGGCGCTGGTGGGGTTCGAGGACGAGGACGACTGAACCCTCGGACCTCACGCCGGGCGCAATTCTCCGGAGAATGGCGGCGGCGTCGCTTTGCGCCACGGCAGCGCGCGTCCCTCTACCAGCGATCGCCATGCCCACTCCACCGGGGCGATGTCGAACCTTCGTACATAGGCGTTGGCGAGCAGCAACAGCGTGATATCGATCGCCAGCGCGGTCGCCATGAGACCGGTCCAGCCGAGCGTCCCGTACAGGGCTAGGCCGAACGGCGGGAACAGGATCCACAGGCAGATGATCGTCTGGAGGATGTAGATCGACAGCGCGGTCCGCCCGGCCGCGATGAACGGCCGCAACAGCGTGGCGCCGAACCCGGTGCCGAGCAGCAGGCACACCGCGCCGACATGGCCGAGCGTCATCGCCTCGCGCGCGACTTCGACGGTGGCCCACATCGTCTTGGGCGCATCGTCGAACCGCGTCTGCTCGATCGCGCCGACGATCCGCAGCGGGATGGCGACCGCGTAGGCGATCAGCGTCATGCGCAGGTAGAAGCCGCGCGATCGCGCGCCTTGCAGGATGCCGAGCTTGTAGAGCGCGGCACCGATCAGCATCACGCTGGCGGCTTCCCAGACGAACAGCAGTTCGAACCCGTGCGTCTCGAGATAGACCGTTACGCTCCACTGCATCGCCGCCCATGTCGCGAAATTGCCGGTCCGCGCCTTGTCCTCCGCGACGATCCTCGCACGGCTGTCGGCCTTGCTCTTGGCGCGCTTGGCGTCGCCGGTCGCGATCTTGGCAAGCACCTTTCGATCGTCCGCGGTGACCGGTCGACCTGCCGCGCGCGCTTCGTTGATCGCGGCGACCTGCGACCGCTCCTGCAGCGCCTGATAATAGCCGAAATATCCGCCCCCTGCGAACTGCGCGACGGCGGCGATCAGCCCGATCGTGATCAGCCAGCGCGGCCGCATCCGGCGGAACAGGAACGCGATCATAGCGGCGATCGCGTAGGTGTGGAGGATGTCGCCGGGCCACAACAGGATGAAGACGTGGACCACGCCGAACCCGAACAGCAGCAGGTTGCGGAGGTAATAGCGCTTCATCACGACGCGCTTGCCGGCGCTCAGTGCGGCGCGATCGGTCAGGATCACCATCCCCGCACCGAACAGCAGTTCGAGCATGCAGCGCGCGGTGCCGTTCGCGATCACCTCGCGCAGCCACCACGCGACCTGATCGGCCTGTGTCCACCCGATATGCCGAAAATCGCCGAACGACGCCCAGAGCGAGCCGCCCATGTCGTTGATGTTCATGAACAGGATGCCGAGGATCGCGATCCCGCGGAGGATGTCGAGAACCGCGATACGCGGCGCACCATCGGGCTCCGCCGCCTGCAAGATCGCTGGTTCGGCTGCCGTGGCGCCTAGGTCGCGTGTGGCTTGGTCGTCCATCGTTCTGGGCCCCCCCGAGATGACAGGCCCGACGCTAGGCCTATCGCGACGAAAGGCAAGCTTAGCCGGCGCCCTCTAATGTACGGGCCCGGCGGCGTTGCACGGAACTTCCTATCCCCAACGCTTCGCGGTACTTTGCAACCGTCCGCCGCGCGATGTCGAAGCCTTTGGCGTTGAGCAGATCGACCAGCGTATCGTCGGACAGGATCTTCGCACCCTCGGTATCGATCAGCGCCCGAATCGCCGATTTCACCGCTTGCGCCGACACCGCCTCGCCGCCATCCGCCGACTGGATCGCGCTCGTGAAGAAGTATTTCAGTTCGTACAGCCCGCGCGCGCACGAGACGTATTTGTTGCTCGTCACGCGGCTGACGGTCGATTCGTGCATCTCGATCGCGTCCGCCACCTGGCGCAGCGTCAGGGGCCGTAAGTGCGCGACGCCCTTGAGGAAGAACGCCTCCTGCTGCTTCACGATCTCGGTCGCGACCTTGATGATCGTCCGCTGGCGCTGGTCGAGCGCCTTCACCAGCCAGTTCGCGCTGGCGAGGCAGTCCGACAGCCACGCCTTCGACGCCTTGTCCTGCTGCCCGCCCGACAGCTCGGTATAGTAACTCCGGTTGACCAGTACGCGGGGCAGCGTGGTGGCGTTGATCTCGATCGCCCAGCCGGCCTTGGTCCGTGCGACGAACAGGTCGGGCGTCACCGACTGCGCCGGTTCGCCGCCATACCTGCACCCCGGCTTCGGATCATACCCGCGGAGTTCGCGGATCATGTCCGCCATGTCCTCGTCGTCGACGTCGCACATCCGCTTCAGCCGCGTCAGTTCACCACGCGCGAGCAGATCGAGGTTGTCGATCAACCGCGCCATGCAGGGGTCGTAGCGATCGGCTTCCTTCGCCTGCAACGCGAGGCATTCGGCAAGATCGCGCGCGCCGACGCCGGTCGGGTCGAACGTCTGGATCGTCGCGAGCACGGCCTCGACGCGCACCAGCGGCACACCGAGCCGGTTGGCGATGTCGAGTAGCGACACGGTCAGGTAGCCCGCCTCGTCGATCTGGTCGATCAGGTGCGCGGCGATGAACGCGTCTTCGTGGGGGATGGCAGGGCCGGCTTGGGCAAGCAGGTGATCCGCGAGGCTGAGGCTGGTATCCGCGAACGCGTCGAGATCGGGGCCGTCTTCACCGCCCGCTCCCCCCGCGCTCGCGCCGGTCATCGACAGCGCGCCGTCCATCCCGCTGCCGCCGTCGGCGACGCTGTCCTGCTGGTGGCTTTCGGTGGCGTAGTCGACGTCGAGCGTCGGTTCGTCGCCTGCGCCGGTGCCCGCGACCAGTTCGTCGGCGGCGACGCGTTCGTCGCGGACTTCGGGGGCGGGCTCGCGGTCCGGCGCGTCGCTATCCTCGGCGGCGCTGGCTTCGAGGAGGGGGTTGCGCTCGACTTCCTCGGCGATGAACCCCTCGATCTCCAGGTTCGACAGCGCCAGCAGCTTGATCGCCTGCTGGAGCTGCGGGGTCATCACCAGCGACTGCGACTGGCGGATGTCCAGGCGAGGGGCGAGGCTCACTAGATCCTCCCCTGCAAGGGTAGGTGGCGGCGCGAAGCGTCGACGGAGGGGGGGCGCGTCAGACGCTGCGTTCGCGGAGGTCCCCCTCCACCAGCTCCGCTGGTCCCCCTCCCCGTGCCGGGGAGGAATGGATGCGCCAGCCTGTTCATAACTCTAGAGCGAGAAGCCTTCGCCGAGGTACAGCCGCCGGACGTTCGCATCCGCGACCAGTTCCTCGGGCGAGCCGGAGAACAGCACCCGGCCGTCGTAGATGATGTAGGCGCGGTCGACGATCTCGAGCGTCTCGCGGACGTTGTGATCGGTGATCAACACGCCGATGTCGCGGCGCTTGAGGTCCTTCACCAGGTCGCGGATGTCGGCGATCGAGATCGGATCGATGCCCGCAAACGGCTCGTCGAGCAGCATGATCGACGGATCCGCCGCCAACGCGCGCGCGATTTCCGCACGCCGCCGCTCGCCACCCGATAGCGCCATCGCCGGTGCCGCGCGGAGGCGGGTCAGCCCGAACTCCTCGAGCAGCGTGTCGAGTTTCCGCTGGCGCGCCGCCTTGTCCGGCTCGGACAGCTCCAACACGGTCAGGATGTTCTTCTCGATCGTCAGCCCGCGAAAGATCGACGTTTCCTGCGGCAGATAGCCGAGGCCAAGGATCGCGCGCCGGTACATCGGCAGCTTCGTGATGTCCTCGCCGTCGAGCATGATCCGGCCCGAATCGGGCTTCACGAGGCCCATCACCGAGTAGAAGCATGTCGTCTTGCCCGCGCCGTTCGGCCCGAGCAGCCCGACGACCTCGCCGCGTCCTACCGAGACCGACACGTCCGTCAGCACGACGCGCTTGTCGTACGACTTGGCAATCGAGACGACCTGGAGCCCGTTGCTCACCGGCGGTTCGGAAATCGGCTCTACGTTCTCGATCGGGGGCAGCGTGGTGGCGTCCATGGGATCAGGCCCTCGCAAAAGTCAGTCGCCGAAAACTCGGCGTTGATGGTGTCGCCGAACAGTCGGCGGGGGTTTGGCAGGAAACATGCATGAGCGCGCCGCCGGAGGGAAGCCCCTACGAGCCCCTCACGACGCCCCTGCTGGCTCAGTTGCGCTTGGGAACCGAGAAGGTGCCGGTCACGCGACCGCCGGTTTGGGTCACAGTGCCACCGCTTGCCGCCGATCCGCCTGCGCTGCCGCCGGCGACCGACGAGCCGTCGATCACCGACCGCCCGGTGTCGAGATTCATCGTCAGGCGCCCGCCGTTCACGGTGTTGCCCGCCTGCGTGAGCGTGACCGCGCCGAGCATCGTGATGACGCGCCGGTTGAGGTCGTAGATCGCATACTGGCTTCGCGCGGTCTGGTCGGGACGCTTGACGATCACGCCGCCCGACGCGTCGAGCCGCGAGACCTGCGGGTTTCCGCCGATCACCTGGCCGGTATACGCCACCGTCATCCGCGCCGAGTTCAGCGTCATCTCGGCCTGCTTGACCGCGACGTTGCCCGACAGGATCGCGCGGTTCGCCTTGTCCTGCAGCTCGATATGATCCGCGCCGAAATCGATCGGGGCGTTGGAATTGTGCGCCTGCTGCGCGACCGCGGTCGTGGAGAGCAAGAGGGCGGACAAGCCGGCAAGAATGTGAGTGGCGCGCATGGCGGCTATTTCGGCCCTCTGGGGATGATCCGCAAGCGCGCATTGCCATCGAGCGTCACGGTCCGCTCTTCCAGGTTCGCGCGCAGCTTGTTCGCGCTGAACGTGCCCTGCTGGACGGTGCCGGTCGCCGCCCCGCCGCTTTCGAGCGTGCGCGCCTTCATGTCGATCGTCGCGTCGGTGGTCTTCAGGTCGTACCCACCCGCCGCGGTGGCGTTGAGCGGACCGAACAACTGCACCTTCTCGGTGTCCATGTCGTAGCGGCCGGTGTTCGCCTTGATGTTGGCGGGGCCGTCGGTCAGCTGGATCTGCGCGGCGAGCTGGTTGAGCTGGACGATCGGCTCGGCCGAGCTCTTCTGGATCGCCGAGGCGGCGTCGAGCGTGAACGCCTGGCCCTTCGTATCCTCGCCGCGATAGCGCGCCGCCTGCGTCTTCATCCGCTCCTGCGCGACATCGACCTTGTTCTTGTCGAGCAGGAACGACACGTCGCCGCCCGCCGTCAGCGGCGCCATCACCAGGAACGCTGCCAGCACGCCGATCGCGGTCGGCAGGCCGACGCGGGCGATCGCCACGAACCGATCGTGGCTGCCACCGGGCGCGGCCCAGTCCTGGCGCGCGGTCCGCACGCGACGGGCGACGGGGGAGGGCGGCGGAACGTCCATCAAGCGTGTGCGAAAATGTCGATTTCGGGCCAGCCGGCGATATCGAGCGCGGCGCGGGTCGGCAGGAAGTCGAAGCAGGCTTGCGCTAGCTCCATCCGGCCTTCGCGAATCAGCCGCTTGTCGAGCTCGGTCCGCAACCGGTGGAGGAAGCGCACGTCCGACGCCGCATAATCCTTCTGCGCCTCGGACAGTTCGGGGCTGCCCCAGTCCGACGACTGCTGCTGCTTCGAGATGTCCTGGCCGAGCAGTTCGCGGACGATTTCCTTGAGACCGTGACGATCGGTGTAGGTCCGCACCAGCCGCGACGCGATCTTGGTGCAATATACCGGTGCCGCGACGACGCCGAGATAATATTGGACTGCGGCGATATCGAACCGACCGAAATGATAGAGCTTCACCCGCGCCGGATCGGCCAGCAGCGCCTTCAGGTTCGGCGCGTCGTAGCCGGCTCCCGCGGCGAATCGGACGAGGTGCTCGTCAGGGCCGCCATCGGAAAGCTGGACGAGGCACAACCGATCGCGAGGCGTGATCAGCCCCATCGTCTCGGTATCGACGGCGATCGCGGCGCCGGCCGCGAACAGGTCGGCGGGAATGTCGCCTTCGTGGAGATGAACTGTCATGAGTCGGCCGTAGCCGCCCGAAGCTGAACGCTCAATGCCTCTATATGCGTCACCGATCCGAATCAGGCGACAAGAAGGCTTCGCGATCGTCGATGCGACGAGTCGTGGCTGGAGCGCGACACTTGCGCCAGTATCGATCCAAATCGAGCGCCCTCGGATCAGAATCTATTCGCGACGGCTTGTATTTTGCGCTAAGGGTTCCCTCAAGGCGCAAAAGGTTTCGCGCTGGAAAACCTGCGTTCGTCGTCCGGCACAAGGGTTTTGAGAAATTTGCGGGCGAACCGGGAAGACGAACAGAGCTTATGGGTTTCGATAAAGGTGGCCGCGGGAACCGTGGCGGGCGTGGCCGCGACAAGCGCGACAGCTTCGGCGGCGGCGACAACGAGTTCGGCGGCGGCAGCAGCTTTGGCGGTGGCGGCGATCGGTTCGGCGGCGGCGGTAGCAGCTATGGCGGCGGCGGTGGCTCGAGCTACGGTGGCGGCGGTGGCAGCAGCTACGGCGGCAGCTTCGGTGGCGGCAGCGGCGGCGGCGGCGGTGGTTACCGCGGCGGCGGCGGCGGTGGCGGCGGCTTCTCGGGCGGTGGCGGCGGCGGCGGTGGTCGCGGCATGCCTCCCCAGGTCGTCGGCGAAGGCACGGGCGTCGTAAAGTTCTTCAACGCGCAGAAGGGCTTTGGCTTCGTCGTTCGCGATGACGGCGGCGAGGACGTGTTCGTCCACATCAGCGCTGTCGAGCAGGCCGGCATGGTCGCTCTCGCCGAGGGTCAGCCGCTCGGCTTCACGCTCGTCGACCGCGGTGGCCGTATCTCGGCAACCGACCTGAAGATCGACGGCGAGCCGATGGCCGTCACCGATCGCGGCCCGCCGCGTGACCGTGATGCCGGCCCGGGCGCGCCCCGTGGTGGCGATCGCGACCGTGACGGTGGTGCAGGTGGCGCACAGCGTCAGCTCACCGGCGAGAAGGCGACCGGTACGGTCAAATTCTTCAACGCGATGAAGGGCTTCGGCTTCATCCAGCGCGACGACGGACAGCCTGACGCATTCGTCCACATCTCGGCCGTCGAGCGCGCCGGCATGTCGACGCTGAACGAGGGCGACAAGCTCGAGTTCGAGCTCGAGGTCGATCGTCGCGGCAAGTACGCAGCGGTGAACCTGAGCGCAGGCGGCTGATAGCTGTCTGACTCAGAACGCTGATCGTACCGTGTTCGGTAGGATAATGATTGCGGCCGGTTTCGCTTTGGCGGGACCGGCCGTTCTCGTTTCATCGTCTTCGCTGTCGTCGGCAGCGCAGGCCGGCCAGGGTGCTGTCGCGGCTCCGCGCGAGCCGACCCGCG
Organism: Sphingomonas sp. PP-CE-3G-477; assembly: GCF_003050745.1. Classification (GTDB taxonomy): domain Bacteria; phylum Pseudomonadota; class Alphaproteobacteria; order Sphingomonadales; family Sphingomonadaceae; genus Sphingomonas. Next base: position 99,782 of record NZ_QAOF01000008.1, on the reverse strand, counting down.
TGCCGGTGTTCTCGGCGACCATCGTCGCGCGCTATCCGCACGACCGCACTGCGTTCACCGAAGGGCTGCTCTGGCACGACGGCGCCCTGTACGAGAGCACGGGGCAGGAGCGGCAATCCGACGTCCGCCGCGTCTCGCTCAAGGACGGCAAGATCCTCGCCAAGGCGCGAATCGACCCTGCGCAGTTCGGCGAGGGCCTTGCGCTGTGGAAGGACCAGCTCGTCAGCCTCACCTGGCACGACGGCATCGCGCATCGCTGGGACGTTCGCACGCTGAAACCCAAGGGGCAGAACCGCTACACCGGGGAAGGCTGGGGGTTGACCAGCGACGGCGTCTCGCTGCTCCAGTCCGACGGCAGTTCCGAGATCATTTCCCGCGATCCGCTGACACTGGCCGAACGCAAGCGCGTGGCGGTGACGATCGACGGGCGTCCCTTACGCGACATCAACGAACTCGAATATGTCCACGGTGCGCTGCTCGCCAACGTTTGGCACACCGGCTTCCTCGTCCGCATCGATCCCGCAACCGGCAAGGTGACCGCAGTGATCGACCTCCGCCCGCTCGTCGCCGAGATCGCCGCGACCGATCCCGAAGCGGTCCTCAACGGCATCGCCTGGGACGCGAAGGCCGACCGGCTGTTCGTGACGGGCAAATACTGGCCGACGCTCTTCGAGATCAAGATCGCCGCCACGCCCCAATAGGCTCTGTGGAGTTGCAGTCCCCTGGCAGCGCACCCCTACTTGTTCTCCCGCGAAGGCGGGAGCCCAGACTGGACTCCCGCCTTCGCGGGAGAACAAGGAGGGGCAGGGCGCCTCCTGAACGCTGTCTTCAGCCGCCGTCATCCGAACCCCGTCATCCTCGCGAAAGGAATCAGGCGCGCGCCTCTGGAGAGGATCGCTTCGTAGATGGGGAGTTCCTCAGAACCCCCGTCCAGCCCCCGGCGCCACTGCGCGGATCGCGGCGAGCACATGCCCGAGCAACCCATCCGCATCGTGATGGATATTATGCCCCCCCGGCATCCCAACCTTCCGCGCGTTCGCGGTGGTCAGCAGCGGACACAGGCTGTCGGTTTCTTCGAGGCCGTAGATACACGTGACCGGCGCCCAGGTCAGTCGGTTGCCGGTCGTCGCCCCCATGCTGTCGGGCGTCCCGTGGTCGTAGAGCAGTCCCGAAGGGTCGGCGCGGTAGAACACCGTGTCGCCGGGCAGGATCAAAACGATCGCCGCCACACGCGCACGCATGTCCTTCGGCAGGTTCACTAGCCCCGTCTGGACGATATCCGCGCCGTAGGACTGTCCCATCACCACGATCCGCTTCGCACCCGTGCGCGCCAGTGCGGTCCGCACGCCGTCCGCGATGATCGCATCGAGCTCCGCTCGCGTCCGATGATGCGCGAACAACGCCGGCGTGGTGATACCGACCACCGGGATGCCGTGCTCGGTCAGCCCGCGCGAGGTCGACGCGCCGAGCAGGAAGCGCAGCCCCATGTCGCCCGAGAAGTTCACCACCGCGACCGGTGGCGGTCCCGAGGCCTGGACGCCGATCGCCGGATACACATGCACCGGATCGCGGTCGAAATAGCCGGCGAGGTAGACGAACAGCACGACGATCGCGGACACGATGCCGGTCACCCAGGCGCCGCGCCGCCAGCGTCGTGCCGCTGCCGGGCGAGAATGTTTCGTAACTGTCACCGGATCATCCTGACTCGTACCAAGACCGGGTCAATACCCCGCACGGCTGCGGACTATCATGACGCGCGGATTACGTGATCATTCGCTTGAGCGTCTCGATCCGGTCCGCCTCCGCCGCGGGCTTGTCCGTCCGGATCCGCGCGATCCGCGGGAAGCGCATCGCCACCCCCGATTTGTGCCGCTTCGAATCGTGTAGCGAATCGAACGCGATCTCCAGCACCAGCGTCTTCTCGACTTCGCGCACGGGTCCGAACCGGTTCTGCGTATGGTTGCGCACGAAGCTGTCGAGCATTTTGAGCTCTTCGTCGGTAATCCCCGAATAGGCTTTCCCGACGGGGAGCAGTTCGCCCTCTTCGGTCCAGCAGCCGAAGGTATAGTCCGAATAATAAGATGACCGCCGCCCCGAGCCGCGCTGCGCGTACATCATCACGCAGTCGGCGGTCAGCGGATCACGTTTCCATTTATACCAGAGCCCGGCGCGACGTCCGCCGACGTACGGCGAATCACGGCGCTTCAGCATCACGCCTTCGATAGCCGAATCGCGCGCGGTGGCACGGATCGCCTCCAGCGCGGTGAAGTCGTCCGCGTCGATCACGACGCTCAGATCGAACCGCTCGGAGTCGAGTTGCGGCACGAACGCCTCCAACCGCTTCCGCCGCTCGGTCCAGGGTAGCGAACGCAAATCCTCGTCGCCGTCGATCAGCAGATCATAGAGCCGCACGAACGCAGGATAGTCCGCCAGCATCTTCGCCGACACGGTCTTGCGCCCAAGCCTTTGCTGCAACGCGTTGAAGCTCGCCGCCCCGCCACCATCCTCCAGCGTGCCGCCCTGATGTTCGCCCTTCACCAAAAGTTCGCCGTCGACCGTCCCAGGCGTCCGGAACGCAGCCGCGATCTCGGGGAAGCTGCCCGTCACGTCGTCGCCGGTCCGGCTGTAGAGCCGCGTTTCGTCCGCGACGTGGACGATCTGGACGCGGATGCCGTCCCATTTCCACTCCGCGGCATAGTCGACGAGGTCGACGCGAAGGTCTTCGAGCCCGTGCGCCAGCATGAACGGCCGGAACACCGGCACGTCCGCGGGCGTAGGCTGCGCGCCCGTGCCCTCCGCCCAGGCGAACAGGCTCGGATACGGCGCATCGAGCCCGTGCCAGACCTCCTCGACCGCATCGACATCGAGCCCGAACGCATCGGCGAGCGCGGTCTTCGCCAACCGCGCCGACACGCCGATCCGCAACGCGCCCGTCGCCATCTTGAGCAACGCGAACCGCTCCTCGGCGTCGGATCGGTCGAGCATGTCGGCCAGCGCACCCGGCGCATCGGCCCGCGACAATGCCGCCAGTCGCTCGACGACGTCGGTGATCGACAAGGGGGTCGGGTCGACCGGAACCGTCGGCTCAGGCCAGAGCAGCGCAACCGTCTCCGCGGTATCGCCGACATAATCGCGGCTCATCCGGAACAGTACCGGATCGACGCGTTCCTCGATCAACCCACGGATCACCGCCGACTTCACGCCCTTGAGATCGAGATCGCCGGTCAGCGCCGCCATTGCCCAGCCCCGGTCGGGGTCGGGCGTCGCGCGCAGGTAATCCGCGATCAGCTTCAGCTTGGCGTTACGCGACCGTGTGTAGGTGAGCGAGTCGAGCAGGGCGGCAAAAGCGTGCATCGTGGTTCAACGCACGGGAAGCCGCCGCCGCTCCCCGCCTGCTTTCAACGCGTGCGCGTGTAGCTGAAGAGCGCCTCGCGCGGCGCCTTGCCATCGATCCGTACCCAGACGTCGATGCGGTTCGGCCCGAGTCGCCGCATCGTCAGACCGTCGAAATGGACGGCGTCCTTCTCGATCGCGACGAGTGCGAAGCTTTCCGGCTTACGCGTTTTATCTTCCCATCCGGTCAGGTCGGCGTTGAAATGACGCAGCCGATAGGCCAGCGATTTACCGACGGGGACGATCTGGATCAGTTCGTAAAAGGCGACCTTGCCCTCTTGCGTCTGCGTGAAATGTCCCGTGATCTGACCGGCTTCGGGCGCGGAATAGACTTCCGTGGCATCGCCGCCGAGGCCGGGACCGCGCCAGCTTCCCTCCAGCCACGCGAGCGATTCGATGTTCGCGTTCGGTGACGCCACGCCGGGAACGGCGGACCGCGTCTCGTCGGGAACGGCCGCGAACGACGAGGCCGGCAAGGCCGCGAGTGCGAGGATCGAGATCCAGAAATGCATATAGCCTCCACCGTTTCCGGCAGAGGCTACATGTTTGGCGGCTCTATGCGAGTCGCAAGCGATAGCCGCGTCAGTCCACCGCGTTCTTGATGCTCTTGCCCGCAAGCAGGCCGAGCACGAGGAAGATCACGAACAGCGCGATCGCGATGAAGAACAGGATCTTGGCGATACCGATGAACGCCCCGCCGATGCCGCCGAAGCCGAGCAGCGCGAAAACTGCGCCGATGACGAGAAAGGTAATTGCAAGCTTCAACATATCGGCCTCCTGTTTGGTAAGGTCGCTCAACCGGCTTGGCGTCCGATTTGTTCCTCGGGCGTAACGATCAGGCCTTGCGGCTCGCCTCGAACAGGAACCACGCACGCTCCTCGGCGTGATCCGTCCACTCATCCACAATCCCACTCGTCGCGTTGTCCTTGGCGGCGTCGGCGGCGTCCTTGACGATGCGGAACTGCTCGACGAGCTTCAGATTGTCCTCGCGCAGTTCGGCGAGCATCTCGGTCGGGCCGACGAACGCCATGTCGTTGTCGGCGATCGTCTGGTGGCGCGAGATGTCGCTGATCGAGCGCAGCGTGGTGTTACCGGTCTTGCGCACGCGCTCGGCGATCGCGTCGGTCACGCCGATGATCTGTGCAGACTGGTCGTCGAGCAGCAGGTGATAGTCGCGGAAATGCGGCCCCGACATGTGCCAGTGGAAATTCTTGGTCTTGAGGTACAGCGCGTAGCAATCGGCGAGCGCGGCGTTCAGCGCGTCGGCGACCGACTTGGTGCTGTTGCTCGGCAGGTCGGTCGGCGTGTCGAGGGCGGGATTGATGTCGGCCATGTCTAGCTCCGGTTTGAAAGTCGTTGCGTGAACGATCCGAACACCGAATTGCTCCCGGCCGCTAGACCAATCGCAAGGCGCCGAGCGCGAGAACGATACCGAAGATCACGAATACGATCCCGATCGCGATGCGCAGCGGCTTGAGCGGCAGCTTCAGCCATGCGGCCTCGCCCATCAGCGCGGCGGGGACGATCACGACCAGCGAGCCGATCGTCGCGCCGATCGCGGCGAGCGCAGGGACAGGCGTCCGCGCGGCGAGCGTCAGGACGATGAACTGAACGCCGTCGCCGAAGGCCAGAATGAAAAGGCCGAGCGCGGTGGTGGCGATCGCGCCGATCTTCCAGCGATCGAGCCGCTCGGGTACTTTTGCCGGAAAGAAGGATCCGCCGCCCTGCAGTAACAGCGCGAGCGCCAGCATGAGTTGCTGTGCATTGGGGGCGAGCTTCGGCCCGATTACCGCGCCGAGCGTCGCCGCCAAGCTGCTCGCGGCGAGCAACGCCAGCGCCGCCATCGCGATCACCAGTCCCGGCTTGGCGTACCGGTCCGACAGGATCGCCGCGAGCCACGCCGTTCGATCGCCGACCTGCGCAAGCGCGGCCGCGACGAGAGCCGCCATCAAGGCGTCCATGGATTATCCCGCAAGACGCACCGAACACGCGGCGGCGAATACGTGGCACGCCTGGACGTCCTGCCGCTCGCACCCGACCGCATCGCGCAGGATCGACAGCCAGCCATGCACCAGCGCGCCATGCTCGCCGCGTGAGAGCGCCGAGTCGACGAAGTGCGCGACCGTGACCGCGGGATTGAGGCCGTTGGTATGCGCGATCACGCGGATCGCATCGATCTCGGTGGCGATGTCGCACGGTCGGGAATAGGGCGCACGAACGTCGATCGCGGTGATTCGCGCCGCGAGATCGGCCTTCACCGCGATCATGTCGTCGATTCGAACCAGCGCCTGCCCCACGATCCCGCTCCTGTCTTTATCTGACGGTACAATGCGCCCCGGACAGTGAATAGCGGGTTAAATGAACGGTCCTGACGTGCGGCGATGGGGTAAAGCTTGACTTCGCTCCCTCCGTCCGCCATGCGCCGCCCCTGATGGAGCGGCGGCGTCAGTTCGCCGCTTTCGCATTTTCAAGCCATAGGAATTGGGCTCATGGCCAAGCCGACCACCGTAAAGATCAAGCTGCTCAGCACCGCTGACACCGGCTTCTTCTACGTCACTAAGAAGAATCCCCGTACCAAGACGGAGAAGCTCTCCTTCTCGAAGTACGATCCCGTCGTGCGCAAGCATGTCGAGTTCAAGGAAGCCAAGATCAAGTAATCCGGCCGGCGGTGCGAACCGCCGTCTGATTGCTGAGATCCGAAAAGCCGCGGATAGCGATATCCGCGGCTTTTGGCGTTTGGGATTCCCCTCCGGTTCGTCCTCCCCCTTCCGCTTGCCCCCTCTCCCGTTCGTCCTGAGTAGCCGTCGAGTAGTCGCCGTAGGCGGCGTATCGAGAGGGCGTATCGAAGGACCGGTTGGCGCGCGGAACGCATGCTTCGATACGAGCCCTCGATACGCTCCTTGCGGAGCTACTCGGTCTCTACTCAGCACGAACGGGGTTGGGGGTTTGGCAACGGAATGTGCGAGTTAAGCAACCGGCAGGCGGAGCAGATCGGTATCCGCGCGCGCCCCGTCTCAGATCAGCGCCCCGACCGCGTCCATGAACCGCGCCAGACTGATCGGCTTGGACACATACGAGTCCGCTCCGGCCGCCCGGATCCGCTCCTCGTCCTCGCGCCCGGCATACGCCGTCACCGCCATCACCGGGATCGCCTTCAATTCCTCGTCCGCCTTCAGTTCGAGGATGATCTCATAGCCGGTGACGTGCGGCATCTGGATGTCCATGATGATCAGGTCGGGCACAAATTCCCGAGCGCGCGCAACGGCTTCGCGGCCGTCGCGTACGGGCTCGACGGCGAACTGATGCGCGCGCAACAGGTCGCAGAATAGTTTGAGGTTCAGTTCGTTGTCCTCGACAACGAGCACCTTCTTTGTCACCGCCGCACCTTATCCGGAAAGAAGGCACGATAGGCAATGCGCGACCGCGATTCAAACGAAGACGCCGAAGCGCTCGCCCTGCGCGCTTTGGTATGGACGCTGGGCGAACCCGACCGCGCGATGCGGCTGTTGTCGGTGACCGGCCTCGACCCGAGCGACCTGCGTGCGCGAGCAAACGACCCGGCGGTTTTGTCCGCGGCGTTGGGCTTTCTCGAGAACCACGAGCCGGACCTGATCGCCTGCGCCGAATCGCTCGGGGTGAAGCCCGAGGCGCTGGTCCGCGCGCACGCCAGACTAGACCAAGGAGAATTCGAAGCATGAGGCCGCTGCTGATCAGCGATTGCGACGAAGTGCTGCTGCACATGGTCAAGCATTTCGGCGTCTGGCTCGACGAGCGCCACGACATCGATTTCCAGATCCAGCACGGCGATTTCTCGACCGCGATGACGCGTCGCAATGGCGGTCCGCCGCCATCGCGCGAGGACATGTGGGCGATGCTGGGCGAGTTCTTCCCCGCCGAGATGCACCGCCAGACGCTGGTGCCGCACGCGGTCGAGGCGCTGGAGCGGCTCGCGCAGGTGGCGGACATCGTCATCCTTACCAACCTCCAGGACGAATGCCGCCAGCCGCGGATCGAGCAACTGGCGAAGTTCGGTATCGTCCACCGGGTCGAGTGCAACCAGGGCGGCAAGGGGACGCCGGTGTCGCGGCTGGTCGAGGAATATGGGTCGCCGGTCACGGTGTTCGTCGATGACCTTGCGGTGCACCACGAGTCGGTCGCCAAGCACGCGCCGGGGGTGCACCGGTTGCACATGGTTTCGGAGCCGACGCTCGCGGTGAGTGTGCCAAAGGCGCCCGAGGCGCACGCGCGGATCGACGACTGGCGCGAGGCGGCCGACTGGATCGCCGCACGGTTCGAGGCGGGTTTGCCGGCGGACGCCTGAGCCGTCTGTTCCCCCGCGAACGCGGGGGGGCGGGAGCCAAAAGCGATATCGCCCGTAATCCTGGGCTCCCGCCTTCGCGGGAGAACAGGAAGGGGCGCGGGCATCTCATCCGCCGAGAGCGCCGCACTCAAATCGTCCGTCATCCCGGCGGAGGCCGGGACCCATACGCGCTACGCTTGTGACGGTGTACGTCAGCCAGTCTGGCTCCAGCGTGCGTGAGCAACACGGACAGGTGTTGGGCCCCCGGCCCTAAGGCGGCAACCCGCCCCCACTTGACCCATCCCCCACCGCTGTGGTGATACCTCCCCCATGACCGATCGTATCGACCGCAAGCTCGAAGAGCTGGGCCTCACCCTCCCGCAGGCCGCCGCACCCGTGGCGTCCTACGTCCCGACCGTGCTGGCGAACGGCATGCTCCATATCTCGGGCCAGTTGCCGTTCAAGGACGGCGCTCTGGTTACCGGTCGCGTCGGAGACGGCGTGTCGCTCGAAGACGCGCAGGAGGCCGCCAAGCTCTGCGCGCTCATGCTCGTCGCACAGATGAAGGCGGCGCTCGGCACACTCGGCCGCGTCGAGCGGATCGTGAAGCTCGGCGTGTTCGTCAACTCGACCGGCGATTTCACCGATCAGCCGAAGGTCGCCAACGGCGCGTCGGACCTGATGGTCGCGCTGTTCGGCGATGCCGGCAAGCATGCGCGCTCGGCGGTCGGTGTTCCCGTCCTCCCGCTCGGCGCCGCCGTCGAGATCGACGCGATCGTCCAGGTTTCCGCCTAAGCTCCTTGGAGGCGCGCCCTCGCGTCTCTACCTAACGCAGTGATGAATTCGGTCACTGCTCGCATCGCCCAAGGCGTCACCTCGATCGCGGCCGAGGATTGGGAGGCGTGCTCCGGCACCGCCAACCCGTTCGTCGGCCACGCCTTCCTCTCCGCGCTCGAAGCGTCGAAGAGCGTCGGCGGCCGATCCGGCTGGCAGGCGCTGCCGGTGGTGGTCGACGGCCCCGACGGCAAACCCGCCGCGATCGCCCCTGCCTATGCCAAGAGCCACAGCCAGGGCGAATACGTGTTCGACCAGGGCTGGGCCGACGCGTGGGAGCGGGCAGGGGGGCAATATTACCCCAAGCTCCAGATCGCTGCGCCGTTCAGCCCCGTGCCCGGTCCGCGCCTGCTGCTTCGCGATCGCGAGCACGCTCCTGCGCTAATCGCCGCGCTGGAGGCGGTGACCGACCAGAGCGGGCTATCCTCCGCGCACGCCACCTTCATCGACCCCGACGAAGTCGCGCTCTTTGAGGCCGCCGGCTGGCTGATCCGCCAAGGCACGCAGTTCCACTGGAAGAACGAGGGATACGCCAGCTTCGACGACTTCCTCACCGTCCTCGCCAGTCGCAAGCGCAAGGCGATCCGCAAGGAACGCGCCGCCGCCGTCGAAGGGCTAACGATCCGCCACCTTGTCGGCGCCGAAATCACACCTGAGCACTGGGACGCGTTCTGGGTCTTCTACCAGGACACCGGCAGCCGCAAATGGGGCCAGCCCTACCTGACGCGCGCGTTCTTCGACCAGATCGGCAAGACGATGGGCGACCGCGTGCTGCTCATCCTCGCCGAGCGTGACGGCGTACCGATCGCCGGTGCGCTCAACCTGATCGGCGATGACACGCTCTACGGCCGATACTGGGGCGCGACGGAGGAGGTGCCGTTCCTCCACTTCGAACTCTGCTATTACCAGGCGATCGACGCGGCCATTGCGCGCGGCCTGAAGACCGTCGAGGCGGGCGCGCAGGGCGAACACAAGCTCGCGCGCGGCTATGCGCCGGTCGCAACCTATTCCGCGCACTACATTCCCGACCCGAGCTTCCGCCGTGCGATCGCCGACTATCTCGTGCGCGAGCGCGAAGCCGTCGCCGAGCAGCAGGAGTATCTCGGCGAGCTTACTCCGTTTCGGCGGGGCGAGCAGCAGCAGCCCGGTTGACGCGGTACAGCAGGCTGGTGCCGTCGCGCCGGATCAGCGTCAGGTCGCGGACCAGCGCCGGATCGAACTTCGGCGGGTGGATCAGCCACACGTAATCGAACGCATCGCGCGGGAATTTCTCCAGCGCCATCGAGATCGGCCGCCAGAACTGCCCACGGCACTTGATGTCGCTGACGATCTCCGAAGGGTCATGCGCAAAGCCCTTCGCCGCCGGATACTGCGTCGTCATCAGCTGCGCGCCCGCCATCGACCACTGATCGTTGGTGAACGCCAGCCGCCGCTCCAGTAGCAGCGCGGGCACATGCTCGAGCCGGGAATACGCCCAGTCGTCGCGACAGCGCCGCCCGACGAACGACACGACCCGCGAGCGCTCGGGCACCGTATCGATCGCCGCGATCGCCTGGTCGTAGCTGCGATCGTACATCAGGTAGCTGACCGTCGTCCCCGCCAGCCGCACGCCGAAGAACGCAAACCCCAGCACCGCGAGCACGGCGGCACCGCGTAGCGATAGGCCGTGTCGCGGCCGCAGCGCGATCACCGCAATCCCGAGCATGAACGGCGCGAGCCGCATGTCGGCATAGGCCGAGCCGAACACGATCCGCGGCAGCAGCACGTACACGATCGCTAGGAACAGCGCCGACAGGCTCAGGTTGCGCGAATATTCGATCGTCTGGTCGCGCACGCCGCGGAACAGGATCACGAACAGGACCGTCACCGACGCGATGTCGAACGTCATCCACCGATCGCGCAGGACCATCGTGATCCAGTTCATCTTCCAGCGCCAGTTGAACCAGTCCTGCGTCTTGCCGCCGACATGATCGCCCGATCGCCAGACCACCATCATTACCATCGGCAGCGCGAGCGGCAGGCAGTTCAGCCCCGCCTGGATGCATGCCTTGAACCAGCCATGTGCCCAGCTCTTGGGATCGCTGTCGCGGCGGATGTCGTGCTGGCGGATCAGCTCGGCGGAGAAGGCGAGTACGCCCAGCACGCCCCAGCCGAACGTATGGCACAGCCACAACAGGCACGAGACGGGGACGAAGATGATGGTCCGCAGCTGCCGCCGGTCGAGCCGCCCCATCCGCAGCCAGAGCGCGAACAGGTTGAGCGCGAGCGCCATGCCCAGCGCGAAATTCACGAATCCGAACTGGAAGGGGTAGCTGTAGGCGAGCGGCAACGCGAACAACGCGGTCGCGGGGATTCGCCCGTGCACTTCGCGCGCGATCCACAGCAGCCCGGTCACGGTCAGCGCGGGAATCGCCATCACGATCAGCTTCACTGCCAGCTGCAACCCGAAGATCGGCGCGAGCGGCACGATCAACAGGTCGATGCCAAGGTTGCCGATCATCTGCCAGCGGAAGTTATACCACTGGGAAAGCCAGGGATTGTCGCCGATCGCCAGCTGGACGCGGTACCGGCCCATATGTCCGGGCAGGTCGACCAGCGGCGGTATTTCCGGCCACAGCAATGGTATGATCGATGCGATCGCAACCGCGGCAACGAATGCGCGCGTCTGCCACCAATGCAGCTTTTCCCCCTGAGTAATCATATCGTCGAACCCTAGGGGCGGGTGGGCGCACTAGACAAGTGCGCCCACGACGAGTTGACGATCTTCCCTGCAAACTTGGGCATCGAACCGCGGTCCAGTTGGTGGCGGACTACTGGTCGCCCCTACTGATCACGCCGTCCGAGCAGGCGCAGGCGCAGTGCGTTCAGCTTGATGAAGCCCGCTGCGTCGCGCTGATCGTACGCGCCCTGGTCGTCCTCGAACGTCACGACCTTCTCCGAATACAGCGAGTTCGGCGACTTGCGGCCGACCACGTACACGCCGCCCTTGTAGAGCTTCAGCCGAACGGTGCCCGACACCTTCTCCTGGCTGTGGTCGATCGCCGCCTGCAGCATCTCGCGCTCCGGCGAGAACCAGAAGCCGTTGTAGATCAGCTCGGCATAGCGCGGTGCCAGCTCGTCCTTCAGGTGCGCGGCGCCGCGATCGAGCGTCAGCTGCTCGATGCCCCGGTGTGCGAGGTGATAGATCGTGCCGCCCGGCGTCTCGTACATGCCGCGGCTCTTCATGCCGACGAAGCGGTTCTCGACGAGATCGAGACGGCCGATGCCGTGGCGACGGCCGTACTCGTTGAGCGTCGACAGCAGGGTGGCCGGGCTCATGCCCTCGCCGTTGATCGCGACGCCGTCGCCGCGCTCGAAATCGATCGTGATGTACTCAGGGACGTCGGGCGCGTCCTCGGGGTTCACCGTGCGCGAATAGACATAGTCGGGAACCTCGTCCCACGGGTTCTCGAGCACGAGGCCTTCGCTCGATGTGTGCAGCATGTTCGCATCGGTCGAGAACGGCGCCTGGCCGCGCTTGTCCTTGCTGACCGGGATCTGGTGCTGTTCGGCGAACTCGATCAGCTTGGTGCGGCTGGTGAGATCCCATTCACGCCACGGTGCGATCACCTTGATGTCGGGCGACAGCGCGTAATAGCCGAGCTCGAAGCGGACCTGGTCGTTGCCCTTGCCGGTCGCGCCGTGGCTGACCGCATCGGCGCCGACCATCTTGGCGATCTCGATCTGGCGCTTGGCGATCAGCGGCCGCGCGATCGACGTGCCGAGCAGGTACAGCCCCTCGTACAGCGCGTTCGACCGCATCATCGGGAACACGTAGTCGCGCACGAACTCCTCGCGCAGGTCGTCGACGAAGATGTGCTCGGGCTTGACGCCCATCATCTCGGCCTTCGCGCGCGCGGGCTCGAGTTCCTCGCCCTGGCCGAGATCGGCGGTGAAGGTCACGACTTCGCAGTTATACGTCTGCTGGAGCCATTTCAGGATCACGCTCGTGTCCAGGCCACCGGAATAGGCGAGCACGACGCGGTTGATCTGATCGGTCACGGGCAGAATCCTTTGGGCAATATCCAATGCGGCGCCCCTATGCGCTGGGCGCGCGCCATGCAACCACGCGCGTTAATGGCGCGTACAACCGAACCGGTCTATCTGCGCCGCGCATCCTCTGGAGTTACTGCACCGTGCTACGCCAAAGCCTCACCCTTCTCGTCCTCGCCGGCCTTGCGACTCCGGCGCTCGCGCAGGAAACGCGCGCATCTGCCTCGGCCAAGTTCAAGGCCGAGTTCGCCGCGTCGGATACCAACAAGGACGGCGTCCTCACGCGCGCGGAAGTGCAGGCGCGGATCGGCAACATGAAGGTCGGCGGTCAGGGCCGTCCGGATCCCGTTCACGCCAAGCGTCTCGCGGACCTGTGGTTCACGAGCGCGGACAAGAACAAGGACGGCAAGGTCACGCAGGCCGAGGCGCAGGCGCTGCTCGCGGCGACGTTCGCAAAATACGATGCGAACAAGGACGGCAAGATCGGCGGCGACGAGCGCGCCGCGGCGAAGGCCGACGTGCAGGGCCCGCGCTAAGTCCATTCGCCTAATACCGTTGTTCTCCCGCGGACGCGGGAGCCCAGCTAAGTACCGTATCCCTGCTTGGTCCTGGGCCACCGCCTCCGCGGGGGAACACGGAGGTTGACGGGCGGTGTCCTGCGCCAAGCCCGACTTGTACAGGGGACGGTGCGAGAGCGGGTCAGCCTTCGCGCAAAGCCCGCTCACCCTCGATCATATAATCGCGCGTCAGCGGCAGTGTCATCCGGCTCTTCGACAGCTGGATCTGGTAATTGACCATCCCCCCGGTCCGGAACGCCGCCGCGGCGCCCGCGAGATAGAACGTCCACATCCGGTAGAACCGTTCGTCGTACAACGCGACGATCGCGTCCTTCGCGGCCACCGTCCGGTCGTACCAGAGGTCGATCGTCAGCGCATAATGCACGCGCAGCACCTCGATATCGGTCGGGAAGAACTTCAGCCCCTCATACCCCTTCACGATCTCCGACAGCGCCGGATTATAGCCGCCCGGGAAGATGTACTTGGTCGTGAAGGTGTCGGTGACGCCCGGACCGCCCATCCGGCCGATCGTGTGGAGCAGCATCACGCCGTCTTCCGTCAGCAGGTCGTGGCACTTGCGGAAGAACGCCTTGTAGTGCGCCGGGCCGACATGCTCGAACATCCCGACCGAGACGATCCGGTCGAATGTCCCGTTCAGCGCGCGATAGTCGATCAGCTCGAACTTCACCTTGTCGGCGACCCCGGCTTCCTCGGCGCGACGCCGCGCGACCTTCAACTGCTCCTCGCTCAGCGTCACGCCCAGCACTTCGGCACCGGTCTTCGCGTGCAGGTACAGCGCCATGCCACCCCAGCCGCAGCCGATGTCGAGCACGCGCATGCCCGGCTGGATCGCAAGCTTGGCGGCGATGTGCGCCTTCTTGTCGTCCTGTGCCTGCTCCAGGCTGTTGCCCGCGTCGGTGAAGTACGCGCAGGAATATTGCCGATCCGCGTCGAGGAACAGGTCGTACAGCCGATCCGACAGGTCGTAGTGATGCGCGACGTTCTTCTTCGACCGGCGCGCCATGTTCACGCGGTCGACGCGGTGCACGACCTTGCCGAGCAGCTTGATCGGCAGCGAGGGATTGAGCCCGCCGCCACGCTCCCACGGACTGTTGCCCTTGAGCAGATTGATGAGATCACGGATGTCGCCGCGCTCGATCACAAGGCGCCCGTCCATGAACGCCTCTGCCGCGCCAAGCGCCGGGTGGCGGACGATCGCGCCGGCGACGCCGGGCTGGGTCAGCCGGATCGTGACCGGGTTGTAGGCGGGGTCGGGCTTGCCGAAATGCTTGGTCGTGCCGTCGACGTGGATGAGCGTGAGTTCGCCGGTTTTAACCTGCCGGGCCAGGAAACGATCGAAAAGTGCCATGCCGCGTTAGCTAATGACTGGTACGGAATTGCGCTACCCCCGGCGGCCGATCAGATTCCGGCGTACCAGTCGTAATCCACGTTATCTTCCCAATAGCCGCCCTTGCCCTTGCCGATCCCGGCGAGGCTGGCGACCGCGTCGATCGCCATGACGTATTTGGCGTTCTTGTAGCCGAGCTGCCGTTCGACGCGCAGCCGGACGGGCGCGCCGTGCGCGACGTCGAGCACCTGATCGTTGAGCGCCCAGGCGAGGATCGTCTGCGGGTGGAATGCGTCGACCAGATCGACCGACTCGTAATAGTTTGCGCCGTTGTACAGGTCGGCACAGGTGAAGACGATGTAGCGTGCGGACTTCTGCAACCCGGCGGCGTCGAGCAGTGCGCCAAGCTTCGGCCCCTGCCACTTGCCGATCGCGCTCCAGCCCTCGACACAGTCGTGCCGCGTGATCTGTGCCCGCGACGGCATCTGGCGGAGTTGCGGGAGCGACACCGACAACGGGTTATCGACCAGCCCGCCGACCTTCAGCCGGTAATCCGCGAAGTTGTTGACGACCATCGCGGTATAATCCGCGGTCCCCGGATTGCTCGTGCCATTCGAGCGGAAGATCGGCGACATCTGCGCAGGGCTGAACTCGGGCGCGAGCGCGTTGCGGTTGCTCAGCGCGCGCTGCAGCCCGCGGTTCATGTCCTCGCCCATGAACAGGATCTTCCGCGCCTCGGGGTTCGCGGCGATCTTGTCGCAGCCGGCCAGCAGCGCGCCGGCACCGATGGTCGCGCCCATGACGAGCGAACGGCGGGTGATCAGCGAACTCATGCGACGTCCTCCGACGGGTGGGCGGGTATTTTCCAACGCCCGGTGATCATCGACCGCACCTCGTTCCAGGTCCCCGCAAGGATCACCAGCGCCAGATGCGCGATGATGAACAGCACCAGCCCGGTGGCGGCGATGAAGTGGATCGACCGCGCCGACTGCCGCCCGCCGAACACCTCGAGCAGCCACGGCCAAGCCGCATCCATCCCCGGCGACATCGTCAATCCGGTCAGGATCATCACTGGGATCAGGACAAAGATCGTCACCACATAGGACAGCTTCTGAAGGATGTTGTACGCGCCCGGCTTCTTGGGGTCGTGAAAGCGGAACGCGAGATGCTCCTTCACGTCATGCACCACTTCGCGCGGCGAAAGCTCGGCGGCACGCACGCGAAGATCGCGCTGGAAATGCTTGTTGATCAGGCTGACGATCATGAACCCGAGCAGCGCGAAGGCGAGCACCAGCGCGAACAGCAGATGCCAGCGCCGCGACAGCGCCAGATTATAGCTCGTCGGGATCGTCAGCAGGTTGAGTAGCGACACCAGCCAGCTCGGCCACTGGTCGAGCGTCGTCCACGCGGTATCGAAATTCGCGCCGTACCGTCCCCAATACAGCCGCGGATGCGCCTTCAGGATGCCGATCCCGCTACCGATCATGATGAACATCGTCACCACTGTCACCCAGTGCCAGACGCGCGTCGCCAGCCGGTGGCGCTTGATGACCGGGGGGCTGACGGGGGTGCTGACGGGGAGGGCAGTGGGATCGTTCATGCTCGACCTTCGCTATAGGCAGTCAGACAGTGACTTAGCAGGAATACATGTATGACCGAATGGCATTCTTACGAGCCCACGAACGGCCATCGCCTCCCGCACGATCCGCTGAACGCGATCGTCGCGCCGCGGCCGATCGGCTGGGTCAGCACTGTGTCCGCAGACGGCGTGGCGAACCTCGCGCCGTACAGTTTCTTCAACCTGTTCAACTACAATCCGCCGATCATCGGCTTCTCGTCGATGGGCTGGAAGGACAGCGTCGCCAATATCGAGGCGACCGGCGAGTTCGTCTGGAACCTGGTATCGCGCGATCTCGGCGAGGCGATGAATACGACTGCCGCGAACGTCGCCGCCGACGTCGACGAGTTCGCGCTCGCCCAGCTCGATATGGCCGCGTCGACAAAGGTGAAACCGGCGCGTGTCGCGGCGTCGCGCGCGCAGTTCGAGTGCAAGCTTACGCAACTCATCCGTCTGGAAACCAAGGAAGGCCGCGAACTCGACCAGTGGCTGGTGCTGGGCGAGGCGGTCGCGATCCACATCGACTCCGCGATGCTGGAGGACGGAGTCTACCAGACCGCGCGTGCGCGACCGATCCTGCGTGGCGGCGGCCCCGCGGATTACTTTACGATCACGGAGGATTCCTTGTTCAAAATGCGTCGCCCAGGCTGATAGGGCGTATATGGTGCGGCGCAGCATGTCGCGACGGCACTGACTTTACGAAAGCGATACTGCATGAAACCTGTCGATACGCGCATGGCGCTGCTCGCGCTCGCCGTCGGCGGGTTCGCGATCGGCACCACCGAGTTCGCGGCGATGAGCCTGTTGCCGCAGTTCGCGCGCGGGCTCGGGATCGACGAGCCGACCGCGGGGCATGTCATCAGCGCCTATGCGCTGGGCGTGGTCGTCGGCGCGCCGACGATCGCGGTGCTGGCGGCGAAGATCGAGCGGCGGGTGCTGCTGATCGGGTTGATGACGTTTCTCGGGATCGCCAACGGCCTGTCCGCACTCGCGCCGACCTATCATCTGATGCTGCTGGCCCGGTTCCTGAGCGGACTGCCGCATGGCGCGTATTTCGGCGTCGGATCGCTTGTCGCGGCGTCGATGGTGCCGCGCGAGAAGCGGTCGCGGGCGGTGTCGCGGATGATGCTCGGGCTGACGATCGCGACGATCGCGGGCGTGCCGCTGGCGAATGGTATCGGCCAGTGGTTTGGTTGGCGCTGGGGTTTCGGGATCGTCGCGATCATCGCGGCCGCGACGGTGGCGATGCTGTTACGGTTCGCGCCGGTACTTCGCCCTGCCAAGGATGCGAGCCCGCTGGGCGAACTCGCGGCACTGCGTAACGGGCAGGTGTGGCTGACGCTTGCGATCGGCGCGGTCGGGTTCGGCGGGATTTTCTGCGTCTACACCTATCTCGCCTCGACGTTGACCGAAGTGACGGGCGTATCGTCTGCGTTCACGCCCGTGGCGTTTGCGCTGTTCGGCGTCGGCATGACGATCGGCACTTTGGTCTGCGCGAAGGCGGCGGACGTGGCGCTGATGCCGGCGGCGGGAATCACGTTGCTGTTCGGGGCAGGCGCGCTCGCGCTTTACGCGCCGGCGACGCCGCATCTGTGGGCGATGCTGCCGGTGGTGGTGTTGATCGGCTGCGGCGGCGGGTTGTCGACGATCCTCCAGACGCGACTGATGGACGTCGCGGAGGAGGCGCAGACATTGGCGGCGGCGCTCAACCATTCCGCGTTCAATACCGCCAACGCGCTGGGCCCCTGGCTTGGCGGGCTGGCGATTGCGGGCGGATATGGGTTGCCGTCGACTGGCTGGGTCGGGACCGCGCTCGCGCTTGGCGGGTTCGCGATTTGGGCGGTCTCTTGGGCGATCGACCGCCGACGGGTCTGACTACCCTCACCGTCATCCAGCGAAAGCTGGGATCTCCCCGTTCCGGGTCGCAGCGTCCGCCAACGGTGATACCCCAGCTTTCGCTGGGGCGACGTTTTTTGGGGGGGGCGACGGTTCTGGAGAGGCTTAGAGATATCCCAATCGCTACCACCCCGGCGAAGGCCGGGGCCCAATTGGGGGACGGTGCTAACTAGGGGCAGCGGTCCGTTACCGTAGCCTTGCCAATTGGGCCCCGGCCTTCGCCGGGGTGGTGCTCATGGTGCCAATCGTTCGGACGGAGTCGATCGCTTCGTCCGTCAGCCCCGCACGATCACCGCGCGATGTCGCGCTTGGCGAGCTGCTTGTTCAGACCCAGAGCGATCAGCGTGAACACGGCGCCTGAGAACAGGTACGCGCCGCTCGCCGCCAGCCCCAGCTTGCTCGTCAGCAACAGCGCCGCCAGCGGAGCGAACCCCGCACCGAACAGCCACGCCAGATCGGTCGTCAGCGCCGAACCGGTATAGCGGTGCTGCGGCGACAGGCTCGACGCGATCGCGCCCGAGGACTGGCCGAACGACAGGCCGAACAGCAGGAAGCCAATGCCCATGAACAGGCGCTCGCCGATCTCGCCGCCATCGAGCAGCGATGGTGCGGCTATCGCGAACAGCGCGATCAGCACTGCGATCGTGCCCAGCATCGTGCGACGTCCGAACCGGTCTGCGAGCAGCCCCGACACCAGCATCGCGCCGATCCCGATGATCGCGCCGATCACCTCGACCACGAGGAAGCGACCTGCCGATTCACGCGTGAACAGCACGACCCACGACAGCGGGAACACCGTGACCATGTGGAACAGCGCGAAGCTCGCGAGCGGCACGAACGAGCCGAGCCAGATCGCCTTCCACTGCGACTGCACGGTCTCGACGACCGGCGCCGGCTCCAACTCGCGCTTGGCATACATCTCTTCGAATTCGGGCGTCACCACCAGGCGAAGGCGCGCGAACAGCGCGACGACGTTGATCGCGAACGCTACGAAGAACGGATAACGCCAGCCCCAAGCGAAGAAATCCTCGGTCGGCAGCGCGGCCACGAAGAACGCGAACAGGCCGCTCGCGACCAGCAGACCGATCGGCGCCCCAAGCTGCGGCAGCATCGCGTACCAGCCGCGATGCTTTTCCGGCGAGTTCAGCGACAGCAGCGAGGCGAGACCATCCCACGCGCCGCCGAGCGCGACGCCTTGGCCGATACGCAGCAGCGCGAGGATCGCGACCGACCAGTTGCCGACCTGGTCATAGCCGGGGATGAACCCCATCGCGACCGTCGAGGTGCCGAGCAGGAACAGCGAGATCGTCAGCTTGACGCTGCGGCCATAGGCGCGATCGACCGCGATGAAGATGATCGAACCGATCGGGCGGGCGATGAACGCCAGCGCGAACACTGCGAACGAATAGAGCGTGCCCTGCAACCGGTCGACATACGGGAACACCAGCGTCGGGAACACGAGCACCGAGGCGATCGCGTAGACGAAGAAGTCGAAGAATTCCGAGGTACGGCCGATCACCACGCCGATCGCGATCACGCCCGGCGTGACGTGCTCGCCGTCGCTGTGGATACTGCGAGCATCGGCTTCGAAGCTCGTCTCGGGGACTGTGTTTGCACTCATTCTTCAACTCGCTCTTCAGGGCGCGAACCCATCATACGCTGTTCTGGCGGATGCGGGCAGGGGCAATCTATGCTACCCCCGGTAACAATAAAGCCATGCCGATGTTGCAGTGCAGCGCCCATTGGACAAATTGTCCACTGTAGCGCGGCGAAAGCGAGGCGTAGGGGATCCGCATGATCGTTGAGAAAACCGTTTCCCGCGCGAAAAAATGGCTGGCCGTGCTGCCGCTTGCGCTGCTCACCAGCGGCTGCAACTGGGTCGTGATGTCGCCCTCGGGCGATATCGCAGTGCAACAGCGCGATCTCGTGCTGATCGCGACCGGGCTGATGCTGTTGATCATCGTGCCGGTGATCTGCCTCACGCTGCTGTTCGCGTTCCGGTATCGCCAGTCGAACAAGACCGCCAAGTACGAGCCCAACTGGGATCACTCGGTCGGCTTAGAGCTGTTGATCTGGGGCATCCCGCTGCTGATCATCATCGCGCTCGGCGCGCTGACCTGGACCAGCACGCATCTACTTGATCCGTACCGTCCGCTCGGTCGGATCAAGCCAGATGCGCCGACGCTCGCGAACAACGTGCCGGTCGGCAACCTGGTCGACAAGCAGCAGCTGGCGAACGGCGTCGGCAAGCCGCTCGAGGTTCAGGTCGTTGCGCTCGATTGGAAGTGGCTCTTCATCTATCCGGAATACGGCATCGCCACGGTCAACGAACTGGCCGCGCCGGTCGATCGTCCGATTCGTTTCCAGATGACCTCGTCGTCGGTGATGAATGCGTTCTACATCCCTGCGCTCGCCGGCATGATCTACACGATGCCCGGCATGCAGACGACGCTGAACGCGGTGATCAACAAGCCCGGCAACTACGAAGGCTTCTCGTCCAACTATAGCGGCGCAGGCTTCTCGGGGATGCGCTTCCGCTTCCACGGCGTCAGCGACGCGGGCTTCCAGGCCTGGGTCAACCAGGTCAAGCAGCGCGGGGGCGGCCTCAATCGCGCTAGCTATCTCCAGCTGGAGAAGCCGAGCGAGAAGGTCCCGGTCCGCTATTACAATGCGGTCGAGCCGAACATGTTCAAGCTGGTCGTCGAGCAGTGCGTCCAGCCCGGCAAGGTCTGCATGTCGCAGATGATGCACGGCGGCAAAGGCGGGGGGGACTCGCACGCCGGCATGGCGATGCCCGGAGTCAATGGCGGCAAGGGCCCGCAGGATTCGTCCGAGCGAGTCGAAGGCGCGTTAATGAAGGACGCGGACGAAAAGGGAAGCGGCAACCACTGGACCGCGCCGGCCGACATAAAACAGGACGGCGCCAACAGCGCGCCCGGCTCGCAGTCCAACCGCAATCATACGATGCTGACCCCCTCCACCATGCCGGGCACGCGCCCCGTCGCGAACGGCTAGAGAACCATCATGAACGACACACTGTTGAAGACTATCTTCGGCCGCCTGACCCTGGAGTCGCTGCCGCTGCACGAACCGATCGTCGTCGCCACCTTCGCGATGGTGGCGATCGGCGGGCTCGGGCTCGTCGCCGCGCTGACCTATTTCAAGGTCTGGGGCTATCTCTGGAACGAGTGGTTCACGAGCGTGGATCACAAGAAGATCGGGATCATGTACATGATCCTGGCGATCGTCATGCTGCTGCGCGGGTTCTCCGACGCGATCATGATGCGCGCACAGCAGGCGATGGCGTTCAACGGGTCCGAAGGATACTTGACCGCGCATCACTACGACCAGGTCTTCACCGCGCACGGCGTGATCATGATCTTCTTCGTGGCGATGCCGATGGTCACGGGTCTGATGAACTATGTCGTCCCGCTTCAGATCGGCGCGCGCGACGTGTCGTTCCCGTTCCTCAACAATTTCAGCTTCTGGATGACCACGGCCGGTGCCGTGATCGTCATGATGTCGCTGTTCATCGGTGAGTTCGCGCGGACCGGCTGGCTCGCGATGCCGCCCCTCTCGGGACTGGCCTACTCGCCCGACGTCGGTGTCGACTATTATATCTGGGCGTTGCAGATCGCGGGCATCGGGACACTGTTGTCCGGCGTCAATCTGGTCGCGACCATCGTCAAGATGCGCGCGCCCGGCATGACCATGATGAAGATGCCGATCTTCACCTGGACGTCGCTCTGCACCAACATCCTGATCGTTGCCGCCTTCCCGGTCCTGACCGCGGTTCTCGCGATGCTGTCGCTCGATCGCTACATCGGCACCGCGTTCTTCACGAACGACTCGGGCGGCAACCCGATGATGTACGTCAACCTGATCTGGATCTGGGGTCACCCCGAGGTCTATATTCTGGTCCTGCCGGCATTCGGCATCTTCTCGGAAGTCACCTCGACCTTCTCGGGCAAGCGCCTCTTCGGCTACAGCTCGATGGTCTATGCGACGCTCGTCATCACGATCCTCGCCTACCTCGTCTGGCTGCATCACTTCTTTACGATGGGCTCTGGCGCGAGCGTGAACTCGTTCTTCGGCATCACCA
Source organism: Sphingomonas sp. PP-CE-3G-477 (assembly GCF_003050745.1). GTDB lineage: Bacteria > Pseudomonadota > Alphaproteobacteria > Sphingomonadales > Sphingomonadaceae > Sphingomonas. Next base: position 77,702 of record NZ_QAOF01000008.1, on the reverse strand, counting down.
CGATGATCATCTCGATCCCGACCGGGGCCAAGATCTTCAACTGGCTGTTCACGATGTACAAGGGCCGGATCCGGTTCGAACTGCCGATGATGTGGACGATCGCCTTCATGGTGACCTTCACGATCGGCGGCATGACCGGCGTCCTGCTCGCGGTGCCGCCAGCCGATTTCGTGTTGCACAACTCGCTGTTCCTGGTCGCGCATTTCCATAACGTGATCATCGGCGGCACGCTGTTCGGCATGTTCGCCGGCATCAACTACTGGTTCCCGAAGGCGTTCGGCTTCAAGCTGGACAAGAAGTGGGGCACGGTATCGTTCTGGTGCTGGGTGGTCGGCTTCTACTTCGCGTTCATGCCGCTCTACGTGCTCGGCCTGATGGGCGTGACTCGCCGGATGCGCTATTTCGACGATCCGAACCTGCAGATCTGGTTCGTCATCGCCGCCTTTGGCGCAGCCCTGATCGCAGCCGGCATCGGTGCCTTCCTGCTCCAGATATTCGTCAGCATCCGCAACCGCAAAGCGCTGGCCGATCACAGCGGCGATCCCTGGGGTGGCCGTACGCTGGAGTGGGCGACCTCGTCGCCGCCGCCGGAATACAACTTTGCGTTCACGCCGATCGTCCATGACCTGGACGCCTGGTACGACATGAAGGAGCGCAAGCACGAGCGGCCCGTGACCGGCTTCAAGTCGATCCACATGCCGAGCGGCACCGGCACGGGCGTCGTGCTCGCCGGCCTCAGCGTTGCGTTCGGGTTCGCGATGATCTGGTACATCTGGTGGCTCGCAGGGCTGGCGCTCGCCGGCATCTTCGGCACCACCATTTTCCACACGTTCAACTACAAGCGCGACTTCCACATCCCGGTCGAGGACGTGATCGCCAGCGAGGACGCGCGCACCCGCCAGCTCGCGACCCAGGGAGCCTGACGCGATGTCCGCAATACCCATGAAGGACGGCCTGAACGAGACAGAGAAGGTCTCGTTCTACGAGCTGGACGAGCACGAGCATCCCGAAGGCAGCAGCACGATGCTGGGCTTCTGGATGTACCTGATGAGCGATTGTCTTATCTTCGCGGTGCTGTTCGCGGCCTATGCCGTGCTCGGCAACAGCTATGCCGGCGGGCCCAGCCCGAAGGAGATCTTCGAGCTGCCGCTGGTGGCGGTGAACACCGCGATGCTGCTGTTCTCGTCGATCACCTACGGCTTCGCGATGCTGTCGATGGAGGAAGGTCGCCAGCGCGTCATGCAGATGTGGCTGGCGTTCACCGGCCTGTTCGGCCTGTGCTTCCTGTCGATCGAAATGTACGAGTTCGCCACCCTCATCCATGAGGGTGCGGGCCCGACCCGCAGCGCGTTCCTGTCGTCGTTTTTCACGCTCGTCGGCACGCACGGCCTCCACGTCACGATGGGCTTCATCTGGCTCGTCACGCTGATGGTGCAGGTTCAGAAGCACGGTCTGATCGCCGCGAACAAGCGTCGCCTGATGTGCCTCAGCATGTTCTGGCATTTCCTCGACGTCATCTGGATCGGCGTCTTCACCTTCGTCTATCTGATGGGCACCCTACGATGAGCGACCCCCACGCAAACACGCACGACGCGCATGCGGATCACGATCACGCAGCGCACGGCACGCGCGGCAGCTACCTCAAGGGGTTCTTCCTCTCGGTCATCCTGACCGCGATCCCGTTCTGGATCGTCATGACCGACGCGTTCAAGGATCCGTCGACCGCCGCGCTCGTCGTAATGGTGTTCGCGGTCGCGCAGATCGTCGTCCACATGATCTACTTCCTGCACATGAGCGGCAAGTCGGAGGGCGGCTGGACGATGATGGCGCTGATCTTCACGATCATCCTCGTCGTCATCACGCTCAGTGGGTCGATCTGGGTGATGTACCACATGAACACGAACATGATGCCGATGCAGGCCGCGGCAGACATGTGATGAACACGCGACCGGGCCCTGCCGTCTACGTCGCAGGCCTGGTCGCGCTGCTGCTGTTCGCCGGGTTCATGGCGCTCGGCATCTGGCAGGTCGAGCGCCGCACCTGGAAGCTCAACCTGATCGCACAGGTCGCGGCGCGTTCGCACGCCGCGCCGGTCGCGCCGCCGGGGCCCGCGTCCTGGGGCGCGATCACCGCCACCACCGACGCCTATCGCCGTATCCGCCTCGACGGCACCCTCGATAATTCGCGCGAAACGCTGGTCCGCGCCGCCACCGCGCTTGGCAGCGGCTATTGGGTCGTCACGCCTTTGCGGACCGCGCAAGGCTTCACCGTCCTCGTCAACCGCGGCTACGTCTCGCCCGAACAACGCGTCGCGCATACCAAGCCAACCGGCCCGGTCACGATCACCGGCTATCTCCGCATCACCGAGCCTGGCGGCGGCTTCCTCCGCCACAATGACCCCGCCACCGGCAAATGGTATTCGCGCGACGTCGCCGCGATCGCCAAGGCGCGCGGCCTGTCGAACGTCGCCCCCTATTTTGTCGACGCGGACAAGTCCGGCACCGCCGCCCCGGTCGGCGGCCTGACGATCATCGCGTTCCCCAACAACCACCTCGTCTACATGCTGACCTGGTTCGCGCTCGCCGCGATGACGATCGCCGCGTTCGTCGTCTTCGTCCGCCAGGATGCGCGCAAGCGGCAAGAGGCGGCATGACCTCGGCGGCGGCACGCCAAGGCTGGCAACGCTGGCTCGCGCTCGCCACCGCCCGCACCGACGCGACCGGCAACGCCAACATGCGCCAGCTCGTGACGCTGCGCTGGATCGCGGTCGCCGGCCAGTTCGTCACCATATTGTTCGCGCGCTTCGGCCTCGGCTTCGATCTCCCGCTGGTTCCGATGATGGCCGCGCTCGCCGCTGCCGTGGGCCTCAACCTCGCCAGCATGCCGCTGTACGGCTGGCGCAAGGGCGCGAACATCCAGCTCCTGCTCGCGCTGCTGTTCGACGTCGGCCTGCTCACCACGCAGCTCTATCTGGCGGGCGGCGCGACCAACCCGTTCATCTCGCTCTATCTGCTCCACGTCGTGCTAGGCGCGGTGCTGCTCGATCGCTGGTCGAGCTGGGCGATCGTCGCCGTCACCGCCGCCTGTTTCGGCGTGCTAACACTCTATTACCGTCCGCTGATCCTCCCCCCCGACTACAGCGGCGAGTATTTCCTGCTCTACACGATCGGCTCGCTGCTCTGCTTCATGCTGATCGCGACGCTGCTGATGCTGTTCATGACCCGCATCACCGGCAACCTGCGCGCGCGCGACACGCGCCTTGCCGACCTACGCCAGCAGGCCGCGGAGGAGGACCACATCGTCCGCATGGGTCTGCTGGCGTCCGGCGCCGCGCACGAACTCGGCACGCCGCTCGCATCGATCGCCGTGATCCTAGCCGATTGGCGCCGCATGCCAACGCTCGCGCAGGACGCCGACCTCCAGGCCGAGATCGTCGAGATGCAATCCGAAGTCCAGCGCTGCAAGGCGATCGTCACCGGCATCCTGCTCTCGGCCGGTGAGGCACGCGGCGAGGCGCCCGAGATCATGCCGCTCCACCAGCTCCTCGACGGAATCGTCGACGAGTGGCGCGCGGTGCACCCGTCGGTCGATTTCGACTATACCACGCGAGTCGGCGACGATCCCCAGGTCGTGTCCGACCCCGCGCTCAAACAGGTGATCGCCAACGTGCTCGACAACGCCGCCGAAGCCTCGCCGCACTGGGTCGCGTTCCGCGGCGAACGCACCGACGGCGACCTCGCGCTGATCGTCCGAGACCGCGGCCCAGGCTTCAGCGACGAACGCCTCGCCAGCTTCGGCAAACCCTATCAGTCGAGCAAGCGCGAACCCGGCCACGGCCTCGGCCTGTTCCTCGCGGTCAACGTCATGCGCAAGCTCGGCGGCGGCGTGTCCGTCGTGAACTGCGAAGGCGGTGGCGCTGAAGTCACGATCCGGATGCCCCTCTCTGCGATCGCCCTGTCATGACAAGCACCGTGACGGACGCCATGACCGAACCGAAACTCCTGGCGATCGTCGAGGACGATGAAACCTTCGCCCGCACGCTTCGCCGCTCGTTCGAACGCCGCGGCTACGAAGTGATGCAGGCGGCCAGCCACGAGGAACTCGTCGAGCAACTGGCAGAGCGTACGCCCCGTTACGCCGTCGTCGACCTGAAGCTGGGCGGCGCGTCCGGCCTTGTCTGCGTCCAGACGCTCCACGCGCACGACCCGGAGATCCTCGTCGTCGTCCTCACCGGTTTCGCCAGCATCGCCACCGCGGTCGAGGCGATCAAGCTCCGCGCGTCGCACTATCTCGTCAAACCCTCGAACACCGATGACATCGAAGCCGCGTTCGATCGCACCGAGGGCAGCGTCGACACCGAATTGTCCGAGCGCCCGACCTCGATCAAGACGCTCGAATGGGAGCGCATCCACACCACGCTCGCCGAAACCGACTTCAACATTTCGGAGACCGCGCGCCGCCTCGGCATGCACCGCCGCACGCTCGCGCGAAAGCTCGAGAAACGCCCGGTAAAATAGCGGCAACGCTTCGCCGGAGGCGCGCGTTGTCGCTTGATGCCAGCGCCCAAACCCTCACGACTCTGGCAGCCAAAGCGACTGCTCGCGACCCCGTCCGCGCTGACCTGGGAGCACGGTGCCAAGATCTCCGCCCGCGCGACCGCACTTGGCGTACCTGTCACGACGCTACCGAGCGACCGCCTCAAGCTCGACTTCCCCGAGGACTCCCGCCGCGCCTATGCCGAAGCCAAGGCAACGCTGGCGCTGGTCGTCGCGCCGCCGTCGAAGCGCAAGCTCCAGCCGATCGCCCCCAGCGCCGACTGGCGAATCGACCTCGCCGAAGGCTGCCCCGCGCATTGCGGCTATTGCTACCTCGCCGGTTCGCTAAAGGGGCCGCCCATAACGCGCGTCTACGCCAACCTCCCCGAGATCCTCGCCGAACTTCCCGCCCACCTCGGCCAAGGCACCGTGACGTCGCGCTCGACCGCGCGCGCGCATGAGGGCACGACGTTCGAGGCGTCCTGCTACACCGACCCGCTCGGCATCGAACACGTCACCGGATCGCTGTCCGCACTGATCGCGCATTTCGGCGCGTGGGAAGCCGACGTGCAGTTGCGCTTCACCACCAAGTTCGACGCCGTCGAGCCATTGCTGGGTCTCGATCACCGCGGCCGCACCCGCATGCGCGCCTCGATAAACCCCGCCGCTTATGCACGCTTCGAGGGCGGCACGAGTCCCGTCGCAGCCCGCCTGCTCGCGCTACGAAGAATGGCGGACGCGGGCTACAGGATCGGCCTGACGGTCGCGCCGATCATCGCCGCCGAAGGCTGGCGCGAGGCGTATGGCGAATTGCTCGCGGAGGCAGGCCGGGTGCTCGCCGACGTGCCCAACGTGACGATCGAACTGATCACCCACCGCTACACCCCCGGATCGAAGGCAGTGCTCGAAACCTGGTATCCCGGCTCGTCGCTCGACCTCAGCATGGCCAACCGCACCGAGAAACGCACCAAGTTCGGCTCGGTCAAATATGTCTACGACGCCGACACGATGCGCGCGCTCCGCACCTTCTTCCAGGACGAGATCGCCGCCAAGCTCCCGCAGGCGCGTATCCTCTACTGGACGTGACCGCCGCGTCGGCCGGCAACGCAGCGTTGCCATTCCCGACCTTCCGGTCGCCGCCACCGCCGCCTACCTCGGATCCATGACAAACACCCGCCAGCCAACCCTCTTCATCCCGCACGGTGGCGGCCCCTGTTTCTTCATGGACGACCCCGCCGGGAACTGGACCAGCATGGCCGCGTACCTCCGCTCGATCGCCGCCTCGCTGCTCGAAAAGCCTAAGGCGATCCTCGTCGTCTCCGGTCACTGGGAAACGCGCGGCTTCGCCTTCACCGGCGCCGCAACGCCGCCGCTGATCTACGATTACGGCGGCTTCCCCGCGCAGACCTACGAGATCCGCTACGACACGCCCGGCGATCCCGTCTTGGCGGCCCGCGCCGCTGACCTACTCCGCGAAGCCGGCCTGACCGCCACCGTCGACCCAACGCGCGGCCTCGATCACGGCGTCTTCATCCCGATGAAGGTCGCGTTCCCTGACGCCGACATCCCGGTCATCGAAATGTCGGTCGACCGCGATCTCGACCCTACGTTGCACGCCGCCGCCGGCCGCGCACTCGCTCCCTTACGCGACGAAGGCGTCCTGATCGTCGGCTCGGGCATGAGCTTCCACAACATGCGCGGCTACGGCGACCCGCGTTTCACCGCGCCGTCCGAAGCCTTCGATCAATGGCTCACCGCCGCAGTCGAGTCCGAACCGACCGGCCGGGCGGCAGCGCTAGGCGGCTGGGCTGAAGCCCCCGCCGGCCGCCTCTCGCACCCCCGCGAAGAGCACCTGCTACCGCTGATGGTCGCTGCCGGCGCTTCCGATCAAGCCGGCACGCAGGTCTACAGCGAGCGTGTGCTGCAAACCTCAATCTCCGGCTACCGCTTCAATTAAAGGAAACTCCATGGCCCTTCCCGTCCTGCTCGCGATCTCCGGCAGCCTGCGCCGCGGCTCGTACAATACCGCGATCCTGACCACGCTTGGCGAAGCGATCACCGACAAGGCCGCGCTGACGGTCTTCGCGCTGAACGACGTCCCGCTCTACAATCAGGACACCGACACCGACACGCCCCCCGCCGCCGTCGCAGCCCTGCGCGCGGCAATCGGCGCGGCCGACGGGATCGTCATCGCCTCCCCAGAATATAATCACGGCATGTCCGGCGTACTGAAGAACGCGCTCGACTGGGCCTCGCGTCCGCACGGCAAGGCGACGCTCACGGGCAAGCCCGTCTTCACGCTTACGTCGTCGCCCGGCGCGGTCGGCGGCGCACGCGCGCACGCGCAACTGAACGAGACGCTGGCCTCGATTGGCGCGCGCACCGTCCTGCGCCCACAAGCCGTCGTCGGCGCCGTGCACGAGAAGATCGCCGACGGTCGCCTGACCGACCAGCGCACGCTCGACTTCCTCGTGGCCGGCATCGACGACCTGCTCGCCGACATCGCGCGGCCCACCACCGCCGACCGCGAGGCCTCCTGACATGCGCCACGTCCTCGACCAGTATCCCGCCCAGCGCGACGACATCGCCGACTTGGTGACACGACGCCCGCTACCGGGCTCCGGCCTGCCGCAGGTCGATCCGTTCCTGTTCCTCAACCACCACGGTCCGCAGACCTATCGACCGGGCAATAGCGGCCTGCCGTTCGGCCCGCACCCGCACCGTGGCTTCGAGACGGTCAGCTTCATCCTCGAGGGCGAGATGGCGCATCTCGACAGCGGTGGCCACGAGAGCGTCATCCGCGCAGGCGGCGTCCAGTGGATGACCGCCGGCTCGGGCCTGATCCATGCGGAAATCTCGCCCGCATCATTCAAGCGCGACGGCGGCCCGCTGGAGATCCTGCAACTCTGGGTCAATCTCCCCGGCCGCCTCAAGATGACCAAGCCCGCCTATACCGGCCTCCAGCGCGAGGACATTCCCGCGATCCCGGTCGAGGGTGGCACCGTCAACCTGATCTCCGGCACGTTCGGCGGACGACAGGGCGCGTTCGAGTCCCTGACCGGCGTCGCGATGATGACGATCGAACTCGAAGCCGGCGCCAAGATCGACCTGCCATCCCCAACCGGCCGCGCGGTCTTCTTCTACGTCGTCGCTGGCGCCCCCACGGCCAACGGCACGCCGATCAAGCCGCACCACCTCGCCACATTCGGCAACGAGGGCGACACCATCACCGTCACGACCGAAGCCCCCGCCACGATCCTCTACGGCCACGCCGACCCGATCGGCGAACCCGTCGTCTCCCACGGTCCGTTCGTCATGAACACCCGCGAAGAGATCGTCCGCGCGATCGAGGACTATAACGCCGGCCTGTTCGGCAAGCCGCCCGTCATTCGCTAGGGCACCTTGCGCACCGGGGGCAGCGCGGCACAGATGTCGGCGCCCCCGGCGGGCACCGTAAAGAACGGCCCCGCCCGGTTCTCCCGCGAGGCGATCCACGCCACGAACCGCGGATTGTCCGCCGCGCGATATTCGAAATGCGGTCGCTCACCGGCGGGCAGGTCGCTCGCGAGGCGTGCGGACACGATCGGGCTACGCTCCCCCTCGGTCTTGTAGAACCCCAGATCCCCCGTCCCGCGCGGCAGCGACGACAGCCACTCGACCCCGTCGATCACGCGCCCAACTACCGCGATGTTCCGGTCGAGCGCACGCGGCGAATGCCCGATCACGGTATACAGCTCAGCGCCGCTCCCCGTGCTCGGCGCCAGATCGCGCGCGACGCCGACCATGCCGTAGCAATGCGGCACCCACTCGGTCGCGCCATTGCCCGCGAGCGGCCACCCGTCGCGACTATACCCCGCCCATTCCGCATAAGGATCGCGCTGCGACAGCCGCGCCACCGTCGTCGGCCCGGCATGCGAATATTCCGCCGATGGATTCGCGACGACGCCCGCGACCAGCGCCTTCTTCTCCGTCGCGTCACCCCATTGCGCGACGTAATTGTCCTGCAAGCGGTACACGCTCGTCCCCGCATCCCACCAATGCGCACGCGCCAACTTGCGTATGTTCGCGACGTGCACCGGCGCATAGCGAGGCGCCAGCCGCACGGTAAACCGGTGCCCATTGGCCAGGGTGAAGACCATTAGTTCGTCGTCCGGGACCGCAACCCAGTCCGCCGGCACCGGATCGGACGGGAGCGTCGCGGCGGCCGGAACGGCCTGCGCAAGCATGGCGGCGAGAAGGATATTCAACATCCCCGCAGACTGCCCGAGGCCGTCCCCGCACGCAATCGCTTGCGCGCGCGCGAAACCCGCACTAGCAGACCCGCTTCCAGAGCAATGCGGAGCGGTGGCCGAGTGGTCGAAGGCGCTCGCCTGGAAAGTGAGTATACGTCAAAAGCGTATCGTGGGTTCGAATCCCACCCGCTCCGCCACCCTGCCATCCCGGGGCGTCTCATCCATTTCCTGACCATCGGCCGGGCTGTCGGTTGCGATGTGCGGCAGTCTCGCGTCGTTTCGTCGCGTCTCAGCCAGGCATCCATCTGCAGGAGCGCCCGATGCCGATCAGGCAGTTGGGATCCGGATCGAGCTAGCCTTGATCGTTTGGCTCGGCGATGTTGCGCAACCCATGACGTCCACGAGCCGCGTTCTAATGGCCTGCCACCTGACCGCCATCGACATGCAGTATTTCGCCCGTCACGAACGTCGCGTCCTCTAGGTACAGGATGGCCTGTACCACGTCGGCGACGGTGCCCATCCGGCCCAGCGGGTGGTAGCGGCCGAGTCCGGCGCGCGTCTCGGCAGGATGCATCGGCGTTTCCATGATACCTGGTGAAATGGCGTTGGCGCGGATTCCCCGTGCGGCATACTCGATCGCCAGGCTGCGGGTTGCAGCAGCGAGACCACCCTTGGTCAACGATGCGAGAACCGAAGGGAACTCGCCGTTGGCGTGCTCGGCAAGCGTCGTGACGATCTGGACGATATGGCCACCACCACTGCGCAACATCGCGGGCAGGGCGTGCCGGGTCATGTGGAAGAATCCATCGAGGTTGGTCGCGACGATGCGTCGATACTGGTCGTCGGTATAGTCGGTAAACGCTTCGCCGATGAAGACGCCCGCGTTGTTGACCAGCGTGTCGATCCGACCGAACCGGTCGAGCGTGCGGGCAACCACCGCCTCGGCGGTCGCGGGATCGCCGACATCGCCTGCCACGGTGAGCCAGTCCGCCTCGTCGGCGTCCGTGATGTTGCGCGATACGCCGACCACACGCCAGCCGCGTTCGCGATAACCGCGTGCGATGCCCGCTCCCAACCCTTGCGACGCACCCGTGACGATGGCGACCTTGCTAGACATGATTCTTCCTGTTTTCTGCCGCTGAAGGAAACGGTTTGCGGACGCCTTTCCTGATCGGCTCAACGCCGAACCTTGCTATTTGTGCCGTCAAAACAGGGGCTTGCACAAGATGCGTGCCATCGGTGTCGTAAACGACCGGCCGCTACGCGGCGCTTCCCATGCAGCGCACTCCGGGACCAGGGAATGACCGCCTGACCGACCTGCACGTATGTTGAGTATCGGCATGATCGGTTGAACCGCTTTTCGCGCTTTTAGCACGGCCGTTTTCGTGGTCTGAAGTGGGCGGTAGCGGGCAATGATCCGCGTGACCGGGGAGCGGCGGATGCGGACGATATTCTGGGCGGGCATACCAGCGCTCGCATGTGTAGCCGCTCCGCTTGCGGCGCAGATCGTTCCGCCGCCATCCTCCGGCCACGATATCGTCGTGCAGGGGCAGCGGGCGCGACCAAGCAACTGGCGTGAGGCGGAAACCCAGCACGTCATCGTGTTGAGTGATGGTCCCGAACGGGAAGTCACGCAGATCGCGCACAATCTGGAACGGCTGTATTTCCTGTTGTCCGTCCTGTTGAACCGTACCGATCGGACCGACGATACGACGAAGCTCCGGGTAACGCTGATCGGAGACGCAGCCGAATTCCAGGCGATGGACCTGCGTAACATGCGCTGGCAGCAGGGGCCCTTCAACGAGGCGTTCGACATCCGGCGTTATTATGATCCCCGTCAGGACGGCGCCGTGCTGGCAACCACCCGAATTGATCAACGGGTAGTGCTCCAGCAAGGCGTATCGGTCGCCAACGCCTTGCAAGGGCTGCAATTGCCTACGCCTGGCGGTCCCGCCGGCGGGGCGGGGCAGATCGGTCAGTCCGGACTGTTCGGTTTGCAGAGCAGTGCTGATCTTATCCGACCGATCAACGAGGAATCCGTGCCGCTGACCGCGGAGGGCATGATCTACGCTGGCTTTGCACAGCATTACCTGACGACGTTCTTTCCCGCTGCCTATCCCCGCTGGTATCTGGATGGCTTCGGCCAGTTGTTCTCGACGTTGGTCGTTCGTGGCGAAACAACGATGGAATATGGTCGCGCGCCCGCGGGAACGACCGCCGTTCTCCACCGGTTCGGCAACTTTGCTCTGACCGACGTCTTCAACGATGCGTATCTCACACGGCCTGCGAACAAGACACGCTGGACACCGGTGCATGCATGGATGCTGACGCACTTCCTGTTCTTCTCGCCGACCCGCAACGGACAATTCCGCCAGTATCTGAAGGCGGTTGCGAGTGGAACGCCGTCGGCGGAGGCGGCTGCGGTGTTCGGCGACCCCGATGCGCTCGCCAAGGAGTTACGCAGCTACTTCTACGCAAAAAAGCCGTTCGAACGGATGACCTATCCGGCGGAGCGGGCGGGTATGCCGATCGTGCACCGGCTGTCGCTTGGTGAGGCGGCGTTCGTGAAGGGGCGGCTTGAGCTCGGTTCGCGCGTCGAGGCGACCACCGGTCCCGCCCTCAAGCAGCTAGATGCCTGGTTGCGGCGACTGCGCACGGATGCTGCGAAATTCTCGACCGACGAAGGCGCGCAAGTTCTGCTGGCAGAGGCCGAATGCCGCAGCGGCAATGGGGCGGAATGCCATGCCGCAGCGGATCGCGCCTTGGTCATTTCGCCCGGCAGCAGCGTGGGTCTGATGTGGAGTGGCGTTGCAATGACGCAGCAGGCGAAGGGCCTGGGTGGCAGCGAACGCACCGCGATGCTTCGGCAGGCGCGGAGCACGATCGCGCGAGCCAATCGTGCCGATACCGAAGCGTCGGCACCTCTTCTCGCTTATTATCGTAGTTTCGCCGATGCGGGAGAAAAGGCGCCGGCAATCGCCGTCGACGGCCTCACCAAGGCGCTGATCGCCGTGCCGAACGCGTCAGCGACCCGGCTCGCGCTTGGGACCGAGCTAGCGTCGCGCGGGATCGTCCCGCTCGCGCGAAGCACGCTGATGCCGGTCGCGCGCGGAGGGTATGACTCGCCCGAACGCGCCAGCGCCATCGCGGTTCTGGACACTTTGCCGCGACCTTAACCACCATCGGTGCCCTTGCCCTTGCCGTTGCCGCGTACGACGAGTGGCGGTGTAAACGCGCGCATGAGCGAACAAGCGTGCTCAGGAATGTCGCTCGATCTGAGGACTGCGCCAGGCCCGCATTCCGACGCATTCCGGTCCGCTGCATCGGCGGCTAGGTCGCCGATGCCAGGATGCAGTACACGAGCACCGGCACGCCGATCAGCAGGATGATGAACAGAAGGTTGAGTTCCATCAATCGACCCAACCAGTTTGGCGGGCTTTCCCTCAAATCTTCCACGTCGGATTTGGAATAGTCCTGAACGACCTCCATCCGGAAGTCATTGGAAAAGAAATGCTTCGGCCGCATTCTCAGAAAAGGTCGCGACGGATCACTCGGATCCTGATGATCCTTACCTGAAGATCCGTGCTCGTCACCTGAAGATCCGTGCTCGTCCGAATTTTGAATGTCGTCTGCCACTGTACGGTTTCCACTTACTCGAGATCATGGGCGCTTCGAGAGCGTCCCAAAGGTCAGATCGAATAAAGCCCGAACTCCAGCGGCGTCTGGCCGCGAGCTCGGGCTAACCGCGTGCGGCGAGTTGACCGGCGTGGTCGCGGAAACGTTTATGTGTCGCAGGAGCGTACATGAGAGTTACATCGTGGACCCGCGGTGTAATGTCAACGACCGTCGATCTGTTCAAAACCGAGTCTTGGGCTAGTGCAGCGAAAGACGATTTTTGATCGTGTAGATCGTTCCCCTCTGGCGCTCGTCTTGGAAAGGCACGTGATGGCGGACCGCGTCGGGTCAGCTGGTTGGACAGGTCTAGCCCGTTTGCCTCCACGCATCCTGACCGATCCGATCTTTTCATCGTCTGTCGATTGCTGTGAAACGAGGCGCCTTCTGTCTCCGCATCATCGCCAAGGTCTTTCCCGAAGATGACAAAAACGTTAGATTGATAGTGACTCGCAAAAGCGACTCTTCTAGAGGGCTCCGGTCAACGGGGGTTCAGTATGAGTTTGTCGAGTATATTGCTGGCGAGTGCGGCACTGGTCGGGGCACCTTTGCCGGCATCGGCGGAAGAGCCGAAGACCGCGGAAGCCTCCAGCGGATCGGACGACGCGCAGAAGTCCGACGAGATCATGGTCATCGGCAAGAGCTATGGTCGCGCGGTCGGCAAGACCGTGACGCCGCTGAAGGACACCCCGAACACCATCACCGTGATCGACCGCGAGCAGATCGAGGCGCAGAATTTGTTCACGCTGGAGGACGCGCTGACCGCGACCAACGGCATCACCGTCAACGGCGTCGGCAGCGAGGACCCGTCGTTCTTCTCGCGCGGGTTCGCGATCACCAATTACCTGATCGACGGCGTCCCGAGCTTTGCGTTCAACTTCCCGTCCGCCGTGCCGGACCTGTTCTTCTACGACCGGCTGGAGGTGCTGCGTGGCCCGGCAGGCCTGTTCAGCGGATCGGGCAATCCCGCCGGCAGCATCAACATGGTGCGCAAGCGGCCGCTCGACGCGTTCAAGACGCAGGCGAGCGCCGGTGCCGGCAGCTATGACAATCTACGGTTCGAACTCGACGTCTCGACGCCGGTCGGATCGAAGGCGGGCTTGCGCGTCGGTGCGATGGCGCAGGACCAGGACCAGTTCTTCGCCACGGCGCATCGCAACCGCATCGGCGGGTTCGCGGTCGGTTCGCTTGAGATCGGCGAGCGCACCACGCTGACGGTCGGCGGCTATTACGACCGCTTCCGTCCGGCGGTGCAGTCGGGACTGCCCGGCATCATCGGCGGCGCGGACGGCAGCGACGGCAAGTTGCTGGACGTGAAGCGATCGACCTATCTCGGCGCCGACTGGAACCGGTTCAACGCCGAGACCTGGACCGGGTTCGCCGAACTGGCGCACAAGATCAGCGACCGCTGGACGTTGCGCGCGACCGGGCTGTTCACCGACGTCGATCGCGTCGACATCTACAGCTATATCGGCAACCAGCCGGTCACCGCGACCAACGGCTCGACCAGCCACATCGCCTATCGCGGCGACAGCAAGCAGCAGACGCGCTCGTTCGACTTCAACGGCATCGGCAGCTTCCCGCTGTTCGGACGCGACCAGACGCTGATCCTCGGCACCGATTACCAGGCGAGTTCAGGCACGTCCTATTTCACCCGGCTGTCCAATTATGCGCGGATCGACGTGTATAATCCGGTGTCGCCGTTCGAGCCGCCGCTGAACCCGTATGGCGCGTCGCCCTATTATCCGGTGCAGGGGACGGGGGCGACCTGTCCCAATTCCAGCACCGCGATCACGCCCGCGCCCGCCAATTGCGCGCTGCAGGTCTATGGCGGTTCCTCGACCGACGTCGAGCAATACGGCCTCTACGGGCAGATGCGGCTGAGCCCGCTTGCCGGCCTGACGCTGATCGGTGGCGGCCGCGTGACGTGGTGGGATACCACGACGACCACGCTCCTGACGCCGACCGGCGTTCTGCCGCCGTCGACGCGCTACGGGATCGACAACCGCTTCACGCCCTATGCCGGGATCGTCTGGGACGTGACGTCGCAGCTCAACCTCTATGCGAGCTACGCCGACAGCTTCACGCCGCAGGCGGCACCGGTCGGCCGGGCACGCCCCGACGGGCAGCAGATCGAGCCGCTGGTCGGTGCGCAATATGAGGCGGGGACGAAGCTCTCGCTGATGAACGATCGCCTGCTGCTGTCGGCGGCGGCGTATCAGATCACGCAGACCAATCGCCTGTTCAACGATCCCGACATCCAGACCGTCGTGCTGCAGACCGGCAAGGTCCGCTCGCGCGGTATCGAGGCCGAGGCGACCGGCGAGATCCTGCCCGGCTGGCGGATCAATGGCGGCTACACCTACACCAAGACCAAGTATCTGGAGGACCAGACCACCGCGTTCGAGGGGCTGCCACTGGTGCCGATCGTGCCGAAGCATATGATCAAGGCGTTCACCAACTACGCGCCGGTCGACGGGCCGCTGGCGGGCGCGAGCCTCGGCGGCAGCGTGACGTGGTTCAGCTCGACCTTCGGCGGCACTGCGGCGGTATTCAACGCCGACGGCACGCTGCGCACCCGGTCCACCATCGTCCGCCAGCCGAGCTATGCGGTGCTCGACCTGCGCGCAGGCTACAAGTTCAACGAGCGGGTGGGTGTCTCGGTCAACGTCGCGAACGTACTCGACAAGAGCTATTACGCGCGCATCGCCGCCACCGGTCGCGGCAATTACTATGGCAGCCCGCGTACCGCGTTCGCGACGCTTCGGTACACATTCGAATGACGGCGGGCGACGCGCATGCCCGAGCGCGCTGGGCGCGACGTGGCGACATCGCGCTGCGCGTCGTCGCCGCGGTGCCACTCGGCTATGCGACCGCGAGCCTCTGGGCGATGGCGATCGCGCGGCTGCTGCCCGGTGACCGTGCCGAGGCGAGCGTCACCGCGTCGCTGATCGCGCTCGCCTTGTGCGCGCTCGCGGCGATGTGGGCATTCGCCGCGCGTAGCGGCTGGCGGGCGATCTGGACGCTGGCCATCGCCGCCGGGATCGCCGCGGCGATCGCATGGGTCTCGATCGACGTGACGGGGCGGTTATGAGCAAGGGCTTTCGACAGTCGCAGGCGTTCCTGCATACGTGGTCCGGGCTGCTGCTCGGCTGGATCCTGTTCCTCGTGTTCGTCGCAGGCACGATCGCGTTCTGGCGCGAGGGTCTCAACCGCTGGATGCGGCCGGAGATCGCGCGCGTCGAACAGCCGATGCGCGTGCTGGCCGGGTCGCAGGCATTCCTCACCGGCAAGGCGCCCGACGCCAAGAGCTGGATCATCCCGGTGGCGACAGAACGATCGCCTGGCGCGCAGGTCTTCTGGGTACCGCAACCCAAGCCCGGCGAAGAGCGCGGCAGGCGGGGCCGGCGAGGGCGCGGCGACACGCAGGCGCTGATCGGCGCCGACGGACAGGTCGCGCAGGCGCGCGAGACGCGGGGTGGGGAGTTCTTCTACCGCTTCCACTTCGATCTCCATTACATGCCGGTGATCTGGGCGCGGTGGCTGGTCGGGTTCGCGACGATGATGATGCTGGTCGCGATCGTCAGCGGGATCGTCACGCACAAGAAGATCTTCAAGGATTTCTTCACGTTGCGCCGTGCCAAGGGGCAGCGATCCTGGCTCGACGGGCATAACGCGACTGCGGTGCTGGCGCTGCCGTTCCACCTGATGATCACCTATACCGGGCTGGTCACGTTGATGACGCTGTTGATGCCGTGGGCGGTCGTCGCCAATTATACCGATCAGAATACCGTGTTCGCCGCGCTGTTCCCGACCGCCAATGTGGTCGAGCGGACCGGCCGTCCCGCGCCGTTGATCGACCTGCGACGGATCGCCACCGACGCCGAACGCCGGCTCGGTGCGCCAGCCAGTTTCATCGAGGTCAGCGATCCCGGTGACGTCGCCGCACGGATCACGATCAGCCAGAGCGCCAATTCGATGCTGTCGTCGCGGACACCGCGGCTGACCTATGACGGCGTGACGGGGCGCCTCGTCTGGCGTTCGCCGCCACCCGGCGCCGCCGCCGAGACCGCGGGCGCGATGGTCGGGCTCCATGCCGGACGGTTCGCAGACACCGGCGGCCGCTGGCTGTATTTCCTGTGCGGGATCGCCGGCACGCTGATGGTCGCCAGCGGTCTCGTGCTGTGGACGGTCAAGCGTCGCGAGCGCCTGCCCGACCCGACCCGGCCGCATTTCGGGTTCCGCCTCGTCGAGCGGCTCAACGTCGCGGTGATCGGCGGCTTCCCGCTCGCGATCGCGTGCTTCTTCTGGGCCAACCGCCTGCTGCCGGTAACACTCGGCGCGCGCGCGGACTGGGAGATGCACGTGATGTTCATCGCTTGGGCAATCGCTGCCGTGACGGCGTTCGTCGTCAGGCCGGCGCGCGGGTGGCCGGCGCTGTTCGCGTCGACCGGCGTGCTGCTCGTCGCGTTGCCGGTGTACGACGTCGTCGCGACCGATCGCGGGCTGTTCGCATCGCTGGCGATCGGCGACCTGATGATCGCGGGCATCGACGCGACGATCGCGGTGTTCGGGATCGCGTTCCTCCTGCTCGCCCGCCGCGTCGCGCGCTATCGCCCGACTGCGAAACGTGCTCGCAAGGTCAAGGCCGCTACCACCGCCAAGGTTCTGGAGCCCGCCGAATGAGCGTCCTGTCGCTTATGTTAGCCACCGCCGCGTTCGTCCTGCTCGGTCTCGCCACCGATGCGCATCATCGCCGCCGGTTCGGCGCGTGTCCGGACGCGCGCCGACGCCGAAAGCTGCGGACCGGCGGCTGGCTGGCGCTCGTCGCGAGCACCGTGCCCGCGATCCTGGCCCGAGGCTGGATCTTCGGGCCGATACTCTATGTGGGCGCGATCATGGCCGGCGCCGGGATCGCCTTCCTCACGCTCAATTTCATCCCCGCCCGGACCGACCCGCGGCCCTCGCGACCCTCCGTCAAAGGACCATAGCCTATGCGTACCCTGTTCGCGGCGCTCATCCTCTGCCTTCCTGCAACCGCGCAGGCTCACGAGATCTGGATCGAACGCGACGGCACCGGCCCCGCGCGCGTCTATCTGGGCGAGCCGGGCGAACCGATGCCGCCCGGCGGCGATCCCGAGTTCGCCAAGCTGAAGGCGCCGCGGATACTCGCGCAGCCAGGCGCGGTCCTGACGCGGCGTACCGGGTTCCTCGAGACGAACCTGCCGGCCGGTGACGTCCGCGCGTGGGACGATACGGTGTTCGCACCCTGGGGGCCGGACGGGAAGAAGGAGGGCGTGGTCTATTACGCGCGCGCCGGTCGTGCCGAAGCGCAGGCCAAGCTGCCGTTCGAACTCGCGCCGGTCACCGCGAACGGGTCGCGCTTCGTGCTGACGCGCGACGGCAAGCCGGTGCCCGGCGCCATGGTCTCGCTATACGCGCCCGATCGTTCCAAGACCGACCTGACGACCGATGACGCCGGCACCATAGAGACGGGCAAGACGGGCAAGACTGGCGAGACGGGCAAGTCGGGCGTCGCCAAGCCGGGACGCTATCTCCTGGTCGCCAGCAAGAAGGAGGACGGCCCGATTTCGCTGCCCGGCGGCGTCGCGCAGGCCGTGTACCGGATCACGACGACGACGTACGTCGTACGGTAGGGCTCCGGGTGCCGGATCGATTGGCGATTGACGGCCGATCCGGCGTCACCGAAGCCGCGATCGGAATGCGGCAAGCTGGTTTTGCCGATCGAGCGTGAACGGAGTCGAGGCGTGGCCGTCAGATCATCGAAGGGAACACCGGCGAAGCCGTGGGACGGCGCGGTCGTCCGCACATGGCTGGAAAGCCGGGTGGTCGCCGCGCGGGGCGATCAGGTCGTGGCGGAGCGCGGTGGCCGAGAGCTTCAGGACGATTGCGACAAGGCAAGCGCCGAGGAGATGGTCTGCGCGATGATGAAGGCTGGGAAGACCGCCGATCTCCAAGCGTCGTTCTCGGACACGCTGCTGCTGTTCCTCGACCGCGACGAATATATCTGGCGCGGCGTGTATAACGACACGCGGTTCGACCGGCACGTGCGGTCCTATGCCAAGAAGCTGCTCAAGATGGCCAAGACCAACGAAGGCTTCGAAAACACCACGCATTACCAGTGATAATGCGCATCCGGAGACGGCGCGCTACGTTGCGGTGAACCGAAGCGCGACCTAAATGTCAGGGACTTAGCGCCAATCCATGGGAAGCCGGCCTTGACTGACATCACCGACCGCGTTTCCCCTGTCGTACCGAAGATGACGGCCGATGCCGAGCGGATCGCGGCGGAACTGATCGGCCAGGACGTCGGAACCGATCCGTTCGTCGCCGCGGTGCGGGCTACGCGCATGCCGATGATCATCACCAATCCGCGGCTGCCCGACAATCCGGTCGTGTTCGTGAACAACGCGTTCTGTCGACTGAGCGGGTATGAGCGCGACGAGATACTCGGGCGTAACTGCCGCTTCCTGCAGGGGCCGGAAACCGACGAAGCGACCATCCAGCGTATCCGCGACGCGGTGAAGCGGGTCGAGCCGCTGGAGATCGACATCCAGAACCACCGCAAGGACGGTGAACTGTTCTGGAACCGGCTGCTGCTGGCGCCGGTCTACGACACCGAGGGCGTGCTGGCCTATTTCTTTGCCAGCCAGGTCGACGTGACGATCGAGCGGGAGCGGCTGCACGGCCTGGAGGTCAGCAACGCCTCGCTGATGGCCGAACTCACCGACCGGCTGCGGATGCAGGAGGAGCATGAGCGCGAACTGGCCTTCACGCTGAAGGCGGCACGGTTCGGCACATGGAGCCTGGAAATCCCCACCAACCGGCTGACCGCATCGGAGACTTGCAAGGAGATCTTCGGACGCCCCGTGCACGAACCTTTCACCTATGAAGACCGGCTGGAAGCGATCCACCCGGACGACCGGCAGAAAAGCGTCGCCGAGGTGGAACGCTGCATCGCGGAGGGGACCGATTACGGCGTCGTCTACCGCATCATCCGACCGGACGGCGAGATGCGATGGATCGGCTCGCGCGGGCAGCCCTTCTACAATGCGCAACACGAGGCACTGCGCATCGCCGGCGTCTCGACCGACATCACCGACCAGCGGCGTGGCGACATGATGCGCGCTGCGCTCGTAGAGCTGTCCGACGTGTTCCGTGATACCGACGAGCCCGACGATATCTCGTTCGCGGCGGCGCGGATCATCGGCAATACGCTGAGCGTCAGCCGTGCGGGCTATGGCCAGGTCGATACGCAGGCCGAAACCATCACGATCGCGCGCGACTGGAATGCGCCCGGCATCACGTCGCTCGCGGGCGTGCTCAACTTCCGCGATTACGGATCGTACATCGAAGACCTCGCCCAGGGCCGCGACGTGGTGTTCGACGATGCGCGGATCGACCCCCGTACGATGGCGAACGCCGCCGCGCTCGAGGCGATCAGCGCCCGCGCGGTCATCAACATGCCGTTGACCGAGAACGGTGATCTCGTTGCCTTGCTTTACATCAATCACGAAGCGCAGCGTCACTGGCGCGAGGATGAGCTCGCGTTCATTCGCGACGTTGCCGAGCGCACGCGGATCGCGACCGAACGGCGCCGCGCGGAACAGGAGCTTGCCGCACTTGCCGCATCGCTCGAACAGCAGGTGACGGCGCGGACCAGCGAGCTACAGAACGCCGAAGACGCGCTGCGCCAGTCGCAGAAGATGGAGGCGGTGGGCCAGCTCACCGGCGGCGTCGCGCATGATTTCAACAATCTGCTGACCGTCATCCGGTCGGCGACCGATCTGCTCAAGCGCCCGGATCTCAGCGACGATCGGCGCGCGCGCTATATCGAGGCGATTTCGGACACCGCCGATCGCGCGGCGAAACTGACCGGCCAGTTGCTCGCCTTCGCACGCCGGCAGGCGCTCAAGCCCGAGATCATCGACGTCGGCCAGAGCCTGCGCGTGATCTCGGACATGCTGGGCACGCTGACCGGATCGCGCATCGTGATCGGCATCGACGTGCCGGACGACGCGTGTTTCACCAACGTCGATCCGAGCCAGCTCGATACCGCGCTGGTGAACATGGCGGTCAACGCGCGCGATGCGATGGCCGGGGCGGGGCGGATCGACGTCGCCGTGCGGCACGCCGCGTTCATTCCGGCGGTCCGTTCGCATCCGATAGTACGTGGGCGGTTCGTCGCGATATCGATGACCGACACGGGATCGGGCATCGAACCCGACAAGCTCGAACGCATCTTCGAACCGTTCTTCACCACCAAGGGCGTGGGGCAGGGGACCGGGCTCGGGCTCAGCCAGGTGTTCGGGTTCGCCAAGCAATCCGAGGGCGACATCACGGTCGAAAGCCAAGTCGGCGTCGGCACCACCTTCACGCTGTATCTCCCCGCAGTCGATCAGGGGGAGTCCACCGAAGCGGACGACGCTGTGGAAGATCTCGCCGACGGCCACGGCACCTGCGTCCTCGTCGTCGAGGACAATCGCGAAGTGGGCACGTTCACCACCCAGTCGCTTGCCGAACTCGGCTATGTGACGGTTTGGGCCGCCGATGCTCAGGAGGCGCTGGTCGAACTCGAGCGGGATGCATCGCGGTTCGACATCGTGTTTTCGGACGTCGTCATGCCGGGGATGAACGGCATCGAACTCGCCGAAGCGATCCGCGAGCGGTATCCCCGCCTGCCGGTGGTCCTGACATCGGGGTACAGCAACGTGCTCGCGCAGAACGGGACGCACGGCTTCGACCTGCTGCACAAGCCGTATTCGGTCGAGCAATTGTCGCGCGTGCTGCGCAAGGCGACGGGCTGAGGCTGAGGCTGAGCGGGGCGGGCAGGCGGGGCGGCGCGTCATGCTTCATGGCTTGCTTACCAATCCGCGCTACTGAGTATCCCATGCTCCAGGACGCCGCGCTTTCCGATATGGCCGAGGCCGACCCCGAGGCTGATCCACGTCCACGGTCGGCGGTCAGCCACGGTGCAGGTCTTTCCGGGTTGGCGGGCTTGCTGGCGTGGCTCGGGATCGCGCGCTGGTACGGGATGGACGGGCCGTATTCCGCGCTCATCAACGTGGTCGCGTGCGGACTGCCGATGGTGGCCTGGTCGCTGCTGGTCGACAAGGTCCACCGGAGCCCGAGCACCGGGATCGACTGGTCGACGGGCAAGCCGTGGCGCGAGACGCTCGACACCAGCCTGACCAAGCTCGCCGGCTTGTGGGCGACCTGGGCGGGGATCGCGGTCATTTACGGCGCCGGGCGGTTCTACTGGCAGGGCAATTTCGCGTTTGCGATGTGGTGCTTCACCAACGCAGCGCCGATCCTGTTCGTCGCCTCGATCCCCTATGTGCTGTGGATCGACCGGTATCTCGTCGCGCCGCGCGACGGCGCCTGGCATCTCGGCGCGTGGCTGACCGGGCAGGCGGGGGTCGACCGCGAGGCGATCTATGGCCATCTGCGCGCATGGGGGGTGAAGACGTTCTTCCTCGCCTTCATGCTGGCGATCGTGCCGCCGGGATTCGGCGATTTCGTCCGTGGCGATTTGCGCGCGGTGCTGCACGATCCGGTGTCGCTGTCGAACTGGCTGGTGACGCTGATGTTCCTGATCGACGTGGCGTTCGCGACGATCGGCTATCTGCTGACCTTCCGCCCGCTCGATTCGCACATCCGCAGCGCCAATCCCTACGCGGCGGCGTGGATGCCTGCGCTGATGTGCTATCCCCCGTTCATCCTGATGAACACCGGCGGTCCGCTCGATTACCATCCGGGCACGTCGGACTGGGCGTATTGGTTCCAGTGGCATCCGGTGCTGCTGGCGCTGATCGGGACGGTGCTGGTGGCGCTGACCGCGATCTATGCGTGGGCGACGATGGCGTTCGGCTTCCGCTTCTCGAACCTGACCAACCGCGGCATCCTGACGCACGGGCCCTACGCGGTGTCGCGGCATCCGGCGTATCTGTCGAAGAACCTGTTCTGGTGGATCTCGACGATCCCGATCCTGACGGTCGGCGGCATGGTCGATGCGGCGCGCGCGACGCTGTTGTTGGCGGCGGTCAGCGGCGTGTATTACTGGCGCGCGAAGACCGAGGAGCGCCATCTGAAGCTCGACCCCGACTACCGCGCCTATTTCGACTGGATGACGCGCAACGGCGTAGTGCCGCGGCTGTTCGCGCGACTGCGCGGCTGATCCCCTCCCGCAAGCGGAAGGGGCGTAGTCAGAAGCTGGCCTCGTCGTAGACCTTCGAAACGTCGCCGTTCCAGACGCCGTTATACCGCTCGAGCAACACTTCCGCCGGCACCTTGCCGCTTCGCACGATCTCGCGCAGCGGATCGAGGAAGCCCGTCTCGTTGTCGCCTGCGCGATTGAAGCGCGCCCGCGCCGACAGACCGGCCCCGGCGATATCGAGTACTTGCCCGGCGATGTCGCGCAGCTTCCTCCCGCCCGCGATAGGCGCGTTCAGCCCCAGCTTCGGCACCGCATCGCGGAGCGACTGGCGCTCGTCGATCGTCCAGTCCTTGACCAGGTCCCACGCCGCATCGAGCGCACCCTGATCGTACAGCAACCCGACCCACAGCGCCGGCAGCGCGCAGATCCGGTTCCACGGTCCGCCATCGGCACCGCGCATCTCGAGGAAGGTTTTCAACCGTACCTCGGGGAACGCGGTCGACAGATGATCGGTCCAGTCGTCGAGCGTCGGCTTCTCGCCCGGCAGCACCGACAATTCGCCCTTCAGGAAATCGCGGAACGACAGCCCGGCGGCGTCGATATACTTGCCCTCGCGGTAGACGAAGTACATCGGCACATCGAGCGCGTACTCGGCGTAGCGCTCGTAGCCGAAGCCATCCTCGAACACGAACGGCAGCATGCCGGTGCGGTGCGGATCGGTGTCGGACCAGATATGGCTGCGATACGACAGCATGCCGTTGGGCTTGCCCTCGGTGAAAGGCGAATTCGCGAACAGCGCGGTCGCGAGCGGCTGGAGCGCCAACCCGACGCGGAATTTCTTCACCATGTCCGCCTCGGACGCGTAATCCAGGTTCACCTGGATCGTGCAGGTCCGCAGCATCATGTCGAGCCCCATGCTGCCCACGCGTGGCATGTGGCGCAGCATGATCGCATAGCGCCCCTTGGGCATCGTCGGCAGTTCCGCACGCGTCTTGTCCGGCCACATGCCGAGCCCGAGGAAGCCGATGCCGAGCTTCTCGCCCGCCGCCTTCACCTGCTCCAGATGGCGCCCGGTCTCGGCGCAGGTCTCGTGCAGCGAGTCGAGCGGCGCGCCCGACAGCTCGAACTGGCCCGCAGGCTCCAGGCTGATGCTGCCGTCGGGCCCCGACATGGCGATGGCGTTGCCGCCTTCCATGACCGGCTTCCAGCCATATTGCTCCAGCTCGCCGAGCAACGCGCGGATGCCGCTCGGCTCGTCATAGGACGGCGCGTGGTGATCGCCGTTCGCATAGACGAACTTCTCGTGCTCGGTGCCGATCCGCCATGCGTCCTTCGGCTTTTCGCCGCCCGCGAAGCTGGCGATCAACTGGTCGCGCGACTCGATCGTCGGGCTGGTCTTTTTCGGAGCGGGAATCGTCGTCATCGCCGCGCCTTACGCGTCGATGAACGAGGGTGCTAGAGGGGATTCGGACCAATCGGTACCGATGTCATACACCCGCCCGATCGGCGCCCCAATCGCCAGCCGCAGCCATCCACAAGGCAACCGCCGCCCCCGCCGCGGTTTCGGCTCGCAGGATGCGCGGCCCCAGCCCGATGCCGACCGCATTCGGATGCGCACGGATCGCCTCCCGCTCGTCCGCATCGAAACCGCCCTCGGGCCCAATCAGGATCGCCGCCGGGCCGGGTCGCCCCCGCATCGCCTCCAGCGCAGGCACGCCGCCGGTCTCGTCCGCAAAGAACAGCGCGCGGTCCTCGGGCCAGTCGCGGAGCAACGCGGCGAGCTTCACCGGCTCGGCTACCTCGGGCAGCGCGGTGCGCCCGCATTGCTCGGCCGCCTCGATCATCTGCGTGCGGAGGCGCTCGGTATTGGGCTTGTCGACGATCGTCCGCCGCGTGACCACCGGCACCAGCCGCGCGACGCCCAGCTCGCACGCCTTCTCCGCCATCCAGTCGACCCGGCCCTTCTTGAGCGGCGCGGCGCACAGCCAAAGATCGGGCACGTCCTCGCGCGGCCGCAGCATTTCGGTCACGTCGAGCACCAGGTCGCGCTTGCCGACGCTCGCCGCGACGCCGAGCCATTCCCCGGTCCGATCGTCGAACAGCTTCACCGGATCGCCGATCTTCATCCGCATCACCCCGACGAGATAATGCGCCGCCGGCCCATCGACGTGGAGCGGACCAACCGAGAGCGGCGTATCGACGAAGAGGCGCGGCGTGGATTGCGGCGGCCAGGCGGGGGTTGCAGGCATGCACGGCCTCTAGCAAATCCTCCCGCAGACGGGGAGGGGCGGCGGCACCCGGATGCTAAGCCGTCTCGTCGTCGGCCAGAGCGGCGGCGAGCCATGTCGGGATCACCGCATCGCCGAGAGCTTCGACGCGGCGATGCTCGATCATCAGGCCAAGCTCCGGGTAGGTCGTACGCGTACGGTTGCTCGGCTCGGTGAAGGGGGCCACGACCAGGCGGCGGTTGACCTTCGACCGGTGATGCATCCGCGCGGTGTTTTCCTGGCCGACGTAACACCCCTTGGTGAAACTGACGCCGTTCAGTTCGCGAGCGTTGCATTCGAGCCAGAGCGTTTCGCCGGCGCCGAGATCCGCGATGCCTTCAGGCACCCCGAGTGACAGGCGGTGCGCGTGCCACCCGGCCGCGGGCGCTGCTTCCAGGGCGATCCAGCGATGGCCGAGGTCGGCAAGGCGAGGGTCTGGCACACCTTGGGAGCCGCCGAGCGACCAATGAACCTTCAGTGCATCGGGCTGGAACGTGATCGCGCGGCGCAGGCGGTAGAGCGATAGGCGTTTCGTCAGCGCTTCGGCCTGCGTAGCCTCGACGTCGATCAGCACGTCGTCGCCGTCCGCCCACAGGATGAAGTCGAACAGCGCCTTGCCCTGCGGCGACAGCAATGCCGCCCAGGCCGGAGTGGCGGGGGGCAGCAATGCGGTGTCGGCGGTGACCAGCCCTTGCAGGAAGCCCCGCACGTCTTCGCCCGCGACGCGGATCACGCTGCGATCGGCGAGCATCGTTCCAGGAGTGTCCATGATCACCACCTAGTGCGCCTGGCGCGATTTCCAAGCAGGCGACGTCTGGCATCCGGCGGCCCGCGCCGATAGTAAGGCCGCATGACCGAGCGCCTCACGATCCGCCGCCCCGATGACTGGCACGTCCACCTCCGCGATGGCGCAATGCTGGAGGCGGTGGCGAGCCATACCGCGCGGCAGTTCGCACGCGCGATCATCATGCCGAACCTGACCCCGCCCGTGACCTCGATCGAGGCGGCGAAGGCCTATCGCGAGCGGATCATGGCGGCCCTGGGCGAGGGGGCGAACTTCACGCCGTTGATGACGTGTTACCTCACCGACGGCACCGATCCGGCGGAGATCGAGCGCGGCCATGCCGAGGGCGTCTTCACCGCGTGCAAGCTGTACCCCGCGCATGCGACGACCAATTCGGCGCACGGCGTCACCGATATCCGCGCGCTGACCGGCGTGCTGGAGACGTTGCAGCGGATCGGGATGCCGCTGCTGATCCACGGCGAAGTGACCGACAAGTCGATCGATATCTTCGACCGCGAGTCGGTGTTCGTCGAGCGCGTGCTGACGCCGCTGGTGCGCGACTATCCCGGCCTGAAGATCGTGTTGGAGCATATCACGACCGCCGAAGCCGCGGCGTTCGTGACCGAGGCGGATCATCCGATCGCCGCGACGATCACGCCGCAGCACCTGCTGATCAACCGCAACGCGCTGTTCGACGGGGGGCTTCGTCCGCACGCCTATTGCCTGCCGGTGCTGAAGCGTGAGACGCACCGACTGGCCGTGCGCCGCGCAGCTGTGTCGGGGTCGCCGCAGTTCTTTCTCGGGACCGACAGCGCGCCGCATGTGGTGGGCGCCAAGGAATCCGGCTGCGGATGCGCGGGCATTTTTAACGCACCATTCGCGCTGGAAGCGTATCTGCGCGTATTCGACGAGGAAGGTGCGCTCGACAAGTTCGAGGGGTTCGCCTCCGAGCACGGCGCGCGCTTCTACGGGTTGCCGCTGAACGAAGGCACCGTGACGCTGGTGCGCGGCGATGCCGAGGTCCCCGCGTCGGTCGGCGCGGGGGATACAGCAGTGGTGCCGTTTCTCGCGGGGACCAATGTCGGGTGGCGGTTCGAGGGGTAGGGGCGTTCCCGAATATTCGTCAGGCTGACGAAGCCTTCAGCCGGTCGAGCCACAACCGCGCTTCCTTCTGCTCGCCGACCGCGCTGGCGCTGACCGGGCCGCGCGCGGCGAAGAAGTCGCGGTGGAGTGCGAAGGGTTCCAGCATCAGGCGGTCGCGCATCGAATCGATGTCGCCGCCCATCTCGGCGAGCGCGTCGATCGTCGGGGCGATCGCGGCGCGGATGCGGCGGTCCGCGGTGCGGTCGAACAGGCCCAGCGAACCGGACGCGGTCTTTTCGAGCGCCGCTATCAGCGTTTCGCGATATTCGGTTTCCAGGTCCTCGCGCTGGGCGTCGAGGCGGGCGAGACGGTCGGGTTTTGCCATTTTTCAGGCGTAGCGTGTGGGGTGGGGGCGTCAACTTGTGGGCGTGGCTTTGGCTTTGCGCCACGAGGGACTTCGGTGTCTGGGCGCGCGCCGTGGGCGAAGCCCACGTCGTCGGACAGGCTGAAGCCCGCCGGCCGGGCTTGCGCGAGTCAGGCGGGCGTAGCCCGCTGCCGCGCTGCGCTTAGAACGGCAGCCACCTCGATTTGTGCGTGATGTTCATATACCCGACGTTCACCCCTGCGCGCCAGCCGACGCCGAGACGGATCGGGATCAGGACGACGTTGCCGCGGCGGAGATAGGTCGCGGCGAAACCGCCGACGAGGTACAGCCGGCCTTCTACGGCCGGGAAGCGCTTGTAGAGCTCTTCGGTGTCGTAGAGGTTGTAGACCAGCACGAAGACCTTGTTCGCGTCGCCGCCGACGTCGAAGCCGACCGATGGCCCCGTCCAATAGACCGGCTGCTGGCCCTCGACCTTGTGGCTCATGATTCCCGAGCCGTAGCGGACGCCGAGGATGAACGCCCCGGACGCCTCGCGGCCGGCGATATAGGCGTTGGGCTGACCCTGGTCCTTCAGGATGTTCTCGAGGATGCCGCCAAGCCCTGCTGCACCCTTGCCGAACACCCCTTCGCCCGCGGCGAGCAGGTCGTCGCGTTCATAGGTGTCGGCGGCCTGCATCGTCGCCTCGGCCCGCGTTTCGGGACGCTGGGCGTTCGTCGCGGGCGGTGGCGCCGGTGTCGGCGTCGGTTCGGCCGGAACGTCCTGATCGGCGGGCCGCGACGGCTGCGTCGTTGTTTGCGGAACTGACTGGCCGGCGCGATATTGCGAAGGCTGCGCGGAAAGGTCGCCGTCGATCGCCTGGTTGGGATCGATCGTGCGGACCTGTGCCGCCGCGATACCCGGCGCACCGCCGCACAAGGTGGCTGCAAGGACGCCAAGGCCAAGCCAGAAGCTACGCATGATCAACTATTCCCCAGAACGCGAATGCGCCCGCTGCGGCTAGGTAACCAAGATGCGCCTTGCCGCGCAATGAACGAACCACCGGCCCGTGTCGATTTCGCGTCGGAATAGCGCATTACAGCCGTTGCCCCGCCGCCCGACCCTCGCTATAGCCCCGCATCTGCTGCAGCCGGAGACGTGGGTGAGTGGCTGAAACCAGCGGTTTGCTAAACCGCCGTACCGGGTTTACTGGTACCGAGGGTTCGAATCCCTCCGTCTCCGCCATCGGCAAGTCCACAGGGGTCCGCACAGGGCCACCGATATCGACTTTTCCTCCCAAATTACCGACGCTTAGCTGACCAGTTCGGCCACGGTCGTTCGTACCCGTCCACGCCCATCCGGCGCTTCGGAGGTACTGAAACGTGGTACGCGCGGCCAAAAAACGTGGTATTTTGGGAGACCGAAAATGCTTACAGACGCGAAGGTTCGCGCCGCCAAGCCGCGCGAAAAATCCTACAAACTCACGGACGCCAATCGCCTCCATTTGCTGGTCACTTCTAGCGGCGGAAAGCTCTGGCGCTGGAACTACGATTACGACGGCAAGCAGCGGACGATGGCGTTTGGCGCCTACCCGTTGCTGTCGCTGGCGGACGCACGGGCGAAACGCGACGAAGCCTATACGACGCTGTGCGAGGGCCATGACCCGAACGTCCTGAAGCGGCTCAAGGTCGAGGCGAACATCGAAGCCGGCCGCCAGACCTTCGAGCGCACCGCGCGTGCCTGGCACGAGAATTCGCGGTCGCAATGGGCCAAGGTCCATGCCGCCGACATCATCCGCAGCCTTGAGCGGGACGTTTTCCCATCGATCGGTGATTTGCCGATAGCCCAGCAGACTCCGCCGCTCGTGCTCGGCGTCTTGCGCGAGATCGAGGCCCGGGGTTCGATCGAGACCGCCGAGCGGGTCCGGCAGCGGATCTCGGCGGTGTTCGTCTATGCCATCGCAGAAGGCATCGCGCAGACCGATCCGGCCGAGAAGCTCGGCGCGGTGCTGAAGCCGCTGCGCAAGGGACGTCAGCCCGCGATCGTCGATCTCGTACCGCTGCGAAAGATGATCATCACCGCCGAGGACTATGCACGGCCGATCACCCGGCTCGCATTGCGCTTTCTGGCGCTAACCGCGGTGCGTCCGAGCGAATTGCGCGGTGCGGTCTGGGATGAGTTCGAGGATCTCAACGGGGCTGAGCCTTTGTGGCGTATCCCCACGTCCCGGATGAAGGGCGATCTCGAGCGCAAGGCGGAGTTGGGTGGCGATCATCTGGTGCCGCTTACGCGCCAGGCGATCGCGGTATTGCGCTCGCTCTGGCCGCTCACCGGCGGCGGCAGCCTGCTATTCCCGATAAGCAGTCGAGACTTAAGTGGTTGACCGGCCGGCATATTCAAGCGCCTCATCGTCGAGGGGGGATACGCGGTTCTAGGTACTATCGGCATCAGGCTATTACATATTTGTCAAATCGATGCTCGATGAACCACATGAGACTTGCATATTGCTTCTCTGCACTGGCAGGTTAAGCTGTACGAGCGCTGCGCAAGCGGCGCCGAGGCTTGAGAACCTCGCTTGGGATGAAATGACCCGCCATCGACGCGGCCGGGTGGCCGTTGCGTATGTCCAAGCCGCTTGCGGCCAAAGGCATCGGCGCATGTCTCAAGCATGTTCTCTACACCCGGCTCGTCGTCGGCGTCGCCTCGCGGATGGAGGCGAGGCGCGGTGCAGACATGGTCGAACCAGCAGGAAGGCAGTCCTGCTCGCCGGGCGGGGGCGAGGCGTTGAGGGGGAGCCTGCCTCCGCAGCGCGCCGTACTCGAAGGCGACCCGCTCCCGCCGGACGATCGGGTCATTCCCGCCGGCCCGTCGCCGATCGAGCTACTCTATCGCGAGCAACGCCCGAGCCTGCTGCGCTTCTTCCGCCGCCGTACGTCTCATGACGATGCGGGCGATCTCGTCCAACGGGTGTTCGCTCGCTTCGCCGGGCTCAGCCCGGAGGCACGGGCGGATATCGTCAACCCCGCCGGGTATCTGCAACGATCCGCTGCCAATCTCGCACTCGACGATGCCAAGACCGAGCTCCGACGCGCCTCTGCCCACCACGTACCCGTCGACGAGATCGACCTCTGCGCACCCGACCAGATCGCAGCTCTCGAAACGCGCGACATGCTCCGCCGTCTCGAACGCGCACTGCAGCGCCTGAAGCCGCGGACCCGAGAGATATTCCTCGCGCATCGCATCGATGGCTATTCTTATGTAGAGATCGCTCGGCGGACAGGATTGAGCGTGAAAGGCGTCGAAAAGCACATGACCCAGGCAATCGCGTTCGTCGATCGCGTCCTTGCCGCCCGATGAGTGACGGGCGCGGCGAAGCCGCGGGTGACCGCGCGCCGGCCGATGCCGAAGGCTGGTTCGCAAGGATGCGCGGACCTGACGCCTCGCAATGGGCAGACGACCTCGACGCGTGGCGAGCCTCGGATCCCGAAAACGACGCGGCCTATGCGCGGCTGCAGCTACGCTGGGATCAGAGCGCGTTCCTGACCAACACGGCGCTCGGGCGAGGACGCGACCTTCGTCGTGCCGCTATATGGTCCGGTCGCCCGGCGGTCCGCTATGCGGTGATCGCCGTTTCGCTCCTGCTCGTCGCCGCAATTGGCGTGCTAACGATGGGGCAGCTCGGGAGTCCGGGAACACCGGCGGCAATCCACGAATATGCGAGCAACGACCGGGCGGTTCGCACCGTGACGCTCGCCGACGGTGCGCGTGTCACGCTGGATGCCGGCGCGGCCATCGCGGTCACCGACGCCGAAACCGGGCTTCGGGTTCGATTGATCAAGGGGCGCGTCCGTTTCCACGTAGCACGCGGCGGCGCGGGCCTTGTCGTCGCAGCGCCGAACGGTACGCTTGTCGCCGGTGAGGGGCAATTCGATGTCGCGCAGGACGATCGATTTGTCCGTGTGGTCGCGTGGCGGGAGGACGTGGTGCTCTCAGGGCCAGATGGCGGGACAACCCGGATCGCGTCAGGGCAACAAGCTGTCTTCGACCCGACGTACGGCGTTTCGTCACTCGGACGGGCGGAGCCGGGCGAACTGGGCTGGACTCGCGGCATGCTGTCGTTCGACCGCGTGCGCCTTGCCGCCGCGATCGCCGCGATCAACCGCTACAATAGCCGCCAGATCGAATTCCCGGACCGCGAAATAGGGGAGTTCAGGATCACCGGCGCATTCCGGGTTTCCGATCCAGACGGTTTCGCCCGAGCCGTCGCCGACATGTTCTCCCTGCCGCTCATCAAGCGGCCGAGTGGCACGATCGTGCTGACCGCCGCGAAAAAAGCGTAGGGTAGGGCGCGACACCGTCGTCGTCCTCTTTGAACGGCACCGCACACTGCGGGCCGAGAAAAGGGGACCATCAATGCGACATACCGGCTTGCGCGACGCGCTTTCGCTCACGCTGGGAAGCGTGACCCTTATCGTCGCGATGGTGCCTAACGCATATGCCGGCCAACCTGAAACTGCGATCTATGCCCTGCCTGCGCAGGCGCTCGGCCAGTCGTTGCGCGCCGTCGCGCTTGCGTCTGGTCGAAACATTCTCGTGCCAGCGTCCCTCGTGCGCGGCCTACGGGCGCCCGCGCTCAAGGGAGACTATACGGTCGAGCGGGCCGTTGCCCTGCTGCTCGCTGGAACTGGTCTGCGAGCCCGCGTCAGCGGGGGGACGCTGATCGTCGAAACTGAGGACGATCCCCTTGCCGATGCTGCCAGCGACCGGGCCCGCGATGACATCGTCGTGACCGGCTCGCGTATTCGTGGTGCCCCGGTCGCCGCGCCGGTGATCGTGGTCGATCGACAGTCGATCCTCGATTCCGGGCGTGCGACGCTGCCGGATGCCCTACGTGCGCTACCGCAGAATTTCGGCGGGGGCCAGAATCCCGGTATCGGCTTCAACGTGCCGGAGGCCAATGGCGGCGACGTCGGCGGCGGCGCCTCGATCAACCTCCGCGGGCTCGGCAGCGATGCGACGCTGACCCTGCTCAACGGCCACCGCCTGTCCTACAATGCCGCCAAGCAGAGCATCGACATTTCCACCATCCCACTCGGCGCGGTCGACCGGGTCGATGTCGTGCCCGACGGCGCATCCGCGCTGTTCGGCTCGGATGCTGTCGCGGGGGTGGTCAACATCATCCTCAGGCGCGACCTCGACGGACTGGAAACCAGTGCCCGGCTCGGCGGGGCCACCGACGGCGGCGGCTTTTCGCAGCTCTATGGTGCGACGGCAGGCAAGACCTGGCGCGACGGCAACGTCCTCCTGGCATATGAACATGGCAGCAACGGCGCGATCACGGCGGGCCAGCGCGACTATGCCGCGACACGCTCCCCCGGCCTGACGCTCTTTCCCGCGCAGCGCCATCACAGCGTGATCGGTTCCGGTCGGCAGGCGATCGTGAACGATCTCACCCTCGCGGTCGACGGCATGTTCAACAAGCGCTGGACCGACCTGACCTATCCGCTGGCGATTGGCGGAAACCTGGCGGTGAGTCGCGGCACGACCTACTCGGGGGCCCAGTCTTTCGGACTGTCGCCATCCTTGTCCTGGACCCCCGCCTCGGGTTGGGACGTCATGCTGTCCGGCACCTATGGCCAGGACAAGGTCGATTATGGTGGCGAGACCGTCCAGGGCGGCGTGCGATCGGTCAACACCGGCGGCTATTACCGCAATCGTGCACGCTCGATCGAACTCTCAACCGACGGCAAGCTGCTCTCGCTGCCCGGCGGCGCGGTGAAGGTGGCGCTCGGTGCCGGCCATCGCCGGATCGACTTCCGTCGTTTTACCGGCGTCAACGGCATCCAGAATATCGACCGGTCCCAGTCCGATACCTATGGTTTCGGCGAATTGAGCCTCCCGCTGGTGGGACGCGCCAACGCAATTCCGTTCGTCGACAGCCTGACGCTGAGCGCGGCGGTCCGGTACGAGGATTATCGCCGCGTCGCGCACGTGGCGACGCCGAAGTTCGGCCTGATCTATGCGCCGACCGCCGACGTGTCGCTCAAAGGCAGCTGGGGGAAGAGCTTCCGCGCCGCGACGCTCTACCAGCAGTACCAGCCGCAGACCGTCTATCTGACCCGGACCACGACCGTGGGCGGACAGGGGTATCCGGCAACAGCGACCGCGCTCCTGACCCTCGGCGGTAACCCGGGGCTCGAGCCCGAGCGGTCGACCAACTGGTCGGCAACGATCGACCTCCATCCGCGTGGGCTCGAAGGGTTCGGCATCGAGGCCAGCTATTTCTCCGTCGACTATCGCGACCGGATCGTCACGCCGATCCCGTCGGTATCGTCGGCCCTTAGCAATCCCGCCTATGCTGGCTTCGTGACGCTCAACCCCGACGCCGCGACCCAGGCGGACGTGCTTGCGGGCGCCGGGATCTTCACCAACGTCAGCGGCGCGATCGCCTACAATCCCGCCAACGTCGTCGCGCTGGTGCGTAACAACAGCGTCAATGCCGGCCGCCAGTCGGTGCGCGGCGTCGACGTGCTGGCGCATTATGTCGGAAAGCTGGGTCTAGGCCGGATTTCGGCATCGGCGAATGCCGCCTATCTTAAGAGCGAGCGCCGGATCGGCCCGGCACTTCCCGTCACCCAGCTTGCCGGGCTCATCTTCAACCCGCCGCATTGGCGCCTGCGCGGCGATCTCGGCTGGACCGTCGGACCGATCACCGCGACCGCCAACGTCACGCATATCGGGCCGGTCACCGATAACCGCACGGCGTCGAGCCAGCGCATCGGCGGCATGACGCCGGTCGACTTTACGATTCGCTACAAGGCGGACGGCGGGGTGCTCGGCGGCCTGGATATCATCGCGTCGGTGCAGAACCTGTTCAATGCCCAGCCGGCGCCGATCGCCACCACGCTACCCTATGACACACCCTACGACTCGACCAACTATTCTCCGCTCGGACGGGTCATCAGCCTTTCGGTTTCGAAGCCATGGTGAGGGGGGCGCTGCTCCTGCTCAGCCTGACGGTGGCGACGCCGGCCTGGGCCGAATGCCGTGACCTGCTGCCGAACGCGGCGGAGGCGAGCGCCCCACGGCGGCGGATCGAGGCGCGCGACCTGATCGCGCTTCGCGACATCGGCATGCCCGACCCATCCTTCTTTGCGCTGCCGAGTCCCCTGGCGATCGCGCCCGACGGGACGTCGATTGCCTTCGTCCTCAGTCGCGGCGACATCGCCAGCAACGGCTATTGCCGGGCACTGGTCGTCCTGCCGACGCGCGGCGGCGCGGCGCGCATCATCGACCAGGGCGGCGACATGATCACGGCCAGCGACCTCAAGCGCGGGTTGTTCGTCAATACCGGCTTTCCCGACCTGGTGGTCCCGGCATGGTCGCCCGATGGTCGATGGGTCGCCTATCTGAAGCGGGTTGGCGGCGTGACGCAGATCTGGCGCGCGCGCGCCGACGGCAGCGGCGCCAATGCGATCACCCGCTCGCCCGTCGATATCGAGCGCTGGGCCTGGGCGCCCGGCGGGCAGGAGCTGGTGTTCGTGAGCCGGCCGGGCGTCGAATCCGCGCGCCGCGCCCTCGATGCCGAGGCGCGGACCGGCTACCTCTATGATGCGCGGGTGACGCCCAATGCCGGGCCGCGGCCGCAGATCCGCGAAGCCGACGTGCCCGAGACGATCTTTCGGATCGGCGTGGACGGCGGCCGGGCTCGGCCCGCCGAACCTGGGGACGCGCGGCTGTTACCGGTCGCCAGCGGCGGGAGCGCCCGTTCCGATACGGACATCCTCGCGCGGGATGGACGGACGGCGGGCACCGAGCGCGTGTCGCCCGCGCCGCTCAGTCCCTTGCGGATCTGGGTCGCCGACCGGGCGCACCGGAAACGCCCCTGTCTCGCCGACACGTGCAGCGACGGTATCGTCGATCTGTGGTGGGCCGACGATGGCGCGCTGGTCTTCCTGCGCCGCGAAGGCTGGGCCAAGGGACGGATGGCACTGTACCGCTGGCGGCCGGGGCACGGCGACCCACGGCGGATACTGGCGAGCAGCGACTGGCTCATCGGCTGCACCCATCGCGGCGGACGGCTGTTCTGCACCGCCGAGAATGCGACCACGCCGCGACGATTGGTCTCGATCGATCTCGCGACGGGCAGGGTCTCGACGCTGTTCGATCCGAATCCGGGCTTTGCCCGTCTCGAGCTCGGCACGGTCGAACGCCTGACCTGGCGCAACGATATCGGACTACCCGCTTGGGGGGATCTCGTCCTCCCGCCGGGTCATGTCCCCGGCACCACGCTGCCCTTGGTGGTCGTCCAATACCATAGCGACGGCTTTCTCCGCGGCGGGACCGGCGACGCGCATCCCATCTTCCCACTGGCGGCGCGGGGCTTTGCCGTTCTCAGCATCGAGCGGCCGCCGATCTACGGCGCCGCCTTTCCGAACCTGCGCACGATCGACGAGATCATCACCGCAATGACCAAGGATTGGGCCGAGCGTAAAAGCCTGATGTCATCGGTCCTGGCCGGCGTCGACCTTGCCGTGGCACGCGGCGGCGTCGATCCCGACCGGGTAGGGATCACGGGCCTGAGCGATGGCGTGTCGACCGTCGAATATGCGCTGATCAATTCGGATCGCTTCGCTGCCGCGTCGATCAGCACCTGCTGCGAAGATCCCAAGACGGTCATGACCTATGGCGGCATCGCCTGGGCCGACTGGAATCGCGCGGTGCGACACTATCCGCTGGCAACCGAGGAAGGCACGCGCTTCTGGAAACCGATGGCGCTGTCGCTGAACGCCGACCGGATCAAGGCGCCAATCCTGATGCAGCTCGCCGACCGCGAATATCTGCTCGGCCTGGAAGCATTCACCGCACTGCGCGAGAAGCGGAAGCCGGTCGAGATGTACGTCTATCCCGCCGAATACCACACCCGCACGCAGCCGGTACACCGACTGGCGGACTATGCGCGCGACCTCGACTGGTTCGACTTCTGGCTGCAGGGGCGCGAAGACCCCGATCCTGGCAAGACGGTGCAATATGAGCGCTGGCGCGCCCTGCGCGCCGCGCGTGCGAGCAGCGATCGGGCGACCGTTGCCGGAAGCGGTTCACCTTAAGCGGGCCAGCAGCGCGTCCATGCCTCAATATCGACCAGCCGGAGGATTCGGACATGGTCCGATCCGTGCACCGGACCCACGTCATCGAGATGCGGTGAGAGTGCATCCGTGTCGAGCAAGCCATGACGCGCGAGATTGCCGTGCAGCAATAGCGCCCGGATCTGGTCCCGATTGGCTTCGAACATCTCGACCAGGAAACTGTCGGGCGAGCCTTTCGACCGCCGCCACGCGACGTCGGGCGGCAGATCGGCTTCGAATGCGTGCCGGGCGACCGCGCGGTTGCAACCGCGATCGAACCACATCCAGGACGGGATGCGCAGGCACAGCTCGACGACGGGCTGGGAAATCAATGGAGAGAGCAGGCGGCGGTCCGCCTGCGGGTCGCTGTCCTCGGTAAGGTGCTGCGTGCCCAGCAGCAGCGATACGTGTGCGGCCTTTCCGGGCAGGACCGTCTTCGGCGGTCGCAACCAGGGATGCCGCGGCAACGTCGCGGCCTGCTCGCGGGCCGCCGCCGACAGGAAACGCAGGTCGACATCGGTCGGGATCGGACGGCGCTTCTTCCAGGAGCGACGCCATGCACGGCGCACGACGGTCACAAGGCTCGCATCGCAAAATTCCGAAATCTCGCGCGCGACACGCCAGAATTCCCGGCGGTCGGGGAACGAGGCCAGACAATCGAGCAGCGGCGTAACCGACTGCAGCGAGCAGAAGATGTTGTCACCGCCGCCGCCGGTCAGCACGAGATCGGCGCCGACTTCGGCAGCGACGGCGTACGCTTGGCGCCGGGCCTCGTATTCGAACGCGCGCGTTACCGGGCGCGGCAGCGCCGCGGCGGCCGATCGAGCGAGATCGATGCCATCCAGCGCGAAGGCGCGTTCCTCCAACGCAAACCCGAGGTGATCGCATACCGAGCGCGCATAGCGACGCTCGTCGCCGCCGGGATCGTTCGTGCGGACATTGACGCAACGCAGCGCCACGCCGTCTTGCGCTGCAGCGCAGGCAGCAACCGACGAGTCGAGGCCTCCCGACAACATCAGGACGCTGCGCTTGGCGGTCGAGCCGCGCGTGGCGATCGCCGAGACGATGTCTGCGCGCAGGCGACGGGCTGCCTCGACCGGATCGAGCAGCTGCCGATCGGTCGCGGCAAACGTCCATGGCGACCACAGGCACGCCGTGGTGGCGGCGGGCCCGGCGACAGTGAGGCGATCGCCACCGCGCACTTCCTGGAGCCCGCGCAGACAGGTTTCGCTGCTGCGAAGCGTCGGGGCGCAAAGGAATCGGGCCAACGCCGCCCAGTCGAGCGAGGGCTGGAACCCACCGTATCGTGCGAGCAATGCCACGTCGGACGCGATGATCCACCGCGATCCGGTGCGTGCATAGAAGCACGGCAGTTCGCCGAACGGCGCGCGCAGTACATCGACCGAGTCTTGTCCCACAGCCGGCAGGATCGCGACATACCCGCCCCAATAGGCACGCGTCAGGTGATGGCCCGCACTTGCCGTGACCGCCGCCGCCTCATTCGCGCTGAGCGCGTGCTGCTGTCCACGCCGCCCGACGGCGAACAGCGGGCCGATCACGACGCCGCGATCATCGACGGGAACGACCGATGCGCCGCGCTCCACCACCACCAGGCAGCCGCGCTGCGCGTAGGCGATATGCAGGAGTGGGGCGCGGGCCACCGTCGCCGCGATCGCGGCGTGCTCGTCGGATCCGCCGCCGATCAGCGCAAAGAAGCGATCGGTCATCAGACCACCAGGATCGGCGTGAAGTCGCGCACCACGTCGACGCGATCGTTGAGCACGCGATCGCCTGCTTGGACCCAGGCATGGGCAGCGAAAGGCCGCAGCTGGACGCCGAGCACCAGTTCGGCGGACAGCCCTTGGGCGTACAGCCGGCTCGCCAGCGCGATCGACCGCGTCAGGCACCGATCATGCGCGGTCGCCACGTAGCGCAGCTGTGCGAATGCCGCGGCGGTTGCGGTTAACTCGCGATCATGGGGCTCGGGGATTGTCGCCTGCGCCTTGCGGGCCTGCAGCGCGCGTATCACGCCCGTCAGTCCGAACAGTCGCAAGCGCAGCGGGGCGAGCGCCAGACTGCCGGCCGCGAGTAAGAGTTGCGCAGGGCGGAGCGGTATGGCGAGGCCAGGCGGAGCCGTTCGCGTTGCGACCGTGGCAAGGCAGGGCACGAGCGGACCTCCGTGGCTACCATCGGTCAGCGGTCCATGTCGCGCGAGACTGGCGAGAATGATCTCGTCCTCCTCAGTAGTCGGCGCCCCGTCGATCAGACGCGCGAAACTTTGCTCCGCGGTCGAAGAGAGGCAGAAATATCGATCGGCTTTGATGTCGAGAAACATCATCCGATCGGATACGCGGCAGAAGCTGACGCCGGGCGCGAGTGTGTAACCCATGGCCGAAAGGCGCGCGGCCGGATCGGCCGCGCGCCCGTCGCTCAATCGTTGCTGAGTCCAGCGACCAGCTGGCCCTCCAGTATATCGGGGAATTCCCCCCTCGGGCCCTTGGTCACGGTGCTGGCCGCGCCGAGATCGATCAGGTCGGCGCAGGGTTCGTCATTGCGTTCCATTTCACTTCTCCTTGTTCGCTGCACATCCGCAGCACGAAACAGGCTAGAAGCGACGTAACGCTATACGAACTTTATACGGATTCTATCTCGAGATTGTTTGAAGGGCGCACGCGATCATTCGGATCGGTAGACCGTGCGCACGATCTCGGCCGCTAGCCGGCGGCGTCGGCGATGATAGGCGGTAACGAGACGGCGAAGAGCGTCGCGTTCGCCGCCTGTTGCTGCGGCTTCGATCGCGGCAAGCTCCTCGTCGGTATGCTCGAGCACGAGCGGCTCGACCGTTCGTACCGCGTGCAGTCGGGCGTTGAGTCGACCGATTGCCAGGACATGCTCGCGATTCGACGACTGGCGGACGATCTCCCGGAAAATGTCGCCGACGCGATCGGCGATCGGACGATGCTCTATCTCGCGTCCCACCGGTTTTGCGAAGGCGATCTTTGGCCAGGACCGAATGGCCAGCACCAGCAGTTCCGCCGCCCAATCGTACAGGTCCTTCAGCCCTGGCTCATCGAGTGCGGGAACGTGGAAGCCGCCGCTGGTGCGCGTCTCGACCAGGCCTTCACCGGTCAGCAGGTGCAGCGCATCCCGGACCGGGGTGACGCTTGCCGACAAGGGCGCTGCGAGAACCGCCGGATCGAGCCGGTCGCCCGGCCGGAACTCGCGGCTCAGGATCCGCGCTCTGAGGATGTCGTGGACGCGTTCGACCGTAGGACCGGAATTCATGAGGCCTGTCTCCGTTCCTGCGCATAGGCATCGACCAGCGCCTGCTGGTCCGGCCGCAGCGCGTCGATCGCCCCGAGCGGACGGTCTGCATCGCCGTCGAGCAGCACCGAAGGGCACTGCCCTTCGTAATTGCCGAGATTGGGACGATGCTGGCGGTATCCCACGAGCGCCGCCAGGTCCGACGGGAAGTGGCGGGCAACGGCAGGCGGGTAGGCCAGCCATTGATTCTCATGGGGTTTGAGCCAACCGAGCGAATAGCCGACCACCAGACCGCGCCGTATCGTGTCGCTCAGGTTCGCGCCGGCGCCGTGCAGCGTCGACCCGAGGAAGAGCAGGGCCGCCCCCGGGGCCATCTCTGCAGCTACAGACTCACCGCCCAGGTCCGCATCGAGGGCCCGTCTACCGTGGCTGTGAGGCCAGACCAGCGTTGCGCCATTGTCGTGCGTGAACGGCGTCAGCGGCAACATCACGTTGACGAGATATTCGATCTCGCCGACCGGGCCGCGCCACATGTCCTGGTCGCGGTGCGGCAACTGCGCGGGTGCGCCGGGGTGCACCGCGATCGCCTGGGTCGTGTTAAGCTGGATGCAGTCGCACCACGGCGACAGCACCGTCTCGACGATGCCGAGGATCAGCCGGTGCTGGACAAGCGCGACGGCTACGGGCGAGCGTACCAGGAGTCGCCCGAACCGCTTGGTGGTGCTGCCGTAGAAGCTGCCCTGGCCGAACGGTGTCCGGGCGAAATCCTCTGCGAGAACCGCATCGAGCGCGGCGACGATGTCGGGGGGGAGCGCATCGGGAATGATGCAGAAGCCCTGCGCGGCGAGTTCGGCGGTGTGGTGCGAGATCGCGTCGGTGAGGACGGTCGTGTTCGACATGGTTCTTCTCCCGTCAGGCCGCGAGACGTTCGTCGCGAGGGGCGGGCGGCACGGTAATGCCGGCTCTCGCGAGCAACGCGGGCGTTTCGGTCGTCACGTCGATTTTCAGCGCAACGAGCATCGCCCCGTCGACCATCTGCGGCAGGCCCAGCGGGGCGCAGTGCCAGCCGAAGGCGAGGATCTGCTGGAACCAGCCGATCTCGGCGATCGCCGTGTAGGCCCGGATTCCGTGTGCCAGCGCGTGCTCGACCAAGGTGGTCACCAGCGTGTCGCGTACGGCACGGCGCTCGCGTGCGGTCATCCGCCGGTCGAGGCAAAACCGGGTGATATCGAAAATGTCGACGGCGCGCGGCGGCGCCTCCTCGCAGAGCATGGCGTACAGACTGTCGAGAATGTGCGGTCGCGTCGTCTGCAGCAGCCGCGTCGATCCGAGATGCGTGCCGTCCGGCTCGGCTAGGATCAGATAGGTGGCGTGGACGTCGTCGAACTGGTCGACCTCATAGGCGTCGTCGAGGACCGGAACGTCCCATTTCAGCAGATCGACGAAGACCGATTTTCGCGCCGCGAACATCGCGCGCAGCGCATCGTCGGACGCGGGGCCGCCAGTGGACTGGAGAATGTGCAGCATCGTGGGTCTCCCTGGTCGTGTGATCGAGCCAGGGTCGGGCAAAAGCTGCTGCTGCCGCCATACCGGGAAAGGGGTATATCAGCGGCCGACCAGATCGGTGAAGGTCAGCGTTCCGTCGAACAGCGTCCGGATCACCAGCAATGTCCGCTTGTTCACTTCATAGCGCTCGCAGGCATTCCTGACATGGCGCGCGACCGTTTCCTCGCTGATGCCGAGGATGCAGCCCACCTCCCAGTCGCCCTTGCCGCGCGCAATCCATAGCACGCAGTCGCGCTGGCGGTCGGTCAGCAGCGGGCGCGGCAGCGATCGATGCCCGCGGGCGGTCCAGAGCCGGCGTGCCGCCTCGAACGCGAAGTTGCCGGCGAGTTGCGCCAGCGGCAGCATGTGCATCGGCATCGGCCGCCCCGCGCGGTTCGCGAACGAGCACGATCCGCGTGCCTCGCCTGGGACGTGTGCCGGAACCGTGAAGCCGTCGCCGATCCCCTGATCACGCCCGAGCGCCAGCATGCGCTGGTCGCTAGCGGTGAGCGGGATCATGTTTGGCATGTTGGACCAGCAGAAGCCCGAGCTCGTGACATGGCTGGCGCGATGCACCGGATCGGTCACGCTCAAGGCGTTGCGCTCATAATAGTTTGCCCATCGTTCGGGGTAATCGTGCAACCGGACTGCGTTGCCGCGCGCCGCATCGATGTCGGTGTGGTGCGACAACGCATAATGCTCGAATCCCAGAAGGGGCGTTATCATCTCCATCGCGATCGCAAGTTCGTCGGCGCTTGCCACCGACTCGACGACATTCCTGAAATGCGTCGCTACTGTATCGAAACGCATTGCGCTGTGTTGCGACACCCGGCGGCGTCTCAAGCCCCCGTGACCCCGGTGCTCGCCCTTTCCCCCTTGCTAGCGCCAGGCGGCGGTTTCTCAGGCCGCCGCGCGGCGAGACCACTAGCAGATAAGTATCACAGACAATTCGGAGACAAAAGTGGTGGTCCGACAGGTGCGACGCGGACGCCTATCACTGCCATGTCGATCAGAGGGTCGGCTATTGGCATCATGTCTGTCGGCGTGGTTGCGCTTGGGGCGGACAGAAGGTGAGCGCTTCTGATGCGGAGGGCGGACCTCCGGATTGGCGCAGCGCGTCCGACTATGCGCGGTTGCGGGACATCGATCGCGCAGGATTGATGTGGGAGTGGCTGCGTCGCGATCCCGATTACGTTGCTTGGCGCGCGCGCGCGCGCGACGCGTGGCGCCCAGCCCGCCCCGCGCCTGGATCCGCTGCAGTGGGGGCTTCACTTTCGCCGAGCATCCGAGCCGCGCCGCGCCAGCGGCCCGGATCATCTGGCATGCCGATTTCGATCCAGGGACGATTGCGGTTGCCGCTATGCCTGCCGATCCTTCTCACCCCGATAGTCTGCGCCTTGATCGAATTGCTCCTTGGCTCGCCGTTGCCGTGGACGAAGCCGGGCGCGAGCATGTCGTTCTATCGGACGGCTGGCATCACATCCGGCTGGACGTTGAGGAAGGCAGGCTGACCGGGGAGGAAGCGGTGCTCCTTCATTATCGCCTGCGCGGGCTCGTCTCCGCCGAGGACCGGCTGCTGCCGCTACGCCGGCTTCTCTCGCTTCGGCCAGTCTGATCGCAACGGCGTGGGTCGCGCTCCGCCCAGGCGGGCTCCACCTGGCGGGCCGGCCCGACGATCAGACCGTCGTCGCCAAACCGCCGACCGACGCGCTGAGCGCCCTGCCCGCGAGCTATGGAGAGGCGCCGAAGCTTGGTCCGCCGCTGCCGGGCGATCTCGGACGTCCTATCCTCGAGCATCGACGGGCGATGGCAACCGAGTCGGTTGCAACGCCGGGCCAGCGTGCGGACCAAGCCGCGGCCACCGAGCGCGACCGGCGCGCGTCGGAATTGCGCGCCGCACGGGAATCTACTGTGTTGGTGCAAGCCGGCAACCGTTCTGTTCCCTCGGTTGCGGCGGAGTCACCGCAGGCCGAGCCGAGCATTCCTCCGGCCGACGGGGCGAAGCTGGCCATCGATTCCGATCGGGATCCGAACACCCAGCAGCGCAAGGCGGACTTCGTCGCCAGCAAGGATACGGGCGGCGACGTCAACAGACATCGGCTGGCCGCGCCTGCATCGCCAGACATGCTGTCGGCGGGCAGCATCATCGCTGCCAGTCTGATCACCGGGCTGCGGTCGGATTTGCCGGCGCTCGTCACGGCGCAGGTCACCGAACGCGTCTACGATAGCGCGACCGGATCGATCCTGCTTATCCCGCAAGGTGCGCGTCTGATCGGCAGCTACGACAGCGTCGTCGCCTTCGGCCAACGCCGTGCGCTGATCGCATGGCAGCGGATCATATTGCCCGACGGCAGCTCGATCCGGCTCGACAACGTGCCCGCCACCGATCCGTCGGGCTATGCTGGGCTCGCGGATAAGGTGAATTTCATACCTGGTCGTTGCTGAAAGGGGTTGCAATCTCGACGCTGCTCGGGGTTGGCGCGAACGTGACCTTCTCGGGCGAAAGCGATCTCGTCCAGGCGATCCGCGAGTCTACGCAGCAGAATGCATCACGCGCCGGGGACCAGATCACCTCGCGCAATCTGCAGGTTCAGCCGACGATCACGATCCGGCCCGGTGCTCCGGTCCGGCTCATCGTCCATCGCGATCTCATTCTCGCACCATGGAAAGGATAGGGAGCATGACCGAGCTCAAGCTTGCATGCCTGCCGGATCGGACCCCGGGCAGAGTGGCGATCAGCGTCGCGCCGGAATTGCATAAGGCGTTGGCGGACTATGCCGCGATCTACCAGC
The DNA here is from genome assembly GCF_003050745.1 of Sphingomonas sp. PP-CE-3G-477. Lineage (GTDB taxonomy): Bacteria > Pseudomonadota > Alphaproteobacteria > Sphingomonadales > Sphingomonadaceae > Sphingomonas. Next base: position 33,864 of record NZ_QAOF01000008.1, on the reverse strand, counting down.
AGACCTATGGTGAAGACCAATCGATCGCCGACCTCATCCCGCACATGCTTGCGGCTTTCCTCGCTAGCGACCGCGGATTTGCCAAGGCGGGCGAGGGGCTCGCCGAGTGGCGCCGGTAAGCGACGCTGGGGTCGATCATGAGCGACGAAGCACCAATCCCGAATCGATTCGTGAAACTCGATGAGGTCAAGCGCCGCGTCGGCCTCGGCAAGTCGATGATCTACCGATTGATCGGTGAAGGGAAGTTTCCCGCGCCTTACAAGCCGTCGCCCTGCGCGGCGCGATGGAGCAACCATGAGATCGTCGCCTGGATCGATGACGTGAAGGATGGCTTCGAGGGGAAGAAGCGGAAGGTTTAGACTAAGTCCGGAAGCACCGCCCTCGTCTTCATTGCGCGCGCCAACTCTCGATAGATCGGATTGAGGCCACCTTGGGTTCCGGCGGATCAGAGTGGCCGGTAATCATGCTGTCGGGAGCCGGGCAACCGTTTCTCCCCTCAGTTCGCGGTCCAGCAGTCGCGCCAGGAACTCCGTGAAGGGGCGAATGTTCTGCCGGCCACTGGCTTCTTCAAGCGCGGCCATATAGTCGGCGCGCTGCTCCACGGGTACGACCGTCCAGGGATAGCCACCAGCCGCGAGCATGACATTCATCAGGAAGCGGCCAGTTCTCCCGTTCCCGTCCATATAGGGATGGATGTAGACGAAGATGAAGTGACCAAGAACGACGCGGACCGCTGGCTCGGTTTCCTGACTTAGCAGTTCGAAGAACACCGGCATCGCATCGCGGACTGCATCGCGGTTGAGCGGCACGTGCATCGAGCCACGCAGGTAGACCTGACCGTTGCGATAGCCAGCGAGGTCGCTCGCGCTGATCAGTCCTGCGGTGACACTCGGCGCGAACATCTCGCGATACCAGTCGCCATGCTCCTCGTCAGCGACGAGACCCGGGTTTTCGTTGGTCAGGACGCGATTCAGGCTTTTGAGAACCGCTTGATAGGCAAGCCAGTAGCCGCGTGCAGCCAGTCCATCCTTGTATTCGCGATCCTGCTCGTCGACTTCCGGATTCCACGTACCGCTGCGGACGCGCTCGATCAGTTCCGGGCTGACGCGATAGCCCTCAATGGACAGGGAATGATAGGCGTCGGTGACATAGCTATCCTGCACGCGCTTGAGATAGGCGCCGATATCGGCGGGGCGGCCCGGCGGCGGTGGGAATCGCTCAAGGATCGCTCCACGCATCTCCTGCCACATCAGGCGGATGCGGCCCGCATAGGGGGAGCGCTCACGCGCCGGCAGGAGAGTCTCGAGCTTAGCCATGAAAGGATCCTGCTCGCGCACGGTATAGCCTGCCGATCGCATCGCCTTCAAAATGTCGTCGGCAATGCGTTCACGCCCGATGTTGCGGAACGCGCCGGCCAGGCGGCCGGCGATCGCGCTGTGCCCCCCTTCGAGCAACTGCCCCAACAACTCGGATGCGTCCCGCACAGTCGCCAATGCGGCTCGGGCGTCGATCGCACCGTTTTCATATAGGCCGGGAGCACTTGCAATGAGGGCAGCGGGGATCGAGAAGAGACGCAATCCGTCCTGTAGCGCGACATCTTCGGGCGCCGGAATTGCCGCACGGACGTCGAACAGAGAAGTGCCCAAGGGCAGTGCCGTCGCCTTGTTGCCGCCTTTCGATGCGCGCACGAGGAGTTGCCTGGGAACCGTGCGATTCCCCGTTTGCAGGGCGATCGAAATTTCGGGGGATAGAGACCAATCTTCACCGAAGCGTTCGTTCAGATAGGCGCTGCAAAAGCCCCAATAGGAGGTGTACCAAGCCGTGCTTTCCCCAGGACCGGCTTCGGGCCGTGCCGGCATATACCAGCCCTTCATGACTTCCTGCAGGAAGCCATGCTTCAAGAGCAGTTCGCGCTGGGGCCGACTGAGATCGATGCTGCGGATGGCGACGAGGTCGCGGTCCTGAAGCGTGCGGAGCGTATCGAGCGCGTCTGCGAGCTTTTGCTGGGGAGTGGCCACGGCGTTCACCCGAGAATGCGCAACCGTTAGGTTTTCATGTTGCGCGGTTATTAGGTTTTCATGCTGTTCTACTTTTAGGTTATTATGTCGAGCGAAAATTAGGTTTTCGTGCTAATTATTAGAATCGATAGCGTATATTCCAGCTGACGGCATGGTGCTCGCATTTAGGTCGAGAAGGGCTGTCGCAGCGTGTTGAAGTCCTCCGCGCTGAAACCGAGCAATTCCATGCTGACGCGATCGCACATGGACTTTGACGTCGTTTCGGTCCGGGCCGCACTGTCAGAAATATGTCAACATGATTCGAACTGCTGGGTTGAAATTTGCCGCCTTATGGCGCGTCTGACTTGACCCAATACCGTGGGTTCGATTACTATCGACGAAGTCGAACTGGCGACGCAAAGCGTTGTTTTTTGGCCGAAAAGTCACCGTGGTATTTTCCGTGGTACGCGGATCGGAAGTTCGAATCGCTTTTTGCGACAGATCAATAGTTTGTCGGAACAGTTCGAATCCCTCCGTCTCCGCCAACATCCGTTAGAGTGATATTTCCTTTAACCGCATGCGATAACCCTCCGCGGGCATGCAGCGCAGCCTCATCTTGGAACGGGAGCTCCCTTGCACGGGCGCTTCCGAACGCCGCTGTTGCCGAGCGCGTTGATATTGACGCGGGCAACCTGCAAGCGGGCTTTGTCCACCATGCTCCGCTCACTTCGGATGGACGACGGGGGGCATCGTCTCGTACTGTGATGTCGACCGTGGCTACGGTGGGGCTGGCCGGCCGTCGTGACCGGCTGGCGAGTCAGGGGTTGAAGGATGCCAAGGACGATGGACGTTTCCGCCAAGTTTGCCGCGCCGGTCGAGGGTCGCGCGCCGTACGTCGTCGCCGATCCCGCCTGAGCATCTCGGCATGAACCCGTTGACCGTCGATTGCCCGGATGAACACGCCCGCGCTCGTCCCGATTGCCACCAGGCGATCAGCATCCACGACCTGTTCACGATCGGGATCGGGCCGTCGAGTTCGCATACCGTCGGGCCGATGCGTGCGGCATGGTTGTTCGCGGATCTGGTCGCGGACGAGCAGCCGGTGGCGGTGCGCGTCGATCTGTACGGCTCGCTCGCGCTGACCGGGCGGGGGCATGCGACCGACAGCGCGGTGATGCTGGGCTTGAGTGGTGCGCAGCCCGAGACGATCGATCCTGACCTGATCCCGGTGCGGCTGGCGGCGATCCGGTCGAGCGGGCGACTGATGCTGGGGGAGCGGGTCGAGATCGGGTTCGAGGAGAGCCAACATCTGCTGTTCCACGCGCAGACTTTCCTGCCGGGGCATCCCAATGCGGTGACGTTCACTGCCTCGTTCGGTGATGGGCGCAGTGTCGAGCGGACCTATTTCTCGATCGGTGGTGGCGCGATCGTCGAGGCAGGGTCGGGGCCGGTCAAGGCGAACATCCTGTTGCCGCGGCCGTTCTCGTCGGGCGCGGAACTGCTCGCGACCGGCGATGCGACGGGGATGACGATCGCCGACATCGTCCGCGAGAACGAGATCGCCTGGCGGCCGGAGAGCGAGACTGATGCGTTCCTCGATGCCGTCCGTGGCGCCATGTTCGCGTCGATCGATCGCGGGTGTCGGCAGGGCGGCATCCTGCCGGGCGGGCTTAAGGTGCCGCGTCGCGCGAAGGCGTTGTTCGAGGGGTTGCAGGCGCGCGATACCGCGGCGGATCCCTCCGCGGTGTTCGAATGGGTGAGCCTGTATGCGCTCGCGGTGAACGAGGAGAATGCCGCCGGGGGCCGCGTCGTCACCGCGCCGACCAATGGCGCGGCGGGCGTGCTGCCAGCGGTGCTGCGCTTCTACGAGACGTTCACCAAGGACCCGACGCCGAAGGGCGCGCACGATTTCCTGCTGACCGCGGCGGCGATCGGCTTTCTCTACAAGAAGCGCGCGTCGATCTCGGCGGCGGAGATGGGGTGCCAGGGCGAGGTCGGCGTCGCGTGCTCGATGGCGGCGGGCGCGCTGGTCGCGGCGCTCGGCGGGACCAACGAACAGATCGAGAATGCCGCCGAGATCGGCATGGAGCACAACCTCGGCCTGACCTGCGATCCGATCGGCGGGCTGGTCCAGATCCCGTGCATCGAGCGCAACACGATGGGTGCGATCAAGGCGATCAACGCCGCGTATCTGGCGCTGCGGGGGGACGGTTGCCATATCGTCAGCCTCGATGCGGTGATCGAGACGATGCGCCAGACCGGTGAGGACATGCGCTCGCAATATAAGGAGACGTCGCTTGGTGGCCTGGCCGTCAACGTCGTCGAATGCTGAAGGATTTCCCATGACTGCCCCGACGAACCCGCTTCTCGATACGCTGTCGCTGCCCCGTTTCGCCGAACTGTCGCCCGACCAGATCGCGCCTGCGCTGGACGAGGCGATCGCGCGGCATGAGACAATGGTCGAGGCGCTGACGACCGCGCGGCCGACCGATTTCGCGGGCGCGTGGCTGCCATACGAGCGCGCAAATACCGAGATCGGCGCGATCTGGTCGGCGGTGTCGCACCTGCACGGTGTCGCGGACACGCCCGAACTGCGCGCGGCGTATTCGGAGGGGCAGAAGCGGCTCGTCGAGAACGACATGAAGGTCGGGCAGAACCGTGACCTGTACGAGGTGTTCGTGGCGCTGAGCGTGTCGCCGGAGTTTGCCGACTTGGCCGTCGAGGACCGGGTCGCGGTCGAGCAGGCGATCCGCGACTTCACGCTGTCGGGCGTGGCGCTGGAACCCGAGGCACGTGACCGGTTCAGCGAGATTTCGGTTGAGCTGTCGGGGTTGTCGAACGAGTTCGGCAGCGCGGTGCTCGACGCGACCGATGCGTGGTCAGAACTGGTGACGGACGAGGCGGATCTCGCGGGGATTTCGGACGCGGACAAGGCGATGTTCGCGGATGCCGCCAAGGCGAAGGGGCAGGCGGGCTGGCTGGTCACGCTGCAACAGCCGAGCGTCAACGCGGTGCTGACCTTCGCCGAAAACCGCGAGCTGCGCGCGCGCATGTACCGCGCGTTCGCGACGCGCGCGTCGGACCAGGGGCCGAACGCGGGCGAGTTCGACAACAGTGCCCGAATCGCGCGTATCCTCGAGCTGCGGCATGAGGGCGCCAAGCTCCTCGGGTTCACCGATCCGGTCACGTGGTCGCTGGAGACCAAGATGGCTCCGAACGGCGCCGAAGTGATCGCGTTCCTGCGCGATCTGGCGCGGCGCGCGAAGCCGGCGGCGGAGTGCGACCTTGCCGAGCTGAAGACGTTTGCCGCCGAGCAACTCGGGATCGCCGATTGCGAGCCGTGGGATGCGGGCTTCGTGTCGAACCGGTTGCGGCAGGATCGCTATGCGGTCGATGCGCAGGTGGTGAAGGCGTATTTCCCGGTCGAGCGCGTGATGGAGGGCTGGCAGACGCTGATGCAGCGGCTGTTCGGGATCAAGCTGGTCGAGCGCGACGACGTGTCGCTGTACCATGACGACGCACGGTTCTTCGACGTGGTGGACGAAAGTGGGACGGTGTTCGCGGGTCTCTACCTCGACCTGCACGCACGCACTGGCAAGCGTGGTGGCGCCTGGATGGCGCAGGCACGGCCGCGGCTGCACGACGGCAATACCGTGACGGTGCCGGTCGCGTATCTCGTCTGCAACTTTGCACCCGATGGGGGTGAGACGCCGTCGTTGCTGAGCCACAACGACGTCACCACGCTGCTGCACGAGACCGGCCACTGCATCCACCTGCTCTTCACCAAGGTGAACCGGCCGAGCATCGCCGGCACCAACGGTTTCGAATGGGACGCGATCGAGCTGCCGAGCCAGCTGATGGAGGATTTCGCCTGGGACAAGGACGTGCTGACTGGCATGTCCGGCCACTACAAGACCGGCGAGACGCTGCCCGCCGACCTGTTCGAGCGGATGGTGAAGGCGCGGCATTTCCAGGCGGGGATGTTCATCCTGCGCCAGGTCGAGTTCGCGCTGTTCGACCTGTTGCTGCATCTCGGCACGATGGGCAGCGATCCGATCGAGGTGATCGAGGCGGTGCGCGACGAGGTGGCGGTGATCCGCCCGCCCGCATGGCACCGCTTCCCGCACGCGTTCAGCCACATTTTCGCGGGCGGCTATGCGTCGGGCTATTACAGCTATCTCTATGCCGAATTGCTGGCGGCGGATGGTTTTGAGGCGTTCGCGGAAGCGGGCCTGGTCGATCGCAAGACCGGCGACCGGTTCCGTGAGGAAGTGCTCGCGCGCGGGGCCACGCGGCCCGCGGCGGAGAGCTTCCGTGCATTCCGCGGGCGTGATCCCGAGCCGACCGCGATGCTGGTCCGCCACGGGCTGCAAGGGTGACGAAGCGCGTCGACCGGCGCTGGTTGTCGGAGGCGGTGCGGCGGATCGAGGCGGACTATAACCGGTCCGCCGACACGCATCTGATCCGGGTGGATTTGCCGCGGTATCCCGGCATCGTGCTGTACCTGAAGGACGAGAGCTCGCACCCGACCGGCAGCCTCAAGCACCGGCTCGCGCGGTCGCTATTCCTGTACGCGCTGTGCAACGAATGGATCGGGCCCGAGACGACGGTGATCGAATCCTCGTCGGGATCGACCGCGGTGTCGGAGGCGTATTTCGCGAAAATGCTCGGGCTGCCCTTCATCGCGGTGGTCCCCGCGACGACGGCGAAGCCCAAGCTCGACGCGATCCGCTTTCACGGCGGCGAGATCCACATGGTCGACGATCCGCGCACCGTCTACGCGGTCTCGCACCGGCTCGCGGCGGAAACCGGTGGGCATTATCTCGACCAGTTCACCTATGCCGAGCGCGCGACCGACTGGCGCGGCAACAACAACATCGCCGAGAGCATCTTCGCGCAGATGGCCGAGGAGGAGCATCCGTGCCCGTCCTGGATAGTCTGCGGCGCGGGGACCGGCGGCACGTCGGCGACGATAGGGCGCTTCATCCGCTATTGCCGCCACAACACGAAACTGTGCGTCGCGGACCCGGTGCACTCGGTGTTTCACCGCCATTTCGAGGACCGCTCGGTGGTCGCGTTACCCGAAGGGTGCGCGTCGCGGATAGAAGGCATTGGCCGCCCGCGCGTCGAGCCCAGCTTCGTGCCGAGCGTCATCGACCGGATGATCGCGGTCGAGGATGCCGACAGCATCGGTGCGATGCGCGCGCTGTCCGACCGGCTCGGCCGGCGCGTCGGCGGCTCGACCGGGACCAACCTCTGGGCGTGCGCGCAAATCGTCGAGGAAATGGCGGCGGCGGGCGAGACGGGCAGCATCGTCACGCTGTTGTGCGATGGCGGCGACCGCTATGGCTGCACCTATTACGACGATTCATGGCTCGGCGATCGCGGGGTCGCGTGGACCGATCCCGCGGCGCGGATGACGCAATTTCTGGGCTGAGTAACCGATGACCACATGGCAGTTCTGGATCGACCGCGGCGGCACGTTCACCGATGTCGTCGCGCGGCAACCGGACGGGCGGATCGTCACCGCCAAGCTGCTGTCGGAAGATCCCGAGCGCTATGATGACGCCGCGGTCGAGGCGATCCGGCGGCTGACCGACGGGGCGGACGTCCCGCTCGAACTGCGGATCGGGACGACGGTCGCGACCAACGCTTTGCTCGAGCGCAAGGGCGAGCCGACGTGTCTCGCGATCACGCGCGGGTTTGGCGATGCGCTGCTGATCGGTCACCAGGAACGGTCCGATATTTTCGCACGCGACGTGAACCGCCCGCCGCCGCTGTTCGCGCATGTCGTGGAGATCGATGAGCGGGTCGGCGCGGACGGCGACGTGCTCCGTCCGCTCGACGTCGACGCGGCGCGCGCGGGCTTGCAGGCTGCGTTTGATAGCGGTTTGCGCGCCGTCGCGATCGTTCTCGTGCACGGCTATCGCTTCACCGCACACGAGGAAGCGCTGGCGGCAATCGCCGCCGAGATCGGCTTCACCCAAATCTCGGTCAGCCACCGCGTCGCGCCGCTGATCAAGCTGATCGGGCGCGGTGATACGACCGTCGTCGACGCCTATCTGTCGCCGGTCGTCGATCGCTATGTCGCGGGCCTGAGCGACGCGCTGGGGCAGGGCGCGCTGTTCATGCAGTCGTCGGGCGGACTGGTCGATGGCGCAGGCTTTCGCGGCAAGGACGCGATCCTGTCGGGGCCGGCGGGCGGCATCGTCGGCATGGCCGCAACCGCGCGCGAGGCCGGGTTCGAACACATCATCGGCTTCGACATGGGCGGCACCTCGACCGACGTGTCGCACTACGCCGGGACGTACGAACGCGACACCGAGACGCTGATCGCCGGCGCTCGCATCCGCGCGCCGATGCTGCGGATCCACACGGTGGCCGCAGGCGGTGGCTCGATCTGTCGGTTCGATGGCGAGCGGTTGATCGTGGGGCCCGAGAGCGCGGGCGCTGTGCCGGGGCCGGCATGTTATCGTCGCGGCGGACCGCTGACCGTCACTGACTGCAACGTGATGCTCGGCAAAGTCCGCCCCGAATTCTTTCCCGCGCTGTTCGGACCGGCAGGCGATGCGCCGCTCGATGCCGAGGCGGTGGCCGCCCGGTTCGCGGAACTGCCGCTCGATCCGCAGGTTGCAGCCGAAGGGTTCGTCGCGGTTGCGGTGGCGAACATGGCGAATGCGATCCGGACGATTTCCGTAGCGCGCGGGCATGACGTGACGCGCTACACGCTGGCGTGCTTCGGTGGAGCCGGGGGGCAGCATGCGTGTCTCGTCGCCGACGCGCTGGCGATGGACCGGGTGATGATCCATCCGCTGGCCGGCGTGCTGTCGGCGTACGGCATGGGGCTCGCCGATCGTCGCGTGCTCCGCGAGGCGACCTCGGGTGCTGCGTTCGCGAATTACGCTGAGATCGCCGCTGCGTTGGACGAGCTAGCGGAGGCTGCCCGTGAAGCACTGGTCGCGCAGGGTGTCCCGACGGACGACGTCAGGATCGAACGCCGCGTGCATCTGCGTCGAGGCCAGACCGACCACACCATCGAACTCGATCTCGCCGAACCGCCAGCGATGATCGCCGCGTTCGACGCCGCGCACGTCGCGCAGTTCGGTTTCGCCAGCGAAGCGCCGCTGATCGCCGACCGGATCGTCGCCGAGGCGATCGCCGAGAGCCCGCCGATCGACGCGGCGCTGGTCGCGTTCCCCGACGAGGCCGATGCGCCGCTCTCGATTGCCCCCGTCTACATGGCCGGCGCATGGCACGACACGCCGGTCCTCGCCCGCGTCGGCCTCCCCGCCGGACATGCCATCGGTGGTCCGGCGCTCATTCTCGACAGCGTCTCGACCACCATCGTAGAGCCCGGCTGGCGCGCGCGCGTCGATCCGATCGGCAATCTGATCCTCGACCGGATCGCACCTCGCGTCGGCGCCAGCATCGGCACCGAGTCCGATCCGGTACGCCTCGCGATCTTCGCCGGCCTGTTCATGAGCATCGCCGAGGAGATGGGCGCCGCGCTTCAGCGCTCCGCCGCGTCGGTCAACATCCGCGAGCGGCTCGATTTCAGTTGCGCACTGTTCGACGCGCACGGCAACCTCGTCGCGAACGCGCCGCACATCCCGGTTCACCTCGGCTCGATGGGCGAGAGCATCCGCACGATCATCGACGCACGGGGCGGCGGCGCAGACGGCCGCGGTATCCGCCGCGGTGACGCCTACGCGCTGAACGCCCCCTATCGCGGCGGCACGCACCTGCCCGACATCACCGTCCTCATGCCGGTCTTCGCAGATGACGGCGATGCGCCCGCGTTCTTCGTAGCGGCCCGCGGGCATCACGCAGACGTCGGCGGGATCACCCCTGGATCGATGCCGCCCGAAAGCCGCTCGGTCGAGGAAGAAGGCGTGCTGCTCGACGACGTGCTGGTGGTCGACGAAGGGCGTTTTCTCGAAGCCGAACTGCGCGAAGTGTTCGCGAGCGGCCGCTATCCCGCGCGCAACATCGACCAGAACATCGCCGATCTCGCCGCGCAATTAGCCGCCTGCACGCGCGGCGCGACTGGTCTCACACGACTCGCGAACGAGTACGGCACCGACGTCGTCGCGGCCTACATGGAGCACGTCCAGGCCAATGCCGACGCCGCCGTCCGCCGCCTGATCGCAACGCTCGACGATGGCGTGTTCGCCTACGAAATGGACAACGGCGCCGTCGTCCGCGTGGCGGTCCGCGTCGACCGGGAAGCTGCGACGATGGAGGTCGACTTCGCCGGTACCAGCGAGCAGCGCCCGACCAATTTCAACGCCCCCGTCTCGATCGTCCGCGCCGCCGTCCTCTACGTCGTCCGCGCGCTGATCGACGAGGCCGTGCCGCTTAACGACGGCTGCCTGCGCGGCGTGACGATCCGCGTGGCCGAAGGCTCGATGCTTAACCCGCGCTATCCGGCTGCGGTCGTCGCCGGCAACGTCGAGACCAGCCAGGTCGTCACCGACGCGCTGTTCGGCGCGCTGGGCGCGATGGCTGCGAGCCAGGGGACGATGAACAACTTCACCTTCGGCAACGACACGCACCAATATTACGAGACGATCGCCGGCGGTGCAGGCGCAGGCCCCGGCTTCGATGGCGCGTCGGTGATCCAGACGCACATGACCAACAGCCGGCTGACCGACCCGGAAATCTTCGAGACGCGCTTTCCGGTGCTGCTGGAGGAATTCTCGATCCGCGCCGGCTCGGGCGGGGCGGGCGCACACCATGGCGGCGACGGGGCGACGCGGCGCGTGCGCTTCCTCGAGGACATGACCGCCTGCATCCTCGCCAACCGCCGCCGCGTGGCCCCTTTCGGTATGGCGGGCGGCGAACCGGGCGGGCTGGGCTCGGCAACCATCGAGCGCGCGGATGGCGGCATCGAGCACCTAGGCTCCACCGCCAAGGTCGACATGGCGCCGGGCGACGTATTCGTGATCGAGACGCCTGGCGGCGGGGGTTTTGGCAAGGCGTGACCGGGCACGCGCCGCGCGACGTCTGGTTGCGGTAACGCGACGAACGCGGCACACACGGCATTCGATCAGCCTGAAAGTGAAGCCCATGACCGCATCCCGTTCCCGCGCCCTGTTCGTCCGATTGCTCGCGGGTTCGGTGCTGGCAATCGCAGCGCCAGCCGTCGCGCAGACGACCAACAACGCGCCCGGCGCGGCGGCGGCGCGGACCGAGGCCCCCAAGGCGCGGCCGTGGATGAACACCGCGCTGAGCGCCGATGCGCGTGTCGACCTGCTCCTCAAGGAGATGACGCTCGACGAGAAGCTGCAACTCACCTTCGGCTATTTCGCGACCACCGCCGACTGGCAGAAGACGCCGATCAAGAATTTCGTCTATCCCAAGGACGGCCTGCCCGCGTCCGCTGGGATCGTGCCGGGCATCCCGCGCCTCGGCATCCCGAACCAGTGGCAGACCGATGCCGGCGTCGGTGTCGCCAGCCAGCGCGGGCCGACGCCGCGGCTGCGCACCTCCCTGCCGTCGGGGATCGCGACCGCATCGACTTGGAACCCGGACCTCGCACAGGCGGGCGGCGCGATGATCGGCAACGAGGCGTTCCTGTCGGGCTTCAACGTCCAGCTCGCCGGCGGGATGAACCTGACGCGCGAACCGCGCAACGGGCGCAATTTCGAATATGGCGGCGAGGATCCGTTGCTGGCCGGAATCATCACCGGGCACGAGATCAAGGGAATCCAGTCGCAGCACGTCGTCTCGACGATGAAGCACTACGCCTTCAACGGGCAGGAGACGAACCGCTTCACGATGGACCACAGGATCGGCGAACAGGCCGCGCGCCAGTCCGACCTGCTCGCGTTCGAGATCGCCAACGAGGTCGGCCAGCCTGGCTCCGTCATGTGCTCGTACAACCGCGTGAACGGCCATTATGCGTGCGAGAACGACTGGCTGCTCAACACCGTGCTGAAGCGCGACTGGGGTTTCAAGGGCTATGTCATGTCTGACTGGGGCGCGACGCATTCGACCAGCGAGGCGGCTAATGCCGGGCTCGATCAGCAGTCAGGCTGGGCGTTCGATCGCTCGGCGTACTTCGCGGATGCGCTGCGTGAGGCGGTCAACAACGGCCATGTCAGCGAAGCGCGCGCGACCGACATGGCGCGGCGCGTGCTGTGGGGAATGGTCTCCGTAGGCGCGTTCGACACGGTCGTCGCGGGCGACCGCGCGACGACGATCGATTACGCCGCTCATGCAGCAGTGACACGCGCGGATGCGGAGGAGGGCATCATCCTCCTCAAGAACACCGCCGGGCTCTTGCCTCTGGCCAAGACCGCCAAGTCGATCCTGCTGATCGGCGCGCATGCGGATGTCGGCGTGCTGTCGGGTGGTGGTTCGAGCCAGGTCTATTCGCCGAACGCGCCGACCAATGGCCTGATCGTGGCGGATGGGTTCCCGAGCGGCTTCCCCGGCCCCAAGACCTATCACGCGTCGTCGCCGATGAAGGCGTTGCAGGCACGGACCGGCGCGACGGTGACCTATCTTGACGGCAAGGACGTCAAGGCGGCCGCCGCGGCGGCGCGGAAAGCGGATGTCGTCGTCGTGTTCGGCGAGCAGTGGACCGGCGAGTCGATCGACGCGCCCGATCTGAATCTGCCCGACAACCAGAACGCGCTGATCGATGCGGTCGCGCGCGCGAACACCAAGACGGTTGTCGTGCTCGAAACCGGTGGCCCGGTGGTGATGCCGTGGCTGGGCAAGGTCGGCGCGGTGCTGGAGGCATGGTATCCCGGCACGGCGGGCGGCGAGGCGATCGCGCGCGTGCTGACCGGCGAGGTCAACCCGTCGGGGCATCTGCCCGCGACCTTCCCCGCGTCGCTCGCGCAGACCCCGCGGCCCGTGTTGGAGGGCGATCCGAAGCTCGACCGCGATGCGCATCCGATGGGCAATTACGACATCGAGGGCGCGGCGGTCGGCTATAAATGGTTCGACAAGACCGGCGCCAAGCCGCTGTTCCCGTTCGGCTACGGACTGTCCTATACGAATTTCGCCATGAGCGGTCTGACCGCCGCGCCCGAGGACAAGGGCATCAAGGCCGGCTTCTCGGTGAAGAACACCGGCGCCGTACAGGGCAAGGCGGTCGCGCAGGTCTATGTGTCGGGCGCAGGCTGGGAAGCGCCCAAGCGGCTCGGGGCTTTCCGCAAAGTCGACCTCGCGCCCGGCAGCGATCAATCGGTGTCGGTGACGATCGATCCGCGCCTGCTTGCGACGTTCGACACGACGACCGGCGGCTGGAAGATCGCGGGCGGCGACTACAAGGTGATGCTCGCCACCTCGGCCACTGACATCGTCCAGACGGTGACGGTGCGCGTGGCCGCGCAGACGCTCGATCGCAGCGGCAAGTGAGCCGTCGTTTCGTGCGACTGCTGCTCGCGCTGTGTGCGGCGATGTCGAGCACGCTCGCGGCGGCGCAGGACCAGCTCGTCGATCCCAACACCGTGCGCCCATCGCGCGAGGCCGGGCGGACCGCCAACGGCCTCGCGATGACGCCGCCGATGGGGTGGAACAGCTGGAACAAACACGGCTGCAAGGTCACCGAACAGGTGATCCGCGACACCGCCGACGCGATCGTCGCGAACGGCATGAAGGCGGCGGGATACGGCTATGTCGTGATCGACGATTGCTGGCATGGCGATCGTGACAAAGACGGCTTCATCACCGCCGACGCCAGCAAGTTCCCGTCGGGGATCAAGGCGCTGGCGGATTACGTCCATGCGAAGGGCCTCAAGTTCGGGATCTACTCCGATGCCGGGCGAAAGACTTGCGGCGGGCGTCCCGGCAGCCAGGGACACGAGTATCAGGACGCGCTGACTTATGCGCGCTGGGGCGTCGATTATCTTAAATACGACTGGTGCTCGACTGGCGTGCGCAATGCCGAAGAGGCCTATGCGCTGATGTCGGACGCGATCCGCGCAACCGGCCGCCCGATGCTGCTTTCGATCTGCGAATGGGGCAACAACCGCCCGTGGGAATGGGGCGCGAAGATCGGCAACATGTGGCGTACTACCGGCGACATCCGCGATGCGTGGGCGGGGCCGGTGACCTATTCGCTCGGCATGATGGACATCGTCGACAAGAACGAGCCGCTCTATCCGTTCGCGGGGCCGGGCCACTGGAACGATCCGGACATGCTCGAGGTCGGCAATGGCGGGATGACCGACACCGAATATCGCGCGCATTTCAGCCTGTGGGCGATGATGGCGGCACCGCTGATCGCGGGCAACGACGTCGCGAAGATGGACGGCCCGACGCGCGCGATCCTGCTGAATGCGGACGTGATCGCGGTCGATCAGGATACGCTCGGGATGCAGGGGCGGCGGGTCCGCGACGATGGCGATCACGAGGTCTGGGCGCGACCGTTGGCGGACGGAAGCCGGGCGGTGCTGTTGCTGAACCGGGGAACGACGCCGGCCGAGATCGCGGTAGCATGGCCGGAGATTGGTTACACGGCCGGGATGGCGTCTGACGTGCGCGATTTGTGGTCGGGGACGACACGGCGCCTGCGGGAGGGACGGTTCTCGGCGATGGTCCCGCCGCACGGCGTGGTGATGGTAAAGGTGACGCCGAATTAGTTTGTGGAAGTAGGGGGCCGTGAACTTGCTCCAATCCCGTTCGTTCCGAGTAGCGATCGCATAGCTCTGCAGGGGCGTATCGAGACGGCGTATCGAAGGACAGTTGGCGCGCGGAACGTGTACCTCGATACGCGATCTCGATACGCTGCTGGCGCAGCTACTCGGTCTCTACTCGGCACGAGCGGGACGCGGTTAGCGACAAACGGACGCGAGGGCAGGGCGGCTTCGCACGCGTCGGACTGCGCGTCGGATTTAAACGATCCTCCCCCGCCAGGGGGAGGTGGCTGGCTTTAGCCAGACGGAGGGGGAGGTAAGGAACAACCCCGGTTCCGTGTCCTCCCCCTCCGTCACCTTCGGCGCCACCTCCCCCTTGCGGGGGAGGATAGCCAAGTCTCAGCCCTTGGCCTTCATCGCCGCGATCCGTTCGTCGACCCGGCGTTCCAGGATCGTCAGTGGCATCGCACCTTCCTTCAGGATGTCGTGAAACTGCTTCAGGTCGAACGTGTCGCCCAATGCGGCCTTCGCCTTCACCCGCGCCCGCGTCCATGCCATGTGGCCGACCTTGTAGCTGCAAGCCTGACCCGCCTGCGTGTAATAGCG
This sequence comes from Sphingomonas sp. PP-CE-3G-477, assembly GCF_003050745.1. Lineage (GTDB taxonomy): Bacteria > Pseudomonadota > Alphaproteobacteria > Sphingomonadales > Sphingomonadaceae > Sphingomonas. The sequence goes on along the minus strand of NZ_QAOF01000008.1, from coordinate 18,668 downwards.
CTCGACCTCGCGCTGCGTCCGCGGTCGCGCAAAGCCGGTCGTCGCGACCATATAGTCGGTCGCCTTCTCGCGGCTCCAGCGTTTCGCGTGAATGCCGGTATCGACCACCAGACGCGTCGCGCGGAACAGGAACGACTGGAGATAGCCTGCGCGCTCCAGCGGCGATGCATACGCCCCGAGCTCGTCGGCCAGCTGCTCCGCATACAGCGCCCAGCCCTCCGAATAGGCCGAGAAGAAGCCGATCTTGCGCAGCGTCGGAATGTCCTTCGATTCCTGCGCAAGGCTGATCTGGAGGTGATGCCCCGGCACACCCTCGTGATAGGTGAGCGACGGCAGCGTGTATTTCGGCCAGTCGCCGACGTCCTTCAGATTGACGAAGTAGATTGCCGGGCGGCTGCCATCGAGCGAGGCGCGGTTGTAATAGCCGTTCGAGGCGCCGTCCTGGATCTCGACCGGCACCGCGCGGATCTCGAGCGGCTGCGTCGGCACTTCGGAGAAGGCCTGGGGCAGCTTGGCGTACATCGCCTTGATGCCGTCGTTCAGGCCGGCGATCAGCTCGGTGCGCCCCTCCGCGGTGTTCGCGTAAAGCTGGTCCGGAGTCACGTTGAGCTTCGCCAGCCGCTCGCCGACCGTGCCGGTCGTGAAGCCCTGCGATTTCAGGATCGTGTCGAGCTGCGCGGTGATCTCGGCTACCTGTGCGAGGCCGATGCGGTGGACCTCGTCGGGGCTCATCGTTGTCGTCGTGGCCTGGTTCAGCGCCATCGCATAGATCGCGTCGCCGTTCGGCACGCGCCATATCCCGTCGCCGGGCTTGGTGGTCGGCTTCAACCGCTCGATCAGCGCGATCTGGCGGTCGAGCGCGGGATAGACCTTGCCCTCGACGATCTTCGAAGCGCGCGCCTGCCAGTCGCCGGCAAGACCCTTGGCCGCCGCACGCTTCACCAATGACTGGACGATGCTCGACGTCGCCGCCGGCTGGCTGCGCAGTTTCCGCATCTGTCCCAGCGTCAGGTCGAGCGACCAGCCGGGTGCGAGCAGGCCACGTGCCGCCTCGGCCTGCTGCATCGCGCTTTCCTGGTCGAGCACCGTGCCGAACTGATCGAGCCGCGACAGATACGCCTCCGCATCCGGGGTGGCGTTGATGGTGTGCGCGGTGTTGAGGAAATCGGGCACCTGAAAATAGGCGCCGCCCTGCTGGAAGATCCGGTAGGGGCGGATCGGGCTGTCCATGCCGAATTTCTCGGGCGCGGCGATCTGTGTGGCGAGCGAATAGCGCACGACTTCGAGGTTCAGCTTGGCGGCAGGCGACAGGCCCGCGCCGTCGTAGCGGGCCAGGCTGGCGAGCGCGACTTTGGTCTCGCTCACGTCGCGTGCGCGCTTTTCCGGCGTGCGCGGCGATAGCTGGCTCTTCAGGCTCGCGAGCGGTCCCTTGTCGAGGCCAAGCGACGTCGCGAGTTCTGGCGACCGGGCGACGCTCGCCTGGAAGATCCGCTCGAAATCGGCGTTGAGCGCGGTGTCGCCGCTCGACTGCGCAAAAGCCAATGAGGGCAGCAGCGTGGTGGCAAGCGCGGCGACGCCGCCCGATGCGAGGAACTGGCGACGATCCATGACGAACTCTCCCGTGAACTTTCGCGCATCTAAGCCGATCGCCGCGCGGACCGCCAGCGCTTCGGGATCGGAATTTCGGCGCGTCTGCGACCGGAACCGGCGTGGAAGATGCGTCCGTCGCGAAACCGCCGGAACAAGCGCGGATATCGTCGGTTTGACCCGAGAGCCCGGCGGTGTCCTTACCCCCCCGAAGGATGCCGTCGGGTGTATGCGTAGGTGAGGTAGACGTGCGAAACGAGACATCCAGGCGTGAAGCCGGCGCACGATTGCACGATGTCGGCGAAACGTTGCGTTCGTCTTGGCAGACGCCGACGGACACGATGATCACCGAAGACATTCCGACATTGCTGACGCGCCTGTCTCAGGTGCCGAAGACCCGCAAGAAACCGTAATTCGACCGGCCCGGCGTGCAGCCGGACCGATCGTGCATCCCGACTTCAGCTCGTCGGCGCTGCCTTCTTCGCTGGGTCCTTCATGGACTCGATCAGCTTTTTCACTTCCTGGCTGCGGCCGCGTGGCATGATCAGGACGTCGTTACCGCTCGCGACCACGATCAGATCCTCGACCCCGACCAGCGAGACGCGAACGCCGTCGCTGCGGACGAAGCAGTTCTTCGTATCGATTGCGAGCACGTCACCATCGCCGTGGCTGCGGTGCGCGTTGCCGTCGCTGTCGGTGTCGCTGATCGCGTGGAGTGCGTCCCAGCTGCCGACGTCGTTCCAGCCCATCGCGACCGGCACGACCGCGACACGGTCGGCCTTTTCCATCACCGCATAATCGATCGAATCGTCGGGCGAGGCTGCGAAGGCGACCGCGTCGGGGTAGATGCGGGTCCCTTCGGTACGCGCCTTGTCCATCGCCTCCTGCGTGGCGGTCAGGATGCCCGGATCGAACTGTGCGAGCGCTTCGAGGTAGGCGTCGGCAAGGAACAGGAATATGCCGCCGTTCCAGGCATGATCGCCGCTCGCCAGCATCGACTGCGCCTTGTCGAGCGGGGGCTTCTCGACGAACCGCGCGACGCGGTTGACGCCGGGCTGGAGTTCGTCGCCGATCTGGATCCAGCCATAGCCGGTCTCGGGCGCGTCGGGTGCGATGCCGAACGTGACCAGCCACCCTTGCGTGACGAGCGGCATCGCCGCCTCGATCGCCGCGTGGAATGCCGCGACATCGCCGATAACGTGGTCCGACGGCATAACCAGTAACGCGTCGCCGCCCCCCCCCGCCGCAATAGCCGCCAGCGCGATGGCGGGCGCGGTGTTGCGACCGGTGGGCTCCAGGATCAGCGCCTGCGGTGTTGCGCCAGCTTCTGCAAGCTGCTGCTCGACCAGATCGGCGTGGCGCGCGTTGGCAACCACGATCGGCGCGGCAAATCGCTCGCCGAACGCCCGCCCTGCCGTTAGTTGCAGCATCGTCTCATCCGCCGTCAGCGCGAGCATCTGCTTGGGCATTTCAGGGCGGGACATCGGCCAAAGGCGCGTGCCCGATCCGCCTGACAAGATAACGGGAACGATTTTGCGTGCGGTCATGAATCCTCCGAGTGGCGCTGAGCTATAGCGGAGCGGCCACCGGTGCCAATCGCCGAATGTATCGATTGGATGCGCGGTCTTCAGGCTTTTTTCGTGTTTTCCTGCGAAACCAAGCGTTCAGGTGTCGGTAGCATTTACAAATAACCTGTCGGGAAGCGTTGCATGATACGGCTCTTCAAGCATTACGTGCCGCATACCGTGCTTCTGCTCGGGCTGGTCGACATGATCCTGCTGATCGTTTCGGCAGAGCTGGGCTGGGTCGTTCGCGCGCATCAGATCGGGATGGTGGTCGAGCCGATCGCCACCAGGATCGCGCAGTTGCTGACGTTTGCGATCGCGTTGCAGGTCTCGCTGGTCGCGGTCGGGGCGTACGGCGTCGCTTCGTTCCTGTCGCTCCGGTTCGCCGCCGCGCGTCTGGCCGTGGCGCTCGCGCTCGGCGTCATCTTCTTGTCGTTCATCTTCTTTCTGGTTCCCGCACTTACCTTCTGGCGATCGAACCTGTTGTACTCCACCATCATCGCGACCGTGCTGCTCGTCACCGTGCGGGCGTTGCTCGGGAAGACGCTCGGCGGCGAGACGTTCAAGCGTCGCATCATCGTGCTGGGCGCCGGCAAGCGTGCGGCGCAGATTCTCGGATTGTCCGAACAGCCCGGCATTAATTTCGTCGTCGCGGCTTTCGTCTCCATGGGGGAGGCGGATCCCGTCGTTGCGACCGTCACGCCGCGCGCCGACATTCCGAACCTGGCGGCGTACATCGTCGATCAGAATGCCAGCGAAGTCGTCCTCGCGCTCGACGAGCGACGCAACGCCTTGCCGATGAAGGATCTGTTGCGGGTCCGCACGACCGGCGTCCAGGTCAGCGAGATTTCGAGCTTTCTCGAACGTGAAACGGGGCGCATCGACCTGAAGAGCGTCAATCCGTCCTGGCTGATCTTCTCCGACGGCTTCGCATCGAGTCGCATGCTGTCGAGCGTCTTCAAGCGTGCGTTCGACATCATCGCGAGCGGGCTGTTGCTGATCGTGACGCTGCCGATCATCCTGCTCACCGCAATCGCCATCAAACTCGAATCGAAGGGCCCGGCCTTCTACCGCCAGCGACGAGTCGGGCTCTACAACGAGGGCTTCGACATCCTGAAGCTGCGTTCGATGCGGCAGGATGCCGAGGTCGCGGGGACGGCGGTCTGGGCGGCGGAGGACGATCCCCGCATCACCCGGGTCGGTCGTTTCATCCGTAAGGTCCGGATCGACGAACTGCCGCAGACCTGGACCGTGTTGAAGGGCGAGATGAGCTTCGTCGGGCCACGCCCCGAACGCCCGCAGTTCGTCGAACAGCTCGAGGATCAACTGCCCTTCTATGCCGAGCGGCACATGGTGAAGCCCGGCATCACCGGTTGGGCGCAGATCAACTATCCGTATGGCGCGTCGATCGAGGATGCCCGGCACAAGCTGGAATACGACCTCTATTACGCGAAGAACTACTCGCCGTTCCTCGACATGCTGATCCTGTTGCAGACGTTGCGCGTGGTGCTGTGGCCGGTCGGCGCACGCTGAACACGGCATGATGGCGACGCTCATCCTCTGGAGCCATGCGCTCGCCGCCCTCGTGTTCGGGGGGCTGGGCGTAGCGCAACTCCGCGGCGGTGCTGGGCATTGGCCGCACGGCGCGTTCGTCACGGCCTTGTTCGCGACGAGCCTCTGGGCATTGGCGGTGGCGGGGATCGATGCCGGCCATGTCGCACCACGCATCGCGGAAAGCGTCCGCAATATTGCGTGGCTCGGTTTCATGCTGGCGCTGGTCCGGCGGGATCGGACAGGGAATTTCGCGTTGGGGGCGGTCTATCTGCTGGTCGTCGCGATCGCGGTGATGAGTGCCTTGATGGCAATAGCGGAAATGGCGCCGATTGACCGCGAGGCCGTGGTGGCGGTCGGCACCGCGCGGCTGGTCTTCCGCATGATGACCGCGGTCAGCGCACTGGTGCTGGTCCACCATCTCTATCAGGCGGCTCCGGCTTCGCGCGGCGGGATCAGGCTGGTCATGCTGGCGCTGGGGGCGATGTGGGGCGCTGACCTCGTGCTGCTCACGCTGTATTATTTTCAGGCCGACTGGGTGTCATGGCTGTCTGCGGTGCGCGGCATGACGATGGTGGGCGTGGCAGCGGTGTTGATGATCGCGGTGCATCGCAGTGGAGACTGGACGCTCGCGCTGTCGCGGCCGGTGACGATACGGGCGCTCACGGCGATCGGAATCGTGCTGTACGTGGGCATCGTCGCGCTCGCGACCAGCCTCGCCGGTAGCTATGCCGGGCCTTATTCCCGCATTGCACAAACCGCGATCGTGTTCGGCGCGACCGCGACCCTCATGACGATGCTGTCGACGCCGTGGCTGCGCGCGTGGACCAAGGTGAAGATCGCAAAGCACCTGTTCCGTCATCGCTATGATTACCGTGCCGAATGGCAGCGCTTTACCGATACGCTGGGCATGTCGGGCACGCAGTTCGATGGTCATCCCGAACCACTGGGAACACGGGTCGTGAAGGCAGTGGCAGATCTGACCGATTCGCCCGGCGGCCTGTTGCTGGTGCCGGATGGCGCATCGCTTGAGGTGAGCACGACGTGGAACTGGCGCGACACGACCGAGAGCGGCGGCGAAGCGTTGGCGCGCTATCTCGGCAATGGCGCCCGTATTATCGAACTCGATCCGGTCCGCACGGGCGATGCGCTCCACGAAGAACGGGCGAGCGTTCCGACGTGGCTGTCCGACTGTCACGAAGCCTGGGCGATTGTGCCGCTGCTGCACGGCGGCAACCTGGTCGGTGCGATCGTTCTCGCTCGCCCGCCGGTCGACCGTGCGCTGGACTGGGAGGATTTCGATCTGCTCCGCGTCGCCGGGCGGCAGGCGGCGAGTTATCTGGCGGAGGATCGCGCGCATACCGCACTGGCGGACGCGGCGCGCTTCGACGAGTTCAACCGCCGCTTCGCGTTCATCCTGCATGACATCAAGAACCTCGTCAGCCAGCTGACACTGGTTGCGCGCAATGCCGAACGCCACGCCGACAATCCCGATTTCCGCGTCGACATGATCGCCACCCTCAAGGACTCCTCCGATCGCATGAACGCGCTGCTCGCACGCCTGTCGCAGCATAATGCCGCGCCCAGCGAACCGCTCCAGCCGGTCGATGTCGGTGCGCTGGTCGAACGCATCGTAGCCGCGCGGAAGAGCCAGCATCCGATCGCGGCACGGGTCGTACCGGCGCTCGCGCTTGGCCATGCGACGCGGCTCGAACAGGTGCTGGGGCACCTCGTCCAGAACGGCATCGAGGCAAGCAGCGTCGACGATCCGATCACGCTGTCGATCGACGCGCAGGGCGATCGCGTGGCGATCGACGTGATCGACCAGGGCTGCGGCATGACGCCGGGGTTCGTACGCGACCAGCTCTTCCGCCCGTTCGTATCGTCCAAGCCGGCCGGGTTCGGCATCGGCGCGTTCGAGGCGCGGCAGCTCGTCCAGGCGATGGGCGGTACGCTGGAGGTCACGAGTCGCGAGGGGCAGGGAACGCGCTTTCGGATAACGTTGCCTGCCGCGACCGTGATGGAGGCGGCGGCATGAGCGGGGCCACGACCGAAAGGGGCCGGCCCGTCCTGTTGATCGTCGAGGACGACGCCGGGCTACAGCGGCAGCTTCGCTGGGCCTATGAAGGGTATGAGATCGTCGTCGCGAGCGATCGCACGCAGGCGCTGGACGCGGTGCGCGCGCATGAGCCGGCGGTCGTGACGCTCGATCTCGGCCTGCCGCCCGACCCCGACGGCGTGAGCGAGGGCTTTGCGACGCTGCGCGACATCCTGGCGATGAAGCCCGACACCAAGGTGATCGTCGCATCCGGGCACGGTGCCCGCGAAAGCGCGTTGCAGGCGATCGCCGATGGTGCCTGGGATTTCTACGCCAAGCCGATCGACATCGACGCGCTGGGCATGATCGTCGGCCGCGCCTTCCACGTCCATGCGCTCGAAGCCGAAAACAGCCGGCTTGCCGCACGCGTCGAGGCAGGCGGGTTCGGTGGTCTCATCAGCGCGTCCCCCGAAATGGCGGTGGTTACGCGGACGCTGGAGCGGGTCGCCCCCGCGAACGTGTCGGTGATGCTGCTCGGTGCCAGCGGCACCGGCAAGGAGTTGCTTGCACGGGGGCTGCACGCCGCATCGCCGCGATCGCGGGGAAGTTTCGTCGCGATCAACTGCGCGGCGATCCCGGAAACCCTGCTCGAAAGCGAATTGTTCGGACACGAGAAGGGCGCGTTCACCGGCGCGATCAAGACCGTCCAGGGCAAGATCGAACAGGCGGCCGGCGGCACGCTGTTCCTCGACGAGATCGGCGACGTGCCTCTCGCGCTGCAGGTCAAGCTGTTGCGGTTCCTCCAGGAGCGCGTGATCGAGCGCGTCGGCGGGCGCAAGGCGATCCCTGTCGACACGCGGATCGTGTGTGCGACTCATCAGAATGTCGACGCGATGGTCGCCGACGGACGCCTCCGCGAAGACCTGTATTACCGGCTTGCGGAGATCGTCGTGCGCATTCCTCGGCTGGCCGACCGGACCGGCGACGCGGTATTGCTCGCACGCCACTTCGTGACGCGCTACGCCGTGGCCATGAACCCCGTCGTCACCGGCCTTGCTCCCGACGCGCGCGCTGCGATCGATGGCTGGGGCTGGCCGGGCAACGTCCGCGAACTTGAGAACCGGATCAAGCGCGCGGTAATCATGGCGGACGGAAAGCTGGTCACCGCGACCGATCTCGACCTCGACGGCAAGGCGGAGGAGGCTACCGCGCTGAACCTGCGCGCCGCCCGCGAGCTCGCCGATCGCAAGGCCATCCGTCAGGCACTGGTCCGCGCCGACGGCAACATTTCCGGCGCGTCGCGTCTGCTGGGAATCAGCCGGCCGACGCTGTACGATCTGCTCAAGAGCTATGATCTTCATGTCTGAGGCCGTGTCTGGATCGGGCTCGCGGGCAAGTCGCTATCCGCTGCTGCGTCGCAAGCGGCGGCGGCGGAGCGTGAAGTTGCCCGCCATCCTGACGGGCAATCGCGCAAGGATCCTCGCGATCGCCCTCCTGAGTCTGGCGCTCGTCGCCGTCGCGATCGCTCTCGCTTTGCGTCCGCCGCCGCCCAATGCGCGCCGGTTGCTCATCGACAGCCTGAACACGCTGAATGCCGGGAATTACAGCGCTGCCCGCACCAACGCGCAGCACGCGATTGCCGCCGAACCCAGGCTTGCCCTTGCGCATGCCGTGCTCGCCCGCGCCTATCTCGAGCTCGGTGACGGTCTGGCCGCGGAAGCCGAACTGGCGCGCGCGACGGATGCCGGGCTGTCCGCCGATCGTCTTCATCAGCTGTTGGGGCATGCACGGCTGCTGCAAGGCGATGCCGACGGCGCACTCGACGAAGCCGCTGAGGCGCTGCCGCGCTATGCCGGTTATGCCGCAAGGATCCAGGCGCGTGCGCTCGCGTCGCAAGGCGATGGCGTCCAGGCGCAGGCGGCGCTTCGCGCGCTGCTCGATCGCGCGCCGAACGATGCGGCGGCATGGACCGATCTCGGGCGTATCCGGCTGACCGCCGGCGATGTCGGCGGCGCGTCGGTCGCGGCGGCGCGTGCAGCGACGCTCGCCCCGCGCGAGCCCGCCGCACTGACCTTGCAGGGCGAGGTCGTACGTAGCCGTTACGGGCTGGTCGCCGCGCTGCCTTGGTTCGCAGCGGCGTTGCGGAGCGATGCCTATTATCACCCCGCCCTGATCGAATATGCCGCGACGCTGGGCGAACTGGGTCGCAACACCGAGATGCTGGGCGCCACCCGCAATGCGCTGCTGGCGCGGCCGGGCAGCCCGCAGGCGCTGTATCTCCAGGCGGTGCTCGCCGCGCGTGCCGGGCGGACCGCATTGGCGCGCACATTGCTGCAACGGACCGGGGGCGCGATTGCGGGCTTGCCGGGTTCGCTCCTGCTGTCGGGCAGTCTGGACTATGCGGAGGGCAAGCCCGAGCAGGCGGTCGCCGCGTGGCGGCGGCTGGTCGCGGTGCAGCCCTTGAACGTCACCGCACGGCAGTTGCTCGGCGCGGCATTGCTCCGCTCGGGCAACCCCCGCGAGGCGCTCGATGCGTTGCGACCGATCGGAATGCGTGCCGACGCGGACAGCTATTCGCTGACGCTGATCGCGCGCGGGTTCGAAGCGGTCGGCGATCAGGCGTCCACTGCGCAGTACCTCGATCGGGCGGCGACGGGGCCGATCGCGCCGGCTGCGACATTTGTCACCGACGATGCGGTCGGTGCGCTGATGGCGGACGCCGACGGCGCCGCCGGCGACCCGACCTATGTGTTGGGCGTGATCCGCGGTCTAGTCACGCGTGGCGACTTTGGCGGGGCCGTAGCGCGCGCGCGGGCGCTGACCGTATCGACGCCTGGCGCGCCCGCGGCGCAACTGGCGCTGGGGGATTCACTGGCCGCCGGGGGACGCTACGGCGAAGCGGCCGGCGTGTACGCCCGCGCGGCCGACCTGTCGTTCGACGAACCAACCATGCTGCGTCTGGTCGACGCGCTCGGCCGTGCCGGGCGGGCGGAAGATGCGAGCGCGGCACTCGCGCGGTATCTGTCGCAGAATCCGCAAAGCCTGGCGGGGCTGCGGCTGCTCGGACACTGGCAGGTCGCGTCCGGCGACTGGGACGCTGCGATCGAAACGCTCGAAGGGGTACGGCGACGCGTCGGCAATCGTGACGGTGGCGTGCTGGTCGATCTCGCGCTGGCCTATGCCGGCAGCGACGACGGCGCGATCGCGGTGCGATACGGGCGAGCCGCCTACGGACTGTCGCCGATGAGCGCGGCGGCGGCGGATGCTTATGGGGTCGCTCTGGCCGCAGACGGCAATCTCGACGGCGCACGGCAATTGCTGGTCAAGGCGACTCGACTGGCACCGGGCAATGCCGCGATTGCGGATCATCTTCGCCAGCTCCGCTGAACGCTTGCCTGACGGGCATCGCGTCGCCAGAAGCCGCGTATGACCGATCCTCTGGACCGCATCGCTGGCGCACTGGAGCGCCTGTCTCCACCGCCACCGCCCGCCGCCGATCCGCTGGCGCATCCCGCTTATCTCTGGCGCGGTAATGCGCTCCAGCCGGCGCGTGCGTTCGCGCCGTTGCCGCTCGCCATGCTGATCGGGGTCGAACGGCAAAAGACATCGCTGGTCGCCAACCTGCGCCATCTTGCCGACCGGCACGCGGCGCAGGATGTCTTGCTCTGGGGTGCACGCGGCACCGGCAAGTCCGCGCTCGTCAAGAGCGCCGTGGCATTCTTGCAGGCCGAAGGCGGCGATATCGCGCTGGTCGAAGTCTCGGAGCTCGCAGGACTCCCAGCGCTGTTCGCCTTGCTTGGGCCGGTCGATCGCGCCTTCGTGCTGTTTGTCGACGATCTGGGATTCGACGTCCCGGCCGAGGCGCGGACGCTGCGATCGATGCTGGAGGGTGGGGCGGAACCACGGCCAGCCATCGTCCGGCTGGTGGTAACGGCCAATCGTCGCCACCTGGCACCACGCGACATCGCCGAGCAGGAGAGCGCGATCAATCCCCGGGATTCGGTCGACGACCATCTTGCACTGGCAGACCGATTCGGTCTCAGCCTTGGTTTTCATGCGCTGGATCAGGAGGGGTATCTGGCGATCGTCGCGGCATATGCGAAGGCGAACGATCTGTCGTTTGAGCCTGGCGATGCGATCGGCTGGGCGACACGTCGAGGAAGTCGATCGGGTCGGGTAGCGTGGCAGTTCATCGTCGATCTGGCGGGCAATGCGGGAAAGCCGCTCTAGCCAAGATTCGAACCGGTAACGTTATGAGCGTACCGGGAAACGAGTGGGCCGACGCGATTGGCGTCGGCCCGAAACGCTTAGTTGCTGTCCGAATCGTCATCCTTGACGATTGCGACAACACCGATGGCAACAACGCCAGCAGCGATCAGGGCAGCGATGATACCGCCGCCAGCTGCTTCGCTCTTGCCCTTTGCAACCGTGCCAGCGCGAACGTTCGCGACCGACAGGCTTGCAGGTGCTGCGGTTGCCGCAACCGAGGTGGACAGCATTGCGACAGCAAGTGCGCTGCCGGTAAGGGCCTTGAGCTTCATAAAAATCTCCAAAAACAAGTCGTGGCAATATGATGCAACGCAATATTTGTCAATGCGTTCCAACCGGTTTTGAACCCGGCTAAACGTTAGTACAAATATCAGGCAGTGCCGTCGACTTGCTCCGCAAGTTCCAACCAGCGCAATTCCGCTGCTTCCTTTTCCGCACGTGCCTTCTCGATCGCGGCCGTCAATTTCGCGAACGTCGCATGGTCGCGCATGTAGAGATCGGGCTTGGCGAGCTTGACCGCATCGACCGCCATCTGCGCGTCGAGTTCTTCGATTCGCTTCGGCAGCAGCTCATAGTCGCGTTGGTCCTTGTAGGTCAGTTTCGCGCGAGGCGCCGCTACTGCGGGAGCGGTCGCGGCGACCTTCTTCGACGCACGCTTGCCGGTGGTCGTCGAGACGCGACGCTTTTCCCAATCCTCGTAGCCGCCGGCGACGACATCGACCGTACCCGAGCCGTCGAGCCCGAGCGTGATCGTCACGGTGCGGTCGAGGAAGTCGCGGTCATGGCTGACGATCAGGACGGTGCCGTCGTAATCGCCGATTACCTCCTGCAACAGGTCGAGCGTCTCGAGATCGAGATCGTTGGTCGGCTCGTCGAGCACGAGAAGGTTCGACGGCTTGGCAAACTCACGCGCCAGCAACAGCCGCGAGCGTTCGCCACCCGACAGCGAGCCAATCTTCGCGTCGACCATGTTCGGGTCGAACAGGAAGTCCTTCAGATAGCCGTGGATATGCTTCCGAACGCCGAGCACGTCGATCCATTCGCCGCCATCGACGACGACTTCGCGGACCGTCTTCTCAGGCGCCATCAGGCTGCGCTGCTGGTCGATCACCACCGCGTCGAGAGTCTGCGCCAGCTTGATCGTGCCGCTGTCCGGTTGGATCTCTCCCGTCAGCAGCTTGAGCAAGGTCGACTTGCCAGCGCCGTTGCGGCCGACGATGCCTATGCGATCGCCGCGCGTGACCCTCAACGTCAAGTCGCCGATGATCGTGCGGTCGCCGTACACCTTGGTGACGTTCTTCGCGTCGATCACGACCTTCGACTTGGTGTCGTCGCTCGCGGTGGTCAGGTTCGCCGAGCCCTGCGGTCCGATCATCGACGCGCGTTCGGCGCGCATCTCGTGCAGCTTGGTGAGACGCCCCTGGTTGCGCTTGCGCCGCCCGGTGACGCCGCGCAGCAGCCAATGCTCCTCGAGCTTGAGCCGCGCATCGAGCTTCTCGGCCTGGCGCTGTTCCTCGGCATAAACCTGCTCGGTCCACGCCTCGAACCCGCCAAAGCCGATCTCCGCGCGTCGGATCGCACCGCGATCGAGCCACAGCGTCTGCTTGGTGAGGCGAGTCAGGAAGGTACGGTCATGGCTGATCACGACGAACGCGCCGCGGAAGCGCTTGAGCCAGTCCTCGATCCACTCGATCGCGCCGATATCGAGATGGTTGGTCGGCTCGTCGAGTAGCAGCACGTCGGGGTCCTGCGACAGCGCACGGACGATCGCAGCGCGACGCCGCTCGCCGCCCGACGCCGACGCCGCCTCGCGCGAAAGGTCGATGCCAAGCTGATCGGCGATCGAATCCGCCTCGTAGTTCACCGGCGCATCGTCGCCCGCCATCACGTAATCGCGCAGCGTCGCGAAGCCGCGCAGATCGGGCTCCTGCTCCAGGATCACGACGCGGGTGCCGGGGACGATCGTCCTGCGTCCCTCGTCCGCCTGGACGCTGCCGCCGAGCAGTTTGAGCAAGGTCGTCTTGCCGGCGCCGTTGCGGCCGATCAGCGCGAGCCGGTCGCGCGGTCCGATATGGATGTCGAGATTGCGAAAGAGCCATCCCGAGCCCTGGACGAGTCCGAGGCCTTCGAATGCTAAGATTGGTGCTGCCATGTTCGCGCCACGTAGGGGTGCGAAGTGATGCAGGCAAGTTACACCGCGCGGGCTTCGTGCTGTCGGCGGCCTGTCGCGATCATTCACAGGCTGTTCAATGCGGGAGGCCTATGCCACCGCCATGAAGATGCTGCTTTTCCCATCAACCTTGCTGGCAACCCTGGCCGCTGCGCCGTTCCTGATGGGTGCCGCCCCCATGCTGGCGGGCGAGCCTCCGCAGCGCCGCAGCGACCAGATGTCGGCGTTGCAGGCGCGCAAGACCGGAGCGCCGTCGTTGCGCGAGATAGAGTCCCGCGTGATCCCGACGATGCGGGGCGCGCAGTATCTCGGCTCGGACTATGATTCGGGCAGCGCCATTTACACGCTGAAATTCCTGCGCGATGGAACCGTCATCTGGGTCGACGTCGATGGCCGTAATGGCCAGATCGTCGGCCGCACGGGTCGCTGAACACTGTAATCGAGAGGATTGTCATGCGCGTTCTGATCGTCGAGGACGAGCCGAATCTCGGCCAGCAACTGAAGAACACCCTGGAAGGAGCCGGCTACGCGATCGACCTCGCGGTCGATGGCGAGGAAGGGCATTTCCTCGGCTCGACCGAGAATTACGACGCGGTCGTGCTCGATCTCGGCCTGCCCGAAATCGACGGGCTGACGGTTCTCGATCGCTGGCGGAAAGAGGGCAAGACGATGCCCGTGCTGGTGCTGACCGCGCGCGACAGCTGGTCGGACAAGGTCGCAGGGCTCGATGCGGGCGCCGATGACTATGTGGCGAAACCGTTCCAGAGCGAAGAGCTGATCGCGCGTCTGCGGGCGCTGATCCGCCGTGCGTCGGGCAACGCCTCGTCCGAGCTGACGGCGGGCGACATCCGCCTCGACACGCGCAGCGGCAAGGTCACGCGCGCCGGCGAGCCGGTCAAGCTGACCGCGCAGGAATACAAGCTGCTCAGCTACCTGCTGCATCACAAGGGCAAGGTCGTCAGCCGGACCGAGCTGATTGAACATATCTACGACCAGGATTTTGATCGCGATTCGAACACGATCGAGGTGTTCGTGACGCGCATCCGCAAGAAGCTCGGCCAGGACGTGATCACGACGATCCGCGGGCTTGGCTACAGCCTCGAAGATCCGGACGCCTGATCGGCTTCTGATGGACAGCGCGCCGATATCCGCCTCACTCAAAGCCGAGGCGCCCATTCGCGTACCGGCCGCGGTCAAGGGTTCGCTGTCGCGGCGGATGATCCTGATCGCGGCTGTGTGGATTGTCGTGCTACTCAGCGGCGGTGGGTTTGCTCTCGACAGCGTGTTGTCGACGGCGGTGACGCGCAATTTCGATGATCAGCTCGAATATGTGCTGCGATCGCTGCTCAATTCGTCCGAGATTGGCCCAGAGGGCGAGGTCATCTTCACGCGCGAGGCTGTCGCCGACCAGCGTTTCCTGGAGCCGTATTCGGGGCTCTATTATCAGGTGTCCTCCAAGGGGCAGGATGACCTTTTGTCGCGTTCGCTGTGGGATCGAAAGTTAGCTTTCGGCAGCTCGCACGATGATCGAACGGCACATTTTTACGACAGCACGCAGTTTCCCGACGAAAAGCTGCGGATCGTCGAGCGCGATGCGGTAATTCCCGGATCGAAGGTGCATTGGCGCTTTCAGGTGGCGCAGAGCCGCGACGGGCTCGACGCGCAGATCACGACGTTGCGGCGGACGCTCGTGCGCAGCTTCGCGCTGCTCGCGCTCGGGCTGATCGTGATGGCCGCGCTACAGACCTTCTACGGGCTCTGGCCGCTGCGCCGGGTACGTGAGGAGATCGCGCGGATGCGGGCGGGTCAGTCGAACCGTGTGTCGAGCGCCATGCCGGTCGAGGTCGCGCCAATGGTCGAGGAACTGAACGCACTGATCGAGCATAACGAGCGACAGGCAGAGGAGGCTCGGCGCCATGCTGGCAACCTTGCGCATGCGCTGAAGACGCCGCTGACGGTGATCATGAACGCGGCGACGGCGCAGTCGGACGATCTGGCCGACACGGTGATCCGCGAGGCGCGGACGATGCGGCGGCAGGTCGACCATCACCTCGCGCGGGCGCGGGCTGTCGGGCGGCGTGGGTCTGCGCATAGTCGTGCGGATGTTTGGCCGAGCCTTGAGTCGGTCGAGCGGGCTGTCGGCCGGCTGTACCGGCATGTTCGCATCGACGTGACCGGGCCGCGTGGGTTGCAGGTTCATGTCGAGCGGCAGGATCTCGACGAGATGCTCGGTAACCTGATTGAGAACGCCGCGAAATATGGTGGCGGCAGCGTGTTCGTGACGGTCGGCGCGCAGTCGGGGTTCGTCGAGTTCCTGGTCGAGGACGACGGGGTCGGCATTCCGGAAGAGGAGCGGGTGCGAATCTTTGATCGGGGTGTGCGGTTGGATACGGGCAAGCCGGGGACGGGGCTCGGGCTGGCGATCGTGCGTGATGTGGCGGAGATTTACGAGGGGACGGTCGCGCTGGAGGAGAGTGAGGATCTTGGTGGTTTGCTCGTGCGGCTGAGGTTGCCTGCAGCGAATTAGCACTTATTCCCGTTTTCCTGCGAACGCAGGAATCCAGGGTCGAGAGCGTCGGCGCTTGTGACCCTGGGCTCCTGCGTCCGCAGGAGAACGGCACGGACTACCCCCGCGAGCGCGCCTGCCGATACGTCCCCAGAACGCGCAGCCACTTCGAATGGAACCCCAGTTCCTCCAGCGCATGGTCGAGGTTCGCGTCGCCGGGCTTCCCCACCACGTCCGCATAGAATTCCGTCGCGGAGAAGCTGCCGTTGCGCTGGTAGCTCTCCAGCTTGGTGATGTTCACCCCGTTGGTCGCGAACCCGCCGACCGCCTTGTACAGCGCGGCGGGGACGTTCCGCACTTCGAAGATCAGCGTCGTCATCCACTCGCCGCCGACCGGCTCCTGCGCGGCGGGAGGCTTGCCGCCGCGCGCCAGCACCACGAACCGCGTCGTGTTGTGGTCCGCATCGGCGATGTCGGTCGCGAGTAGATCCAGCCCGTACAGCCCCGCAGCAGCGGGCGGCGCAAGCGCGGCGATCGTCGGGTCGCCCAACTCCGCCACCACCGCTGCCGCGCCGGCGGTGTCGGGATAGCTCACCGGCTCGATCCCGTGCGCCTTGAGCCAATGGCGGCATTGGCCGAGTGCCTGCGGATGGCTCATCGCCTTGCGGATGCCGTCGCGCGGGCCGCACGCCATCAGCGCGTGGCGGATCGGCAGGAAATGCTCGCCGGTGATGACCAGACCCGATTCGGGGAGCAGGAAATGGATGTCCGCCACGCGGCCGTGGAGCGAATTCTCGATCGGGATGATCGCGCAATCGGCGCGGCCGTCCTTCACCGCGTCGATCGCGTCGGAGAAATCGAAGCAGGGCAGGGGCAGGCCGTCGGGGAACGCCTCGACCGCGGCGACATGGCTGTTCGCGCCCGGCGCGCCTTGGAACGCAACCGCGCGCGCAGGGTCGGCGGCGGCGGCGTCGGTCATCCGCGCGACGATCGGGCGGGCGGGTGCGGCGAAGTTTTCCATGCGCTGGCCGAGTAGAGAGCCGCCGCCCACCAGACAAGCGCGGCTTGCGGTGCGCGCCTGCGTTTTCTATGGCTATTCCAAACAGAACAGGGCGGATGCACAAGATGGACAATCGGACCAATACGATCGCCGGCTGGGTGCTCGCAGGCTGTGGTGCGGCGCTCGGGCTGTCGATCGTCGGCGGGATGATGTTCCACGGCGAGCGCCCCGAGAAGATGGGCTATGCGATCGAGGGTGTCGTCGCCGAGGGCGGCGAAGGCGCCGCCGCCGACGTGCCGATCGCCTCGTTGCTGCCTACCGCCGACGCCGCCAAGGGCGCCGAAGTGTTCAAGAAGTGCGCCGCCTGCCATACCATCAACCAGGGCGGCGCGAACGGCGTCGGCCCGAATCTGTACGGCACGGTCGGCGAGGAAATCGCTAAGGGCAAGAACGGCTTCGCCTTCTCGTCGGCGCTGGCCGGGATCGGCGGCAAGTGGGACTTCGACAAGATGAACGCGTGGCTGACCTCGCCGCGCAAGTTCGCGCCGGGGACGAAGATGACCTTCGCAGGTCTCGGCAATGCGCAGGACCGCGCGAACGTGATCCTGTATCTCAACCAGCAGGGCTCGAACGTGCCGTTGCCGGCGGCACCTGCGGCTGGCAAGGATGCCGCGGCGAAGGATCAGCCGGCGACGGCGAATGCAGCGGAAGCTGCGGTAACAGAGGGCGCGCCGACTGCGGACATCGCGAATACCGGAACGCCGGCCTCCGGTGCACCATCGGTCGATCCAGAAGCAGCCCGCAAGGGCGCTCGCTCGGAGAAGTAACCTTCCTACTCCCTCTCCCCTGCGGGGAGAGGGCTGGGGTGAGGGGCAGCCAAGCAGTGCGGCGCCTAGAACAGCCCCTCACCCCAGCCCTCTCCCCGGAAGGGGGAGAGGGAGCAGAAGGGGCGCCCCCCCGAGTAAGGCTCAGCCCTCAGCGGCTTCCTTCTCGGCACGCTCGCGATAGAACGACTGCACCGCGTCCCATGCCTCGTCCGCGGTCTCGACGTAGCGGAAGATCCCCAGGTCCTTCTCGCTGACGACGCCTTCCTCGACCAGCGCGTCGAAGTTCACGACCCGCTCCCAGAACTGGCGCCCGAACAGCAACACGGGAATCGGCTGGATCTTGCCCGTCTGGATCAGCGTCAGCAGCTCGAACAGTTCGTCGAACGTCCCGAACCCGCCCGGAAACGCCGCCAGCGCGCGGGCGTGGAGCAGGAAGTGCATTTTCCGCAGCGCGAAATAGTGGAACTGCACCGACAGCGACGGCGTGACGTACGGGTTCGGTGCCTGCTCGTGCGGCAAGACGATGTTCAGCCCGATCGACTCGGCGCCGACGTCGTCCGCGCCGCGGTTGGCCGCTTCCATGATCGACGGGCCGCCGCCCGAACACACCACGAACTGCCGCCAGCCACGCTCGTCGCGCGGCAGGACGCTGACCTTGGCGGCCAGTTCACGCGCGACGTCGTAGTATTTCGACTTCTCGACCAGCCGCTCGGCGATCTTCTTCGACTTCTCGTCGGTCGCGAGCTTCAGCAGCGCCTGCGCCTTCGACGGCTCGGGAATGCGCGCGGAGCCGTAGAACACGAAGGTCGATCCGATCTTCGCCTCGTCGAGGACGAGTTCGGTCTTCAGCAGTTCGAGCTGGAACCGCACCGGCCGCAGGTCTTCGCGCAACAGGAAATCCATGTCTTGGAAGGCGAGCCGGTAATGCGGGTGCTGCGTCTGGGGGGTGGAAACGGAGTCGCGGGCGGACTCGGCATCCTGGCTGGCGTTCGCGAAAACGCGCGCGGGTACTCGTGTATCTGTCATTCAGGCGGGATTAGAGGAAACGCGTGGGCAGGGCTAGAGTATCCGTTGTGATCAAGCGGGCTTCTCGATCCATTTGCGGTCGGCTTTGAGCAACGTATTTGCCAGGATGATGAGCTTGCGCATTATTGC
>NZ_QAOF01000007.1 GCF_003050745.1 Sphingomonas sp. PP-CE-3G-477 | reverse complement strand
TCCACAGCCAGGCCAAACTCAGCGCCATCGCTCGCCAGCTCAACGAGCGCCCCAGAAAGACCTTGATGTATCAGACACCGGCTGAAATGTTCGCCCAGCGTGTTGCAGCCACCCGTTGAACCCACCGAGGAAACCAGCCGTTCCTGAATGTCACCGAATGGGACCCGTAGTGCCCTCAGAACCCGATCGGGAGACGCCGCCCCGTCGACCTCAGCGGCTTTCGGTCGGGCTTGGATGAAGCCGGCGGGGTTGCATCGGACCCAAATGGACAGTGGGTTTCCGCGGCGCCTGCGGTGCGGTTGGGGCCTGTGAAGGCGAACTGCGGCCGATGGCGTAAGTTCCCGGCCCGAGAGACGGCGCTTGAACCGTCCTTAACCGCTGCTGGCTACGGCGCGAAGCGGGGGATGCAGAATGTCATCACGCGCCAACATCACGGGCCTTATTAGCTGCCTTACGCCGATCGTTCCCCTCGTGGCGTACTTCGCCTCTCAAGGTATTCCGCTTCGTCATTGGGGCGCGTTCTGGCCGCTCTATGCGATCTACGCCTTCTTTACCCCCGTGATATTCGTAATGACCCGCGACGCCGAAGAGACGCGAACCTTGAAGGAAAAGAACGAAGGGGACGGCGATGCCTTTTAAGGACTCCGCGCCTTTCTCCATGGACGGGACTCGAACCCGTCAAACGAACGCCCTTGCGGAGCCGGCTACGCCAACCGTGTCAGGGTTCACCCGCAACTTAGCACCTGAATGAGGGGCCAGTTTCGGGAACGTCGATTAACGCATTGGATGACTGCTATTGGGCGATAGTTATTAGTAGGTTCCGGCATCGGTCACTGGTCGCGCACAGAAGCTACCGCTCCCAATCCGGCATTGCCCAACCCTTGGCCTTCGCCAACAACCGCAGCGGCCCATGCGCGTTCACCGCGAAGGATTCGTCGGCCCATTCAAAGGTCGGGGCGTCCGAAACATGGTCGGAATAGAAGCGGACGTGCGCGGTATCTCGCGCGATCCCTTCGCGTTTCATCCAGGTCTGGATCATCCGCAGTTTGGCGGGGCCGTAGCAATTCTCGCCTTCGATGCCGGCGAGCAGGACGCCGTCGCGGTCGCGCAGGCTCTCGGTGCCGATCACCGCGTCGAATCCCAGTCGCCGCGCGATGGCCTCGACGTAGAACCGGTACGATGCGGTCGCCATGACCAGCCGGTAGCCGGCGGCGCGGTCGGCCTCGATCTGGGCGCGGGCGCTGGTGAAGACGCCGTCGCGCATGACGCGGTCGGCAAAGGCTTCGGCGGCTCGGCGTTCTTCGGCGGGGGTCATGCGCTTGCCGAGCATCATCCGCTGCATGAGGTATTTGAGCCGGCCGCGGCTGATCAGCTTGCCGACATAGCCGAGTGCGGCGACTCCGGCGAACGGGACGAGCGCCAGTCGCCACGGTGCGCCGCCTTTCTTCGCGGTGTGGAGCAGGAACGGCGTCCAGGTCGGCGCGTGCGTGATCGTCTTGTCCATGTCGTAGATCGCGAGACGGACGGACGGGGGGGCGGAAGGCTTTTCGATCATCGTCGTCGCTTACGCCGCATTCGTCTTGCCGATCCAGTCACTTTGCCGCAAAGGTGCCCCCGATGAGCGCGATGGCCGATTTCCAGCAGGACGGTGCCGATACCGGCACGCTTCGCTTTACCGGCGATCTGTCGCTCGCAAAGATCGGCAATCTGCCCGATCGGCTCGAGGCGATCGACGCGGCTTCGGTGAAGCATGTCGACCTCAGCGGCGTCGACCGGATCGACACGATCGGCGCGTGGGTCGTTCACCGGTTCGCGGCGCGCAACGATGCGACGATCGATGGGCTCGACGAGAACGACCAGGCGTTGTTCGACCAGGTCGTCGCCTCCGACCAGCCGGTTGCCGCCAGGCCTGCGAAGGTCGGCGCGGTCTCCCGCGTGGTCGGCGAGATCGGCGACGCGGTCGTGCTGTCGGGCAAGACGATGCTCGGCCTGCTCGGGTTTCTCGGCGCGACGACGATCGCATTCGGCAGCGTCATCCGCCACCCGCGCCGCTTCCGGTTCAACGCCGTGGTCCAGCGGTTCGAGGTCGTCGGCGTCGCCGCGCTCGGCATCGTCGGGCTGATGAGCTTCCTGATCGGTATGGTCATCGCGCAACAGGGTGCGGTCCAGCTGCGGCAGTTCGGCGCGGAGGTCTTCACGATCAATCTCGTCGGTCGCCTGACGATCCGCGAACTCGGCCTGCTGATGACCGCGATCATGGTCGCCGGCCGCTCGGGTTCGGCGTTCGCGGCGCAGTTGGGCACGATGAAGCTCACCGAAGAGATCGATGCGATGCGCACGATCGGCGTGTCGCCGATGGAGGCGCTGGTGCTGCCCCGCGTGCTCGCCGCGATCGTGATGATGCCGCTGCTCGGTTTCTATGCGTCGATCATCGCGATCATCGGCGGTGGGCTGTTGTGCTGGGTCCAGCTCGGGATTCCGCCGGTGACGTTCATCGCGCGCATCCGCGAAGTCGTGCCGATCACCGATCTCTATATCTCGCTGATCAAGGCACCGGTGTTCGGCGCGATCATCGCGATCGCGGGCTGTTTCCAGGGGATGCAGGTCGAGTCGGACGCCGAGCAGGTCGGGCTCCGCACCACCTCGGCGGTCGTCCAGGGGATCTTCCTGGTGATCGTGCTCGACGCGTTCTTCGCGGTGTTCTTCACCTGGTTGGGTTGGGACTGATGCCCCGCAAGACGGACAACAAGACCGACGATTTCATCATCTCCGTGAAGGGGCTGAAGAACGCGTTCGGCGATTCGGTGGTGCACGAGGGGCTCGACCTCGACGTGCGGCGCGGCGAGATCCTCGGCGTGGTCGGCGGGTCGGGTACCGGCAAGTCGGTGCTGATGCGCTCGATCATCGGGCTGCAAACGCCGGTCGCGGGTGAGATCACGGTGTTCGGCGAACCCAATATCGGGCGCGAGGAAACCGAGGCGACCGAGATCCGCAAGCGCTGGGGCGTGCTGTTCCAGGGTGGTGCGCTGTTCTCGACGCTGACGGTGGCCGAGAACGTCGAAGTGCCGTTGCGCGAATTCTATCCGGACCTGTCGCCGGCGCTGCTCGCGGAAATCGCATCGTACAAGGTGGTGATGACGGGCCTGCCCGCCGACGCCGCGAACAAGTTTCCCGCCGAGCTGTCGGGTGGCATGAAGAAGCGCGCCGGTCTTGCCCGTGCGCTCGCGCTCGATCCCGAATTGCTGTTCCTCGACGAGCCGACCGCCGGGCTCGACCCGATCGGTGCGGCCGCGTTCGATGGCCTGATCCAGTCGTTGCAGAAGACGCTGGGGCTGACGGTGTTTCTGATCACCCACGACCTCGATACGCTGTATGCGATCTGCGACCGGGTCGCGGTGCTGGCCGACAAGAAGGTCATCGCGGTCGGGACGATCGACGAACTGATCGCGCTCGATCACCCGTGGATCGAAGAATATTTCAAGGGGCCACGCGGCCGTGCCGCGGTCGCGACTCAGGAGGCGCATGAGCGCGCCGACGAAGAAGCAGCCCGACATCCTACCGAAGTCCAGTCCAAGCAGTCCGCGCCGGACGACGCCGACGCGACATACGCCGAGAAAGAAGCAAGGACGCGCTGATGGAAACCCGTTCGAACCACGTCCTAGTCGGCGCCGTCGTGCTGATCCTGCTGGCCCTGCTGGCGCTGTTCACCGTGTGGATCGCGCGGATCGGCGGCAAGGAAGAGAAGGCATACGACATCTTCTTTCGCCAGTCGGTTGACGGACTTGCGCCCGGCTCCGCCGTGGTGTTCTCGGGCGTGCCGTCGGGACAGGTGAAGTCGATCTCGCTGTGGAAGAACGATCCCCAGTTCGTCCGCGTCCGGATCAGCGTCAAGGACGAGACGCCGGTGCTGCAGGGCACGACCGCGTCGATCTCGGGCGTCGGCTTCACGGGGGTCAGTCAGATCTCGCTCGACGGCGCGCGCAAGGGCGCGCCGGTGATTGGTTGCCCTGAAATAAAGACGCCGACCGAATGCCCGTACGGCGTGCCGGTGATCCCCACCAAGATCGGCGGCCTGGGCGCGATCCTGAACTCCGCACCGCAGCTGCTGGAGCGTCTGTCGACGCTGACCGAGCGCCTGACCGGCTTGCTGACCGACCGGAACCAGGCATCGATCGCGGGCATCCTCGAGAACACCAACCGCCTGACCGATGCGCTCGCCGATCGCGGGCCTGAGATCGCCGCGACGCTTGCGCAGACGCGGGTTGCGATCCAGCAGGCTGGCGATGCCGCGCAGCAGTTCGGCGTGCTTGCCAAGACCACCAACGGCGTCCTGTCCGAGGACGTGAAGCCGGCGATGGCGAACCTGAACAAGGCGATCGTCTCCGCGCAGCAGAGCGCCGAAACGCTGAATTCGGCGATCGGCGACGCGCGGCCGGGGTTGCAGGCCTTCTCCAA
Source organism: Sphingomonas sp. PP-CE-3G-477 (assembly GCF_003050745.1). GTDB lineage: Bacteria > Pseudomonadota > Alphaproteobacteria > Sphingomonadales > Sphingomonadaceae > Sphingomonas. The sequence continues at coordinate 182,976 of NZ_QAOF01000007.1, read as the reverse complement.
GACGACGATCCCCGAGGCCAACCGTCTGGTCCGCGACCTCCGCACGACCGCTGCGGCGCTGTCGTCGGTCGCCGAGAAGGTCGACCAGCAGGGTGCGAGTTCGCTGATCGGGCAACAGAAGCTCCCGGATTACAAGGGTAAGTGAGGCACGCCATGAAGACACCGCTCATCCTGATCGCGATGCTGCCACTCGCCGGGTGCATCAGCTTCGGCGCGAAACCGCCCCCCACGCTGTTGACGCTGACGAGTGCATCGTCGGTGCCGGTCGGCCAGAACCAGGATTCGGCGACCGCGAAGTCGATCACGATCCAGGTCCCGGTCGTGCCGCAGTCGCTCGCGACCGCGCGCGTGCCGGTGCAGGCGACGCCGACCTCGATCGCGTACGTGACCGACGCGCAGTGGGCCGAGCCCCCGGCGCGGCTGTTCTCGCGGCTAGTGTCGGATACGGTTGCGGCGCGCACCGGGCTGGTGGTGCTGTCGACGGCGCAGTCGGTCGGCGATCCCGGCGGATTGCTCGGTGGCGAGCTGCGGTCGTTCGGTCTCGATGCGACGACGCGCGAGGCGGTCGTGACGTTCGATGCGTCGCTGACCCGCGTCGGCAAGACGACGGTCGAGAAGCATCGCTTCGAAGCACGCGTGCCGGTCTCGGCGATCGATGCGCCTTCGGCTGCGGCGGGGATCAACCAGGCGGCGAACCAAGTCGCGACGCAGGTGGCGGACTGGATTGGTCGGTGAACGCCCCTTCGTTCTGAACGCGGCGTCGACCTGAGCGTTGACGCTCTCTGACGAGGAGAGCGACGATGCCACAGGGCGACAAGAGCGCATATACCGATAAGCAGAAGCGCAAGGCAGCGCATATCGCGGACGGCTATGAAGAGCGCGGCGTTCCCGAGAAGGAAGCCGAGGCGCGGGCCTGGGCTGCGGTGAACAAGGATTCTGGCGGGGGCAATCTGTCAGGCTCCGGTCGCGGCAAGCCCGATACGCACGCGTCTTCGCGGGAGGGCGGTAAGCAGGCTGCTGGGCGTAGCGCCGCGGCGAAGTCTGCGGCTGCGAAGAAGGGTTGGGAGACCCGGCGGAAGAACGCGGGGTAAAGCCGGAGGGCGTCATCGACGCATCTGTCATCCTGACGAAAGTCAGGATCCAGAGTTACTTGTGGTGCGCTTCATGGTTCTGGATCCTGACTTTCGTCAGGATGACGGACGGTATTTGGGTACGTGCTTTTTAGCGCTTCAGCGTGCGAGCATGGCTTCCGCCTCGGCAAGGTGCAAACGTTCCACCATCTGGCCGTCTAACCGGATGGCGCCCTTGTCGGCATTCTCCGGTTGCGCGAACGCCGCCACGACCTTGCGCGCCCATGCCAACTCCTCCTCGCTGGGGCCAAAACCGGCGTTAGCCGCATCAATCTGGGACGGGTGGATCAGCGTCTTGCCGTCGAACCCCAGCATAGCGCCTTGCGCGCACTCGGCGGTGAAGCGGGGCGGGTCGTCGAGGGCGTTGCAGACGCCGTCCAGCGCGACGATCCCGGCAGCGCGGGCGGCCATGATCGTTGCGGTGAGAGCAGGGATCAGTGGCATGCGATCGGCGCCGAGCCGGCAGCGCATCTCCTTGGCGAGATCGTTGGTGCCGGCGACCAGTGCGGTGAGGCGCGTTTCGGCTGCTGCTGCAGAGAGGGCGGGGAGAGCGAGGATCGCGGCGCAGGTCTCGATCATTGCCCAGATCGGGGGGCCGTCCTCGCCTAGCGATGCGCGGACTGTGAGCAGGTCGGCGACCGACGAGACCTTGGGGACGAGCACCGCGTCGACGCCGCTTGCGCGGAGCGCGGCGATGTCGTTGGCATACCAGGGGGTGTCGAGGCCGTTGACCCTGATCACCAGTTCGCGCTCGCCGAAGTTGCCTTCGCGGACCGCCTCGATCACGCGGTCCCGTGCTGCGGCCTTTTCGTCGGGGGCGACGGCGTCCTCCAGGTCGAGGATGACGACGTCGCACGCGAGCGTCCGCGCCTTGGCGATGGCGCGGGCGTTCGAGGCGGGCATGTAGAGCGCGCTGCGGCGGCGTCTGGTCGTCATGCTATCGGCCGTTGCGGATCAGGTGACGACGTCGGGCGCGGTGCGGCCGGTGTGTTGGGCGATTGCGGCGATCGACTCTGCCGCGGTGACGATGCTGGCGAGCATCTCGCCGGTGTCGCGGTCGAGGTTGCCGCCGACGGGCTCGTAGCGTTCGAGGTACACGCGCAGCGTCGCGCCGGTGGTGCCGGTGCCTGACAGGCGGAACACGACTCGGCTGCCGCCCTCGAACAGGATGCGGACGCCCTGGTTGCGACTGATCGAGCCATCGGTTGGGTCGGTATAGGCGAACTCGTCCGCCGTCTCGACGGTGAGGTCGCCGAATTGCTGGCCGGGGAGGGTGGCGAGGCTGGCGCGCAACGCCGCCATCAACGCGTCGGCGCGCGGGGTTTCGACGCCTTCGTAGTCGTGGCGGGCGTAATAGTTGCGGCCGAACTTCGCCCAGTGATCGCGGGCGATCGTGTCGACGCTTTCGCCGCGGACCGCGAGGATATTGAGCCACAGGAGCACCGCCCACAGGCCGTCCTTCTCGCGGACATGGTCGGAGCCGGTGCCCGCGCTTTCCTCGCCGCAGATCGTCGCCATGTCGGCGTCGAGCAGATTGCCGAAGAACTTCCAGCCGGTCGGGGTCTCGTAGGCGGGGATGCCGAGCGCTTCGGCCACGCGGTCGGCGGCGGCGCTGGTCGGCATCGAGCGGGCGATACCCTTGAGACCGCCTGCGTAACCGGGCGCGAGGTGCGCATTGGCGGCCAGCATCGCGAGGCTGTCCGAGGGGGTGACGAAGCGGTGCTTGCCGATGATCAGGTTGCGGTCGCCGTCGCCGTCCGATGCTGCGCCGAAATCGGGTGCGTCGGGGGCCATCATCGTCTCGTACAATGCGTGCGCGTGGACGAGATTGGGGTCGGGGTGATGGCCGCCGAAATCGGGGAGCGGCTCGCCGTTGCGGACGGTGCCGGGCGCGAAGCCGAGGCGGCGTTCGAGGATCTCGGTGGCGTACGGCCCGGTGACCGCGCTCATCGCGTCGAACGCCATCGTCAGTTTCGCCGCCCGGATCGCGTCGAAGTCGAACAGCGTCTCCATGAGCGCGGCGTAGTCCTCGACCGGGTCGACGACCTCGACCGGCATATCGCCGACCGTGACTTCGCCGTCGGTGTCGAGGTCGATGTCGTCGGCGTCGACGGTCAGCCAGCGGTCGATCTCGAGCGTGCGTGCGTTGATCGCGTCGGTGACGGACTCAGGGGCGGGGCCGCCGTTGGCGATGTTGTACTTGATCCCGAAATCCTCGTCGGGACCGCCGGGGTTGTGGCTTGCCGAGAGAACGAGGCCGCCGATCGCGCCATGCTTGCGGATCATGTGGCTGGCGGCGGGGGTGGAGAGGATGCCGCCGCGGCCGACGATCACGCGACCGAAGCCGTTCGCCGCCGCCATGCGGATTGCGACCTGGATCACTTCGCGGTTGAGGAAGCGGCCATCGCCACCGATCACCAGCGTCGCGCCGGCCTTGTCCGCGACGACGTCGAACACGCTCTGGACGAAATTCTCGGCGTAGTTCGGCTGCTGGAAGACCTTCGCCTTCTTGCGCAGGCCCGACGTGCCGGGCTTCTGATCGGTGTAAGGCGTGGTCGATACGGTGCGGATCATGCGGTCCCCGTCAGGCTTGCGTAAAGGTCTGCGTAGCGGCGACCGCTCTCGTCCCAAGAGAAGTCCGCGCGCATCGCGTTGCGCTGCAACATGGACCAGCGATCGGGGCGTGCATAGAGGGCCATCGCTCGGCGCAACGCATGGCTGAGCGCTTCGGGCGTGACGCCGTCGTGCTGGACGCCGGTGGCGACGCCCGCGGCGATCGCGGCTTCGTTGGCGTCGATCACGGTGTCGGCGAGCCCACCGGTGCGCGCGACGACGGGGATGCAGCCGTAAGCCAAGCCGTAGAGTTGGGTCAGGCCGCACGGTTCGAACCGCGACGGGATCAGGATCGCGTCGGCGCCGCCTTGAAGCAGGTGCGAGACGGGTTCGTCATAGCCGATGCGGACGCCGATCCTGCCGGGGTGGCGTTCTGCGGCGGCGAGGAAGGCGAGTTCCAGGGCGGTGTCGCCCGAGCCGAGCAACGCAAGACGGCCGCCAAGCGCGACGAGTTCGTCGAGCGCGCCGGCGAGGACGTCCATTCCCTTCTGCCAAGTCAGGCGGCTGATGACGGTGAAGATCGGGCCGTCGCCGGCTTCGAGGCCGAACAGGGTTTCGATCGCGCGCTTATTGGTGCGGCGGCGGGCGAGCGTACGCGCGGTGTAGCGAGCGGGGAGGGACGCGTCGGTTTCCGGGTTCCAGACGGCGGGGTCGATGCCGTTGACGATCCCGGTGACGCGGCCGGCGCGGTCGTTGATCAGGCCTTCGAGACCCATGCCGAACTCACCGCGGCGGATCTCGGAGGCGTAGGTCGGGCTGACGGTGGTGATCGCATCAGCGGCTTCTAGGCCGGCCTTGAGGAAGCCGACGCCGCCGTAATATTCGACGCCGTCGAGCGCGAAGGCTTCGTCGGGGAGTGCGAGGTCCGCGAAGATGTCGTGTCCGTAGCGCCCCTGGAATGCGATGTTGTGGATCGTGACGACCGTCCTGGCGGGTTTGGCGGGGCCGGGGGCGTAGCGGAGATAGGCGGGGGCCATCGCCGCCTGCCAGTCGTGCGCGTGGAGGATTTCGAAATCGTAACCGGGGACCGTGCCCGAGGCGAGATCGGCGGCGGCGCGACTGAACGCGGCGAAGCGACGCCAGTTGTCGGACCAGTCTGCGCCGGTCGCGTCGCCGTAGGGGCCGCCGCCTCGTGTGAACAACGCGGGGGCGTCGAGGACCAGCAGCGTGTGGTCGCCGATCTTCGTCTTGAGGATACGGGCTTCGGTGCCGAGCAGGTTGGTGTAGCGGTGGACGACTTTCGCGCGCTTGGTGACGGCGGCTAGCGCTGGGTAGCCGGGGAGGAAGGTGGTCAGCGCTACGTTGTGCGGGGCCAGCGCGGTTGGGAGCGCGCCCACGACGTCTGCCAGACCGCCGGTTTTTATGAGCGGGTAAGCTTCGGAAGCTACGGAGAGGACGCGCATCAAATCCTCCCCGGCACGGGGAGGGGGACCGTTCGCCACTGGCGAATGGTGGAGGTGGCTCGCCGCCACCGTACCGCTTGTGGAAGCCCCCCTCCACCATGCGATGCATGGTCCCCCTCCCCGTGCCGGGGAGGATTTGCAGTAGGCCGCTTCACGCGGTGAGCCGGTCGATCATGGATTTGGTCACTAGCGTCACGCCACTGTCGGTGCGGCGGAAGCGTTGCGCGTCGAGCTCCGCATCCTCTCCAACCACTAGGCCGTCGGGAATCTCCACGCCGCGATCGACGACCACCTTCGACAACCGCGCGCCGCGGCCGATCACGCAGTGCGGGAGGATCACCGCTTGATCCAGCATCGAGTAGCTGTGCGCTCGCGTGCCGGTGAAGATCAGGCTGCGGTGGATCGATGAGCCGGAGATGATGCAATCGCCCGAGACGAGGCTCGATACCGCCTCGCCGCGACGGCCGTCGTCGGCGTGGACGAACTTCGCGGGTGGCGTGACCTCGGAATAGGTCCAGAGCGGCCAGCTGCGGTCGTAGAGGTCGAGCTTGGGCACGACGTCGGTGAGGTCGATGTTCGCCTCCCAATACGCATCCACCGTGCCGACGTCGCGCCAATAGGCGTCGACTTCGCTGCCCGAGCGGACGCAGCTGTCGGAGAAGCGGTGGGCGACCGCCTTGCCGTGCTTGACGAGGTACGGGATGATGTCCTTGCCAAAATCACGCGACGAACCGGGCGTCTCGGCATCGCGGCGCAGTTCGTCGAACAGCAGCTTGGTGTGGAAGACATAGATCCCCATCGATGCCAGCGCGATGTCCGGGTTGCCGGGGATCGCGGGCGGATCGGCGGGTTTCTCGACGAACGCGGTGACGTTGTCGTGCTCGTCCACGGCCATCACGCCGAAGCCGACCGCTTCCATCCGCGGCACTTCGAGGCAGGCGATGGTGACGTCCGCGCCGGTCTCGCAATGCTGTTGCAGGATCAGCTCGTAATCCATCTTGTAGATGTGGTCGCCGGCCAGGATGACCATGTATTCGGGCGCGTGGCTCTCGATGATGTCGATGTTCTGGTACACGGCGTCGGCGGTCCCCTCGTACCATTGGAACTCGCTGATCCGCTGCGACGCGGGCAGGATGTCGAAGCTCTCGTTCCGTTCCGAGCGCAGGAAATTCCAGCCGCTCTGGAGATGGCGGATCAGCGAATGCGCCTTGTACTGCGTCGCGACGCCGATCCGGCGGATGCCCGAGTTGATCGCGTTGGACAGCGCGAAGTCGATGATGCGGGCCTTGCCGCCGAAATACACTGCGGGTTTCGCGCGCGTATCGGTCAGCTCCATCAGGCGACTGCCGCGGCCGCCGGCCAGCACATACGCCATCGCGTCGCGCGCCAATGGCTGTCCCCGCCGTTCCACCATGTCAGTCTCTCCCTAAATTCGGTTGTATAACGCCCTGTTACCCCGGGCTTGTTCCGTCGTTGCGCCGGATCGGTCTTCGAACTCGATCAGCCTTCGTATTCGAGCATGATCGTCGCGAGCGGGGGCAGCGTGACCCAAGCCGCGCCGTCCTTCGCGACAACGCCACCGAGATTGCCGAGGCCGCTGCCCCAATAATCGTGCGCGTCGCTGTTGATGATCTCGCACCAGCGGCCGTCGTGCGGCAGCGGCACGCGGTAGGGCGCGCGGGCGATCGGCGTCATGTTGGCGACGATCGCGACCGGCTTCGCGCCGGGGGCCTTGCGCAACCACGCGAACACCGAATTGGCGGCGTCGTCGGCGACCAGCCATTCGAAGCCTTCCGCCTCACAGTCGCGGGCGTGCAACGCCGGCTTCTCGCGGTAGACAGTGTTGAGGTCGCGGACCAGGTTGCGGATGCCTTCGTGGCTGCGCGCGTTGCGCAGGTCCCAGTCGAGCGCGCGCGCTTCCGACCATTCGCGACGCTGCGCGAACTCCTGGCCCATGAAGAGCAGTTTCTTGCCCGGATAGCCCCACATGAACGCGTAATAGGCGCGCAGGTTGGCGAATTGCTGCCAGTCGTCGCCGGGCATCTTGGTCAGCAGCGAGCCCTTGCCGTGGACGACCTCGTCATGGCTCAGGGGCAGGACGAAATTCTCGCTGAACGCATAGACGAGACCGAAATTGATCTCGCCGTGGTGGTGCTTCCGGTGCAGCGGATCGCGCGCCATGTACTGGAGCGTGTCGTGCATGAAGCCCATGTTCCACTTGAACCCGAACCCGAGTCCGCCGCTCTTGCCGTCCTCGCTCACCGGCGCGGAAACACCCGGCCACGAGGTCGATTCCTCGGCGATCGTGAAGACGCCGGGGTGCTGGCCGTAGATCTCGCGGTTCATGTCGCGGAGGAACGCGACGGCTTCCCAATTCTCGCGGCCGCCGTCTGCGTTGGGGATCCATTCGCCGCTCTTGCGCGAGTAGTCGCGGTACAGCATCGACGCGACCGCATCCACGCGCAGGCCGTCGATGTGATAGCGCTCGGCCCAGAACAGCGCGTTGTTGACGAGGAACGACGCGACTTCGCGCCGCCCGAAATTGTAGATCGCGGTGTTCCAGTCGGGGTGGAAGCCGAGCCGCGGATCCTCGTGTTCGTACAGCGCGGTGCCGTCGAACTTCGCCAGCCCGAACGCGTCGGTCGGGAAATGCGCGGGGACCCAGTCGAGCAGCACGCCGATCCCGGCGAGATGCGCGCCATCGACGAACCGCGCGAAGCCATCGACGTCGCCGAAGCGCGCGGATGGCGCGTAGAGGCCGGTGGTCTGGTAGCCCCAACTCGGGTCGTACGGGTGTTCGCTGATCGGCAGGAATTCGATGTGCGTGAAGCCCATCTCGACCACGTAGGGGATCAGGCGATCGGCGAGCGCGTCCCAGGTCAGGAACCAGCCGTCGGCATCGCGGTCCCATGATCCCGCGTGGACTTCGTAGATGCTGATCGGCACGCGACGCGGATCGACCGACGCCCAATGCTTGCGGTGATCGGTGTCGGCCCAGTCGTGCGCGAGTTTCCGCGTGATCGAGGCGTTGGCCGGGCGGAGTTCGGCCGCGAACGCGAACGGATCGGCCTTGAGCGGTTGTAGCTGGCCGTCGGGGCCGACGATCTCGAACTTGTACGCGCGGTATTCGGCGATGTCGGGGATGAAGATCTCCCATACGCCGACGTCGCCGCGCTTGCGCATCGCGTGGCGGCGGCCGTCCCAGTCGTTGAAGTCGCCGACCACGGACACGCGCTGCGCATTGGGGGCCCAGAGCGCGAAGTGGACGCCGTGCGCGCCTTCGTGCTCGATCAGGTGCGCGCCCATCTTGTCGTGGAGGCGGCGGTGCGTTCCCTCCGCCATCAGCAGATCGTCGATCGGGCCTAGCACGGGGCCAAAGCTGTAGGGGTCGGTGACCCACCACGACGTGTCGCCCGCCTCGGCATGGTATTTTACCGGCTGTTGCGTGCCCTCGATCGGACCCTCGAACAGGCCGCGATCGTCGATGCGGGGGAGGGTGCCGAGCGCGGTGCCGTCGAGTGCATGCGCCTCTGCCGTGTCCGCGCCTGGCAGCCAGACGCGGGCGAACACGCCGGTCGGGCCGCTGTGGACGCCGAGCAGCGAGAACGGATCGTCGTGACGCCCTTCCAGCAGGGCAACGATGGCGCCTTCGGGTGGCTTCACATCACCGTCCAGATCTCGCGCGCGTATTCGCGGATCGTGCGATCGGACGAGAACCAGCCGACGCGCGCGACGTTGCGGACGGTTGAGGCGACCCAGGCGTCGCGGTCGTTCCAGCGCGTGTCGACCGCGCGCTGTGCAGTCGCATAGCTGTCGAAATCGGCGGCGAGCATGAACCAGTCGCCGTCGTACAGCCCGCCCATCAAGCCGGTGTAGCGCGTCTTGTCGTCGGGCGAGAACACGCCGGACGCGATCGCGGAGACCGCCTGGCGCAGTTCGTTCGAGCCGTCGATGACGCTGCGCGGATCGTATCCATTGGCGCGCTTCGCCTCGACCTCGTCCGCGGTCATGCCGAAGATGAAGATGTTGTCGTCGCCGACGCGGTCTTTGATCTCGATATTCGCGCCATCGAGCGTGCCGATCGTCAACGCGCCGTTCATCGCGAACTTCATGTTGCCGGTGCCCGATGCCTCGAGGCCGGCGGTCGAGATCTGTTCGCTGAGATCGGCGGCGGGGATGATCTTCTCCGCCAGCGACACGTTGTAGTTGGGCAGGAACGCGACCTTGAGGAGGCCACCCACGGAAGGGTCGGCATTGATCCGGCGGGCGACATCGTTCGCCAGTTTGATGACGAGCTTCGCATTGTGATAGCTCGACGCAGCCTTGCCCGCGAACAGCTTCACGCGGGGCGTCCAGTCTCGCTCGGGATGGCTGCGGATCTGGTCGTAGAGTGCGACCGTCTCGATGATGTTGAGCAACTGGCGCTTATATTCGTGGATGCGCTTGATCTGGACGTCGAACATCGCGTCGGGGTCGACGCGGAGCCCCATCGTCTCCTTGATGTGATTTGCCAGTGCCACCTTGTTCGAACGCTTCACGCTCGAAAAGCGCTCCCTGAAACCGGAATCGTCCGCGAAAACATCCAGATCGACGAGCTTTTCGGCGTCGTCGAGGAAGCCGTCGCCGATCGCATCGCGGATCAGCGCGGTCAGGCCGGGATTGCATTGCTGGAGCCAGCGACGCGGCGTGATGCCATTCGTCTTGTTGTTGATCCGCGTCGGATACAGCTTGTGGAGATCGGCGAAGACCGTCTTCTTCATCAGCTGCGTATGCAGCGCGGCGACGCCGTTGACGCTGTGCGAGCCGGCAAAGGCGAGGTTCGCCATCCGCACGCGCCGCTCTCCGCCCTCGTCGATCAGGCTGATCGCGGCGATCGCGCGGTCGTCGATCCCCTCGGTACCGCGCGCCTCACGCAGCAGCTTGGCGTTGATCGCGTAGACGATCTGCATGTGCCGCGGGAGCAGCCGTTCGAACAGCGGCAGCGGCCAGCTCTCCAGCGCCTCGGGCAGCAGCGTGTGGTTGGTATAGCCGAAGGTGGCGCGCGTGATCTTCCACGCCTCGTCGAACGCGAATTCGTGGTGATCGATCAGCAGCCGCATGAGTTCGGCGACCGACACCGCGGGGTGCGTGTCGTTGAGCTGGATCGCGGCCTTGTCGGGCAGCGTGCGGATGTCGCCGAAATACTGGATGTGGCGGCGGACGATGTCCTGGATCGACGCGGACGAGAAGAAATACTCCTGGCGCAGGCGGAGTTCCTGGCCGGCGGCGGTGGAGTCGTTAGGGTAGAGAACGCGCGTCAGCGTTTCCGCGCGCAACTGGTCGGCGAGCGCACCGGTGAAATCGCCGGCGTTGAATCGGTCGAGCTTGATCGGATCGAACGCGCGGGCGGTCCACAGGCGGAGCGTGTTGACGTGCTTGCCGCGCCAACCGACGACGGGGGTGTCGACGGCGGTGGCCTCGACCGCCTCGGACGGACTCCAGTGGACCTGGCCGTTGTCTGCGGCCGTCACTTCGCCGCCGAAGCCGACGAAATAGGCGCTCTCGCGGCGTTCGAACTCCCAGGGATTGCCGTGGGCGAGCCAGTTCTCCGGCATCTCGACCTGCCAGCCATCGTCGATCCTCTGGCGGAACATGCCGTTCACGTAGCGGATGCCGTAGCCGTACGCGGGCAGCGCGAGGCTCGCCATGCTCTCCATGAAGCAGGCGGCGAGCCGGCCGAGGCCGCCATTGCCGAGCGCCGCGTCGGGCTCGATCTCTTCGAGGTCGGCAAGGTCCACGCCGTGGAGCTTCAGGGCCTGTGTGACCTCGTCGTTACGCTGGAGGTTGGTCACCGCGTCGCGCAGCAGCCGGCCGATCAGGAATTCGAGGCTGAGATAATAGACGCGCTTGGCGCCGGCTGCGTGCGCTGCCTTGGTCGAGGCCATCCAGCGTTCGACGATGTCGTTGCGGACGGTCAGGATCGTCGCGGCCAGCCAGTCGTGGGGGCGGGCGGCCTGCGCATCCTTGCCGATGCGGTGGACCAGCGTGTCGAGGATCGAGTCGGCCAGATCCTGGATGACGGGTGCTTGAACGGGCGGCTTTACGGCAGGATCTGAGGTCACGCGGTTTCCGAAATCGTTACGGTCGCGGAGATCCTAGCCGTCCGCGAGCCGATGTCACGCGGACTTCCTTCCCGTGCAGGAAAAGAATGTTGCCGATCAATGCTTTGAATTTGGGATGATCCATCACCGCGCTGGGGCGGTGGTGGACAGGGTAGGGTTCGAACCTACGTAGGAGAAACTCCGGCAGATTTACAGTCTGCTGCCTTTAACCACTCGGCCACCTGTCCAGGCCGCTTTTGCAAGCGCCGCTCTTTCAAGCGAGGCGGCTCAATGGCGAAGCGCGCTCGGCGTGTCAACGCAGGTTTTGCGAAGTTTCGTGGTTCATAGTTGCCGCGGGAGCGGAATGCCGACAAGGACGCGGCATACACAGACACGATAGAGAGCGAATATGGCACGCAAGGGACACAGGCCGAGCAAGGCACCGGCAGGCCGCCCCCGCTTCTGGGGCAAGCACGCGGTAGGGGCGGCGCTCGCCAATCCGGAGCGCACGGTGCGCAAGATCCTCGGCACGCGCGAGGCGCTGGCCGGGTTCGACCTGCCGGCCGACGTGCCGGTGACCTATGCCGAGGCGATGGATCTGGCGCGGCTGGTGCCGGGCGATGCGCCGCACCAGGGCGTGGTGATCGAGGTCGAGCCGCTCGAGGACATGTGGCTCGCCGACCTGCTCGAGCACGGCAAGGACGACAACCGCCCGCTGGTGATCCTCGACGGCGTGACCGATCCGCATAACGTCGGTGCGATTCTGCGCTCGGCGGCGGCGTTCGATGCGCTGGGGATCATCACGCCGGATCGCAATGCGCCGCCGGAATCGGGGACGATCGCTCGGGCGGCTTCCGGTGCGCTCGAGAGCGTGCCTTGGATCCGGGTCGTGAACCTGGCGCGCGCTCTGGAAGAGATTGCCGCGGCGGGGTTCTGGCGGATCGGGCTGACGGGCCACGCGACGCAGACGCTGTCGGAAGCGATGGGCACGCAGCGGATCGCGATCGTGCTCGGCGCCGAGGGCGAGGGCATGCGCCAGAATACCGAGCAGCATTGCGACGAGCTGGCGAAACTGCCGATCTCTGAGAAGGTGGAGAGCCTCAACGTCTCGAACGCGGCGGCGATCGCGCTGTACGCGATAACGACGCGGTGACCTGAACTCCCTCGCCCCTACGGGGAGAGGGAAGGGGCCCGCCGCCCTTGCGGTGGGAAGGGAGAGGGGAGTGAGGCTCGGGACTTGGATCCCAACGCCCCTCTCCCTTCCGGCGCAAGCGCGCCTCCCTCCCTCTCCCCGGAGGGACGAGGGAATTAATCTTCCGCTGCGATCTTTACCTTCAGGCCATCGAGCCCATCAGTCAGCTCGATCTGGCACGACAGGCGTGAAAACTCATCCCGATCACTCGTCGAATCGAGCAAATCATCCTCGTCCGGCCCCATTGGCTTCAGTTTGGCCGCAAAGTCCGGGTCGACATGGACGTGGCAGGTGGCGCATGAGCAGCAGCCGCCGCACAGCGCCAGGATCTCGTCGATCCCGGCGTCGCGGATGACTTCCATCACCGAAAGGCCCGCCTCGCCGATGATCTCGCGTTCTTCCCCTTCGCGCGTCACGACGATAAGCTTGGGCATGTCATTCTCCGAAAAACTTCTGCGCGTTCATGCCGTTGCGCGCGCCAGGGATCAAGCATCATGGGCCTGAGCGCAGAGCAACTCGAAACCGCGATGGCGGCATTGTGCGAAATCGAGCCGGCGTTCGCGGTCGCGACCGGCAATGCCGGCCACCCCGCACCCCGGATCAGCGAGCGCGGCTTCGCGACGTTGCTGCGGACGATCGTCGGGCAGCAGGTGAGCGTCGCCTCTGCGGCTGCAGTGTGGAACAAGCTCGACGCGGTAGTCGGCGGCGCAGGGGATCCGGCGAAGATCGCCGCCGCCAGCGACGAATTGCTGAAGAGCGCAGGCCTGTCGCGCCAGAAGCTCGGCTACGCGCGCAGCCTTGCCGACGAGGTGACGAGCGGCCGGCTCGACCTCACAAACCTGCCCGAGGACGACGAGGAGGCGATCGCCGCGCTGGTTCGCGTGAAGGGGATCGGTCGCTGGTCGGCGGAGATCTACCTCCTGTTCGCGGAAGGGCGGACGGACATCTGGCCGGCGGGCGACCTCGCGATCCAGATCGAGGTCGGACGGATTCTTGGCCACGAGACCCGCCCGAGCGAGAAACTGACGCGAGAGGTGGCGGAGGCCTGGCGCCCGCACCGGGGCGCGGCGGCGATCTTCGCGTGGCATCATTATCAGGCGGACATGAAGGTCATTTGAGGCGGCGATGGTCTGCAACTGCGGACGCGCTCCCCCGTACCGCGTTAACCCGATACTGTAGCCTCGGCCGTATTGCGGCGGAAATCAGGAGTCGCGATCATGAAATTCATCGAACTGAAGTCGCATGGCGGCAACTACTACGTCGTGGCGGCAAACGTCGCCTATCTGCGCAAGGACGAGAACGGGCAGACTAAAGTCGGCCTCGTCGGCGGCGACTCGCTGCTGGTGGTGGGGAGCATGGAGGACGTCGCGGCAAAGCTGCTGGCGGGCTGACCCGACGCCGCTGTCGGGGACACATGTCCGGACGACACGCTTGTTCCCCAAGCGCCCTTCCGGCAAAGCGACCTGCGATGCCAGCACCGACCTCAGCCTTCGCCAACTCGCTCGCCGAGAGCCACCGCACCGTCGTCGTTCCCGAAGGCGCGTCGTTCTGGCGGCGCCTGTTCGCGTTCGTGGGGCCGGGGTATCTCGTCGCGGTCGGCTATATGGACCCCGGCAACTGGGCGACCGACATCGCCGGCGGCTCCGCGTTCGGTTACACATTATTGTCCGTCGTACTGCTGTCGAACCTCATGGCGATGGTCCTGCAAGCGCTCTCCGCCCGCCTCGGTATCGTCGCCGGGCTCGACCTCGCGCAGGCCTGCCGCGCGCATTATTCGAAGCCCGTCTCGGTCGCGCTCTGGTTTCTCTGCGAGATCGCGATCATCGCCTGCGACCTCGCCGAAGTGCTCGGCACCGCGATCGCGCTGAAGCTGCTGTTCGGCCTGCCATTGGTCTATGGCGTCGTGCTCACGGCGCTCGACGTGTTCCTGATTCTTGCGCTGCAACGCTTCGGTTTCCGCAAGCTCGAGGCGTTCGTCGTCGCCTTGCTCGTGATCATCGCAGGCTGTTTCATCTTCGAGCTGTTCCTCGCGCGGCCCGAATGGGCGGGCGTGCTTGGCGGGCTCGTTCCGACGACGCAGATCGTGACCAACCCGGCGATGCTCTACATCGCGATCGGCATCCTCGGCGCGACCGTGATGCCGCACAATCTGTACCTCCACTCGTCTATCGTCCAGACGCGCGCCTTCGCCAAGGACACCGCGGGCAAGCGCGACGCGATCACGATGGCGACGATCGACGGCACCGTCGCGCTGGGTCTCGCCTTCTTCATCAACGCGGCGATCCTGATCCTCGCGGCGGCGACCTTCCACGTCGCCGGGCGGACCGACGTCGCCGAAATCGACCAGGCGTACGAGCTGCTGGCGCCGATGCTCGGCATGGGTGCGGCGAGCGTGTTGTTCGCGGTCGCGCTGCTGGCGTCGGGGCAGAACTCGACGGTGACGGGCACGCTCGCCGGTCAGATCGTGATGGAGGGCTTCCTCAACCTGCGCATACCGGTCTGGGCGCGCCGGCTGGTGACGCGACTGCTCGCGATCGTCCCCGCGGTGTTCGTGGTCGGCGCGTCGGGCGATGCGGGCGCGACCAAATTGCTGGTGTTGAGCCAGGTCGTGCTCAGCCTGCAACTCCCGTTCGCGGTGGTGCCGCTGGTCAAGTTCACTGGCGACCGCACGATCATGGGCGACCTGGTCAGCCCGGCCTGGCTGAAGGTCCTCGCCTGGGTGATCGCCGCGGTGATCATCGGGCTGAACGGCACGCTTCTGTACGGCATGCTCTGAACACAAAAACGGCGGCCGATCGCTCGGCCGCCGTTTCGTCGTATCTAGCTTCGGTTGAAGCTCAGCGGCACTTCACGTTGCCGCGGTCGACCGAGCGGCCGAGCAGGGCACCACCGCCGGCACCCGCCAGCGTGCCGAGCGTGCCGCCGCCGATCAGGTTGGCCAGCGCGCCGCCGCCAAGGGCGCCGATCACGAGGCCGGTCGTGCCGTCGTTGCGCTTGCAATAGGCGCGGCCGTCGCGACCACGATAGATCCGATCGTTACGGCCGAGGCGGCGCTCACGGTACTTGCCGTCACGATAGCTGTTCGACGGATCCCAGTTACGATCATCGCCACGCCAGTTGCGATCGTTGCCGCGGCGGTCGTTGTTGAAACGGCGATCGTCACGATCGCGATGGTCGTTGTTGTCGCGGCGATCGTCGTAACGCTGTGCAGTCGCGGCGGTCGGCAGCATGGCCGGCGCTGCGACGGCGACCGACATCAACGCTGCGATAAGATGCTTCTTCATGGGATAATCTCCTGATGCGTGACACGGTAACCCGTGCCGCACCGGAAAAGTTCAAACGGCCAAGTTTAGACTGTAGCCTTGTCCGCCATCGAGCAGTCATGGCCGCTCCCCGTCTCGACCTGCAACGTCGCGTGGCCGATGCCGAATTTATCATGGAGCATCGTCCTGGCGTCGCTGAGGAACCGGTCGCCGGGATGGCCGGCGGGCATCACCAGGTGCGCGGTGAGGACGGGTTCGGTGGTGCTCATCGGCCAGATGTGGAGATCGTGGATCTCGGTGACGCCGGGCAGGCTGCACAACGCCTCGTCGACATGGTCGAACTCGATCCCGCGGGGGACGGCGGACAGCGACATCTCGACGGTCTCGCGGAGCAGGCCCCAGGTCTGCCAGAAGATCAGGACGGCGATGACGATGCTGACGGCCGGATCGATCCAGGTGAGGCCGGTGCGCCAGATCACGAAACCGGCGATCACCACGCCTGCCGACACCAGCGCGTCGGCGGCCATGTGGAGGTACGCGCCACGGATATTGACGTCGGCCTTGCGCCCACGTGCGAACATCCACGCGGTGAACGCGTTGACGGCGATGCCGATGCCCGCGACCATCGACACGGTCAGGCCGGCGGTCGGGGCGGGATCGGAGAAGCGCTGCGACGCCTCCAGCACGATCGCGCCGAGTGCGACCAGCAGCAGCAGCGCGTTGGCCAGCGCGGCGAGGATCGTCGAGCCCTTCAGCCCGTAGGTGTAGCGCTTGGTCGGTGCCGTGCGCGCGAGCATCGTGCCGCCCCAGGCGACGACGAGGCCGAGCACGTCGCACAGATTGTGGCCAGCGTCGGCGAGCAGCGCGACCGAGTCGATGCGCAGGCCGACGATCGCCTCGACGACGACGAACACGATGTTGAGACCGATGCCGATCGCGAACGCCCGGTCGAACGAGGCCGGGGCGTGGCTATGGCCGCCGTGCGAGTGGCCGTGGCCTCCTCCGTGGCTATGCGAGTGACCATGCGAATGGTCATGTCCGTGATGATGTCCGCCCAAAGCCCGCGCTCCGCTAAATCCGGCCGCCGCCTAGCATCGACGTATCGTGAGATACTAGGACGCGACGGAGCGAATTTCCCGCCACATTCGTCACCATAAATCCCGTCACCCCGGCGGAGGCCGGGCCCACCGGCCCGCACACTCAATTCTCTCGAATGTGCGGAGCAGTGGATGCCAGAACGAGTCCGGCATGACGGGGGCTGTACATCGTTGGAGGGCTAGCCCTCGTTCGCCAACGCCTTCAACCGGTACAGCGCGTCCAGCGCATCCCGCGGGCTCATCGCGTCGATATCCAGTTTCGCCAGATCCTCGCGCAGCACGTCGCACGCCGCCTCCTCGACCTGAGCCGCCGCCGCAAACAACGGCAGGTCGTCCAGCCCCGCCGCGAGCCCCCCCGTCCTCGCACGCCCAGCCTCGAGTTTCGCCAGCACGGCTTTCGCACGCGCCACCGTCACCGGCGACATCCCCGCCAGCCGCGCGACCGCGAGCCCGTAACTCCGATCCGCCGGGCCGTCAGCGAGTTCGTGGAGCAGCACCAGCTCCCCCTTCCACTCGCGCGCGCGGACGTGATGCAGCGACAGCGCCTCGCACCGCTCCGCCAACCGCGTCAGCTCGTGATAATGCGTCGCGAACAGGCAGCGGCAGCGATTGTCCTCGTGGATCGCCTCGACCACCGCCCACGCGATCGCGAGCCCGTCATAGGTCGACGTGCCGCGCCCGACCTCGTCGAGGATCACGAACGACCGCGGCGTCGCCTGCGCGAGGATCGCCGCGGTCTCGACCATCTCGACCATGAACGTCGACCGCCCGCGCGCGAGGTTGTCCGACGCACCGACGCGACTGAACAGGCGGTCGACCAGACCCAGGGTCGCTTTGGTCGCGGGCACGTACGACCCCGCCTGTGCGAGCACCGCGATCAGCGCGTTCTGGCGGAGGAAGGTCGATTTACCGCCCATGTTCGGGCCGGTGACGAGCCACAGCCGCGAGCTTTCCGACAGATTGCAGTCGTTGGCGACGAACCGGTCACCCGACTTGGCGACGGCTGCCTCGACCACCGGATGCCGCCCGCCCTCGATCTCGAAGCAGGCGTGATCGACCAGCGAAGGCCGCGCCCAGGCGCCTTCCGCCGCGCGTTCCGCCAGCCCGGCCGCGACGTCGAGCCGCGCGAGCGCATCGGCCGTCGCCGCGATCGCCTCGCGCCCCGCCAGAGCCTGCGCCGTCAGTTCTTCCAGATGCGCCGCCTCTGCCGCCAGTGCATGCGCGCCGGCCTGCGAAACCTTCGCCGCGACCTCGTGCAGGGCAGGGGTGTTGAACCGCACCACGCCAGCGAGAGTCTGGCGATGCGTGAAGCCGCTCTCGGGCTTCATCAACGGATCCGCGGCCCGCGCTGGCACTTCGACATGATAGCCGAGCACGCCGTTGTGGCGGATTTTCAGCGCGGTGACGCCGGTCGCGGTGCGGAACTCCGCTTCCAGCGCGGCAATCGCCCGCCGCCCGCCAGCCCCCGCGTCACGCAGATCGTCGAGCGCCGCGTCATAGCCCGCCGCGATATACCCGCCGTCCGACGCCTCGATCGGTGGCGACGGCACCAGCGCGCGCTTGAACAGGTCGATCAGCGCGCCGTGTCCGCGCAACCTCGGCGCGATGTCGCGTAACAGCACGGGCGGATCGACGATCGCGTCCATCCGCTCGCCGAGGCTCCACGCCCCGTCGAGTCCGTCGCGCAACTGTCCCAGATCGCGTGGGCCGCCACGCCCTGCCGCCAGCCGCCCGAGCGCGCGGCCGATGTCCGGCAAAGCGCGCAACGTCGAGCGCAACCGCTCGCGCGCCGCCTGGTCGTCATGGAATAGCCGCACCAGATCGAGTCGGGCGTCGATCGCCGCCTTGTCCATCAACGGCGCGCCGAGATCCGCGCCGAGCAACCGCGCGCCCGCCCCCGTCACGGTCCGGTCGACCGCGTCCAGCAGGCTGCCTTTACGTACGCCGCCGGTGGTGCAGGTCAGCTCGAGGCTCTCGCGCGTGGCGGCGTCGATCGCCATCGTCTCCGCCGCGCGGCCGATCCGCGGGGGGCGGAGGAAGGGCATCGTGCCCTTCGCATTATGCTCCAGATACGCGACCAGGCCTCCGGCTGCGGCGAGCCCCGCGCGGCCGAATTGCCCGAACCCGTCGAGCGTCGCCACGCCGTACAATCGCTTGAGCCGCGCCTCGCCCGCGCCGCTGTCGAAATCGATTTTCGGCCGCAGCGTGGTCGCTGCCTCCTCGAACGCGCTCGCCTCCGATGCCACGACCTCGGCCGCGCCAAGCCGCGCGAGTTCCGCCTCGACCGCGTCGCCCGCAACCTCGACGATCTCGAACCGCCCCGTCGAAACGTCCGCCGCGGCAATGGCGACAAACCCACCAGCCTCGCCGATCGCCACGCACCAATTGTCCGACCGCGCGTCTAGCAAAGCCTCCTCGGTCAGCGTCCCCGCCGTTACCACGCGGACGATGGCGCGAGCGACGAGCGCCTTCGATCCGCCGCGCGCCTTGGCTTTCGCCGGGCTCTCGACCTGCTCGGCGATCGCGACGCGGTGGCCGGCCTTGATCAGGCGTTGCAGATACACCGTCGCCGCATGCACGGGCACGCCGCACATCGGGATCGGCTTGCCCTCATGCTCGCCGCGCGCGGTCAGCGCGATGTCGAGCACCCCCGCCGCGATCCGCGCATCGTCCATGAACAGTTCGAAGAAATCGCCCATCCGGTAGAACAACAAGCAATCCTGCGCCTCCGCCTTCAGGCCGAGATACTGCGTCATCATGGGGGTAGGGGCGGGGTGCGACATCGGCGTCGATCTAGCGGGAGTTTGCGAGTTCGTCATGCCGGACGTGGCGGTTCCCGCACAAACGTCGTCATTCCCGCGGAGGCGGGAACCCATATTGGCGAACCTTTGAGGTTATGGATCCCCGCCTGCGCGGGGATGACGGGGTCTACCCGCTAGGTCGAAGTGTCCGGGGTGACGAACGGCGACCACCTGCCTAGAAGGTCCTCCAAACCTAACGACCGCGCGAGGCCCGCCCATGTCCGACGAAACGCTGCAATTCTCCGAACGCGAAGCCTTGCTCTTCCATTCGGAAGGTCGCCCGGGGAAGATCGAGATCATCGCGTCGAAGCCGATGGCGACGCAGCGCGATCTGGCCCTTGCCTATTCGCCCGGCGTCGCGGTGCCGGTGCAGGCGATCTACGACGATCCTGCCACCGTCTACGATTACACCGCGAAGGGAAACCTCGTCGCGGTCATCTCGAACGGCACCGCGATTCTCGGCATGGGCAATCTCGGCCCGCTCGCCTCCAAGCCGGTGATGGAAGGCAAGGCCGTCCTCTTCAAGCGCTTCGCCGACGTCGACGCGATCGACATCGAGCTGAAGACCGAGGACGTGAACCGCTTCATCGACGCGGTCGAGCTGATGGAGCCGACGTTCGGCGGCATCAACCTCGAGGACATCAAGGCGCCCGAATGCTTCATCATCGAGCAGGCCCTGCGCGAGCGGATGAACATCCCCGTCTTCCATGACGACCAGCACGGCACCGCGATCATCACCGCCGCCGGCCTGATCAACGCGTGTCTGCTGACCGGGCGGAAGCTCTCCGAGGTCAAGATCGTCGTCAACGGCGCCGGCGCGGCGGCGATCGCCTGCACCGAACTCGTCAAGGCGATGGGCGTGCGGGGCGATAACGTCATCCTCTGCGACCGCAAGGGCGTGATCTACCAGGGCCGCGACGGCGTCGACCAGTGGAAGTCCGCCCACGCCGCGGTCACCGAGACGCGCACGCTTACCGAGGCACTGGTCGGTGCCGACGTGTTCTTGGGGCTCTCCGCGGCAGGCTCGCTGACGCCGGAGATGGTCAAGGACATGGCCCCTGCGCCGATCATCTTCGCGATGGCCAACCCCGAGCCCGAAATCCGCCCCGAACTGGCGATGGCCGCGCGGCCCGATGCGATCGTCGCGACCGGGCGCTCGGATTATCCGAACCAGGTTAACAACGTGCTTGGTTTCCCGTTCATCTTCCGCGGTGCGCTCGACGTCCGCGCCACGGGCATCAATGACGCGATGAAGATCGCCGCCGCCAACGCGATCGCCGAACTCGCCCGCGAACGCGTGCCGGAGGAAGTCGCCGCGGCGTACGGCGTCAGCCACAGCTTCGGCCCGGCCTACATCATCCCCGCGCCGTTCGATCCGCGGCTGATGGAAGTCGTCCCCGTCGCGGTCGCCAAGGCGGCGATGGCCTCGGGCGTCGCGACCAAGCCGATCCTGGACATCGAAGCGTACCGCCATTCACTCCGCGCACGCCTCAACCCAACTACCTCGGTCCTGTCGATGGCCTATGAAGGCGCGCGCGCGCATCCCAAGCGCGTGATCTTCGCGGAGGGCGAGGAAGAAGTCGTCCTCCGCGCCGCGATCGCCTTCAAGGAAGGGGGATATGGCACGCCCGTCCTGGTCGGCCGCGACGACGTACCCGACCGCTTGCGCGCGCTCGGCGTTACCGATCCCGAGAGCTTCGAACTCCACAACAGCCGCGTCTCGCCGCTCGTCCCCCGGATGGTCGACTTCCTGTATTCGCGGCTCCAGCGTCGCGGTTACCTGCGCCGCGATTGCGAGCGGATGGTCAACCAGGACCGCAACATCTTCGGCGCGCTGCTGCTCCAGCTCGGCGAAGGCGACGCGATGATCACCGGCATCACGCGGACGTACGGCGAGACGATGCGCCAGATCTACCGCGTGATCGATCCGGCTGCGGGGAAGACGCCGTTCGGTATCCATCTGCTGGTCGGGCAGAGCCATACGGTCTTCATCGCCGACACCACGGTGAACGAGCGCCCGACCGCCGAGCAACTCGCCGACTTTGCCGAGCAGACCGCGGCAGTCGCGCGGCGGATGGGGCATGAGCCTCGCGTGGCGTTCCTGAGCTATTCGAACTTCGGCAATCCGAAGGGGGAGTGGCTCGACAATATCCGTGATGCGGTGACGGTGCTCGACGGCCGGAAGGTCGGGTTCGAGTATGAGGGCGAGATGGCGCCGGATGTCGCGCTGAACCCGAAGCAGCTAGCGAACTATCCATTTGCGCGGCTGTCGGGGCCCGCGAACGTGCTGATCATGCCGGGGCTCCAGTCTGCGCATATCTCGGCGAAACTGTTGCGGGAATTGGGTGGGGACTCGGTTATCGGGCCGATGCTGATCGGCATGGAAAAGCCGGTCCAGGTCGCCCCTATGACGTCGACCGCCAGTGAGTTGGTAACCCTGGCCGTCCTCGCAGCAGGCGGAATCGCCCGCTAATCTCCCTCGCCCCTCCGGGGAGAGGGAAGGGGCCCGCGGCGCTTGCCGTGGGAAGGGAGAGGGGCGTGAGGCTCGGGACGGTTCATCCCAACGCCCCTCTCCCTTCCGTCGCAAGTGCTCCTCCCTCCCTCTCCCCGGAGGGGCGAGGGATTGATTCAGGCGTCGATGCTTGTGCCTAGCGACGCATGCACGAGGCCGCCGTCTACCGTGATCGTCTCCCCGATCACGTAATCCCCCGCACGGCTGGCGAGATAGATCGCCGCGCCGGCCATATCTTCATCAACGCCGACCCGTTTCGCCGGAATCCCCTGCGCCACCGCGTCCCCATGATCGCGCGCCGCCTTGTTCATGTCGCTCGCAAACGCCCCCGGCGCGATCGACGTCACGTTGATCGAGTCCGTCACCAGCCGCGCCGCCATCCGCTTCGTCAGGTAGATCAGCGCCGACTTGGATGCGTGATAGCTGTACGTCTCCCACGGGTTCAACCGCTGGCCGTCGATCGACGTGATGTTGATCACCTTCGCAGGCTTCTCGCGCGATCCCGAAGCCTTCAGCGCCGCATGCAAAGCCTGTGTCAGGAAGAACGGCGACTTCACGTTCAGGTCCATGACCTTGTCCCAGCCGACTTCCGAAAACTCCTCGAACGGCACGCCCCACGCCGCCCCCGCATTGTTCACCAGGATATCGAGCTGCGACTCATGCTCGGCGAACTGCGCTGCCAGCGCCTTGCACCCCGCCACCGTCGAGACGTCCTGCGGCAACGCGATGCAGTTCGGCCCGAGTTCCGCCGCCGCCGCTTCGCACACATCGGCTTTCCGCGACGAGATATACACCTTGGCCCCCTGCGCGATGAAGCCCGCGGCGATCATCTTGCCAATCCCGCGGCTGCCGCCGGTGATCAGCGCGACGCGGCCGTCGAGCCGGAACAGGTTGGTCGTATCCATCACGCATCCTCCGAATGTTTGCCCGCTTGGTATCGCCCAGCGCCGCCCGCCGCAAACCCGTTTTTCGAACGAGCGCTCATTGACGACTGCAAAGCCCGTACTATGCTCGCCAAAACTAGGAGAGAGCGTGTGAGGTTTTCAGGCAAGCGGGCCGTCGTGACCGGCGGCGCGTCCGGCATAGGCCGGGCGACCGCGCTCCGACTCGCCGACGAAGGCGCCACCGTGCTGATCGGCGACATCGACGAGACCGGCGGCCACGCGATCGCCGACGCGTCCGGCGGGCGGATCCTGTTCCAGCGTACCGACGTGCTCCAGGCCGGCGATATCGAGGCGCTGATGCAGACCGCCGACGACGCAGGCGGGCTCGGCATCCTGTTCAACAACGCCGGCGCGGGTGGTTCGCGCGACCCGATCGGCGAGATCTCCCCGGAGGACTGGGACCGCACGCAGGCGCTCCTCCTCCGCTCGGTCGCGCTGGGTATCCGCTACGCCGCACCCCTGATGGCCAAACGCGGCGGCGGCGCGATCGTCAACACCTCGTCGGTGTCCGCGCTCGGCACCGGCTACGCGCCGACCGCCTATTCCACCGCCAAGGCCGGCGTCCTCCACCTCACCAAGCAGGCCGCCGCCGATCTCGCGCAGCACAAGATCCGCGTGAACGCGGTCGTCCCCGGCTTCATCGTCACCAACATCTTCACGCGCACGCTCGAAATCGACGCCGCCAAGACGTCGCAGGCGGACGCGATGATCGCGCATATCGCTGCCGACGCACAACCGATCCGCCGCCCCGGCACCAGCGAGGACATCGCCGCCGCGGTCGCGTTCCTCGCCAGCGACGACGCGAGCTTCATCACCGGCACGCACATCCTCGTTGACGGCGGCATGACGATCGGCACGCGGCCAAGCTGGGATCCAGCCCAACCCTCGCTGTTTGCGCTGCTCGACAAACTGAAGTGACGGCACCCGCCCGCCGCCTCTCCAACGGTACGATGGCAAGCTACGGCTTCGGTGCGGTCGCGTACGGGGTGAAGGACGCCGGCTTCGGCACGTTCCTGCTGTTGTTCTATAACCAGGTCGTCGGGCTGCCGTCCGCCACCGTCGGGCTCGTCATCATGATGGCGTTGCTGATCGATGCGTTCGTTGATCCGGCGGTGGGCTTCTTCTCGGATCGCACGCGGACGCGGTGGGGCCGGCGGCACCCGTGGATGTACGCGTCTGCGCTGCCGATCATGGTCGGCTGGCTGCTGCTGTGGAATCCGCCTTCGGTCATGTCCGAGCCGCAGACGCTGATCTGGCTGTTCGCGATGGCGGTGATCGTGCGCAGCGCGGTGAGTTGCTACGAGGTCCCCTCGGTAGCGCTGACGCCCGAACTCACGTCGGGCTACGACGAGCGCACGCGGATCATGGCGTATCGCTATCTGTTCGGCTGGGTCGGCGGGCTGCTGATGCTGTTGTCGGCGTACCAGTATTTCCTCGCGCCGACGGCGGCGTTCCCGAACGGCCTGCTCAACCGCGCTGGTTACGGCGGCTTCGCGCTGGCGGGCGCGGTCTTCATTGGCGTTGCGATCCTCGTCTCTGCGCTCGGCACGCACCACGAGATCAGGCATCTGCCGAACCCGCCGATCGCCAAGCAGACCCTGCGCGAGTCTTTCGCCGAACTCCGCCAGACCGTAAAGAACCGCGCCTTCGCGATCCTGATGGCGGCGGGCGTCTGCGCCTACACGATCCAGGGCATCAGCTATGCAATGTCGAACTACCTCTACACCTATGTCTGGGGCTTCAAGGGTCCGGTGTTCGTCTACCTGACGATCGCGTTGTTCTCCGGCGTGTTCCTCGCGTTCCTCGCCGCGCCCCGGCTCGGGAGGACGGGGAGCAAGCCCAAGGCGGCGATGGGCGCGGTGCTGCTCGGCGCGGCGCTCAACACGTCGCCGTACTGGCTGCGGATGCTCGGGATGTTTCCGGAGGTTGGCGAGTCCTCGCTGCTGCCGATGCTGTTCGGGTTCTTCATCCTCGGCACCGCGTCGAACGTCACCGGGTTCATCCTCGGCGCGTCGATGATGGCCGATGTGGTCGAGGACTCGGAGGCGAAGACGGGGCGGCGGTCCGAAGGCGTGTTCTTCGCGGGCTCGTTCTTCGTCCAGAAATGCACGAGCGGGATCGGGATATTCTTCGCGGGCATGATCCTCGCGGTGGCGGGTTTCCCGGCCAAGGCCACCCCGGGGACCGTGCCGGTTGAGACGATCGATCGGCTGACGTTGATCTACGCCGGCCTTTATATCGTGCTAGCGTGCGTCTCCGCGTTCTTCTTCTCGCGCTTTCCATTCGGTCGCGTCGAGCATGAGGCGCGGTTGGCGCGACTGGCAAAGGCACCGGCGCAATTTCCTCCGTCATCCTGACGAGAGTCAGGATCCAGAGTGAAGGATGGCTGCCCTTCGCGGCTCTGGATCCTGACTTTCGTCAGGATGACGAGGATGATGGAAGGCATTGTGCGAGCCGCCCTTCCAGCAACGAGACCCGCACGGTAGGACCGACGCTTGGCCGTCCCGATATCGAGGAACGGCGACATCGGAGTTCCCATGCGCATCCCCGCACTAGCCACCGCCCTGACGCTCGTCCTCGCATCCCCCGCCGT
Organism: Sphingomonas sp. PP-CE-3G-477; assembly: GCF_003050745.1. Taxonomy (GTDB): domain Bacteria; phylum Pseudomonadota; class Alphaproteobacteria; order Sphingomonadales; family Sphingomonadaceae; genus Sphingomonas. The sequence continues at coordinate 157,348 of NZ_QAOF01000007.1, read as the reverse complement.
CGCGCAGACGGTCGCCCCGATCCTCACCACCCCCGACGCGCACGACCCGCATAGCTACGCCCGCCCCGCCGAGGCGCGCGTCACGCACGTCGCGCTCGATCTCGCCGCCGACTTCGACACCCACGTCATCCGCGGCATCGCCACTCTCGACATCCTCGCGGCCCCCGGCGCCAAGCAAATTGTCCTCGACGACAACGGCCTCAAGATCGTCAACATCACCGACGCCGCCGGCAAACCGCTCCCCTACTCGGTTGGCGCGGTCGACAAGATCCACGGCGCGCCGCTGACCGTCACGCTCAACGGGGCCAAGAAAATCCGCATCGCCTACGCCTCGTCGCCCGACGCGAAGGCGCTGCAATGGCTGACCCCTGCGCAGACCGCGGGCAAGAAACAGCCGTTCCTGTTCAGCCAGGGCGAGGCGATCCTCAACCGCAGCTGGATCCCGACGCAGGACTCCCCCGGCATCCGCCAGACCTGGGAGGCCAAGATTGCCGTCCCCAAGCAACTCACCGCGGTGATGAGCGGGCTCGCGACCGGCAAGCCGACCTGCGCTGCCGATCGCTGCACGTTCCAGTACAAGATGGACAGGCCCGTCGCGCCGTATCTGATCGCGCTCGCGGTCGGCGACATCGCGTTCAAGTCGACCGGGCCGCGCACCGGGATCTGGGCCGAGCCCGCGACCCTCCCCAAGGCCGCGTACGAGTTCGGCGAGCTCGAGAAGTTCGTCGCCGCCGCCGAGGGGCTGTACGGCCCGTATCGCTGGGGCCGCTACGACGTGCTGGTCCTGCCGCCGTCGTTCCCGTTCGGCGGCATGGAGAACCCGACGCTCACCTTCGCCACGCCGACCGCGATCGCCGGCGACCGCAGCCTCGTCTCGCTGATCGCGCACGAACTCGCGCACAGCTGGTCGGGCAATCTCGTGACCAACGCGACCTGGGACGATTTCTGGCTCAACGAAGGCTTCACCAGCTATTTCGAGAACCGGATCATGGAGGCGCTCTACGGCAAGCGCCGCGCCGACATGGAGGCCGACCTCGCCTGGACCGACATGCTCGCCGCGGTGAAGGACGCCGGTGGCCCCGCCGCCAAGGACACGCAACTCCACCTCGATCTCGACGCCGCGCGCGATCCCGACGACGGCATGACGCAGATCGCCTACGACAAGGGCGCCGCCTTCCTCCGCACGATCGAGAAACAGGTCGGTCGTGCGCGGTGGGATGCGTATCTGCGCAGCTATTTCGACCGTCACGCCTTCCAGCCGCAGACCAGCGCGGGCTTCCTGACCGACCTCAAGTCGAAGCTGCTGACCCCCGCCGAGGCGAAGACGATCGGCGTCGACACCTGGGTCTACCAACCCGGTATCCCGGCGAACGCAGTCCATGTAACGTCGGCTGCGTTCCCCGCGGTCGATGCTGCGGCCAAGGCATACGCAGCAGGCGGTCCGGTGTCCGCCGTTCCGGGCAATGCAACGACGCAGGAGATCACGCGCTTCATCACGCAGCTTCCGCGGAAACTCCCGGCCGAGCGGCTAAAGACGCTCGACACAGCGTTCGGGTGGAACACCACCGGCAATGCCGAGATCCGCTTCGCCTGGCTGCAACTCGCGCTCGCCAATCACTATGCGCCCGCCGACGCCTCGGCCGAGCAGTTCCTGACCTCGCAGGGTCGGCGTAAATTCGTCGCACCGCTGTTCCAGCAGATGATGGACTCGGGCGACTGGGGCCACAAGCTGGCGATGGAGATCTACGGCAAGGCGCGGCCGGGCTATCACGCGGTCACGCAGGTCACGGTGGACCGCATAACCGGTTGGAAACTCATGAACTGAGCCTGTCTGGACGCCATTTCGGGCGTTGGTCGGCGCGGTAACACGCTTCGTCGGATATGGTTCCCGCACGGGTTCCAATTAAATCGAACCTCCCGTAGCCAGAATGTGACAAACGGGTTTTGGCCGGGGGGTCTCGATGAATTTCAAGGCGTTAGCAGCGCGTTTTGCGCTGGTGGTATCGTGCGGCCTGATGACGGCCACCCCTGCTGCGGCTCAGTTCTGGCAGTGCGTGACGTTCGCTCGCTCGGTGTCGGGCATCGAAATCCGCGGCAACGCCAACACCTGGTGGAGCCAGGCCGAGGGTCGCTACGAGCGTGGCCACACCCCGAAGGCCGGCTCGGTCCTCGCCTTCTCGCCGACCTCGCGGATGCGCGTCGGCCATGTCGCAATGGTCTCGAAGGTCGTCAGCGATCGCGAAGTCCTCCTCACCCACGCCAACTGGTCGCGCCCCGGTGCGATCGAGACCAATGTCCGCGCAGTCGACGTCTCGCCGGCGGGCGACTGGAGCATGGTCAAGGTTTGGTACGGCCCGCAGGGCGACCTCGGCACTTCGGCCTATCCGACCAAGGGTTTCATCTATTCGGGCCACGCGCCTGCTGGCGATACGCTCGACGCGCCTGCGTCTTCGTTCCAGATGGCGAGCGCGACCCACACCGTGTCTGCAACGCAGCGCGCCAACGCTGCGCAGCTTGCCAACATCCAGCATGGCCCAACCGATCCGCGCGGAATCTTCACGCTGGTGAACGAGGCGAACTGAGGTTCGTCTTTGTGAGGTGGCGCAGGGCTCGACCCGCCATCTGCGGCACCGAGTCCCCAACTCGCCAGTCTAGCGTTTCGCTACTGACCGCATTCTGACAATTACGCACTTTAGCTTCGCCAAACTGCACCTCCCCGGCGAAGGCCGGGGCCCAATTGGAAAAGTCGCAGTAACAGAACGCTGCCCTCGATAAGCGGCGTTTCCCAATTGGACCCCGGCCTCCGCCGGGGGGGGCAAAACAAGTCGCCGCTCGGCATACATTCTTGTTCTCCCGCGAAGGCGGGAGCCCAGTCTGGACCCCCGCCTTCGCGGGGGAACACTCTATTTGCTCAGCAGTGTCATGCGTCGAACACGTTCAAATGAAAGCCCTCAAGCAGCCTTGAACGTCAGCGCATCGCCGTTCATGCAATAGCGCTTCCCCGTCGGCTTCGGCCCATCATCGAACACGTGGCCCAGATGCCCGCCGCAGCGCCGACAATGCACCTCGGTTCGCCCCATCCCCATCGTCGAGTCCACCCGCGTCCGCACCGCGTTCGGCAACGGCTGCCAGAAGCTCGGCCACCCCGTCCCGCTCTCGAACTTGGTCTTCGACGAGAAGTTCGGCAACGCACACCCGCCGCACGAGAAGATCCCCGCACGATGCTCGCCGTTGAGCGGGCTCGAATACGGCCGCTCGGTGCCCTCCTTGCGCAGCGTATCATACGCATCCGGCGACAGCTTCTTGCGCCACTGCGCGTCGGTCAGCGTCACCTCGAACCGCTCGGCGGCCTGGGCGGGTTGCGACGTGCATCCCCAGAGCGCGAAGCCGGCGACGCCTGCTCCGGCGAGCGTGAGAAAAGCGCGGCGGTCCTGGGTCATGTTCGTCTCCATGGTTCGGATATAGGTACGTTCGAACCACCCGGTAAGGTTACGCCAAGCCTCAGTATTTGCTGATTTCCACCGGCAGCGTGCGATAGCCGTGGACGAAGCACGCAGCGACCCGCGTCGGTTCGGCGAGCACGTTGATCCGCATCCGGCGGGCGGCCATCTCCTCCAGCAAAATTGCGATCTGCATCTCCGCCAGCCGCGCGCCGACGCAGCGATGGATCCCGTGCCCGAACGCCAGGTGCCGACGCGCATTCGGCCGATCCACCACGATCGCGTCCGCATCGTCGCCGAACACGCTCTCGTCGCGGTTCGCCGAGATGTACCAGAGCGCGAGTTTGTCGCCCGCCTTGATCTGCTGTCCCATCAATTCGGCGTCGGCGGTCGCGGTGCGACGCATGTGCGCGAGCGGCGTCTGCCAGCGCAGGATCTCGCTCACCGCGTTGGGGATCAGCGCCGGATCCGCCTCCAGCTTCGTGCGCGATTCCGGAAACTTGTCGAGGCCGTAGGCGAGCGCGGACATCGAACTGCGCGTCGTGTCGTTGCCGCCGACGATTAGCAGGATGAGATTCCCGATGAACTCGTTGTGATCCATGTGGCTCATCGCGTCCGAATGGATCATCATCGAGATCAGGTCGGGCGTCGGCGCCTTGTCGATCTTCGCGTCCCACAAGCCTTTGAAATACGATCCGCATTCGAACATGTGCACGAGCCGCTGGCCGCGCAGTTCCTCATTCTTCACAATCTCGATATCGCCCGCCCAGTCCGACCACAACGTCAGTTTCCGCCGGTCCGCCCAGGGAAAGTCGAACAGGATCGCCAGCATCTGCGTGGTGAGTTCTATCGCGACGGTATCGACCCAGTCGAACGGCGTGTTCCAAGGCAGGCTGTCGAGCATGTCTGCGGTCCGCCTGCGGATATCGCCCGACATCCGCGTCATCTCGCTCGGGGTAAAGGCGGGTGCGACGGTGCGGCGCTGGCCGGTATGCACGGGCCGGTCGCGCGCGATGAACATCGGCATGCGGACGTCGCGCTCTGGGACGAAATCGGCGATCGTGATTCCGCCCGCCTCGGAGGAGTAGAGATCGGGCAGCGACTCGACCTCGACGATGCCCTTATAGGAAGAGACTGACCAATAAGGGCCGTAGTCGGACTGCTCGACATAGTGGACCGGGGCCTCGGCGCGGAGTTGCGCGAACGGTGCCTGCCAGAGGTCGTCGCGGTAGAGTTCGGCGCGGCTCACGTCGAGCGGATCGGCCGTCTGTTGCACCACGTCTCTTACCAGAGTCGCCATCGTTTCTCTCCCGTGCTTTGCCACAGGAGAGGCTTTGCTGACACTTATGTCAATAGACGCCGTTCTCCTGCGAACGCAGGAGTCCAGGGTAACAAACGCCATCCCTCGCGGTCCTGGGCTCCTGCGTTCGCAGGAGAACGGTTAAGCGACTGCCTTCGCCTTCCGCCTCCAGAACGGCCGCGCGCTTCCGGACTGCAGCACACCCCGCCGGAACAGCCTCGCGCCGACGGCAATGAAAATCGTCACCCACAACGCCTGCCAAGCCAGCGCCGCGACATGCGGCCACAGTTCCGGCGAATTCGCCGCACGCCCGGCCATCGCGAACGGCGACGACAGCGGGAACAGTTCCGCGGCGGTCGCGATCCAGCTTCCAGGATGCGAGACTGCCGCCGACGACAGCCCGAACATCGCGACCTGCAGGATCGTGATCGGCAGCGACAGCATCTGGATTTCGCGCATCGTCGTCGCCTGCGCACCGACGCCGAGGAATACCGAGCCGAGGAGGAGGTACGCCATACTGAAATATGCCGCAAATAGGAGGGCGAACATCGGCGCGCCCACCGCGGGCGTCAGGTCGCCTAGCGCGACCGCGGCGGCGGCGGGCATCAGCGACGTGATCTGCGTGACGACAGTCCCCCAGAACGCGACGAACAGCACCGCGACGCCGAACATCCCGATCAGCTTGCCGAAGAACACCGACTCTAGCGGCACCGCGGCGGCGAGCACCTCGATCACCTTGTTGTTGCGCTCCTCGGCCATCGTGCCGACGACCTGGCCCGACAGGAACAGCGTCAGGAAAAAGATCCCGAACACCGCGAAGAAGGCGGATTGGTGCTGGCCACCGACCGAGGTGGTCGAACGCGTGATCTGCGTCTTGGTCGCGGCGATCACGGGCAGCGTTCCGCCGAGCTTCTGCGCGGCGAGCGTCGTCTGTGCGAGCAGTCCGAGATAGTCCGCCGAGCGCTTCCCGCGCGGCCCGTACAGGATCTGCGGCGTATCGAGCGGGCCGTACAGTACTGCCGACGCATCGACGTCCTTCGTCTCGAACGCAGCGCGGGCTTGCGCCGCGGGATCGGCGGTCGGCGCGACGATCGACAGTTCGGGAGGCGCTTTGTCTCCGCGGAACATGCCACGCAGGCGCGTGTCGGCTTCGTCGATCGGCCGCGCGGTAGTGGCGGGGACAATCGCGATGATCCGCGTCTTGTCCTGCGCGCCGCCGCTGACGCTCGCCGCGCCCATGCCCCCGATCGCGCCGAACGATCCCATGATGACCGGCGCGAACAGGAACAGCAGGAATATCGGCGTGAACACCGTGGCGATGAAGTCGCGGCGCGCGATCGTGAACGTCTGGCGGAGGGTGCGACGGAAACGGCTCATGCTGCCTTCTCCACAGGTACATCACCGTGCTGCCCGACGATCCGGACGAACGCCTCGTGCAAGCCGGGCCGTTCGATCGACAGCCCCGAAATCCCGTATCCCGCGTCGATCAGTCTCACGAGCAAGCTCTCGATTCCTTCGTTCGGCAGCTCGAACCGCCAGCTATTCCCGTCCTGCACCGCATCCCCCGGCAAGACGCCGCGTATCGCCGGATCGGGCCGGTGCGGCGTGTAGTGGACGCGTTGCGGCAATATACCCCGAGCGTCCGCCACCGTGCCTTCGAACCGCCGCTTGCCGCCGGCGATGATTGCCAGCCGGTCGCACAGCCGCTCGGCATGGCTCATGATATGCGTCGAGAACAGGATCGTCGCGCCGCGATCGCGTTCGTTGAGGATCAGCTTTTCGAGCCGCTCCTGGTTGACCGGATCAAGCCCTGAGAACGGCTCGTCGAGCACCAGCAGATCGGGTTGGTGGACCACCGAGCCGAGCAACTGCACCAGCTGCGCCATGCCCTTCGACAGTTTTCGGATCTTTTCGTCGACCGCATGGCCGAGCCCGGCGGCTTCCATCAGCACCACCGCCCGCTCGCGCCCAGTCTTCCAGTCTAGCCCGCGCAACGCCCCCAGGAACGCGATCGCCTCGCGCGCCTTCATCGCCGGATACAGTCCGCGCTCCTCGGGAAGATAGCCGACCCGGTCGCTCGCATCGCGCGGATTGTCGTAGCCGAGCAGCGTGCGCGATCCCTCGTCGGGCTCGATGATCCCGAGCAGCATGCGCAGCGTGGTCGTCTTGCCCGCTCCGTTGGGCCCGAGCACGCCGTACACCGAGCCGCGCGGCACCATCATGTCCACCCCGTCGACCACGCGCCGATCGCCGAACCGCTTCACGATCCCGGTCGCGGTGACCGCCCATTCATCGTTCACGCGCAATCTTCCTCCCGAGGGTGGCGTCGTGGTAGCGGGCGGACGTGGCGCAAGACAAGCTGGAACACAGGCTGAAGGCCAAAGCGGCGGAACTCGGCTTCGTCGCGTGCGGGATCGCGCATGCGGGGGCGGCGCCGCGTGCCGGCGAACGGCTGCACCAGTGGCTCGCGGACGGCCGCCACGGCGACATGATCTGGATGGAGGAGCGCAAGCACCACCGCGAGAGTCCCGCCGGCCTCTGGCCTGAGGTGCGCAGCGTGATCGCGCTCGGCATGAGCTATGCGCCGAAGGACGATCCGTTGCGGCTCGCGGACGAGGGCGGGGTAGGGCGCATATCGGTCTATGCGCAGGGCCCCGATTATCACGACGTCGTGAAGCGGCAGTTGAAGGCGCTGGGGCGGTGGCTGGCGGCGGAGGCAGGGCGCGACTTGCCCCCCTTCGACCTGAAGGTGTTCGTCGACACCGCGCCGGTGATGGAAAAGCCGCTCGCCGAAGCCGCCGGGCTCGGCTGGCAAGGCAAGCACACCAACCTCGTCAGCCGCGAGCATGGTAGCTGGCTGTTCCTCGGCGCGATCTACACGACGCTCGACCTGGAACCGGACCGCGGCGGCGTTGACACCTGCGGCAGTTGCGATGCGTGCCAGACCGCGTGCCCGACCGCGGCGTTCCCTCGGCCGTACCAGCTCGATGCGCGCCGCTGCATCTCCTACCTGACGATCGAGCATGCCGGCCCGATCCCGCACGAGTTCCGCGCGGCGATCGGCAACCGCATCTACGGCTGCGACGATTGCCTGGCGGTGTGCCCCTGGAACAAGTTCGCCGCCGCCGCCAACGCGAACCTGGCCTTTCACCCCCGCGCGGAACTGATCGCGCCCGAACTCGCCGACATCCTCGCGCTTGACGACGCAAGCTTCCGCACTGTCTTCGCGGGCTCCCCGATCAAGCGCATCGGCCGTAGCAAGATGATCCGCAATGCGTTGATCGCCGCGGGCAACAGCGGCGATCCCTTCCTGATCGAACCGGTCGTGCGGCTCTTGGACGATCCCGCTTCGGTCGTCCGCGATTCCGCGATCTGGGCTCTGGCCCGGCTCGATCGCGTACGGTTCCTGGACGAACGCCCCGGCCGTGTTCTGTACGAAGCCGACGACGGCATTCGCGCTGCATGGGCGTCTGCCGACGCTATGCCAGCCGATCGGACGCCGTCGACGCCCGCGGATGCGAAGGACGCTGCCGACCTCGCGGCCGACAGCGTCCTCCCCTTTTAGGCGACGTCCCGGTCGCCCTCGGGCGCACCGATGCGGTCGTTCGCCGCGGCCCCCGAGATCTCGATCCGGCGCGGCTTCATCGCCTCGGGCACTTCACGCTTCAGGGCGATGACGAGCAGCCCGTTGTCGAAGCGCGCGTTCTGCACCTGGACGAAGTCGGCCAGCTGGAACCGGCGCTCGAAGGCGCGGGTCGCGATGCCGCGGTGCAGGAACCGGCTCTCGTCGCGGTCGTCCGGACGTCGGCCGGTCACGGTCAGCTGATTGTTCTGGGCGACGATCTCGATGTCGTCGGGACGGAAGCCCGCCACCGCCAGCGTGATCTGGTAGCTGTCCTCGCTCTCGCGCTCGATATCGAACGGCGGGTAGCCTTCCGGGGCGTCCGTCCGTGCGGTGGTTTCGAGCAGATCGAACAGCCGATCGAAGCCGACCGTCGACCGGCGATAGGGAGCGAAATCGAAGTTGGTCCTCATATCCAAATCCTCCTCATGAGCAATCTGAGCACAAGGAACACCGGAGACCGAGCCGGTGCCCTCAGGTGACGCCGGACCGAAAGATCGCGTCCGGCGGCGGCAAGGTGGTTCGACCGAAATCGCATTCAAGAGGTCGCGTAGATTTCCGCGAAGATTTTTTTGACGTTGGGATCGGACCGCAAATCAGGCGGAACGGGCGCTACCGTCCCCCCTCGCGACGGGTAAGCGCCGCCACGCAACTCGCGCGGTCGATCGCGCTGCCGTCCGGTTCGCGCGCGTCGAGATAGGTGACGCGCGGCGCATCCGATCCCTTGGGATAGAGATATGCGTCGAGCACGCAGATCCCGCTCTGGAACTGCAACTTGCGCGCGCTGCCCTCTCGCACGTCGGCGTCGGGCTGGCCGAACAGCTTGGTCAGGCCGGCGGCATCCTGGCCCAACACGCGCTCGAGCCCGACGCTCGTATACGCGATCGCCGGGCGGCCTACCGCAGGCTTGGGGACGGGGGCCGCGCAGCCCGCCAGTCCGCCGCCGAGCGCCAGCGCGATCCCCATCGTCGTCAATCGCGTCATGATCGGCCTTTGCTCGAATACTGGTGGTGGAAATAATGCGTGGCCATCGCGGCCCCCAGGACGGGCGCTGCGATGTTGACGATCGGAACCACGAACAGCCCGGTGTTCGCAAGTCCCAGCACGAACCGCCCCGGCCGCGTCGTCGCACGCCAGCCCCGCATCGCCGCCGCGTCCATATGCCGCGCCGCGACCATGTCCCCCAGGTCGCGCCCGAGCAGCCAGCCATTGATGATGAAGAACGCCGCGGCGGTGCCGACCCCGGTGACGAGCAGCGCGATATAGACCGGCAGCATCACCAGGTTGACGAGCACGACGCGGGCGGCCGACCGGAGCCCCATTGCCAGGCTGCGCGCGAAGGGGACGGGGCGAGCGGTGCGCAGGGCTTCGGGATAATGCCGCGCCTCGACCGCTTCGACGACCTCGTCCGCGAAGATCCCGACGACCGCGATCGCGACCGCGCGGAACAGCAGCCACAGCGCCAGGATCGTGACGAACAGCGCGAACGCCGCCACCAGTCCGTCTGCGTGCACGTCGAGCCACGCGGCCAGCGCGGCCTGCGTTCCCCACCACGTGGCGATGCCGAGCAACGCGAAGACGAGCAGTGTCACGACCATCGACTTGACGAACACGCGCAAGATCGGCGGATCGGTAAGCTGGCCGAGCGACAGGAGGAGGGCACGGATCATCGAGCCGGGATGCCGCGCGGTCGCGCGAAGGTCAACGCGGCTTTGGATAGCGCGCGCCGCAGGACCTGAGAACTAGAGCGTTCCTCCGTGTTCGCGAGGGAGAGATCGCGAGGACAGACCATCGCATGCGAGCCGCCGGCGGGCAGATCGCGCCGAGCGAGCACGCCAGGCGAACCCTCATCTTCGGTCCTCGGCAGCACCCCGTCCGTCCATGTCTCCCGCGGCCGGATGGACAGCCTGTTCGGCGAATACGGTGAGCGACCGGCTTCGGATAGCGCGGCGGCTAGCAAATATCGTCCCGATCCGGCACCAGTTTCCGCCCGGACCTGCTTTGACGCTGCGCAGGATACCCTGCGTCACGATAGCGACCGAACGGAGAACATCATGCCACGTACGATCGTCGATCTGTCGGTATTCCTCGAGAACGACGTGCTGTCGGACCCTCCCGGTCACGGTCCTCATATCGAGTATATCGATCACAAGGCGTCGATACCCGGCATGCTCGGGTTCTTTCCGGGGTTGCAGGCGGCCGATCTGCCCGATGGCGAGGCCTGGGCGATCGAGCGCGTGACGCTCATCACGCATAACGGCACGCATCTCGATGCGCCGTATCATTATGCCTCGACGATGGATGGCAGGAAGCGGGCGATCACGATCGACGAGGTTCCGCTCGACTGGTGCTTCCAATCCGGCGTGAAGCTGGATTTCCGGCATTTTCCCGATGGCTATGTCGCCAGCGCCGCTGACGTCGAGGCGGAACTGCAGAGGATCGGGCACACTCTGTCGCCGCTGGAGATCGTCGTCGTCAACACGCGTGCGGGCATGCGGTTCGGGCACGACGATTATGTTGCCTCGGGTTGCGGGATGGGACGCGACGCCACGCTGTACCTGACCGCGCGGGGCGTTCGCGTCACGGGAACCGATGCGTGGAGCTGGGACGCGCCGTTCGTGCACACCGCCGCCCGATATGCCGAGAGCGGCGATGCGACGCTGATCTGGGAAGGTCACAAGGCGGGGCGTGACATCGGCTATTGTCACATCGAGAAGCTGCACAATCTGGAGCAATTGCCAGCGACGGGATTCACGATCGCCTGCTTTCCGGTCAAGATTCGCGCCGCGTCGGCGGGCTGGACCCGTGCCGTCGCGATCCTGGACGGCTGATCGCGCGGCGTATCTCGGGCTTATCGAGACGTCGCCCGACCGTTAGCTCCAGCAGGAGCTCGGGTTTCGCTTGAGGTCCTCGCGTGTACCTCGCGTCGCGGGCTCGCTTGCCGCGCCGGTTGCGCCAATCCTTCGCGCGATTTACGGCAACGCTTTCCCGTCCGCCCGGAGACTTCCCCTTGTCCACCCCCACCACCGACGCTCCCACCTACGACGTCGTCGCGATCGGCAATGCCATCGTCGACATCCTAAGCACCGCCGATGACGCATTCATCGAAGAGATCGGCGTCGCCAAGGGCTCGATGCAGCTCATGTTCTCGTCCGAGGAAGCCGACGCGCTCTACGCCAAGATGGGCCCGGGCATGGAAATCTCCGGCGGCTCGGCGGCGAACACCGTCGCCGGCATCGCCGCGCTCGGTGGCAAATGCGGGTTCATCGGCCAGGTCGCCGACGATCAGCTCGGCCAGGTCTTCGCGCATGACGTCCGCAGCATCGGCATCGAGTTCGCCACGCCCGTCCGCGCCGGCGACCCGACCACCGGCCGCTGCCTGATCTTCGTCACCCCCGACGGCCAGCGCACGATGAACACCTTCCTCGGCGCAGGGCAATTCCTGCCTGCCGCCGCGATCGACACCGCGATGATTGCCGACAGCGCGATCCTGTATCTCGAAGGCTATCTCTGGGATCCTGAAGAGCCGCGCGCCGCGATGCGCGCCGCGATCGATTGTGCGCGTGATGCAGGCCGGAAGGTCGCGTTCACGCTCAGCGACGTGTTCTGCATCTCGCGCCACGGTGGTGATTTCCGCCAACTGCTCAGCGATGGCCTGATCGACATCCTGTTCGCGAACGAGGGCGAACTCGCCGCGCTCGCAGAGACCGAAGACTTCGACGCAGCGGTCGCCAAGATCTCGGCACAGGTCCCGACTTTGGTCGTCACCCGCGGCGAGCACGGCGCCTGCGCGCTCCAGAACGGCAACCGCGCCGAGGTCAAGGCCGAGCCGATCACCAAGGTCGTCGACACCACCGGCGCGGGCGACCTGTTCGCGGCGGGCTTCCTCCACGGTCAGGCGCAGGGCCACGACCTGCACGCATCGCTCAAGCTCGGCGCGGTCTGCGCGGCCGAGATCATCAGCCATGTCGGCGCCCGCCCGATGGTCGACATGAAGGTGCTCGCCGCCAAGCATATCGGCTGAAGCATGTGTACCCGCGAAGCCGGGGACACAGACTGGGCTCCCGCTTTCGCGAGAGAATAAGCTTTCTAGCGCAGGCAAAAAAAAGGGCCGCGGGAGTTTCCTCCCGCGGCCCTTTCTGCGTCCGGTCTCAGTGCGAGCCCGGCGGCGCTCGGTCGTCCTCTGCTACGCCATCGTCGAGCCCCAGCCCGACATGGCTGCGCGAGCGGCTGTAGAGGAAGTAGATCGCCAACCCGATCGCGCCCCAGCCCGGCAGCACCAGCTTGGCGGTCAGCGGCAGTGACAGATACAGCCCGATGCAGCCGATGATCGCGAGCGGCGCGACGATGTATACTGCCGGCGTGCGGAACGGACGCTTGCGTGCCGGATCGGTCTTGCGCAGCACCATTACCGAGATCGCCACCATCATGAACGCGAACAGCGTGCCCGCGTTCGAATAATCGGCGAGCTTGCCGACCGGCAGCACCGCCGCGGCGATCGCCGCAGCGATACCCGTCACGACCGTCACCACATGCGGGGTACGGAACTTCGGATGGATCGACGCGAGCTTGGCTGGCAACAAACCGTCGCGGGCCATCGTGAAGAACACACGGGTTTGGCCGAACATCATCATGAGCACGACCGACGGCAGCGCCAGCACCGCGGCAAGCCCGACCAGCCGGCCCATGATCGGCCAGTTGATGACCTGAAGCACATGGACGAGCGCTTCCTTCGAGCACACCAGCGGCTCCATCGCGCCGCCTGCGACGATTGCCGCACAACGCCCGGCCATCTCGGCCGAACCCGGTGCCAGCACGCCGCCATCGGCGGTCGTCACCGGGTTCGCACCGATCGCACCGATCGCACCCGATGCGACCAGCAGGTAAAATAACGTACAGATGCCGAGGCTGGCGATCAGCCCGATCGGCACGTTGCGCTGCGGGTTCTTGGTCTCCTCGGCGGCCGTCGAAACCGCATCAAATCCGACATAGGCAAAGAAGATCGACGCCGCCGCACCCAGCACGCCGACACCCGACGAACTCAGCGGGTTGCCGACGCCGTAGGGCAGGAACGGGTGGAAATTGTCCGCCTTCAGAACCGGGATGGTCAGCGCGATGAACGCGGTCAGCGCGGCAATCTTGATCAGTACCAGCACCGCGTTGACGCGTGCGCTCTCGGTCGTTCCGACCACCAGCAGCCACGTGACGAGCGCGATGACGATCACCGCGGGCAGGTTGATAAAGCCGCCGACCGTCATCGCGGTCTGCAAATCGACATTAGGTGTCGCGCCGAACGCGACCTGGACGTTCGCCATCAACGCGTCGGCGTTGCGCAAGGCGTTGGGGATATGGAAGCCGATCCCGTCGAGCAATCCGGCCAGATGGTTCGACCACCCGACCGCAACCGCGCTGGCGCCGACCGCATATTCGAGGATCAGCGCCCAGCCGACCATCCAGGCGAGCAACTCACCCGTCACCGCATAGGTGTAGGTGTAGGCGGAGCCCGACACCGGTACCATCGACGCGAGTTCGGAATAGCAGAGCGCTGCGACCGCACAGACGAACCCTGCGACGACGAAGCTCAGCAACATGCCCGGGCCGGCTTTCTGCGCGGCTTCGGACGTCAGCACGAAGATACCCGTGCCGATCACTGCGCCGACGCCCAGCAGGGTCAGCTGAAACGCGCTGAGCGTTCGTGCCAACCCCTTTTTCTCTGCCGTCGCCAGAATGGCGTCCAGCGATTTTACGCGACCAAAAATCAACGCGGTGTCCCCCGGGGATAGCGAGGGCCAGGTCAAAAGGCCCCCTTGCTCAAGCCCCCGAGCCTAATGGCAATTTTGTTACGTGCAATCCTTTAGTGGCGGCAAGCTGACCTATCGCGCGAGCATCGGCCCGAAAGGGCGGCCGCCGAAGACATGAACGTGCAGATGCGGCACTTCCTGGTTCCCGTGCTGGCCGATATTGGCGAGCAGGCGATAGCCCGGCTCGACCAGCCCCGCCGCGCGCGCCACTGCGCCGACCGCGCGGATGAACCCGGCAATCTCCGCATCGGGCGCGCGTGCGGAAAAATCGTCCCACGACACGTACGCACCCCTGGGGATCACGAGCAGGTGCGTCGGCGCCTGCGGGTTGATGTCGTGAAAGGCGATCGCGAAGTCGTCTTCGTACACCCGCTTAGACGGGATTTCGCCGCGCAGGATCTTCGCGAAGATATTCTGGTCGTCGTAAGGCTGGGTGGCGTCGATCGGCATATGTATTCCCCTCCCGCCTGCGGGAGGGGTTAGGGGAGGGGCTTGCCTTCCCGATCCCGGCGGAGCGTGTGCGTCATGCCCTCCCCCGACCCCTCCCGCAAGCGGAAGGGGGAGCAGGTCACCCCGTCCGCCCGGCCTTTTCGACCAGCCCGCCGACACCCTCGCGTCGTTCCAGTTCCGCGCGCACGTCGTCCAGGCTCAGCCCTGCATCGGCCAGCAGCACCGCGAGATGGAACATCAGGTCCGCCGCTTCCGGCACAATGCTCGCTTCGTAGTTCGAGCACGCCGCGATCACCGTCTCGACGGCTTCTTCGCCGAGCTTCTGCGCGATCTTGGGGCGGCCTTTCGCAAACAGGCTCGCGGTGTACGAGGTGTCGGCGGGCGCATCGCGGCGCGCGCGGATGGTCGCTTCGAGGCGGTCGAATACGGGGTCTGCCATGGCGCGCGTGCTGACGCAGCCGGGCAGGCGGGTCAATCCTTGTTCGGTGGGACCTTGTCCGGCGGGGTCTCGTTCGGCGAGCGCTTCCGGACGACAGCACCATCGAGCCCGCGAGCCTTGGCAAACCGTTTCCGCAACGCGCGTCGCACCTGCCAGACCGCGATGGCGGCGAACACGAACAGCGCGACGTCCGACACTTCATATCCGGTCAACGGATGCGCGACGCCGCTGTGTCCTGACTCGACCGCGAGGACCAGAAGCGCCAGCATCGTTGTCAGCCTCTAGCGAGCGGCGGCACGCCAACCGGCGTTCGTACGGGGATGCCGGCCGCCGCCAGCGCGGCGTGCGCATCGCCGATCGACGCCTGTCCGAAATGGAAGATCGACGCCGCCAGCACCGCGCTTGCATGCCCGTCCCGGATACCCGCGACCAGGTCGTCGAGCCCGCCGACCCCGCCGCTCGCCACCAACGGTACGCTCACCCGGTCCGCAATCGCCCGGATCAGCTCGAGGTCGTAGCCACTGCGCGTCCCGTCACGGTCCATCGACGTGACGAGCAACTCGCCCGCGCCCAGTTCGGCGAGCTTCAGCGCATGCGCGATCGCATCGATCCCGGTCGCGCGTCGTCCGCCATGTGTAAACACTTCCCAGCCTTCGCCAGACCGCCGCGCATCGACACTAGCGACACAGCACTGGCTGCCGAACCGCTCCGCGATATCCGCAACCAGTTCCGGCCGCTCCACCGCCGCGGAGTTGACCGCCACCTTGTCCGCCCCCGCCAGTAACAGCGCACGCGCATCATCCGCCGTCCGCACCCCGCCGCCGACTGTAAGCGGCATGAAGCACACCGCCGCGGTCCGTCTCACGACGTCGAGAATCGTCCCCCGACCCTCATGGCTTGCCCCAATATCGAGGAAGCACAGCTCGTCCGCCCCGGCCGCGTCATACGCTCGCGCCTGCTCGACCGGATCGCCCGCATCGCGCAGTTCGACGAAGTTGACGCCCTTCACCACGCGCCCGTCTGCGACGTCGAGACACGGAATGACACGCGCGCGGACCGTCATGCCCTGTGCCGAAGGTTTTGTTCACGCGGAGACGCGAAGACGCGGAAACGCGGCAAAGCCGCTAAGAATGATTCACGCGAAGGCGCAAAGGCGCGAAGAGTAAGAGTGTGAGGCAGACCTGACTTCTGCTCACTCTTCGCGCCTTTGCGCCTTCGCGTGAAGAAATCTCTGCCTGCGGCGCCACAAGTCGCTCCGCGTCTCCGCGTCTCCGCAGGAATGATCATGCAGCCTTCGCCACGCTCAACGCCGCCGCGAGATCGAGCCGCCCGTCGTACAGCGCCCGCCCCGTGATCACGCCCTCGACCCCATCCCGCACATGCAAAGCCAGCACGTGGATCTCGGCAATCCCCTTGACCCCACCGCTGGCGATCACCGGAATGTCCACCGACCGCGCCAGATCGACCGTCGCGTCGACGTTGCACCCCTTCAGCATCCCGTCGCGCCCGACATCGGTGAACAGCAACGACGCCACCCCCGCATCCTCGAACCGCCGCGCCAGATCGACTGCGCTGGTGGTCGACACGTCCGCCCAGCCCTTGGTCGCGACCATGCCGTCCTTCGCGTCGACCGCGACGACGATCCCGCCCGGAAAATCCTTCGCCACGCCGCGCACGAACTCGGGGTCCTCCAGCGCCGCCGTCCCGATCACCACGCGAGACACGCCGACGTCGAACCAGCCCTCAACGCTCGCCCGCGTCCGGATCCCGCCGCCAAGCTGCACATGCCCCGGAAACTGCGCGACGATCGCCCGAACCGCATCGCCATTGACCGAAGCCCCCGCAAACGCGCCGTCGAGATCGACCACGTGCAGATGCTCCGCACCGGCCTCGGCGAACAGCATCGCCTGCGCCGCCGGATCGTCGCCATAGACGGTCGCCCGGTCCATATCGCCCTCGGCGAGACGCACCACCTGACCCGCCTTGAGGTCGATCGCAGGAAAGATAATCAGGCTCACGGCCGCCACTCCAGGAAACGTTCGAGCAAGGCCAGGCCGTAGCGCTGGCTCTTCTCAGGATGAAACTGCACGCCGATCATCGTGTCGCGACCGATCGCCGCGGTGACCGCACCGGCATGGTCGGTGGTCGCGAGCACGTCAGCGCCTTCGAACGCGAAACTATGCAGGAAATACGCCTCGCCCGGCTCGATCAGCGGATGCGCGACGGACGGAACGACATCGTTCCACCCCATATGCGGCACCTTTGCCTCCATCGTCCCCGGCTCCAGCCGTCGCACGCGTCCCGAAACCCAGCCAAGCCCGTCATGCGTCCCCATCTCTTCCCCTGCATCGGCCATCAACTGCATGCCGACGCAGATCCCGAGAAACGGCGCACCCTCGTCGCGAACCCGACGGTTCAGCGCCTCGACCATCCCCGGCACCGCGCGCAGCGCCGCCGCGCACGCGCCGTACGCGCCAACACCCGGCAAAACGATTCGGTCAGCCTTCGCCACGACATCGGCATCCGCCGTGACGGTCAGATTGACACAACCCGCAGTTCGCAGCGCGTTTTCGACCGAATGGAGATTGCCAGCGCCGTAATCGATCAGCGCGAGCGTCACAGGATCCCCTTGGTCGACGGAATCGCGTCGGCCTTGCGCGGATCGATCTCGATCGCGGTCCGCAGCGCGCGCGCGACGCCCTTGAATGCGGCCTCGGCGATGTGGTGGTTGTTGGTCCCGTACAGCGTCTCGACGTGCAGCGTGATGCCGGCCGCCTGCGCGAAACTGTGGAAGAAGTGCTCGAACATCTCGGTATCCATGCCGCCCAAGCGCTTCTGCGAGAACAGGTCCTTCCACACCAGCCAAGGCCGCCCGGAAATATCCAGCGCCACCCGCGTCAGCGTCTCGTCCATCGGCGACAGCGCATCGCCGTACCGCGCGATGCCCCGTTTATCGCCGAGCGCCTGCGCGAACGCCTGGCCGATCGCGATGCCGGTATCCTCGACGGTGTGGTGCTCGTCGATATGCAGGTCGCCCTTGGTCCGCACGCGAATGTCGATCAGCGAGTGGCGCGACAATTGTTCGAGCATGTGATCGAAGAAACCGACCCCGGTCTCGACGTCGTACACGCCGGTCCCATCGAGGTTCACGGTGACGTCGATCGCCGTCTCGGCGGTGGAGCGGGTGATCGTGGCGGTGCGCATGCCACCTCCCATAACGTCCGCCACGACGCATGCAATCTTGACCGGCATCCGAATGGCGCTACCCAAGGGATATGACCGATGGACTGCCCGATAGCCTGATTCCGTACGACGAGATCGTACAAGAAGCCCTGCGTGCCGTGGTCGGCCGCGTGCTCGGTTCGGTCGCGGAGGCCGGCGGGCTTCCCGGCGAGCATCATTTCTACATCACATTCAAGACGCAGGCGCCGGGAGTCGACATCCCCAAGCGCTTGATCGAGCGCTTCCCGGACGAGATGACGATCGTCATGCAGAACCGCTACTGGGACCTCATCGTCGACGACGAGCGCTTCTCGATCGGGCTGTCGTTCAATCAGGTCCCGTCGAAGCTGGTGATCCCATACTCGGCGATCACTGCGTTCCAGGACCCGGCGGTAAGCTTCGAACTCCGCTTCCAGGCGCAGGAGGGTGCGGACGGCGCGCTAGGCGACCACGACGAAGCCGAAAACGACGGCCCGACGGCGGTCCCAATCGAAGACGGCTCGAACGTCGTAGCCGTGGATTTCAAACGGAAGAAGTGACCCAAACTCCCTCGCCCCTTCGGGGAGAGGGAAGGGGCCCGCCGCACTTGCGGTGGGAAGGGAGAGGGGAGTGAGGCTCGGGACGGTTCATCCCAACGGCCCCTCTCCCTTCCGTCGCAAGCGCTCCTCCCTCCCTCTCCCCGGAGGGGCGAGGGACCCACGCACGCTACGGAAGGTTGACCCCGCATGACCCAAACCCGCACAGAAACCGACACGATCGGCCCGATCGAAGTCCCCGCCGCCTCCTATTGGGGCGCCCAAACCGAACGCAGCATCGAGAACTTCCCCTTCGCCACCCGCGAACGCATGCCGATCGAGATCGTCCACGCGCTTGCGCTCGTCAAACAAGCCGCCGCCCGCGTAAACCGCTCGCACGGCCTCGACGAAACCATCGCCACCGCCATCGACTCCGCCGCGCAGGAAGTCATCGACGGCAAGCTCGACGATCAGTTCCCCCTCGTCATCTGGCAGACCGGCAGCGGCACGCAGTCGAACATGAACGCCAACGAGGTCATCGCCGGCCGCGCGAACGAGGTCCTCACCGGCGCCCGCGGCGGCAAGTCGCCGGTCCACCCCAACGACCACGTCAACATGAGCCAGTCGTCCAACGACAGCTTCCCGACCGCGCTCCACATCGCCGCCGCGATCGCCACCACCCACCGCCTGATCCCCGCCCTCAACAAGCTCCACGCCGCGCTCGACGCGAAGGCCAACGCCTGGGACGACATCGTCAAGATTGGCCGCACGCACCTCCAGGACGCGACGCCGCTGACGCTCGGCCAGGAATTCTCCGGCTATGCGAACCAGCTCTACCGCTGCCGTCACCGCATCGAGCCCGCGATCAGCC
Source organism: Sphingomonas sp. PP-CE-3G-477 (assembly GCF_003050745.1). Lineage (GTDB taxonomy): Bacteria > Pseudomonadota > Alphaproteobacteria > Sphingomonadales > Sphingomonadaceae > Sphingomonas. The sequence continues at coordinate 137,688 of NZ_QAOF01000007.1, read as the reverse complement.
ACGGCATGGTCATCCTCGCGCAGGGCGGCACCGCGGTCGGCACCGGACTCAACGCCCCCGCCGGCTTCGGCGACGCGATCGCGCACGAACTGGCCGAGATCACCGGCCTGCCGTTCGTCAGCGCCCGCAACAAGTTCGAGGCGCTCGCGTCGAACGATCCGCTCGTGCACCTGTCCGGCACGCTCAACACGCTAGCGGTCGCGCTGACCAAGATCGCCAACGACATCCGTCTGCTCGGCTCGGGTCCGCGCTGCGGCTTCGGCGAGATCGACCTTCCCGCCAATGAGCCCGGCAGCTCGATCATGCCCGGCAAGGTGAACCCCACCCAGTGCGAGATGCTGACGATGGTCGCGGGCCAGGTGATGGGCAACCACGTCGCGGTCACCGTCGGCGGGATGCAGGGCCATCTCGAATTGAACGTGTTCAAGCCGCTGATCGGCGCCAACGTCCTGCGCTCGATCGACCTGCTGGCGACGGCGATGGAAGGATTCGCGGAACGCTGCGTCGATGGAATCGAACCCAATCGCGGCCGCATCACGGACCTGCTCGACCGTTCGCTGATGCTCGTCACCGCGCTGGCGCCTGAGATCGGCTACGATGCCGCCGCGAAGATCGCCAAATACGCGCACGCCGAAGGGCTGACGCTGAAGGAGGCGGGGCTCGCGCTGGGGTTGGTCGATGCCGAGACTTTCGACCGCGTCGTCAAACCCGAATCGATGCTCGGCCGCTAACGCCTCCGCACTCACACCGTCATCCTGACGAAAGTCAGGACCCAGAGCCACGATCGGCCCGCTCAGTAATCCTGGGTCCTGACTTTCGTCAGGATGACGGATGATGGTGGCGCGTGGGAACCCAATCCTCCGCCAAGCGCTAACCCGCCACACGGACAGGAGAAATTACGTGGGCGCAACGACCATAGGCGCGCTGATCGGCGCAGGCATCGACTCGCTCAGCGGCGACGACGGCAACGCGGACGGCGCGATCATCGGTGCGATCACCGCCAACGTACTCAAGGTCGTCGTGCCGCTAGCCGTGACCTACGCGATCGGCTGGGCAGTGCTGCGCGGTGCAGCGGAACTCAAGGACCAGGTTTTCGGGGAGTCAGAAGCATGATCGGACGTATTATCAGTGCATTGGTCGGCCGCGAGATGGGCCGTCGCGACGGTTCGGGCGGCGCATCGGGCGCAGTCAAAGGCGTGGTCGCAATGAGCGTACTGCGTCGCATGGGCCCGCTCGGCATGGTCCTCGGCGGCGGTTACGCAGCCAAGAAGGCCTATGATCGCAACAAGGCACGCAAGGCCGGCTATTAATCCGCCTTCGTAATACCACGCGCGGGCCGCGCATGGGTTGACGCCCATATGCGGTCCGCGGCAAGGGCGCGCATGCCCCACACACTTCCGTCCGACCCACATGGTTTCCGTCGTCGCGGAGTCCTGTTCGTCCTGTCCTCGCCGTCCGGTGCCGGCAAGTCGACCATCGCGCGCAGATTGCTCGCGGACGAGCATGAACTCGAGATGTCGGTCTCGGTTACGACCCGGTCGGTGCGACCCGGCGAAGTCGACGGCAAGGACTATCATTTCACCGATCTCGAGGGCTTCCGCGACATGGTCGCGAAGGACGAGTTCCTCGAATGGGCGCACGTTTTCAACCACCGCTACGGCACCCCGCGCGCGCAGGTCGAGGAACTGCTCGCAGCCGGCAAGGATGTGCTGTTCGACATCGATTGGCAGGGCGCGCAACAGCTGTTCCAGATCGCCGGCGGCGACGTCGTCCGCGTCTTCATCTTCCCGCCCTCGATGGAGGAGTTGCACCGCCGCCTCACCAGCCGCGGCACCGATTCGGAAGAGGTGATCGAAGCCCGCATGTCGCGCGCGGCGAACGAGGTCAGCCACTGGGACGGCTATGATTATGTGCTGGTTAACGACGACGTCGACAGCTGCATCCGCGGCGTGAAGACGATCCTGGCCGCGGAGCGTCTGAAGCGCTCACGCCAGACCGGCTTGATCGGTTTCATCCGCCGCCTGACCCGCTGAGGCTCGACGCAACGCCCCCCAACCCGTCATCCCAGCAAAAGCTGGGATCTCCCCGTTCCGGGTCGCAGTATTCGCCAACGGGGATACCCCAGCTTCCGCTGGGGTGACGAACGTGTTTGAGCGGGGTGCCGGATTTGGCGCCGAGCATACCCCAAGATCCGTCCTCCCAGCGAAAGCTGGGATCTCCTCGTTCCGGGTCGCAGCACCCGCCACCGGGATACCCCAGCTTCCGCTGGGGCGACGAGCGCATTTGAGCGGGGTGCCAGATTTGGCGCTGAGCATACCCAAGATTCGTCATCCCGGCGAAAGCTGGGATCTCCCCGTTCCGCGTCGCAGCATTCGCCAACCGGGATACCCGAGCTTCCGTTGGGCAACGAACTTGGAGAGGGTAGGTACGCTTCTAAAGCTAAAGCAGCCCCAGAAACGCCACCCCGACCCCAAGCTCCTTGCGCTTCAATTCCCGCAACTGAGCCGCCTGCCAGTCTTCGCCCCACATCTCGACCGACCAGTCCTCGTCGATCCCCGCCGCCGCCCAGGCCGCATCGGCATCGATCTCCCCCTCGATCAGCGCCAGCCCGATCACCAGCGACCCGGTCAACGTCACCACCGGCGACAACCCCGCCAGCCGAAAATCGTCATACGCCGCCACAGCTTCATGCAGCCGCGCGACCGTCGCGTCCGGTTGCGCGACGTGCATCACGCCGGTGGTGACCGCGAAGGTCACGTCATACCGCCCCCGCGCCCACGCCAGCAGCGGATCCCACGCCGCCGCCTGCCGCTCGACCAGCTGAGGCGGCCCCTCCGCGCGGTAGCAGAGCAGGTCGCTCTCGCCATACGCCGCCAGCCGTGCGGCGAACTGCGCAGGATCGTTCGAGATCGGATCGGTCGCCGCATTGGCTAGGCCCGTCAGCGGCATCGTCCGCGGATCGATCGTCTCACCGACCGCACGCCATTCCTCCGCGACAGCCTCGGCCAGTGCATCGGTCGGCAACGCAAGCGGTCGCCGCCCGGGCGTCCGCACCGGCTTGCCGTCGAGCGTCACTACCCGGTCCGCATCGATCGCGACGTCTGTCCAGAACCGCTTCATGCGCCCATTCCGTTCATTCAAGCGTGCTCCGCCAGCGATGCGCCAGACTGCGCGGCACGATCGCGATCATCGCCATCGCCGACAGCACGATCGCCGTCCCGAGGATCTTCGGCCCGAGATCATGCGCGCGCGCGATGAGGATCAGCCCGAGCAACGCGCCCGCAACCCCCGCCAGCCGCACGCCGACCAGCACGAACCAGCGCCGCTGCGCCACCTTGTCCGCGTTGGTCATCGTGGCGACACCATATGCAGCAGGTCCGGCACAGCAGCCGCAACGACATCCGCCCCTGCATCGGAAAGCTCGTGCACGTCGTGATACCCCCACGCAACCCCGACGGCGCGCACACCGGCCGCGCGAGCCATCGCCATGTCGAAGCTCGTATCGCCGATCATCGCGGTCGTCTCCACGGCAGCACCTGCCTCCGCGATCGCCGCCAGCAGCATCGCCGGATCGGGCTTCGACGGATGCCGATCCGCGGTCTGCAACGTCACGAACCGCTCGGTGATCCCGTGCGCGGCCAAGATATGCGCGAGCCCGCGATCGGACTTCCCCGTCGCGACGCCAAGCGCCCAGCCGTCATCGGCGAGCGTCCCCAATACCTCGGCAATCCCCTCGAACAACGGTTCGTCCGCCAGTTCGCCACTCGCGCGCATCGCATGGAACGCGTTCTTGTAGTCGGTAGCGAGCGACCGGTGCAGCGTATCGTCCGCCTCCGGCAGCAACACCTGCATCGCCTCGACGAGACTCAAGCCGACGATCCGCCGAATGTCCGCGCGCGGCGGCGGGATCAGCCCGGCGCCCTCGAACGCGCGCTCACACGCGACGCAGATATTCGCCTGGCTGTCGACGAGCGTCCCGTCGCAATCGAATACGGCAAGGCGGATCATGAGATTTTCCAACGCATCGCCGCCTCGTAGATCACGCGTGCACGGGAGGGAACGCCAAACCGGAACGCGCACGTCTGCGAACGGTTCGTGTCGGATAGCTCTGGAGACTCAACGATGGCGCACGCACAGACCGACACCCCGAACATCTGGGCCGCCGCCGCTGCGGGACTCGTGGCAGGGCTCGCCGCCTCGTTCGTGATGGACCGCTTCCAGGCCGGCGTCGCCGCGCTGTCTTCTTCGGAAAGCGATGCCGAGCCTGCGACGGAGAAGGCGGCGGACAAGGTGTCGCAGGTCGTGGTCGGCCACGATATCCCCGACGATCGCAAGCCGCTCGCGGGGCAGGTCGTGCATTATGCGCTCGGGGCAGGGCTGGGGATCGCTTACGCGGTGGCGGCGGAATACCGGCCATCGGTGACCGCGGGCTACGGCACCGCGTTCGCTGCGGCGACGACGGCGTTGCTCGACGAGGCGGCGGTGCGGGCGGCGGGGCTGGGCGATGCGCCGTGGAACACCGCGCCGACGACGCATCTGTATAGCGCGGCGTCGCATATCGTGTTCGGGACGGTTACGGAGGGTGTGCGGCGGTTGCTGCTGGCGTGGCTAAAGTAGGGCGCTAGCTGCGCTCACCTAGTTCCCCCGCGCACGCGGGGGCCCAGGAATCAAGCAGCGTTACGATCGTGGACTGGACCCCCGCCTTCGCCGGTGAACGGCTTACGGTTAGTGTCACGTCCCCACCTCAAGCTCCATCCCGGCGAAGGCCGGGACCCAATTGGGGGAGGTGAGTAACGGAGGACGTCGCTCCGTTACCTCAACCTTTCCAATTGGGCCCCGGCCTTCGCCGGGGTGGAGCGAGAGACGGGGGAAACTGCCAGCGTATCCATTTCTCCCTCTCTTCTCGGGGAGAGGGAAGGGGCCCACGGCCGTTTGGCGTGGGAAGGGTGAGGGCACGTTAGGCGGCAGTCGCCAACTACCGAGTCCCAGGCCCACTCCGAGGCCCAGGCTTCCCAGCTCCACCCGGACGCCCACGCCCAGCCGGCTTGGCCCCCTCAACCCGAGGCCCGCTCCGCGGCGCTCCGAACTTCGACCCAGCCCCGGTCCGAGGCGCACCCGTCTTCGGCGCAGGCTTGCCCGTCGCCTTCTCCTCGACAACCCCACGCCCACGCCGCTCGCCTTTACGGTCTTTCCGCACCGACTTCGCATGCGCCTTAGCCCGCGACTTCATCTGCTCGCGCGTCGGCGCGGTCTTCTCGTCGAGCACCAGGTCGTCGCCCAGCTTCTCCTCGAAACCCAATTGCTTGAGGCTCTCGGCGAAATGCGTCGGCAGTTCCGCGGTTACGTCGATCGACCCACCATCCGGATGATCCACCTTGATGCGGCGAGCATGCAGATGCATTTTCCGCGAGATCCCGCCGGTCAAAAACGCAGCAGCCCCGCCGTACTTCCCATCACCAACGATCGGATGTCCGATCGCCGCCATGTGCACGCGCAACTGGTGCGTCCGCCCCGTAAACGGCTGCAACTCCACCCACGCCGCACGGTTGCCCGCGCGCTCGATCACGCGGTACCGCGTCCGCGCCGGTGCGCCCTCGGCCTCGTCGACATGCATTTTCTCGCCGCCGGTGCCCGGCTGCTTCGCGATCGGCAGCTCGATCATGCCGTCCTCGATCGACGGCACGTCGACCACCAGCGCCCAATAGACTTTCCGCGCGGTCCGCCCCGAAAACGCCTTCGCAAAGAACGCCGCCGCGCGTGAGGTGCGCGCCACCAGCAGCGCGCCGGACGTATCCTTGTCGAGCCGGTGGACCAGCTTCGGCCGACCCTCGTTATCGTACTGCAACCCGTCGAGCAGTCCGTCGACATGCTGCGTCGTCTTGGTCCCGCCCTGCGTCGCCAGACCCGGCGGCTTGTTCAGCACGAACGCCTGGAAATCCTTGTGGATGACCATGGACTGCGCGAGTTCGGTCTCCTCGTCCGACAAAATCACGCGTTCGCGGACGCGCCGGGGCTTGTCCACGTCCGCGGCGGCCTTGTCGGCTTCGGGGGGCGGCACGCGCAGCATCTGGCCCGCCGCGATCCGGTCGCCCGGGGTCGCACGCGCGCCATCGACGCGGAGCTGCCCGGTGCGCGCCCACATCGCCACCGTCGTGAAGCTCGTCTCCGGCAGATGCCGCTTGAACCACCGGTCGAGCCGGATGCCGTCATCGTCGAACCCGACGTTGAACTCGCGGAAACCCGTATCGCTATCGCTTTTGCCCGCAGTCATGCGACGGCCCTTACTGCGGAGAGACCCGCGAACAACGCGGCGACCGAACCGATCACCGACACCAAAACATACCCGAACGCGACGCCGATCGCGCCTCGCTCGATCATCGTGACGACGTCCAGCGAGAACGCCGAAAACGTCGTGAATCCCCCTAGCACGCCCACGCCGAGCAACAGCCGCCACGTTTCCGACGCGGTATTGCGGGCAAGCACGCCAACCAGCACGCCCATCAGCAACCCACCGATCAAATTCACGGCAAGCGTACCAAAGGGATAGTCAGGCCCCAGCAACGACAGCATCGCGCGGCCAGTCAGATAGCGCGCGCCGGATCCGACCGCACCACCGACCATGACATAGAGAAGGGGAAGCATTCTCGCGCCCTAGCGTGAATCGGGCAAAACGGAAAGGTGGGGTTGGTGGAACGGCTTGTGTCTCCCCCCGGTCGGTTCGAAATCATCGTGCCCTGTCCCAAAGCTTGTTTCCCCGCGAAGGCGGGGACCCAGTCTGGGCTCCCGCCTTCGCGGGAGAACAAGGGAGGGAAGAGATAACGCCACCCCAACACGCCACCCCGCGTACCACCACCCCGGCGAAGGCCGGGGCCCAGTTGGAAAGGTGGCAATAACGAAGGACTGCGCTCAGTTAGCGACGTCCCCCAACTGGACCCCGGCCTCTGCCGGGGTGGTGCACCTATCGCAAAACCTCACCGCCCAGCGTTGGAAACCAGATCCACATCGCTCCCGCCACCAGCCCGCGCCGTCACATACACAACATAAGCGTCATTCCCCCGAACACCGCCCAGCACATGCTGCCGCCCATCCGTACTATGCCCAGCCGAATACCCGGCCCCCGTCGCCTTCGTAAAATACCAGTCGAGCATCTTCTGCATCGGCGCAGCGCTCGCGAAACTCACCACGCGAAGCCGACACCCATCCCGGTCCGCCCCCGCAGCCTCGGTCAACCGCGCCGCCGGATACAGCGGCAGGTCCGCCGGCAACCGGTTCGCCCACCCCGCCGAATAGCCGATCTTCTTCGCGCAGGCCCCCGCGTCCGGCGTCGTCTGCCGCTGCGCCAGCGCCCCCAAAGTCAGCGCGCCGTTCGCGGTCTTGCACTCCGGACAGTCGTTAGACGCCGCCGGCGCGGGCTTGAGAGTCCGCGGATCGACCGGATCTGCCTTGAGCGGACCTTCCGGCGGCACCGCGCCGCTATCCGGCCGGGGCGGCGGGCGCACTGCATCGGTGTTCGACGACTGCGCCAGCCGGGGATCGACCATGATCCGCCCCCCAAGAGACGACGTCAGCGCCGGATCGCGCACCGCGCCGTTGGTCAGCTCGGCATCGAGGCTGTTGAGATCCTGCTGGTCGGTCGACGATCGGTTACACGCGGCCAGCGCGAGCGGGAGGAGCAGGGCGGTGCGCAGCGGGATAGTCATCACCCGCATCCTATGCGCGCCCGCTGATGAAGAAAGCGTTTTCCGCACATCCTCGATCCTCCCCCGCCAGGGGGAGGTGGCTGGCGCTTGCCAGACGGAGGGGGAGGGACGCGCCAACGACTGTTTCGTATCCTCCCCCTCCGTCACCTTCGGCGCCACCTCCCCCTGGCGGGGGAGGATCGTAAGGGCCCGCCAAGTCTTGCCCGATCCCCCGCGACTCGCCATGTTCACCCCATGCTGAACATCGTCTCGATCCTCATCGGCCTCGTCACCCTGGTGCTTGGCCTCGTCGCGTTCATCCCGCTGCTCGGCTGGATGAACTGGCTCGTCATCCCGATCGGCATCGTTGGGGCCGCGGTCGGCGCGCTGTCGTCGAGCAGCGGCGGCCGCAACCTCAACATCGTGCTTATCATCATCTTCGCGCTCCGCCTCAGCCTCGGCGGCGGGATCATCTGACGCAAGAAGGGCCCTGCGTTTCCACCGGGCCCTCCTGATTGCGAAAATTACCCGCCGTTATGCGGCGAGATTATGCTCCAGCGTGATCTCGGCGTTGAGTACCTTCGAAACCGGGCAGTTCGCCTTGGCGTCCGCGGCGATCGCCTCGAATTCTTCCTTCGAGATGCCGTCGACCTTGGCGTTCAGCGTCAGCGCCGACTTGGTGATCTTGAACCCGTCGCCATCCTTGTCGAGCGTCACCTTGGCGGACGTCTCGAGCGTCCCCGCCTCATACCCCTTGCCCGCGAGCGCGAAGCTCAGCGCCATCGTGAAGCACGATGCATGCGCGGCCGCGATCAGCTCCTCGGGGTTGGTGCCGGGCTCGTTCTCGAACCGCGTGTTGAAGCCGTACGGGCTGTCGGACAGCACGCCCGACTGGGTCGAGACATGGCCCTTGCCGCTCTTGCCGAGGCCTTCATACTTCGCCGAACCGCTGCGTGTGGTCATCGTTTTGATCCTTCATCGGACAAGAAAAAAGGCGTCGCGGTTTCCCACGACGCCCTTCCACAACGCGCAACTACCGAAATAGCGGCATTGATTTAGCCGATGAGTGTCAGCGGCAACGACGGTTGTTGTTACTCGTGCCCTTGTCGATAGCGCGACCGGCGAGACCGCCGAGGACGGCGCCGCCCAGCGTGCCGACCGTGCGGTCGCCGCGCGTGTCGACCGTGCGGCCGAGCAGTGCGCCGCCGACGCCGCCGATGATCGTACCGGTCGTGCCGTTGCTCTTCTTGCAGTAGACGCGGCCGTCACGACCACGCCATTCGCGACGATCGCGCGCATCGGCGGCCGACACAGGAACGAGGACGGTCGGCAGGACCATTGCGCTGAGGCCCATGGCCAGAACGAACTTACGCATCGTGTAACTCCCTAGTGAATTGATCTGCTGATGTAACGATGACCCTATACCGCCAGTTGCATGAACCGAAAACAACACCGCGTTCATGCTGGCGTTCATCTTCGGGAGCGGCATCGTGCCGTGTTCTAAATAGACGTTGGGCATCATTCCGCGGTCCCGCTTTACGCTGGAAGGCAGGCCGGTTACGCCGCCCCGATGTTGCCCGTGCCCTTGCCCGTCGAGATCCTGCCCGTCGCCGCGCCCTGGTTCGACCTAGCCGGCCTCGCGGTGTTCGCCGCTTCGGGTGCGCTGGCGGCGGCCAAGCGCGGGCAGACGTTCGTGACGCTCGTGTTCTTCGGGCTCATCACCGGCGTCGGTGGCGGTACGGTGCGCGACCTGCTGATCGGTGCGCCGGTATTCTGGGTGCATGACGCGCGCGCCGCGAGCGTGTGCCTGGGCGTGGCGCTGCTGATCTGGGTGACGCCCGAGCGGTGGTGGAAGGACGAAGCGCTCGGCTGGTTCGATGCGGTCGGGCTCGCGGCGTATGCCGTGTACGGCGCGGCGAAGGCTTTGGGGTACGGCGTACCGCCGGTGCCGGCGGCGCTGATGGGGGTAATGACGGCGTGCGTCGGCGGTATCATCCGCGATGTGCTCGCGGGAGAGCCGTCGATCCTGATGCGGCCGGAACTGTATGTGACCGCGGCGGCGCTGGCCGCGGCGAGTTATGTCGGGCTGGTGTTGCTGGGCGTGCCGCTAGCCTTGGCGGCGGTGATCGCGGCGAGTGCCGGGTTCACGTTGAGGGCGGCAGCGATCCGCTTCCACTTGGCGCTGCCGGCGTATGGTGGGCGCCGCTAACTCACGCAGCTTGTAACGCTATCGCTTGTTTCCCCGCGAAGGCGGGGACCCAGCCTGGGCTCCCGCCTTCGCGGGAGAACAAGGAGGGGCCGGCGGTTGGACTTGAACCGACGGCCCACTCTTCGCGTTCTTGTCTGATCGTTAGGCGTCGATCGAAACACCTCCTTGCCGCCACCCCGGCGAAGGCCGGGGCCCAGTTGGGAGACGACGCTGATGTGCGTTGCGCTCCGCTACGCCAGCTTTCCCAACTGGGCCCCGGCCTCCGCCGGGGTGGTGGCCTTCGCCGGAGGGCCGCTCGGTCGCCGGTCAAACCTCCCCGAAAAGCAAACCTACCCCCGCACAACCCCGACATCCGCAAACCGCCGCGGCTCCACCGGTGGCACCGCGGGCTCGTTCAACTCACACTGCCAATGCCCGACATCGATCCACTGCCCATTCTTATACCCGACCTCGCGGTACACCCCCGCGCGTCGAAACCCGACCGCCTCATGCAGCTTGATTGAAGAATCGTTCGGCAACGCAATCGCCCCGATCGCCTGCGTAAACCCCTGAGCCCGCAGCGTATCGATCAGCGCCTCGTACAACAGCCGCCCCGCACCCTGGCGCTGCGCTGCGTCTGCGACATACACCGTGGTCTCGCACGCAAACCGGTACGCCTCACGCTTGTGGAACGCCGACGCATAGGCATAGGCCAGCACGCCACCTTCGGTTCCGATCGTCGCGACCAGCCACGGGTAGAGCCCGTCCGACGCCGCCATCCGCGCGCGCATCTGCCGCGCATCGGGCGCCTCGGTCTCGAACGATACCGTCCCGACCAGCACGTGCGGCGCATAGATCGCCGCGATCGACGCAGCGTCCTCGGGGATCGCCGCCCGGATGACGATCCCGCCGCCGTTGCCAGTTGCGGGGATCGCCATCAGAACCCGATCCGCGCCAGCAGCAGGTCGAGCAGCTTGGCATCGCCGATCCCCACGGTCGTCGGTCCCATCCCGCCACACTCGAGGCAGCGCGCCTGGATCGCGCCCGAGATCGCCAGCCGCTTCATGTCACCGACCGCACGCGCGAGCATCTGGCGCCGGTCCGCCGCGACGTGCGCGAATGCATCGCCGCCACCTGCATCATCGTCGCCATCACTGCCGAAATCCTGCGCGATCGTCGCGAGGAAGCCCGGCTTCTTCTCCAGATACTCGGCATGCACCTTCGCCGGATCGAGCTTGGCGCGCTTGGCGGCCTCGTCGATCGCGTCCTGCAACGTCCCGAACCGGTCGACCAGGCCGATCTGCCGTGCGGTGCCGCCATCCCAGACGCGGCCCTGGCCGATCTCGTCGACCCGCGCCGGCGTCATCTTCCGCGATGCCGCCACGCGCGACACGAACTGGCGATAGCCGTTCTCGATCCCCGCCTGCGCGATCGCGTCGAACATCGGCGTGGTGCCGCCAGTGATGTCGGGCTGGCCCGACAGCGGCGTGGTCTTCACCCCGTCGCTGGTCACGCCGATCTTGGCGAGCGCGTTCTCGAAGGTCGGGATCACGCCGAAGATACCGATCGAGCCGGTGATCGTGCCGGGCTCGGCAAAGATCACGTCGGCCGGCGTTGACACCCAGTATCCGCCGCTCGCGGCCAGCCCGCCCATCGACACGACGACGGGCAGCTTCTGCCGCTTGGCCTCGAGGATCGCGAGCCGGATCTGCTCCGACGCCATCACCGATCCACCCGGCGAATCGACGCGCACCACCAGTGCCTTCAGCGTCTTCTTGGCGAGCCCGTCGAGCACCGCCTTCTCGATCGTCTTGCCCGCCGCCTTGCCGGGGCCGCTCTCGCCGTCGACGATCTCGCCGGCGATTGTCAGCACGCCGATCGCGTCACCCGCGGTCGGCAACGGGTTGGCCTCTACCCACGCATCATACTTGATCGCGGTGTAGTTGCCGGCGGGCTTCTTGTCGTCGGACCCGGCATATTCCGCCACGCGGCGCCCGAACGCGGTCCGGTCGCCGAGCTTGTCGACGATCCCGGCGCTCAGATTGGCCTGCGCGATATTGCCGTTCGCCGCGAGAATGACCTTGTCGGGCGCGCTCATGAACTGCGCGATCTGCGCCTTGGGCCGCGCGTTGGCGATCGCCTCGCGCCACTGCGAGAACAACGTGCCGTACAGCGCCGTGCTCGCCGCCTTCGCGTCCTCGCTCTGGTCGCTCCGCGTGTAGGGCTCGACGAACGACTTGTAGCGACCGACGCGGTAGACGTGCGCGTTGACGCCGAGCTTGTCGATCAGGCCCTTGTAATAGAGCTGGTTGCCGCCCGGACCCATGAAGACCGTGCCGCCCAGCGGGTTGACCCAGATCTCGCTCGCATTCGCCGCGAGGCGGTAGCCGCCATCGGTATAGGCGGTCGCATAGGCCAGCACCGGCTTGCCGCTCGCCCGCACCCGCGCCAGCGCGTCGCCGACTTCGCCGAGCGCCGCCGGATACGCGCCACCGAAGCTGTCGAGATCGAGCACCACCACCTTCACTCGCGCATCGGTGCGTGCGGTATCGATCGAGCGGACCACGTCGCGCAGGCGAAACTGCCGCGTCCGGCTCTGTCCCGAGAGTGCTGCAAACGCGGCCTGTTCCTCGGGCTGCTCGACGATCGAGCCGTTGAGGTCGAGCACCAGCGCGCCATCCTTGATCGCCGTGGTGCTCTGCCGTGCGTTGAGCGCCGCGAAGATCAGCCCGAAGAACAGCAGCATCGCGATCAGGACGAGCGCGTCCTTGATCGCGACAAGGAACTTCCACACGCCCCGCACGAGCCGCCATTTCTTCCGCGGCGGGCGGGCAGGGTCGACATAGGAGGGGGCGTAAGACGGCGCAGCGGTATCGGTCATGGGACGAGAGCTAGAGCATGCGCGGACCGAGGTAAATGCCCTGTATTACGGTGCCAATACAGGCGGGCGTTCGAGTTCTCACATTGACCGCAATCACTACGCAGTCCCCCTCCCGCTTGCGGGAGGGGTTAGGGGAGGGGAGTCCCGCACGCACCCGCCCGAGAAACCCCTCCCCCGACCCCTCCCGCAAGCGGAAGGGGAGCAGAAGGCATCATCGACCCGGCTCTGTTCTCCTGCAAACGTAGGAGTCCAGGATACCAAGCACCGCCCTCCGTCACCCTGGACTCCTGCGTGCGCAGGAGAACGGCAGTGCTCAGCAGCACGATCACCACCCCCTCAGCCACGATGCCCGAATACCACGCCCGCCCGAAAAAAATTCGCCCCCGGAACCTTTGACATGCCGCACCCCGAGGCACATATGCCGTCCGTTGGCACTCGATAACGTCGAGTGCCAGAAATCTGTCACAATCCAAAAGGACATGGACCCCATGAACTTTCGTCCGTTGCATGATCGCGTGCTGGTGAAGCGCCTCGAAGCCGAAGAGAAGACGGCTGGCGGCATCATCATCCCCGACACCGCCAAGGAAAAGCCGCAGGAAGGCGAAGTCGTCGCCATCGGCACCGGCACTCGCGCCGAGAACGGCACGATCACCCCGCTCGACGTCAAGACCGGCGACAAGATCTTGTTCGGCAAATGGTCGGGCACCGAGGTCAAGGTCGACGGCGAAGACCTGTTGATCATGAAGGAATCGGACATTCTCGGCATCGTCGGTTGACCCGACGGGCTCGGGATCGTCGGCGTCATGCTGACGTGAACGGGCCGAGAAATGCTGGCTGCGAATTCTGCGCCAGCGTCTGCACTTCCTGTACTTCACTTTTTTGAAAGGGCAGCTAGCATGGCTTCCAAAGACGTAAAATTCGGCCGCGACGCGCGTGAGCGCATCCTCCGCGGCGTCGACATCCTCGCCGACGCAGTCAAGGTGACCTTGGGCCCCAAGGGCCGCAACGTCGTCATCGACAAGAGCTTCGGCGCACCGCGCATCACCAAGGACGGCGTCACCGTCGCCAAGGAGATCGAGCTCAAGGACAAGTTCGAGAACATGGGTGCGCAGATGCTGCGCGAAGTGGCCTCGAAGACCAACGACATCGCCGGTGACGGCACGACCACCGCAACGGTTCTGGCGCAGGCCATCGTCCGCGAGGGCATGAAGTCGGTCGCAGCGGGCATGAACCCGATGGACCTGAAGCGCGGCATCGATCTCGCCGTCATCAAGGTCGTCGAGGACGTCAAGGCGCGTTCGAAGCCGGTTTCGGGTTCGAAGGAAGTGGCGCAGGTCGGCATCATCTCGGCAAACGGCGACCGCGAAGTCGGCGAGAAGATCGCAGAAGCCATGGAGAAGGTCGGCAAGGAAGGCGTGATCACCGTCGAGGAAGCGAAGGGTCTCGAATTCGAGCTCGACGTCGTCGAGGGCATGCAGTTCGACCGCGGCTATCTGTCGCCGTACTTCATCACCAACCCCGAGAAGATGACCGTCGAGCTTCAGGATCCCTACATCCTGATCCACGAGAAGAAGCTCTCGAACCTGCAGGCGATGCTCCCGATCCTGGAAGCCGTCGTCCAGTCGGGTCGTCCGCTCCTGATCATCGCCGAGGACATCGAGGGTGAGGCTCTGGCCACGCTCGTCGTCAACAAGCTGCGCGGCGGCCTGAAGGTCGCAGCGGTCAAGGCACCGGGCTTCGGCGATCGTCGCAAGGCGATGCTCGAGGACATCGCGATTCTGACCAAGGGCGAGATGATCTCGGAAGACCTCGGCATCAAGCTCGAGACCGTCACGCTCGGCATGCTCGGCACCGCCAAGCGCGTCACGATCGACAAGGACAACACCGTCATCGTCGACGGTGCCGGCGATCACGACACGATCAAGGGCCGCACCGAAGCGATCCGCCAGCAGATCGAGAACACGACCAGCGACTACGACAAGGAGAAGCTCCAGGAGCGTCTCGCCAAGCTTGCCGGTGGCGTTGCCGTGATCAAGGTCGGTGGGTCTTCCGAGGTTGAGGTCAAGGAGCGCAAGGACCGCGTCGACGACGCGCTGCACGCAACCCGCGCAGCCGTCGAAGAAGGCATCGTCCCCGGCGGCGGTACGGCTCTGCTGTACGCAACCAAGGCACTCGACGGCCTCGAGGGTGCGAACGACGACCAGACCCGCGGTATCGATATCGTTCGCAAGTCGCTGACGGCTCTGGTTCGCCAGATCGCGCAGAACGCCGGTCATGACGGTGCGGTGGTTTCGGGCAAGCTGCTCGACGGCAACGACACGTCGATCGGCTTCAACGCCGCGACCGACACGTACGAGAACCTGGTGGAAGCCGGCGTGATCGATCCGACCAAGGTCGTCCGCACCGCGCTGCAGAACGCAGCATCGGTCGCAGGCCTCCTGATCACGACCGAAGCGGCCGTGAGCGAAATGGCCGAAGACAAGCCCGCCATGCCCATGGGCGGCGGCGGCATGGGCGGCATGGGCGGCATGGACTTCTGATTTCGGACGGGGCCAGCGAGAGCTGGCCCCGACACGAAATCAGAACGGCCGGCGGGCTGGGCGGCGCAAGCCCCAGTCCCGTCCGACGAAAAGGGCCGGCTTCGCCGGTCCTCCGTTCCGACCAAGACGACCAACGAAAAAGCCGGCAGGGGATTATCCCTCGCCGGCTTTTTTGTGCCCATTCGCGATCGAACACTCCGGCCTTTTCACCTCGTTAACCTTCGCCGCCTACGCATTCTTTCGGGGTATAAAGGATGCGATTACAATGGACTCCCGGCAGATAAATCTCGTCCAGGACAGCTTCATCCACGTCCTGCCGATCCCCGATGCGGTCGCCGCCGCGTTCTACGCCCGGCTTTTCCAGCTCGCTCCGGATACCCGCCCGCTGTTCCGCGGCGACATGGTCGAACAGGGTCGAAAGCTCGTCCTGACCCTCGCATCCGTGGTGGATTCGCTCGACCGGCTCGACGAACTCCTCCCGGTCGCGCGCGAGCTTGCGATCCGGCATGTCGGCTACGGCGTGCTCGATCGCCACTATGCGGTGGTCGGTGCCGCGCTGCTCGATACGCTGGCCGTGCAGCTCGGCGATCTGTTCGATACGGCTACGCACGATGCATGGGCAGCGGCCTACACGATACTCGCCGACGCGATGATCGAGGCGGGGCACGCCGCCGCGCGCAAATCGGCATGATCCCAGCGGCCGCCGCGGTTCCGACAGGTACGCCTGCATCGGTCGTTCCGCACGCGGCGCTCGACGCCGTGGCCGCGCGGCTGTCCGATGTCGCGTCGATGGTCAGCCAGGAGGCGGCGGCCGCGACCGACATGGTGCGGCTGGCGGCGGAGGACATGCGCCAGATCGCCGCGCTGGTCGTCGAACTCGATACCGCCGCGACGCTGGTCGAACGCAACGTCCGCAAGCAGCTCAAGCTGCTCGCCCGCGCGCAACGGCTCGCGGCGGATCACATGCCGCTGTTCGATACGCTGGGCGAGACCGCGGACAGCATCCTCGTCATCTCCGGCACCATCGGCGGCATCGCGGCACGCAGCCGTCTTCTCGCGCTCAACGCCCGGATCGAGGCGGCACGACAGGATGGTCATGGCGGCGGCTTCGCAGCGGTCGCGGCCGAGATGACCGTTCTGTCCGCGCAGACGATGACCGCGACTGCCGATATCGACGCGCGCACCGGTGCGGTCGGCGATCACGTGGCGCAGGTGCGCGGCGCGTTCGCCGACAGCAGCGCGTTGATCGATCACGAACGTGACATGATCGAGGGTATCGCCGATACCGCGCAGGATCAGCGCCGCAACGCCGGAACGGCTGCCTCACTCACGGGCGAGGCGGTCGACCGGATCGATGCCGCCGCCACGATCATCGGGCGCGTGGCGTCGGCCGCCACGACCGTCAACGTCATTGCCCGCCAACTGAGCCGCGTCGCCGCCGCATCGACCCGCTGACGATCGGGCAAAATCCTTGATGCGGTGAGGCCGGATAGACAGTGCAACCGCTTCGCGTTCGCGCTACCCTCCCGGCATGACCGCAGGACGTATCGATCAGTTGACCGAAGCCCAGCGCGCGTGCCTGCGGCTCGTGCTGACGCATCACAATTCGAAGGAGATCGCGGCGATCTTCGGGGTGTCGCCGTCCGCGATCGACAAGCGGATCGAGCGCGCCATCCAGATCCTCGGCGTCGGCACGCGGTTCGAGGCAGCGCGGCGGCTGCAGGAGCACGAGCACGAGCGTGGCGAAGGCGACGACATCGTCCTGACCCGCGCCGCGCCTCCGTCCGAACAGCCTTTGCCGACGTACGAACGGCTACCATCCGAACCAATCGACGTTCCCATCCCCCCGTCCCACGCCCCAAGGACCGGTCAGACCGAGCCGTGGGGGCTTGTTCGCCGCTTCTTCGGAATCTCCGAAGTGGGTGGATCGACGGGAGTGGCACGCAATCGGTTTTCGGTTGGCGACAGGATAGTCAGACTGATCGCACTCATGGGCCTGATCGCTGTCACGTCGATGGCGCTCGTGAACATGGCGATGACGCTGACCAGCCTGTTGCGATCGAACCGAGACCGCAGCGCTCCCGTACACGGCTCCGCAACGACGGCGCCAACGGGGAGAACGACGATGCTGAAACAACGACGAGACGCGACCGACAAGGTCACCCTGGATTTCCTCAAGGCCGAGGCTGCCGTCGATCACGCGGCGATGCTCGCGGCCTCGTGCGTATCGACGCTGTTGCAACAGCGTGTCGCCGCCAACCTGCCGGTCGGCACCGGCGTTGCCGCGTTGCAGATGATATCGCAGGCGTCGTTCGACATTATCAATGCGCGCCAGCGGTTCGTCGAGGCGCATCGCGCGCTGGTCGACGTCCGCGCCGAGATCGGGCTCGGGCAGTTCTACGGATACGGCGACACCGCGGAATGTCCGCCCAACGAAGGCGTGTTGCGAGCGGAGACTCCGGTTCGCCTTGCGGCAGTGGCCTGAACGGCCGGTTTCGGTCCTGCTTTGGAGGTAAGAGTTGGATCGGGTCTGGCTGTTCTACGCGATACAGGTGGCCGCATCCGGCTATGCGCTCCTGCGGGGCGGAGCACCGGAGCGACTGACGGGGTTGGCCTTGCTGGTCGCGGCACTGTCGACCGGTTTCGTCCAGCGGACCATCCCCGTCCTGTTCGCAGGCGTGGAGAGCGGCGTGATGATCGTCGACTTGATCCTGCTGGCGGTGCTGATCGCGATCACGCTCAAGGCCGATCGGTTCTGGCCGGCCTGGGCCACCGCGCTCCACGCGTTGGGGACGGGGGCTCATCTGGCCCGGGCGATCAGCCCTGACGTGATCCGGCTCGTCTACGCGGTCCTTTCCGCGGCCTGGAGCTACCCCATCGTCCTGCTTCTCGTGATCGGGACAGTCAGGCACTCGCGCAGGATCCGGGCCCATGGCTCGGATCTCGACTGGAGTCGCCAGGACCCGACCTGCCGCTGAAGCATATTCGGAAGACGTATATGACTTACGCAATTGCCATGGCGCCCATTGCCGCTCAGCGTACAGCTTCGCTCGGCGTATCGCCGCTGGTGTTGGTCGACATGGCCAAACGGCTGTACGAACTTCGCAAGGTGCGCGACACGTTGCTCGGCGAGGCGCTATTCTCGGAGCCGGCTTGGGACATCCTGCTGGATCTGTTCATTTCCGATCACGAGCGGCGCCAGCTCAGCGTATCCGCGGTCTGCATCGGTGCGCGCGCGCCGTCGGCCACCGCGCTGCGTTATCTGACGATGCTCCAGGATGCCGACCTGGTCGAACGCACGCGAGACGAACGCGACGGCCGCCGATCGCACGTCCAGCTCACCGCGTTGGGAAGACGCCGCATGACGAGCCTTCTCGGGCGCCTGATCGAAGAATAGGGTGGAGCGGGTAACGGGAATCGAACCCGTGTATTCAGCTTGGAAGGCTGCTGTACTACCATTGTACTATACCCGCGAAGCCGGCGTTGCCGTGGCTTTGCGTCTCCGCTGTAGAAGCGAGAGTGCGTGACCGGCGATAGCGTGCGGCAATCGTCCGTGCAAGCCATGAGGATGGCGCTGAACCCTGCGCCATCCTTGCCGTGCGCTACCGTACGGCCGGAGTTGGCTGACGTGGCGCAACCACCTTCACCAACGTCTTGATGTCCTGCCGCGTGGGCAATGCGCCCGACGCCGTCAGCGTCCCGGACGCGTCGTTCCAGCGGAGGACTGCGCTGGATCCGCCACCCTTCTTGTAGCCATTGGTCACGCCGTCGTCGTCGTACAGCGTGAAGCTCGCGTCACGGCCCGGATAGACTTTGATCATCTCGAGCGCCTGCTTCGTCGCCGTGCTTGGCACCTGCACGCCCATCGGCACGATCGACCCCGCGCGGACGAACAGCGGGATGCGGTCAATCGGAGCCGCGGCAACGATCGTCTGACCGCCGGCATACCGCTGATCGGTCCAATAATCATACCATTCGGATCCAGCCGGGAGGTAGACCTTGCGGGCAGTGGCGCCCTGTTCTGTAACCGGTGCGACCAGGAAGGCCGGGCCGAACATATACTCGTCGCCGATCGTCGCGACGGCGGGGTCGTTCGGGAAGTCCATGAACAGCGCGCGCATGAACGGCGCACCCGTCTTGTAGGTCTGATAGCCGAGCGAATAGATATACGGGATCAGCGAATATCGCAGCTTCAGGAAGCCGGCGAGCACCGGTTCGGCTGCCGCACCATATTCCCAGATCGCCGTCGCCGGACGCTGGCCGTGAATGCGCAGCGTCGGCGTGAAGCTGTTATACGCGAACCAGCGCGTGAACAGCTCGGGATAGTCCGCGTAGCTCGGCGACATCGCGGTTGCACCCGCCGGATCGAGCAACGGCGCATGTTCCGCCTTTGGCCCGTTCGGGTACTGCCAGCCGCCGGTGTCGCTGCTCCAATACGCCATGCCAGTCGCGGTAAAGCCGAGCCCAGCAGGGACCTGGCGGTGCAAGGTTTCCCATGTTGCCTGCACATCCGACGACCAGAACAGCGCGCCGTTACGCTGCGTGCCCAGATACGCCGCACGCGCGAGGATCAGGTTGCGGAAGTCGGGCCGGTCGCGCGCGGAGCCTTCCGCGACGCTGCGGGTGTGCACGAGCGGATAGAGGTTGTGATAGCGATCGCCCGACCCGATCGAGAAGAAATTGCCGTCGGGCACGAGGTCCGGCTCGGTCTCGTCGAGCCAGAACCAGTCGAAGCCCTGGCTCGCGATATTGTCTCGGATCCGATCCCAGAACCAGCCTCGCGCATCCGGGTTGGTCGAATCGAGCAGCGCACCGGCACGATCGGACCGGATCGGCAGGCCGTCCACGACACCGCCGTCCTTGTCCTTCAACAGCCATCCCTTGGTGCCGAGGAAATTGAAATAGCGCGATTCCTTCTCGAACCGCGGCCACACGCTGATGATCGAATGCATGCCCATGCTCTTGAGCGTGTCATTCATGCCCTTGGGATCGGGGAAATAGGTCCGATCGATGTCGAGCTGCCCCATCCGCGACCAGTAGAACCAGTCGAGCACCATCACGTCGAGCGGCAAACCGCGCTTGCGATAGCCGTTGGCGACACCGAGCAGTTCGGCCTGAGTCTCGTAGCGCGCCTTCGACTGGATCAGCCCGAACGCGGCCTTGGGTGGCAGCGGCGTGGCGCCGGTCAGCTTGGCATAGCCGGCGTAAAGTTCGTCGGTGGTGTCGCCGGTGATGACGAAGAACGACACGCGCTCGCCGACGTTCGACTGCCAGTGCGTCGAATTCGACAGGCCGGGCGAGACGGTGGTCGCCGACGCATTGTCCCACACGATGCCGTAGCCCTTGTTGGTCACCATGAACGGCACGCACACCGTCTCGCCCGCCGGCGCGTCGTAATTGTGGCGGCAATCGATCGTGCGGCCCTTGAGATCCAGGACACCTTCCTGGTTCTGTCCGAGCCCGTAATAATGCTCGTTCGGCTGCACCGCGAAGCTCGCGCCGACCCGGAACGTCTTCTCGCCGTTGACGGTCTGCGGTGACATCTCCCAGCCGGTCATCTCGGCGATCACGCGACCGTCGGGCTTGCGCACCGCGATCGACACCGGCGGGAGCGAAGGCGCGAAGTAACGTTCCATCTGGCTAGGCGCCTTGGGCCATGGCTGTGCGTTGACGGTCAGCGATACCGCACCCGAGGCGAACACGTCACCGCTGGCGTCGGTGCGGTGCGTCCAGCCACTTGCATCGGGCTTGGCGTTGGGGCCTTCGCCCGGCGGCGCGTCGGCGAGCGTGCGGTCGAGCGAGATAGTTACGCGGACGATGTTGGGCGAGTAGGGCTCGATCGCGACCAAGCTGCCGTTGCGGTCGAGCGTCGCTAGCGGGTCGGCGTTCGCCTGCATCGCAATCGCAGACGTCAGGCACGTACCGGCCAGCAGGAGGCGCGCGGCGGAAAGGAAAGTCGGCATAGGGTCGGGGTTTCCGTCAACGGGGAGGCGCGAGCGCGTGCAATGGTTGCGCGCGAACATGCTCGTTTCGCGGTCGGAATGCCAGAACGACGTGGTCGTATAAATGAGCTCGGTTGGACTCTCGCAAGTGAATCTTACGGAGCGGAGACGATCGCCGCGGTGTCGCCGTTCAGCGCCAGGCGGAACGACGGCGCCACCGTGCCGCCGAACTTCGTGCGGCGAAGCGAAGCGCTGACCGTAGCGTCGGCGCCGCCCAGATCGGCGTAGTCGACGAAGCTGATCATTTCGAGTTCCCCCGTGACCCACCAGCAATAGGCCTGGAAAGGCTCGGCGGAAGGATTGGCTGCGACCAAGCCGGAGCCGTTCAATGGTCGCCACGGTCCCGAAATCGCGTCGGCGACCATACCGTACAAGCCGGTCGGTGCATCGACCCCCGCGGCGAACCGCTTCGCCTGGGTCGACCAGAACAAATAATAGAGATCCTCGTGCAGCACGATATGCGGCCGTTCGAGTTCGCTGTTGACGTCGATCGCGTGGACGAGTGGTAGCCGCAGGCTCCAGTTCGCGCTGCCGATGGCGCGCGCGGCGACTCCGATCACACCGTCGTCCACCGCGTCGACCCAACCAGCGGACCCCGCGAACAGCAGATACTCGGTGCCATCGGCTGGGTCCTGGAAATAGCCGGGGTCGCGGAAACCCTTGATCCTGCCGTCGACCGCCTCGCGTTGGTCCGCCTGCCGATAGAGAGCGCCGTCCGCCGCGATCGATTCGATCGGCGCGCTCCAGTCGACGATCCGGCCGTCGACGAACCGCCCGCGTGTCTCGAACAGGCGTTGTTCGAAGCTGCGAGGTTCACCGCGACGCCCGGCGGCCGTCAGATACATCATCAGCGTCTCGCCATCGTCGTCGAGCACCGCGGAGCCGGACCATTCGCGACTGCCCGGCGTGAACCCGTCGGCAAACACATCGCCATGATCGCGCCAGCCATCGGCGCCCAAGCTGGTCAGGCGGATGCGCGCGGCGTCGTGGCGGTCCTCGGGATCGTCGAACTGCGGTGTGGCCAGGAAGAACCACCAGCTACGATCGTCGACGATCGCGGTGCGGCCGTCGCGGTACGCGATCGGCCACATGTCCCACAGGTCGTGACCGGGTACGATCGCCACGATGTCGGCAGCCGTTATGACCGGCAGCGCGGCGTTCGACTGCGCAGCAATGCGGTCCAGCATGTCGACGGACCAGGGGGTGATGGTAGTGGCGGGCATGGGAATCCTGGAGTCGATGAGGAGAGATCGTGCGGCGATTTCGGGCGCTTCGGCGGGTAGCGGGTCGGGCTGTCGTTGAGCGTGCGTCAAAAGCGCGTCGAGCCGACCGGCAGGCCTTCGCCATTACGCTCGCGGACCGTCCAGACGGCGATTGCGGCGCAGAGCATCAGGATGCCGCACAGCGTCAGCACGTTGCGCGGATCGCCGTTCAGCAGCGGCCCGTAGCAAAACGGCATGGTTGCCGCGAAGACCAGCATCGGGATGACGATCATCATGTTGAAGATCCCCATATAGACGCCGGTCCGCTCGGCCGGGATCGCGCCTGCGAGGATTACGTAGGGATTGCCCATGATGCTCGCCCAGCCGATGCCGATGCCGATCGCGGGCACGAACAGCAGCGCCTTGTCGGTGATATGCGGCAGCCACATCATGCCGATCCCGGCGAGCACGAGACACAGCGCGTGCAGGCTCGCCGCGCCCAGTCTCTTCGCCAGCGGGACCATCGCGAATGCCGCGACGAACGCGACGCCGTTGTAGAACGCCGCCATTACGCCGTTGGTCAGCACCGCCGAATGGAATCCGGACGACGTCGCGACCTCGGTGCCATACACCGATCGGCCGATCGAATAGATCACATAGGCCCAGTAGGCGGCCATCGCATACCATTGGAACAGGCTCATCACCGCCAGCCTGCGCATCGCCGGCGGCATGTCGCGGATCGCGGACCCGATTTCTTTCAAGGTCGCGGCCAGCCCCTTCGGCTTGGCCGCGATCCGTGTGCGTTCGGCGAGCGACAGCGGCAGTTCGGGTACGCGCCGGATCGACCAGAGGATCGTCGAGAACGAAAGCACCGCACCGATCATGAACGCGATGCGCGCGGTGTACGGAATGTTGTGCGCATCGACCCAATCCTGGTTCATGCCTGCCCAGACGAGCAGCGACGGCGTCAGGAATGCCAGCATCTGCGCAAGGCCGGTGAAAGCGCTCTGCGTCAGGAAGCCGATCTCGTGCTGGTCCTCGTTCAACCGGTCCGAGACATAGGCGCGGTACGGCTCCATGGTGATGTTGTTGCCGGCATCGAGGATCCACAGCATCGATACCGCCATCAGGATCGAATGGCTGAGCGGCATGAAGAACAATCCGAAGGCGCACAGCACCGCGCCGAACAGGAAGTAGGGCGTCCGCCGGCCCCAGCGCGAATCCGTTCGGTCGCTGAGTGCGCCGATCAGCGGCTGGATCAGGAGGCCGGTCATCGGGCCCGCCAATTGAAGCAACGGCAGCGAAGCCTCGGACGCGCCGAGATAGCTGTAGATCGGCGCCATGTTGCCCTGTTGCAGTCCGAAGCTGAACTGCAACCCGAGGAACCCCAGGTTCATCTCGAGGATACGGGCCAGCGAAAGATGCGGCTTGGATTCGGGGGAACGCATGACGGCCATCCTCATTGGCGGAAACGCCCGTCTGCGCGGGGTATGTCTGAACTTACCTACACGGCGGTGGAATGCAACAATCGATTGCAAAGTGTGTCGGATTGGCAGGCGGCACTAGAACGATCGATGTGATCCGAACCCGGTCTGACCGAGCGGGGTAGGCTAGGCGGCGTCGATGGGGCATGGCGTCCCCGTCTAACGAGGTGAGCTAGCAGATGGACGACCGAGCGACGATGCCGCGGATTGCGGGACCCGAGGATCATGTCGTGGTCGTCGGAGGCGGGTTCTCCGGCGCGTTGTTCGCGGTCAATCTGATGCGGCATGAGGGGCCGCGCGTGACCTTGATCGAGAGGCGAGACCGGCAGCTTGCGCGCGGTGTCGCGTATAGCGCGGCGCATCCCGATCACCTGCTCAACGTCCGTGCGGGGAACATGAGCGCGCTGCCCGACGATCCCGACCACTTCGTCCGCTGGCTGGAGGCGCATGGCAAGGGTGACCGCAAGACCTTCGTCCCGCGCACCACCTATGGCGCGTATCTTCGCGAACTGCTCGATGCGGCGATCACGGAGTCCGACGGCCGGCTGGTTCATGTCGAGGGCGAGGTCTGCGCGATCGATCCGGCCGAAGGCGACGGCGTGACGCTGACGATGGCGGACGGGCGCAAGATCGCCGCCGACACCGCGGTGCTCGCGCTCGGTAACCTGCCACCACACACGCCGCCGGGGTTGAAGCCGGACGCGCTGCCGCCCGGTGTCTATTACGCGGACCCCTGGGCCGCCAACCTTGCCGAGGGGTTGGGCGCGGACGATACCGTCGTGCTGGTCGGAACCGGGCTGACCGCAATCGACGCGGCGTTGCTGCTCGATGCGCAGGGGTTCGCCGGAAATATCCTGGCGATGTCGCGACGCGGGTTGTCGCCGCGACGGCATGTCGATGGCGCGCCGGCGCACCGCGGTGTTTCGGACAAGCCCCAGGGTGGGCTGACCAATCTCGTCCGCCATGTCCGCGCTCGTGCCGCCGAAGAGGGCTGGCGCTGCGCCGTCGACGAGCTTCGTCCGGTCACGCAGATGCTGTGGGCGGCGGCGTCGCAAGAGGTGCGCGGGCGCTTCCTTCGCCATCTACGCCCGTATTGGGACGTGCACCGCCACCGGCTCGCACCGGCGGTTGCGGACCGGGTCGAGGCGCTCGTCGCGACCGGGCGGCTGACCTTCGCGGCGGGCAAGATCGTGTCCGCCGACGCCGACGGGACGCAGGCAAAGCTGACGTGGCGGCCACGCGGCGAGACCGACCCGGTCGTCACGCGTTCGGCGCGGATCGTCAATTGCACCGGGCCGCAGGGTGATTTGCTCCGCTCGGAGGAACCGCTCGTGAAGCATTTGCTCGCGGCGGGTGCGATCCGGCCCGATCCGTTGCGGCTCGGCGTCGATGTCGATGCCCAGTCGCGCGCGATCTGTGCCGATGGGACTCCCGACGACCGGATCCACTGCATCGGGCCGATGACCCGCGGCGGGCTGTGGGAGGTCGTCGCGGTGCCCGATATCCGCGTCCAGAGCTGGGACCTCGCGCGCCGCCTGTCGAACGCGCAATGGGTGGGCGGCGAAGGTCTTTGATTGCGATCCGGCGGTTTCTCGCGGGCGATGCGGCGGGGGCCATCGTGCTGCTCGCGGCGGCGATAGCGGCACTGATCGTCGCAAACTCACCGCTCGCGCCAACCTACTTCGCGACACTGCACCACGCAGTCGGCGGGATGAGCGTCCACCACTGGATCGACGACGGCGCGATGGCGCTGTTCTTCCTGCTGATCGGGCTGGAGGTGAAGAGCGAGTTCGTCTCGGGACATCTCTCGACCTGGGGCGAGCGCATCATGCCCGGTGCGGCGGCGATCGCGGGCATGGCGGTGCCGGCGGGCCTCTATGTGCTCGTCAACATGGGTACGCCCGCCAATCTGCGCGGCTGGGCGATCCCGGCGGCGACCGACATAGCGTTCGCACTCGGCATCCTCGCGCTGCTCGGCTCGCGTGTGCCGACCTCGCTGAAGGTTCTGCTGACGGCGATCGCGGTGATCGACGATCTGCTCGCGATCCTCGTCATCGCGCTGTTCTACACGGGTCATATAGCGCTGCTGCCGTTGCTTGCGGCGGGCTTAGGGCTCGGCGTACTCGTCATCCTGAACCTTTCGGGCGTGCGGTCGCTGGTGCCGTATCTGCTGATCGGCGTTGGCATCTGGTACGGTGTTCTGCTGTCGGGTGTGCATGCGACGCTCGCCGGTGTGGCGGTCGCGTTGACGATCCCGCTGCGGACGGGAGACGGCCAGCCGCCGCTGAAACGTCTCGAACACGCGCTCCAACCCTGGTCGAGTTTCCTGATCGTGCCGGCGTTCGGGTTCGCCAATGCGGGCATCGCGTTCGGCGGAATGGTGGCGGCGGACGTCGTGTCGCCGCTGCCGATCGGGATCATGCTGGGACTGTTCCTCGGCAAGCAGATCGGCATCTTCGCGACGATCCGTGGACTCGTGACGTTCCGGCTGGCCGAGGCGCCCAGGAACGCGAGCTGGGCACAGGTGTACGGCATGGCGGTGTTGTGCGGGATCGGCTTCACGATGAGCCTGTTCATCGGCGGGCTTGCCTTCGCCGGCGCGCCGCACGCGATGGACGCGGTGAAGGTTGGCGTGTTCGCGGGCTCGATCCTGTCGGGCGTCGCCGGCTGGCTGATCCTTCGCCGCACCGCATAGTAAGTCGGTAATGCTGACCGGCACTGGGTAGGCACCACCCCGGCGGAGGCCGGGGCCCAGTTAGGCAACGATGCTATGTGCGGGTGCGCTTTGTTACAGCGACCTTTCCACCTGGGCCCCGGCCTCCGCCGGGGTGGTGCAGCTGTGCCAGTACGGTAGCCGTCGATAATTCCGACAATACTACGCGAAACATATGCTTCGGCCCGGCAATCGATCTCGAATTGCTACGTCGCCGGAGCCTAATTGCCAGTCCTCGCGAACCGCCATCCTTCCGGCGGGACGCGCATGGGGACCGCAATGCATATTCTTCGTTTCGCCGCCGCCACCGGACTTCTCGCCGGTATCGCCACGCCCGCGTTGGCACAGGATACCGCGCCGCCATCACCGGTAACCGTCTCCGGTTCGGTGACGCTCGCGACCGACTATCGCCTGCGCGGCGTGTCGCAGTCGGACAAGGACGGCGCGATCCAGGGCGGGCTGACGATCGCGCACGACAGCGGGTTCTACGTCGGCGCATGGGGCTCGAACCTGTCGGGCTGGGGCACGTTCGGCGGCTCGAACATGGAGCTCGACCTGATCGGCGGCTACAAGCACAAGCTTGCGGACAACGCGACGATCGATGTCGGCCTGACCTGGTACATGTATCCGGGCGGCGCCTCGAAGACCGACTATGCCGAGCCCTATGTGAAGCTCAGCGGTACGACTGGTCCGGCGACGTTGACCGCGAGCGCGTTCTATGCGCCGAAGCAGCAGGCACTCGGCAAATGGTATCGCACCGGCGCCGACGCGGCGGCGGGCGTCTATACCAATCCCGGCGCCAAAACCGACAACCTCTACCTCACCGGCGACGGTGCGTTCGCGCTTCCCGGCACGCCGATCACCGCCAAGGCGCATATCGGCCATAGCTGGGGCAATGACGGCCTCGGCCCCAACGCGACCAGCGCGGCGCCGACCGGCGACTATTGGGATTGGTCGCTGGGCGCGGACACTACGTATAAAAACCTGACGCTGAACGTGAGCTATGTCGACACCGACATCACGCGTCGCAGTGCAGCGTATCTCCAGCCCAGCTTCTCCCGCGGCCAGGACGGCACCGGATCGATCGCCGACGGCACGATCGTCGCCTCGCTCACCGCCGCCTTCTGAAGGATCCACCAATGCAGGACCTTCTCTGGATAGCCATCATGATCGGACTGGTGGCGGCGACGCTCGCCTATGTCCGCCTGTGCGACAACGCCTGAGCCCATGAGGACACCATCATGACCCTCGACCTCTGGCTCGCCGCGATCGTCGCGCTCGGGCTGCTGTTTTACCTCGTGGCGGTGCTCATCCGCCCCGAACGCTTTTAGGAGCGCGTCCTCATGACATTCGAAGGATGGATCCTCATCCTGGGCTTCGTCGGCATCCTGCTGGCGTTGACCAAACCCGTCGGAATGTGGCTTTTCGCCTTATACGAAGGCCGTCGCACGCCGATCCATGCGATCCTCGGCCCCGTCGAGACCGGCTTCTACAAGCTCAGCGGCATCGATCCGAAGGCGGAGCAGGGCTGGCGCCGTTACGCGCTGCACATGATCATGTTCAACGCGATGCTGATGGCGCTGACCTACGCGGTGTTGCGTCTGCAAGGCGTGCTCCCCGGCAATCCGCAGGGCTTGGCGGGGCTCAGCCCCCATCTCGCATTCAACACCGCGATCAGCTTCACGACGAACACCAACTGGCAGAGCTATGGTGGCGAATCCACCGTGTCGAACTTCAGCCAGATGTTCGGCCTGACGATCCACAACTTCCTGTCGGCGGCGACCGGCATCGCGCTGGCATTCGCGCTATTCCGCGGGTTCGCGCGGCGCTCCAGCGCAACGATCGGTAATTTCTGGGCCGATATGACGCGCGTCACGCTCTACGTGCTGCTGCCGATCTGCGTCGTCGTGACGCTCTTCTACATCGCCAGCGGCGTGCCGCAGACGATGGCCGGCACGGTCGACATCACCACGCTCGAAGGGCTCAAGCAGACGCTGGTGCTGGGTCCGGTGGCGAGCCAGGAAGCTATCAAGATGCTCGGCACCAATGGTGGCGGCTTCTTCAACGCGAACTCGGCGCATCCGTTCGAAAACCCGACCGCGCTCGTCAACCTCGTGCAGATGCTGTCAATCTTCCTGATGGGTTTCGGTCTCACCTGGACCTTCGGCAAGGCCGTCGGCAACACCAGGCAGGGCTGGGCGATCCTCTCGGCCATGCTCGTGCTGTTCCTCGCCGGCGTCACCGTCACCTATTGGCAGGAAGCCGCGGGCAACCCGATCCTCCACAATATCGGCGTCGCGGGCGGCAACATGGAAGGCAAGGAGGTCCGCTTCGGGATCGCCGCGTCGGCCCTGTTCTCGGTCGTCACCACCGCCGCATCGTGCGGCGCGGTCAACAGCATGCACGACAGCTTCACCGCGCTCGGCGGCATGATCCCGCTGCTCAACATTCAGCTCGGCGAAGTCGTCATCGGCGGCGTTGGTGCAGGCATCTACGGCTTTCTGCTGTTCGCCATCCTCGCCGTGTTCGTCGCAGGCCTGATGGTCGGCCGCACGCCCGAATATGTCGGCAAGAAGATCGAATCGCGCGAAGTGAAACTGGCGGTGTTGGCGATCGCCATCCTGCCGCTCGTCATCCTCGGCTTCACCGCGCTCAGCGCCGTGCTGCCGGACGGGCTGGCGGGGCCGCTTAACAAGGGGCCGCACGGGTTCAGCGAGATTCTCTACGCGTTCACCAGCGCGGTCGGTAACAACGGGTCGGCGTTCGCCGGGCTCACTGCCAACACGCCCTATTACAACGGCTTGCTGGGCGTCGCGATGTGGTTCGGGCGCTTCTTCATCATCGTGCCGATGCTCGCCATCGCCGGTGGTCTCGCCGCCAAGAAATACACGCCGGAGAGTTCAGGCTCGTTCCCGACGACGGGTGCGCTGTGGGTCGGCCTGCTGGTCGGGATCATCCTGATCGTCGGCGGCCTGACCTTCCTGCCGAGCCTCGCGCTCGGTCCCATCGCCGATCATCTCGCGATGATCAGCGGCAAAACCTTCTGACGGGACAAGCCAAAATGGCACGCACCCCTACCAAGTCGCTGTTCACAGCCGACTTGATCGTTCCCGCGATCGGCGACGCTTTCCGCAAGCTCGATCCGCGGCAGTTGATCCGCAACCCGGTGATGTTCGTCACCGCCGTCGTCGCCACGCTGTTGACGATCCTCGTCAACGTCGGCGGCGACGGGCTGTCGGTCGGCTTCAAGATCCAGCTGGTGATCTGGCTGTGGCTGACGGTGTTGTTCGGCACCTTCGCCGAAGCGCTCGCCGAAGGCCGCGGCAAGGCGCAGGCCGCGTCTCTCCGCGCGACCAAGGCCGAGCTGACCGCCCGCCGCATGAAGGGCGACCAGGTCGAGTCCGTCCCCGCCAGCATGCTGCGCGCGGGCGACATCGTCCTCGTCACGATGGGCGACCTGATCCCCGCCGACGGCGAAGTCGTCTGGGGCGTCGCCTCGGTCAACGAAGCCGCGATCACCGGCGAAAGCGCGCCGGTGATCCGCGAGGCGGGCGGCGATCGCTCGGCGGTGACCGCGGGCACGCGCGTCATCTCCGACGAGATCCGGGTGAAGGTCACGGCCAATCCCGGCGAAGGCTTTCTCGACCGCATGATCGCGCTCGTCGAGGGCGCCGAGCGGCAGAAGACGCCGAACGAGATCGCGCTGACGTTGCTGCTCGTCGGCCTGACGATCATCTTCCTGATCGCGGTCGGCACGATCCCCGGTTTCGCAAGCTATGCGGGCGGCCGTGTGCCGGTCGCGATCCTCGCGGCGCTGCTGATCACGCTGATCCCGACGACGATCGCGGCGCTGTTGTCCGCGATCGGTATTGCCGGCATGGACCGACTGGTGCGCTTCAATGTGCTGGCGAAGTCCGGACGTGCGGTCGAGGCGGCGGGCGATATCGACGTGCTGTTGCTCGACAAGACGGGTACGATCACGATCGGCGATCGTCAGGCGAGCGAGTTCCGGAGTGTCGGTGGTACGCGTGACGAGGACCTTGCCGAGGCGGCGTTGCTTGCCAGCCTCGCCGACGAAACACCCGAGGGCCGCTCGATCGTCGTCCTCGCGCGCGAAAAGTTCGGCGTGACGACCAGCGAACTGCCGGGCGATGCGGAGGTCATTCCGTTCACCGCGCAGACCCGGATTTCGGGTGTGATCGTCGGTGGCTCGCTGATCCAGAAGGGTGCGGTGGACTCGATTCTGAAGGCCAATCCGGGGGCAGGGGCAACCGCCGCCGCGACCGAACTGCGCCGGATCACCGACGAGATCGCCCGTGCAGGCGGTACGCCGCTGGCAGTCGCCCGCGACGGTAGGTTGCTCGGCGCGATCTTCCTCAAGGACGTCGTGAAGGCCGGCATCCGCGAGCGGTTTGGCGAACTGCGCGCGATGGGCATCCGCACGGTGATGATCACCGGCGACAACCCGCTCACCGCCGCCGCGATCGCTGCCGAGGCGGGCGTCGACGACTTCCTCGCGCAGGCGACGCCGGAGGACAAGCTCGACCTGATCCGCAAGGAACAGCAGGGCGGGCGACTGGTCGCGATGTGCGGCGACGGCACCAACGACGCACCGGCTTTGGCGCAGGCCGACGTCGGCGTGGCGATGAACACCGGCACGCAGGCCGCGCGCGAGGCTGGCAACATGGTCGACCTCGACAGCGATCCGACCAAGCTGATCGAGATCGTTGGCCTTGGGAAGCAACTCCTGATGACCCGCGGTGCGCTGACGACCTTCTCGGTGGCGAACGACGTGGCGAAGTATTTCGCGATCATCCCGGCGATGTTCGTCGCGCTCTATCCGGGGCTCGGCGTGCTCAACGTGATGCGGCTCGGCTCGCCCGAAAGCGCGATCCTGTCCGCGATCATCTTCAACGCGATCATCATCCCGATGCTGGTGCCGCTCGCGCTGAAGGGCGTTGCGTACAAGCCGATGGCCGCGGGGCCGCTGCTCGCGCGCAACCTGGCGGTGTATGGTCTGGGGGGGCTGGTCGCGCCGTTCGTGGGGATCAAGCTGATCGACCTTCTGGTCGGCGCGCTGGGGCTGGCGTAATGATCGAGCGTGCAACTTTACAACAAGAGCTGGCACCACCCCGGCGGAGGCCGGGGCCCAGGTGGAAAGGTCGCGGTAACGAAGCGCACCCGCCGTTAGCGACGTTCCCCAACTGGACCCCGGCCTCCGCCGGGGAGGTGCTTGGCGGGCGCGGCCGAGATGCGACGTGTGACCTCACCCCCAAGAATTGTTCACCCGCGAAGGCGGGTGCCCAGACTGGGTTCCCGCCTTCGCGGGGACACATGGAGACGACAGAATGACCTCCGATTTCACCTCCGCCCTCCGCCCCGCGTTTGTCATGACGATCCTGTTCGCGCTGCTGCTCGGGATCGTCTATCCCCTCGCGATGACCGGGATCGGACAAGCCATCTTCCCCGCCCAAGCAAACGGCAGCCTCGTCATGGCCAACGGCAAAACGATCGGCTCGACCGTAGTCGGCCAGGCCTTCACCACCGATCGCTATTTCCAGACGCGCCCCTCGGCCGCCGGCAAAGGCTATGATGGCCAGGTCTCGTCCGGCTCGAACTACGGCCCGACCAGCCAAGCACTCGTCGATCGCACCAAGGCGGACGTCGCCAAGCGCCGCGCAGAAGGCGTGACCGGGCCACTCCCCGCCGATCTTGCCACCGCCTCGGGTTCGGGTCTCGACCCCGATCTGTCGCCAGCCTCGGCCTATGCCCAGGTCGCCCGCGTCGCCCGTACCCGCGGCCTTCCTGCCGACAAGGTCCGCGCGCTGGTAACCGCCAACGTCGACGGTCCACTGCTCGGCATCCTCGGCGAGCCACGCATCAACGTCTTCGCCCTCAACCGCGCCCTCGACGCAACGCGTTGAACGACGACGGACGACCATCACCCGAGGCCCTTCTGCGACAGGCGTCGCAGGAGGGTCGCGGCCGTCTGAAGATCTTCCTCGGCGCCGCCCCCGGCGTCGGCAAGACGTACGAGATGCTCTCCGAAGGCGCGGAACGTCGCCGCGCGGGCGTCGACGTCGTCATCGGCGTGGTCGAGACGCACGGCCGCGTCGAAACCGAAGCGCTCACCAGGGGCCACGAGATCGTCGCGCGCAAGGCGATCCCCTATGAAGGCCGCACGCTCGACGAGATGGATCTCGACGCCATCCTCGAACGCGCGCCCACGCTCGTCCTCGTCGACGAACTCGCCCACACCAACGCCCCCGGCAGCCGCCACCCCAAACGCTATCAGGATGTCGAGGAACTGCTCGCCGCGGGCATCGACGTCTATTCGACGATCAACATCCAGCACATCGAGAGCCTCAACGACGTCGTCGCCTCGTTCACGCGCGTCCGGGTCCGCGAGACCGTCCCCGACAGCATCGTCGAGGCGGCCGAGATCGAAGTCGTCGACATCCCGCCCGACGAACTGATCGAGCGGCTGAAGGCGGGCAAGGTCTATCTCCCCCACGAAGCTACGCGCGCGCTCGCGCACTTCTTCTCCAAGTCGAACCTGTCGGCCTTACGCGAGCTCGCGCTCCGCCGCGCCGCGCAGGCCGTCGATGCGCAGATGCTCGAACACGTCCGCGCATTGGGCGTCGGCGGCACCTGGGCAGGCGGCGAACGGATCGTCGTCGCGATCAGCGAACTGCCCGGCGCAATGGGCCTCGTCCGCGCCACCAAGCGGATCGCCGACGCGATGCACGCGCCCTGGACCGCGGTGTATATCGAGACGCCCCGCGCGCAGACCTTCGGCGAGGCCGAGCACCGTCAGCTCGCCGCGGTCTTCAACCTCGCGACCCAGCTTGGCGGCGACGTCGCGACCGTCCCCGCGACATCGGTGGTCGACGGCCTCAAGACCTTCACCACCGAGGCGCGTGCGACGCAGCTGGTGGTCGGCAAGTCGACCCGCTCGCGCTGGTTCGAACTCCGTCACGGCTCGGTCGTCGACCAGATGGTCCGCGAGTCACCGGGGATCGCCGTCCACGTCCTGCCGATGGACCCAGCCACCGCGCCCCACGGCACGCGCGCGCGGACCGGCGGATGGGGCAGCAAGGCGGGGTACGCCTGGACGACGGCGATGGTCGCAGCCGTTACTGGCGTGGCGAGCGCGCTGTTCCACATCCTCAACCTCGGCAACGTCGCGCTGCTGTACCTGCTGCCGGTGATGGCCGCGGCGAGCCTGTTCGGCCTGCGCACCGGCCTGTTCGCCGGGATCGCCTCGTCCATCGCGTACAACTTCTTCTTCCTGCCGCCGACCGGCACGCTGACGATCAACAATCCCGAAAACGTGATCTCGATCCTCGTCCTGCTCGGCATCGCGTTCGTGACGAGCCAGCTCACCTCGCGGGTCCGCGCGCAGGCCGATATCGCTGCCGCCAGCGCGCGCACCAACGCCGCGCTTGCCGGGTTCCTGCGCCAACTGACCTCGCTCAACGAGCCGGTCGCGCTCGCACGCGCGATCTGCGAGGAAATCGGACGGCTGTTCGGCGTGCGCGCGGTCATCCTTGTCGCGGAGGACCCTGGCCTTGCGGTTCAGGCGGCGAACGGCGCGGATTATCGGCTGGAAACTATGGAGATGGCAGCCGCGCAATGGGCGTATGATACGGGCGCGCCGGCGGGGCGTGGGTCGAGCACGCTGGCAGCGTCGGAGTGGTTCTTCCAGCCGTTGCGCTCGGGCGAGCGGACGCTGGCGGTGCTCGGCCTCGCGCGTGAGGCGGGTGGCGATCCGGTGCGATCGGACCAACTGCCATTGCTGATGAGCCTGGTCGATCAGGCATCGCTGGTGCTCGAACGCGCGCGGCTCGAGGTCGATATGCGCGATGTCGATGCGGTGCGCGAGCGTGATCGGTTGAGGCAGGCGTTGCTGTCGTCGGTAAGCCATGACCTGCGCACGCCACTCACCTCGGTGATGGCAGCGGCAGCGGAATTGCACCGCGGCGTCACGCCGGAGCTGATCGCCACGATCGAGAGTGAGGCGGCGCGGCTCAACCGGTTCGTCGGCAATCTGCTCGATATGGCGCGCGTCGAGGCGGGGGCGCTCCGGTTGCGGCTGGAGCCGACCGACCTTACCGACGCGGTGGCGGGCGCGGTGCACGACACCAAGCGCGTGCTCGAGGGCCATGCAATCGAACTCGACGTCGCGCCGAACCTGCCTCTGGTCCGCGTCGATCCGCAATTGCTCCACCATTGCCTGCTCAACCTGCTCGACAACGCCGGGCGCTATGCAGACCCCGGCACGCCGATCGTCGTCCGTGCGGAGCACCGCTTCGGGATGCTCCGCCTGTCGGTAATCGATCAGGGACCCGGTTTGCCACCCGGCCGCGAGAAGGAGGTATTCGAGACGTTCCGTCGCCTCGAGGGCTCCGACCGCGCGATCGGCGGGACTGGGCTCGGGCTTGCGATCGTCAAGGCGTTCGCCGAAGCGATGGGCATGACCGTCGAAGCCAGCAACCGCGAAGACCTGACGGGCGCACGGTTCAGCCTGTGCTTTCCCGTGGCCCTGCTCGTCCGCGACACCGATGGAGCGAATCTATGAGCGCGCAGACGGTCCTGATCGTCGACGACGAACTGCACATCCGGCGGTTGTTGAAGAATACGCTGGAACGCGCGGGATACGGCGTGAAGGAAGCGGTCGATGCGCGTGAGGCGCTGCGGATTGCGGGAAGCCGGCCGTTGACTGCGGTGCTGCTGGACCTGGGGTTGCCCGATCGGGATGGGCTTGAACTGGTGCCGCTGCTGAAGAAGCTTGGCGATCCGATCATCCTCGTCGTCTCCGCGCGCGAGGCGACCGACCAGAAGGTCGCTGCGCTGGATCTCGGGGCGGAGGACTATGTGACGAAGCCGTTCGATACCGAGGAACTGCTCGCACGGTTGCGGGTGGCGTTGCGGGGGCGCGGCGAGGCGACATCGCGGCCGACGGTCTTGCACGCGCATGGGGTGGAGATCGATTTCGAGCACCGGCTCGTCCGCCGCGGGAACGAGGAAGCGCATCTGACGCGGAAGGAGTTCGACGTGCTCTCGGCGTTGGCGGCGCATCCGGGGCGGGTGGTAACGCATCAGCGGATATTGGAGGCAGCGTGGCCGACCGATCATGACCGCCGGATCGAATATCTCCGCATCGTCGTGCGTAACTTGCGGCAGAAGCTGGAGGGGACGGGGGGCGTCGGCACGGTCATCGCGAACGAACTCGGGATCGGGTACCG
Source organism: Sphingomonas sp. PP-CE-3G-477 (assembly GCF_003050745.1). GTDB lineage: Bacteria > Pseudomonadota > Alphaproteobacteria > Sphingomonadales > Sphingomonadaceae > Sphingomonas. Next base: position 101,751 of record NZ_QAOF01000007.1, on the reverse strand, counting down.
GCTGTTGGTCGACGCCTGAGCTGGAAGAGCTTGTTTCCCCGCGAAGGCGGGGACCCAGACTGGGCTCCCGCCTTCGCGGGAGAACAAGGACCCGGGCGGTTCGCTGGTAAATGCGCGCAGCAAACCCTCACCCTAGCGAAAGCTAAAGTTCCCAGCCACGCGTCGCCCCTGCCGCGCGAGTTCCCGGCTTTCGCCGGGATGACGGGGTCGCGCACTACGCGAACACTATGGCTCCCCCTCAAAACCAATCTCGAACGCTTATGTGGTCGGCGATAGCTGAAGTGTCGCATGACCGACGCCCACCGCCTCCGCACCGATCTCAGCCTTCGCGCGAGCGGTGTCCTGTCACTCACCACCGCCGTCATCGCGATTCACACGCTCGCCCGTCTCCACCCGCAAACCGGCCCGCTTGCGTTCCTGCTCGCCGCGATCGACTTCCTATGCGCCAGCGCCGGAACGATGCTGGTGGTCGTCGGCGGCCATATTCACGACCCGGTCAGCATCAGCGCCCGCTGGCAACGCGCCGCGCGATAGGCCGCGCCCGCCGCGGGACCTGTCGACGCGCGCGCGCGACGTTACTATGCTACCGCACTGCAGCATGATGACGAGGGAAGCGCTCTGCATGATCGGTCGACGTGAAGTAGTGACCGCGCTGGGTCTGTTGGGTGTCCTCCCACAGGCCGCCGCCGCGATGCGTGCAGCGCCCGGCAAGGCCGAGCCGTTCTCTTGGGACGTGCTTCAGCAGCGCGCCGCGATGCTCGCCACCAAGCCATATGCCGCCCCGGCCAAGGCCGCCGCCGCCGCCGCGATCGATTACGACAAGGTCGGCAGCATCCGCTTCCGCGCGGACAAGACGCTGGCGGGCGGTATCCGCCTGTTCCCGCTCGGTCGCTATGCGCCGATGCCGGTCGCGATCAACGTCGTCGACAACGGGCAGGCGCGCCGCATCGAGTTCTCGCGCGATCTGTTCGAGGCCGAAGAGGGTCACGCCGCCGCGCTCGGTATCGCCGGGTTCCGCGCGATGGCGCCGGGCGGGACCAGCGACTGGATGGCGTTCCAGGGCGCCTCCTATTTCCGGACCGCCGGCGCGCAGGACCAGTACGGCTTGTCCGCGCGCGGGCTCGCGATCAACACCGGGCTGCCGGGCCGCGAGGAATTTCCCGACTTCACCGAATTCTGGATCGAGCGGACCGGCGCGGACGCGTACACGATCTACGCGCTGATGGACGGCGCCAGCGTGACCGGCGCGTACCGTATCCAGTCGCGCCACGTCGCCGGCGCAGGCGTCGAGCAGCAGGTCTCGTTCGTGCTCAACGTCCGCCGCGACATCGAACGGCTCGGCATCGCGCCGGCGACCAGCATGTTCTGGTACGGCGAAGGCAACCGCGCCGCCGCGGTCGACTGGCGTCCCGAAATCCACGATTCGGACGGTCTTGCGCTGCTCACCGGTGCCGGCGAACGCATCTGGCGCCCGCTCAACAACCCGCCGCACGATACGCTCGACAGTTTCGCGGACCAGGCGCCGAAGGGTTTCGGTCTGATCCAACGCGACCGTAATTTCGATCACTACCAGGACGACGGCGCGTTCTACGATCGTCGCCCGAACCTGTGGATTCAGCCGCAGGGTGACTGGGGCAAGGGCGCAGTGATGCTCTATGCCTTCCCGACCAACAGCGAGACGGTCGACAATGTCGTCTCGTTCTGGACTCCGGCAACGCCAGCGAAGGCGGGGCAGCGGTTGCAGTTTGACTATAACCTGTCGTGGAAATCGACCGATCCGACCGCCGTCGCCGCGACAGCGCATGTCGTCGATTGCTGGCAGGGTGTCGCCGGTCGGCCGGGCGCCGAGCCGGTGAAGGGCGCGCGGAAGCTCGTGGTCGATTTCATCGGTGAGGGCCTTGCCGGGCTCGACCGGCAAAGCGGCGTGACTGCCAAGATCGACGTCGTCCGTGGTAAGGTCCTCGCCAACGCGGCCTATCCGGTAGTCGGTCAGAAGAACCGCTGGCGCGTCACCGTGGATGTGGCCCCCGATGCGCAGGGCCCCGCCGACGTCAGGCTGTTCCTCACGCGCGGCGGTCGCGCGCTTAGCGAAACCGTCCTGACCCCGATATTCTGATGCCCGCGCTTCCCGCAATGATGCCGGGCGAAACGCCGATCGCGATGCCCCCGCAGCGTTTCGACGGCCCGCCCCCGCCCTGGTCCGCACCCGAGCCCGGTCCGGGCATGGTCGTGTCCTCCGACGACATGCTCGCGCGTCGCATCCTCCTCGTGCTGATGACCGGGTTGCTGGCCACCGCGGCGTCGTCGGCCGTGCAGGAATCACTGCTCGCCGACGGACTGAGTTTCTGGGACGCGGCGCTGCTCGCGTTGTTCTTCCCGCTGTTCGCGTGGATCGCGTTCGGCTTCATGAACGCCGCGATCGGCTTCGTGCTGTTGATGACCGGCGGGCATCCAGGGTTCGTCCCGACGCCGCGCCAGTCCGAGCCGCTCGAGGGCCGCACGGCGATCCTGATGCCGGTCCACAACGAGGACATCGATGCGGTGTTCGAGCGAATCGCGTGGATGGCGCGCGCGATCGCCGCGGGCGGTGTCGCCGACCGGTTCGACATCTTCATCCTGAGCGATTCCGGCGAAGCGGCGGAAGTGGGCGAGGTCGCGGCGTGGCAGCGCCTCGCGCCGACGCTCGACTGCGCGCTTTATTACCGTCGCCGGACCGTGAACGTGGGGCGAAAACCCGGCAACGTCGCGGAGTGGATCCGGCGGTTCGGCGGCGGCTATCGCTACATGCTGATGCTCGACGCGGACAGTTTGATGGGCGGCAACACGATCATCGGCATGGCGCAGGTGCTTGAACGCCGGCCTGCGGTGGCGCTGCTCCAGACCGTGCCTGCGGTGATCAACGGCGTGACGTTCTTCCAGCGCTGGATGCAGTTCGCGAGCCGGTTGTACGGGCCGATCGCCACCGCTGGCCTCGTCTGGTGGTCGGGTTCGGAAGCGACCTTCTGGGGTCACAACGCGTTGATCCGGATCGAGGCGTTCGCGAGCAGTTGCGGCTTGCCCGACCTGCCCGGCCGCGCGCCGTTCGGCGGCGTCATCATGAGCCATGACATGGTCGAGGCGGCGCTGTTGCGGCGGCGCGGCTGGCGCGTGCACATGCTGATGACCGAGGAGACGTTCGAGGAATATCCGCCGACGCTGATCGATGCGGCGGTGCGCGATCGGCGCTGGGCGCAGGGCAATATCCAGCATCTGAGCCTGCTGACCTCGTCGGGGTTCCACTGGGTCAGCCGGCTGCAATTGCTGATGGGCGCATCGGCGTTCATCACCTCGCCGGTGTGGTTGCTGATGATCGCGACGAGCGTGGTGCAGGCGCTGCTCGGCGAGCGCAATATCGTCGAGGCACAGACCTCGTTGCAGGTGCTGTTCGTCACGCTGCTGTTGCTGTTCGGGCCCAAGCTGTTGAGCGTGATCTGGGCGTTCTCGAATGCGGAGCGTCGCGAGGGGTTCGGCGGGCGGCGGGGGATCGTGCGGTCGGTGTTGATCGACGTGCCGTTCTCGATGCTGTCCGCGCCGGTGATCGCGCTGACCCAGACGATGGACCTTGCGGGAATCCTGATGGGGCGGAAGTCGGGTTGGGCGCCGCAGAACCGTGACGCGCACGAACTCTCGCTGGCGGACGTGATGCCGCGCTATCGTTGGCATGTCGGGGTGGGGGTGGCGTTGCTACTGGTCACGCCGTTCGCGCCGATTACCGCGGCTTGGCTCGCGCCGGTGACGCTGGGGCTGCTGCTCAGTCCGTTCCTGACGATGCTGACGGCGAGCGAGAAGGCGGGGCGGTGGGCGCTGTCGCACGGGATGTTCGTCGAGCCCGGCGAGCATGTGTCGGTGCTCTCGCGGCCCTCGCTGCCGGCAACTCAAGTCTGACGCCGGCTGCTCCCCCCTCCCTTCCAGGGAGGGGGAATGTTGCGTCCGGCTACGCGCGATGTCCGCTCAACTCCGCCCCCGCATCCACCGCGAACCGGCGGTTCCAGATCGTCGCCGAGGCGGATACCGCAGTTACCACGAGGAACGCCAGCGTGAAGTCCGCCAGCGCCGGCCGCGTCGCGCCCGTTCCGAGCATCCCGACGTGCAGCGAGGCCGCACCGACGCAGATGCCGAGCGACAGCATCAGTTGCTGGAACGTGGCGTAGAAGCTGGTTGCGCTGCTCATCCGCGACGATGGAATCTCGTCATACGCGATCGTGTTGTACGCCGAGAATTGGAAGGACATGATGAAGCCTGACACCAACAATACCGCAAAGATCGCGGGGATCGGCCAGTCGGGGCGGAAGAGGCCGGCGACCGCATAGCCCGCGCTCGCGCAGAGCCCGCCGACGACCAGGCTGTTGCGGAATCCGAAACGGCGCAGGATGCGCGGGGCGAGCCCCTTCATGCCCAGCGAGCCGATCGCGCCGGCAATCGTGATCGCGCCGCTCGCCGCCGCGGTCATCCCGAACCCAAGCTGGAGCATCATCGGCAGCAGGAACGGCTGCGCGCCCTGCGTGATGCGCGTTAGCGATCCGCCGATCACCGACAGGCGGAAGGTGGGGATCCGCATCAGCGACAGATCGAGGATCGGGTCGCTGCGGTGTTTCGCGTGGCGGATATACGCCACGCCCGCGACCAGCCCGACCGCGATCAGCACGACGGCGCGCGAGAGTTCGCCGGTGCGGCTGGTCATCTCGAACCCGAACAACAGACAGCCGAGCGACACGCCCGACAGGATGAAGCCGGGCACGTCGAAGCGCGCGGGTTTGTCCTCGCGCACCTCGCCGATGAAGCGCGTGACCAGCACCACGCCGAGCAGGCCGATCGGCACGTTGAGGTAGAAGATCCAGCGCCAGTCGAGATACGTCACGATCGCGCCGCCGACCGGGGGACCCAGGATCGGACCGATCAGCGCGGGCATGATCAGCCACGACATCGCCTGGACCATATGCTCCTTGGCGACGCTGCGGAGCAGGACGAGGCGGCCGATCGGGATCATCATCGCGCCGCCGAGCCCTTGCAGGAAGCGCGCGAACATCATGAACGGCAGGCTGGTCGCCTGGCCGCACAGCATCGATCCGCCGACGAAGATGAGGATCGCCGCGCGGAAGATCGTCCGCGAGCCGAACCGGTCCGCGAGGCGCCCGCTCGCGGGAATGAAGATCGCGAGTGCCAGCAGATACGACGTCAGCGCCGAACTCATGCTGGTCGCGGGCACGCCGAAATCGCGCGCCATCGTCGGCAGCGCGGTCGCGAGCACGGTCGAGTCCATCTGCTCCATGAACAGCGCGCAGGCGATGATCAGCGCGGTGACGCGGTAGTTGCTCGGCGTGTGCGGCAACGCGTCGGGGTCCTTGGCGACGCGCGCGATGGTGTCGGCGGCGGGCATGATGCCGTCGCGGATCTCGCTGTTGATCGAGGCGAGCCCGCGCCGTCGGAGCCTCATGCCTGCCACCCCCCGCCGAGCGCCTTGAAGACGTCGACCTGGCGATCGACCAACAGCGCGTCGGACGTGGCGAGGTTGGCCTGCGCGGTGGTCAGCGCGGCCTGCGCGGTCAGCAGCGAGAGGAAGTCGGTGCGGCCGAAGCGGTAGAGCGTGCCGGCTTGGTCCGCGGCGCGTGCGGCGCTGGACTGCGCGCGGCGGAGGGCTGCGTTGCGTTCGCCTTCGCGCGCATAGGCGGAGAGTGCGGTCTCGGTCTGGCGGAGCGCTTCGAGCGTGGTCGAATCGAACTGCGCGAGCGCCTGGTCCGCGGTGGCGCCGGCCTGGGCGATCTGCGCGCGGATGACCGGGCGGTTGGGGAAGCTCCAGCTGATCAGCGGCCCGAGCCCGAGATGGAAAGCGTTGGTCGAGCCGAGCGACGACACCGGACCGGTAAAGCCGGCCGAGCCGCCGAGGCTGACCTGCGGATAGAGGTTGGCGGTGGCGACGCCGATCCGCGCGGTCGCGGCGGCAAGCGTGCGTTCGGCCTGGCGGATATCGGGGCGACGCAGGATCAACGCGGTTCCGTCGCCGATCGGCAGCGGGCGGGCGAGCGCGGGTGGCTTCGCACAGGTCGCGACGTCCTTGGGATAGTCGGCGGGTGTGCGGCCCATCAGTGTGGCGAGACGGTACAAGGCGGCGGTGCGCGTCGCGACCTGCGACGGGATCAGCGCTTCGCTCTGGTCGACCGCGGTCCTCGCGCGCGTCACGTCGAACGCAGTGCCGCGGCCGCCGCGTTGCAGGCGCTGCGTGACGTTCAGCGTCTGGCGTTGCAGTGCGAGGATGCGGTTGTTCGCGGCGAGCACCGAGTTCGCGGTGCAGGCGGTGGCGTAGCTGCGCGCGGTCTCCGCGGCGACGGTCACGCGGACGTTGTCGCGCGCGGCGGCGATGGCCTTGGCATCGCCTTGGGCAGCCTCGATCGCGCGGCGGATGCGGCCCGACAGGTCGAGCGGATAGGCTAGCGTGATGCCGAGGTTGTAGTCGAGCGTGCCGGGTAGGTTGCCGCCGGTCGTGTAGGGGCGGTCGAGCGAGGTGCCGCCGCCGACCACAGTCGACAGCGTTCGGCCCGCGGCGACTTCGGCAACGACCGCGTCGGCCCGGCGCAGGTTCGCATCGGCGGCGCGAAGATCGGTGTTGGCGGCGAGCGCTTCGGTGACGAACGCGTCGAGGCGGGGATCACCGTAGAGTCGCCACCAATGGTCGGGGAGGGGGGTGTCGGCGAACGCCTTCTCGTGGCCGCTGTCGAATGCGCCCTGGGCGGAGGGGCGGTTGACGACGGCGGACTCGGGGAGCGCGTAGTTCGGGCCGGCGGTGGTGCAGGCGGCGAGGGCGAGGGCGAGTACGGCCGTCAGTATCCCGGGCATCTTTGATGATGTGCCGCACGCAATCCCGGCATATCTGCAGGCGCTGTCGACTACATCCCCACGTCCTCCTCCCCGGCGAAGGCCGGGGTCCAGTTGGGCATCGTTGCCAACAAACAGCTGCGCTTCGTCACGACGGCCTTGCCACCTGGGCCCCGGCCTCCGCCGGGGTGGTGCATTGGTCTGGGGGAGGCGCGTGACAAACCTGTTGGGGGTCAGGGCGCAATCGCGCATGCCAGGTTCGCGCATCACGACGTCGTCCCCGGTGCAACGCGGGGCTGGACCGTCACGGTCGCCGTGCGGCCCACGATCAACTGCGTTCCCTTCGGCACGCTGGTCAGCTTCACCCGCACCGGGATACGCTGCGCCAGCCGCACCCAGTTGAAGGTCGGATTCACGTTCGGCAGCAGGTTCGTCGTGTTGGTCCGCTCGCTGTCGTTGATCCCCGCCGCGATGCTGTCGACGCGGCCGTGCAGCGCTTGTGGCTCGCCCATCAGGTGGACGATCACCGGGTCGCCGAGATGAATGCTGCCGAGCTTGGTTTCCTCGAAATAGCCCTCGACGCGCAGCGAATCGGTGTCGACCAGCGCCATCGCCTGCGTTCCGGTCGCGATATAGTCGCCGGGGTGGAGATCGAGGTTGGTGACGATCCCGTGCACCGTCGCGCGCACCGTCGTCCGCGCGAGGTTGAGTGCCGCGGTGGAGCGTGCGCTCTGCGCTTGCGCGAGTGCGGCCGAGGCGGTGGCGACGCGCGCGACGTTCTGCTCGTGCGTTTCCTTCGCGACCAGATCGCCTAGCGCCAGATCGCGCTGCGCTTCGCGCCGTGCCTGGAGCAGCGTCGCACGGGCGCTCGCGATCGATGCATCGGACTGCGCGAGCGTCAGCTGGAAGCGCGGGCGATCGACCACGAAGAGCACGTCGCCGGGCTTTACCGCCTGGTTGTCGTGCACCGCGACCTGCGTGACGAGGCCGGCGACGTCGGGTGTCACGCGGACGATGTCGGCGCGGATATGCCCGTCACGCGTCCACGGATCGGTCTCGTACCGTTTCCACAACCACAGCGCGACCAGCACCGCGAGCGCGACGATGACGATCGTGACGGCGGAGCGGCCAAGCGGGGCGAGCAGCGACTTGAGGCGGGGGTTCATGCGGAAGGTCCGGTGAGCAGGGCGAGCAGCCCGAGGATGAGGAAGAACAGTGCGAGGTCGACGAGCGGCCGATACGTCACCAGGCGGTAGGCACCGGCGAACGCGAGCAGCCGCGTGGCGATGCCGGTGAGGAGCACGGCGGCGACCGCGAGCAGCAGGATGCTCGGCAGGTATACGCCGCCGATCGAGATTTCGCCGGTCATGCCGCCACTCCGGACACGTACCCATAGGCTGGCGCTTGCGGGAACAGGTTGCGGCGCAGCGAGGTCAGCGCGAGCACGCCGGTGCGGTGCCTATCGGGCGTGCTCGTGGCGAACCCGGTCATCGCCGCATCGATACCGGCAAGCAGGTCGGGTTCGGGCGGTGCAGGCTGATTGGGACGCAGCGCGCGGTAATGCGCGCCGATGCCGCGCAGCACGGGCGTGATCATCATCGCCTCGTCGGCCGTGCCGTCCAGTCGCATCTGTCGCAGTTCGCCGACCGAGACGCCGACGCGCAGATCGGTCAACGCGTCGAGCAGCGGCTTGCCCGGATCTTCGCCTTGCGCTGCGAGTCTGGGGGCGAGCAGGCCGATCCGGTCGAGCATCCGCGCGATCCAGCCCGCCGCGTCGGGTCGACCGGGCGAATCGCTGCGGTTTGCCAGCTCGCGCCAGCCCGCGCGGATCAGCCGCCGCGCGCTGGTGTCCGCGCCGATCGTCTGGAACAGGCCGACGGTGACGACCGCGAACAACGTGCCGACCAGCTGCGAGATGCCGCCGTTGAGGAACGTGTCGAACCCGCCGCCATAGCGGTCGTTGAGCCCGACCGTGTTGAGCCCGCCGAGCAGTGCGCCGAGCGTCACCAGCAAGGTCGATGGGCGCGCGAGGAACACGCCTCCGATCAGCATCGGCGGCGCGAGTACCGCGGCCAACGTCACGAAATCGGTCACGCGCGGCAGGATCGTGAAGGCGTACACGGCGGAGATGACGAGGCCGATGATCGTGCCATAGAAGAACGCCATGATCGCCGGCGCGGGATCGTCGCTGTTGCCGAACAGCGCGCAGCACACGCCCGCGATCAGCACCGCGCCCGCGCCGTCGCTCCAGCCGGTGCCGATCCAGAATGCGCACCCGAGCAGGATCGTCGTGACGGTACCCGCCGCCGCCCGCAGCGCGATGCCGCGATCGCGGTGGAGCGGTCGGCGTGCCGTCCGGGCCAGCAGCCGGGCGACCGCCGGGGTGATCGCGGTTCGCGACGGCGAGCGCATCTGATCGCGCAGGTCGCGCGTGTTGCGGTGGGCGTCGACCAGTTCGCCGAGGCGTGCGAGCAGGCTCAGGCGCAGCGCGTCGCGCCAGATGAGCGTGGTGCCGACCGGCGGCTCGAGTGCCTTTGCGCGGGCGATCAGCGCATCGGCGGTCGCGCCCCGTCGCTCGACTGCGGGCGGATCGCGGAGCCATTCGCGCACGTCCTCGATCAGCGCGAGCGCCTCGGGGCGGGGGGCATCGGCGCCGCGGGTCAGCTCGACGATCCGGTCGTCGACCGCGCTCGCCAGCGGCAACAGCATCGACAGTTCCGCCTGGAGCGCGCGCAGCGTCCGTACGCGGGGGAGAAGCCGCGCGGTGTCGAACGGCAGGTGGATGGAAAGCTGATGCAGCTCATTGATGTCGAGCGCGAGACGCCGCCGGTCACGATCGAGCTTGGCATCGGAGGCGCCGGCGAGCGAATCGCGCGACCAGCGTTCGGCGTCCGCGAGGATGGCGTCGATCCGCCCGAGCAACGCCGCGGTCACCGTCTGCGGGAAGACGAAGCCGTGGATCAGGCTGCCGCAGAGGATCCCGATCGTGATCTCCTGCACGCGCAACGCCGCAGTCGTGAAGATCGCGCCCGGTGCCGCCACCGACGGGAAGCCGATGATGCTCGCGGTATAGCCGGCCAGCAGGAACACGTACGCGCGGGGCGTCCTGTCCAGCAGCGAGATGTACAGGCACACGCCGAGCCAGAGCGCGAGACCCAGCGACAGCAGTTCGGGCGCGTTGACGAGGTTCGGCACCAGCACGACCGCAGCGATCGCGCCCAGCACCGTGCCCGCGACCCGGAAAACCGCTTTCGACAGCACCGCGCCGGCCAACGGTTGCGCGACGATGTACGACGTCGTCACCGCCCAATAGGGGCGCGTCAGACCGATCCGCAGCGCGATATAATATGCGAGCAATGCCGCGATCAGGCATTTGACCGAGAAGAGCGCTTCCTTCGCGCCGAATTTCGCGAGGATCATCGTGCGTGATCCGCCGCGAACCGCGCGCCGAGCCGTTCGGCGACGCGCAGCGCGGTGGCGAGGTCCTCGTCGGACACGTCGTCGAGCATCGCCGCGCGCAGGCTCGCGAACTTCGCCTCGATCGTCGTGACGAGCGCGCGACCGTGTTCGGTCAGGCGGATGCGGCTGACGCGCGCGTCCTGCGGATCGCGCTGGCGCTCGACGAGCCCGGCGGCGGTCATCTGGTCGATCGAGCGGACCAGCGACGCTTGCGTGACATCGAGCTCGCTGGCGAGATCGGTCTGGCGGACGTCGTCGCCAAGCCGCCCGACCTGCACCAATGCCCACCCGATCGACGCGGACACGTTCATGTCGCTGAGCGCGCGATCCGCCGCCCGCCGCCACATCCTGGCGAGCGGCAGGAGGGTGCGGGCGTAGGAGGACTCAAGGGCACGGCGAGGGGAAGTCATTAGCGTGCTAAGTAATGACGTTTACTTATGCTGCAATGCGGAATCGGTTTGTGACGGAAATGTTAGGATTGGTCCCAAACTGATAGGCGCCACCCCGGCGAAGGCCGGGGCCCAGTTGGAAAGGTCGCGGTAACGGAAGACAGCGCTCGGTTAGCAACGTCCCCCAACTGGACCCCGGCCTCCGCCGGGGTGGTGCCGCTCAACGGAAAGGTCTTACTCCACCGCCAGGATCACATGGCTGGCCTTGATCAACGCCAACGCCCGCGTACCGATCTGCAGGTCGAGCGCCTCCGCACTCTCCCTGGTCAACGTCGCGGTCAGCGTCTTGCCGAGCGTCAGTTCCAGCGTCACTTCGCTCGAAATCGCGCCGTCCTCGCGCGCGATCACCGTCCCCGCCAGCGTGTTGCGCGCCGACGTCCGCAAGGTCTCGTCACCGCGTGCGAGGATCACGAAGCTCGACTTGATCAGCGCGAGCGCGGTCGCGCCCGGCACCAGTCCCAGATCCTCCGCGCTCTCCCGCGTGATCGTCGCGACGATCTCCACGCCGTCCGCCACTGCCAGCGTCACCTCGGCATCGATGGTCCCCGGCGTCACCCGCGACACGGTGCCGCGCAGCACGTTGCGTGCGCTCGTCTTCATTCCGATTCCCCACAGCAACGGCTTCAACGACAGCCGGTTCGACACGCTCGCCTCGATCCGCGCCATCGCGCTGGCCAGTTCGGCCTCCGCGACCGCATAGCCGTCGAGCACCGCGACGCCCGCCTCGGTGATCGGGCTCGCACCGCCGTCCTTGCCGCCGGCGGCGGGGAGCACGAGCGGGCGGTCGAACAGATTGTTCATCACCTGCACCGCGTCCCACGCCGCCTTGTAGCTCAGCCCGACGACCTTCGCCGCGCTGGTGATCGAGCCGCCGTCGCGGATCGCGCGGAGCAACGCGATCCGGTCGGCACCGACGCGGCCGGTCTGGTCCTTGGCGAGCAGGATCGTGGCGTGGAGGGTGGGGTCGGTCATCCCCGCTTCATAGCTACTGCTTGATGCGGAAGGTAAGCCCGATCGTGCGCGGGTCGCTCGGCGTCGCGAGGATCAGGCCGGAATTGCCCGCCTGGATCGTCACGTTCTGGATATAGTCCTTGTTCAGCAGGTTGCGCGAGAACACGGCGAGTTCCCAGCCATCCTTCGAGCGGAAGCCGATGCTGCCGTTGACGATCGTGTAGCCTTCGATCACCGTGAACGCCGAACCCGAGGGATCGCCGAACTGCCGCGTGCGGGTGTTCGAATCGACATGGACGAAGCCGCTGCCGATGTCGGCGATCGGCTGGTTGTAGTCCGCGCCGAGCGTGTACGACCACCGCGGGAGGCTCGACAGGCGCTGCCCGCTGAGATCGCAGAACGCGGCCGTATTGAAGATCCGCTCGATCGGGCAGGGCGCTGCCGGGTAGGAATTGAACTTGCCGTCGGCGTAGGCGACGCTGCCGCGCAGCGACAGGTTGTGGGTGACGAGCGCGGTCGCGTCCGCCTCGAACCCGCGGACGGTGACCTTCGGGATGTTGGCGAGGTAGGTACGCAACGCCGCGGCGGCGCGCGTGTCGGTGACGTTCGCCTGGAAATCGGTGACGCGCGTGTAATAGCCGTCGACGTTGAAGATCAGGCGGTTGTCGAACAGCTGCGTCTTCAGGCCGATCTCGTAGGCAGTGTTCTTCTCGGGGCGGACGACGGCGGTGCCGATCGCGGGCTGGTTCTGGTCGTTGAGCGGCAGGCCGGACATGTTGATCCCGCCCGACTTCTCGCCGCGCGCGTAGCTGGCATAAGCGAGGATGCCGTCAGTCGCCTGGTAGGCGATGTTGGCGCGCCCGGTTAGCGCGCCGTCCTTGTCGCTGGCGGCGTAGTTCTGGCCGCGCAGGATCGACAGCTTGGCCGTGTTCAGCGCGGCGTTGGTGGTCTGCAAGCCGCCGAAGGTGAAGGTGTCGTACGTCCCCTCCTTCTCCTCATAGGTATACCGAAGTCCGCCGGTCAGGGTGAGGCGATCGACCGGCTTCCAGTTCACTTCGCCGAACGCGGCATAGCTGTCCGAGCGGAAGTCGGTGCGGCCGTCGGTGCCGTAGCCGTCGAGCAGATTGCTCGGGACGGCGGTTGCGGCGGCGCCGGTGCCCGTCGATGTGCCGATCAGGTAGCGTGCGGCGGCGGGGCCGTAGATCGAGATCGGGCGGCCGATCACGCGCTGGCGGAAGAAATACAGTCCGCCGACATAGCTCACTTTATGGTCGCCGTTCGAGGCTAGGCGGAGTTCCTGGCTGTACTGGTCCTGGCGCGAGGGGATGTGCTGTTCGGTCTGGATCGGGATGCCGGTATAGTCGCGATCGTTGTCGGCGTCCCAGTTCCAGAAGCGCCATGCGCTGACCGAGGTAAGCGTCGCACCGCCCAGGTTCCAGTCGGCGATGACGCCGACGCCGCCCTCGTTGGTATCGACGCCGAGCGCCGCGTCGATGTCGGTCTTGCGGTCGTACGGATTGGTGCTGGGCGGCGCGTAGTTGAACTGCGCTGCCAGGCCGGTAGGGCCGCCGAACTGGCGCGTGGCGGTGCGGAACAGGCGGCCGTCGGTACCACTGCCGGGGCGGGTGGCGACGTTGTAATAGACCTGCGTGCAGCAATTGCTCTGGAAGTTGGTGAAGTCGGCGCTGACCTTGACCTGGAACACCTCCGAGGGGCGGAAGAGCAACTGCCCGCGGATCGCCTGGTTGCCGATGGTATTCTGGTCGCGGGCGGTGACGACGTTGTCGATCACGCCGTCGCGGCGCGTGCTGACCACCGAGACGCGGCCGGCGAGCGTATCGCCGATGATCGGGCCGGAGACGGCGCCCTTCACCTGGAGGAAGTTGTAGCTTGCATAACTGATCTCGGCCTCGCCCTGCGTCGTGAAGGTCGGGGCGCGGGTCGTGATGTTGATCGCGCCGGCGGTCGAGTTTTTGCCGAACAGCGTGCCCTGCGGCCCGCGCAAGACTTCGACCTGCTCGATGTCGCTGAAGTCGAACGCGGCGGTGGCGGGGCGCGCGTGATAGACCTGGTCGACATAATAGCCGACGCCGGGTTCGAGCCCGTCATTGGCCTGGCTGACCGCGACGACGCTGCTGCCGAGCCCGCGGATCGTGAACGCGGTGTTGCGGGGATTGGCCGAGCTGTAGTTGAGCGCGGGGACGAGCTGCGACAGTTGCTGCGTGTTCACGGTGTACGACCGGTCGAGCAGCGCGCCACCCACGACGGACAACGACCCGGGGATCTTCTGCGCGTTTTCGGCACGACGACGGGCGGTGACGATCACTTCCATCGAGGTGTCGGGGTCGGCGCTCGGTTGGGCCGTGGTGCCCTCAGTGCGTGTCTGTTCCGGATTGGCGGCGCTGGTCTGCGCGTCTGCCATCATCGGCAGGCACGTCGTCGCCAGCAGCACGGCAGTCAGCCGCGCGAAATCATGTCCCCGCATTGTCGTCACCCCTTCGTTATATAGTCGAGCTACATAACGAGAAGTTTCGAAACAGATAGAGGGATTTGCGGACGCGCGCGCGTGCAAACGCAACCGCATACCACCCCGGCGAAGGCCGGGGCCCAATTGGGGGACGACGCTTGGCGGGCGTCGGATGCCGTTACTGTGACCTTTCCAATTGGGCCCCGGCCTTCGCCGGGGTGGAGGGCAGCGGCGTCAGGAAAGGAGGGCGACGATCTCCGCCGCGATCTCGGCGGGCAAGCGCGACGCGCCGTCAGTTACCGTCGACACCGTGGCCCAGCGGCCCAGCAACCCGGCCTCGGCCATCGCTGTGTAATTCGTCCGCACCCGATCCTGCAGTCCGGTATCCGCCTCGTACGCATCGAACGCGTCGTCGGTGTAGGAGCGCTTGCGCTTCTTCATGATCAGCCCGCGCGCGATGTCGGCGGGGGTGTCGAGATACACCGACAGGTCTGGCTTCGGCAGCGCGAACGAACCTGTCTCCAAATCCGCGATCCACGCCATCATCGCGTCCGCTTCGTCCGCGTGCACCTGCGCCGCCTGATACGCCATGTTCGAGGCGATATAGCGGTCGAACACCACCACATCGTTCGCCGCCATCGTCGCCAGCAGATGCTCCCGCGACTCCATCCGGTCGAGCGCATACAGCACCGCCGCCGCCCTGGGCGACGTGCCGCGCGGCAGTGTCCCCGCCAGCATCGCGCCCAGCGCCCAGCCGCCGACCGTCTCGGTATAGCGCGGGAACGACACCACGTCCGCGGTGCGGCCCGCGGCGCGCAACTGCTCGACCACCAGTGCCGAGGCGGTGGCTTTGCCCGCGCCGTCGGCGCCTTCGATTGCCAGGAGAAAACTCATCTCGTCTGCCCTAGCAAGGCGGGGGGCCCTAGCAAGCCTTACCGACTCACCAAAGCCTGCAAATCGATCAGCCCGCGCAACAGCGACGTCCCGCCCGGTGAGGCGATATAGCGCGGCGTCCAGTTCGGGCGGAACTTCTCCTTGTACGCACGCAGGCCGGCGAACCCGTAGAACCGCTCGCCGTGGCGGAACAGGAAGGCGGCCACCTTCGACCAGGTCGGGGACAGCCGCCGCGCCTCGATCCCCGACAGCGGCGCCATCCCCAGCGAGAAATGCCGATAGCCATGCTCGTGACCCCACAGCATCAGCCGCGTGAAGAGGAAATCCATTCCGCCCTGCGGCATGTCCTCGGCGTGGCGCATGAGGTCGATCGACAGTTCCTGCTTGTTCCGCGTCGCCCAAATATTGGCGAAGGCAACAATGCGCCCCTCGATCCGCACCACCGCGCAGTCGAACTTGGCCAGATATTCGGGCTCGAACTTGCCGACGCTGAAGCTCTTTTCGGCATGATCCTTGTCGGCCAGCCACCAGTCGGAGATCGCCTGCAATTCGGGGATGATCACCGGCATCTCGGCGGCCGGGACGACGGCGAACTGCGCCCCCGCACGTTCGGCGACGCGGCTGGCCTTCCGGACGCTGCGCATCTCGGGCGTCTCCAGCGTGAAGACGTCGAGCTCGACCGTCGCCTCTTCGCCGTATTTGACGAGCTTCAGCCCCATCTCGATCGCGATCGGCACGATCCGAAGGCCGATCTGGTACAGCAGCAACCGCCCCTGTGCGGCGTCGGCGCGGGCGCGGATCGCCCATAACAGTTCGGACCATGCCTCGCTCGGCCCGACCGGGTCGCCGATCACGATCCAGCTCGCACCCTTGACCTGGTACATCAGGAACGCGTCGCCGCTGTCCGAGACGAGGAAGCGCTTGTCGCCGGTGAAGCCGAGCATCGCGTCGGTGCGGTCGGCATGCGCGAGCGCGGCGGTCGCGACGTCGTCAGGGAGCATGTCGTGGACCATCGGCATCGGCGCGGCGGCGAACAGTCGCCAGATCGCCGCGCCGATCAGCAGCAGCCCGACCGCGAGGCTGGTGCGCAGGAAGCGCGAGGCGTTGGCGTCGGTTTCGAACCGCCACCACAGGTCGCTCGAATAGCCGACATGGCGGTACGCGAAGAACCCGATCAGCACCGACAGGCCGATCGCCGCGCCGACCCCGACAAGCCACTCCGGTGACAATGGTTCCGCGGTCAGCCGCGTCCGCCGGTAGAACGCCGCGCGCGTCCATTGCAGCGCGGCGGCGGTCAGCAGGAGGATCGTCGCCTCCTCGTAATCGAGGCCCTTGGCGATCGACAGCAGCGCACCCGCGACGAGCAGGGTCCGCGCCGCCCAGAACGCGCCGTCGAGCCGCCGGTACAGTCCGAGCGCGACCAGCAGCAGCATGACGCCGACGAGGCTTGCCGCGACGTGCGCCATCTCGCTGAACGGGAGGGGGAGGATCGTCGCCAACGTGTCCATGCGGCCCGGCGCGGCGGGCAGGGCACCCGAGACGAGCAGCATCGCACCGCTCATGAACACCAGTACGCCGAGCAGAAGCGGTGCGAGCGGCAGCGCGATCGCCAGCGGATCGGTCCCGCGACCGCGCCACTGCTTGCCCTCGTGGAACGCCATCAGCACCGCGGCCAGGATCAGCGGCGCGACGTAGTAGATGATGCGATAGGCGAGGAGCGCGGCGAGGATCGTCGCATTGTCCTGCGGCATCGTCGCGATGATCACCGCCTCGAACACGCCGAGCCCGCCCGGCACATGGCTGATCAACGCGACGACGATCGCGACCGCATAGCCGAGGAACAGCACCGGATAGAGCTCGGGCGAGGCGTTCGGCAGCAGCACGAACAGCGCCGCGCTCGCCGCCGCGAGGTCGACCGTCGAGACCAGCACGAGCGCCAGCGCCTGTCGCCAGTTGGGCAGCGGCAGGCGCCAGCCGAGCAGCCCGATCGATCCGCCGTGGCGATGGCGCAGCACGATGCCCAGCATGACGAGCGGAATGACGATGCCGATGCCACGCTCCAGTAGCGGCGGCATCGTCCACTTCACAATCGGCAGCATCCCCGGATGGATCGCCATCGACAGGCATGCGACGGTGATCACCCCCGCCCAGAACGTCACGCCGGCGATCAGCACGACGCGGGCGACGGCGGCCTCGTCGAGCCCGGCGCGACTATAGACGCGGTAGCGCGCCGATCCGCCGGTGAGCATCGCGAGGCCGAGATTGTGGCTGATCGTGTAGCTGGTGAACGACGCCACCGCCGCCGTCCGCCAGCGCAACGGATGGCCGATCACCTGCAACGCGATCGTATCGTAGAAGGTCAGCGCGATGTAGCTGACGACGGTCAGCCCGATCGACACCGACAGCTGCGGCCAGCCGAGTGCGGAGAACGCAGCGCGCACTTCGGACAGCCGGATCTCCGCGGTCAGCTTGTGGATCGCCGCGAAGCCGAGCACCGCCACGACCAGCACTGCCAGCGCGATCAGCATGCCCCGCCGGTGCGCGATCCAGTCGCGCGTCCGGATGACCCATGGAGCCGTGGTCATCGGGTCAACCGCGGTGCCAGATCTGGGACTTGCAGAAGAACCCGCCGATCAGGCACCCCTTCACCGAAATCGTGTTCGCATCGACCAGCTTCAGCGTGGAGCCGAACGTGCGACCCATGTCGGGCACGAAGATCGTGCCGGACCATGTGTTGCGTCCGCTCGGGCGGTATTCGCGTAACAAGGCGGTGCCGATCAGCTTGGGCGTGCCACCGTCGCGCGCGTCGGCCTGCGCTTCATCGGTCGCACGGACCACCCATCCGCACAGCTTGTCGCCACACGCACCGGTCTTCACGGCCACGCTGTTCTTCGGATTGTGCCAAACCCCTTCCACCGCCGAGGCGGGGGCAGGGGGTGCGGCAGGAGCGGGGCTGCCCGCGGCCATCGCGAGCGCCATCAGTGCAGGAATCATCGATCGATCCTTAATGCGCGAATACGAACCGCGAGACCGTAGCGTAAAGCGCATCGGCGTCGCGGTGAAGCGGGTGCCCCCCCGGCAGGGCAATGATCCGGGCATTGGGCTGCTTCAGCAGCGGACACAAGCTGTCGGCTTCCACGACGCCGTGGATGCACAGCAAGGGTGCCCATGTGAGCCGTCGCGCAGTCGGCAGCGCATCGCTGGTCGGCGTCCAGTAATCGAAGATCTCACCCGGCGACGCGCGGAACTGTACGGTATTCTCGGGCACGATCAGCGCGACTCGCGTCACCTTGTCGCGCAGGCTCGCGGGCAACCCGACGAGACCGACGTGAAGCATGTCCGCGCCGAACGACACGCCGATCAGCACGACGCGGTCGGTATGCCCCAATCGCAGTGCACGTTGTTCGGCGCGTGCGATCAGCGAGGTGATCTCCGCAGGCGTGCGGGTCTTGCGCAGATAGGTCAGCGTATTGACGCCGACCACGGGAATACCGTCGGCGGCAAGACGCTCCGCGATGTCGGGGCTCATGCCCGTGTTGAAGCCGATGTCGCCCGACAGCAGCACGACCGCAAAGGGCGCCCGGTCGGAGGTGCTGCGCGCGGCTATGTCGGTGAACAGCGCCCCCCCGAAATAGCCCAGCCAGCCCATCACACCCATCGCCAAAGCGACGATCAGAGCGAGAACGATCAGGGCTCGGCGAACACGCGTCATCGGCAACCGATTGCACCTGCCTGGATGATCGACAGGTGGAGAATGAATGACGTTTTCGTCACGGATCGTGACACTTACGCCGATCGGGACCGATCCGTATCAGGCGTGATCGTGCGCCAGCCGCTCGTGGTGGCGGATCACTTCGTCGATGATGAAGCGCAGGAATTTCTCCGAGAATTCCGGATCGAGCTGCGCATCCGCCGCGAGCTGCCGGAGCCGCGCGATCTGGCGTTCCTCGCGGCCCGGATCGGCGGGCGGAAGCCCGTGCGTGGCCTTGTGCCGGCCGACCGCCTGCGTGACCTTGAAGCGCTCGGCAAGCATGTGGATCAGTGCCGCATCGATATTGTCGATGCTCTGGCGATATCCGTTCAGCAGGTCGTCAGCCATCGCACACCCTTCCAGATTGGTTCGGGCGCCTTTTGCGGGGATGCGTCCTACTCCGCAAGGCCCGGCAGGGCTCGGCAGGGCTCGGCAGGGCTCGGCAGGGCTCGGCAGGGCCAGGCAGAGCCCGGCAAGGGTTGCTTTGCAGGGGCATAGGCGTCAGAGGCTCGGTGAGATGAGCGCCACCGTCCACCGCCTCGAAACCATACGTTCGAATCCCGAGTCCCAGCCGTCGCTGGACCCGATGGTCAAACTCGTCTCCGGCGACATGGACCAGGTCAATGCGGTGATCCGCGGCCGGATGGAGTCGGAAATCCCGCTGATCCCCGAACTCGCCGGTCACCTGATCGCGGGCGGGGGCAAGCGGATGCGGCCGATGCTGACGCTCGCGAGCGCGCAACTGATCGACTATACCGGTACGCAGCATCACCTGCTCGCCGCCGCGGTCGAGTTCATCCATACCGCGACGCTGCTCCACGACGACGTCGTCGACGGCTCGGACCTGCGCCGGGGCAAGCGCACCGCGAACATCATCTGGGGAAATCCTGCCAGCGTGCTGGTCGGCGATTTCCTGTTCAGCCGCAGCTTCGAACTGATGGTCGAGGCGGGCAGTCTCAAGGCGCTGAAGATCCTGTCCTCGACCAGCGCGGTCATCGCCGAGGGCGAGGTCAACCAGCTCACCGCCGCGCGCCGCGTCGATCTTGGCGAGGAGCGCTATCTCGACATCATCGGCGCGAAGACCGCGGCGTTGTTCGCGGCCGCGTGCCGGATTTCGGCGGTCGTCGCCGATCGCCCCGAGGCCGAGGAAGCCGCGCTCGACGCCTATGGCCGGAACCTGGGCATCGCGTTCCAGCTGGTCGACGACGCGATCGACTACGTGTCGGACGCGGATACCATGGGCAAGGACGCGGGTGACGACTTCCGCGAGGGCAAGATGACGCTTCCCGTGATCCTCGCCTATGCGCGTGGCTCGGCCGAGGACCGTGCGTTCTGGAAGGACGCCGTCGAAGGCCGCCGCGACAGCGAGGCCGATCTCCAGCATGCGATCCGCCTGATCCGCTCGACTCGTGCGATCGACGACACCTTCGCCAGGGCGCGTCATTACGGCCAGCGTGCGATCGACTCGATCGGCGGCTTCCCCAATGGCGAAGCCAAGGACGCCATGATCGAAGCCGTCGAGTTCGCGGTCGCCCGCGCATACTGATTGCGTTAGCGGATCGGTGATCCGGCATTCGGCAGCGTCGCCTCGCCGACTGGCGTCGATTTGCCGAACAGGGCGCGGTCCGCGGGGCCGAATGCGTATTTCCACAGGATGTAGAGATAGGTGGCCGCGATCGCGGGTTCGCCGATCGCGAGCTCTACCCATTCGTAACGCTTGGGTAGCGCGGTGAACGCGCCACCGACCACGATCGCGGCGAGCGCGGCCCAGATCAGCGGCCAGCGCCACGGCGATACGTTGGCGCCGAGCAGGTGCCCGAGCAGCTTCGACTTGATGATCGAGGTCACCCCGACCGACAGCATCAGCGCGATCGCCGGGCCGGCGGCCTGGTAATTGACCGGGTAGCCGAGCTTGCGGATCGTGAAGATCAACGCGAAACTCAAGCCGATCTGGAACGCGAGCATCGCCGCCGAGATCATCAGGTTGCGGTGGCGGGCGATGTAGACGAGCGCGGATTCGCTGACCGCGCCGGTCGACGCGAGCACCTCGGCGGTCAGCAGGAACGCGAGCGCGGCGGTGCCGGCGACGAACTGCGGACCGACCACGCCCATCACCGCTTCGCCGGGGATCGAGCCCATCAGCGCGAGCCCGCCTTGCGCGGCCATGATCCAGAACGCGACCTGGCGGACCTGGTTGGCGATCGCGGCGCGGTCGTTGATCGCGAGGCTGTGCGTGATGACGGGGCCGAGGATCGGGTCGAAGCTGGTCTTGAGCTTCTGCGGCAGGCTCGCGACCTGCTGCGCCATGTAATAGATGCCGACGATCTTGGGCTCGAACATCACGCCGAGGATGAAGCGGTCGACGTTGCGGCTGCCCCATTCGAGGATGTCTGCGCCGGCCAGCGGTATATTGGCGCGGGCGAGCGCGTAGAGCGGGCGAAGTTGGGGTTTCCAACCCCGCGGCACGCCGTAGCTGCGCAGGAACGGCACGAGGCTGGCGATCAGTGCCGCTGTCATCGACGCGACGTAGCTCAGCACGAGGCCGTCGCGGATCGTGAAATAGGAGAATGCCCAGGCGGCGATCGAGATCGTCCAGGGCTCGACCACCGCGCGGGCGGTGACGGCGGCCTTGACGTTCAGCCTGTACGCAAGCGCGGCGAGGCTGACGTCGGACCAGGCGATCGCGACGATGATCAGCGGCAGGAACCGGTCGAGCCCAGTGATCGCGCTGTTCGGATACATGATCTGCGGGAAGGTGCAGAGCACCGCGCTGGCGATGAGCGATGCGACGAATGCCACGGCCATGGCGTCCCACACGACGTTGGCGTGCGGGCGATCCGCGCTGCTGAGCGCTTGCGCGAGACCGCGCTTCAGGCCGAGCGTTGCTAGCAAGGCGGCAAGTTCGACGACCACGACCGCAATCGCGAACCGGCCGACGAGGTCGGGGCCGTAAATGCGGCCGGCGATGAACAGGAACGGGATACGCGCGGCGAGGCGGAGGACGAAGCCGGCGATGTTAGTCCGACCGCCCTTGGCGAGCGTATCGATATCCTGCGTGGCCTCGGTCACGCTGCTGCGCCATTCGGGGATCGCACCGCGGCAAAGCCGCGTCGTCGGTCGGAGTGAACGCTCCGCCGGCCGCGCTGGTGCGAGTCAGCCGGACGTGGCCGGCTGCCGCCCTGCGCGTTCAATGTGCCGCTCCCCAGCTGAGGCCGGTGCCAATTTCAATGCCGAGTGGGACGTCGAGCGTTACCGCGGGTTGCGCGGCGTTCGCCATGACCTGCTCGATCACGGGCTTGGCCGCGGCGACGTCACCTTCCGGCAATTCGAACACGAGCTCGTCGTGGACCTGAAGAAGCATGCGGACGTTCGGCAGCCCCGCTTCGAGCAACGCCGGCCCCATCCGCACCATCGCGCGCTTGATGATATCCGCGCTCGTCCCCTGGATCGGAGCGTTGATCGCGGCGCGTTCGGCACCCTGCCGCTCATGCTGGATTTTCGAGCGGATGCGCGGGAAGTGCGTTTTGCGCCCGAACAGCGTGGTGGTAAAGCCGCTCGCGCGAACGCTTTCCGTGGTCTCGACAATGTAGTTGGAGATACCGGGGAAGCGGTCGAAATAGCGGTCGATCATCGCCTGCGCTTCGTCCGCCGACACGTCCAAACGCCCCGCGAGGCCCCAGCGCGAGATGCCGTAGAGGATCGCGAAGTTGATCGTCTTCGCGCGGCCACGGGTGTCGCGGTTGACCTCGCCGAACAGTTCCTGCGCGGTGAGGCTGTGGATATCGTCGCCGTTCGCGAACGCGGCCTTCAGCGCGGGGACGTTGGCCATGTGCGCGGCCAGCCGCAACTCGATCTGCGAGTAATCGGCCGCGAGGATGACGTTGCCGGGTTCCGCCACGAACGCGTCGCGGATCTGGCGGCCGATCTCGGTGCGGATCGGGATGTTCTGGAGGTTTGGGTCGGTCGACGACAGGCGGCCGGTCTGCGCGCCGGTCAGCGAGTAGGACGTGTGGACGCGGCCGGTCGCCGGGTTGATCTGCGCCTGCAATGCGTCGGTGTAGGTGGATTTCAGCTTCGACAACTGGCGCCAGTCGAGCACTTTCCGCGCGATCACGGCGCCGGACGAATCCTTGTCCGCGGCGATCCGCTCGAGTTCGTTGACGTCGGTCGAATAGACGCCGGACTTGCCTTTGCGGCCGCCCTTGATGCCCATCTTCTCGAACAGCACGTCGCCCAGTTGCTTGGGGCTGCCGATCGTGAACGACGCGCCGGCCAGCGCGTGGATTTCGGTTTCAAGGCTTGCCATCTGGCCGGCGAACTCGGTCGAGAGCTTCGACAGTTTGGCGGCATCGACCTTGATCCCGTGCATCTCCATCTGCGCGATGACGGGGACGAGCGGGCGGTCGACCATCTCGTACACGCGGGTCGAGCCTTCCGCGGGCAGGCGGCGCTTGAACCGGCGCCACAGCCGCAGCGTCACATCGGCGTCCTCGGCGGCGTAGCGCGTCGCGGCCTTCAGGTCGATTTCGTTGAAGGTGCGCTGCGTCTTGCCGGTGCCGACGACGTCCTTGAACGCGATGCAGCTGTGCGAGAGATGCGTGGCGGCGAGTTCGTCCATGCCGTGGCCGTGCAGGCCGGCGTCGAGATCGAAGCTCATCACGATCGTGTCGTCGAACGGCGCGATGTTCACGCCGCCCGTCGACGCGTAGGCGCGGCCGAGGACGATCATGTCGTATTTGAGGTTGTGACCGATCTTCAGGACGCTCGGGTCCTCCAGCAACGGCTTCAGTTTCTCTAACACGAGCGCGCGATCGAGCTGGACCGGGTTTTCCGCGAGCAAATCCGTCCCGCCATGCGCGATAGGTACGTAGCAGGCGAGGTTCGGATGCAGCGCCATGCTGACGCCGACCAGGTCCGCGCGCGTCGCGTCGATGCCGGTGGTCTCGGTGTCGATCGCGATCCAGCCTTGGTGTTTCGCCACCGTGATCCAGCGATCGAGTGCGGCTTCGTCGACGACGGTCTCGTAGTCGTCGTGCTTGCAGGGCTCGTCCTCGTCAAACTCGGCGGTGCTCGCCGGTTCGGCGACGGGGGCTTCGGCGACCGCGGAGAGCTTGGCGATCAGCGACTTGAAGCCGTGATGTTCGAGGAACGCACGCAAGGGCGCGTCGGGGATACCCTTGAGTTCGAGATCTTCGAGCGGCTCGGGCAGCGCGACGTCGCATTTGAGCGTGACGAGCACCTTCGACAGACGCGCCATCTCGGCATGCTCGATCAGGTTGTCGCGGAGCTTGCCCTTCTTCATGCCGTCGGCGGCGGCGAGCACGGATTCGAGATCGCCGTGTTCGAGGATCAGCTTGGCGGCGGTCTTCGGGCCGACGCCGGGGACGCCGGGGACGTTGTCGACGCTGTCGCCCATCAGCGCGAGCACGTCGCCGAGCTGCGCGGGCGAGACGCCGTGGAATTTCTCGGCGACGTGCTCCGCGCCGAGCCGGCGGTTGTTCATCGTGTCGTACATGTCGAGGCCGGGCTCGATCAGTTGCATCAGGTCCTTGTCGGAACTGACGATCGTGACTTCCCAGCCTTGGGCTAGCGCGGCCTTCGAATAGCAGGCGATGATGTCGTCGGCTTCGAGTCCCTCGGTCTCGATGCACGGCAACGAGAACGCGCGCGTGGCGTCGCGGATCATCGGGAACTGGGGGACGAGATCCTCGGGCGGGGGCGGACGCTGCGCCTTGTACTTGTCGTAGAGATCGTTGCGGAAGGTCTTCGACGACTTGTCGAGGATGACCGCCATATGCGTGGGGCCGTCGGCGGCGTGGACTTCGTCGGCGAGCTTCCACAGCATCGTCGTATAGCCGTACACCGCGCCGACCGGCTCGCCATGCTTGTTGGTGAGCGGCGGCAGCCGGTGATAGGCGCGGAAGATATAGCCGGAGCCGTCGACGAGATAGAGATGGGGCATCGCGCGCGGTCTAGCGGATGCAGCGGCGCGCACCAATGGGCGAAGCGTGGTTGTTGGGTATCAGGTGGGGAGAAAAGCGGTGGGGTGTTTGCGCGCGGTCGTGTCCCCATAAGGAACCGCCACCCCGGCAGAGGCCGGGGCCCAGTTGGGGGACGGTGATAACGAAGCGATGCGTGTCGTTACTGCAACCTTTCCAACTGGGCCCCGGCCTTCGCCGGGGTGGTGCAGTGGTCAGGGCAGGCGCCTCCTTGTTCTCCTGCGAAGGCGGGAGCCCAGTCTGGGTCCCCGCCTTCGCGGGGAAACATGCTGCCTCTACTTCTTGATCAGCCCGATCTCGACGAGGCGCTCGTACAGGTAATCATGCGCGGTGATCGGGTTCGGATAGCGGTTCGCGTTGTCCGGCGTGATCGTTCCCGGCAGCGTCTCGATAAGGAAGTCGGGCGCGGGATGCAGGAAGAACGGCATCGAATAGCGTGAGTGGCCGCGACGCTCGGGGGGCGGGTTGACGACGCGGTGCGTGGTCGAGGGAAGCACGTTGTTGGTCAGCCGCTGGAGCATGTCGCCGACGTTGACGACCATCGCGCCCTCGGGCGGCTTGATCGACAGCCAGCGGCCGTTCGCGCGGTCAAGCAGTTCGAGGCCGGCTTCCTCGGCGCCCAGCAGCAGCGTGATGAGGTTGATGTCCTCATGCGCGCCGGCGCGGACGCCTTCCGCATCGGCGGGGATCGGCGGGTAATGCAGCAGGCGGAGAATGCTGTTGCCGTCCTTCACCGCCGGATCGAACCAGTCGGGCTTGAGCTTGAGGTGGCGCGCGATCGCGGACAGGAGTTTGTCGCCGGCGCGGTCAAATGCGGCGAAGAGTTCGAGGAAGACCGGCTTGAAGCCCTCGGGGCGCGTCGGCCAGACGTTCGGCGCCATCGTGTCCGCATAGCGATGCCCCTCGGGGAGTTCGCGACCGACGTGCCAGAATTCCTTGAGGTCGACGACCTTGGCGTCCTTGGCGATCTCCGTCTTGAACGGCGTATAGCCGCGCGCGCCGCCGCCGCCGGGGATGTGATAACCGCGCTTTTCGTCATCGGGGAGGTCGAACAAGAGCTTCGTCTCGGCCCAGGCGCGCTCGATCAGGTCGGCGGGGATGCCGTGGTCGGCGACGATCGCGAAGCCGTACCGCTCGAACGATTCGCCGAACGCGGCGGCAAAGCCATCGGGGTCGGTGTCCTGCGTGGCGAGGCTAAGCGTCGGGACCTGGGCGGCGGGCGTATCGAGCATGGGGTGCGTGTCCGGTTTGGGGGATGCCCGATATAGGCGATCGGGGGTGGCGTGCCAAATGCCTGGGTTGGGGTGGGTTAGGATTTTTCACGATCCTCCCCCGCCAGGGGGAGGTGGCGCGAAGCGACGGAGGGGGAGGACAAGGAACCAGCGTCGCTCCTTCCTCCCCCTCCGTCTGGCAAGCGCCAGCCACCTCCCCCTGGCGGGGGAGGATTGGAGCCTCAGCCGCTGATGACGATCGTGCCGGTCGCCTTGTCCTTGCCGTCGGGGGCGAGTTCGAGGCGGAAGGGTTTGTTCTCGTCGGTGGTGCCGATCAGGTTCGCGCCCTCGGGATGGACCTGGTAGCCGACCTTCCCGAGCCGCTGTGCGAACCAGTCGCGGACGATAGTGGGTGTTGCCGGGCTGGCGAAGGCGACGCGTAATCCACCCGCCTTGTCGTCGCCGACGATGTTGAGCGTCTTGATCGACGACCCAGGATACAGGCGCACGCCGTTGAGATCGAAATTGCTCGTATCGATCTTGATCTTCGGCAACTTCACCGAGCCCTGGAAGCCGGGCACGTCGATCTTCATCTCGCCGGTCTCGCCGTTGATCGCACCGAGCACGTTGCCGCCATCGGCGTTGATCGAGACCGATGCGCCTTCGTTCGAGCGATCGCAGGCGGACAGGGCGAGCACGCTGGTAAGGCCTACAGCAGCGGTAAAGAGCGGACGGATCATGGCTGTCTCCGAAGTGTGTTGTTCTGACAATACAGATAGGGGCGGCGGCGCATCGCGCAATCATCTCGGAACTGCGCCGGTTAGCGGGTTCCGCAAGACCGGCCGAGCGGGTACAGGCGCACGCATCATGCAGACCCAGGATCCCCAATCCGACGCGCCAGCGATGCGCGGCGCGCCGATCGGTTTCGTCGAGTTCGTCGCGCTCGTCGCCTCGTTGATGTCGCTGACCGCGCTCGGTATCGACTCGATGCTGCCAGCGCTGCCGGCGATCGGCGACTCGCTCGGTGTTGCGACCGAGAACGGACGGCAGTTCGTCGTCACCGCGTTCGTGATCGGTTTCGGTGTGGCGCAACTCGTCCACGGGCCGCTCGCGGATCGGTTCGGGCGGCGGACGGTGCTGCTCTGGTCGCTCGTCCTGTACATCATCGCCAACGTCGCCTGCGCAACCGCGGGGAGCTTCACGCTGCTGCTGGCGGCGCGCGCATTCGGTGGCGCGGTGATCGCCGCGGCGCGGGTGGCGACGATCGCTTTGGTGCGTGACTGCTATCACGGGCGGGCGATGGCGCGGGTCATGTCGATCGCGTTCATGGTGTTCATGATCGTGCCGATATTGGCGCCGACGTTTGGCTGGACGGTGCTCCAGTTTGGCGACTGGCGGGCGATCTTCTGGACTGTGGCGGTGCTGACGCTGGGCGTGCTGGTCTGGTTCTACCTGCGGATGCCCGAGACGTTGGCACCCGAGAACGTCCTGCCGATCACGCCGGGGCGGATCCTCAGCGATTGGCGGCAGACGCTGAGCGATCGCAATTCGCTCGGCTACACGCTCGCCTCGACCGCGTTGATGGGGGCGCTGTACGGCTATCTCAATTCGATCCAGCAGATCATGGCGGACGTGTTCCATCGGCCGACGCTGCTCGCGCTGATCTTCGCGACGACGTCGGTGACGATGGCGGCGTGCAATTTGCTCAACTCGCGGATCGTGATGCGACTGGGGACGCGTCTCATCAGTCACGGGGCGCTGTCGGTGCTGATCCTGGTGTCGCTGGTCCACCTGTTCGCGATCGAGATCGGGTTCGAGACGCTGGTCAGTTTCGCGGTATTCCAGGCGCTGACGCTCGGCTGTTTCGGGCTCGCTACCTCCAATTTCTCGGCGATGGCGATGGAGAATATGGGGCGGATCGCCGGTACCGCGTCGAGCGTGCAGGGGTTCCTGAGCGTCACCGTCGGCGCGGTGTTCGGTGCGCTGATCGGGCAGGCGTTCGACGGCACCACCGTTCCACTCGTCGGCGGGTTCCTGCTCGCAGGGTTGGCGGCGCTGGTCGCCATTCTCGTGACCGAACGCGGTCGGCTGTTCCGGCCGGCATCGACGGCGCCGGTCAGCGCTTGAAGGAACCACCGCGCACGTCCACCGTTCGCATCTGGTAGGCCCGCACCGTGCGGGCGTCCTGGAACGAGGAGTGTGACCATGGGCGGACATCAGGTGCCGAGTGCCGGATCGGGCGACGACGGCTACGACGAAGAGGGCTATGACGAGAGCCAGCGCGCCGAGATCCTCGAGGCCACGCGCAACGGGCCGAGCGACGGCATCATCCTGACCGACCTCGAACCCGATCTGGGCGAAGACGACACCGACGACGAGTCGATCGACGAGACCAAGATGGACTCCGAAGAGGTCGGCGAGACGGACTCGTCGGTGACGATGGACGAAGCCGACATGGACGAGGACGACGTCCAGGACGAGCTCGACGACGACACGATCGACGACGACGAAGACCTGAAGGACGCCGACGACGTCGCGCTGAAGCCCTGAACGATCCGCGACGCGCCTGTACCGGGCGCGTCGCCTTCAACCCGTTGCGTTGGCCAGGGCCGCGAGATCGCCTGCGTTGTATGTAGCGCCGGTCGCGTCGGTCGGCCCCTCGACGAGATTCCCCGACGAAGCGTTGGTTGCCGCCGGTTCCGGCGCATCGCTAGCCACGTCATAAGCCGTCCACAAGATCCCCGCCGACCAGAACAAGGCCGCCCAACGGCTGCGGAACAGGCGTGAAAATCCCATGGATGCTGCGTTGCACACGGATTGTCACCAGCCGGTAAACACAGAGCGTTAACAGCGCAGGCCGCTGCTTTCTGCCGCTTTTCCGCTGTATTTCTGCCTATACCATGCCGTTCGCGCCACAGTTCGTTCATGTAAATGACAGGAACCGTTGCTGTAACGCAACACAGGCGAACAGTTCCCTGGCAGTTCCCTGAATGTGACGTTTTTTGTGCAACCATGTGACCGCCGGCCGGTTTCGACTTGCCTGGACCGAACCGACGCACCGTGCAGTCGGGGATCCACGCAACACACGATATAAGGTCAAACTCATGCGTAAGCTTTCCCTGGCAATCGCCCTCGCCGCCGCAACGGTCGCAGTTCCCGCCTTCGCGCAGGACATGTCGGCACCGGCTCCCACCGACAACAGCGCACAGCCCGGCGAAGCAGCAGCGCCCGACGGCTCGAAGGCATTCGGCATCGAGCCGTATTTCGGCGTGATGGGCGGCTGGGAGCAGTTCGACAACGAGGCAGGTCACGGCATCCCGCAGGCGATCAACGCTGACGGTTCGACCCGTCGCAGCTACAAGCCATCGGGTTCGCTGGTCCAGGGCGTCATCGGCGTGAACGTGCCGCTCGGCCCGGTCTTCGTCGGCGCAGAAGGCAACGTGATCAAGGGCATCGATGGCAACATCGATTGGGAATACGGCGCAGCAGGCCGCTTCGGCTTCCGCGCTGGCGACAGCGGCCTGATCTACGGCAAGGTCGGCTACCAGTGGGTCAACTTCGACCATTTCTCGGGTCGCTCGAACGTCGTCGCAGACACCGGTCGTGACTATCACGCAGTGACCTACGGCATCGGCGCAGAAGTCGGTCCGCAGAGCATTGGCCTGAAGGGCATCACCGGCAACGCAGGCTTCCGCATCCGCGCAGAGGTCAACACCTTCGGTGCGGCACAGAGCTTCCGTCCGATGCTCGGCATCATCACGCACTTCTAAGCCTTGCGCCTCGCAAGAGGCATAAGCTGGATGCGTAACGGGGGCGGGGAGTGGCTAGGGCCATTTCTCGCCCTTCGTGTGTCCAGCGTTTCCAGTGGGTTGGCGAGTGAAGTACAGGAAGTGTAGACGCTCGCACGATTCCTCGCACTGCTCCAAATCGGCCAGTTGCGGCCCTGCTCCATGGCACGGCGGCTATGGCGGACAGGGTGTTCGGGAGGATGTATCGGAGCGATGCCATGCGTCGATCTGGGCACGGCTTGCCAGTGTAGGACAGCGTATTCGCTGTCTTCGCCATGGCGATCCCGACTGCGATGCCTCCCGGTGCGGGTTCGTCGGCGAGATCGAAGATGTGGAGGGCGATCTAAGGGCAAGTCCGGTCGTTCTGCCCGTTAGCTATGACGGCCTGGTCGGAGCCTTCGCGCGGTGCGTCGTCACATGCCGATATACGCCGTCACGTATCTGGCCTTCCTCCTCCGAGACAAGCCGACATCGAAATCCGATCGGTGGCGTCGAATCCACTTTGCCACGCGCGCATGGAATCAGCGATGTTCACGATGCGTTCGCCTCGTTTCCGACTCCGCTCGCCGCAAGTTCGGGTGGCGGGACGGTGACTTCCGCGCGCGCGCGCGTACGCGCGGGCGATGATGGAGTATGTGTTTGATTTCATGCGGTTGCTCGGCGGCAATCGCGCTGGCGCCACGCGTGGGCGCGGAGGGTCCGGGCGTGGCGCAAAGCCGGGAGTCCTGCTGCAACTCCGCCTGGTGTTCTACGGCGTGCTGCTCGGGCTGATGATGCCGGTGATCCGCCAGATCGACTGGGCGGCGCTGGTACCGCCCGGATTCAAGATCGAATGGCCGACCGGGTTCGGCATCGCCTGGCCTGCGGGACATCTGCGCGTGCCGGGTGGCTGGGGTTGGGGTGCTGATGCTGCCAAGGCCAAGGCGGAGGCGTCGGCCGCTGCGACCGCGGCGGCGGGCGCCGCGATCAATGTCGGTGCCGCCACTACCGCGACGGGCGCGCTTGCCACTGCGGCGGGCGTCGCCAGCGCGGCGTCGACCATCGCGGCGGCCGCGTCCGCGCTGTCGGGCGGCAAGCCGGTCTCCGCGCGCTTCACAATCTGCGGCCACGCCAAGCGGATCGACTGCATGGTCGACGGCGACACGTTCTGGATGGCGGGCACCAAGATCCGCATCGCCGACATCGATACGCCGGAGACCCATCCGCCGCGCTGCGCCCGCGAAGCACGGCTGGGGCAAGCGGCGACGCTGAAGATGCAGGCGCTGCTCAACGCCGGCCCGTTCACGCTGACCCCGATCAAGCGCGACGTCGACCGCTATGGGCGGAAGCTGCGGATCGTCGAGAGGAGCGGGGAGTCGCTGGGCGCGGTATTGGTCCGCCACGGCCTCGCGCGGCACTATGGTGGGGGTAAGCGGTCGCCTTGGTGTGGGTGGGGTTAGGCTACCCGA
The DNA here is from genome assembly GCF_003050745.1 of Sphingomonas sp. PP-CE-3G-477. Taxonomy (GTDB): domain Bacteria; phylum Pseudomonadota; class Alphaproteobacteria; order Sphingomonadales; family Sphingomonadaceae; genus Sphingomonas. The sequence continues at coordinate 70,485 of NZ_QAOF01000007.1, read as the reverse complement.
AAAGCTCAAAGTGCGCTATGTTCGACCCATGGCCACGCACGTCGAAGAGTTCGAGAAGCTGGAAGCCGATCACGGTACGGTCGACCATGGCTATGAAAGCTGGAAGCGCGCGAAGATCGAGCGTGGCCTGAGGCAGGCGCAGGACCGGTCGTCGATGATCCCCGTCGAACAGGTGCTACGCGACCTGACGATTGATCGTTAACTTCACGCCGCAAGCGCGCGATGACCTTCGCGCTATCCGCGATTGGATCGCCGAAGATGACTCCAGAGCCGCGGAACGAGTGGTTGTGCGCATCGTCCAGACGGCGATGATGTTCGGGCAATTTCCGCTTTCGGGTCGTGCGGGGCAGGTCAGCGGAACGCGAGAGTTTTCGGTCGTCGGATTGCCGTATCTGATCGTGTATGCACTGACCGCCGATGGGGAGGTCGACGTGGTGACTGTGCTGCATACGCGTCGACGGTATCCTGCCGATTGAAGGACGGGGTCTTTCGGGGTCAGGTGGCGGAGAGGGCCTGTTCGTCCGTCAGACTCAGTCGGCGATGGAGGCTGTCGGCCGACAATTCGAACCCGTTGGGCCAAGCGAGCGCGCCGCCTTCGATGATGGCGCGGGCGAAGTAGTCTGGGTCGGAAAGAGGGCGCGTCATGACCGTGTCGCGTGCGATGAGATCGGCGGCCGACCAGAACGCCGCAGCGCCATCCGAGAATACGAGCTGCAGGGCGTCGTCACCGACCGCGGCGAGGCGAACGAGTTTAATCATCGAGGTCTGCACCTGCGATCATCTCTAGCGGCAAAAGGTCTGCGCAGCCTTTGGCATGAAGCTCATGCTGCCTTCGCGGTGAGTTCGAGACCGAGCGCCTTGAGCGTTCGAATGACCGAGTCGAGCGCAATGTCGGGTTGGGGTGTGGGCTGTTCGGCGATGCCGCGGACGTTGGATATGTCGGCCAGCGCGGCGGCGATCAGTGCGGGGTCGCCGTCTTCGAAGACCGCTTCGAGATAGGCGAGGATTGCGGCATCGCTGTCGAGATGGTCGGTGGCGTTCCAGCCGATTGTTTCAAGGGCCATCAGTTAGACTCCCAAGCCTTGGCGATTTCGCGGGCATGCTGAATATCCGCGCTTTGCCGGGATTTGTCACCTCCCGTCAGCAGCAGAACCAGCGTGGCGCCACGTTGTGCGATATAGATGCGGTAACCGGGGCCATAGTCGATGCGCAGTTCGCCGATACCGCCACCGAGCGATTTGACGTCACCGAACTGGCCGAGTGACAGGCGGCGGATGCGGGCGGCGATGCGAGCCCTGGCGCGTACGTCGCGGAGGTTTGCGAACCAGCGGGTAAAGATTGCCGTCTGGCGGATCTCGATGTGGAGCGGTTCGATCATGGTTCACCGGTCCCGCCGATATTTTCCGCCGGCGGGACCGCGATAACTAAGGCGATCAGCTAGTATGGCACGCAGTCGAACACGTCGCGCAGCCGTTCGATTGCGAATAGGTTTTCTTGGCTTCGGTTACGGCTGATGAACATGATGTGTAATCACCAAGATATTTCTTGTCGCTCGGCAGGTAGCGGCATGATGTCTCGTGGACTTCATGATCGCCGTTCGTCTGCGCCTTGTTGTTCACAGAGTAGCTTGCCATGGTTTTTCCTTGTTAACGATAAAACCGTAACAGATCCACAGCAGGTCAAAGAATTAACATGGTCGGTATTGGACTGATCGGCATGGGCAAAGCCCATGCCGTCGGTCGGCGCTCATAGCGCCGCCGGCCGGTCGCACCGCCGGGGCGGGGTTTAGCTTTCGCTAAACCCTCGCGCGGTGCGACTTACTCCGCCGCAACCGAATCGCTGAACATATCCCGAACCTCACTCAGGTCCACGTTAGCAGCCGGCCCCTTCTTCGCGGTCTGGCGCTTGTCGAACGAGTCCCAGACGTCGTTCCACTGGCCCTTGGTCGCGGCCTTCGAGTATTCGGTGGCGCGCTGTTCGAAGAAGTTGGCGTGCTCGACGCCGTTGAGCATCGGGGCGAGCCAGGGCAGCGGGTGCTCGTCGATCATGTAGATCGGCTTCAGGCCGAGCTGCGTCATGCGCCAGTCGGCGATGAAGCGGATGTACTTCTTGATCTCCTTGGGGGTCATGCCGTTGACCGGGCCCATCTCGAAGGCGAGGTCGATGAAATTGTCCTCGAGGCGGATCGTCGTCTGGCAGACGTCGGCGATGTCGTCTTTCACCGCCTTGGTCAGGCACTGGCGCTCCTGACAGAAGGTGTGGAACATCTTGATGATGCCCTCGCAGTGGAGGCTCTCGTCGCGGATCGACCAGGTGACGATCTGGCCCATGCCCTTCATCTTGTTGAAGCGCGGGAAGTTCATCAGCATCGCGAACGACGCGAACAGCTGGACGCCCTCGGTGAAGCCGCCGAACATGGCCAACGTGCGCGCGATGTCCTCGTCGTTGTCGACGGTGAACTGCTGCATGTAGTCATGCTTTTCCTTCATCTCGGCATATTCGAGGAAGGCGCCGTACTCGCTCTCGGGCATGCCGATGGTGTCGAGCAGATGGCTGTAGGCGGCGATGTGGACCGTCTCCATGTTGCTGAACGAGGTCAGCATCATCTTGATCTCGGTCGGCTTGAACACGCGGCCATACTTTTCGTGGTAGCAATCCTGCACCTCGACATCGGCCTGCGTGAAGAAGCGGAAGATCTGCGTGAGCAGGTTGCGCTCGTGGTCGCTGAGCTTCTGCGCCCAATCGCGGCAATCCTCGCCCAAGGGCACTTCCTCGGGGAGCCAGTGGAGCTGCTGCTGGCGCTTCCAGAACTCGAACGCCCAGGGGTATTCGAACGGCTTGTACTGCTTGGAGGCGTGAAGGAGGGACATGGGATACTCCGGAAGAAATTTGGGAAACTGGGTGAAACGGTAGAATGGAAACTAGAAGCGGCTGGAACTGACCATCACGACGACCACGAAGACGACCGAGGCGATCGGTGCGGCGATCATCAACTGGCGACCGCGCTGACGGATCTTGGCGACGTCCATCGTGCCGGGATTCCAGCCGGGGACGGGCTCGCTGTCGACCTCGGGATCGATGTCGAGCACGCGATCCGAGGACGATCTCGACCAGGGATTGTGATCGAGGCGGCTCCAGTGACGGCCGAGCATGACGTTCGCCATGCAGAGGACGAACACCGCGAGGATCAGGACCAGTGTATTCAGGCTCATGGCGTGTTCAGCGTCATGTCTCGGTGCTCCATTGCCACATCGCGGCGGCGGACATCGCGAGGACGATCGCGCCGGACGTCAGCATGATCCCGATCATCCGAAACGCATAGGTCTGCGGTTCGGTGATGTTCGGTGAGCGCAACCGGAGCAGCATCGCGGTGCCGACGATTCCGAGCACGCCCGCGACCACGAACATGATAGCTGAACCATATGTCATGCGGCGAACTCGCATGACGTGCGTTGAGATGCCGAACCTACCACAGGAGAACGACCATGGTCGATGCAACCAAGATCCAGGAACATGCCGAAGTCATCGGCGCGGACGGCGTCCATGTCGGCACCGTCGACAAGGTCGAAGGCAACCGCATCAAGCTGACCAAGAAGGACTCGGGCGCGCAGGTCGTCGAGGGCACGGGCAGCCATGAAGGGCATCATCACTTCATCTCGCTCGGGCTGGTCGCGGATATCGAGGACGGCAAGGTCCGGCTTTCCGCCAACGCCGACGTGGCGGTGACGTTCGAAGAAGAGGCCTGACGCGAACGCGGTGCGTATCGAACGCGCCGCATAGCCTGCTCGAACCCCGGTCCGCTTCGCGCGGGCCGGGGTTTTTTGCGTCAGGCGCCCCGGTCCGTGGTTCACGGGCCGGGGTCACGCTTGAACGCCGAGAGGCCTTACTGGCAGGCAAGGCACTCATCGTAATCCTTCGACTCGACGTCGATCTGGCGCAGGTCGATGGTGTTGTCCGCCTCGACACCGCCGGCGAAGCCCGCGCGCTGGACCGACTTCGAGCGGAGGTAATAGAGCGACTTGATGCCGAGCTCCCATGCGCGGAAGTGGAGCATGAGCAGATCCCACTTCTCGACGTCGGCGGGGATGAACAGGTTCAGCGACTGCGCCTGGTCGATGTACGGCGTGCGATCGGCGGCGAGTTCGAGCAGCCAGCGCTGGTCGATCTCGAACGACGTCTTGTAGCAGTCCTTTTCCTCGACCGAGAGGAAGTCGAGATGCTGGACCGAGCCACCCTGTTCGAGGATCGAGTTCCACACCGCGTCCGAGTTCTTCGACTTCTCGCTCAGCATCTTTTCGAGATACGGGTTCTTGATCGAGAAGCTGCCCGACAGCGTCTTGTGCGTGTAGATGTTCGCCGGGATCGGCTCGATGCACGCCGACGTGCCGCCGCAGATGATCGAGATCGACGCGGTCGGTGCGATCGCCATCTTGCAGCTGAAGCGCTCCATCGCGCCGACGTCAGCGGCATCGGGGCAGGGGCCGCGCTCGATCGCGAGCTGCATCGAGGCTTCGTTGGCCTGGCTGCTGATGTGCTTGAACATGCGCAGGTTCCACGACTTCGCCATCGCGCCCTCGAACGGGATGCCGCGTGCCTGGAGGAAGCTGTGGAAGCCCATCACGCCGAGACCGACCGAGCGTTCGCGGCCCGCGCTGTAGGCGGCGCGCTCCATGCCGGGTTCGTGGCGGTCGATGTAATCCTGCAGCACGTTGTCGAGGAAGCGCATGACGTCCTCGATCAGGCCCTTCTCGTCCTTCCACTGATCCCAGGTTTCGAGGTTCAGCGACGACAGGCAGCACACGGCCGTACGCTCGTTGCCGAGGTGATCCTTGCCGGTCGGCAGCGTGATCTCCGAGCACAGGTTCGAGGTCGAGACCTTGAGGCCGAGTTCGCGGTGATGCTTTGGCATCGCCTTGTTCACGTGGTCGGCGAAGACGATGTACGGCTCGCCGGTCTGGAGGCGGGTCTCGACGAGCTTTTGGAACAGCGAGCGCGCGTCGACGGTGGCGCGGATCGCCTGGTCCTTCGGCGAGCGGAGGTGCCATTCGTCGCCGTTGCGGACGGCTTCCATGAAGGCGTCGGTGATCAGCACGCCGTGGTGAAGGTTGAGCGCCTTGCGGTTGAAATCGCCCGAGGGTTTGCGGATTTCGAGGAATTCCTCGATCTCAGGGTGCGAGACGTCGAGATACACGGCGGCCGAACCGCGGCGCAGCGAGCCCTGCGAGATTGCGAGCGTCAGCGAATCCATGACGCGGACGAACGGGATGATGCCGCTGGTCTTGCCGTTGAGGCCGACCGGCTCGCCGATGCCGCGGACGTTGCCCCAATAGGTGCCGATGCCGCCGCCGCGCGAGGCGAGCCAGACATTCTCGTTCCAGGTGTCGACGATACCGCCGAGGCTGTCGGGGACCGAGTTGAGATAGCACGAGATCGGCAGGCCGCGACCGGTGCCGCCGTTCGAGAGAACGGGCGTGGCGGGCATGAACCAGAGCTTCGAGATCGCGTCGTAAAGGCGCTGCGCGTGGCCGGCGTCATCGGCATAGGCCGACGCGACGCGGACGAACAGGTCCTGGTAGCTCTCGCCCGGGAGCAGATAACGATCTCGGAGCGTGTCCTTGCCGAATTCGGTCAGCAGCGCGTCGCGGCTGTGATCGACCTCGACCGGGTAGATCTGCGCGCGCACGGAGTGGCTGTCCTGCGCCTGGCGCGGCGCCTTGGGGGCCTCGGCGGCGGGCGTTGCAGTGGTCTGTTCGGCGGTGACTTGGTCGATCGTGTCTGTGGTCATGTCGCTATCCCGGCTGCTGTCTCTGAAATCCATCGAAACCGCTCCTAGTGTTCTGTATTCGTTCGAATCGGCGTCATGTCGCCATGCTACCATCGGACGGCCCCTAACGGGAGAACAAAAGGTGATCATCGCGGCGGTGGAAGGCGCGCATATGATCGGTTCGCATAGGGCCATGCGAGGGATGTTCTACCAGCGATTGGGTCCGCCCCCGAACGCAACCCCAAGAGATTGTGCCAAAGCGCGGAGAGACGCAAGGGGGTGCGGGGGTGGTCGGGGGCTCGGTTCGTCGCGTTCGCATGCGGCTTGGCCGGGCGGGATATTCGCGACGCGTGGACTTCTGCGGGGTTCGTGAAGCGCAAGGGGGCGAAGCGGGAACGAAAAATTATTTAAGGGCGGAAGGTGGCAAATGTTGCTTCAAGCGGAGCAGGTAGGAGTAGGCACTGGATATGGGGGGGGCGCTCTAGTTCCCCCGCGAAGGCGGGGGCCCAGGAACCACGAACGTCGCCCTACTTGATTCCTGGACCCCCGCCTTCGCGGGGGAACGGTGGTGATGCGAAGGTAACCTCAAATCGCCCCACCCCGGCGAAGGCCGGGGCCCAGTTGGGGGGCGTTGCTAACTCAGCGCGGCGCGTCGTTACTGCGACCTTTCCAACTGGGCCCCGGCCTTCGCCGGGGTGGTGATTGGCGGGAATGGCGGCGATTGGTTGGCGCGCCCGGTCCGCCTCAGCCCTCGATCATCGTCCGAATCTGCGTCGCCAGCGCTTCCATCGCAAACGGCTTGGTGATCATCGACATGCCCGGCTCAAGGAAGCCTGACGCCAGCGCTGCATTCTCCGCATAGCCCGTCATGAACAGTACGCGCAGGTCGGGACGCAACGCGCGGCCTGCATCTGCGACCTGGCGACCGTTCAGGCCGGGCAGGCCGATGTCGGTGACGAGCAGGTCGACGCGCTCCATCGTGCGCAGGCGCTCAAGTCCGGCAGGGCCGTCATGCGCCTCGATCGCCTGATAGCCCAATTCGCCCAGCACCTCGACGATCAGCGCGCGGACGACCGAATCGTCCTCGACTACCAGCACGATCTCGCCAGCATCGGTGACATGCTCCTGCGTCAGGCCGGGCAGCGCCTCGTCCTGCTCCGCTTCGCCGTAATGGCGCGGCAGATACAGCTTGATCGTCGTGCCCTGGCCAAGCTCGCTATAGATCCTCGCATAGCCCTCGGACTGGCGCGCGAAACCGTAGATCATCGACAGGCCGAGCCCGGTCCCCTGGCCGATCGGCTTGGTCGTGAAGAACGGCTCGAACGCCTTGGCGATGGTGTCGGCGGACATGCCGGTGCCGGTATCGGACACGCAGATGCACACGTAATGGCCGGGCCGGACGTCGCGCTGGCTGGCGGCGAAATGATCGTCGAGATGCGCGTTGCACGTCTCGATCGTGAGCTTGCCCCCATGCGGCATCGCGTCGCGCGCATTGATGACGAGGTTGAGCAGCGAATTCTCGAGCTGGTTGGGATCGCACAATGTCGTCCACAAACCACCGGCGAGCACCATTTCGAGTTCGATCTGCTCACCAGTGGTGCGGCGGAGCAGGTCTTCGAGCGAGGCGACCAGCGGGTTGACCTTGACCGGGCGTGGATCGAGCGGCTGGCGGCGCGAGAACGCCAGCAGGCGGTGGGTCAGCGAGGCGGCGCGGTTGGCGGCAGTGGTCGCGCCGGTGATGAAGCGATCGAGTTCGCTTACCCGGCCTTGCGCGACGCGACGCTGGACGATCTCCAGGCTGCCGGTGATGCCCTGGAGCAGATTGTTGAAATCGTGCGCGATGCCGCCGGTGAGCTGGCCGACCGCCTCCATCTTCTGCGCCTGGCGTAACGCTTCCTGCGCTTCGATCAGTTCCTGCGTGCGGTCGCGGACGCGCTGTTCGAGGTCGGCGTTGAGCGATTGCAGGTCGCGTTCGAGCGTCTTGCGATCGGTGACGTCTGCGCCCTCGACGAACACGCCGACGACCGCGCCGGTCGCGTCGCGGATCGGCTGGTAGACGAAATCGACATAGCGGTCGTCGATCGGACCACCGGGTTCGGCCTGGACCGCATACAGCATCCCGCGCGCGGTGAAGGCGTCGCCGCCCGTGAACACGCCGTCGAGCAGGTCGAGGAACCCTTGTTCGACCGCATCGGGCAAGGCATCGGCGACGGTGCGGCCCAGCACTTCGCGGTGGCCGATCAGCTTGTCGTAGCCGGGGTTGGTCAGCTCGAACCGGTGCTCGGGCCCGCGCAACATCGCCATGAAGGTCGGCGCCTGCGCGAACATCTGGCTCATCCGCTCGCGCTCGTCGCGCAGCGCGCGTTCGGTCACGACGCGCTCGGTGCTTTCGTAGGTCGAGCAGAACATGCCCGCGATCGCGCCGCTCTCGTCGCGCACGGGCGAGTAGGAGAAGGTGAACCAGGCGTGCTCGTCATAGCCCTTGCGGTCGGTGACGAGCGGCAGATTCTCGAAGAACGACGCTTCGCCCGCCAGCGCCTTGTCGACCAGGGGGCTGATATCGCTCCAGACATCCGCCCATACGTCCGCAAACCGCTGGCCGAGCGCCTGCGGGTGCTTGTCGTGCATGATGCGCGCGTAATGGTCGTTATAGAGGAAGCCGAGTTCCGGGCCCCAGGCGAGGCACATCGCGAATTCCGAGGCGAGCATCAGCGAGACGATCGAACGGAGCGACTGCGGCCAGTGCTCGATCGGCCCCAGCGGCGACGACGACCAGTCATGCACGCGGATCATCTCGGCCATCTCGCCGCCACCGGTCAGGAAATCGGCCTCGGCCGTTTGTGTGGTCATCTCAAATTCCTGCCGGGTCGCACGCCGGGCCGAATTTTACTCCGGTGCACGTTCGATACGGGGACGCGTCGTGCGTTTCTACCGGTTCGCGGGCAGGTCGGCGGGTCATCGGCACAGTTCGTCCGCCAATCGGGTCAGGCTGTCGACGCTATGGTCCCAATCCTGCGCGGCGTCCGCGTCGGGTGCCGGGCGGCCGCCATATTCGTGCGGGCGGTCGACATAGGCGGTTTGCAGGCCAGCGCCGCGCGCTGCGGCGAGGTCGCTGTGGTGCGCGGCAACGAGGCAGAGTTCGCCAGGCGCAATGCCGAGAAACCGCGCGGTGGCGAGGTAGGATTCGGGGAGCGGCTTGTAGACGCGGCTGACTTCCGCCCCGAGGATCGCGTCCCAAGGCAGGCCGGCGCGGCGCGCCATCTCCAGCATCAGCGCGATGTTGCCGTTGCTGAGCGTGACGATCGGGTAGCGGGCCTTGAGGCGGGTGAGACCCTCGACCGAGTCGGGCCAGGGATCGAGCCGGTGCCAGGCGTGAGTCAGGTCGACGAGCGTGGCCTCATCCAGCGCGGCGGGGTCGATGCCGTGGTGACGGAGCAGGTCTTCGAGTGCTTCGCGGTGAAGGGTGTCGAGAATGACGAACGGTCGCCGTCCGCTACGGACCTCTTCGAGTGCCGGCTGATAGCGTTTGCGCCAGCCGTCGGCGAAGGCGTGCGGGTCGATATCGGTGCGGCCGAGGCCGGCGAGGACCGGGGCGGCGTCGCGCGCGATGCCCGAGCGCCAGTCGACGACCGTTCCGAACACGTCGAAGGCCAAGGCTCTGATCGGGAGGCGGTTTACCATGATGGAGAGACGGCGGGCGACGGCGGTTGGTTCCCGCTAAAAGCCGATCCGGCTGGCACGGAAGGACGGTTCCATCGCTCAGCCCGCGCGACGAAGACGCGTTCCCTGGCCCTGGTTCAGGCTATCGAGGTCGAACGCCTCGTGGAACTCGATCCCTGCTTTGCCGCCGCGCGCCCAGCGGACGCGGGCCGCGACCATCTGGTCCTCGAGCAGTTCGATCTGCATCTCGACGCCGTCGGGATTGCCCTTGATCCGCAGCCCGTCGAGCATCGCTCCCGATGTCGAAATGTCGCGGATCCTGACGTCGCCGCGGACGCCGTCCATCATGATGCGCGCCGAGCGCAACATCTTGGTGCGCGGCGCGCGGCTCACCTTGAAGCCGCTGGCGGTGGCGGTGGCATCCTCGACCCCCAGTTGCAGCAACGCCTCGTCCGCGCGGACCGGGCGACCATAGACATAGCCCTGGATATGGCTGCACCCGAGGTCGCGGACCAGATCGATCTCGTCCTGCACCTCGACCCCCTCGGCGGTCGTCTCCATGCCGAGCGTGTCGGCGAGCGTGACGATCGCCTTGATGATCGCGGCGTTGCGGTTGCCGGGTTCGGCGGCGCCTTTGACGAACGACTGGTCGATCTTGATCTTGTCGAACGGTGCGTTGCGCAGATAGCCGAGCGACGAATAGCCGGTGCCGAAATCGTCGAGCGCAAGCCGGACGCCGATCGTCTTCAGCGCCCTGAACATCCGCTCCGACGACGCCGTCTCGTCGAGAAACACGCCTTCGGTGATCTCCAGTTCCAGCCGGCCCGGTGCGATCCCCGATTGCGCCAGCGCGCTGGTGACGAGCGCGGGCAGCGCCGGATTGGCGAACTGGATCGGCGACACGTTGACCGCGACGCGGACGGTGCCGGGCCAGCGCGCCGCCTCCATGCACGCGGTGCGCAACACCCATTCCCCGATCGCCTCGATCAGCCCGCATTCCTCGGCGACCGGGATGAAATCGGCAGGCGAGACGAGCCCGCGCGTCGGGTGGAACCACCGGATCAGTGCTTCGTAGCCGACGATCCGCGTCGTCTTCGTGCTGACGACGGGTTGATAGCAGAGGTGGAATGCGCCCTGCGATACCGCGGCGCGCAGATCGTCTTCGAGCAGTTTGCGCGTCCGTGCGCCGGTCAGCATGTCGTCCGAATAGAATCGGGCTACGCCGCGGCCGTCGGCCTTGGCGGCGTAGAGCGCGAGATCGGCGTTGCGGACGAGCGTTTCCGATGTGTCGCCGTCCTCGGGTGCGATGGCGATGCCGATCGAGCAGCCGATCGTGACCGAGGCGCCGTTGATGAAATAGGGCTCCGAGAGCGACGCGATCACCTCACGCGCGAGCGCGCCGAGCGTGGTGCGATTGTCGATTCCAGGCAGCACCACCTTGAATTCGTCGCCACCCAATCGCCCGACCAGCCCCGCATCGGCGATGCCACGCTGGAGCCGCTGTGCGACCTGTTGCAGCAGCGCGTCGCCGGCCTGGTGGCCGAGCGTATCGTTGACCGCCTTGAACCGATCGAGATCCATCAGGAACAGCGACGTGGCCCGGTACGGCCCGGTGTTCTGCGCAAGCGTCTTGTCGAGCGACAGCCGCATCCGCTGGCGGTTGGCCAGCCCGGTGAGGCCGTCGAACAACGCGAGGCGCGTGATCTCCGCCTCGGACCGGCGTTGTTCCGTCAGGTCGCTGCCCGAGCCGATGAAGCCCTGGAACCGACCGAGATCGTCGACGACCGGACGGCCGGAGATCGACCACCAGCGCTCGACGGCGCCCTCGGTCGCGGCGCAGACCGAATAGTCGGAAAACGACGTGCGCGACGCGATGTGGAACGCCAGCGTCCGCTCGGTGCCGGGCGTATCGCTGTCCATCCGGAACAGGTCGATCAGCGGCTGTCCCACGGCCGTATCCGCCAGGCCCAGGTCTTCGGCGACCTTGGCGGACAGATGGGTGACGCGGCCCTGGCGATCGGCTTCCCAGAACCAGCCGGTGCCATAGCTCTCGAATTCGGCGATCATCCTGATCGCGAGCCGTCCTTCGCCGGCCGCTTCGGTGCGGCCGAGTTCCATCTCGTGATCGATCCGCGCGAGTTGCCGGGTCGCGAGCACGAGGCAGCCGAGGAACAGGAGTGCGACTCCGAGAGGCACGCCGACACCGGCCAGGATCGCCAGCATCAGCACGATCCCGATACCCAGGCCGAGCGTCGCGGCGCGGACGGCATGGACCCCGACCGCGGTGACGATGAGCGCGCCCGTCGCTGCGGCGAAACACCCGAGCTGCAACGGGCCGGCCGGCAGATGGGCAACGGTCCAGAGCATCGACAGCAACACCGCCGAGGTCGATGCGACGAGGAGCATCAGAATGCGGTTGCGCTGATAGGCTGGCCACCGGCGCAGCCTCGGCAGCCGCAACAGGCTGAAAATCGCGGAGGATACTGAGCCGAGGATCGCGGCATGGATCCCGATGACCGGCACGAGCACACCGAGGCCGGCCGCGGACGGCGCGACGAAACCTATGAGGATCAGCAGCGCGCAGGCGAGCGCCTGCGCCGCGAAGGTGAGCGGCCATACCGCGGCGGCCTGGTCGAGCTTTCGGCCAAGCATCGCGGCGATCTGTTCACGCGTTTCCTCGCCCAGTCCGAACACGGCGGGAATGGGCAGTCGATCGCGCGCGCGGCGATCGGCAACGGGGAGGGGCGCGTACATCCACCCATTCTGGCTTGAATAGGTTTCGGATATGGTAAGATGCGAAGCGCCGACGCCTCAGTTCGTCTCGGACCTCGGAGCGCCGCTCATCGTCACCGCTTGCGGTCCGCCTGCGGTGGCCTCCAGCGTCGAGTCACCGCCCAGCACCCGGTAGAGCGTCACGCGGTTGCTCGCGCCGACGAGCTGCGTCGCGACGAGGTTACGCTGCGCGGTGTAGAGCGAGCGTTGCGCGTCGAGCGAGTTGAGGAAGGTGTCGATCCCGCCGCGATAGCGCGCGTCGGACAGGCGGTAGGTGTCCAGCGCCGCTTCGGAGAAGTTCTGGTTTGCCTTGAGCTGATCGGCGATCGTCCCCTGACGCGCGAGCGCGTCGGCGGTTTCCTGGAACGCGGTCTGGATCGTCTTCTCGTAGGTCGCGAGCGCGGCGTCGCGTTGCGCCTTCGAATAGGCGACGCCGGCGATCCCGGCGCCGGCGCGGAAGATCGGGTAGCTGACCGAGGGCGCGACCGAATAGTTGAACGCGCCGCCGCTGAACAGCGAGGTGAGCGACGTGCTGGCGAACCCGAGGATGCCGGTCAGCGAGATCTTCGGGAACAGTTCCGCGCGGGCCGCGCCGATCTCGGCGTTCGTGGCGCGGAGCTGGTATTCGGACTCGACGACGTCCGGACGGCGCAGGAGGATGCTGCTGTCGAGCCCGGCCGGCAGCGTGGCGACGGTCGGCAGCGCCTGTTCGATCGAGGCGGGCAGGAGTGCCGCGTCTACCGGCGCGCCGACGAGGAGTTGCAACGCGTTGATGTCCTGCGCGAGCGCGGTGAGTTGCTGCGCGAGGTCGGACTGCGCGGTGAACAGGATCTGCTGTGCCTGGCGGAGATCGGTGCGTGGGGCGACGCCGCCGCGCAGCCGCGCGTTGGTCAGCGTGACGCTGCGCTGCGAACTCGTGACTGTGTCCTGCGCGATCTTGAGCAGGCTCTGGTCCGACGCGTAGGTCAGCCATGCATCGGCGATGTCGCCGACGAGCGTGAGGCGGGTGGCGCGCGCGGCGGCTTCGGTGGCGAAATAGCGATCGAGTGCCGCGCTGGTCAGCGAGCGGATGCGGCCGAACAGGTCGAGTTCGAACGCGGTCGTGCCGAGGTCGACCGAGAAGGCGCTGTTCGAGCTCGACGAGCTGACTACCGATCCGGTGCCGGTGCCGGTGCCGGTGCCTGTTCCGCCCGTGCCTGTACCGGTCCCGGTTCCGGTGCCCGTTCCGGTCCCGCCTGTTCCCGTACCGCCCGTTCCGCTCGTAACGGTGTTGCTGGTGCCGTTGCCGCCGCCCGAATAGGTGTAGCGGCCGCTGGCATCGACCTGCGGCAACAGCTCGGCGCGCTGGATGCGGTACTGCGCGCGGGTCGACGCGATGTTGGCGGCGGCGACGCGGAGATCGCGGTTATTGGCGAGCGCCTGGACGATGATCTGCTGGAGCCGCGGGTCCTTGAAGACGTCGCGATAGGTGATCGCGGGAAGCGTCGCCTCGGACTGGCGCAGATACGCGTTGCCGACCGGAAGCGACGGCGGCACGGGGAGTTCGGTTCGCGCGTATTTCGGCGCGAGCGAGCAGCCAGCGAGCGCGGTCGAGGCGGCGAGGATCAGGACTAGCGAGCGCATCATGCGGGCTCCGGCCGGTGAGGGCCCTGTGGTTCGGGTGGGCCCAATGGTTCGTTGTGATCACCATCGGATCCATGGCCATCATGGCCCTGGAAGCCGGTCGGTTTGCCACGCAGCTTGGCGATGCTGTCGCGCGCGCCGCGGCGGACGAGGACGAAGAACAGCGGGATGTAGAAGATCGCGAGGATCGTCGCGGTCAGCATGCCGCCGACCACTGCCGTCCCGATCGCGATACGGCTGTTCGCGCCCGCACCTGTCGACAGCGCCAAGGGCAACACGCCGAGGATGAACGCGAACGACGTCATCAGGATCGGGCGCAACCGGATCTTCGCCGCTGACAGTGCCGCCTCGATGACGCGCTTGCCCTTTTTCTCCTCCTGCTCGGCGAACTCTATCATCAGGATCGCGTTCTTCGCGGCCAGCCCCATCGTCGTCAGCAGGCCGATCTGGAGATAGACGTCGTTGATGAGCCCACGCAGCGTCACCGCGAGGATCGCGCCGACGAGGCCCAATGGGATCACGAGCAGCACCGCGATCGGGATCGACCAGCTCTCGTACAGCGCGGCGAGGCACAGGAACACGACCAGCAGCGACAGGCCGTAGAGGATCGGTGCCTGACCCGAGGACAGGCGTTCCTGATACGACAGGCCCGACCATGCGACCGAGGTGCCGGGGATCTGGCCGGCAAGCTCGGCGATCCGGTTCATCGCATCGCCCGAGCTGACGCCGGCCGCGCCAGAGCCCTGGATTTCGTACGAGGCGATACCGTTGAAGCGCGACAGCGTGGTCGGTGCCTGGCCCCAGCTGGTTTTCGCGAACGACGAGAACGGTGCCATCTGGCCGTTCGATCCACGGACGAACCACTGGCTCAGGTCCGACGGCTGCGCGCGGAACTGCGCGTCGCCCTGGACATAGACGCGCTTCACACGGCCGCGGTCGATGAAGTCGTTGACGTACTGACCACCCCAGGCGGTCGACAGCGTCGAGTTCACGTTCGCCTGCGTGAGGCCGAGCGTGGACAGCTTCTGCTGGTCGGCATCGACGCGCAACGTGGCGACGTCGGGCAGTTCGGTCAGGCGGATCGCGGTCAGCGACGGGTCGGCGCGGGCGAGCGCAAGCAGCTTGTCGCGCGCGGCGTTGAACTCGACCTGGCTGAGCCCGCCGGCGTTCTGCAACTCCATCGTGAAGCCGTTCGACGAACCGAGACCGCGGACCGCTGGTGGCACGAGCGAATAAACCTGCGCGTCACGGAAACCGGCGAAGGCCTTCGACGCGCGACCGGTGATCGCTTCGGCGGTGTTCTCCTTGCCGTGGCGGTCTTCCCACGGTGCGAACGAGACGAAACCCTGGCCCGTATTCTGGCCGCTCGCACCGCCGCCGCCGCCACCGCTGACGGTGAACATCGTGCGGACGTTGGCCTTTTCGTTGGTGAAGTAATATTGCTCGATCTGCTTTTGCAGCGCGAAGGTGCGACCTTGCGTGGCGCCGGCGGGAAGCTGGAACTGGACGATGCCCGAGCCCTGGTCCTCGGTCGGCAGGAAGCCTGTCGGCAGCCGCAGGAACAGCACCGCGAGCACCGCGACGATCACTGCGTAGATCAGCAGGAACAGCCACTTGCGGTCGATCACCGACTGCACGGCACTGGTGTATTTCTGCGTGCCCTTCTCGAACCCGCTGTTGAACTTGTCGCCAGCGCGCGTGAAAAAGTGCGCGACCTTGGGGAATTTACGTTCGCCCCAGCTCTTCTCGGTGTTGCCGTCCGCGTCCTTCTTCTTCTGCTTGAGCAGCGTCGCGGTGAGGGCGGGGGAGAGGATCAGCGCGACCAGCACCGACAGGACCATCGCCGACACCATCGTCAGCGAGAACTGGCGGTAGATCACGCCGGTCGAGCCGCCAAAGAACGCCATCGGCAGGAACACCGCCGACAGCACCAGCGCGATCGCGACCAGTGCGACGGTGATCTCGTTCATCGATTCGATCGTCGCCTCCCGAGGCGTCATCTCGGGATTTTCTTCCATCAGGCGCTCGACGTTCTCGACCACGACGATCGCGTCGTCGACCAGCAGGCCAATCGCGAGCACGAGCCCGAACAGCGTCAACGTGTTGATCGAGAAGCCGGCGAGATAGAATACGCCGAACGTGCCGAGCAGCACGACCGGGACCGCGATCGTCGGGATCAGCGTCGCGCGCCAGCTTTGCAGGAACACGAACATGACGATGACGACGAGGATGACGGCCTCGATCAGCGTCTTGACGACCTCGTCGATCGACAGCTTGATGAAGTCGGTGGTGTCGTTGGCGTAGGCGAATTTGAGGCCCGGCGGGAAGCTCTTGGCGGACTTGGCGACGAACGCCTTGACCAGCTCGGCGGTCTTGAGCGCGTCGGCGCCCGGCGCTAGCAGCACCGCGATACCGGCGCCGGGATGCGCGTTGACGCGGCTGCGCGCGTTGTAGTTCTCCGCGCCCAGCTCGATCCGGGCGACGTCGCGCAGCTTGACCACTGCGCTGTCGTTGGTGGTCTTCAAGATGATGTTGGCGAACTGCTCGGGCGTCTGGAGGCGCGACTGCGCGGTCACGGTCGCGTTGAGCATCTGCGTGTCGGGCTGGGGCTGGCCACCGAGTTCGCCGGCGGCGACTTCGGTGTTCTGCGCCTGGATCGCGGTCGTCACGTCGCTCGGGATCAGCTGGTAGCTGGCGAGCTTGTTCGGGTTCAGCCAGATCCGCATCGCGTATTGCGCGCCGAAGACGTTGCTGTCGCCGATCCCGGGAATACGGCCGAGCGGGTCCTGCAGATTCGAGACCAGATAGTCCGAGACGTCCTGGTTGGTCAGCTTGTCGGTCTCGTCATAGACGCCGACGATCAGAAGATTGTCCGGGTTCGATTTTCGGACGACGAGGCCCTGCTGCTGGACCTGCGTGGGGAGGCGGGACAGCGTCTGCTGGACCTGGTTCTGGACCTGGACCTGCGCGATGTCGGGATCGGTGCCCTTCTCGAACGTCACGGTGATCGTCACCGAGCCGCGCGACGACGAGGACGAGCTGAAATAGATCAGCCCGTCGATGCCGGTCAGCGATTGCTCGACGACCTGCGTGACGCTGTTCTGGATGGTCTGCGCGTTGGCACCCGGGAAGGTCGCGCGGACGGTCACCTGCGGCGGTGCGACGTCGGGGTATTGCGCGATCGGCAGGCTCATGATCGCGCCGATGCCGCCAAGCATCACGATGATCGCGAGCACCCAGGCGAAGATCGGGCGATCGATGAAGACACGGGACAACATAAGGGCTTAGCCGGCCTTTTTCTGGCTGGAGTCGCCGTTTGAAGAGTCATCCTTGGGCGCTTCGATCTTCTGCACGGTGTTTTCCGGCACCGGCTTCACGCGCTGGTTCGGGGCGATCTTCGACAGGCCCTGCGTGATGATCCTGTCGCCGGGGTTGAGCCCGCTGGTGACCACCCAGAACGCACCCTGCGTACGGTCCGCCTTGATCTTCTTCTGGACCGCCTTGTTGTTCGCATCGATGACATAGACCGTCGCATTGCCCTTCGCGTCGCGCGACACGCCCGCCTGCGGCACGAGGAACGCGCGCTGGTTGATCGCCTGCGCGAACTTGGCCTGGACGAACATGCCGGGGAGCAGCAGGCCCTGCGGATTGGGGAAGCGCGCGCGCAGCGTCACGGTGCCGGTCTCGGTGTTGACCAGCGCTTCGGCGAACTCGACCGTGCCGGTCGCGCCGTATTCGCTGCCGTCCTCGAGCGTCAGGCGGACTTCGGCACGGGTGGCGACGATGCCATTCTGGCCGAGCGAACGGCGCAGCGCGAGTAGGTCTCCGGAGGATTGCTGGATGTCGACGAACATCGGATCGAGTCGCTGGATCTGCGCGAGCGGATCGGCCTGCGTCGCCGAGACGAGCGCGCCGACGGTGAACAGCGAGCGGCCGATGCGCCCGGTGATCGGTGCGGGGACGGTGGTGAACTTGAGGTTGATCTGCGCGGTCTCGAGCGCGGCGCGGGTCTGCGCGACCGAGGCTGTCGCCTGGCGCGAGGTGGCGACCGCGTTGGTGTAATCCTGCTTGCTGATCGCTTCCATCTCGGCGAGCGGCTTGTAACGCTGCGCGAGGATGGTCTGTGCCTGCTGGTTGGCGCGCGCGCTCTGGAGGTTGGCCTGCGCCTCGTTGGCGGCGGCGCGGTAGAGGCGCGGGTCGATCTCGTAGAGCGGCTGGCCCTTCTTGACGAGCGTGCCCTCGGTGAAGAAGCGGCGGCGGATGATGCCGGTGACCTGGGGGCGGACGTCCGAGCTTTCGAACGCAGTGGTGCGGCCGCTGAGTTCGGTGGTCATCGCGACGCTGGTCGGCTGGACGACGACATAACCGACGGTCGGTGTGCCTTGGCCCGGTTGGCCGCCGCGGCCGGCCTTGCCTTGCGCCTTGTCGTCGCCGCCGGAGCAGGCCGCGAGTGCCAGTGCGGGCACCAGCAGAATGGCGCACCGCCGCGCAGAAATTCGTGTGGCTATCAAGTTTGGTAATCCGCGATCATGTGTTGGTCGGGCTAAACCACGAGGATGTACCAGAAGTATGTCAGTTGAAAAGCAGGGGTGAAAAATAGGGAAGAAAGAGTAACCTGTTTGATTGGTTGGGGGTGTTTTTCGCGTTCGTTGCGCTTCGATGGAGAACAAGGAGGAGTGCGCTCCTGCAATCCCATGCATCACCCAGGATGAACATCGCACCACCCCGGCGGAGGCCGGGGCCCAGTTGGGTGACGGTGCTAACGGAGCGCGGTCCGTCGTTACTGCGACCTTTTCAACTGGGCCCCGGCCTTCGCCGGGGTGGTGCTTGTTGTGCGAGTCCTCCAAACCAAAATCTCGCGGGTGCGTTGAGCGGTGGTTGCCGGAACGAGCCCGGCATGAGGGAAGGGTGGGCTGATGGCTTCGATCGACGACGACAAGAAGGCTGCGGCGGTCGCTGCCGTGGCGGAAGTTCGGGACGGAATGCTGGTTGGGCTGGGGACTGGCTCGACTGCGGCATTCGCGATCCAGGCGCTCGGCGATCGTGTCGCTCAAGGTCTGCAAATCCACGCCGTCGTTACATCGGACGCTTCCGGCAAACTTGCCCGCGAACTCGGCATCGAGATCCTCGACTTCGCCACCATCGCCCATGTCGACCTGACGATCGACGGCGCGGACGAGATCGACTCGCGGTGTTTCGCCATCAAGGGCGCAGGCGGGGCGATGCTGCGGGAGAAGATCGTCGCCGCAAGCTCGGCACGGATGGTCGTGATCGCCGACGGCTCCAAGCGCGTCGACCGGATCGGCGCGGCCAAGCTGCCAGTCGAGGTGCTCCCCTTCGCCAGCGCCTACGTCATGCGCGTGCTCACCGACATCGGCGCTGCCCCGATCATCCGCGACAACTACCGGACGGACCAAGGCAATCTCGTCATCGACTGCCACTTCGCCACCCTCGACGCCCCCCGCGCAACCGCCGCCACGCTTGCCGCGATCCCCGGCATTCTCGGCCACGGGCTGTTCCTCGACGAGGTCGATGCCGCGTATATTGCCACCGATGGCGTCGTTACGCGACTGGAACGGACGGGTGCATCCGACTAAAGGCATCCTATGTTGGCAACCAGATCGGATGCGCGGCGTTCGGTCACCGTCTAGAGCGAGGCTTCTTCCATGACCGATACCGCAACCGCCCCCACCAAGGCGGACCCTATGCTGCACGAGGACGGCTCCCCCGAGCGTCTGGCGATCGATACCATCCGCACGCTGTCGATGGACGCCGTGCAGAAGGCCAATTCGGGCCACCCCGGCACGCCGATGGCCCTTGCGCCGGTCGGCTACACGCTCTGGTCGAAGTTCCTGCGCTACGATCCCAAGCACGCCGACTGGCCCAACCGCGACCGTTTCGTGCTGTCGGTCGGCCATGCGTCGATGCTGCTCTATTCGCTGATCCACCTCGCCAAGATCGAAGAGATCGACGCGGACGGTAACAAGACCGGCAAGGAGGCCGTCAGCCTCGCCGATATCGAGCAGTTCCGCCAGCTGTCGTCGAAGACGCCGGGTCACCCGGAATACCGTCACACGACGGGCGTCGAGACCACCACGGGGCCGCTCGGCCAGGGTTGCGGCAATTCGGTCGGCATGGCGATCGCCGAGCGCTGGCTCGCCGCGCGCTACAACAAGGACGGCTTCACGCTGTTCGACCATGACGTCTACACGATCTGTGGCGACGGCGACATGATGGAGGGCGTTTCGGCCGAGGCAGCGAGCCTCGCCGGGCATCTGAAGCTCAGCAACCTGTGCTGGATCTACGACAGCAACCATATCTCGATCGAGGGCGCGACCGATCTGGCGTTCGACGAGGATGTCGGCCTTCGTTTCGACGCCTATGGCTGGAATGTCATCCATATCGACGACGCGAACGACACCGCCGCGTTGAGCCGTGCGATCGAGACGTTCAAGGCGACCAACGACAAGCCGACCTTCATCGTCGTGCACTCGGTGATCGGTTACGGCAGCCCCAAGGCGGGCAGCGAGAAGGCGCACGGCGAGCCGCTCGGCGAAGAGAATATCCGCCTCACCAAGCAGGCGTACGGCTGGCCCGAGGACAAGTCGTTCTACGTGCCCGACGGCGTGATCGAGCATTTCAACGGTGCGATCGCCGAGCGTGGTGCCAAGTTGCGCGACGAGTGGGTCGCGCTGACCGACAAGTATCGCGGTGCCTATCCCGAGCTGTCCGCCGAACTGGACCTGTTGCTCAAGGATGAGCTGCCCGAGGGCTGGGATGCCGACATCCCGACGTTCGAGGCGGATGCCAAGGGCGTCGCCAGCCGCGATTCGGGCGGCAAGGTGCTCAATGCGATCGCGGCGAAGGTGCCGTGGCTGATCGGTGGTTCGGCCGATCTCGCGCCGTCGACCAAGACCGACATCAAGGGCCAGCCCTCGTTCGAGGCGGAAAATTACGCCGGTCGGAACTTCCATTTCGGCATCCGCGAACACGGCATGGGCGCGATCGTCAACGGCATGGCGCTGTCGCATCTGCGCTCCTACGGCTCCACCTTCCTGGTGTTCGCCGACTACATGCGCGCGCCGGTGCGCCTGTCCGCGATCATGGAAGTCGGCGCGATCTGGGTATTCACGCACGACTCGATCGGTGTCGGCGAGGACGGCCCGACGCACCAGCCGATCGAGCATCTCGCCACGTTGCGTGCGATCCCCGGTCTCGACACGATCCGTCCGAGCGACGCGAACGAAGTCGTCGCCGCATGGAAGGCGGTCCTGAAGGACGCCAGCACGCCCGCCGCGCTGATCATGTCGCGCCAGGCCCTGCCGACGCTCGACCGGACTAAATATGCGAGTGCCGACGGGCTCGAAAAGGGCGGCTACGTCCTCGCGGATAGCGACTTCACGCCTGACGTGATCCTGATCGCGACCGGCAGCGAAGTGTCGCTGGTCGTCGAGGCGCACGAGAAGCTGACGGCGGACGGCGTGAAGAGCCGGGTCGTGTCGATGCCGAGCTGGTATCGCTACGAACTGCAGGACGCCGCGTATAAGGAAAGCGTGTTGCCGCGCGAAGTGCGCGCGCGCGTTGCGGTCGAGATGGCCGGGTCGATCGGTTGGGACCGCTATGTCGGGCTCGACGGCGCGACCGTGACGATGTCGACCTTCGGGGCTTCGGCACCGCTCGCGAAGCTACAGGACAAGTTCGGGTTCACCGTCGACAATGTCGTCAAGGTCGCCCGCCAAGTGATGGAGACCAAGTGATGGGTGCGCTCAACGATCTCGAAGGCTTCGGCCAGGCGGTATGGCTCGATTTCGTCGACCGGAAGTTCCTGGAGGCCGGTGGTCTCCAGAAGCTGGTCGACGAGGACGGCCTGACCGGCGTCACGTCGAACCCGTCGATCTTCGAAAAGGCGATGGGTCACGGCGATGCCTATGACTCGACGCTCGCCGAATACGACAAGCAGCATGCCGGCGCGGCGACGATCGACCGCTACGAGCATCTGGCGATCCAGGACATCAAGGCGGCGGCGGAGACGTTGAAGCCGGTCTATGACAAGCTCGACGCGAAGGACGGTTATGTCAGCCTGGAAGTGTCGCCGTATATCTCGGACGACACCGACGCGACGATCGCCGAGGCGAAGAAGCTGTGGGCGGCGGTGGATCGGCCGAACCTGATGATCAAGATCCCTGGGACGCTCGCGGGCGGTCCGGCGATCTCGTCGACGATCGCCAGCGGCATCAACGTCAACGTTACGCTGTTGTTCGCGCTCGACGCGTACATTCGCGTTGCCGAGGCCTATGCGGCGGGACTCGAGGAGCGCGTCAAGCAGGGGCAGCCGATCGACAAGATCGCCAGCGTTGCGAGCTTCTTCGTCAGCCGGATCGATTCGTCGATCGACAAGGAGATCGATGCGCGTCTGGAGAAGGGCGATGCCGAGGCCGAGGCGCTGAAGGCGGTCCGTGGCAAGGTCGCGATCGCCAACGCGAAGATGGCGTATCAATGGTATCTCGACTTCCTGAAGTCGGATCGCTGGCAGGCGCTGGCCGCCAAGGGTGCGCAGCCGCAGCGTCTGCTGTGGGCGTCGACCGGCGTGAAGGATCCGAGCTATCCCGATACGCTCTACATCGACACGCTGATCGGCAAGGATACGGTCAACACGATGCCGCCGAAGACGATGGACGCGTTCCGCGACCACGGCACTGCGGCGGAGACGATCACGGAGGACGTCGAGGGCGCGAAGCATACGCTGGCCGAAGCCGAGCGGCTGGGCCTCGACCTGAACGGCGTGACCGGCAAGCTGGTCGAGGAGGGCGTGGCGTCGTTCGTGAAGGCGTTCGACGACCTGCTCGGCTCGATCGCCAAGAAGCAGCCCGCAACGGCGTAAACGTCTGCTCCCTCTCCCCGTTGGGGAGAGGGCTGGGTGAGGGGCGACGCGAGCGCTGCCCTCCCCAACTGCCCCTCACCCCAACCCTCTCCCCGGCGGGGAGAGGGGGTAAGCAAGGAATTCCCCATGAAGATCGGACTGATCGGCCTCGGCCGGATGGGCGGCAACATCGCGCGCCGGTTGATGAAGAACGGCCACGAAGTCGTCGCGTTCGACCGCGATGCCGAAGCCGTGAAGAAGCTCGCCGCCGACGGCGCGATCGGGGCGGACTCGCTCGACGACATGCACGCCAAGCTCGACACCCCGGCGATCTGGTGGGTCATGGTCCCCGCGGGCGAGCCGACCGAGAGCACCGTCCAGGCGATCGCCGCGAAGTCGAACTCGGGCGATATCATCATCGACGGCGGCAACAGCTTCTACAAGGACGACGTCCGCCGCGCGAAGGAACTGGCCGAGAAGGGCATCCACTATGTCGACGTCGGCACGTCGGGCGGCGTGTGGGGCCTCGAGCGCGGCTATTGCATGATGATCGGCGGCGACAAGGAAACGGTCGACCTGCTCGATCCGATCTTCGAGACGCTGGCGCCGGGCATGGGAACGATCGTCCGCACGCCGGGCCGCATCGAGGGCCAGGCCGATCCGCGCGCCGAGAAGGGCTATATCCACGCAGGCCCCTCGGGTGCCGGGCACTTCGTCAAGATGGTGCATAACGGCATCGAATACGGCCTGATGCAGGCCTATGCCGAGGGCTTCGACATCCTCAAGGGCAAGTCGGGCGAGCATGTCGTCGAGGAGGAGCGCTTCGACATCAACCTGACCGACGTCGCCGAAGTCTGGCGTCGCGGCAGCGTGATCTCGTCGTGGCTGCTCGACCTGTCGGCGATCGCGCTGGCGAAGGACGGCAAGCTCGAAGGCTTCAGCGGGAGCGTCGCGGA
This sequence comes from Sphingomonas sp. PP-CE-3G-477, assembly GCF_003050745.1. Taxonomy (GTDB): domain Bacteria; phylum Pseudomonadota; class Alphaproteobacteria; order Sphingomonadales; family Sphingomonadaceae; genus Sphingomonas. Next base: position 46,850 of record NZ_QAOF01000007.1, on the reverse strand, counting down.
CTCGGGCGAGGGCCAGTGGACGATCGACGCGGCAATGGAGGAGAAGGTGCCCGCCAACGTGCTGAGCGCCGCGCTGTATGCGCGCTATCGCAGCCGCGTGGACCATACGTTCGGCGACAAGCTGTTGTCGGCGATGCGCTATGGCTTTGGCGGTCATGTCGAGATGCCGCAGTGAGCGCCGACATGAATGGTGCGATCAAGCTGCTGGTCTCCGATGTCGACGGCACGCTCGTCGACAAGGAAAAGAAGGTGACGCCCGCGACTGTCGATGCGGTCAAGCGCCTGAAGGCGGCGGGTCTTGGCTTCACGATCATCAGCGCGCGGCCGCGGTCGGGGATGATGCCGATCGCGGACCTGCTCGGCATCGACGAGCCGATGGGCGCGTTCAACGGCGGGATCGTGTTCAAGCGCGACGGCACCGTGATCGAGCACCACATGATCGACATCGATGTTGTCCGCGGCGCGATGGAGATCATCGGTGACGCGCCGGTCGACACGTGGTTCTTCGCAGGCGACGTCTGGTATGCCAGCACCGACCAGGGCGGGCATGTTGGCAGCGAGAAGAAAGCCTCCGCGCAGGACCCGGTGATCGTCTCCGACTTCACCGACCTGCTAGCCAAGGCCGACAAGGTGACGTTCGTCAGCGATGACGAGGATCTGTTGCGCGACCTGCATGCAAAGGTCGCCGCCAAGTTCGATACGCAGGCGACGATCGTCCAGTCGCAGACCTATTACCTCGACATCACGCCTGTCGCCGGCAACAAGGGCAGCGGGATCGAGGAACTGGCGGACGCGTTCGGGATCTCGCTGACCGAGACCGCGGCGATCGGCGATCAGGCCAACGACATCGCGATGCTCAAGCGCGCCAAGCTGGCGATTGCGATGGGCAACGCGCCACAGACTGTCCGTGACGTCGCGCACGAGATTACCAGCGCGAACGATGCCGATGGCGTCGCGTACGCGATCGATACGTTTATCCTTACTGGAGTTTCCGCATGAAAGAGTTGGTTGCCTTCGACCTTGATGGAACGCTGGCCGAGAGCAAGCAGCCCCTGCAGGAGCCGATGGGCGAGGCGCTGGCGAACCTGCTCGACGTCGCGCATGTCGCGGTGATCTCGGGCGGCGACTGGCCGCAGTTCGAAAAGCAGGTCGCGTCGCGCCTGCCCGAGCGCGCGGATCGCACCAAGCTGTGGCTGATGCCGACGACCGGCACCAAGCTGTACCGGTTCGATGGCGAATGGCGCGCGGTGTATGCCGAGCTGTTCGAGGACGACGAGAAGCAGAAGATCTTGCACGCGTTCGACGAGTCGTTGGAAGCCACTGGTTTCGTGCCGGAGCAGACTTGGGGCGAGCGGATCGAGGATCGCGGGAGCCAGATCACGTTCTCCGCACTCGGACAGGAAGCGCCGATCGATGCGAAGCACAGCTGGGATCCGGACTTCGCCAAGCGCAAGGTCATCCAGGCGGATCTGCAGAAGCGCCTGCCGGGGCTGTCGATCAACATGGGCGGGGCGACCTCGATCGACATCACGCGTGAGGGTGTCGACAAGGCCTACGGCTTGAAGAAGCTCAACGAGGCGAGCGGGATCGCGCTCGACAAGATGATGTTCATCGGCGACGCGATCTTTCCGGGTGGGAATGATTATCCGGCGGAGCAGCTTGGGCTGGACGTCGTGAAGGTGAAGAACGTCGACGGGACGCTGGCGGCGATCGCTGGAATCGTCGCGTGTCTGAAGTAAGGTCATGAGTGTCGCGTTTCGTCGCGAGAGTGACGAGGAACATCTCGAGCCGAAGTTCGAACAGCCGATCGCGCCGGGGCCTAATCTGGTCACGGCGCGCGGGCTTCGGTTGCTCGGCGAGCGGGTGGTCGCGATCGAGGCTGCGGTTGCTGCAGAGACGGATGAGGAAGCGCGGAAGCTGCTGCTGCGCGACCTGCGCTATTGGCTCACGCGCCAGACGACCGCCGAACTCGCGCCTTCGCCGGAGGATGATGAAGTCGGGATCGGATCGCGCGTTCGTGTTCGGATGAACGGCGCTGAGCGCGTAATTGCGATTGTGGGTGGTGACGAGGCTGAGCCGGGCGAGGACCGGCTGGCGTTCTCGGCACCGCTGGCGCGTGCACTGATGGGCGCGGCGGTTGGCGAGACGGTCGCGTTCGCGGACAAGGCGGACGCGATCGAGGTTCTGGCGATCGACAAGGATGACGGCTGATGGCTGAAGCGAAATTCGAACGGCATCGTCAGGCGTGGACGCAGGACGAGATCCAGAAGCTGCATACGCTGGCGAAGAAGGGCATGGCGTTGAAGGCGATCGCCAAGGCGCTGACTCGGAGTGAGGAGTCGGTGAAGGTTCGGGCTAAGGAAGACTCGTTGAATATCGCCAAGCTGCGGTAGGTTGGGAGCCAGAAGCCCTCTCCCCTCCGGGGAGAGGGTTGGGTGAGGGGCTGTTCCTGGCGACGCACTGCTTGGCGGCCCCTCACCCCGACCCTCTCCCCGGAGGGGAGAGGGAGCAGAAGGGGGCGGGCGTTCAGTCCGCTATGATGCACGGTGCCATCGGAGATTGTCGCTCTTTCACAAGCCACCATCTCAGGTGCCGCCACCCCGGCGAAGGCCGGGGCCCAGTTGGAAAGGTTGCAGTAACGAGGCGCAACTTGCGCCACTGCCGTCCCCCAACTGGGCCCCGGCCTTCGCCGGGGTGGTGCTATCTGGCACATTAGTCTCGTAGACTTACGAACGCCTCACCACCTATGTGGCACACTCCGAACACGCTACAGCGACCACCCCTTGTCTCCCGCGAAGGCGGGAGCCCAGTCTGGGTCCCCGCCTTCGCGGGGAAACATTCTTGACTAGCGGCTCGCGCAACCAAGCCGCACGGAGCGACACTTGTCCGAATACGACGCGATAATCCTCGGCGCAGGCGCAGCCGGTCTCATGTGCGCCGCCGTCGCAGGCCAGCGCGGGCGGAAGATCCTGCTCGTCGATCATGCGGACCAGGCCGGCAAGAAGATCCTGATCTCCGGCGGCGGGCGGTGCAATTTCACCAACGTCCACACCGCCGCCGACCGCTACATCTCCGCCAACCCGCATTTCGCCAAGTCCGCACTCGGCCGCTACACCGCACAGGATTTCCTCGCGCTCGTCGAATCCTACGGCATCGCGTGGCACGAGAAGACGCTCGGCCAACTCTTCTGCGACGGCTCCGCGAAGCAGATCGTCGAGATGCTCCTCGACGAATGCGACAAGGGCCGCGTCGACCTGTCGCTCGGCCGCGCAGTCACCGGAGTCGAGCACGCACACGGCCGCTACCGCGTATCGCTCGACGGCCGCACCGTCACCGCGTCTGCGCTCGTCATCGCCACCGGAGGCCCATCGATCCCGAAGATGGGCGCGACCGGGTTCGCCTATGATCTCGCGCGGCAGTTCGGGCTGAAGGTCGTCGAACCCCGCCCCGCGCTCGTCCCATTGACGCTTGGCGGGGACGAGACGCTGTTCCGCGAACTGTCCGGAGTCGCTGCCGAAGTCGTCGCCACCGCCGACAAGACCGCGTTCCGCGAGGCCGCGCTGTTCACGCATCGCGGCCTGTCCGGCCCCGCGATCCTGCAAGTGTCCTCCTATTGGCGCAACGGCCAGCCCGTCGGGATCGATTTTCTCCCCGATCGCGAGTCCGGCTGGCTCCCCGCCGCCAAGCGTACCACGCCGCGCGCGACTCTCCGGAAACTGCTCGGAAACACGCTTCCAGACCGACTCGCGGAGACTTTGAGCGAGCGTTTGGGCATGACGAGCGAGATTTCCGCGCTCACCGACCGGAAACTCCAGGACGTCGAGCGCGCGCTAAGCCATTGGCAATTCACGCCAAACGGCTCCGAAGGCTATGCCAAGGCCGAGGTCACCGCAGGCGGAATTAGCACCGCGGAACTGTCATCGCAAACAATGCAAGCCAAACGCGTACCAATGCTGTATGCAGTCGGCGAAGCGGTCGATGTCACAGGGTGGCTCGGCGGCTACAACTTCCAATGGGCATGGGCGAGCGGGTGGGCCGCGGGTCAAGTCCTGTAGGGACCACCACGCCAGTGCCTTGCCGTTGCGTAAGCCGGCCACCAATTAGGACGTACATGCCTTTTACAAATATTCCGTCGCTTCTTTCCGAGGCGCTCGAAGCGCGCGGCTATACCGCGCTCACCCCCGTGCAGGCTCATGTGATCGAGGACAATGCGATCGGTCGCGACCTCGTCGTGTCGGCGCAGACCGGCTCGGGCAAGACCGTGGCGTTCGGCCTGGCGATGGCCGGCGAGCTGCTCGGTGAAGCGGGCGAGGACGGCGTCCAGCGCCTGCCCGCGCCGCACAAGCCGCTCGTCCTCTGCATCGCGCCGACTCGCGAGTTGGCACTCCAGGTCAGCCGCGAGCTGATGTGGCTCTATGCCAAGGCCGGTGCGCGTATCTCGACCTGCGTCGGCGGAATGGACGCCTCGAAGGAGCGTCGTTCGCTTGCCCACGGCGCGCATATCGTCGTCGGCACGCCGGGGCGTCTGCGCGACCATCTTGAGCGTGGCGCGCTCGACCTGTCGGCCTTGAAGGTTGCGGTGCTCGACGAGGCCGACGAGATGCTCGACATGGGCTTCCGCGAAGACCTCGAGCAGATCCTCGACGCGTCGCCTGAAGCACGCCGCACGCTGCTGTTCTCGGCGACGATGCCACGGCCGATCGTCGCGCTCGCCAAGCGCTACCAGAAGGACGCGCTGCGGATCTCGACCGTCGGCGAGGATCGCGGTCATGGCGACATTTCGTACCAGGCCGTCACGGTCTCGCCGTCCGAGATCGAGCATGCGGTGATCAACCTGCTGCGCTTCCACGAGGCGGAGACGGCGATGCTGTTCTGCGCCACGCGCGACAATGTGCGCCATCTGCATGCGAGCCTGGTCGAACGTGGCTTTGCCGCCGTCGCCCTGTCCGGCGAGCATTCGCAGAACGAGCGTAACGCTGCGCTTCAGGCTCTGCGTGACCGCCGTGCGCGCGTCTGCGTGGCGACCGACGTTGCCGCTCGCGGTATCGATCTTCCGACGCTGTCGCTGGTCGTTCACGTCGAACTGCCGCGCGATGCCGAGACGCTCCAGCATCGCTCGGGTCGTACCGGTCGTGCGGGCAAGAAGGGCACCGCCGTCCTGATCGTGCCGTTCCCGCGCCGCCGTCGCGTCGAGATGATGCTCCGTGGTGCGAAGATCAACGCGGAGTGGGTCAACGCCCCGACAGCGGAGGACATCCGCAAGAACGATCACGAGCGGCTGATCGGCATGCTGTTGCAGCCGGTCGAGGTCGAGGAGGAGGATCGCGCACTCGCCGTCCGCCTGATGGCCGAAAAGACGCCGGAAGATATCGCCGCCGCGCTGGTGCACATGCACCGCGCGACGATGCCGCAGGCCGAGGACCTGATTGACCAGAGCAAGCAGCCGACTCAGGACGAGCGTTCGCAGGGGCCGCGCGCCGGCTTTGAGGACACGGTGTGGTTCCGGATGGATATCGGCCGTCGCCAGAACGCCGATCCGCGCTGGATCCTGCCGCTGATCTGCCGTCGCGGGCACATCACGAAGTCCGAGATCGGTGCGATCCGGATTGGGCCGAACGAGACGGCGTTCGAGATCCCTCGCGCTGTGGCGTCGCGGTTCTCGGCGGCGATTCAGCGGACTGCGCAGGCTGGCGAGGAAGAGAGCGGCGTGGCGATCGAGGCGATGCAGGGCGCGCCCGAGAGCGGCGCTCGGCATGACGGTGGTGGCGGTGGTCGCAGCAATGCGAGCGGTCCCCGCTCGACGCTTCACCGTGCGGCCCCGCGTGGCGGTCCGGCTCCGGCGCGGAAGCCTCCGTACCGTGGTAACCGCGAGCGTAGCTGAGCTAGCACGATCCTTTGGTTGGGCTCTTCACTCAACCAAAGTCCTTTGCCTAAGCCCTCCCCAAACCCGTCACCCCAGCGAAAGCTGGGGTATCCCACGTGGCTCGCGACGCGCGCAAAACAGGGAGATCCCAGCTTCCGCTGGGATGACGGTGGTTTGGGGGGGCGGAGGCGTTGGGTGGCTCGGTGATGCATTTGGGACGCTACAATAAGGATACGGGGATGGTCGGCCTGCAATCGCGATGGTCCGCATGACCGCGGACACCCCAATCCGCATCCTCGTCGACGCCGACGCATGTCCCGTCAAAGACGAGATCTACAAGGTCGCGTGGCGCCATGAAGTCCCCGTGACGATCGTCGCCAACAGCCATTTCCGCATTCCGGTCCACCCGTTGATCTCCCGTGTCGTGGTCAGCGACGGGTTCGACGCGGCCGACGACTGGATCGCCGAACAGGCCGACGCGAAGTCGGTCGTGATCACCGCCGACATCCTGCTCGCCGACCGCTGCGTGAAAGCCGGCGCGACCGTACTCGCCAATACCGGCAAGCCATTCACCACCAGTTCGATCGGCGGCGCCATCGCCACCCGCGCGATCATGGCTGACCTGCGTGCGGGCGGCGACATCATCGGCGGGCCGGCGCCGTTTTCGAAGAGCGACCGGTCGAGCTTCCTGTCCGCGCTCGATGCCGCGCTTGTCCGGTTGAAGCGCCGCTAAGCTCGCGTCGCCTGCCCTGAAACCGACTTTACTGGTTGCCATCCCGGTCCCCGCGTCGGCATAGGCGCGCGTTCATTGAAGGATGACGCGATGCAGACGGACGCTGGCGGCCCCGCTTTGGGGCTGGATTTCGGCACGACCAACAGCGTCGTGGCGCTTGGGACCAAAGGCGGTTCGCCGGAGCTGGTGACGTTCGCCGCCCCTGCCGAGACGAGCCCGGTGTTTCGCTCGGCGCTGTGCTTCTGGCAGGACGACAGCGGCAAGGGGCTCGCGTCGGAGGCGGGGCCTTGGGCGATCGCGGAGTATATGGAATACCCGCTCGACAGCCGGTTCATCCAGTCGTTTAAGTCGGTCGCGGCGATGAAGACCTTCGAGCAGGCCTCGGTCTTCGACAAGCGTTATCGGTTCGAGGAGATGGGCCAGCTGTTTCTCGAGAAGCTGATTTCGCATGCGGGCGGCAAGCTCGACACGCGGCCGCACCGGATCGTCGTCGGCCGCCCAGTCGAATACGCCGGCGCGCGGCCCGACGAGGCACTGGCGCGGACGCGGTATGACGCGATGTTCAAAGGCTTCGGGGCGGAGATCCATTACGTCTACGAACCGCTCGGTGCGGCGTATAGCTACGCGACGCGGCTGACCGAGCCGGCGACGATCCTTGTGGCGGATTTTGGCGGCGGGACGAGCGACTTTTCAGTGGTGCGCGTTGCCGAGCCGGGCGCGGCGCGGCGGTGCACGCCCCTGGGGCATGCCGGCGTCGGGATCGCGGGCGACCGGTTCGATTACCGGATCCTCGACCGGCTGGTGCTGCCAATGCTCGGCAAGGGCGGCGCGTACAAGTCGTTCGGCAAGGAGCTGGAGATTCCGCGCGCGTATTTCGCCGATTTCGCGGACTGGTCACGCCTCGCCCTGATGCGCAACCGCAAGACGATGACCGAGCTGGAGCGGTTGCAGAAGACCGCCGTGGATCCCGACGCGATCGGGCGGATGATCGCGGTGATCGAGAACGAACTGGGCTATCCGCTGTACGATGCGGTCGGGTCGCTCAAGCGCGCGCTGTCGAGTGGCGAGGATGCGCATTTCCACTTTGCGGGTGCGGGGCTGGAGATCGAGGCGGACGTGACGCGGGCGCAGTTCGAGGGCTGGATCGCCGACGACGTCGTGCGGATCGAGGCGGCGGTCGACCGGGCCTTGGAGGTGGCGAACGTCGGTGGCGACGAGATCGACCGGGTGTTCCTGACTGGGGGATCGTCGCTGATCCCGCGTATCCGCCGGATTTTCGTCGAGCGGTTCGGCGAGGCGGCGATCATGAGCGGCGGCGAGCTGACGTCGATCGCGCATGGGCTGGCCTTGATCGGTGAGCAGGACGACATTGCGGCTTGGTCGGCATGATCCCTCGGGTGCTGTTGGGAACGGCGCAGGTGCCGGGTGGGGGTGAACTCCGGTTGCTGCAACGTGGCGCGGAGTTCTCGATCATGCTCGGCGCGAACGAGTTGATGAACAGCCGGCTGAGCGGGTCGGAAGAGGCTCTGGCGGAGCAGGCTTGCGACCGGATCGGCGGGCGGTCGGGCGTGCGGATGCTGATCGGCGGGCTTGGCATGGGGTTTACCCTTCGCGCGGCGCTGGCACGGCTCGGTCCTGACACGGCAGTTGCGGTTGCCGAGATCGTACCGGCGGTGATCGAATGGGCGCGGGGGCCTATGGCGGCGCTGCACGGGGACAGCCTGACCGATCCACGGACGCGCATTTTCGAGGGCGATGTCGCCGCGGCGATCGCAGAGGGTGATTGGGACGCGATCCTGCTCGACGTCGACAACGGTCCGGACGGAATTTCGCGGCCGGGTAACGACCGGCTTTACGGGGCGCGCGGATTGTCTCTGGCGCGATCGGCCTTGCGGCCGGGCGGGGTGCTTGCCGTGTGGTCGTCGGCGCCGAGCAAGCCGTTCGCTACCCGGCTTGCCGAAGCGGGTTTCGCGGTCGACGAAGTTATCGCGCGGGCGAAGCGGAAGGGCGGCGCGCGGCACACGATCTGGTTCGCCACCAAGCCATGATCTGGCGGTGGGCCGTCTTGATCGCGCTGTCGGCGGTGATCGCCGCGCTGCTCGAAGTCGTCGGGCTGCCTGCGGGGTTGCTGCTCGGGCCAATGGTCGCCGCGGTCGTGCTGGCGGTGCGGGGATGGTCTCTGAGCGTGCCGACTTCGGCGTTTCGCGGGGCGCAGGCGGCCGTCGGGACTTTGATTGCGGGGTCGATCACCACGGGGATCGTCGCGACGGTGGCGGATCACTGGCCGGTGTTCCTGATGGTCAACTTCGTCACGCTCGCGGCCAGTAGCGTGCTCGGATATTTGCTGAGCCGGTGGCAGGTGTTGCCGGGCACCGTCGCGGTGTGGGGATCGACGCCGGGCGCGGCGAGCGCGATGGTGTTGATGGCGCAGGCGTATGGCGCGGACTCGCGGTTGGTCGCGGTGATGACCTACACGCGGGTGGTGAGCGTGGCGGTGGTCGCGTCGGTGCTGGCGGCGGTGATGGTCGGCGGTGGTAGCGGGCATCATGTTGCGGCCACGTGGTTTGCGGCGGTCGATCCCGTCGCCGTCTTGCGGACGATCGCGATTGCCGGGGTTGGTGCGACCGTCGGGGTCGTGCTGAAGTTGCCAGCGGGGGCGCTGCTCGGGTCGCTGGTCGCGGGGGCTGCGCTCAACGTCACTGGCGTTGCGCAGCCGGTGCTGCCGCAGTGGCTGCTGGCGATCAGCTATGCGGTGGTCGGCTGGCGGATCGGGTTGTCGTTCACGCGCGATACGCTGCGGGTGGCGGGCAAGGCGATGCCGCGGATCCTGCTGTCGGTGGCGCTGCTGATCGCGTTCTGCGGCGGGATCGCGGCGGCGTTGACGCGGTGGTGGGGGATCGATCCGGTTACCGCGTATCTGGCGACTAGCCCGGGAGGGATGGATTCGGTCGCGATCATCGCTGCGTCGAGTCCGGTCGATGTGCCGTTCGTGATGGCGCTTCAGGTGCTGCGGTTTCTGGGGGTGTTGCTGATCGGGCCTCCGCTCGCGAAGTTCGTGGCGACGCGGCAGGGCGGGGTGCCGCCGCCGGTCATTCCGACCTGAATCTGATCCTCCCCTGCAAGGGGGAGGATTGAGGATCAGCCCTTGGTCGGGCGATACGCCTCGACGTCGATCTCGTGGCGCTTCAGCTTGTCGTAGAACGTCTTGCGCGGGATGCCGAGCGCGGCCAGCGCGGAGCGGACGTCGCCACTTACCTGTTGCAGCACGGCGCGGATCGTCGCTTCCTCGAACTTGTCGACGCGGGCGGGGAGGGGGATGTCGCTGTCTTCGTCGGCCGCGTCCTCCGCTTCGACGCGGAGCACAAGGCGTTTGGCCAGGTTGTCGAGTTCGCGGACGTTGCCGGGCCAGTCGTGCTGGCCGAGATACGCTAGCGTCGCGGTGTCGATCGTCGGGACCTCGCGGCCGAACCGTTCTGCCGCCTGGTGGAGTAGGTGGCCGAACAGCAGGGGTATGTCGTCGCGGCGTTCTCGGAGCGGCGGGATGCGGAGGCGTACTGCGTCGAGGCGGAAGAGGAGGTCGGCGCGGAAACGGCCTTCTTCGACCGCCTGTTCTAGCCCGGGTTTCGCGGCTGCGATCACGCGGAGGTCGAGCGCGCGGGGGAGGTCGCCGCCGACCGGCATCACCTCGCGCTCCTCGAGAACACGGAGCAGTTTTGCCTGAAACGCCGGCAGCGTGCTCTCGATCTCGTCGAGGAACAGCGTGCCGCGGTTCGAGGCCTCGATCCGGCCGGTGCGCGGCAGGCGCGAGTCGCCGTCGTGGCCGAACAGCTCGATCTCGGCGACCGCCTCGGGCAGCGCGGCGCAGTTGACTGCGACGAACGGGCGCGAGCGGCGGTTGCTCCAGCGGTGGAGGAGGACGGCGACAAGTTCCTTGCCGGTGCCGGTCTCGCCTTCGACCAGCACGTCGATGTCGGCCTGCGCGATCTGGCGCATGGTTTCGCGGAGGCGGACCATCACCGGGGTCTCGCCGATCAGCGGTTCGGCGCCGATCGTTTCCTCGGCGGCGGCGCGGAGACGGCGGTTGTCGAGGACGAGGCGGCGCATTTCGAGCGCCCGGCGCGCGCCCGCGATCAGGTGATCGGTCGCGAAGGGCTTGGGGATGAAGTCGAACGCGCCGTTCTTGAGCGCGGCGACCGCCATCGCGACGTCGCCGTGGCCGGTCATCAGCAGTACCGGGATCTCGTGGTCGATCGCGGCGATCCGGCGGAAAAGCTCCAAGCCGTCCATCTTCGGCATGCGGATGTCGGACACCACCGCGCCGTCGAACCCGGCGGTCACGCGGGCGAGCGCGACGGTCGGGTCGCGCTCGGCGATCACTGCGATGCCGGCGAGTTCGAACGATTGCTCCAGCGCACCGCGGAGAACGTCGTCGTCGTCGACGAGCAAGACGGCTTGCTCGCTCATGCCTTCACCAGGATCATACGGAAAATGGCGCCTTCTGGAGCGGGGACAAGGTCGAGCGTGCCGCCGAACTCGGTCATGATGTCGCGCGCGATGCCGAGGCCGAGCCCGAGGCCGTCCTTCTTGCTCGTCGCGAACGGGGTGAAGAGGTGGTCGGCGATGTCGGCCTCGATACCGGGGCCGTTGTCGGCGACGGTCAGCACGACGTCGCGGCCTTTACGCCCGACGGTGACGCTGACGCGGGCATCGCGGCGGTCGGCGACCGCGTCGAGGGCGTTCTGGAGCAGGTTAACCAGCACCTGCTCCAGGCGGACGCGGCCGGCGATTACCGTCAAGCGCGCCTCGGGACCGTTCGGGAGGTCGAGCATGACCCCCTTGGCGCGGAAGCGGTCGCCGATCAGCAGGCGGACGCCGTCGATCGCCTCGTCGAGCGCCACGGGGCCGACCGATCCTGCGCCGCGCCGGGCATAGCGCCTGAGCCCAGCGGTGATCGTGCCGATCCGGCTGGTGAGGTCGACGATTGACTGGAGATTGGTTGCCGCGCGCGCCGGTTCGCCGCGGTCGAGGAAGGCGGCTGCGTTGTCGGCGAAGGTGCGGATCGCGGCAACGGGCTGGTTGATCTCGTGCGCGACGCTTGCGGTGATCGTGCCGATCGAGCCGACGCGGTTGGCGTGCGCGAGTTCCTCGCGGGCCTGGCGGAAGCGCTGGTCGGACGCCTCGCGCTGTTCGACCTCGATCTGAAGGCGGTCGGCGGTGGCTCGGAGTTCGGCGGTGCGGCGGGCGACCTCCGCCTCCAGTTCTGCCCGCGCGCCGACGTTGCGCTTGCGCCGCTCGTACAGCCACCACGCGCCGAGCATCGCGGCGATCGTCAGCATTGCCGCAATCGCGGTTGCCCAGCGCGTGCGCGCAGCGGCCGTCCGCAAGGCAGCGTCGAGCGGCTCCATATGCACCAGCCGCCAGCCGGAGATCGGTACCGGCAGCGAGACGGTGATCGCAGGCGATCCGTCGGTCAGCCGTGAGACCCCCTCGGCAAGCGTCAGTGGGGCGGGGGCCAATGGCGACGTCCCGAACTGGCGCGTCTCGACCAGCTTGGCGCGGCGCGAAGGCGAGAGCGGGCGGGTGGTGCGAAATTCGAGCTTCGGATCGCTGGAGATCAGGATGACGCCGTCGGGATCGGTGACGAAGGTCGCCATCCGGTCCTGAATCCACGCGCGCGCGATCTTCTCGAACTCGACCTTGACCACGACCACGCCGAGCGGGCGACCGGCGCGGTCGATCCGGCGCGAGAGATACAGGCCCGGCCGCCCGCTGACGCTGCCGAGTGCGAAGAACTCGGTCGCGCCCGACGCCATCGCCTTGGTGAAATAGTCGCGGAATCGGTAGTCGTGGCCAAGGAAACTGTCGGGGCGCCCGGCGTTCGATGCGGCGATCGTCATGCCCTGCGTATCGAGCGCGTAGATCACCGGGGCGCCGGTGCGTTCGGCCAGCATCGCGAGCTTGGTGTTGAGCGCGGGGTCGACCTTGCCCGACGCGAGTGCCGCGCGGACGTCGGGGTATTCGCCGAGCATGATCGGCAACAGGCGATAGGTCTGCAGCTCCGCTTCGAGCAGGCGAAGGTTGCTCCGCGTCTGCTGGCCCGCGCGCATCCGAACGCCGGCGCGCGCGTCTTCGGCGGCGCGCTGGCCGTAGATCGAGGCGACTCCCGCGACGATCACGCCAAGCGCCGCGAACGCCAGCAGCACCGTCAACGCCGTGACGAAAAGGGAGGATCGGAGTCGCGTCATTTTGTGCGGATTATCACACACGCACCGCCCGCACCATTGATGAAATGCGGCAATTTCCGCACGTCAGAACAATGGGTATGCTGATAAATGGCTAAAAACCAACGTTCTAAGCGCTGAAAGTGCCGCTCTTGTAGTCCTGGGTTCGGCCCGGCATTACCGTCGCACACAACGTCCCGCGTGAGTGGACGAGAATACCAGGAGGCGATGTTGACCCTACCCACCCAGACATATGGCGTCGCGGAAACGCCCGCGCGGAAGCGCTGGAGCGGCCAGCTCTATATCCAGGTCCTGATCGCGATCGCGCTCGGCGCGGCGCTCGGGCATTTCTATCCGGCGTACGGCGCGGCGCTGAAGCCGCTCGGCGATGCGTTCATCAAGCTGGTGAAGATGATCATCGCACCGGTGATCTTCCTGACGCTCGTTACCGGCATCGCCGGGATGAAGGAGCTCGGCTCGGTCGGCCGCGTCGCTGGCAAGGCGTTCGCCTACTTCCTGTTCTTCTCGACGCTGGCGCTGATCGTCGGGCTTATCGTGGCCAACGTCGTCCAGCCGGGCGCGGGGATGAACATCGACGCCGCCACGCTCGATACCAAGGGCATCGCCGACTACACCGTGAAGGCGCACGAGACGACGATCACCGGGTTCCTGATGAGCATCATCCCGGACACGATGGTCAGCGCGTTCACCGAGGGCAACATCCTCCAGATCCTGCTCGTCGCGATCCTGTTCGGTATCTCGCTGAGCCTGGTCGGTGAGCCTGCCAAGCCGGTGCTGAACTTCCTCGAGCGCCTCAGCCTGATCGTCTTCAAGCTGGTCGGCATCCTGATGCGCGCGGCCCCGCTCGGTGCGTTCGGCGCGATCGCGTTCACGATCGGGAAGTACGGGATCGGCAGCCTTGCCAATCTCGGCGCGCTGGTCGCGACCTTCTATCTCACCGCGGTACTGTTCGTGATCGTCATCCTCGGCACGGTCGCGCGGCTGACTGGTTTCTCGATCTTCAAGCTGATCAAGTATCTGAAGGCGGAGCTGTTGCTGGTGCTCGGGACGTCGTCGTCGGAAGCGGCCCTGCCGAACCTGATCCAGAAGATGGAGGCGGCAGGCTGCGAGAAGTCGGTGGTCGGGCTGGTCGTGCCGACCGGCTATTCGTTCAACCTCGACGGCACCAACATCTACATGACGCTGGCGGCGCTGTTCATCGCGCAGGCGACCAACACGCATCTGACGCTCGGCCAGGAGTTGCTGCTGCTCGTGGTCGCGATGATCTCTTCGAAGGGTGCGGCGGGTGTTACCGGCGCGGGCTTCATCACGCTGGCCGCAACGCTGTCGATCGTGCCGACGGTGCCGATCGCTGGCATGGCGCTGATCCTCGGCGTCGACCGCTTCATGAGCGAGTGCCGCAGCCTCACCAACTTCATCGGCAACGCGGTCGCGACGATCGTCGTCGCCCGCTGGGAAGGCGCACTCGACCGCGACAAGCTCGATGCTGCGCTGTCGGGCAAGCTTCCCGAGTTCGTGCCGGCGGCCATCCCCGCCGCCGTTACCGCCCATTGATGCCGGCGGGGACGGCCAGTCCGTCCCCGTTCGCCAGTACCGGAACTTGCTTATGACCTCGATGACGATCCGCCGCTTGCGGCACGCGGCTGGCCTTGCCACGTCCGCGCTCTCGATCTTCGCGTTTGCGAATGTCGCCACCGCGCAGGCCGAGGCGCCGCCGTCACGGCAGGCCAATGTCGGCGCCAAGGACGTGTCGAGCACCGCCGAGGCCTCGCCGATCGCCGAGAGCTATCCCAACGCCGCGATCGGCGACGGCGTGACGGCGGGCGGTTACAACCAGTCGCGCTGGGCGGAGGACTGGTCGAAGCTGCGCGATCCCAAGAAGCGCAAGGACATCGTCGACCAGCTGAAGTTCATTTCGATCGCGGGTGATGGCGACGTCTATCTGACGCTGTCGGGCGAGGCGCGGTTCCGCGTCAACGAGACGACCAACCCCAATCTGCGCGATGCCGAGGCACAGCGACAGGACATTCTTCGCCTGTTCGGTGGCGCCGACCTGCATGTCGGCCAGCATCTCCGTTTCTATGGCGAGCTCGCACATGGGACGCTGGAGGGGCAGAATCTCGGGACCGCGCTGCCGAACCTGCGCAACAAGCTGGCCGTGCAGCAGGCATTCGTCGATCTGACCGGGACGGTCGCCGATGTCGATGTCGGCGTGCGCTATGGTCGCCAGACGTTCGCGGATGGCCCGAACCTGCTGGTCGTGCCGCGCGACAACAACACATTGTTCTTCGGCTTCAACGGCTTCCGCGCGTGGGCGCGCACCGCCGGCGTTCGTGCCGACGTGTTCGATTTCAAGCCGACCGCGTATGGCAATGGCGGTACTCAGGACGACAATGCGGAGAGCGCGCGGCGGTTCTCGGGCATCTCGACGGGCATCGTCGTGCCGGAGACGCTGTTCGGTGGCTCGAAGCTGTACGTCGATCCGTTCCTCTGGCGCCTGCGCAATCGCGCGGCGGTATGGGGCACGACCAACGCGCGTGAAGTCCGTAATTTCTATGGTCTGCACGTCTGGGGTGACGCGGGGCCGGTCAATCTCGACTGGACGATCAATTACCAGGGCGGTTCGTACGACAATCGTTCGATCAAGGCGTGGCTGATCCTGTTGGCGCAGACCTACAAGCTCGGTGACGGCAAGTCCGCGCCGCGCGTCGGTTTCCACGCGGACTATGCGAGCGGCGGCGGCGCATACGGTAACGGCACGTTGCGCAACTCGCTCGCGCCGTTCGGCAACAACATCTATTACAGCTATCAGCTGTTCGCGACGCCGACCAACCTGCTCGCGCTGGCGCCCAACGTGACCTTTACGCCGTTCGGCAAGCTGCGCATGACCGCGGAGTATCAGCGCTCGTGGCGCGATACGACGAGCGATGCGGTGTACCGTGCGAACGGCACCGCGTTTGCCGGCACGCAGAATTTCGGGGGCAAGAAGATAGCCGATACGCTGCGGTTCCAGGCGGTGTACCCGTTCACCTCGCGGCTGTCGTTCACCGGGCGGTACGAGCATCTGATCGCGGGGCCTGCGCTGACGAACGCGGGGTACAAGAACTCCGACTTCCTCGCCGGCTGGATCAGCTACCGGTTCTGACGCTTTACTGATCCTCCCCCGCAAGGGGGAGGTGGCGCCGTAGGCGACGGAGGGGGGGACACGGAACAGAGGTTGTTCTTACCTCCCCCTCCGTCTGGCAAGCGCCAGCCACCTCCCCCTGGCGGGGGAGGATTTGGGAGCACGGCGATACCGTTCGGATTAACCTGCGTCGCACTGCCAACAAATTCCATTGCATCGACCATACCGGTCCTTCAATTCCGCGATCGACTGTGGCACACAGGCTCCAACATCAGGAGTCACATGGCCATGGATCTCAGCTTCACGCCCGTGGAAGAAGCTTTCCGCGAGGAAGTCCGCGCGTTCTTTCGCGACAAACTTCCCGCTCGCCTCTCGACGCTGGTCCGCGAGGGCAAGCGCCTGCGGAAATCGGACATGGAGGAATGGCACGCGATCCTCAACGAACGCGGCTGGCTGGCGAACCACTGGCCCGAGCAATGGGGCGGACCCGGCTGGAGCGTGATCCAGCGGTTCATCTTCGACAATGAGTCCGCGCTCGCGCACGCGCCTCGCGTGGTACCGTTCGGCGTCAACATGCTCGGTCCCGTGCTGATCAAATACGGTTCCGAAGAGCAGAAGAAGCAGTGGCTGCCGCGGATCCTCGATGGCTCCGACTGGTGGTGCCAGGGGTATTCGGAGCCGGGCGCGGGCTCCGATCTCGCGGGCCTCAAGACCACCGCGGTGCGGAAGGGCGACGTCTATGTCGTCAACGGCCAGAAGACCTGGACGACACTCGGCCAGCATGCCGACATGATCTTCTGCCTCGTTCGCACCGACGCGACCGCGAAGAAGCAGGAAGGCATCTCGTTCCTGCTGATCGACATGAAGTCGCCCGGCATCGAGGTCCGCCCGATCACGCTGATCGACGGCGAGCAGGAGGTGAACGAGGTGTTCTTCACCGATGTCGAGGTGCCCGTCGCCAACCTCGTCGGCGAAGAGAATATGGGCTGGACCTATGCCAAGTACCTGCTGACCTACGAGCGCACCAACATCGCCGGCGTCGGCTTCTCGATCGCGTCGTTCGAGCGGCTGAAGGAAGTCGCGCAGATGCAGAAGAAGGGTGGGCGCTCGCTGGCGGACGATCCGCTGTTCGCGGCGCGGATGGCGCGGGTCGAGATCGATCTGGCGAACATGCAGACGACCAACCTCCGCGTGTTGGCGGCGGTCGCGGGTGGCGGTGCGCCTGGTGCGGAAAGCTCGATGCTCAAGATCAAGGGCACCGAGATCCGCCAGGAGATCACCTCGCTGACGCGTCGTGCGTATGGATCATACGCGGCGCCGTACATACCCGAAGCTCTGGAAGCCGGGTGGAACGGCGAGGATGTCGGCCCGGAGGACGCGGCGATGGCGGCGCCGAGCTATTTCAACAATCGTAAATTGTCGATCTTCGGCGGGTCGAACGAGATCCAGAAGAACATCATCTCCAAAGCCATCCTGGGTCTGTGATACCATGAACTTCGAACACACCGACGACCGCCGCATGCTCGCCGACACGCTCGTGCGGGCGTTGCGCGACGGCTATCCGATCGAGACGCGCAATGCGGGCGCGTATGGCGAGACGGGGTATGACCCGGCGGTCTGGCAGCAGTTGACCGAACTCGGCATCGTCTCGGCGCTGTTCGACGAGGCGGCGGGCGGCTTCGGCGGCAGCGGGTTCGACATCATGGTAGTGTTCGAGGCGCTCGGCCGCGCGCTGGTGGTCGAGCCGTTCCTGGGCGCGCTGATGGCGGGACGTGCGCTCGCGAAGGCTGGCGGGCATGACGAGACGCTGGCCGGGATCGTGTCGGGCGAGACGATCGCCGCGTTCGCGCATGAGGATGGCGCGACGCCGGTGACCGCGACGAAGAGCGGCGATGGCTGGATGCTGAGCGGGACGAAGGCGGTTGTTTCGCAGGCGGGCGCCGCATCGGTGTTCGTTGTGACGGTAGAGCAGGATGGCGACCCGCTCGTGCTGCTCGTGCCCGCGGATACGGCCGGGGTGTCGGTGCGGAGCTTCAACGTCGTTGAGGGTGGCGCGGCCGGGGACGTGACGTTCGAGAATGTTACCCTCGGCGCCGATGCGCGCGTCGGTAGCGAAGGGCAGGGGCAGGCGATCGTCGATGCGGCGGTCGGGGCGGGGTTGCTCGCGCTGTCGGCCGAGGCGGTCGGCGCGATGGAGTTCGTCAAGGAAGCGACGCTTGGCTACCTTCGCGACCGGAAGCAGTTCGGCGTGCCGATCGGCAAGTTCCAGGCGCTCCAGCACCGCATGGCGACGGTGTTGCTCGAGATCGAGCAGGCGCATTCCGCGGTGATCAACGCGGCGTCGGCGTTCGATGGCGACGATGCACGCGCGCGAGACCGTGCCCTGTCCGCGGCAAAATACACGATCGGGCGAACTGGTGCGCTGGTCGCCGAGGAGACGATCCAGCTCCACGGCGGCATTGGCATGACGTGGGAATACGCGGTGTCGCACTACGCCAAGCGGCTGGTGATGATCGACCATCAACTCGGCGACGAGGACCACCACCTCCAACGCTACATCGCGCTGGGCTGAGACGTTCAATCCGTCATCCTGACTCTGGTCAGGATGACGGTACGAACTACCGCGTGCGCTTCCCGATCATCGGTCGGAGCCGCACGCCGAGGCAGATCACCGTAGGCCAGAGAAGCGTGTTGAGGATGTCCAGCGAGGTATCTCCCCAGCGCCAGGACCCGAAGCTCAGCCGGTCCATGATCTCGTTGAAGGCCTCGCCCGCGACGACGACCCACCACGGGATGAACGTCCCGAACGATCGACGCGTCACCAGTCGCGCGATCATCAACAATGCCATGCCGGCGTGGATGTGCAGGATGGCATCGGGCAGTCCCGTCCCGTCGCCGATCCAGATGATGGCATCATGGTACAATTTGGGGATCACGCTTCACTCCGGGCGAGAACGGCAGGGCCGTGGCAGTGCGAGCCTATACGAGCCTCAACCGGAAGCGCCAATCGTACCGAGCATCAACGGTTTGAGCGCGGCGATCGTCGCGTCGAGCCAAGCGATGAACCGATCGATCCGCGCGATCCGGCGAACGTCGCGGTGGACGACGAGCCAGAACGAGCGCTGGATGTCCACCGCTTCGGGCAACACGCGCACCAGTCCCGGCATTTGGTCGCCGATGAAGCACGGCAGGATCCCACAGCCCGCTCCCGCCGCGATCAGTTCGGCCTGCGCGACGATGCTCGAACTGCGGATCGACGCATCGAGCCGCCCGTCTATCTCTGCTAGGTAACGAAGCTCGGGCGCGTAGATCATGTCCGGGACGTAGCCGATCAGCCGGTGCCGCATCAGGTCCGCGGTGTTCGCGATCGGCCCCGTCCGCGCGAGGTGATCGGGATGCGCGTAGAGGCCGAGGTGATAGTCGGTCAGCTTTCGCGCGACCAACGGGCCGCTCTTCGGTCGCGCGAGCATCACCGCGATATCCGCCTCTCGCCGTGATGGATTGAGGAACCCGGTCGACGCGATCAGGTCGACCGCGATCCGCGGATGCTGGTTAGTGAACGACGCGAGCCGCGGCGCGAGGATACGGCTGCCGAACCCTTCCGAGACGCTCAACCGGATCGGCCCCGCGAGCACGCCCGCGTCAGTGCCGACGACTTCCTGGATGCCCAGCGCGGACGCCTCCATCGTCTCGGCGTGGTCGAGCAACGCCGCGCCGCGTTCGGTCAGCGCATAGCCCGCGACGGTCTGCTCGAACAACGTCGTCTGGAGTCGGCGTTCAAGTCTTTGCAGCCGCCGCGAGACTGTCGTCGCGTCCTGTCCCAGCAGTTTTGCGGCTGGCCCAAGCCGGTGTGTGCGCGCCAGAGCGAGGAAATACCGGACGTCGTCCCAATCCATGAACGCCTCACCCCATGCTGCATATTCGCAGAGCGATTCTGCAAACAGCCCCACTTGGCTGCAAAAGCCTTATGGCCGAAGGTGCGGATAACTAGAAGAGGATGCCCATGCGGACGATCGAGAATTTCGTGAGCGGTGCGGCCAGCACGGCTGAGCGCTTCGGCGACGTATTCGACCCGAATTCGGGCGAGGTGCAGGCGCGCGTGCGGTTGTCGGGCGCGACCGATCTGGATGCGGCCGTTGCCGCCGCGCAGAAGGCGCAGCCGGGGTGGGCCGCGACCAACCCTCAACGGCGTGCTCGCGTGATGTTCGAGTTCAAGCGGCTCGTCGAGGCGAACATGGACGAACTGGCGCGGCTGCTCTCGTCCGAGCACGGCAAGGTGATCGCGGACTCGAAGGGCGATATCCAGCGCGGGCTCGAGGTGATCGAGTTTTGCTGCGGCATCCCGCACATCCTCAAGGGCGAATATACGCAGGGCGCCGGGCCCGGGATCGACGTGTATTCGATGCGCCAGCCATTAGGCATTGGCGCGGGGATCACGCCGTTCAATTTCCCGGCGATGATTCCGCTGTGGATGAGCGGAGTCGCGATCGCCACCGGCAACGCGTTCATCCTGAAGCCCAGCGAGCGCGATCCTTCGTTGCCGGTGCGGCTCGGCGAATTGTTCGTCGAGGCAGGGCTGCCCGAGGGCATCTTCCAGGTCGTTCACGGCGACAAGGAAATGGTCGACGCGATCCTCGATCATCCGGCGATCTCGGCGGTCAGCTTCGTCGGATCGTCCGACATCGCGCATTACGTGTACCGTCGCGGCGTCGAGGCGGGCAAGCGCGTCCAGGCGATGGGCGGCGCGAAGAACCACGGGATCGTCATGCCCGACGCGGACCTCGACCAGGTCGTCGCGGACTTGTCGGGCGCGGCGTTCGGCTCGGCGGGCGAGCGCTGCATGGCGCTGCCGGTGGTGGTGCCCGTTGGCGAGAAGACCGCGATCGCGTTGCGCGAGAAGCTGATCCCGGCGATCGCTGCTTTGCGGGTTGGCGTGTCGACCGACAACGACGCGCATTACGGCCCGGTCGTGAACGCGGCGCATCGCAACCGAATCGAGAACTGGATCCAGACCGGCGTCGACGAGGGCGCGGAGCTGGTCGTCGATGGGCGCGGGTTTGCGTTGCAGGGGCATGAGAAGGGTTTCTTCATCGGGCCTTCGCTGTTCGATCACGTGACGACGGAGATGTCGGCGTACAAGGAGGAGATCTTCGGACCTGTCCTCCAGATCGTCCGCGCCGCCGATTTCGAGGAGGCCGTGCGCCTGCCGAGCGAGCATCAATACGGCAACGGCGTCGCGATCTTCACGCGCAACGGGCACGCGGCGCGGGAGTTCGCGGCACGGGTGAACGTCGGGATGGTGGGCATCAACGTGCCGATCCCGGTGCCGGTGGCGTATCACACGTTCGGCGGGTGGAAGCGCTCGGCGTTCGGCGATACCAACCAGCACGGCATGGAGGGCGTGAAGTTCTGGACCAAGGTCAAGACGATCACGCAGCGCTGGCCGGACGGGTCCGCGCTTCCGGCGATGGCCGAGGATGGCGGGCCTGCCCGTAATAACGACGCGTTCGTTATCCCGACGATGGGGTGATTGGCGTGCGCTTGGGAACCGTCGCCCTCGTCGTTCGCGACCATGACGAAGCGATTGCGTATTTCGTCGGTACGCTGGGCTTCGTGCTGGTCGAAGATAGCGATCTGGGCGGCGGCAAGCGTTGGGTGCGTGTTGCTGCCCCGGGCGGTGGTTCGGCGCTGCTGCTCGCCAAGGCGGTTGGCAATGAGCAGATCGCGGCGATCGGCAAGGCTGGCGGCGGGCGCGTTTCTTATTTCCTGAACACCGACGATTTCTGGGCATCTTACGCGGCGCTGAAAGCCAACGGCGTTGATTTCGTCGAAGCGCCGCGCGACGAGGCCTACGGATGGGTCGTCGTGTTCGCCGACCTGTACGGCAACCAATGGGATCTGGTCGGATTGACCGCAGACGCAAAAGCCAGTGGAGCTTCCTCGTGACCAACCAGTTCGACCTCACCGACGACCAGCGCGAAATCCAGGAGCTGGCACGCCGGTTCACCGCCGACCGGATCACGCCGCACGCGGCCGAGTGGGACGAGAAGCACATCTTCCCGCGCGAGACGATCAAGGCGGCGGCCGAACTCGGGTTTGCGGCGATCTATGTCAGTGAGGAGAGCGGCGGGATCGCGCTTGGGCGGCTCGAAGCGGCGCTGATCATGGAGGCGATGTCGTATGGATGTCCCTCGACGTCGGCGTTCATCAGCATTCATAACATGGCGGCTTGGATGATCGACCGGTTCGGATCGGCCGCGGTGAAGGACAAGTACCTCCCCGATCTGGTGACGATGGACCGGCTGGCGAGCTATTGCCTGACCGAGCCTGGGTCTGGGTCAGACGCGGCTGCTCTGAAAACGCGTGCTGTGCGTGACGGCGACGACTGGATCGTGACGGGCTCGAAGCAGTTCATCTCGGGCGCGGGTGAGAACGAGGTGTATGTCACAATGGTCCGCACTGGAGAGGACGGGCCGAAGGGCATTTCGTGCCTCGTGATCGAGAAGGACATGCCGGGCGTGTCGTTCGGCGCGAACGAGAAGAAGCTGGGCTGGCATTCTCAGCCGACGCGGCAGGTGATCTTCGATGGCGTCCGCTTGCCGGGTGCGAACATGGTTGGCGGCGAGGGCGAGGGCTTTCGGATCGCGATGATGGGGCTCGATGGCGGGCGGCTGAACATCGGCGCGTGCTCGCTCGGTGGGGCGCAGCGGTGTCTCGATGAGGCGATTGCGTATACTAGGGACCGGAAACAGTTCGGGAAGGCGATCGCGGACTTCCAGAACACGCAGTTCATGCTGGCGGACATGGCGACCGAATTAGAGGCGGCGCGGGCGCTGCTCTACATCGCGGCGGCGAAGGTGACGGCGAACGCGCCCGACAAGACCAAGTTCGCGGCGATGGCGAAGCGGCTGGCGACCGATACCGGCTCGTCGGTGGTCGACCGTGCGTTGCAGCTGCATGGCGGCTACGGGTATCTGCAGGACTATCCGATCGAGCGCTTCTGGCGCGACCTGCGTGTGCATTCGATCCTGGAGGGGACGAACCAGGTCATGCGGATGATCGTCGGTCGCGAACTGACGCGGCAGTGAGTCCGCGCAGCCGTAATCTTGATCTTCGCGCCTTTGCGCCTTTGCGTGAACAAGAAGGTTTTGATCACGCGAAGGCGCAAAGGCGCGAAGAGCTTATGCAGTGGAGCAATCGTCGTGACCGATGATCTGATCGTCGAGCGTGAAGGGCCTGTCGGCCGTATTCGGTTGAATCGACCGAAGGCATTGCACGCGTTGAATCTGGCGATGTGCGAAGGCGTGCTTGAGGCGCTGGAAGCTTGGCGTGGCGATGCGGCGGTCGAGGCGATCGTGGTGGATCATGCCGAAGGGCGTGGGTTCTGTGCTGGCGGGGATATCCGCATGCTTGCCGCTTCCGGCGCGACTGACGGGGTCGAGGCGCGGGCGTTCTTTCATGCCGAGTACCGCATGAACCATCGGCTGTTCACCTATGCCAAGCTGATCGTCGCGTTCATGGACGGGATCACGATGGGCGGCGGCGTCGGACTCGCGCTGCCGTGCCGGTTTCGCGTCGCGACCGAGAACACCAAGTTCGCGATGCCCGAGACGGGGATCGGGTTGTTCCCGGATGTCGGTGGCGGCTGGTATCTGTCGCGGTTGCCGGGGCGGATCGGGCAGTATCTGGCGCTGACCGGGCACCGGCTCGACGGCGCGGAGTGTCTCGCGCTCGGCTTGGCGACGCATTTTCTCGCGAGCGATACGCTCGATACGGCCAAGGCGGGGATCGCGGAGACACCACAGAATATCGCGGGCGTGTTGGACGCATTGGCCACGTCGGCACCCGACGCGAAGATCTTGGCTCGCAAGGACGAGATCGACCGGCTTTTCGCGTCGGACGTGCTGGAGGAGATCTATGACGCGCTCGACGCCGATGGTGGGGAGTGGGCGACTCAGACGCTCGCGACGCTGAAGACCAAGTCGCCGCAGACGATGAAGGTTTCGCTCCGGCTGCTCCACGAGGGCGCGGCTATGGCGAGTTTCGCGGACGAGATGCGGCAGGAATATGCGGTCGGCGCGCATGTCGTGCAGCGGCATGACTTTATCGAGGGCGTGCGGGCGGTGATCGTCGACAAGGACAATGCGCCGCGCTGGGATCCAGCGATGCCCGAGGATGTAACCGATCACGTGATCGACCAGATCTTCGCGCCTTTGCCGGAACATGAGGCTTGGACGCCGGGCTGATCGAACGATGTTCTCCCGCGAAGGCGGGAGCCCAGTCTGGGTCCCCGCCTTCGCGGGGATACAAGGAGTAAGTGAATGACCTACGAAACGATCCTCGTCGAGCAGCGCGGTGGCGTTACGCTCGTCACATTGAACCGCCCTCAGGCGCTGAACGCGCTGAATTCGCACGTGCTCGCCGACCTGATCGCCGCATTCGCCGCGTTCGATGCGGATGCGTCGCAGGGGTGTGCGGTGCTGACTGGGAGCGCGAAGGCGTTCGCGGCGGGGGCGGACATCAAGGAGATGCAGTCGCAGGGCTTCGCCGAGATGTACGCGAGCAACTTTTTCGCGGGCTGGGAGAATTTTACGCGGACGCGCAAACCGGTCATCGCGGCGGTGGCGGGCTATGCGCTCGGCGGCGGGTGCGAGCTGGCGATGATGTGCGACTTCATCCTCGCTGCCGATACCGCCAAGTTCGGCCAGCCCGAGATCAAGCTCGCCGTGTCGCCGGGCATGGGCGGATCGCAACGCCTCACGCGCGCGGTTGGCAAGGCCAAGGCGATGGAGATGTGCCTGACCGGAAGGATGATGGACGCCGCCGAAGCCGAGCGTGCGGGGCTGGTCTCGCGGATCGTGCCGGCGGACGATCTGGTCGAGGAGGCGGTGAAGACCGCGACCACGATCGCGGCGATGGCGCCGCTGGCGGTGCTGGCGAATAAGGAAATGGTCAACGCGGCGTTCGAGACGGGGCTCGCGATGGGCGTGCAGTTCGAGCGGCGGCTGTTCCACGGGCTGTTCGGGACTGAGGACCAGAGCGAGGGCATGGCCGCTTTCGTCGAGAAGCGCGCCGGGACCTGGACGGGGAAATGAACCGGATTCCCCTCCCGCTTGCGGGAGGGGTCAGGGGAGGGGCGTGCCTCGATTGCCGACGCAACGTGTGCGGCACTGCCCTCCCCCAGCCCCTCCCGTGAACGGGAGGGGAGCAAGATTAGGAGAGAGAACATGGCACGGATCGGTTTCATCGGGCTCGGCAACATGGGCGGCGGGATGGCGGCGAACCTCGCCAAGAAGGGCCACGACGTTCGCGCGTTCGATCTGAGCGTCGACGCGCTGGGCAAGGCGAAGGCCGCGGGCTGCCTGCCGGTTGCATCGGCTGCCGAAGCCGCGAACGGTGCCGAGGCAATCGTGACGATGCTCCCCGCCGGCAAGCATGTCGCGGAGGTCTATGACGCGCTGTTCGGCGTCGCGTCGCCGTCCGCGATCCTGATCGACTGTTCGACGATCGACGTCGCCACTGCCAAGCAGGTCGCCGCCGCCGCGCAGGCCAAGGGGCTCGTCGCGGTCGACGCGCCCGTCTCGGGCGGGATCGGCGCGGCGAATGCGGGGACGCTGACCTTCATGGTCGGCGGGTCGGCCGAGGCGTTCGACCGGGCGCAGGCGATCCTCGCGGACATGGGCAAGGCGGTCATCCACGCGGGCGCGAGTGGTGCGGGGCAGGCTGCGAAGATCTGCAACAACATGATCCTCGGCGCGACGATGATCGCGACCTGCGAGGCGTTCGTGCTGGCGGAGAAGCTTGGGCTCGATGCGCAGGCGTTTTACGACATCGCGAGCGTGTCCTCGGGCCAGAGCTGGTCGATGACGACGTACGCGCCGCTCCCCGGCATCGGTCCCGATACGCCTGCCGATCATGACTATCAGGGCGGCTTCGCGGCAGCGTTAATGCTCAAGGATCTACGGCTCGCAATGGCTGCGGCGAAGAATACCGGCGCGGATACTCCGATGGGCGCGAAGGCGGCCGAGCGTTACGAGGCGTTCGCCGAGGCCGGGCAAGGTGGCCTCGACTTCTCGGCAATCATCCGTACGCTCTGAGCTTCAGAGGAAGCGGATCAGCATCAGTAGCAGGCCGAGGATCGAGCCTAGCCAGCACAAGCTGCGGACGTACTTAATTCCGAACAGATAGAGCGGGATGTAGGCGATCCGTGCGCCGAACCAGAGCCATGCACCGATCGCACCGATACCGCCGGTACGATCGGTCACTACCAACCCCAGCGCGAGCGCGATGAAGACCGGGTAGGTTTCCTGGAAATTCTTCAGCGCGCGTTCGGCGCGGCCGGCCATCTCGCCGAGCGGCTTCTGCTCGCCGTCGCGCGGCCCCGCGTTCCAGTCGAGCCCGCGGTCGCGCGTCGCGGTCTGTCCCTGGATCATGACGTAGGCGAACAGCAGGACCGTCGACCAGCCCATCAGCAGCATTTCGGTAGGCAGCGTCATGGTCGATCTCCGCAGGGTAGCGGGTCTCGAACGCCGCTATGCGAGCGTGGTTGCGCTGCGCTGGATTGGAATGGCAAGCCGCTGGGCATCGCGGGCGCGGTGGAACGCGCGGTCGGCGTCGTCGATCGCGCCGAGCAGCGCGCCGAAGCACGGCATCTCGTCGATCGGATAGACGCGCGACAGGTCATGGCCGAGCGCGAAAACGTCGCGCTGCGTGAGCAGTCCGATCGCGACGATGCGGTCTTGATCCGGCATATGTCAGGCTCCGTTTGTATAACACATGTTAACACAACGGGACGACTATGTATCAGAAATGTCGGACGAAGAGACCAAGCGAGCCTTAGCCGAGCCCAAGTCGCTCGCGCGCCTGCCATCGGGCGATCATGAGTACCGAAACCACCGCCAACCCGGTCGCCAGCCCGGTCCAGATGCCGACTCCGCCCCAGCCGCGCCCGAACGCTAGCCATGCACCGACGCCGATTCCTATGCCCCAATAGCCGATCGCGGCGAACAGCATCGGCACTTTGGTATCGCCCAGTCCGCGCAACATGCCTGCGCCGATCACCTGCGCGCCGTCGACCACCTGGAACACCGCGGCGACCGCGAGCAGCGAGATCGCCAGCGTGACGACCGGCGCGTTGGCAGGCGCGTCGACGTCGAGGATGATGCCGATCAGCATTTGCGGGGCTAGGATTAGGAGCGTTGCGGTCAGCACCATGAAGCCTTCGCCGATCGCGAACGCCGCCCAGCCGGCACGGCCGATGCCTGCGCGGTCGCCGCGACCCGAGGCGAGACCGACGCGGACGGTGGCAGCTTGCGCGATGCCGAGCGGGACCATGAACGTGACGCTGGCGATCTGGATCGCGATCGCGTGCGCGGCGAGCGGTACGGTGCCGAGCAGGCCCATCAGGAACACCGCGGCGATGAACACGGTGGATTCGAACCCCAGCGTGATCGCGATCGGCAGGCCAAGCTTCCAGACCGCGCGGTATCGCGGCCAGTCGCTGCGCCAGAACCGGCCCAGCAGGTGGTAGCGGCGGAACGGCCTGGCATAGACGATGACCGCCGCCATCGCGACGAAGCTGAGGCCGTTGGCGATGCTGCTCGCCATCCCCGAGCCGAGCAGGCCGAGCGCGGGGAGACCCGCATGGCCGAAGATCAGCAGCCAGTTGAGCCCGGCGTTGACGACCAGCAGCCCGACCATCACGACCAGCGACCAGGCGGGTTTCTCGAGCGCGGCGACGAACGCGCGGAGTACGAGGAAGCAGAGGCTGGGCAGCATTCCCCACATCACTGCGCGGACGAACCGCGCCGCTTCGTGCGCGAGCAGCGGGTCCTGGTCGAGCAGGTGGACTAGGACCGGTTCGGCGTTCCACAGCACGATCCACGAGGGCAGGCAGAGCGTTGCGGCGACCCAGATCGTCTGGCGCACGGTCCGCCGGATATCGCGCACCGCATGTGGCCGCGCGCCGCGCTCGCGTGCGATCATCGGGACGGCGGCGGTGGTGAGGCCCATGCCGAAAATCAGGAAGACGAGGTAGAGGTTGAGGCCGAGCGTCGCCGCCGCCAGCGTGTCCGACCCGAGCCGCCCCAGCATCGCGACGTCGGTCGCGCCTACCAGTGCCTGCGCGAGGTTGGTCGCGACGAGCGGCCAGGCGAGTTTCAGCGTGGCGGCGAACTCGGTGCGCCAGGGGCGGGGCGGGGTGGACGTCATCCGCTGGCTTTAGCCGGGTTAGGCGGCTTGTCGATTACTCGCGTGATCCTCGTGATGGTAGGGAAGGCGACTCATGGGAGGGCATGCAACGGATGTCGTCCATTCCTCCCCCTCCGTCAGGCTGATGCCTGCCACCTGCCCCTGGCGGGGGAGGATCGATAGGGTGAACTATGGCGCGCAGATTGCGCGGTTGAGGCCGTCGAGGTTTTCACCAACTCCGTCATCCTGACGAAAGTCAGGATCCAGGGTAACGGATGGTGTCCTGTCTGGCTCTGGACCCTGACTTTCGTCAGGATGACGGGTGGGCGTTGGTGCTCACCCGGATCCAACCTCTATTCGAAGTTTCTCTTACCGCATCAACCCGGCCGCCCGGAGCGCGTTCTCAATCGTCGACTGGATACCGGTGGGCGCTTCGGCGCGTGGCTTCGATGCAGGCTTTGGCGAGACGGGGATCGCGATCTTGGCGATCCGTTCGACTGGTGCCGGCTTGACCGCGGTTTCCGCCTTCGCCGCCGCTAGCAGGCCCCAGGATTTCGCGATCACCGCGGTGCTAGAAATCCCGACGTCGAGCATGAACGGCCCCGCGGCGCCCAAGCGCTCGCCGCGCAACGGATCGATCGGCGTTCCGTGGCCCATCCCCGGCACGGTCCAGTCTTCGACGACGTCGCGGCCTTCCGCGTCCGACCAGATCCGGTGGACGGCGGTGCCTACCTGCTCCGTGCGCATTGCTTTGGCGTCGACGCCGTGGACGCCGCGCCACTGCCGCGCGGTCGTGTCCGCGTTCGCTACGCTCACCGTCGCGTCCGCGCCGCCGTGCCAGATCGCGAGCGTCGGCCAGCGTCCGTCGTGGCCACGAGCGCCGCTGCGGACCGCGTCGACCAGTGCGGTATCGCTGGTGTCGCCATGCCCGCGCATCCGGTCGAGCGCCTGCGACACGCCGGTCGCGGTGCCGTAGGCGAGCCCCCCGATCACAGCACCACCGGCGAACAGGTCAGGCCGTGTGGCGAGCATCGCCATCGTCATCGCGCCGCCCGCCGACAGGCCGGTAACGTAGACGCGGCTGCGGTCGAGGTCGTGGCGCGCGATCATCGTCTCGGTCATCTGCGCGATCGATTCCGCCTCGCCGCCCGCTTGCGCGGTGTCCTCCGACGCGAACCAGTTGAAGCAGCGGTTTGGATTGTTCGCGCGCGTCTGCTCGGGGAAGACCAGCGCAAAACCGGCGCGATCGGCGAGCTTCGACCAGCCTGAGCCGTGGTCATACCCGGCCGCGGTCTGCGTGCAGCCGTGGAGGACGACGACCAGTGGTGCGTTCGCTGGCAGGTTGGCGGGAACGTAGCCGAAGCCGAGCAGCGCACCCGGATTGGTCCCGAACTCGGTCAGCGGCGTCAGGCGGCTGGGCGCGATGTCGCGCGGCGTCGGCGCTCCGGCGCGCGCCATGCGGGCGAGGGTATCGGCGATGTTTCTCACGGTAATCGAGCCTTTCGTCGCCAGCGTACTCGGCCGCGATCTTATCTCAACGTCGCACGTACATCATTTGTTGCTGCAGTGCAGCAAGAACGTCAGGACTCTTGCCTGATCGTGTCGCACGCTTCGGCGATCGTCGCATAGATCCGATCTAGATCGGCATCATCGATGCAATAGGGCGGCATGACGTAGACGGTGTTGCCGAGCGGGCGGAGCAGAAGGTCGCGCTCGCCGAAGAACGCGAGCAGGCGCGGGCCGATCTGCGACAGATAGCCGTCCTCGCCGCGGAGTTCGACCGCGGTGATCGTGCCGATCTGGCGCGCGTTGGCGATGCGGGGATGGTGAGCGAGAGCTCCCAGCCGCGAGGCTTGGCGTGCGGCGAGGTCGGCGATCCGCTCGCGCACAAGTTCGTCGCGCCAGATCGCGAGGTTCGCGTTGGCGGCGGCGCAGGCGATCGGGTTGGCGGTGTAGCTCGACGAGTGGAAGAACATCCGCGCACGGTCGGTGCCGTAATGCGCCTGGTAGATCGCCTCGGTCGCCATCGTCACCGCGAGTGGGACCGCGCCGCCGGTCAGGCCCTTTGACAGGCACAGGATGTCAGGCACCACGCCCGCCTGTTCGCAGGCGAGCAACGTGCCGGTGCGGCCCCAGCCGGTCATCACCTCGTCGGCGATGAACAGCACGTCGTGGCGCGTGCAGATCCGCCGCATCTCGGCAAGGATGTGCGCGGAATAGATGTGCATCCCGCCGGCGCCGAGCAGCAACGGCTCGACGATGAACGCGGCGGGATGCTCGGCGCAGGCGGCCTCCAGCGCGTCGAGCGTCGCCTGTTCGTGCCCAGCGGCGGGGAAGGGGATCGTGCCGACGTCGAACAGCAGCGGCGCGTAGGCGCGGTTGTAGACGCCGCGTGCGCCGACCGACATCGCGCCGATCGTGTCGCCGTGATAGCCGTGTTCGAGCACCAGGATGCGGTGGCGATTCTCGCCACGATCGAGCCAATAGCCGAGCGCCATCTTCAGCGCGCACTCGACGCTGGTCGAGCCCGAGTCCGAGAAGAAGACTCGCGTAAGGTCCGGCGGCATGATCGCGGTCAGTCCGCGCGCGAGGTCTTCGGCGGGCTGGTGCGTCCAGCCGGCGAAGATGATCTGGTCGAGCTTGCCCGCCTGTTCGGCGATGGCGGCCATGATCTTCGGGTTGGCGTGGCCATGTGTCGTAACCCACCAGGACGAGATCGCATCGACGATCCGCCGGCCGTCCGATGTGTAGAGCGCGGCGCCCTCGGCATGCGTAACGAGCGGGATGGGTTCGCGCAGGCCGTGTTGCGTGAAGGGGTGCCATACGGGGGAATCGGTCACTGGAACGCCTTCAGGTCGAAGTTCGCAGCGAACGCCTCGGCCAGGGTGGCGGCGTTTAGTGGATCGAGGCGGGGCAGGCGGCCGAGCCGGCGGACTTTCCCGAGCGTGGCGATCGTCGCCTCGCTATCCTCGACCGCGTCGCCGACGAAGGCGATGCCGAGAATCGGTACGCTGCGGCTGCGCAAGGCCTCGATCGAGAGCAGGCTGTGGTTGATCGTCCCGAGCCCGGTGCGCGCGACTAGCACGACCGGCTTGTTCCACCGCGCGAACAGGTCTGCGAAGATCAGGTCTCGTGTGACGGGGACCATCACGCCGCCTGCGCCTTCGACGATCAGGGGGCCATCGACTTCGGGTAGCGCAAGCCGGTCCGGATCGATCGTCACGTGGTCGATCTCGGCGGCGAGATGCGGCGAGCATGGGGTCGTCAGCCGGTATGCTTCAGGCAAGACGTGGTCCGCGGGCACGCCGAGCGTTACGACCGAGGCTGCGTCGCTGCCGTCCGCAAGCCCCGCCTGCACCGGCTTCCAATATCGCGCGCCGAGTGCCGCGGTGAGCCCGGCGGCGAACACGGTCTTGCCGATATCGGTGTCCGTTCCGGTAACGACGATGGTCATTGTAGCGCCTCTCCCATAACCTTTCCCAAAGCCTCAATGTCAGCAACCGCCGCGTTCAGCGTCAGCGAAATGCGCAGTCGCGACGTCCCCTCGGGCACGGTCGGCGGCCGTATCCCGCGCACGTCGAACCCAGCCGCCTGGATTGCACCGGCGACCCGCATCGTCCGCGCGGCGTCCCCCAGCACTAGCGGCAGGATCTGCGACCCCGTCGCCGCGACGCCGTACGGGGCGAGCACGCGCTCCGCCGTGGCAACCAACGTCCAGAGCTTCCCCCGCCGTGCCGGTTCGTCTGCGATGATGCGGAGGGCTTCCCCGACCGCCAGCGCCATAAGCGGTGATGGCGCGGTCGAGAAGATGAACCCGCGCCCGCGATTGACGATGAACTCGCGCATGACCGCCGGCCCGCACAACAGCGCGCCCTCGCAGCCCAGCGCCTTGCCGCAGGTTCGCAAGCTGATGACGTTCTCGCGCCCGTCGAGTCCCTCGGCCAGTCCGCGGCCATCGGTGCCGAACACGCCCGTGGCATGTGCTTCGTCGATCAGCAGGATCGCATCGTGTCGATCGGCAATCTCGGCCAACGCGGCCAGCGGTGCGCGGTCGCCATCCATGCTGTAGAGGCTCTCGACCGCGATCCAGGCGCGGCCGGTGCCACCCGATCTGCGCCAGTCGAGGATCGCATCCTCGAACGCGTTAGCGTCGTTATGCGCAGCGGCGACGAAGGTGGCGCGCGTCAGTCGCATGCCCTCATGCGCGCTCGCGTGGATCAGCGCGTCGTGGACGATCAGGTCGCCGCGTTGCGGCAGCGTCGCGAACAATATCGTGTTCGCGACGTAACCGCTGGCGAAGAACAACGCCGTCACGGTACCGAAGAAGGTGGCGGCGTCCGCTTCGAGCGCCTCGTGCTCGGGTGCATTGCCACGGAGCAACCGCGACCCCCCGGAGCCGACCGGGACGCCGCGTCGCAGGGCATCGACCATGGCGCCGCGCAGTCGGTCCGACCCGGCCAGCCCGAGATAGTCGTTCGATGCGAAGTCGACGCCCTGTCGCGGGCGAAGCGATCGGTACCGGTCCGCTGCGGCCAGCGCGGCGAGGTCTCGTTCCTGAGCGGCGAACATCATCGCGACGCCCTAACCGCAACGCGCGGCGAAGACGATCCCCGCTAGGTGATCGCGTTACCCTGCCTTCAACACCGCGATGAATCCGGCCGCCCGTGCGCCGACGTCGTCTGCGGTCATGCCTGGCGCATACAGCGCCGAGCCCAGACCGAAGCCCGCGGCGCCGGCGGTGCGCCATTCCGCCATGCGTTCGGGTGTGATCCCGCCGACCGGCAACACGCGCGTATCCTTGGGGAGAACCGCGCGCATCGCCTTGAGCACAGCCGGGCTCGCGGCCTCGGCGGGGAACAGCTTCAGCGCGGCGGCACCGGCCTCGAGCGCGGCGAACGCCTCGGTCGGGGTGGCAATGCCGGGGAGCGCGACATAGCCGCGCTCCGCCGCCGCCGCGATCACGTGCACATTGGCGTTGGGGGCGATGATCAGCGTGCCGCCAGCCGCGCCGACGGCCTCGACGTCCTCGACCCGCAAGACCGTGCCTGCACCGACGACCGCACGTCCCTCGAGCCTGCGCGCCAGCCGCGCGATGCTGTCGAGCGGATCGGGCGAGTTCATCGGCACTTCGAGGATCGTGAAGCCGGCATCGACCAGCGCTTCGCCGATCGCCTCGACCTCGTTGGGCTTCACCCCGCGCAGGATCGCGATCAGCGGGCATTTCGCGAAGGCGTCGTCGAAGGCTTGGCGGTGAGGGGACAAGCGGGGTGTGGTCATGCGGCGAGATCCTGGATGCGGGTGATGCCGGCCACGAACGCGGCCTGACTGTCTATATGGTGCGACGTGCCGCCGAGCGCATCGATCGCGCTGGCATAGAGTGCGCCGAGTGACGGGTCGGCGAGGATGTGGACGGTCGCGCCGGGTTCGATCCGCGCGGCAGTATCCGCGCCGATCAGCAGGCCGCTGGCGAACGAGGCGGCGTGGGCGTCGTCGGCGATCCCGAGCACACCGCGCGCCCGGATCGCGAACAGGCTGGCGGCGAGATCGCGCTGAGCCCCCTCCGCGACGCCTTCGAGGAAAGCTGCGCCCGGCTCGACCGGATGGCCGAGCTGGCGCGAAAGCACGCCGTGTGCGCGGAGCAGCGCGAAGAGTTCGCCGGTCATCGCGGTGGTGAACCGGGCGATCCTGCCGCCCTCGACGGACGCCCATTTGCAATGCGTGCCGGGCTGGCAGAGCATCGCGTCCATTGGTACGAGGTCCGCCGCAACCGCGCCGAGCAACTGGACCTCCTCGCCGCGCATCACGTCGGCATGAAGTCCGTCGCGGTACGATAGGCCCGGCACGATCGCGGTACGGTCGTCGATCCGATCGAGCGCGGCGGCGACTTCGGCAAGACCCGCGGGCGCGGCGACATAGGGAACGCTCCGCCAGCCGATGTTCGACCCGACCATTCCCGCCAGCAGCACCGGCAGGTCGCCGAGCCGGTCGCGGATCCCGGCGACTTCGGCCTCGTAGTCGCCGGCCGCGACGTTCGCAGCGCCGCGATCGTCGCGTTCGGTCGCGACGACCTCGCCGTCCTCGATCCGGAACGCGCGGCGGTTGGTCGTGCCCCAGTCGACCGCGATAAACGAACCCATACTCACCACCATGTTGCGTACAAAGCGACGAGGATCATCACCACGCCGACCGCTGCGATATTGAACCCCCGCGTCGTCGTATAGTCGACGTCGCGCGTGACGATCCGGTTGGCCTCGCTCGATTGCGGGCGGACCAGCGAGGCGACCACCGCGAGCACCAGCGCGATCACGAACGCGATCAGCATCCGGTTCATGAACGGAATTTCGGGCGCGGCGTATTTCAGCAGGAGCGAGATCGCGAACGATGCGACCGCGGCGATCAACGCGCCCGCCTCGGTCGCGCGCTTCCAGAACAGCCCGAGCATGAAGATCACGACGATGCCGGGCGTGAAGAAACCGGTATATTCCTGGATATACTGGAACGCCTGGTCCGACTTGCCGAGCAACGGCCGCGCGGTGATCATCGCCAGCAGGATCGCGACCGCGGCGGCGATCCGCCCGACCTTGACGAGGTTACGCTCGACCGCGGGATCCGAGACCTTGGTCGAACCATCCTCGGCGATCGACGTCGCGCCGCGACGCTTGGCGTAGAGATCGAGCGTGAAGATCGTCGCGATCGAGTTGATCTTCGATGCGGTCGACGCGACGATCGCGGCGATCAGCGCGGCGAACACCAGCCCGAGCAGGCCGGGGGGCAGCAGCCGCATCATCGTCGGATACGCCTGGTCCGGCTTGGCGAGATCGGGCGCGAGGATCACCGCGGCGATCCCCGGCAGGACGATCACGAGCGGCATCAGCAGCTTCAGGAAGGCCGCGAACACGATGCCCTTCTGCGCCTCGCCGAGCGACTTGGCGGCGAGCGCGCGCTGGATGATGTACTGGTTGAAGCCCCAGTAGCTGAGGTTTGCGATCCACATGCCGCCGACCAGCACCGAGATGCCCGGCAAATCCTTGTAGAACGCATTGTCCTTCGACAGGATCATGTGGAAATGCTCGGGCGCCTGGCTGGTCAGCCGGTAGAAGCCGCCGATCATGCCGGTGTCGCCGCCGAGTTCGCGCAACGCCAGAGCGGAGACGATCAGCCCGCCGACGACCAGCAGCGTCACCTGGACGATGTCGGTGAGCGCGACTGCCTTCAGCCCGCCCTTTAACTGATACAGGAGCGCGAACAGGCCGAGCCCGATCAGCGCGACGTCCTGGTTGATCCCGGCGACCTGGTTGACCGCGATCGAGCCAAGCCAGATGATCGAGGTGAGGTTCACGAACACGTACAGGCCGAGCCAGAACACCGCCATCAGCGTGCGGATCGACGGGCCGTAGCGCTGTTCGAGGAACTGCGGCATCGTGTAGATCTCGTTGCGCAGGAAGATCGGCAGGAAGAACTTGCCGACGATCAGCAGCGTCAGCGCCGCCATCCATTCGTACGAGGCGATCGCGAGGCCGATCGCATAGCCCGAGCCGGCCATGCCGACGATCTGCTCGGCGGAGATGTTGGCGGCGATCAGCGACGCACCGATCGCCCACCACGGCAGCGATTTCGAGGCGAGGAAATAGTCCGAACTGTCCTTCGCCTTGCCGCCCTTGTCGCGCGACACCCATTGCGCGAGGCCGAATATGCCGATCGCGTAGACGATGACGACGACCAGATCGATGCCGGACAGGCTCATGCGCGTTCCTCTTCCACCCGGTTCGCGTGCGGTTCGCCCGGTGCGAGGATATTTATACGACAATTGTGCATTGTCTAGCGTAACGCTTGGATACGTGACAGCAAGGCGATGTTGCGCCAGAACTCGTGCAGATGGCTACCGAAATCACAGACACCGAAATCAATCCGGTCGGCGCGGTTGCAGGACGCAACCTGACGCATGGCATGCTCGACACGCTGGGTCGTGCGATCGTGACGGGGCGGTATGAAAGCCGGCCGTTCCCGACCGAGGCGGAGATCGCCAAGACGCACGGCGTCAGCAGGTCGGTGACGCGCGAGGCGGTCAAGATGCTGACCGCGAAAGGCCTCGTCAGCGCGCGGCCGCGGCAGGGGACGGTGGTGCAGCCCGCGAGCGCCTGGAACCTGTTCGACACCGACGTGCTGCGCTGGACGCTGGAGCGGAAATTCTCGGTCGAACTGTTGCGGCATTTCAACCAGTTGCGCGTGGCGATCGAGCCCGAGGCGGCGGCGTTGGCAGCGCGGTACGGCGATGCGGCCGATATCCAGGCGATCCGCAGTGGGCTGGAGCAGATGGAGGCGGGCGAGTCGGGGCTGACCGACCCGCTGGAGGCCGATATCGCGTTCCATGTCGCGATCATGCGCGCGTCGAAGAACCCGTTCTACGCGCAGTTCCAGTCGGTGGTGTCGACGGCGCTGCGGACCTCGATCCGCTTCACCAACCGGATCAAGGGACGCTCGGCCAACATCGCCGATCACGCCGCGGTGGCGGACGCGATCATCGCGCGCGATCCCGCGGCCGCGAAGGTGGCGATGGCGCGGATCATCGGCGACGTGCTGACGATGATCGGGGAGGAATAAGGGGCGGCAGCGTTTGAACCTCCCCCTTGCGGGGGAGGATTGAGAGCCCGTTGACCGCGCACGAGGTGTCCTCAATGGCTATCGCGTGGCAGACCCTTCTCGGCGATGCGCTGATACTTGACCGCGCTCTCGATCACCGCGCCGCCGTCGAACTGGCCGACGATGTTGCGGTGGATCTCCTGCCACGGGGTCTGCGATACCGGGAAGAAATAGCCGTCCGCGTCCACTGCCGCGCGTCGCCGCGCGAGTTCGGCGTCGTCGACCAGCATGTCCGCCCGGTTGGCGCGCAGGTCGATGCGGATGCGGTCGCCGGTCTGGAGCAGCGCGAGATTGCCGCCCGCCGCCGCCTCGGGCGAGGCGTTGAGGATCGACGGACTGCCGCTCGTCCCCGACTGACGCCCGTCGCCGAGGCAGGGCAGCGCGTGGATGCCCGCGCGGATCAGCGCCGCGGGTGGGCGCATGTTGACGACCTCCGCGCCGCCCGGATACCCGATCGGCCCGGTGCCGCGCATTACCAGGATACAGCTCTCGTCGATGCCCAGCGCGGGGTCGTCGATCCGCTTGTGATAATCCTCCGGTCCGTCGAACACGACCGCGGTCGCCTCGAACGCCTCGGGATCGTCGGGATTGCTGAGGTACATCTCGCGAAACTGGTCCGAGACGACGCTGAGCTTCATCACCGCCGCATCGAACATGTTGCCGCGCAGGACGGTCAGCCCCGCATTGGCGAGCAGCGGCGCATCGAGCAGGCGGATGACGTCGACGTCGCGAGTTGTCTGGCCGCCGATATTCTCCTCGACGGTCTTGCCGTTCACAGTCAGCGCGGAGCCGTCGATCATGCCCTTCGCCAGCAACTGTCCCATCACCGCGGGGACGCCGCCGGCACGGTAGAAATCCTCGCCGAGATACTCGCCGGCCGGCTGGAGATTGACGATGAACGGCACGTCGGCGCCGTGGTTCTCCCAATCCTCCAGCGTCAGCTCGATGCCGACATGGCGCGCGATTGCGTTCAGGTGAATGGGCGCGTTGGTCGATCCGCCGATCGCCGAATTGACGCGGATCGCGTTGAGGAACGCCTGCCGCGTGAGCACGTCGGAGGGGCGGCGGTTGGCGGCGACCATCTCGACGATCCGGCGGCCCGTTTCCCACGAACATTCCTGGCGATCGCGGTGCGGCGCGGGGATCGCGGCCGAGCCCGGCAACGACATGCCGAGCGCCTCGCACAGCGAGTTCATCGTGGTTGCGGTACCCATCGTGTTGCAGAACCCGGTCGACGGTGCCGACGACGCGACCAGCGCGATGAAGCCCTTATAGTCGATCTCGCCCGCCGCGAGCAGCTCGCGCGCCTTCCACACGATCGTGCCCGAGCCGGTGCGCTGGCCGTTGTAGTTGCCGTTGAGCATCGGGCCGACGGAGAGCGCGATCGCCGGAATGTTGACCGTCGCCGCGGCCATCAGGCAGGCGGGCGTCGTCTTGTCGCAGCCGATCGTCAGCACGACGCCGTCGATCGGATAGCCGTGCAATACCTCGACCAGGCTCAGATAGGCGAGGTTGCGGTCGAGCCCCGCGGTCGGGCGCTTGCCGGTTTCCTGGATCGGGTGGATCGGGAACTCGATCGGAATGCCGCCTGCGTCGCGGATGCCGTCACGGACGCGCTGCGCGAGGACGAGGTGATGGCGGTTGCACGGCGCCAGGTCGCTGCCGGTCTGCGCGATGCCGATGATCGGTCGGTCCGACTGGAGTTCCTCGAGGCTGAGCCCGTAGTTCAGATAGCGCTCGATATAAAGTGCGGTCATGTCGGGGTTGCTCGGATCGTCGAACCACGCGCGCGACCGCAATCTGCCCTGAGCAGGGTTGGCCGGTCCGTTGTCGATCAGATCCGTCATGTCATGCACTCCGATGCAAACCATTGACGCAGCAAGATTTAAAGACTCGCCCGCCACGGTCGTCGCGCTGTTGATAGCGTAGCTGCGAAACGTTACAACGAATAAGTAAGATAAATTGAGGATTCCGAATGGTCGATGAGACAGCGTCTGTGCAACCGATCCGACTGGCGATCATCGGTGTCGGCAAGATCGCGCGCGACCAGCATCTGCCGGCGATCGCGGCCGATCCGCGGTTCGAACTGGTTGCGGCGGCCAGCCGGAACGCGGTCGTCGACGGCGTGCCCAATTATCACGATATCGCCGCCTTGCTTGCGGCAGGCCATGCGCTGGATGCGGTATCGATCTGCACGCCCCCGGTCGGCCGAGCAGCCATTGCGATGGCGGCGATCGATGCCGGGCTCGACGTGATGCTGGAGAAGCCGCCCGCCGCGACGCTGTCGGAAATCGCCCGGATCGAGGCACATGCCGCCGCCGCCGGACGGACACTGTTCGCGACCTGGCATTCGCGCGAAGCCGCGGGCGTTGCGGCGGCCCGCGCGTGGCTCGCGGACCGCACCGTCGAGCGCGTAACGATCGACTGGCGCGAGGACATTCGCCGCTGGCATCCCGGGCAGGACTGGATCCTCGAAGCGGGCGGCTTCGGCGTGTTCGATCCGGGCATCAACGCGCTGTCGATCGCAACCGAGATTTTGCCGGGCGCATGGAGCGTCCAGAGCGCCGACCTGCGCGTGCCGGAAGGGCGAATGTCGCCGCTTGCCGCCGACATTCTCCTGTCCTGCGACGACGTCCCCGTCACCGCGGCGTTCGACTTCCTCCATGAGGGGCCCCAGCAATGGGATATCGTCGTCGACACCGATGCAGGCCAATTGACGTTGCGGATGGGGGGCTCCGTGCTCGAGATCGACGGGACGGTCACCGAGGCACCCGACGCGGAATATCCGCGCCTGTATGCCAAATTCAAGCGGCTCGTGCGCGCGCGGTCGAGCGATGTAGACGCGACGCCGCTGCGATTGGTGGCCGATGCGTTCCTGGTCGGGCAGCGCGAAACCGTGCCGGCGTTCGCGTGGTGATCCGGCGAACTAGCTGATCGAGGATAGGATCGCCGGAACGGGTGCACCGAGACCACGTTCATCCTAAAAATAAGGATGCGTATCGGTGCTTCAGGTAGGTCGACAGATAGAGAGTGATAGTACGACGCCGGTCATGGCGACGGCACCGATCGCGGTTGCGATCGCCGAGGCGACGTCCCGAGGCAGTCTGATCTACGTCGCCGCCGACGACCAGCGCGCGACCGGGATTGCGGCGATCGTGACCGCGCTGGCACCCGATGCGCTGGTGGTTCATCTGCCGTCGAGCGATGCGTTGCCGGGGGACGATGCGCCGGCATCGCCGGCCAATGTCGGGCGCAGGGTCGCGGCGTTGCGCCGGTT
Source organism: Sphingomonas sp. PP-CE-3G-477 (assembly GCF_003050745.1). Taxonomy (GTDB): domain Bacteria; phylum Pseudomonadota; class Alphaproteobacteria; order Sphingomonadales; family Sphingomonadaceae; genus Sphingomonas. Next base: position 6,782 of record NZ_QAOF01000007.1, on the reverse strand, counting down.
GCGCGCGGGGTCCGAGGACAAGACCGGTCCGATCTTGGTGGTGACCACGGCCGAGGCGACGGCGGTACGCTATCCGCCGCCGGCGATGTTCGACGCCGCGCCGCCGCGGCTCGCAGTCGGCGATACGATCGACGTCGACTCGTTTGCGGTCGTCGCCACGGATATCGGGTATCAGAATGACGACCGTGTCGACGAACCCGGCGAGATCGCGGTTCGGGGCGGCGTCATCGACGTATTTCCCGCCGATCGCGAGAACCCCGTCCGGATCGAGTTCGCCGAAGACCGTATCACCGCCCTGCGCGAATACGATCCGGTCTCGCAACTCGGCTGCGACGATGTCGACGTGATCGAGATCGGCCGCGCGACCGAGCCGCTCGTCGAGAAGGGCGTGTCGATCCTGGCGCATCTGCCCGAAGCCGCGATCGCCTTCGATCGTGACGCAGAGAAGCGGCGCAATCGTTTCCTTGCCATCGCCGCGGATGGCCTGCCGCGGCGCAAGGCTGCTGCCGATCTGGTCGAGGAGAAGGCCTGGAACGGCGAAACGGCGAAACGGGAAACGCTTGCGTTCGCGGTCGCCGACGACACGCCGCCGCGGTTTGTCGAGCGCCGCGATCCCGCCCGCGCCTTCGTTCGCTTCGCCAAGGATGCTCTGGCCGACGGACGCCTGCTGATCGTCGGATCGCCGCGCGACCTGCGGTTCCTGCAACCGCGGCTGGAGCATGCCGCCAAGATCGCGTTCACGGTCGTCGATCGCTGGGCGGCGGTGATCGCGGCGAAACCGGGCACCGCGCTGCTTCTTGCGGCGCCCGTCGATCGCGGGTTCGTCGCGAGCGGGGCGACCGTCGTCGCGGGGGCAGACCTGCTCGGCGGCCGTGCACGAGGCGACGAGATCGCTGGCAGCGGAGCGAATGCCCTGTCGGGTCTGGCGAGCGAACTGCAATGCGGCGACGTGATCGTCCATGAAGAGTTCGGGATCGGCGTGGTTCGCGGGCTGGAGGCGTTGCCTAATGCGGGCGGCGATGCGATCGTCCTCGAATATGCCAAGGACGGCCGTCGCCTCGTCCCGGTCCTCGAAGCCGATCGTATCTGGCGCTATGGGGCGGACGCCGACGCGGTGACCCTCGATGCGCTCGATGGCTCGTCGTGGCAGAAACGTCGCGGTGCGATCGATGCCGCGATTGCCGAGAGCGCGCGGGACCTTGCTGCGATCGCGGCCGAACGCGATGCGCGCAAAACCGACCCGATCGAACCGGACCGCGCGCGCTACGAGCGCTTTGCCGCCGGTTTCGCCTTCACCGAGACGCCCGATCAGGCGCGGGCGATAGCGACGACGCTGGCGGATCTTGCCAGCGGCAAGCCGATGGACCGACTCGTGATCGGCGACGTCGGTTACGGGAAGACCGAGGTCGCCTTGCGCGCCGCCGCTGCCGTGGCGCTGGCCGGGCGGCAAGTGGCGATCGCCGCACCGACCACGGTGCTCGTCCGCCAACATATCGAGACGTTCGCCAAGCGGTTCGAAGGCACCGGGATCGCCGTCGCCGGGCTCTCGCGCCTGTCGAGCGCGGCCGAGAAGACGCGCGTCAAGGCGGGCCTTGCGGATGGCTCGATCGGGGTCGTGATCGGCACCGGCGCGATCGCCGGGAAGGGTGTCGCGTACAAGGACCTCGCGCTGGTCGTGATCGACGAGGAGCAACGCTTCGGTGCGGCCGACAAGGCGAAGCTGCATGCGCTCGGCGTGGGACACGTGCTGACGCTGAGCGCGACGCCCATTCCGCGCACGCTGCAATCCGCGATGATCGGGTTGCAGGGGCTGTCGGTGATCGCGACACCACCGGCCCGGCGGCAGCCGATACGGACGTCGGTGGCGCTGTTCGACGACGCGACCGTGCGTGCGGCGTTGCGGCGCGAGCGGGCGCGGGGTGGGCAGAGCTTCGTGGTGGTGCCGCGGATCGACGACATGGCGCCGCTCGCTGCCAAACTCGCCAAGTTGGTACCAGAACTCGGTCTGGTCCAGGCACATGGCAAGATGCCCGCGGCCGATATCGACGAGGCGATGGTCGCGTTTGCCGCAGGTGACGGCGATGTGCTGCTCGCCACCAACATCATCGAGGCAGGGCTCGACGTGCCGCGCGCGAACACGATGATCGTCCACCACGCGGACCGATTCGGCCTATCGCAGCTCCACCAGTTGCGCGGCCGCGTGGGGCGCAGCGGACGGCGCGGGCAGGTGATGCTGCTGACAGACGGTGAGGCGACGATCGCCGAGGCCACGCTGAAGCGACTCCGGACGCTCCAAGCGTTCGACCGACTGGGGGCGGGGTTTGCGATCAGTGCGCGCGATCTCGACCTGCGCGGGGCGGGCGATCTGGTCGGCGAGGCGCAGGCCGGGCACATGAAGCTGATCGGCATCGACCTGTACCAGCATCTGTTCGGTCGCGCGCTGCGCCTCGCGCGCGTCGAACGCGACGGCGGCGAGATCGTCGACGATTGGGTGCCCGAACTGCATCTCGAAATGGGCGGGATATTGCCCGAGGCGTGGATTCCCGAAATGGAGATGCGTTTGTCGCTCTACGGACGGCTCGCCCGGCTGGAAGATGTCGCGGCGCTCGACCTGTTCGAGGCCGAGCTCGACGATCGGTTCGGCAAGACCCCCGACGCGGCACGCAACCTGTTGCAGGTCGCGCGGATACGCATGCTGGCGCGTTCGGCAGGTATCCGGCGGATCGATGCCGGCCCTGCGGCGATCGCCTTCACGCCACAGGTTCGCGGGGCGGCGAAACCGATCGATGATCTGGTCGAGAAGAACGGTCGATGGATTGCGGCGGAGGGCATCGCCGACCCGATCGCACGCGCGAGCCGAATCGAGGAACTGCTGGATGCGGTGATCGGGTAGGCGGCGGCTAGTCCGCTCTGACTACTCGGCCGCTGCCGCGAGTGGGATCGAAAGCGCCTCGTCGGCTAGCGCGGCGAGGATCGAGCGCACCAGATCGACGACCCGCGGAAAGCCTGCGCCGGGCGCATGCAGCTTGCGGTCGAGGTAGAGCGTACGATCGAGTTCGAGCTGGATCGCGTGGATACCCGCGGCAGGGCGCGCATGGCGTTCAAGGATATGGCCGCCTGCATAGGGCGCGTTGATCGCGGTCGAAAAACCTCGCGCGACGCATTCGTCCTCGACCCGCGAGACGAACCGCGCGGCGGCGGCATGGCCGAACCGGTCGCCGAGCACGATCCGGGTGCCGCCGGGGCCGAGTTGCGGCATCGAATGGACGTCGAGCAGTACCGCCACGCCGAATCGCGCTTGCGCCGCTGCCAGCGCCGCGGCGAGCGCTGCGTGATAGGGGCGATGATCGTTGGCGATCCGTGCGGTCACCTCGGCATCGGTGAACCGCCGCGCCCAGAGGTCGCCTGCACCGGAGGCTCGCCGCGGCACGAGCCCGAGACCGCTCCGCAGCTTGGCGGTTTGTTGCATGGGCGGAAGCGACCGCGCGCCCTCGTCGAGCAGAGGGTCACGCTCATCCTCACTGCGGTTGAGATCGATCCAGGCACGGGCACGCGTCTGCACGATCGTCGTCTGGTCGGTACGCGCGGCGCGCGCGACGGCATCGACCAGCCGATCCTCGAGCGGCAGCAACCCCGACAGCGGCACGCGCAACGCGGTCTTCAGCGCGAGCGGATAGTCTCGGCCCGCATGCGGCACGGACATCACCACCGGGCTTACGGGCGGCATTGCGCCCAGGCGCTCGAACGGGGATGCATGCATGGCAATACGCTAGAGCGCTCACACGGTGCAGGCAATCGACCTGGAAATGTTAACCAGTTTGTGGCTAGGAGCGGGACCAGCATATGCGTGTAAAAACGGGACTTTAGATCGATGTTGCGAATTCTGCTGGCCGAGGACGATCAGGTCATGCGCGAGTATCTGACTCGGGCGCTCGAACGCTCCGGCTATGCCGTGACCGCGGTCGACCGTGGGACGGCGGCGATTCCCTTGCTCGAAACCGAGACGTTCGACCTGCTGCTGACCGATATCGTCATGCCCGAGATGGACGGCATCGAACTGGCGCAGAAGGCCGGCGAGATGTGCGCGGACCTGCGCGTGATGTTCATCACCGGCTTTGCGGCGGTCACGTTGAAGGCCGGGCGGGCGATGCCGCAGGCGCGCGTGCTGTCCAAGCCGTTCCACCTGCGCGACCTGGTCGCCGAGGTCGATCGGCTGTTCGAGATGGATAATGTGACGGGTATGCATTGAGGGCTTGCACGCCGCGAAGACCGCGGCTAGTGGAGCCCTCCGGCGGGCGTGTAGCTCAGTGGTAGAGCACTGTGTTGACATCGCAGGGGTCGCAAGTTCAATCCTTGCCACGCCCACCATAGAAAGCCCTGGTAGCTCAATGAGTTACCAGGGCTTTTTTGTTGGGCGGGTTCCAGAAGAATTCTTTTTCCGCGGTAAAACTGCGGTGAGCCTCGCTGTTCCTGCGACCTGCTGAACGGGGCTCGCCAAAGCGGTCGTCGACGATCGCCCCGCAGGGTAGCAGCACGGCAGTCCGCCCAAGCGGAACGAACGCCGGAGGGCATCCGTATATAAGAATGACAACCGGCATTCTGCATCTCAGCCTGATGGAGGACGACGAGATCGATCTCGACGTCGCTGCACTCCAGCTTGCGGCTCTGGACCATCCCGGTATGGATCTCGACGGCTACATGGACGAGCTAGATGTGATGGCCGCAAGCCTTGTCGCCGTCAGTGCGGCACCCATGTCGACGGTCAGGCAAGCGGACGTTCTAGGGTCAGGACCCATTGATGTGAGAGGCGCGATCTGATTCAGGCTCCGTGAGGAGAGCGTGGATGAGCGACCTGTACTGGCTGACGGATGAGCAGATGGCGCGTCTGCAACCGTTCTTTCCCAAGAGCCATGGCAAGCCTCGGGTCGATGATCGGCGGGTGCTCAGCGGCATCGTTTTCGTCAATCGCAACGGGCTACGCTGGTGTGATGCGCCGAAGGACTATGGGCCGCACAAGACGCTCTACAATCGCTGGAAGCGGTGGGGCGAGAGGGGTGTCTTCTTGCGCATGATGGAGGGGCTCGCGGCAGCGGAAGCCGTACCGAAAACGGTCATGATCGACGCGACCTACCTGAAGGCACACCGCACGGCATCGAGTCTGCGGGTAAAAAAGGGGATCTCGGCCGCCTGATCGGCCGCACGAAAGGCGGCATGAACACCAAGCTGCACGCCGTCAGCGATGCGGATGGGCGGCCCTTGAGCTTCTTCATGACCGCCGGGCAGGTCAGCGACTACACCGGCGCGGCAGCCTTGCTCGACGATCTGCCGAAAGCACAGTGGCTGCTTGGCGACCGTGGTTATGACGCCGATTGGTTCAGGGACGCCCTGGAAGCCAAGGGCATCCAGCCCTGCATCCCGGGCCGCAGATCGCGCAACGAGCCGGTCAGATACGACAAGCGCCGCTACCGGCGCCGCAGCCGCATCGAGATCATGTTCGGCCGTCTGAAGGATTGGCGCCGCGTCGCCACTCGCTACGACCGCTGCCCAACCGTCTTCTTCTCTGCCGTCGCGCTCGCGGCCACTGTCATCTTCTGGCTATGACCAATGAGTCCTGACCCTAGGCGGTCCGCTGACTGAGGCGCTGGCAACGCCGGGATCAAGTCGATGTGCGGCGCGACGTCGGATCACACCGTCTCAGCCGGATGGCCCTCTGCTTTCTCAATGCCGCAGCTTCAAAGGAAGGGTGATTCACCATGTGGGCGTATCTTCTTGGCCTCATGCCGACGGCACGGGGCTTCTTCGCCATTCTGGTCGCCGGGGTCGTCGGCGAACTGCTCTTCGGCCGCTGGGGCGGACTCGTCCCCGTCGCGCTGGCGATCGCCTCGTTCGTGCGGCCTGGCATCAGCATGTGGCTGGAGAGCATCCTCTTCGCCATACGTTTTTTCGGCCTGGCGGGGGCGGTCTTCCAGTTCGTCCTCACGCCGCTCGCCACCGGTGGCGTACAGAATCCTGCGTTGGGTGGCGTGATGCTCGCGTTCGGCGTCGCCGCCCATCTCAGGATCAGGGCGCTAACCAGGTCGGGGCGCATCTGCCCGGCGGCGCTCGGCACGACCGCGCAGCCTCGTGACGGAGAGATGGGACGATGAACGGCTTCGGACCATCGGGCGGTCTCCTGCTTCTGAGTGCCTGGCTCCTGTCGGGTAATGGTCGTACCGGGGTGAAGGAAACCCCCGCGATCACGAACTTCGGGACAATCCGTCCAGCCGATCTCGATCGTGCCTGGATGCGCGGGGCCGGGTGTGCATGGATGGACCGTAAGGGCGGTCCGATCCGCTTCGTTGCGATTGACGATCAAGCTATGGTCAAAATGGGTGGGCAACTACGCATGTTGGGTCCTGCTGCCGACGGGTCGGCCATGTTCCCGTTTACGCATGATCGCTGGGTTGGAGACGGGATCGCCATCGCAGTCGTTCGGCACGGCTCGGTTGAGGGACGTGGCGAGTCGAGTATTCAGGCGGCGTCCCTGATTGCGACCGTGGCGGGTCGGGCGTCGAGGGTGAAGGGCGTTGCGGATTCCTGTGATGGCGCGCAGCCAATCTCGTATGATGGCGCGCAGCGTTCCTGGATAATCGCGATCAGTTGCGGTCACCCGGTCGACATGGGTTGGGTGTCAGTTTCGTGAGGCAGGGTCAATCGCCGATGGACGCTTTGGTGCGCCGCAGGCTGTCCCCTTCGAGTTCGACGCGGTGAGCGTTGTGAAGGAGGCGGTCCAAGATCGCGTC
>NZ_QAOF01000006.1 GCF_003050745.1 Sphingomonas sp. PP-CE-3G-477 | reverse complement strand
ACTCCCCGCGCTGCCACCGGTCCCAAATCTCGGATCGCTGTGCCGCCGAGTAGTAAATCCGCTGACGCTGCTTCATCCCCACACTCCTCCTCCTCAAAGAATGAAGTGTTGCGACCACCCGTTGAACCCACCCCGGATAGCGGACGTTGGCAGGTCGATCATCTTCGCTTGCTGCAGTCAGTCAGGTGCCGAGCCCGTTTCGGTGTTGAAGCGAGGGTTTTCGAAATCGATCGGTGAGGGACGTGTTTCGGCGGGCGCTGTGGCACTCTCGGACCATGCACGGCAGAGCATGTCACGAAGCATTGCCGCCCCCGCAGCCGTTTGATCGTAAACGAGCGCACGTACGTCCCCATCGGCGAAATTGGAAAAGCCGTCCCGCTTTTCCAATTTATAGACGCGCTCCATCTTGTCGCCGGAGTCGTTGAGAAAGGCGAGTATTCCATCGAACATGTCGCCTTTGCGATGACCGGGCATGCCTATCCGTGGTGCAATGTCCGACGCGGTCAGCTTCATTCCATCGACGAAGCGGCTTTCGAACCGGCCGTGGATCGACTTGTCGGTCGTGTAGCCGTTCGGATTGGCCCCGCGCCAGCCGTCGCTGTTGACCGAGTCATGCAAAGGTTGCGCGCCGTCGCCGATATAGTGACCGAGGCGGATGACGTCGAAGGCGCAGTGCTGCTCGGCGAATGCGGCGTCCCGGCCCACCGCCTGCGCGGCACGAACGTCGCGCATGCAGACGATGATCCGCTCATAGGCCTCGATCGCCGCATAAGGGAGGGTTCCAGTCCAGCGTACGTTGGTGCGCGCCGCGGTGGCAGGATCGGTACGCTCGATCTTCTCGTGCTGTTTGAACACCGCGATGACGAATTCGTAGCGCGATCGGGGGATCGGCTTCAGGAAGGTGAACTGCTCCCGGAACCACCCATGGTTCGGATCCTCCTCGATCTTCGAGAAGTTTTCGGACGACCCACGCCACGCGTCCGGCAGCGACGCCGATGCTGCGATGTAGTCGACATGCCGTCGCAGGAAGACCGGGCCGTCATTAGGGATTGCGTCGATCGCCGCGCGGTCGATGACGGCGTGCGCGGCGCCGCCCCAAGCCTGCGCCGAAGAGGGTATCCATGACACGACAAGTGCGGCGATCGTGGTCAACAGGGCAGGGCGCATCACAGGTTCCAGACGGGTCAGGGATCGAGGGGATCGCGCGGATCGACCCGCAGGGATAGCGGCGAAGGCCGGAACTCCAGTTCATTAGGCGACAGTCGCTCTCCGACCTGCCCGGGAACGTAGCCGAGTTCTGTAAGGTTTCGCTGCGCGAACGCGGCGCCGGCGATCGTCTCGCTCTGGCCCGGATTGCAGACGATCAGCGCGTCCTTGTCGAACGGCGCGCCGAGAGTGGCAAGCAAACGGGTCGCGTTGCGCAGGTTGGTCGTGGTGTGCCGCGCATAGGGTTCGAGGACGATCGCGTCCGCCGGTATGCCGTAGCGTTCGATCAGCGCGGCGCGCATCTGCTCGGCCTCGGTGAACCGGGTGGCGCGGGGATGGGCGCGTCCGCCGGTCACGATGATCAGCGCGATGTCGCCCCGGGCGAAGCGATCCGCGGCAAGGCGGACATGGTATTTGCCGAACGGGCTCAGCGCGGTGTCGGGCGTCTCGGGGCCGACACCGGTGACGATCATTGCTGTGTAATGCCACCGCTTCCAGTCGAGCGACCGCGCGCGCTTTACGGCGGCGGCGTTCAAGCCTCCGGTCAGTGGATCGAAGCCGATCGCATCGGTTCGGTCGCTGACGTCGAGCAAGGACAATGCGAAGTCCATACTTGGGTCGAGTGCCTGTGCCGATCGCGCACGGGACGTGCGCGACAGCCAGTCGGCGGCCTGCAATCGCGCGCGCGTTTCCGACGGATCGATCGGGCCGGCCCCATCGATCTGTGGGTAACGTGGTAGCTGGCCAAGACCGAAAGTGCGGAGGACGACGTTGATCCCCTCGATCTCGCGCTTGGCCTGCGCCGCAGCGCCGTCATCGGCGGACGACATGTGCTCCGGCATTCCCGCGGCGAGAGTTGCGGACTCGGACGGCGTCCAGACCAGTGCCTGCGTGATGCAGGTCAGGTCGTCGGCACAGGCGGTCCGCCGCCCGGCGCGCGTCGCCAGCATTGCCGCGACGGCAGGGTTCGCTTTCAGCCTGTCGAGCGCCGCCGGATCTGCGCCGATCGCGTCGAACAGCGGGAACAGCCGGCGCGACAATGCGCCGATCAAGCGGTCGCCGACCGGCTTGGCCACTATCCGCGCGACCACCGGCTCGGCGTCAGCCGGTACGCACGCAATGCCGACGATCGCCGCGGCAAGCGCCAAGCCGTATCTCACCAGGATTTGCCGACGACGAGCCGGACGTTGCGACCGAAGATCGGACGGCCGTAAATCGCTTCCGAACTACCCTGGCCGCTCAACTGATCGGTACGCGTGTTCCCTTCGGTCAGCCCGTGCGCGTTGAACAGATTGTCGCCGACCACCTGCACCTGCCACGTGCCATGCCGCACCGTCACGCCCGCGCCGGTCGTGCCATAGGCTGGCAGTGCGGTGTTGTTGTACAGGTCGACGAAGCGCTTCCCCATATAGGTGTAGCGACCATAGATCGACACCGCGTTGTCGCCGAGATCGAAGTCGAAGCTCGGGCGGATGTTGCCGTAGATCTTCGGCTGGCGGACGATCTGCTTGCCCTCGGCCTGGACGGGATCTGCGCCGGTCGAACTCTGGAAGTTCTTGTATTTGGGGTCGCTGATCGTCAGCGCGCCGTTGAGCGAGAACCATGACGTCAGCGCGAGCGATCCGTCGAACTCGATGCCCTTGACCTGCGCCTCGCCGATGAAGGGGATGTTGACGTCGTTGCGCCCCGTGCTCGGGTCGAACGCCAGGAACGACGCATTGAGCGGATCGAAATTGGTATAGAAACCGGTGACGTACAGATACGAACGCCCCGCCGCGAGCTTCAATCCGGCTTCGTACTGATCGGCGATCGTGGTGAGGATGGTCGGGTTGATGCTCATTACCGTCTGCACGCTCGGTGGTGTCTCGAGATGCGAGGCGCGACCATATACGCCGATATGCCGGTTGAAGTCGTAATTGGCGCCCGCGGTCCAGTTGGTGACGTGCGGCTTGCCGGTCTGGTTGATGATGTTGCCGGTGAACGCACGCGTCGTGTCATCGGCCAGCGTGCCGGCGTTGCCCAGGTTGGCGGGGCCCGTCAGCGCGGCATAGCCCTTGTAGCTGTAGCGCTCGTGGCGGACGCCCGCGTCGAACCGCAGGCCGGGGAGGATTTCCCACGTATCGTTGGCGAACACCGCGATCATCTTCGCATCGGAATTCCCGCCGGTCAGCGTCGCGGCATAGTTGAGCACGCCATTGTCGGTGACAGAGCCAATGCGCGTTCCGGCGGCATTATAAGCTATCAAATCGAGCGTGCGTGGCTTGCCCGCCACCTCGATGAGGTAATTCTGATAGATCGTCCGGCTGTCCTCGCCGTAGAGGCTGCCATACACGCCGAGCTTCAGATCGTGGCTGCCGAAGCCGGTCTCGAACTTCTTGGCGACCGACAGGTTGATCTGGTTGGAGTAGAATTTCGAATGGATGTCTCGGTACTGGCCCTGCACGACCAGACCGGAGGCGGCGTAGGGATCGTAGACCGTGCTGGTGCCGGCCAGCACATAACCGAGCGACGCAACCGGACCGAACGCGGTCGTCGTGCGTTCGCGATAGCCGCTTGCAAAGCTGTTCGCATCGACCGGGTTGGTGGTCGAGTAGAACGCGTTGAAATCGAGCTTGCCCATCGTGAAGCCTGCCTTGGCGGAGACCAGCCAGCCATCGAGATCGGCATCATATTGCGTACCGATGTTGATCATTCGCATATGGCGACCGTCGGCGAGGTCGCTCGACTCGTTCTGGACCACGCCCGCCCCGTCGCGGTAGCGCAAATTGACGCTGCGCAACGCCGGCGAGTTCATCGTGCCGGAGAAATAGTCGATATATCGATCGAGCGAGACCGCCGGATTGCGCGGGTCGGCGGTCGGGATGGGTAGATAGAACACGTTGTGATCGTTGACGTAGTTGACGCTGAGCCGGAGCGAGCCGTTGTCGAGGTCATGCTTAATGTTGGCGCGGAACTGCCCTCCCTTATCGTTGGGAAAGCCATTGTCGCGGTAACCGTCGTGATAGCGAACGAACCCGCCGACCGCGTAATAGGTCTTTCCGCCGAGAGGGCCCGACTGGACGATATCTGCACGGTAGAGCCCGGTATCGCCGACCGTGACCTGCGCCTTGCCGCGCACCTCGTCGCGCCCCGTCACCTCGATCGCGTTGACGATCGCACCCGAATAGCTGGCGTAGACGGGGGCGGGACCGCCGCGGACGACTTCGACTCGCTCGGTCATCAGATCGGGCTTCAGGATCGCGTCGCCGCGGAAGAACACGCCGTCATTCTCATGGAACAGCGGCAAGCCGTCCTGCTGGAAACTGACGAAGCCACCGTCGTTCGGCAGGCCGCGGATACGGTAGATGTTCTGGACTTCGCCGCCGGTGATCTCGGTCTGGAAGCCCGGCAACTGTCCGATCAGGTCTGCGAAGTTTACGGGTGCGATCTTCTCGATGTCAGCCTGCGAGACGACGTTGATCGCATAGGACGCGTCGAAGCGGCGTTGCGCGCGCGTCGAACCGGTGACGATAATGTCGCTCTTGGCGTCCTCGGGTGCCAAGGCGGGGCCATTTGCGTCGACTGGATTGGCTTCGGTCGCTGCGACAGGGGCAGCGGTCTGAGCACATGCCGGCGTGGCGATCGCGGTGCTCATCGCGATGAACGCGGCACCACATGCGAGAACGGATTTGAGCATGAACCCCCCACAGGAACTCTGATTTGGCAAAATGCCGACCCGGTTCCGTTGGGGGGGAATTGTTACATCTTGAATTAAATGACCAAAAAAAGACCAATTCTACTACGTTCGGCACTCGGGCAGCCGGTCCTCTCGTTATCGGTGCTCGGTCCCGCCGCGGAAATATTGGTTGTGGCTCCGCATTGCTATGCCGGTAACAGCCACCAAACCGCTTCAACCGGTGATGGGATGGAGAGTGCGTTCGCTGCTTGGCCGGTGCTGCACCCGCGACGCTCGGGAGCGAGAGGTCACTGCGGCGCAGTGATGATGAGGGGGAGGGGGACGGCGGAGCTTCCCTTCGTACCACCGGCTCCGCAGGCGGATGCCCACAGCGCCTCGGACACCTTCGACAACGCTATCGCCGGCCGGACGAGGGCGATTGCAATCTTGGTCGAATATGTAACATCGGTTGCCAGTATGACCTTGCCAACTACAAGCGCCGACTGCGCCAGCGAGAGCGGCACCCACGCGACACCGCGCCCGTCGATCGCCATCGATAGCAGCGCGGCCGCAAGCCTCGACTGCAGCACCATTTCGAGAGGGGGCGCTAGGCCGCGGGACGCCCAATCGGCTTTCAGGATTCCCCCCAGGCCAGATTCCGAACTGTAGGCCAGGTATGGCACCACGGGGGCGTCCAGTGTCCATCTTGGCGCGCCGGCCTCATCCGGCTGGCACAGCGGCACGAGCAGATCCTCGCCCACTTCGACGCGCAGGAAATCCTGCGTGTCGAGCGACGTCGACAGGAGTGGATGATGATGCGAGAGCAGGAAGGAGGCTTCCCCGCGCTGCATCATCCGCTCGCATGCCTGCATGCTGTCGGACTTCAGGTTGATCGGCTCGTGCGGCGCGTGCTCGACGATCCAATGCGGGAAGAACGTGAACGATAGTGCGTGGGTCGCGGCGACCGTGAGGACCGACGCCGCTTGATCCACGGCCTCCAGCGCTGCGGCACGTGCCCGATACAGGTCGCGTACCGAGACCTGGAACGTCGGTTCGCCGTCGGGCACGCTTTCGAACACGTTGCTGGTCCAGCAGGCCTTCGTCGATGGCACGTGGCAGGTCGGGCAAGTCGACGTCGGCGCCCGCGTCGGTCGGTAGGTCTTTATCGAGGGATCGAACCTGCTGTTGGCGAACCGCGACAACAACGCGGTGCAGACCAGTCTGACCGGCGTGCATCGCCGAAAGCGGCGTGGCGAAGATGATTTTTTACAAGCACTTCCCGTCCAAGGCGCGACTGATCGCCGAGTATCTACGGCACAAGACCGTCGTCTGGTCGGAGATGCTCGCGACTGTGACGGAACGCCCCGGCCTGTCCCCGGTCGAGCGCATACTGGCGATCTTCAACGTGCTGGACGTATCGTTCCAGAAGCCACCGTTCCGCGGATGTCCGTTCGTGAAAGGGCTCGCCGAGTTCGGTCCGGATGCGGACTCGCTCGAAGTCCACGCCACGATCGCCGCCTATTTTCAGAGCCTGTATGAGCTGGTCGCCGATATCGTCGCTCCCCTGTAACCGACGCGATCCCGCTCGTCCTTCCGGCTTGGCCTTATGACGGAATCTCCAACTGGCGTGGGCCAACCATGAACCAGGGCTGCGTAGCTGGAAACGGTGATCGAGCCGCGTCGCGTACGCTTCGGCGCAGCAGATGGGAGCGCTTCGTCGTGCCGAAGCGCTATCCCGCCCGCTTATCGATGCTGGTTGAGGATATTGCGCTCGCGCTCAACTCCCTTCGGCGTTGCGCGCCTTGCGGCGTGCTTCGGTCGCGGCTGTATCGCTTGCGGTGATCACGCCATTCTTGTCGGCATCGTTCATCGCAAAGGCGCGCGCGCCCGATACGTCGTATTCCGCCTTTTCCATGCGCAGGTTCTTGTTCGTGTCGAGTACCCCGAAGCGGACGTGCGTCTGGCGCACCTGGCGTTGGCGTTCCTCCGTCTTCTTCTCGTCGGTCATGTCGGAATGCGCGAGATCGGCTTCGAGCCGCGCCTGATATTCGGAGAGATATTCGGCATCGGAGACCCAGCCGTCGCCGTTCCCGTCGGTCGCCTTGAACCGCGCGTCGCGTGCGGCGTCGAATTCCGCGCGGGGCACCTGTCCGTCATGGTTGGTATCGTGCTCCTGCAGGAACGTCTTGGGGTCGTGGGACGCGGCGAGGACGGGGGCGGCAAGCGTGACGGCGCAGGCGACGGCGAGAAGGCGTAAGGTCATCATGGTCTCCGTGGAAAGGCTCACGCCGCGTCGAACGCGAGCGTGTAGGTGTAGCTGCGGTATGGCGTCTCGGCACCCGTCGGCGCGGTCGTCCGGTGGCGGACGAGGATGAGGTAATCGCCGGCGTCGTCGGGTTTCAGCGTGAACTTGCCCGCGGCGTCGGACTTCAGTTGCGCCGCGACCTTGCGGCCGTCGTGGTTGCCCGCGGCGCGGAACAGCGTGACGTCGGTGCCGCCGAGCGGCTTGCCGTCGAACAGCAGCACGAACGCCGCGTCCGACCCCGCGGCAATGCTGCTGGGATGCGTGATCGGCTGTATCTCGAGGCCTTGGTTGCGTGGTTTCAGCGCGGCGTTGCTGGGTTGGCCGCGCGTGACATAGGCATCGGCCAGTGTCGTGCTCTGAACCGCGACGGGCGTGGCGCCGGCGGGTGGCTTGCCGTCTTCGCCGCCCATGACCCACTTGCCGTCCACCCGAAACATCGTGCCCTTGCGGCCAAGTCGCTGGCCGCTGGTGATCCGATAGGTGCCGGGCGTCTTCAGATCGGCCTCGAAAATCGCGAGATCACGCATGTAGGTGATCGGGCCGACCGGGCCTGCGCTGCCATCGGGGAGCACGAGCGCGAACGGCGCATCGCGCATGGCGATTTCGGGAACGAACGCATCTTCGCCGAACGTCGCCTGCACCGTGACGTGATCGCGCTGGCCCGTATCGAACGCGCTCGGCAGCACCTGCGGCATGTGCGCGCCCGCACCGGTCGTGCTGCCAAGCAGCATGACGGCGCCCAACGCTGCGACGCGGTTTCTGATGGTTTTCATGTGATCGCCCCTCTGTTCTGCCGCTCCAATATCGCTAATGAGAATCTGTTGCAATATCAATTTCGGCCGCTATTGAAGCCGCCATCGTTACGGGGGCAGCGCATTCGCTGGCCGCCACCACCGGGGGTTATCACCATGCGTCGTCTCACCAGCCTGCTGCTCGCCAGCGCGACCCTGCTCACGCTGCCATTATCTGCCACCGCGCAGACCACGCAGGCCGAGGGCACGCCTGCGGACGAAACCACGCAGCTGTCGCTCGATCGCCTTGTGATCTCGGCCGGTGCGGAGAAGGTCGCGATCGACACCCCGCAGGCGGTGACGGTGCTCGACCAGGACGATATCGACCAGCTTCAGGCCACCACGATCGGCGACATGCTCGAGGGCATTCCGGGCGTCAGCGTGCAGGGGGGGGCGAGCGCACTCGGCCAGGGGTTCAACATCCGTGGCCTTGGCACCGGGCTCGCCGATTCCGACAGCCGCATCCTGATGACGGTCGACGGCGTGACCAAATTCTTCGAGCAATACCGGATGGGCGCGTTCTTCAGCGAGCCCGAACTCTACAAGCGCGTCGAGGTGCTCCGTGGACCCGCATCATCGACGCTGTACGGCGCGGGCGCACTGGCCGGCGTCGTCAACTTCACGACCAAGGACGCGTCGGATTTTCTGAGCAACGGTGACAAGGTCGCGGTCCGCCTCAAGGCCGGCACCGAAACCAACGCCGAAGCCACCGTACTGTCGGGGATCGTCGCGTTCCAGCCGGTCGAGGCGGTCGAACTGCTCGGCACCTACAACCGTCGGCGCGCCGGCAATTACGAGGACGGCAATGGCAATCTGGTGATTCCGTCAAACGCGACATCGGACTCGTGGCTGGTCAAGGCACGCGTGGCGATCGGCGGCAATCGCAAGCACGCCTTTTGGGCATCGTACCAAGACTGGGTGAGCGACAGCACGCAGATCTACGACCAGTCCGAAGCGCTCGCCACCACACCGGTGCGCCGCGACGTCCACGACAAGACCGCGGTGGTCGGTTATGAAAACGACTTCAACGGCAGCACCTTGTTCAACGTCGAGGCGCAGGCGTCCTATGCGGATTCCAACATCCACCAGACCGAGACGACTTTCCTCGGCGCGCTCGATTATTCCGAATTCTCCTACGCGACCAAGCAGGCCAAGCTGCAGAACCGGTCGAGCTTCGATCTCGGCGGCGACTGGAACGCGTTCCTGTTCCTCGGCGGCCAGTGGAGCGAGCAGAAACGCCGCAACCCACGGAAAAGCTCGGTGACGGGGATCATCACCCCAGGTGGCCCGACGCATCCCGAAGGGGACATGAGCAAATATGGAGTGTTCGGCCAACTCGAGGTCTTGTGGTCCGACAAGCTGACGATCATCCCCGGCGTGCGCGTCGACTGGACCGATCTGAAGCCCGGCCAGACGCTGACCGGCGGGGTGCTCGTGCCGATCCCGGGCGCTGCCCGCGTGAAGGACAGCGGCGTCTCACCGAAACTCGCGGGGATCTATGCGCTGACCGACTGGTTCTCGCTGTTCGGCTCGGTCGCGCATACCGTGCGCATGCCCGTGCTCGACGAACTCTACAGCCGCACCAGTGCCACCGCGACCAATACCAGCCTCAACCTGCGCCCCGAGGAATCGAACAATTACGAGGGCGGCTTCACGTTGTCGTTCAACGGCGTGCTCGGCGAGCGCGACAAGCTCCGTATCAAGACCACCGCGTTCCAGAACGACATCAAGAACCTGATCACGCGCGGGACGGCCAATTCCGCCTATTTCGTCAATGTCGGACGATCGCGTTTCAAGGGTGTCGAGGTCGAGGCCGAATATGGTGCGGGCGGCTTCTTCGCGCGCGGCAACCTGGCGATCATCGACGGCAAGGACCGGCTCAACGATGTGTATCTGAACACCGTGCCGGCGAACGAATATCGCCTGACGCTCGGTTATGCCGATCCCGTCTCGGGCCTGTCGGGCGGCTGGACCGGGGAGTTCGCGGAGAAGCAGACCAAGGTTTCTAGCGTGGCGCTCGCGACACCGGGTTATGCGGTGCAGAACCTGTTTCTCGCGTTCAAGCCGCGCATCGGCGACGCGAAAGACTTCGAGTTCCGCATCGGCATCGACAACGTGTTCGACAAATATTTCCAGCGGCATTTGTCGTCACTGCCGGCCGAAGGGCGGACGTTCAAATTCTCCGTCGCCAATACCTTCTAGGCGACGGAGGTGCGCGCGTCGTTCCGTATCGGTATGCCTGCGCTTGCGGCGTTGCTCGTCAACGGAGCATTGCTCGCCGCGCTGCTGACGCTCGGCGTGGGGCAACGCGCACCACGCAAGGAACGGGCGACGCTCACCGTGATGGACCTTGCGGTGCTGCAGGGGGCGGAAGACGGCGCGGACGAGGCCGAAGCAGTCGATCCGCCGGCCGCGGCAAGCGCGGTGACGCCTGCGCCACACGTCCCGGCGCCTGCGGTCGTCGCGCCGCCGCCGGTATCGGCACCCGCGGCGATCCCGGCGCCGGTAACACCGCCGTCGGTATCGGTGCCGTCGACCGCGCCCTCGACCGCGCCGGTGGCTTCGCCGGCCGATCGCGCGGCAGCCCCCGCGAACTCGGTCGCAAATGCCGCCGCTGCTCCCGCCTCTGCGCCTGCCCGTCGCGGCGCGCGCGACGGGCTCGATGCGAACGCGCCGCCGGGCACCAGCCGTTCCTATGCGGCCAAGGTGCGATCATGGCTGCTCGCGCACAAAACCTATCCCAAACACGCGCGGATGCGGCGCGAGGAGGGGGTGGTGCGCGTGTTCTTCGTGATCGATCGTACAGGACGGCTGATCGAGGGCAGGGTGCTTGCCGCCTGCGGGCGGGCGGCGCTAGACGATGAGGCGGCGGCGATGTTGCGCCGCGCGTCGCCCTATCCTCCTGCGCCGAACGACCTGCCCGGCGAGCGGTTCGAAATCACCGCGCCGGTCGACTTCGTCCTGCCGGGTTGACCGACCGATGCGCAAATTGGTGAATCATGGTCGTGCCCAGCATTCTCCAGCGTACGTCTCGCGGTTTTCGGTAGCGAGATCGGGGTAATCCGGCGCGCCAGCACGCTGTCACGCTTTCCCTGTTACGCTGGAACATGGGTCGGTCCGAAAATGCTCCGGATGCCGTTCGCTATCGGCCCTTATTCCGTGCTTCGTAGCTGATCGACGAGATCCTGTTTCCAAGGAGCCAGTCATTCCGCGAATGGGCCGGCGGCAATCGCGTCGACCCAGGACGGGGCGCGGTAGTCGGGGACGTAGCGCTCGCCGAAATCGCGGATGAAGGTGTCGTAGGTGGATTCGGGTTGGCGCGTGGCCATCGCGATCGCGCAACCGGCGAATTCGCGCTTGAAATCGAGCCGGGGAACCGCGTCGATCACCGCGGCGATCTCGGCCGGGTCGAGCATCGCATAGCCGCCGACCCCGAAATCCACGCCGATCCCGCGCGAGGACAACGCGACCTCGGTTTCCTTGAACAGGCTGATCGAGTGCGTGACGGGCAGCGCGATACCGTCCCACACGAGTTGCGCGCGGCGATCGTCGAAGCCGAGATCGCGGACGAATGCGCGCGCGACGTTGGCGCCGTTGACCTCGAACCGGTGCGGTCCTTCGCCGTGCTCCGTGAAGCCCATGTCGTGCAGCAACGTCGTCACCGCGACGATCTCCGCATCGAACGGCTCGGCACGCCGCGCGCCGATCTTGGCGGCGAATATCCACGATCGCGTCACGTGGTTGAACAGGACGGGCGACATCCGCGTGCGGGCGAACTCAAACGCTTTCAGGATTGCCGGCGTTTCGGCAAGGTCGGCGAAGCGATCGCGCAACTGCCCGTGGGACAGGGTGACGGATCCGGGCGCGGTGACGTCTGCGATGGACATGGCGGTTCTCCCGCGCGCTCGCGTGTCGCGGCGGCGTGACGGAAAGGGGCGGAGATGGCGGGCGGACGATCGCCGCCCGCCATACTCGTCCGGGATTCGGTTCAGCTGCGGATGAATGCCAGGATATCGGGATTCAGCACGTCGCCGTGGATCGTCGCCATCCCGTGCGGATAGCCCGGATAGGTCTTGATCGAGCCGTTCTTGAGCAGCTTGACTGCGAGCCGCCCGGTCGTGTCGATCGGACAGACCTGGTCGTCCTCGCCGTGCAGGATCAGCACGGGCTGGTCGATCGATTGCAGGTCGGCGGTGAAATCGGTATCCGCGAATGCGGTGATGCAGTCATATTGCGCCTTGATGTCGCCGACCATCGCCTGCCGCATCCAGTTGGCCGAGACCGCGGGCATCACCTTGGCGTCGGGGCGGTTGAAGCCGTAGAACGGCCCGGTCGCAAAGCCGTTGTAGAAGTCCGCGCGATTGGCGGCGACACCGGCGCGGATGCCGTCGATCGCTTCGGGCGGCACGCCGTTGGGATTGGTCGGCGAACGCCCCAGCCGTGGTGGGATCGCGCCGATCAGCACCGCCTTGGCGACGCGACCGTTGCTGCCGTATTTCGCGACATAGCGGATCGCTTCGCCACCGCCGGTCGAGTGGCCGATATGGATCGCATTGCGAAGTCCGAGATGCGAGGTGACCGCGGCGACGTCGGCAGCATAGGTGTCCATGTCGTTGCCCTTTGAGGCGGGGCTCGACCGGCCGTGTCCGCGACGATCATGCGCCACGACTCGGTAGCCGCGCTCGGCGAAATACATCATCTGTGCATCCCAATCGTCACCACTCAGCGGCCAGCCGTGATGGAACACGATAGGCTGACCGACGCCCCACTCCTTGTAGAAGATTTCGGTGCCATCCTTGACGGTTATCGTGCTCATGGTCTTGACTCCTGAGTCGTGTTGGACGTTTTTCGGTGGGCCAGCCAAGCTTTCGCCACTAAGCGCGAGTGCGGATATGATCGCGGTTCCCAAGATCATGTCGCGCCGTGAGCCACTGATTAGTGGTTGTATTTCGCAATTACTGGGCGTTCGCATGGTGTGATCCCCGAATAGTGTCGGCCTTGTTGCCTCCAACGATGTATTAACTTGCATCTAGTGATGCCGTGATCGGCCGATCCGACAAAATGCGAGGGATAAACGACAAATGGTGGCGACCCCCACTCACGCTCCCCCACCCATCGAGATCGCCATCGTCCTGCGTGAAAAGGTGATGCTCGGGATCGTGCACGGTCTGACCGACCTGTTTCGCATTACCGACGACTTGAGCCGGATACGTCTTGCCAGCGACATGCCCGTGATCCGGCTCAGCCATTTTTCCGATACCGGCGGCTCCGGAATCGTGCGGACGTTCGACACGGTTCCGGATGCGACACCGATGGATGGGCATGCCGGCCCGGATGTCATCATCATTCCACCCTGCGAAACCGCGGCGCTGGGCATCGAGCACGACAGCAAATGGTCGGACTGGCTGACCGTGCGCCACGCGGAAGGCGCGGTACTGGGATCGATCTGCGGCGGTACGTTCCTGCTTGCGCAAACCGGACTGCTCGATGGGCGTCGGGCGACGACCCATCTGATTTGCGCCCCCGATCTGGCGACGATGTTTCCCGCCGTTCACGTCGATTTCGACGCGTTGCTGACCGAGGAGGACGATCTGATCACGGTCGGCGGCGTCATGGCCTGGACCGATCTCGGGCTCGTCGTGGTTCGGCGATTGTTAGGCGCCGTCGCGATGATGGAGACCGCGCGCTTCATGATGATCGATCCGCCGGGACGCGAGCAACGCTTCTACAAGACCTTTTCGCCACAGATGGATCACGGCGATGCGGCGATCCTGAAGGCGCAAAATCAGCTTCACGCGTGCGGACCGACCAAGGCAAGCGTCACCGAAATGGCCAATTGGTCGGGACTGGAAATGCGGACGTTCGCGCGTCGCTTTCGTGGCGCTACAGGATTACGGCCCAGCGAATATCATCAACATCTACGCATCGAAAAAGCGCGCGAGCTTCTCGAAACCTCGAAAACGTCGATAAGCCAGGTTGGACAGGATGTCGGCTATGGCGACCCTGCCTCCTTCAGGCTGATCTTTTTCAAAATAACAGGGCTCAGTCCCAGCGACTACAGAAAGAGGTTCGGGCATCACCTGGTTTCGACGGACTGATACGCGAAGCGGCGGTTACGGTGCGCCGGCACGTCGCGCATCCGTTTTAACGCTCGGGATTGGGTACACCCGTTCGGGGGCCGACGCATGGTCGTATCCTGGTCCTCGGCATCGCGGCGGCGGCGCAACGGATCTAGGCATCAGCGAGGTTCTTCGGCATCCGCCGATAGTGTGCGACTTGCGAGTTCCGCGAGATGCTGCCCCGACAGCCAGGCAGCCTCGATCCGTGGTCCGAGAAGCCAGTCGCCGCAGGCGCCTAGTCGGATATCCGCGTTCCAGATCGCGCCGTGGTTCAACGCGTCGACTTTCGCATACCGCCAGCGATGGACGCTGGTCGCGATGACGGCAGGCGACCCGGCGCCGATATGCTCCGCGAACGCCGCGAGAAGCGCGCGTTGCACCGCGTCCGGAGCGTTCTCAAGATGCGCGCGCGACCAATCGGCGCTGGCCTGAAGGACCCAGGCCTCCGGTCCAGTCCGCGCTGGCTTGGCCGAGTTGCGGACGGCGGATCCGATGATGCCGAGATCCGTGAGCCGATCGCGATCGATCGGTACGGGGCCGTCGAATGCTGCCATGACGGTCCAGCACGGATCGGAGACGGCAGAGCGGGCTGCATCGGCCAGCGCGACATCGTGGGCGGCAACCAGGGGCGCGACCTGTTCGGCGGGCACCGCGACGATCGCCGCGTCGAACCGTTCGTTGCCCATCCGCCATTCGCCGTCATGAGTCAGGGTGTCGATGGCCGTGTTCCAGCGGACGTCGCCGTCGCTCGCCATCGCGCGGATCGGCGCGTTCATCGCCGGCGTCCCGACCCACGCATCCGCGCCGGCGGGCGACCAGCATGCGACGTGGCCGTCTTGCGCCCAATGCTCGACCTGCGCGACGAACGCGGGGTCGCGTGCCGTCAGATATTGCGCGCCGTGATCGAACGCGGCTTCACCCAGCGGGGTGTCGATGCGGCGGGTCGACATGCGGCCACCCGGCCCGCGGCCCTTGTCGAACACGATGACATCGTGACCCTGGTGGCGAAGCGCCTGCGCGCAGGACAGGCCCGCCATTCCCGCCCCGATGATTCCGATCCGCATGACTACCCCCGTGCCGGCGTGCAGCAAACGAACTTGCTGCCGACCGGACAGCTTCAAACGCGGAGTTTGTCGATTGGAGCCGACCACGCGTAGATTTCGTCTCAGGCGGGCGGCTCCAGGATGACGGTTCAGCTTCGAACGTCTCCGCCGCCGAAGACGACCTGGTTGCGCACGGCAGGGGCGAACAGGCCGTAGAGAAACGGCAGGTGGCCACCGCTCACCGCATCGAGCGCAGCACGGTGCTCCGCCGACAGGGTGAGGCTGAGCGCGGCGACATTGTCGGTTACCTGCTTCGCCCGGCTCACGCCCATCAGCGTCGATGCAACGCCGGGCTGCCCGACCACCCAGGACAGCGCGACGCGCGCCGGCGTCTCGTCGATTTCCGCGGCAACGCGCTTCAGTTCGTCGAGGATCTGCCAGTTGCGCTCGGTGAACAGCGTGTCGCCGAACGGATTGTCGCCATCGAGCCGCTTGTCGTCGACGGGCCGCGCGGCGTCGTCCTGCCCGGCCTGGTTGGGGACGCCACCCGCGCGCTTCGGACCTGCCTCGACGGTCGCGCGGTCGTATTTGCCGGTGAGCAGGCCATAGGCGAGGGGGCTCCAGGGCACGAGCCCCATGCCCGCCGATCGCGCGAGCGGCAGATGCTCGGCTTCAACCCCGCGTTCGACGAGCGAATAGAAATATTGTAGGCCGATCGGCGCCGGATCGCCCTGTACCCGCGCCAGTGTCGCGAGTTCGGCGACGTACCATGCCGGGGTATTGGATATGCCCCAATAGCGGATCTTGCCCGCTGCGACGAGCGCGGTCATCGTCCGTAGCAGTTCCTCGGGCGGCGTGATGCCGTCCCAGACATGCACCCAGTACAGGTCGATGAAGTCCGTCCGGAGGCGGCGGAGCGATCCTTCGACGGACGCCAGGATGTGGCGCGCGCCATTGCCGCCCGCGTGATAGCCGCGGCCGGTCGCAAACCCCGATTTCGTCGCGATCACCAGCCGATCGCGCGATGATTGCGCAGCGACGAAACTGCCGACCATCTCTTCCGATCGCCCGCCTGCATAGACGTCGGCGGTGTCGATGAAATTGCCGCCAAGATCGGTGTAGCGATCGAACACCGCGCGGCTGCCGCTCTCGTCCAGTCCCCATCGCGGCGTGCCGAAGGTCATCGTACCGAGTGCCAGCGGGCTGACGAGAAGGCCGGAGCGGCCGAGCGGGCGATAGGTGTCGAGGTTCATGGTGGCGTCCTGCGTTGTGTCGCCTCCAGATGGACGCCGGACCGCCCGAGGATTAGATCATGTGCGGCGCATGGGTTGCTGAAGGATGTTCAGGAATGGATCGTGATCTCTGGTCCGGTCTCGCGGTGTTCGAGACGATCGTCGAGGCTGGCAGCTTCGCGCGAGCGGCGACGCGGCTTGGATTGTCCGCCTCCGCTTTGAGCCATGCGATGCGGTCGCTGGAGACGAAACTGGCCGTCCGGCTGCTCGACCGTACCACCCGGTCGCTGGCGCCGACGCCTGCTGGCGAGGAGCTGCTGGCGCGGTTGAGACCGGCGATCGCTTCGGTCGCCGGCGCGCTGGCCGATCTCGACAACGCCCGCGAACGACCGGCGGGGCGTATCCGGGTCAGCGCGCACCGGGTCGCGGCGATCTACGCCATCCTGCCGCGCCTGGCCGACTTTGCGCGCGCCTATCCCGACATCGCCGTCGAACTGGTGGTCGACGACGGGTTCGTCGACATCGTCGCGGACCGCTTCGATTGCGGGGTCCGGCATGCGCAGACGCTGCAAGCCGACATGATATCGGTCCGGATCAGCGCGCCGGTGCCGCTCGTCTTCGTTGCCGCCCCGGCCTACCTCGCCGATCATCCGGCTCCCGTCGATCCCGACGATCTCGTGGCACATCGTTGCCTGTGTTACCGGTACACGTCGTCCGGAGTCGTTCACCGATGGGAATTCGAGCGCGATGGCCGGACGATGGAACGGTCGGTCCGCGGCGACTTCATCACCAACGACATCGACGTGATGCGCGACGCCGCGGTGGCAGGGCTCGGCGTCACTTGCCTGCCGCTGCCGCACGCCGCGCTACAGCTTGCTGACGGCACGCTGGTCGAAGTGCTCGCCGGCTGGGCCCCCATACTGGCCCCGAACCACCTCTATTATCCCAGCCGACGTCAACCGACTGCCGCTTTCCAGGCCTTCGTGGCGGCGATGCGCGTCTGATCGCACGGGAGCGTTCGCCGGCGTAGGGACGGCTTAGCCCAGGTTCCAGGCACGGCTGACTTGCCGCATTCGCCGAGATTTCGCATATTAATGTGCGATCCGACGGCTACGATATCGGGGGTGTGAACCGGACCGGCAGGGGGCCTGATCACGGTTGTAGCGCAGTTCGAACCCTCGTCTTGACCGTTCCAAGATCTCGCGCGGGGCCGCCGCTGGTAAATGCTTTCTGCAAGTTTATGATGCGCGGATGGTCATTTTCTACGCCCTGGCGCTGGCGTCACTGCTTCAACTCGCCGATACTCCGAATATCTGGCCTGCTGAGACTTCGGAAGTCGACGCGATAGACTGCCGCCTCGACGTGCCCAGCTACACGCAGTTCGCCATGGCAATCGACGGCGAAGAGAACGTCGCGCAAAAACGCCGCTGGAAGCGGGTCGCCTCGCGCAATGCGTTCATGGCGGAATATGAACTGCCACACGCGATCACCGTCGTCGGCACGTACAGCACACGCCGGATTGCCTTCACGAGCAACGCGGTCGTCGCCATCCTCGATCTTCCCGACCCGACGCCGCTTGCGCGTTCCGAGCACGTCGAAAACGCCATGCCCGCCGAACCGATGATCGGCGCACTGGGTGAAGCCGGCAGGATGCTCCCCGCGCAGGCGAAGGCCTCGGTCCCGTTCCGCAAGTTCATGGGCGAGCGCATTCTGAAGGACGTCACCGAGCACGCGGGACGGGGAGAAAGCTACGGCAGCCATTTTGTCGTCGCGCGAACCGTCTCCAACGCGACGACGCATCCCGGCAAGACCTTCTACGGCTGTACCTACCGGTTCGAGATGCTCGACAAGGACGGGGCGCCACTTTGAGCCTGCGCGTGCATCGCATTGCCGCCGCGCTGCTGATGGTCGTCGCGCCGTCGGTCACGGTCGCGCAGGACACCGGGCTGGACAGCTTCACAGGGACGCTGTCGATCGAGAAGGATGAGGTCATCCTCACGCGTTGCGATCTAGGCAGCTCGCGCTATCTGCTCCGCGACGCGGCGGGCGCGACGGCGGTGGCGCGCTATCGTAAGGACGGTACGCCAGCCTATGCGGACGTCATCGCCCGCTTCAGCGAAGAGGGCAGCCGCAACGTTCTCACGGTGACCGGCTTTGCTGATCTCACGCCCGGCAAGAGCTGCCATCTTCTCGACGCGCTGGACGCGCCAAGTCAGCCCGAGGCGCCCAAGCCGAAGGATGCGTCCACCCATCGACGGATCGAGGGAAGCACGGCGACGCAGGGCTCGCTGGTCGGGCATTATTATCTCATGGGCGTGATGGAAACCGGATCGGAGCTTCTGTTGCGACCTGACGGAATGTTCGTCTGGTCGTTGAGCTACGGTGCGCTGGACCAGGATGCGCAGGGCGCGTGGCACGTCGAGCATGACGACGTCGTGCTCGTCACGGCCGCGCCGATCGTGCGAAAGCCGCTGTTTTCCTATCTCTCGACCGGGCCATGGACGGACGAAGCCGAGCAGGAACGCCGCACACGCGAGCGCAGCGCGATCGAGGCCGCCATCCGCGCGCGCTGCCCTATCTTTCCCGCACCGGAAGTCATGGCGACATCCGGGGAGGCCGGCGTCCCGGCTTTGCGCGTTCGCCGGGAGCGCGCCGCCACGGTTCTGCGCACGGCGATCGCTGCGAGGTCGACCGTCGAAACGCTTGCGGCGAGCTTGATGGCGAAGCCCGCGGCCACGGGCGCGGGTACCGATCGGCCGGGTGCGGACCGCGTGCGACAGGCTGTGCACGACTGGCTGAATGCCCGGCAGGCGGCGCTGGACGCGGCGCACGCCGCTGGCTTGCCGGAGCCCGCGCTCGCCGATCCCACACTGCCGGCGGTGTGCACGATGCCACCTGACGAGCCCGCCGAAAACACGCCCGGCTTGCCCCCCGGGCTTGGTATCCAGATCCTCGACCCGGAGTCCGATACGCCGGCTCGCGGCATCACCGTGGCGCTGCAGTTCGCCGATGGTACCGAGCAACGGCTGGTTACCGATAGGAATGGCTTGGCCCTCGTTCCCGGCGAACTGCCTGCAAACGCGGTCGGTGCGATGATCCACGCCAAGACGAAGGCGGGCGCCGCCGCGGTCAGCTTCGCACCCGTGCGCAGCGGGATCATCCGCGTCGGCATGGACATGCGACAGTTGATGGCGCGACCATTCGATACGCTGCGTCTGCGCATCGTCGGCGGCGCGCTGGTTCCGGATACCTTCGACAACGGGAGATACGAGCGGCAGCCATAGCTACGGCGAGAGCGTCCATTCAGGGCGGGTGCACGGGGGGGCGCCATCTATTAGAGGGCTGGGGTTTCCGACTGGAGCAGCCGTTTCATAGCTCGATGAACGCGGCAAGCTCGTCTGGCGTCCCTTTGGGAAAGGCTCGTTTCAGATGATCGAGAAACGCTGAAACGCGAGCGTTCAGCAGACGCCGTGAAGGGTAGAGCGCCCACAACGCCGTGTCCGGCGCGTCCACGTCGCCCCAATGCACCAGTCTGCCCGCCGCCAGATCGCGGCTGACCAGCGATACCGGCAGGCGCGCGGCGCCGGCACCCATGAGGACGGCATCGCGGACCATCACGAGCGACGACAGGTTGAGCACCGGGGCGAACGCGATCGTCTTCGGGCCAGCCTCCGACTTTACGATCCACGACGAGCGTCCCTTGTCCAATCCGTGCCCGACAGCAGGCGCCGCATCGCCGTCCTGCGGTCTTGCCACACCAGGCCCTGCTACGACGACAAGCCGGTCGTGCAGGAAGGCGCGCCCAATGAGGCTTTCGTCGGCATGCGGGTTGACGCGGATCGCCAGGTCATAGCCTTCCTCGACCATGTCGACCGAGCGGTCTTCACTCGTGACCTCCAGGACCATGTCGGGATATTGGAGCGAGAATCCCGCTGCCAGCTTACCCATCGCGATCTGCGAGAACAGCAGCGGCGCGCTGATCCGCAGCTTTCCGCGCGGCTCGCCGCCGCCCGAGGCGATCGCCGCGGTCGTTTCCTCAAGCTCTGTCAGCAGCGCGGCGGAGCGCGCGTGGAGGGTTTTGCCCTCTTGTGTGAGCTTCAGCGTCCGCGCGCCGCGCTCGAACAGGCGCAGGCCTAGTGCGGCCTCGAGCTCGGTGACCCGCCGCGAGAGTGTCGCCTTCGGCCGGCCCGTCGCCCGTGCGGCCTTGCCGACGCCGCCATGGCGGGCGACCAGGTTGAAATCGGCGAGAGCGAGAAGGTCCATATGATCCACCAGTGAGACGGGGTGTCTAGTATTGGCAGCTATCGGCGCGAATGTGGATCACTAAATATCAGGTGTCCCAAGCCACTCAGGAGCGTTTCCCATGACCATTCTCGTTACCGGTGCAACCGGCACCGTCGGCCGCAACGTCGTCGATCAGCTTCTCGCGCGCGGCGCCGACGTCCGTGCGCTCGTCCGCGATCCGGCGAAGGCTGATCTTCCGGCGGGCGTTGCCGTCGTCAAGGGCGACCTGCTCGACGTCGATGCGATGCGCGCCGCCTTTTCCGGCGTCTCCACGCTGTTCCTGCTGAACGCCGTGGTTCCCGACGAATTCACCCAAGCGCTCCTCGCGCTCAATCTGGCGCGCGATGCCGGGATCGAGCGGATCGTCTATCTCTCGGTGATCCACAGCGATATCTACGTGAACGTGCCGCACTTCGCCGGCAAGTTCGGTGTCGAGCGCATGCTGGAGCAGATGGGCTTCAACGCGACCATCCTGCGCCCGGCCTATTTCATCGACAATGATCGCGCGATCAAGGACGTGGTGCTCGGTCACGGCGTGTACCCGATGCCGATCGGCGACAAGGGCCTGGCGATGATCGACGCGCGCGACCTCGGCGAGATCGCCGCGATCGAACTCGTCCGCCGGGAGCAGTCCGCCTCGCCGCTGCCGCTCGAGCGGATCAACGTCGTCGGCCCCGATACGCTGACCGGCACCGATGTCGCCGGCATCTGGTCCGACGCCTTGGGCCGGACGATCCACTATGCCGGCAACGATACCGCCGCGTTCGAGCAGAACATGCGGAACTATGCCCCGGCCTGGATGGCCCTTGATATGCGCCTGATGTGTGAGCGCTTCCTCACCGACGGCATGGTGCCCGAAGCCGGCGACGTCGATCGCCTGATCGCGATGCTGGGCCGCCCGCTGCGGTCGTATCGCGATTTCGCGACCGAGATCGCCGCTTCGGTCTGATCCACTGCACCGCCGATCAGCGACCTGTCGATGCACGTCAGCATCGGCGGGTCGCGTTGCGTCGAGAAGAGGTATCCCGAGCAAGGAGCGTTGCGTGCTCATTTTGCACGGAGTTCCCGCGAGGCATGTCCGATGATCGAGGCGGGGTTGATAGACATCCTCGTCGAATGGTTCGGCAAGTACCAGCCCCTGGCGAGGCGGTAACCGACCGTCCCTGGTCCGTGCGGCGCGCACGCCCAACATGGCACGTTCTTAATGTAATGAGATATTGTATCTGAAAAATGGTGCCGTTAATGCACCGCGGGTCCTTGATCGTGAAAGGGCGACAATGATGCGTTTCCGCCTCGCTATTGTGTCGTCTCGCCGTTTTGTCGTCGCGCCGTGCCGTAGGCGTCGATCGGGCATCCGGCATTTATCGCAAGCTTGTCACACACCCGCTCTATGAGTCGTGCTGGTCGGTGCTGCAATGGACCGGACGCTCGCCGGTCCGCCGCTCAAGGTTCGCACGATGATCGTCAGCGGCCTGTGGGACCAGGAGGATAGCTGCGGCGCGCCTGCGGTCTATCGGGCGCTCGAGGCGAAGGATGACGGCAACGACATGGTCTATCGGACAATGGCTCCCTGGTATGACGGGCAGGGGATATTCGACGGCAGCGCAGTGGGTGCGATCGGATGGGATGCCGATACGGCGAAATGGTGGCGCTGGAACGTGCCGCTGAAGTACGGTTTCGCGCCGCCGACGACCCATCATGTCTTTCTGCCGGGGCACAAGATCATGATAAAGGTGCAATCGAGCAGGTTCCCGCTCCACGATCGCAATCCGCACACCTTCGTCCCGAACATCGTCTTCGTCGAGCCGGAGTATTTCGTGAAGGCGATGCAGGGGATTGCTGTTGCCGGCCCGGATCGAAGCCATATCAGCCTGCCGGTGGTCAAATGAAGCGCGTGGTCGTGCCCGGTCGAGATCTTCCTCCTACACGTCCACGGGGGCGTCCGGACGACGGCGTGCATAGTCCACCGATCGCGACGGAGACGCCAGACCCGAACGATGGCGCCAGCATCATCGCGCGGCTCGATCGCCTCCCGGCGACGCGCGGCGTCTGGACCATCGTCGGCCTGCTGAGCCTCGCGTTCTTCTTCGAGCTCTACGACATGCTGCTGTCCGCCTATATCGCGCCGGGACTGGTGCGCAGCGGTCTGTTCACCACGACCACCGCCGGTGCCTTCGGCATGACCGGCATTGCCGCGTTCATCGCCGCACTCTTCGCCGGGTTGACGGTCGGCACCTTGGTTGCAGGCGCCCTGAACGACAGGTTCGGGCGGCGTGCGATCTTCACCTGGGCCCTGCTCGGATACACCGCCGCCTCCGTATCGATGGCGTTTCAACACAGCGCGGCCGCGATCAGCCTGCACCGGTTCGCCGCCGGCATCGGACTGGGGATCGAGATGGTCACGATCGATACCTATATCTGCGAGTTCGTACCGAGATCGTTGCGCGGTCGCGCGAACGCCTTGTGCCAGACGATCGGTTTCTGCGCGGGCCCGATCGTCGCCGGCCTGTCGTGGCTATTGGTACCGATAGCTCCGTTGGGCCTCGAAGGCTGGCGCTGGGTGGTGCTGATCGGCGCAAGCAGCGCGCTCGCGGCATGGTATATCCGCCTGCGTCTGCCCGAAAGCCCGCGCTGGCTCGTCCAGCGGGGACGCTTGAGCGAAGCCCGCGCGATCGTCGAGCGGCTCGAACGTGGCAGCGAGCAAGGGCAGGGCATGCCGCTTCCCATACCCGCCATGATCGAGCCGGTGGCCGGCGCGGGGCGTTTCGCCGAGCTGTTCCGGCCGCCGTATCGCAGTCGGACAATCATGATGGTGGTGTTCAACATCGCCCAGACGATCGGCTATTTCGGGTTCACGAACTGGGTCCCGACGTTGCTGATCGAACACGGCATCACCGTGACGAAGAGCATGGCATACACCACGATCATCGCGCTGGCAGCGCCGATCGGGCCGATGCTAGGGCTGGTGATCGGCGACCGGTTCGAGCGCAAGTGGATCATCGTATCGGGCGCGGTCACGATCGTGCTGGCGGGCGGGCTGTTCGCGGTCGCTACCGTGCCGCTCTTGCTGGTGCTGATCGGCATCGTGCTGACGGTCGCGGGCAACGTCATCTCGTTCGCGTATCACGCCTATCAGGCGGAGATATTTCCCACCCGGATCCGGGCGAAGGCCGTCGGGTTCGTCTATTCGTTCAGTCGCGTCACGGCGATGCTCAACGCGTTCGCGATCGCGTTCCTGCTCCGTCAGGGCGGCGTGACGGGTGTGTTCGCATTTATCTGCGCCGCCTACGCGGTCGTCATCGTCGTGATCGGCGCATTCGGCCCCCGCACCCGCAACCGGGCTCTGGAATCGATCGCATGATCGATCGCCGAGCGTACAGGAACCGTCCGATCCTTCCCCGCCAACCACGGTCATCAACGTGACGTCGATGAATCCCGCTCTGCCCCTCCTGCAACCCTACCCGTTCGAACGGTTGCGTATAAAGGTCATTTCCCAGGAAATAGTGTCGTGAGTTTGGAAACCTCCCGCCTCCGACTGTCCGGGTTCGGTCCCTGATAATCGCCGCTAACCGGGCGGGGCTATTGCCAGTGCCGCTTGGGCGACCGCGCCATCCGGCAACGGGAGGCGGTCGGCGCGGCGGATCGGATGATCACATCCGCCACCGCACGCCGGCCATCAGCTGCCGGCCGCTCTTCGAGTAGCTGTTGACGCGGTTGGCGCTGTCGACGAACTGGTCCTCCGCCTGATTGGTCAGATTGACCCCCTCGAGCGTCATCGTGAGGCGATCGGTGACGTTCCAGAACAGCGACGCGTCGACATAGGTCGCGGCGTTCACCCCGGCGACGTCGTTGCCGTTCGCGCCCGGCACCGCGGTCAGATATCGTCCGCGATAATTCGCCGACACGCGGCCGCCATAGTGTTTCGTCTCGTAATACAGCGTCGCGTTGGCGGATTGCTTCGACAGGCCGATCAGCGGTTTTCGCACGCTGGTCGTCGCGGTCAGCGCGTAATCCGTGTCCGAACTGGTCCGCGTGTAATTGACGATCCCGCCGAAATTTCGAAGCGGGCCGGGCAGGAAGGTGAACGCCTGCTGCGCGATCACCTCGATCCCCTTCAATGACGTGCCAGGGCCGTTCACCGGCTGCGTGAAGAAGAAGATGTCCTCCGGTCGCGCGATCCGCTGGTCGCCGAGGAACGCGAGCGGATAGCCCGAGGCGGCATAGCTCTGCTCGACCGTCCGGCTGGTGATGAAGCTCTTGATGCGTTTGAAGAACGGCCCGATCGCGAAGAACCCATCGCGCGTCGGATACCATTCGAGCGACAGATCGACCGAGTCCGCGCGGAACGGATCGAGTTCGGGATTGCCGACCGACACGGTCCGAGTGTTGACCTGAACCTGCCCGCCGGGCGTCAGCGAGGTCAGCGTCGGCCGGGTGATGTTGCGGTTGGCGCTGAACCGCAGCTGCACCTTGGGCGCCATCTCGAGCACGAAATTGGCCGATGGCAGCCAGTCGGTATAGCGGCGCTCGAACGTCACCGGCTGAGCCACGCCGCCGACGATCACCGCGCCCGTCGCGGTCGTCTGCGTGCGGGCCACGCGAACGCCGACGTCGCCCCTGAGCGGCATCCCTGCGATCTCGCTCTTCAGATCGACCTGCGCATAGCCGGCGACAACCTCTTCCTTGACGCGTCGATCATTCTCGCGGTTCTGCGTCAGCGGCGTGCCGTTCGGATCGATCAGCGGTAGCGCCTTGTCGAAATCGACGAACAGCCACTGTCGCGGCGTCGCCGCGGAAACGCCGAGCGCCTTGCCGAAACTGTACGGCGAGTCGGTGTAGACGAGATCGCCAACCGCGCGACCGCGCAACGCGGTGCTGTCCTGCCCGAAATCGATGGTGTCGAAGACATAGCGCGTGTACGTCGCGCCCGCCTTCAGGATCGCCCAGTCGGTCGCGTCATAGGCGATGTTCAGCTTGCCGATCCGGTAGTCGTTCTTCACGATATTGACGCGCGGGCGATAGACGTCGAGCCGCCACGCCGTCGGATCGGTGAGTGACACGCCATAGCCCATCGTCGGCACGCGGTCGTTGTCCCGGTAATCATATGAAAAGTCGTGATTGTCGGTCAGCAACTGGAACGTCCGCGTATCGACGGTGTAGTTCGAGCCCTCGACGCCGACGAGCGCGTCGATCGTCAGCCGGTCGGCTGGTTTCCAGATGGTGGTCAGCGCGATCTGGTGGAATTTGGTGTCGTTGGTGTCCAGCCGGTTGTCGGATCGATTGTCGACATTGCCGAAATCGGCGGCGACGATGTCGTTGCCCTCGACGGTCATGCGGCGGATCGTGGTCTGGCGGAGCCCGGTCGCATCGGTGCGGCTGAACGACTGCGCGTCGAGCGAATGTTCGATCCGCGTCGAATGGAGCTTGGCGTAGAGGAGGTCGAGATCGATATGGAACGCGTCGCTCGGCCGGAACTGGAACGCGCCGGTCAGGCCGAGCCGCTTCTGGTCGTTGTCGAAAATGAAATACCGTGGCGTGCGGGGATAGAACAGCGCGTCGCTGCCCGTCCCGTTCAGCCGCGCGCGCAGGGCGGGGTCGATCGACGACGAGACGTTGGCGAGATTCCAGCCGCCGGTTTGCCAGCGCAGCGTCTGATGGCCGTCCTCGATCACCTGGCGACGCGAATAGGCGGCGGAGATCAGCGCGCCCCACACACCGTCCTCGGTCGTATCCGATATCACCAGCGCCGCGCGCGGCGCGACCTTGTCCGCGCGGGTCGCGTAGAACGCCTGCGCCGAGGTGACGACATGCACGCCAGGATTGTCGAACGGGCGTAGCGTATGCAGGTCGACGGTCGCGGCGATACCGCCCTCGTCCAGCGAGGCGGAACGCGCCTTGACGACATCGACGCGGCTGAACAGTTCGGAAGCGAAGATGTTGAGATCGAACGACCGCGACCGGTTGACGCCACCGCGCTGATCGCTCGATCCCGTGGTCGCGAGCGCTTCCATGCCGTTCAGCCTGACGCGCGTGAAATCGCCGTTCAGGCCGCGCACTGCGATCTGCCGCCCTTCGCCTGCGTCGCGCGTGATCTGCACGCCGGGGATGCGCTGGATGCTCTCGGCAAGGTTGGTGTCCGGGAACGCCGCGATGTCCTTGGCGAAGATGCTGTCGGTCAGCCCGTTGGCGGCGCGCCGCGCATTGATCGCGCTCTCCAGGCTGCCGCGCAGGCCGGTCACGACGATGTCGCGATCCTCGGGTTTCGTATCGGCCTGCGCCGGCGCGGCCGAACCGGCCGTCGAAGCCGAAAGGGTCTGCCCGTCAGCAGCGCGCGCGCGTGTTGCGGGGTTCGGAGCCGTCGCGACGGCTGTATCGGTGTTGGTCCTCGCACCGGCCTGTGCCAGCGCCGATACAGGGGACAGCATAGCGACCATGACGCAGGCTGACGGCAAGGGGCAGTATAATGCTCTCGCAAAACTGGTCATACATTGGGATTCCCTGACGGAGCGCGGCTGGTCTGGAGCCGCTCGCGATCGTCGCCCTAGTTGTAGCGAATGACTGTTTCGTGACGCCGGCGATATATTCTCTATCTGCCATCTGCTGAACGGAAGAGTCATGTTTTGCAGCGAAATAACGACCTTATTATTTAAGGAAAATTCTATAGAACTGATGTTTCATAAAAAACGAAGTTTATATTCATGGTTTAGGGCAACCTTGATTACCGTTTGTCTTGCCGGGTCGCACAGGGAGGGCAGTAGAGTCATGCTACTGTTCAGTTGGACGGTGCATCACTTGGCTGGCGAATGAAGGGGCCGATTCGGCCGAGCGAGATGTAGCCTTGCGATCGAATATGCGGCCGCGCCCTGCCGAACCTCTGGTGCACCGACCGAGGCAATACCAATATGTTGTGGGGCACGGTCAAAACGGCGGAGACACGAAAGCGGTCGATCATGCCCCCGGATGTCTCTGCCGTGTCTGGAAGCCCTGCGCGGGGCCCAGATCCTGCATGGTTCCACAAGGCGCCGAGTGTCGGTCAGCGCCAAAAAACTCCGCTCTCGGGCCATTGCAGCCATCCGCAATTTCGCCTATCGAGAGATGATATACCATTGCATTGGACCTGCCGTGCCATCACCTCTCATTCCCGTCACCGTTCTCACCGGCTATCTGGGGGCGGGCAAGACGACGCTGCTGAACCGCATCCTCAGCGAGAATCATGGCCGGAAATACGCCGTCATCGTCAACGAGTTCGGCGAGATCGGCATCGACAACGACCTGATCGTCGATGCCGACGAAGAGGTGTTCGAGATGAACAACGGGTGCATCTGCTGTACCGTCCGCGGCGATCTGATCCGCATCATCGAAGGGCTGATGAAGCGCAAGGACGGCTTCGACGCGATCATCATCGAAACCACCGGTCTCGCCGATCCCGCCCCCGTCGCGCAGACGTTTTTCATGGACGATGACGTTCGTGCGCGCGCGAGCCTCGACGCGATCGTCACGGTCGTCGACGCGCGCCACGTCCTCGCACGGCTCGACGACAGCCATGAGGCCGAGGAGCAGATCGCCTTTGCCGACGTGATCCTGCTCAACAAGATCGATCTGGTCACGACGCAGGAACTCGAGACGGTGCGGCATCGCATCCGCGCGATCAACGGGCAGGCCCGGGTGCACGAGACCCGGAACTGTGTCGTCTCGCTCGAGGAGGTGCTGGAACGCGGCGCGTTCGACCTCGATCGCATACTCCAGATCGAACCCGATTTCCTGTCGGAGAACGATCACGAGCATGACGATTCGATCACCTCGGTATCGCTGCGTTCGGCAATGGCGATCCGGCCGGAATTGTTCATGCCTTGGCTGCGTCAACTGACGGCCGTGCAGGGGCAGGACATCCTGCGATTGAAGGGCGTGCTGTCCTTCCCCGACGAGGATCAGCGCTACGTCGTGCAGGGCGTTCACATGCTGCTCGACGGCGACCATCAGCACGACTGGAAGCCGGACGAGGTCCGCACCAGCCGGATGGTGTTTATCGGTCGCAACCTCGATCCCGTCGCGTTGCGGGCCGGGTTCGAGGCCTGTGCGGTTCCTGCCAGCGCATGATCGACGCGATGAATGCACCCTTGGTGAGAAGCCATGGCCGGCGTGTCGCGGTCGGCGCGGAGGCAACCGCGATCCTCTGGCTCGGCGACGACGCGCTGCTGACTCTTGGCGACGGCAGCGTGCGGCACATGACCGATGCGGGCGAGGTCGCCACATATCCGGTGCACGGCGGCGCGACTCTGGCGGTGTGCCGTCATCCCGACGGACGCGCCATCGTCACCGGTGGCGACGATGGCCGGGTGTGCCGCGTCATGAAGGGTGGCGATACTCTGGAGCTGGGACGGTTCGAACGGCGCTGGGTCGAGCATCTGGTGGCGAGCCCGGCATCGGGCCTGATCGTCGCCGGCGTCGGCCGCGAGGCGGTCGTCTGGAAGCGCGGCGCGACCGCACCGTCGCATCGCTATGCGACCGGCTCGACGATCGGCGGGCTCGCGCTCGACGGCAAGGGCAAGCGGCTGGCCGTCGCGCATTACAACGGTGCGACGCTGTTCCATGCCTCGACCGCGGGCAGCGGACGGGTTGCGCTCGATTGGGCCGGCGCGCACCTCGCCTGCACGATGAGCGCGGACGGTCGCCATGTCGTCACCGCGTTGCAGGAGACCGGACTGCATGGCTGGCGGCTGCCCGATCTGCGCGACATGCGGATGTCGGGCTATGCCGCCAAGACGCGCAGCTTCTCGTGGGATCGGCGTGGCGCGTGGCTGGCGACGAGCGGCGACGCGTGCGCGATCCTGTGGCCGTTCGACGGCGAGGACGGCCCGATGGACAAGCCGGCGTTGCTGCTGGCCGAGCGGCGAGGCACGATCGTCACGCGCGTCGCCTTCCATCCTCGTGGCGATTTGCTGGCGGTCGGTTACGACGATGGCGTCGTCGTCCTGACCCAGACCGGCGACGATCGCCCGCTGCTGGTCGATGATGACGGTTCGGCGATCACCGCGCTGTGCTGGAACGACGCGGGCACCCGGCTCGGCTGGGGCGACCGGGACGGCAGGATCGGCATCCTCGACATGGCCGTACGCGCGTGAAGAGCCCGTGCATCGATATCTGCCGCTTCGACGGCCGGACCGGCTGGTGCGTCGCCTGCGGTCGGACTCAGGTCGAATGTCGCGGCTGGCGCAAGGCGGCGCGACCGACCTTGCTGGGTATCCAGGCCGACCTGCCCCGGCGCCTCGCCAAGCTGGCGGCGCGGGGCATCGTTGCCGCCCACCCGGATCTGGAAGACCCATCATGATAGACTCCACGTTTGCGGTGCCCACGCTGGGCCTGATGTTCGTCCTCGGGCTGCGCCACGGGCTCGATCCCGATCATGTCGCGGTGATCGACAATATCGTCTTCCGCATGGTCGAGGAGCGGCCGCGGCTGTCGCCCTGGACCGGCACGCTGTTCGCGCTCGGCCACAGTCTGGCGGTGGCGAGCGTGGCGATCGGCGTTTCGCTGTTCGCGCACTGGATCGTGGTCCCGAGCTGGGCCGCGCTGCTGGTCGATACGATGGTGATCGCGTTGCTGATCCTCGTCGGCACGCTCAATCTTGCCGCGCTGTTGCGGCATCGTGACTATGCGCCGGTCGGGTGGCGCGCGGGCCTGGTACCGCGATCGCTCCGGTCCAGCACGCACCCCGCCGCGGTCGTCGCCATCGGCATGGTGTTCGGGCTGGTGTTCGATACCGCGACGCAGGCTGCGGCCTGGGGCGCGGCGGCGACGACCCGGGGCGGGCCGGCCGCCGCCGCCGGCATCGCGC
Organism: Sphingomonas sp. PP-CE-3G-477; assembly: GCF_003050745.1. GTDB lineage: Bacteria > Pseudomonadota > Alphaproteobacteria > Sphingomonadales > Sphingomonadaceae > Sphingomonas. The sequence continues at coordinate 192,744 of NZ_QAOF01000006.1, read as the reverse complement.
TGGCGTTCACGGTCGGCATGGTGCTCGCCGATACGCTCGACAGCCAGATCGTCAGCCGCCTGCTGCGATCGAGCCAGGGGGCAGGCCGGGGCGCGGGCAGTTCGGTGATGCGGTATCGCCGCGGGGTCGGCTGGCTGATCGTCGGCCTGTCGTACGGCATGGCAATGTTCGCGGCGTTCGAGGCGGCGGGCTATGCCGTAGCCATCGACGATCGGACCTTTACCGCGATCGGTGTCGGTGCAGCGACGCTCGTCGCGCTATCGCTCGCACGGGGCGCATGGATCGCGCGCAGCATCGACCTTCGGCCCGTGTCCGGAGGTTCGGTATGACGCGCCTGCTGAGCGGACCGGGGGCGCTGATCCCCGTCTCGGTCCTGACGGGCTTCCTCGGCAGCGGCAAGACGACGGTGCTCAATCGGCTGGTGCGCGATCCGCGGATGGCGCGGGCGCTGGTCATCATCAATGAATTCGGGTCGATCGGCCTCGACCACGACCTGATCGTCCGCAGCCAGGACGACATGGTAGTCGAGATGATGGGCGGCTGTTTGTGCTGCACCATCCGCGGCGACCTGTTGCGGACGCTGCGCGAGGCCCCCTGGCGGTTCGCGCGCGACGGCAAGTGCTGGTTCGATCGCGTGGTGATCGAGACGACGGGGCTCGCCGATCCCGCACCGATCCTGCACACGCTGATGACCGACGAACGGCTGCAGACGCTGTACCGGCTCGACGGGGTCATCACCACGGTCGATGCGGCGACGGGAATGGCGACGCTCGATTCGCAGGAGGAGTCGATCAAGCAAGCCGCGGTCGCGGACCGGCTGCTGCTGACCAAGACCGATCTCGTCGGTGCGGCGGAGCGGGCGACGCTGGAAGCGCGCCTGCATGCGCTCAACCCCGCGGCGCCGATCACGATATCGGTCGATGGCGCGGTCGATCCGGCGCTGCTGTTCGAAGCCGGGCTGTACGATCCGACGACCAAGAGCCACGACGTCCGCCGCTGGCTCAATGCCGAAGCCTATGCGGGCGCCGATCATGGCCATGGACATGGGCCGGGCCACGGCCACGGCCATCATCACGGGCACCATCACGACGTCGATCGCCACGGCGACCGGATCCGGGCCGTCTGCCTGACGTTCGACGCCCCGCTGCCGGCGCTCGCGTTCGAGCGCTGGCTGGGCATCCTGACGATGTTCAAGGGCGCCGATATCCTGCGCGTCAAGGGCATCGTCAACGTCGAGGGCGTCGATCGACCGATGGTGATCCACGGCGTCCAGCATATCTTCCACCCGCCGGTCCGGCTCGACGCATGGCCGAGCGACGATCGCCGGAGCCGGATCGTGTTCATCACGCGCGATCTCGACGAAGCCGATCTGCGCGGCACCCTGACCCTGATGACGCTCGGGCTGGAGCATTTCGGTCTGGTCGGACGGGACGGCACGACCCCCGGGGCAGGCGATGGACTGATCGCGTAAGCGACCGACGCACATCACGATCGCTGCGACGCTGGCGACGACCACAGGGGCGGGAAGACGACATGAAACGGGGAACAACGGTGCGCGCGACGATTGGATACTCATGGGCACGCGGCGCCGCGGCCGCCACGGCGTTGTGCTGGGCGACGACCGGACTCGCCCAGGACCGCGAGCCGGCGACACCGCGACCCGTGACGGGTGCGGGCGAGGACATCACCGTCACCGGCTGGCGGCTGCGGCAGCTCGACGTCGCAGCGCCGACGGGAAGCCGCCTCGGGTTGTCGAACCGCAAGACGCCTGCAACGATCGACCGGATCGGCGCTGACGAGATCCTGACCCGCGGGTTTCGGACCGTCGAGGAGGCGACGGTCAGCCTGCCGGGCGTCACCTCGGGCGGCTCGCCGGGCGATCCCTCGCTGTTCTCGATGCGCGGCTTTACCGGCGAGCAGATCACGGTGCTGCACAACGGGTTGTATCTGGGGCCCGCGAACATGATCAACCGGCCGGGCAATACCTTCAACATCGCCGGCATCGAGGTGCTCAAGGGGCCCGCCTCGGTGTTGTACGGGCAGGGCGCGATCGGCGGCGCCGTCAACATCGTCAACAAGAGCCCGGATTTCACCGCCGACAGCCTCCAGGCGCTCGCCTCCTATGCGTCGTTCGATACCGCCAGCGTCGGCCTCGGCGGCAATCACCGGATCGGCGATACGCTCGCCGCTCGCGCCGACGTCAGCTATCATCGCACCGACGGCTTCGTCGATCGCGCCGGTTCCACCTCGTTCAACGCCACCGGTGCGGTGCTGTTCAAGCCGCGCGACACGCTGTCGATCGCGTTCAGCGTCGATTATCTCGAGGACAACCTGTCCACCTATTTCGGCACGCCGCTGGTCCCGGCATCGTTTGCCGCGGATCCGATCGGTGGAATCCTGTCGGCGGCCAATGGCGATGTCGTCGATCGCCGGACACGCTTCATCAATTACAACGTGTCGGACAACCGCGCGAAGAGCTGGCAGGTGTGGCCGCGGCTCGTGATCGACTGGTCGCCTTCCGACCATCTCAGCCTGTCGAATACGGCATATTATTTCCACGCGGACCGGCAATGGATCAACGCCGAGAACTATGTCTTCGACACCACCACCAAGCTGATCGACCGCGACCGCTTCTTCGTGTTCCACAATCAGGACCTGTTCGGCGATCGGTTCAGCCTGACACACAAGGACACGGTGTTCGGACTTGCGAACACGCTGGTCGTCGGCATCGACTACAGCCATCTCGATTTCGTCCGCAGCCGTGGCTTTCCCGACGGCGACAGCGTCGATCCGCTGAACCCCAGCCCCGGTCTTTTCGGTGCGATCGACAAGCGCGTGTCGCCGACCCGCTGGGATCAGATCGCGCTGTTCGGCGAGGATGCGCTCGACCTCACGCCGTCGCTCAAGCTGGTGACCGGCGTGCGCGCCGAACGCCTGTATTTCACGCGCGAGAATTTCAGCGTCGATGGCAGCTTCAGCGCCGCGTCGAGCTTCGACCGGACCTACCGGCTGTTCAACTGGCGCGCGGGCCTCGTCTACGACGTTGCGCCGAGCGTCACCGCCTACGCCTCGTACAGCACCGGCAAGGACCCGGTCGGCGCCAACATCTTCCTGGTCAACGCCGGCCAGAATTTCCAGCTGAGCGCGTCGCGCCAGATCGAGGCCGGGCTGAAAGCCGATCTGATGAAGGGCAGGGGATCGCTCACGCTCGCGGTGTACGACATCAAGCGCGAGAATATCCTCACCCAGGTCGCGATCGACACCGTCGGCAACGTCGGCCGCCAGACGTCGCGCGGGATCGAGGTGTCGGGCGAGATGCGTGTGACACCCGCGTGGGCGGTGATCGCCAATGGCACCTATGTCGATGCGGCCTACGGCAACTTCGTCGATCCGAACTACGGGATCGCGGCGTCGGGCAACACCCCGCCCAACGTGCCGCGGTGGGTCGGCAACATCTGGACGACGGTGCAGCACATCGCCGGACTGCCGCTGGAGGCGGGCGGGGGAGTCAAATATGTCGGCAAGCGCTATGGCAATACCGCCAACGATCTCGTGCTGAAGCCCTATGCGACGGGCATCGTCTACGCGACCTATGCCTTGACGCCGCGCTGGTCGCTGACCGGGCGCGTCAACAATGTCTGGAACACGACCTTCGTACAGTGGGCGGACATCTATTATCCCGCGCAGGTCATGCTGGGCGAGCCGCGCCGGTTCGAGGTGAGCGTGCTTGCCCGGTTCTAGGGCGAAGGCGTGGCGGGGCGAGAAGACATTGCGGCGCGAGGCGATGCGAAAGCTCGTCTGGTTCCACCGCTGGCTCGGCGTCGCCACCTGTCTGGTCTTCGCACTCTGGTTCGCGAGCGGGGCGGTCTTGCTGTTCAAGCCGTTCCCGTCATTGTCGCATGCCGACCAACTGCGGCTGGAGCCACCGATCGACCTTCGCGCAGTGACGATATCACCGCGTGCGGCAGCGATAGCGGCAGGACGGCCGACGGCGTTGCGGCTCGTCCAGCGCGGCGAGGCGCCGGCGTACATCGCTACGACGCCGGAAGGGACGATCGCGATCGATGCGCGATCGGGGCGGCGGCTGCGCGATCTTGGGCCCGATCAGGTTGCGGCGAACTGGCCTGCCCCCTTCGGCCTGACCTCGCGCGTAGCGATCGCCTACGACCAGTGGGTCGTTCACGATCGGTTCGATCCGCTTCGTCCGTTCTACCGACTTGCGGTTGCCGACGGGCGACGCACGAACGTCTATCTATCCGCGAAGACCGGCGAACTGGTGCAACGCACCAATGCCGCCGATCGCGGGTGGAACTGGGTCGGCGCGGTACTGCACTGGGCGTATTTCACGCCGCTACGGTCGAGCTTCACGGCGTGGGACCGGACGGTCTGGATCGTGTCATTCGTGGCGCTGCTGGTGGCGATCGCCGGTACGATCCTGGGAATCGTGCGGATGCTGGCGGCACGACGTCGGCACAGGCCGTCGCTGACCCCGTACCGCAGACGGTGGATGCGGTGGCATCATCTGCTCGGTTTGTTCGCAAGCGGATTCGTCCTGAGCTGGACGCTGAGCGGCTGGCTGTCGATGGACCATGGCCGTCTGTTCTCGCGCGGGCAGCCGATCGCCGCGCAGGCGAGCCGCTATGCCGGCGTCGCACTTCGCGATGCATTGCCCACGGAGGTTCCGGCTGGAGTCCCGGCAGACACCAGGCAGATCGACCTGACGGCGGTGGGCGGTCGGAGTCTGCTGGTCGCCTGGCAACCGGACGGTACGGCGCGGACCTACGATCGCGATTATGCCCCGATGGCGCCCGCCGCCGTCCGTCAAAGGATCGGCAATGCCTTGCTCGATGCGTTTCCTCCAGCCTCGGGTTTCGGGCTTGCTCCGATCGATCCGACCACAACCTATGCCATGGCGGAAGGGTGGCCCGAGACGGCAGTGCGCGTCACTCTGACGGGTGGGAAATATCCCGACGCCTATGCGGACGGGGTCGACGGTCGCTTGCTGACGGTGATGGACGACAGCCGCGCGCGTTACGCCTGGATGTATTACGCGCTCCACACCTTCAACTTTCCAGGCTTCGCTACGCACCCGCTTCTCCGCCGGGTGGTGGTGTCGATCCTGTTGCTGTTCGGCTTCCTGTTCAGTCTCACGGGCATGGTCTTGAGCGTCCAGCGACTTCGCAGGATCAACTGAGCGCCGCGCTCGGATGGTGACCGTGGCGATATCCGAATGCGGCAACGCGCGGGGCCGGCAGCTGAAAAAGCCACCGACCGCGCATGAAAGGGGCACGAAGCGTCTGCGATATGCCGTATCGATCTTCGAACCGGGCGAGTTCTGTCGATTCTAGTGGAGAGATCAGGCGGCGATCGCACCGGCCTGCTGCTCGGCCTGTTGGATCGAAGCGTCGCGCATCGTGGGGATCGCGGTGCCATCGGCGTTGATGATCTGGACGTGGTCGACCCCGATGAACGCGAAGACGCCCCGCAGATAAGTCTCCGCATGTTCCAGTGCAGCAGCGGGTGAGTCCGGCGCGTAGAAGCCGCCGCGCGCAAGCACGATGATCACGCGCTTGCCCCCGACGAGTCCTTGCGGCCCTGCTTCAGTATAGTGGAACGTCTGGCCGGCGACGAGAATGCGGTCGATCCAGGCTTTCAACTGGGTCGGTACGGTGAAATTGTACATGCCGGTGCCGATAACCACCACGTCCGCCGTCTTGAATTCGGCCAGCGCCTCTTGCGATGCATCGGTAGCGAACTCGGCCAGCGTCAGATGCGGCAACGGTGTCGCGGCGAGATCACGGTAGACCGTAGTGGCATCCTGGGCTTTTGCGACAAGACTGCGGACGACTTCGGCGGCGATCCGCCGGCTCGCCGAGTTTGCGCCGTTGATGCTCGTATCGAGATGAAGGATCTTCATGCTGACCTCAGGTCTGGATTAATGACCTGCACCAGCTATGTGACCCGCATGCCTTCGCCAAGAACGCATATTTTGAGGACCAGGTCAGATGAGTGAGACTATGCGGCCTGTGAATCAGGACGAATGCCAGCGCATCAGTGGCGTACTTTCGCGGATCGGCGACAAATGGACGGTGCAAATCATCATGGCGCTCCAGGAGCGGCCGCATCGATTCAACGACATCAAGCGCGCTGTCGAAGGTATCTCCCAGCAAATGCTGACGCGGACGCTGAAAAACCTCACTCGCGACGGGATGATCAGCAGGACGGTGCATCCGACCGTGCCACCCCAGGTCGAATATGCGCTGACCGATCTCGGACGTTCCCTATCGAAGCCAGTGGTCGCACTGGGCCTGTGGGCCCGGGCCAACCTGTCCCAGATTGCCGAAAAACGTGCTCGATATGACGAGGCGCAAGACTATTGAACGGACTTGGCCACCGCCTTTGGTCTTTCGATGGACGTGCCGCTACGGATTCGACCAACCGCGGCGTCTTGACGCAAAGACGGTGCGTTTCCGTGAGGCCGATCACGCAAGGCGGTGGGACGAAGCCAGCGATAGCGGATCCCGGTACAGGGTCGACGCATCGACGGGCGTCAATGCGGTGCCATCGACTCGGAGCAGTGCGGGGACGCCGCCGATCCCGAAATGCTGCATCACCGATCGCGTGCGCTCCAGTCGTTGCGCGTTCGCCTTGCGCACCCCCGGATCGGGATTGGCGAGCATGACCGCAGCAGCGTCGAACCCGGCGCCGACCAGCAGGTCGATCAGCACGAAGACGTCGGCGATATCGCGCCCCTCGATGTAGCGTGCACGCTGGATTGTGTGGAGGGCGTCCAGTTCACGGTCCGGCACGGTCTGGGCGACGGTGGTAAGGGCAAGGGTCGCGTGACTGCTGTCGAGCGTCAGGCCAGCGCCACCGACGATGCGCTCGCGATAGGGATCGCCGAACACGGCGCCGGTCAGCGCCGCGATGCGGCGATCGCTGGCAAGGATATGGTCGCGCATCTCGCTGCCGAGCGTCCGGACGCCATCGCCGGCGAACAGGCCGGTCGGCAGGGTCTCGACGGTGACGCCCGGATGCTTCGCCAGCGCAGCGATTCCGGCGGATGCGCCGTAGCACCAGCCACACAGCGGATCGAACAGATAGAGGAAGTGAGCCGTCATCGTCAGCGCCTCCGGAACGTGTAGGCGAGAAACCCAGGCGTGCCGTATGTCGCAGGCACACGATGGACGCACGAGTGCCGTGCCCTCGACGTCGACGAGAGCCGGGCCGACCAGCGTGCCCGCGAGTCGACTCCATGTATCCACGAGGTCCACCGGCGGGCGATGCAATTCCAGTTCTCAGCGACCGCCGAGGTCCCGACGAAGGTAAAGGCACCTTTGTCAGGGATCAGCAGAGCGGTCTCAGCTATCCGCGACTTATCACCGGTACGACGGCGTCACCGTTCAATTATCGCGTTCGGCGCGCTTGCGATCCGCCTTGCGCGCACGGCTGACGGCCGCGGCATGTTCACGCGCCCGCTTCTCGGACGGCTTCTCGTAATGCCGGCGCAGCTTCATTTCGCGATATACACCCTCACGCTGCAGCTTCTTTTTCAGGGCGCGGAGGGCTTGGTCGACGTTGTTGTCGCGGACGATGATCTGCATGGTGGTTAACTCGTGGCGGGGGGTTGGTCGAATCTCAGACGCTTTATGATCGGGAACGGACATTGCCAAGTGCTCGCGTAGTGCCGACCGACTCCTTTTGAAGGAGGGTGGGCGACGGGAACTCCCGATCACACGGGACGTAAGCGACCAAAATGCCATTTGCGACGGAATGGAAACGGCGTTCGATACGATCAGGCGATAGCCATTACCGGAGGCTTTGGTCGGCCGCCGATACGGAAATGGGTTGCGGAGATCATACTCCGAGCGTCGCAGTCCGGATGACGTCGGCGAGTAAGGCGTCCGGTACGCGGTCTGCGAGCACCGGCGAGCAGGCGAGCAGGCCGTTGGGGCAGTAGCGATCGTCGTCCCAGCCCGGATGGTCGAGGATCGGGTAGAGGCACACGCCCTCGACGGGCACGCCGAGCGACTGGGCGATCTTCACTTCGCGCAGGATCATGCGGAGCCAGGCGGGGCGGGCGCTGCCTTCGATGCCGGTTTCGGCGATGAAGATCGGGCGGCCGTAGCGGGCGTAGGCGTCGGCGAGGATCGCGTGGAGCGGGCGGCTGAGGGGGTGATCGTAGGCTAGCGGCGGGCCGCCGTGGATCCACTGGTTGTTGTGGTAGAAATTGACGCCGACGATATCGAGCAATGGCGCGCGGCCGCCGATCTGTGGCCAAGCCTTGCCGGCGATCATGTCCCAGGCCTGGTATTGCGCGAGGCGGTGGCCTTCGGCGGCGGGGGCGTCGTGCGGGCGGGCGGGCTCGGTGATGACGTTGATGACCGGGTCGGCGTGGACGAACCTTGCGGCGGGGTCGACCGCGAGGATCGCCTCCATCGCGGCGATCGATGCGCGGGCGAGTTGCACCTTGAGTTCGTAGCCGCGGTCTCGGGCGAACGGGTTGAGATAGGCTGCGTCGCCGCCGCCCCAGGCGAAAAACGAGATCTCGTTGACGGGGGCGTAGAAGCGGGTCTCGCCAGGTGCGGCCGGGCCGATGTGGCGCGCGGCGGCGGCGGCGAAGGCCGCAAAGCGCGTGACGAACGCAGGCGTCCAGATGTCTATGTCGTCGGGCCAGCCGTAATGCAGCAGGTCCCAGATGACTTCGGTGCCAATCGCCTTGGAAGCTTCTAGCTGGCGATCGAGGCTGGACCAGTCGTAGCGGCCGGGTTCGAGCTCGATCAGATGCCAGCGCAGGCCGTCGCGGACCGTCAGGATGCCAAGCTTGGCGAGTTCGGCATAGTCATGCGCGGCGAGGGTGTCGTGATGGCTGGCGGCGATGACGTCGACGCGCTTGCGGTCGTGCGCGCGGCGGTGCGTGGAGGATTCGAAACCGCCTTGCAGGAAGCTTCGGAAGAGTCTGGTCGGGCGGGGAAGGGGCGGCCGGTCGGACAGGACTTCGGCGAACAGGGCTTCCCAGCGGGGGACGACGGCGGCGACGGCGTACTCGCCGTCGACCTTGGCGCGGAGGGCGGTGCCGAGGCGGGTTCGGAGTGCCGGGTTTTCGAGCAGATTGGTGATCGCGGCGGCGACTGCGGGTGGATCTTCATGGGGGACGAACAGGCCGCTGATCCCGTCGACGATCTGTTGTTCGGAGCCATTGTCGCGCGTTGCTATGACGGGGAGGCGTGCGGCGCCGGCTTCGGCGATGACATGCGGCATGCCTTCGCCGCGCGAGAGCCAGACGAAGATGTCGAGTGCGGCGAGCAGGTCGGGCACGTCGTCGCGGTCGCCGAGGAAGGTGAGCGCGGTGTCCAGGCCGAGCGCGTGCGCACGGTTGCGGAGCGCGGCGGCATATTCGGGGATGAAGGCGTCCGGTCCGCCGATGACGACGAAGCGCGCGCGGGGGTGGCGGGCGTGGACGATCGCGGCGGCTTCGACGAAGTCTTCGACGCGCTTTTTCGGGTCGAGCCGGCCTAGCCAGCCGATCAGCGGTACGTTTTCGGCTATGCCGAGTGTCGCGCGCACGGGAGCGCGACGCGCAGGGTCGAAGGCGCGCGTGTCGACCATCGACGGGATCTCGATCGCGTGGTGTTCGCGGCCGGGCATGCGGCCGGCGGCGGCGTCGCGGATCGAGGCGCAGACGCCGACATAGCGCGCGGTGAAATGCTTGGGGCCGGCGAGCGCTTCGGAGACGAGGCCACCATGCTCGATCAACGGCGGCCGGAGGTGCATGCGTTCGAACGCGGGATAGATGTCCGCGACGTTCTGGCACGAGATGACGATGTCGTACGCGGGCAGCTTGCTAGCGAGGTAGGCGACGGTCTCGTCGAAGCCGAGCGCGTAGGGCGTGCGATCGACGGGGACGCCGATCGCTTCCAATTGCGCGTGAGTCTGCTCGGGCATGCCGTCTGTCCGGAAGCAGGCGACAACCTCGATCCGGTAGCGCGTCGGGTCCAGCGCCTGGGCGAGCAGGCGCACCTCCGTCTCTTCGCCGCCGACGACGAGCCAGGCGAAGACGAACAGGATGCGGATCGGTCGGGTGTCGGCAGTGAGTGCGGTACTCAATCGCCGACCTTGAAGACGATCTGGAGGAATTCGGGCCGCTCGCCGACCAGCCGCGCGATGAAGGCTGGGGCGTCGTCATAGGGCACGACATGCGTGATGAGTTGCGCGCGGATCTCGGGGCCGCGGGCGAGGAGCAGCTTTACCGTCTCGTTCGCAAGGCGGCGGCGATCCCATTGGAAGCCTAGCCCGCGCGGGACGCGGTTGATCTGGGCGCAGCGGAGGTTGAGGCCGTTGTGGTGGAATTCCTCGCCGAGCCGGAGCCGGTCGGCGCCGCCCTGGTAGAAAGCGAGATCGATCACCGTGCCTTGTGGCCTCAGCGCGCGCATCGCGGCGTGGAGGCTGGCGGCGTCGGCGCGAGTCTGGAACACGACGTCCGCGCCGCGATCGTCGCCGCCGTGGATCCAGCGTGCCTTGGCGTAGGCCCAGGCCTGGTCCTCGGTCATCGCGGTGATGCCGAGGCATTCGGCGCGCAGGCGGCGGAAGGGGGACGGGTCGGCGATCACGACTTCGCTGGCGCCGGCGGCTTGCGCGAACAGGGCGGTCAGCATGCCGACGATGCCTGCGCCTATCACCAAGGCGGGGCGGCCGCGGATGCCGTCGCCAAGGTTGACGACATTGGGGCCGAGTAGTTCGGCGTCCGCGTGGAGAATGCCGTTGGCGGCGATCGGACCCATCTGGCCGATATAGATGCCGAGGATCGGATCGAGTTCGGGCGGGAGCTTGGTCAGCAGGTCGTTGAACGGATCCGCGGTGTGGCCGGTCTTGTGTCCGAAGACGGTGCCGACGATGTCACCGTTGGCGAAATCATCGACCCGGCTGTCGCTGACGCGCGCGCATTCCATGTAGCCAAGGAACGGCACCGGATAGTGCGCGCTCGGCTCGCCGGGGACGAACACGCCGCGCCCTGCGTCCCAGCGTGAGTGGAGATACGGGTTGCTGTTCTTGACGAAGGTGAGTTCGGTCCCGGCGGAGAACCCGGTGTAGAGCAGGTCGAGGCGGACCTGGCCGTCGCCTGGGGGTGCTTCGTCATAGCCGAAGAAATAGGCCTGGCCGGGGCGTTCGACGCCGAGCGAGCGGACGTGGCGCCACTCAGACATGCGCCACCTCCCGTTCGCGGACGTCGATCGCGCGACCTTCGACGGCGGAGCGTTCGATCGCCAACGCGAGGCGGAGCGTTTCGAGCGCGGCGGGGTAGGGACAGCGGATCCGGTTTTCTCCGCCGCGGACCGCGTCGATGAGGTCGCGATCCTCCAGCACGACCGGATCGCTGCCGGTGCCGCGGACCGGGCGGCCGCGGCCGATGTCGATCATCACGTCGCGGTCGGTGAGTTCGATCGCAAGGCCTTCGCCGAAGAGGTGGAGGCAGACGCGGTGGTTCCAGTTGAGCAGGCAGGTCGACGCGAAGTTGGCGATCGCGCCGCTGGCGAAGGTGAGCATCGCGGTGCTGGTGGTGGCGACGTCTAGGCCGGGGAAGGCGGCGCGGTCGATGTGGCCCGACTGGCCGTAGACGCGGACGACGTCGCCGACGAGATAGCGCGCGAGATCGACGAGATGCGTCGTCTGTTCGAGCATCTGGCCGCCCGACGCGTCTTTCTTCCACCACCAGCGCGGCGGCGGCGTGGAGTCTAACCAATAGCCGGAGAGAAGGCGGGCGGGGGTCGCGGAGAGCAGCGCCTTCACTTCGTCCACCGTGTCGAGATAGCGCCAGTGATAGCCGACCGCGGTCACCAGGCCGAGCCGGTCGACTGCCGCCGCGACATCTTCCGCGGTGCCGAGGTCTAGCGCGACAGGCTTCTCGACGAAGAACGGGAGCTTGTGCTCGATCGCAAGGCGTTCGGGTTCACCGTGCGCAAAGGGGGGCACACAGATGTAGAGCGCGTCGAGTTCGACTGTGGCCAACATTGCGGAGGCATCGTCGAACGCGCGCGCGCCGAAGCGGCCGGCGGCCTCGGTGGCGCGGGCCATGTCGACGTCGGCGACGGCGACGATCGCGACGTCGTCGAATTGCTCCAGCACGCCGAAATGGCGATTGGCGATGCCGCCTGCGCCGATGAACCCGATCCGTGTCCGCTCCACGCCGTCTCCCTTTGTATTTTGGTCTTGCACCGCGGCGTAGACCGCGCGCGTGTCGGCGATCATGCGATCGGCCGAGAATAGGTCTTGCTGGCGCTCGATCGCGGCGCTGGCCATTGTCTTGAGGCCGTCGCGGTCGGCGAGCAACGTGACGATCGCATCGGCGAAACTGGCCGGGTCCGCGGCGGTCAGGCGACCGGTGACGCCGTCCTCGATCGCTTCGGCATTGCCGGGCGCGACGGTGGCGACGACGGGCAGGCCGGCGGCCATCGCTTCGAGCGCGACCAGCGGCAGGCCTTCGAACGCCGACGGAAGGACGAGCAGGTCGGCCAGCGTCATCAAGTCGGCGACGTCGCTGCGGGTGCCGAGCATGCGGACGGTACCGGCCAGCCCTTTGGCGGCGATGGCGCGTGCGGTCTGGGTGAGGAGGGGGCCTTCGCCGGCGAGCAGCACGATCACGTCCGGTTGTGCGGCGCGGATTGCTGGCAGCGCATCGAGCAGGAGCGCGTGGCCCTTTTGCTCGGCGAAGCGTGCTACCATGAGCAGGACGGGGGCATTGCCGACGCCCCATTCGCTGCGGAGGGCTTCGCGGGAGCGCGAGGGTTTGTGCGCGCCGACGCCGTTGTGGATCGTTGCGACGAGTGCCGGATCGACGCCGGCTGCGCGGTGGCTGTCGCCGACTGCGTCCGAGACGCAGATCAGGCGCGCGAGTGTTGCGGAGGTGTCGCGGTGCTCGTCGCGCTGGGCGGGGTCGGTGAGGAGATAGGGGAGGTGTTCGGTGCGGATAACCGGAACGCCGGCGGCGTGTGCGGCGCGGACGGCGGCGTGACCTTCCCAGCCGATACCGGCGTGGACGTGGACGATGTCGGGTGCCGCGCGGTCGAGCCAGCGCGCGAGGTTGGCATCGTCGTCGAGCGCTTTCACCGCATAACCCCTGGCGGCGGCGTGTTCGAGCAGGCCTGTGCCGGGACGCGCGGCGACGACGATCTCGTCTCCGCCCAATCCCTCGGCGAGGGTCATCATGTGCGCGCCGACGCCGGACGGGGCGAGGCTGTCGGTCAGCAGGCAGATGCGGGTCATTCGGCGGCCATCACGGGGGTTTCGAGGACCGCGGACTTCGCGACCATGCGGCGATAGGTGGCGAGTGCCTGCCCGACGACCTGGTCCATATTGTAGTAGCGATACGTCGCGAGCCGGCCGACGAAGGTCACGCCTTCCTCTGCATCGGCGAGCGCCTCGTAACGTTTGAATAGCGCCTGGTTCTCGGGGCGGGGGATCGGGTAATAGGGGTCGCCTTCCGCGCTCGGGAATTCGTAGCTGATGCTGGTCTTCGCGTGGAGCTGGCCGGTCAGGTGCTTGTATTCGGTGATGCGCGTCTGCGGCACGGCCTCGTCGGGATAGTTGACGACCGCGACTGGCTGGAACTGCGCGACGTCGTGCGTCTCGTGCCGGAACTGGAGGCTGCGATAGGGGAGCTTGCCGAAGCGGAAGTCGAAATACTCGTCGATCGGGCCGGTGAAGACGATGTGGTCGACGTCGATGCGGTCGATCACGTCGCGATATTCGACGCCGAGATCGAGCGTGATGCCGGGGTGATCGAGCATAGCCTCGAACATCCGGGTGTAGCCGTTCGCAGGCATCGCCTGGAATTTATCGGTGAAATAGCGGTCGTCGGTCGAGGTGCGGGTCGGCACGCGCGCGGTGACGGCGCGGTCGAGTTCGGACGGGTCGAGGCCCCATTGCTTCCGCGTGTAGCCGCGGAAGAACGTCTCGTAGAGATCGCGGCCGACCGCGGCGACGACGACGTCCTCGGAGGTGCGGATGTCCTCAACCGATTCCGCGCGGCTGGCAAGGAAGGCAGCCGCTTCCGCGTCGTCCTTGAGCGACAGGCCGTAGAGTGCGTTCAAGGTGGTGCGGTTGATCGGCATCGGGACGAGCTTGTCATCGACGCTGGCGAGGACGCGGTGTTCGTACGGGCGCCACGCGGTGAAGCGCGACAGATAGTCGAACACGTCGGCGGAATTGGTGTGGAAGATGTGCGGGCCGTAGCGGTGAATCAGCACGCCAGCCGCGTCATGCTCGTCATACGCGTTGCCGCCGATGTGCGGGCGGCGGTCGACGACGAGGACCCGCTGGCCGCTGTCGCTGGCCAGGCGTTCGGCGAGGACTGAACCGGCAAAGCCTGCGCCTACGATCAGCGTGTCGTAGCGTTCGCGCTTCGAGGCGGGAGCGTATTTGTCCTCGCTTAGAATGCGGTCAATCTCGGTTGCCATGGCGGTTTGGGTCCGGTCCCAGGATTGTGTGGCGAGCAGGCGGTCGGCTTCGTCGCGCCATTCGCCTTGGCGGGGGAGGGCAAGGGCGGCCTCGCAGGCGGTGACGAACGCGGGCGCGTCGGCGGCGATCGCGACCGCCGCTGCGTCGCCATAGTGGCGGATCACGTCGACGATCGGCGTCGAGACGACGGGCAGGCCGCCGGCGAGATATTCGGGGGTCTTGGTCGGGCTGATGAAGCGGGTCGCGGCGTTGATCGCGAAGGGCATCAGCGCGACGTCCCAGCCGGAGAGATAGGCGGGGAGTTCATCGTAGTCGCGTCCGCCGAGCCAGTGGATGTTGGCGCGGCGTGGCAGGTGCGCGGGGTCGATCTTCACGACCGGGCCGATCATCACGAACGACCAGTCGGGCCGTTCAGCGGCGACCGCGTCGAGCAATGCGAGATCGATGCGTTCGTCGATGACGCCGAAGAAGCCGAGTTTCGGGCCAGAGATATGGCGCTGGTCTTCGGGTTCAATGTTGCCAGTGCGCGCTTGGGCGAAGTGCGCGACGTCGACGGCGGAGGGAAAGGCGTGGACGTCGCGGTGACGGCCGCGCTTGGCCTCATAGAGGCTGTAGCCGCCAGTGAAGACAAGGTCGGCGCGCGTGAGCAGCCTGGCTTCGCGGTCGAGCAAGGCGGGGTCGGCGAAGCGGAACGCGGACAGTTCGTCCATGCAGTCGTAGACGACCGCGGCGGCGTCCAGATGCTCGGCGAACGGGAGCATCATTGGAGTGGAGAACCAGAGCACCGGCTTCTCGCGAACGCTCGTCGCGACCAGCATGTCGAGGAGTTGCCGCAAGCCCGCCTCGACTTGGTCGGCGTTCCACCAATGCGGGAGGCGTGGCCGTAGCGCGATGACGTTATCGGCGGGGAAGGGGTGGTGTTCGAGGAACGGCAGCGGGTGGTCGCAGGGGATGTGTTCTTCCCAAACGTACACGCTGTGACTCTGCGCGAACCGCTTCATCAGATGTTGCGGGCGCTGCGTGACGAAATCCCAGCGCAGGTGCGAGAAGCAGATCAGCGGCGGCGGGGCGGCATCGTCGGACTTCGAGGGTGTTAGAATAGGTCCGATACCGTGCACGGTCTTCCAATCCGCAAATCCGCGGTTATCCGCGTTGTCGATCGAACCTAAGCCCACACCTCAAACCTGACTATGTAAATGTCATTGCTTTGCATCATGTATTTGCTGGATAATTGCCCTCAAACGCACGATGCTAAGCTGCCACGTCCAACGTTCCAACACGGCCTGGCGGGGCCGGAATTCCTCGTAGGTTTCGCGCATTGTAAGAATTGCATCGGCAAACCCGTTCGTCGAAGCCGTCATGCCGGTCTCGGGCAGGATGAACTGCAATCCGCAGCGTAATTCGGCGTTGGCGAGCACGGGCAGGCCCGCGAGCATGTATTCGGTTAGGATCGCAGGCGCGCCGTCGTCGATACCGCAGACGACGCCGAACCTGGCGCGGTTCATCAGGCGGTTGACCTCTACGATCGGTACGCCCGGCGGTCCGACGAATTCAATCGACAGGTTCTGGTCGCAGGCGCGGCGGCGGAGTGCGGCGGCATCCTCGCCGTATCCGAACACGCAGAGCGCGCGGATGTCGCGCGGGAGTTGCGCGAGCGCCTCGAACAGGATGTCGTGGCGCTTGTACGGTTGCGCGGCGGCGACGTAGATCAGGTCGACGTCCTTGGGCGTGCCGAGCGGACGGAACTGGTCGACCGCCGCGAACTCGGGACCAACCGGCAGGATCGCGGTGCGCATACCGGGGTGGCGCGCCTCGACTTCGTCCGACCGCCACTGCGCGCCGATGATGACGAGATCGAAATGCTCGCTAACCTCGGGCGGCACGCGCAGCGACGGCGCGTCGATCGAATTGTAGAGGATGATGCTGTTCGCGCAGAGTTCGAGCAGGTCGGGCGCGACGCCCAAACCGAACACGACGAGGATATGCGGTGCGCCGAACACCTCGACGAACGCATGCATCTGCGACGAGGCAAAGGGGGCATGCTCGTTTTCGACCCGGAAGGCGCGGCGCGCCAGAACCGCGTTGTCCCTGCGGAATGGAGGCTCGTCCTCGCCGCGCCAATGATGCCAGATCTCGGCTTGATCGACGATGCCGGCAGCGACCAGCGCGAGGGGTAACCGCTCCAGATACCCGCCCGTCACGTCAATGGGGACGAGATCGCCGATCCACGGCTGGCTTTCCGGATTGGTCGCGTGTGCTGGCAGCAGGGCAGATGGCGGGCGATCGTGTCCAGGATGTTGGCCATCGACCCAATCGCTGATGACGACGACCGATCGCCGAGCCGTCAACGGTGCCGCCATCTGTGACCTCCCCTTCGCCGACGGTATCCGCACCGTCGTTCGCTTGATCCGAGTACGCGATCATAGCGGGTTGGATCAGGGCTGGGAACGCACCGAACGTCGCAAGGCCCTCTGGCGACGTGACAATCAGTTCCTGGCGCTGCCGGGGTTGGCCATCTTCCGACGCCGTTCGGCGAGCACGCCTTGGACCTTTGTCAGCCGACACGACAAGTACCGCCGTCGAGGGCGGTGGCTCGAGACCGTGTAACGATCGGAGTTCATGCCATCGTTCACGGCAATCATAACGGGTAATGGCGGACAAGCCGTGCTCGCCTGGAACGTCGCCCAGACCAGCACGGCTTGTCCACCTGTCACCGAAGCTCAGGTCGCCTGGTTGGACGACACAGGCTTGGCCGTCACGTCGAAACGATCGGCGTTCATTACCTTGACCCATGCCTTGACGAAGTCGCGAACGAACTTCTGCTCGTGACCGTTCTCGGCATAGACTTCGGCCGTCGCGCGCAGCTGCGAGTTCGAGCCGAAGACGAGATCGGTACGGGTCGCCTGCCACTTCTTCTCGCGACCGCCACGATCGTAGCCGATGAACTTCTCGTCGCTCGACGTGTCGACCAGATCCCAGAACGTGTCGTTGTCGAGCAGGTTGACGAAGAAGTCGTTGGTCAGCTGCCCCGGACGCGTGGTGAGTACGCCCTCAGGCGCACCGCCGAAGTTCGCACCGAGTACGCGCAGGCCACCGACCAGCACGGTCATTTCCGGCGCGGACAGGCCGAGCAGCGAAGCCTTGTCGAGCAACAACTCCTCGGTCTTCACCGGGTGACGCGTCTTCAGGTAGTTGCGGAAGCCATCGGCCTGCGGCTCCATCCACACGAAGCTCTCGACATCGGTCCACTCCTGCGTCGCATCGCCGCGGCCGCCAAGGAACGGCACCGATACGTCGTGGCCGGCATCGCGCGCCGCCTTCTCGACCGCTGCCGAACCGGCCAGCACGATCGCGTCGGCCAGCGACATGTCGCCGCGCAGCTCGTTGAGCTTGGCCAGGACCTTGCTCAGCTGCTCGGGCTCGTTGACCGGCCAGTCCTTCTGCGGCGCGAGCGCGATGCGCGCACCGTTCGCACCACCGCGGTGGTCCGACCGGCGATAGCTCGATGCCGATGCCCAGGCGGTCTTGACCAGCTGGCCGATCGTCAGCCCGCTCGACAGCACGGCATCCTTGAACGCTGCAACGTCGGCGTCCGACGGCGCGGTGCCCTCAGGAACCGGATCCTGCCAGATCAGCGTCTCTTCCGGAACCTCAGGCCCGAGATACCGAACCCGCGGACCCATGTCGCGGTGCGTCAGCTTGAACCAGGCGCGCGCGAACGCGTCGTCGAGCGCCGACTGATCATCGCGGAAACGCAGCGCGATCTCGCGGAACTCGGGGTCCATCTTTAGCGCCATGTCGGCGGTGGTCATCATCGTCGGCACGCGCTTGTTGGGGTCGCGTGCGTCGGGTGCCATGTCCTCCGGTGCCGGGTTGACCGGCTGCCACTGCTTTGCGCCGGCCGGGCTCTCGGTCAACTCATAGTCGTACTTGAACAGCAGGCGCAGGTAATCGCCGGTCCACTTGGTCGGGTTGTTCGACCATGCGCCCTCGATGCCCGAGGTCGTGATGTGGCCCTGGCCGATCTCCTCGCTGTCGGTCAGCCAGCCGAGACCTTGCATGTGCACGGATTCCGAAGACGGAGCCTTGAAATGCGGGGCAGGCTTGGCGCCATGCGATTTGCCGAACGCGTGGCCGCCAGCGGTCAGCGCGACGGTTTCCTCGGAGTTCATCGCCATCCGCAGGAACGTCGCCTTCATGTCGCGTGCCGACAGGAGCGGGTTCGGATCACCGCCCGGACCTTCCGGATTGACGTAGATCAGACCCATCTGGATCGCGGCCAGCGGCCCCTCGAGCTCGGGCATGTCCTCGCTGATGCGCGTCTGCGCACCCTCGTTGACCCACAGCTCTTCGGCGCCCCAGAACGTGTCGCCCTCGGAGGCGAAGACGTCCTTGCGGCCGCCTGCGAAACCGAAGATCGGTCCGCCCATGCTTTGGATCGCGACGTTGCCGGCGAGGATGAACAGATCGGCCCAGCTGATGTTCTTGCCGTACTTCTGCTTCAGCGGCCACAACAGGCGACGGGCCTTGTCGAGGTTGCCGTTGTCCGGCCACGAGTTGAGCGGCTCGAAGCGCTGCTGACCCGACGACGACCCACCACGGCCATCGGTTACGCGGTAGGTGCCGGCGGCGTGCCACGCCATGCGGATCATGAACGGGCCGTAGTGACCATAATCGGCAGGCCACCAGGACTTGCTGTCGGTCATCAGCGCGGTCAGGTCAGCCTTGAGCGCGGCATAGTCGAGCTGCTGGAACGACTCGGCATAGTCGAACTCTTCGCCCATCGGGTCGGGGGAGACGCCGTGCTGGTGCAGCATGTCGATCGGCAGCGCATCCGGCCACCAATCCTTGTTCGTGCGACCGAGCAGCGAGCGGGCCTTGACCTCGCCGCCGCCGTTGGGGCCCATTGGGCAACCGCTGCTCTTGGGCTGTTCGTAATCGGCCATCTTGGCGTCCTCTCTCGATGAGTATCCCGTG
The DNA here is from genome assembly GCF_003050745.1 of Sphingomonas sp. PP-CE-3G-477. Taxonomy (GTDB): domain Bacteria; phylum Pseudomonadota; class Alphaproteobacteria; order Sphingomonadales; family Sphingomonadaceae; genus Sphingomonas. The sequence continues at coordinate 173,313 of NZ_QAOF01000006.1, read as the reverse complement.
CTTGGACCTAAGATGCAGGATTTGATGGACATTTGTCCAATCGATTATTCGGGCAGGATAGATCACGACAGTCGATCACCGATCGGCTGATGGCGAGCTTATCGGTCGTTGTCGTGCGGCAGACTGTTCTGGATCGCCCAAGCGAAGAACGGACTGACGCGTGCGCGTAAGCTGCTCGATATGAGCGAAAGAAGAATTCGACGGGCACGACCAGTGTCAGCGTTGCGCCCGCCTTTTCCGGTGGCGGTTTGGGTAGGGGCTGGGCGCGCTTCGGAAGCGAAACGGCCTCTCGATCTTGCGTGGTGTCGGCGTGCGAATAGCTCGGGTTGATGTAGACGCCGATGCCGTCGCGATCGGGCGCACTGTAATAGGCGGCGACGTCATAGCCGCCGCGGGTCTTGGACGAGCGGTTGTACGCCGCCTGGAAATGCCAGCTATTGGCGAGATCATGATCTACTGGCGGGTAACGACGCTGACCGATTGCGGCGTGTCGCGGATCGACAATGCAAGCCCGGTGGCCGAACTCATCCGGCGCGTCGTGTAGGACCCGCTGCCCTCGCGCGCGATCGCGTCGAGGTCCCTGGCACTGGTCTTCGGCATGGGCGAGCAACCCCTGCAGGCACGATCATGTGTCCGACGCGTCCTGCTAGAGTAGATGCGAGCCGTTCCCAAGAAGGTGACGGCCGCATATCATACGCCGGATCTCAATGCGGCGCGTCTCGGTGGCCATTCGGTCGGCCTTCACAGCGAACAGACGATTTCTATCGTCGCAGGGGTGCCCGTTACCGAGCGGTTCCACGTGCGTGACACGGTAACCTTCGCGCCCTTGTCGAACGTCAGGACGGTTTGCTGGCTGCCGCCTTGCGGGGACGCGCCTCCGGTAATGATGCCCGACACGGGGTGCTGGTTCAGCGGACACGGTACGCCATCGGAAACGAGCAGGGGCCGGATCGACCGATAGAAGCTTGCCACCTGCTTGGGCTTCATTCGGACGGGAACATCTCCAACGGCCCAAGCCGAGGTAGAGCCAACCAGCGCTACGATCGACAGGGCGACAAGAACGTTGCGCTGCATTGTTTTGAGCTCCGATCGTCAGGCACATGTGGCATTCTGCATGCCGATGGACGGCTCGGTATATATGATGAGGAGCAGATGCATCGATATCTTGATGCTCGATGCGACCTCAACGCCGTCCACGAAGCGTCTCGCGTATCGGTTTTGCGAACTCAGCGGTCGGCGACGAGCGCATTATCGCGAACGCTGTAAGCGCGCTGAAACCCCGGTCGAAACAGGTCGGCACCGTACCAGTCGATCACGGGCTGTTCGATGACGACGCTTTTCCCCGCAACGTTACCGCTGCGTCCCAGGCGCGGGATGGCGGGGAAGGGGTAGATCGTGCGTCTGGCCCGGACGGTGGCCGCAGGGCTGGGGAGCGGTAACTGCTTCCCCGACTGGTCGGCCCCCGGCAACCCGCCCCGGGGACCTTTGGCAAGGTCGGCCACTTTGTCGGCGGTCAGCTGCGCCGGCGCATGACCAGCTTCGACCCATGCCATCAGCGGAGTCAGCGTATCGACCTGCGCAAAGCCATCGCCACCGCCGCAATGGCCCGTGCCGGGAAGCATGAACAATCGCAGCGTGGCATCTGCGGATCGCGCGCCCATCAACTGCTGCACCGCTTTGTAATACGCGATCGATGTCATCGGGGAAATCGAGGTGTCCGACCAGCCATGCCACAAGATCATCCGCCCACCGTGCTGCGCGAAGGGACGCAGATCTGGATTGGTGGCATCGTTCAGTCCGTGCAGCTTCGTCACCTCGGCAAAGGTCCTGGCATCGAACGAGAAGTCGTCGACCATTGCACTGGGGGCAGGCGATTGCGGGAAGATCATGTAGCGCCGCATCGCTGCGCCGAGCATCGCGCTCATCGACCGATCGGTCGCGCTGGCAGGAATAAAGTCCCATTGCAGCTCGGATCCGGGCTGCGGACCGCCAACAAGAAAGCTGCGACCATCCGGCGCGCGTGGGCCGTCATAGATGCGACGGACGATCGCCGCTTCGCCCGCGGTCAGGCAGGCATCGGTAGCAGTGGCGCCGGGTTTGCACGCAACCCAATCGGTATCCACCCGGCAGGCGCGGGGATCCGACAGCAGCCCGTCCTTCAGCCCATCCATCGTATCGCAATGCGCCAGCACCGCAGCATGAAGCACCGGTATCTTGGCGGCGAGCAGGATTGGTTTGCCCGCTGCGTCGAGGTTCGCCGACGCCATCCATGCATGGTAGAAGCTGTTTTGTACCTGGAAGTTCATTGCAGGCGCGCCTGCGGACACGCCGTCGAAATCGTCGGGGTAGCGTTGCGCTTCCATCAGTCCTTCGCGCCCGCCGTCCGAGCAACCGGTGAAGTAGGCGTAGCGTTGCTGTCGGCCGTAGAAGACGCGGATCAGCGACTTGGCGACGAGCGCCGTGACGTGGTTGCCGCGATAGGCGAAATCGATACGTTTTTCAGGATCGGTGGCGAAGCTGCCCATTGGGCCGCCCTCTAGTACTTTTGCGCCCATGTCGTTGGCGGCAACGACGAATTCGCCGTTCAGCGCAGGCGCGCAGCCGCTGGCGTTGTCGATCGCGACGTTGACGTTCCCGCAAAGGCCGCCGCAGCCGACCTGTACATAGCGCTGCGTCCATTTGGTCAGCGGCAAATGAACCTGGAAATTGATCGCCGAGCTGGGCGCGGGGGCGATCGTGCCGCGGACTTCGCAGAATTGTCCGGCGGTGGTCGTGGTAACGGTTGCGGCGGCAATCGTTACCTTGCCCGTATCCATGGTCGACACATTCAAATTGGCCAGCGATACGCAGCTGCGTTGGGCACGCACCGGATGATTGGCTCAGCGTGGGCGACGAGCTCTTCCTCGAGAAGGTCGTTGCACCGCGCCGGCGTGAACCGCATCCCCATCTTCACGCCCTTGGTGATGCCGTCGCACGCCGTCGGCACCTTCACGATGTCGAGATACGCATCGAGGTACTGCTTGCCCGCGACGTGCTGGACGGTAACGGTCTGGTCGGCGTTGACCGTAGCCTTCACCTGCCGGCCGCTCTCTTCCTTTGGCACGAGGACGAACAGCGCCGCGGCTGCGGCGACCGACCCGATCACACCGGCGAGGGTCTTCTTGCCGGGTCGCACGGTCGTCGTCTGTGTCTTGGCGTTAGGCGGGGCCATTGGCTGCCTCCTCGATCTTTGCTGCGGCCTTGGGCTGCGGGACGAAGCGCGCGATCAGCGTGCCGAGGAACAGCAGGACCGGAACGGCCTTGCCGATGTTCTCGGGCACCATCGCCTGCACCTCTACTGGCATTGCATTCCACGCCTGCAACAGCGCGTCGGGCGTCAGCGCTGCCCAGCCCATCAGCACCACGCCGAACGCGGACAGCCGAACGGACCAGAGGCGCCAGGCTTGGCGCCAACCGTCGATCAGTTTCATCGATGTACTCCTTGGGTAGGCGACAGCCGGTCGCCAGCGGGGTTAACTCTTCCGGCGCAATCGGAAGGCGCGACGGCTTTGAGCGCGGCGCAACTTGGCGCTGTCGACTGAGGCCTCGGCGCTGATAAGGGGGTTGACCGGCGTGAAGGAGAACCCGTTCAAGGGCATGGGGCTGTCCAGCACGGCCGCTAAGGGCAATCGCGAGACCAGCCGTGCAGAGTACAACCTCTATCGCGAGACAGCGCGTAAGATGGGCTTCCAGTCGATGGCCACCGCCGCCGCCCTGTGCTTCGAATGCTGCCAGCGCGTCTGGGACGCGTTCGGCTTCGAGGATCCGGACGGTAAGGAGCACCGCGGCATTGAATGGGCAGGGTATCGGCCGGGCGAAGAAATCAGCCTGGTACAGTCCAAGACTGGCAACCCGGTCACATTGCCGCTGTCGATCGTTGTGACCGGCGAGGACGGCAAACCTGAGACAGTTTTACTCTACCCCGAGTTGGAGGAAGAGCTCTCTCGATCGCGCGCAATGGTCGGCGCTGCTGCCACCGTAATCGTTATCGAAGAGCGTAACGGCAAGAAATACACTGAGCGTCGTATGTCGACGATCAACCGCAAGATTTGCGAGGAGGCTGGCCTTCCGAAGACGATGACGTTCACCGGGTTTCGGCATGGCGGTATTACGGAGATAGGTGACGCAGGCGAAGACGACGTCCGAGCGGTGTCTGGGCACAAAACCTTAGCCATCACCCGCATTTACAATAAGGCTAGCGCCGAGAAAGCCCGCCGAATTGGAGCGGCGCGGCGTGAGCATATCACGGCGCTGGGCGCCTTAGACCGCTGAGCGCTTCGCGCCGTTTTAGTGCCGGCTTTCCCCGAGATCGTTCAACAGTGGCTCCATCTCATCTTCGGTAAGCGGCCATGCCGGTATTGCCCGACGCCCCCTGCGCATTATGTCTAAATACGCCAGAAGTACCGAAGGTTGAGAAAAGAGTGGGTTCCGCCTAGCAACGCGTTCTTTGATTCGGTCCACTAAGAACGGTTTTTCGTCGAGCATTCTTGCGGCGCGGTCGAGATAGTCGTCCCCTGCTGATTTCTCATAAGCCTCAAGGAGCAGCCCCTCCAGCAAGCTGGGGCTGGGTTCTAGGCCGGTCGACGACCTGTAAATCGCTGATAGCGAATTTGTTATCTCACGAACCGCATTCACGGCCGCCGCCACTTGGTTTGAAACCTTCTCGAAATAGTCGTTGGTCGCCTCGAGGAGTGCCATAGCTTTGGCTGCGTCGCGCTGCATCGTTGGGGTGGCTTGGATCTGCGGCTTGTAGATAGTGTCATGGGTCAACTCGCTATAGGCGTGCTGCAGAATCGTCTTAATCTGCACCTCGCATGGCGTGTCCGCTAGAATTTTGACGCCCTGGTATTCAATCGATGAACTAGGCCGGACGACGAAATGTACGGCTGCATAGTCAAAGGCGATAGGGTTCCTTTTTTGTTCCGCCTCATAGTCACGATCCTTGGACTTTGTCCAGCCCGGGACGCTTTCTAGAGCATCGACTACTTTTGCGATGTCGCTGCCCAACAACACGACGAATCGGGTACCGACTTTATCCGTGATGTCCGTGTAGGGGTCGTGATAGCCCTTATTGCGATAGAAGGCCTTCTCCAGCAGTTTTTGATCTGCCTTTGCGCGAGGGGCAGAATGAGCCTTCAGAAAATAATCGACGGCATCTGGCGCAACTCGAGGCTCCAGCGCTGCCTTCACCGTATCGGTGATGCAGTTCCCCCATGCCTCATACGAGGAACGCTCAGCGTCCCAGCGGGCAAGAAATTGCTCGTCGCGGCTCAATCTTGGCTCTGGATCATGCCGCGAACAGTGATCTGCGTCCATCGTGCTCCATCGTCACCTTCGACCTCGCTTACATCCACGAGTTCGCGAATGGCTTCAGGCGGACCAGACAGTTGAATGCTGTTGGGAAATCGAAACCGGCGCAGCCGAAGGGATCCCGCAATCTCGCTGAGATCCTTTCCAATCGCGCGTATGGGAAACCGCTCGCGCGCCATATGTTCGCGATACTCATCTCGAAGTTCCGGCTCTAGGAAACGATCCGCGAACTGGCCTACCTGGATAGTCGGAGTTTGATCGACTTTCAGATAGCTGTACAGGCTGTTGTAAAGGTCTACTCGGCGTTCTTGATCAACGGGAGCACTGTTGATGTAGTCCCGAGTTTTCTGCCAGAACTGCTTGACGCGCTGCGCGTTGTTCTCGGGGATGTCGAGGCCCAGAAAAACGCTGTGAAAGTACGTAGCGGCGCCATCACGTTGAGCACTGGTCAACTGGCTATCATAGACCGTTGCGGCCCATCCCTCGGGCATCGGGGGGATCCCCGCAGCCTCAGCAACAAACAGGCCAATTTTATACAACTTCGTCTTGGGGCTGAGGAAAAGGCTGTCGACGAACGTGGCTTGGAGATTGGCGCCCCGGAGAAACCCCTCGTGCAACTCGGCTTTCATGATACCGAAGAATCGCGTTGCTGGATGTCCTACTGTGCCGTCAAACACGACAACCAAGCCTCCAGGGATCTGACGCGATACCTGAGCAGCGGCCAGAAGATCGGCCACCGCACGGGATTGGGCAACAAATTCGGGAGCTTCCATTGCTACTAATTCGGCGCCCACAGCGCTGACACTGCCTGGCGCTGCTCGCGCTATGGTCATCTCCATACACTGCGCATCTGCCCTGAATGCAGCCAATACGCGGCTAGTGAAAGCTGCACGCCCGCGGTCATCCAACTCTAGAAGACCGGCCCCGTACGATGGCACGGCGACCGTACGTTCCTCCGTGCGCTTATATACCTCATGTAGACAAACGCGACGGATCACCAAATTCTCAAGAATCATATGCTCTCCCCAGCGGGCAAAGGGCATCAATTCCTATCGCGTGTCGAGCGGAGATCGGTCCAATTTTGTCGGAATGCCCTGTCGGAACATGTCGGGAGAACAAAGCTCCGCCACCGAGAAAATCGTTTGTTTTCAAGGTGGAGGATGGTGGACGCACTTGGGCTCGAACCAAGGACCCGCTGATTAAGAGTCAGCTGCTCTACCAACTGAGCTATGCGTCCATTCCGGGGCGGTTTTGAGTGGCGCCCTGGTGTGGCGCCCCGCTGCTGGAGGCGCGCTGTTAGCAGACTCATCGGGGGCCGCAACCCCCTTTTCGTCGATCGGAGTCCGTTTTCGTCGATCGCGCCGCTTTTTCGCGAAATAAGTCGGTTTTTCGCCCTACCAGCCGACCGTCTTGCGGTTCTGGCGGTCGATCGACATCAAAATGCCGAGGCACAGCAGCACCGTCATCTGCGCCGAGCTGCCGAAGCTCACCAGCGGCAGCGGGATGCCGACGACGGGGGCGAGGCCCATCACCATCATCAGGTTGATCGCGACGTAGAAGAAGATCGTTGTCGACAGCCCGGCGGCGGTCAGCCGGCCGAAGCGGGTCTGCGCGCGCTGGCCGACCTCGATCCCCCAGCGGATCACCAGCAGGAACGCGAGGATCAGCAGGCAGCCGCCGACCAGGCCCCATTCCTCCGCCATCGTCGCGAAGACGAAATCGGTATGCCCCTCGGGGAGGTAGTCGAGATGGCTCTGCGTGCCCTGGAGGAAGCCCTTGCCCCAGATCCCGCCCGAGCCGATCGCGATCTTCGACTGGCTGATGTGATAGCCGGTGCCGAGCGGGTCGCTTTCGGGATCGAGGAAGATCAGGATGCGGTTGCGCTGGTAATCGTGCAACGCGAAGTTGATCGCGAGCGGGATCGCCACCGCAGCGGTGATCGCGCCGCCGACGAACAGGCGCAGCGGTATGCCTGCGAGGAACATCACCGTCGCGCCACCCGCGCAGATCATCAGCGCGGTGCCGAGATCAGGCTGCTTCATGACGATCGCGGCGGGGACGCCGATCAGCAGCGCCGCGGGCCAGACCGCGCTGAACCGTCGCGTCTCGCCGGGCGGGAGCATGTCGTAGAATTTGGCGCAGGCGAGCACGATCGCGGGCTTCATGAACTCGGACGGCTGCAGGCGGATGAAACCGAGGTCGAGCCAGCGCTGCGACCCGCCCGAGACCTTGCCGAGGATCTCGACCGCGATCAGCGATACGACGATCAGCGCATAGGTCGGCAGCGAGCCCGCCTTCCACGTCCGCTCGGGGACGTAGGACAAGGCGATCGCACCGGCGAGCAGGACGAAGAAGCGGATGCCCTGCGACAGCGCCCAGGGCTTGAGCGAGCCGCCGGCCGCGGAATACAGCACGACCTGGCCGAAACAGCCGATCGCGACCACCAGCAGGAGGACGCGCCACGGCAGCTTGGCGAGCGGTTCGGGGACGATACGGTTCATCGCTGACGCTCGGTACGGTTCACGGCTGGCGGTCCCTTGAATCATCTTCGGCGACCGTAGCGCCCGGTGCCGTCAGCGCTTCCTGCGTGGCGTTGGCCATGTCGGTGGCGTTGGCGACCGCAGGTGCGTCGCTGGGCACGATCGCGTCGGTCTTGGTGGCGATCGCAGCGGGCGGCGCGGACTGTGCCTTGCGGTAGGCTTCCGCGGTCGCCGCCATGCGCGTGCGGATATCGCCGCCCCAGGTCGGTTCGACTTCGGCGAGCGACTTCAGCGCACGCTCGCGGTCGAGCATGTAGGTCATGATGTCACGGCCGATCATCGGCGTGTCGAGATTGCGCACCGTGTGGCCGTTATGCTCGAGCACGACCGCGAGTGCGTACCGCGGATTATCCGCGGGAGCGAAACCGATGAAGAGCGCATGGTCGCGCATCTTGAACGGCAGCTGCCCGTTCTTGAGCACGCCCGAGCGCCGTTCCGCCATCGTGATGCGGCGGACCTGCGCGGTGCCGGTCTTGCCCGCGATCGCGACGCCGGGGATCAGCAGTTTCGCCGCGCCGCCGGTGCCGCCCTGGTTGATCACGCCGAACATCGCGTCGCGGACTCGCGCGAGATGCTCGGAATCGATCGCGAGGGCAGGGGAGTCGCGGTGGACATGGCTGGCAAGGATGCTCGGCTGCAACGCGCGCCCCGAGGCGAGCCGCGCGGCCATCACCGCGAGCTGCAACGGGTTGGCCAGCACATAGCCCTGGCCGATCGACGCATTCAGCGAATCCGCGACGGTCCAGTCATGCTTGTACTTCTTCAGCTTCCACGCCGGATCGGGCACCGTGCCGTAGCGCTGCGTCGAGAAGGGCAGGTCGAACTTCTGGCCGAGCCCGAGCGTGCGCGCGATCGGCGCGATCGCATTGTAGCCGACCCGCCGCGCCATCTCGTAGAAATAGATGTCGCAGCTCTGCATGATCGCGTTCTTGAGATCGAGCGGACCGTGGCCGCTTTTCTTGTGGCAATGGAACACGCTGGTCCCGAGCCGCATCGCTCCCGAGCAATTGACGCGCGTCGACGGATCGACGCCCGCATTCATCAGCGCAAGGCCGTTCATCGGCTTGACCGTCGAGCCCGGCGGATACAGCCCCTGCGTGACCTTGTTCATCAGCGGCACGTGATCGTCGTCGCTCAGCATCTGCCATTCGAGATGGCTGATCCCATCCGAAAAGCTGTTCGGATCATAGGCCGGCATCGACACCATCGCGAGCATCTCGCCGGTGCGGGTGTCGAGCACGACCACCGAGCCGGAGTTGGTGCCGAGGCGCCGCGCGGCGTATTCCTGAAGCCCCGCGTCGATCGTCAGCCGTGCGGTCTTGCCGGGGACGTCGGGCTTGGTGGCGAGCTCGGCGACCAGCTTGCCGCGTGCGGTGACTTCCACGCGCTTGGCGCCGGCGACGCCGCGCAGTTCGGCCTCCAGCATCTTCTCGAGCCCGTCCTTGCCGAGCTTGAAGCCGGGCGTGACGAGCAGCGGGTCGCGCGTCTTCTTGTACTGCTCGGCGTTGGGTACGCCGACATAGCCGGTCAGATGCGCGACCGCGGCGCCTGCCGGATAGCTGCGTGCAAAGCCGCGAGTGGGCGCGACGCCGGGCAGTTCGGGCAGGCGGACGCTGACCGCGGCGAACCGCTCCCAGTCGAGATTCTCCGCGACCTGGACGGGCTGGAACCCGGCGGCATGTTCGAGATCGATCGCGATCCGCTCGACTTCCTCGGGCGGCAACTGGAGAATGCGGCCGAGCAGCGGCAGCACGCGGTCCTTGTCGCGGAGGCGGTCGGGGATGATGTCGACGCGGAAATCGGTGCGGTTGTTGGCGATCGGCACGCCGTGGCGGTCGACGATCCAGCCCCGGCGCGGCGGCAACAGCGTCATGTTGACGCGGTTGCTCTCCGACATTTGCGTGTAGCGTTCGTTCTGCGCGATCGACAGCCATGCCATCCGCCCGGCGAGCAGCAATCCCACGCCGCCCTGCGCCGCGCCCAGCATCCAGGCGCGGCGCGAGAAGCTGTAGGCCTGCGACATCTCGGTGACGATCCGCGGTGTATTCCTCACTCGGCACCGCGCTTGTTCTGAATCGCGGCGACGATGCGGGCCGCCAGCGGGAACATGAGGATCGTGACCGCGATCTGCGCGATCAGGATGGTGTCGACATGCGCGCCGACCGGCACCGCGATGAAGCGCCCGACCAGGATGCACGCCGCGATCAGCCCGCCGGCGATCAGCCAGTCCTGCCAATAATCGCGAAACGCTAAACGCTGCTCGATCATGTCGATCGCGACGAACGCGAGCGACCACATCAGCACGGCGCTGCCAAGCGGCTGGCCGCTGACTAGGTCGTCGAAGAAGCCGAGCGGCGCGGCGGCCCAGGGCTTGAACGCGAACCGCGCGAGCAGCCGCCACGCGAGCAGCATGACGAACCCGAACGGGGGGAGGAGGGGGATCGTCGCGACGACCGGGATGATCGTGACCAGCGACCCGGCCATGACCGTCGCCCAGGGGATCGCGCGCGACCGACCCGCGGGGATCTTGGTCTCGAACGGCTTGTAGTCGACGCTGTCCATCAGGCGGGGCGGCATCATTGCTGCGTCACCGGGCGAGGCGGGGGCACGGGCATGAACATCCGCTCGACCAGCGCGAAGTCGAGCGTGTCGGGATCGGCGAAGGCGCGCGCCATCACCGAGTCCGACCCCGCCTTGGTCACGCGGGCGACAGGCACGCCCGGCGCGTAGATCCCGCCGGTACCGGTCGTCACGAACAGGTCGCCCGCATTGAAGCGCACGTTGGTGGCGTTGACCGAGCGGATGTCGATCATCCCGTCGCCGCGCCCCGCCGCGATCGCAGGCATGCCGTCGCGTGTGCGGCGCACGGGGACGATGCTGTCGCCGTCGCTCAGCAAAAGGATGCGCGCCGCGTTGGGGCCGGTCTCGACCACGCGACCGATCAGGCCGTCGGGACCGCGCACCGGCATGCCGGGCAGCACGCCGTTCCAGCGACCCGCATTGAGCAGCGCATAGCGCCGCCCGCTCGACGCACTCGAACTCACCAGCCGTGCGGTGACGACCGGCGCGGTCGAGCGTTCGCGGATCGCGAGCAGACTGCGCAACCGGCGATTGTCATACGCGATCGTCCGCGCGCGCATCAGCAGCGCCCGCGTCCGCTCGCGATCGGCGCGGAGTGCGACGTTCTCCTGCTTCACGAAGAAGTAATTGCCGATCGCATCGGGGATCCCCGAGATCGAAGAGCCGACCGTGGCGAGCCCCGTCGACACCGGCGTCGTCACCCCCGCGACGCCCATCCGCAGCGCGGAAAAGGCGGGCGGATTGAACATCGACGCGACGAGCAGCACCAAGCCCACCACCGCTCCAGCGACGGCGAGCACATAGCCCATGAACACACTATATTGCCGACGCCGGGAAAACCCCGTGCGCCGGTCGCGGGCTGGCGCCATGCGCCTGTCCCCCTGTCTCGGGCGCCGCCGAAGCGCAGGGGGACCTACCCCCGCGACTCGGACGACGCGATTTCGCGTCCGCGTGTCTTAAAGCAAAAACAATCTCTTAGCCGCTCATCAGCACGCCGCGGAACAACGGATCCTCGAGCGCGCGGCCGGTGCCGAGCGCGACGCAGGTCAGCGGGTCCTCGGCGACCGTCACCGGCAGCCCGGTCTCGTCGCGCAACACCTCGTCCAGCCCCTGGAGCAGCGCGCCGCCGCCGGTCAGCACGATGCCCTGGTCGACGATATCTGCGGCCAGTTCCGGCGCGGTGTTCTCGAGCGCGACGCGGACGCCCTCGACGATCGTCGCGACCGGCTCGCTCAGCGCTTCGGCGATCTGGCCTTGGTTGATCTGGATCTCCTTGGGCACGCCGTTGACGAGATCGCGGCCCTTGATCTGGATGATCATGCCGATGCCGTCGACCGGCGGCTTGGCGATCCCGACTTCCTTCTTGATCCGCTCCGCGGTCGCTTCGCCGATCAACAGGTTATGGTTGCGGCGCACATACGAGACGATCGCCTCGTCCATCTTGTCGCCGCCGACGCGTACCGAGGTGGTGTAGGCGAGGCCACGCAGCGACAGCACCGCGACTTCGGTCGTGCCGCCGCCAATGTCGACGACCATCGAACCGATCGGCTCGGTCACCGGCATGTCCGCGCCGATCGCCGCCGCCATCGGCTCCTCGATCAGCCACACCTGCGACGCGCCCGCGTTCGACGCGGCATCGCGGATCGCGCGGCGCTCGACCTTGGTGGAGCCCGACGGCACGCAGATCACGATCTCGGGCCAGCGCGCGAACTTGCGCGGACCGTGGACCTTCTGGATGAAATACTTGATCATCTGCTCGGCGACGTCGATGTCCGCGATCACGCCGTCGCGCAAAGGCCGGATCGCCTCGATGTTGCCCGGCGTCTTGCCCATCATCATCTTGGCGTCGTCGCCGACCGCCTTGACGCGCTTGATGCCGTTGATCGTCTCGACCGCGACCACCGACGGCTCGTTCAGGACGATGCCGCGGCCACGGACGTAGACGACGGTGTTCGCGGTGCCGAGGTCGATCGCCATGTCGTGCGACATGAACTTGAAGAAACGCGAGTAGAAGGCCATTCAATCAGGGTCCCGTAATCCTTGGCCGCCGGACGGGCAGCCCATCGCACAAAAATCTCGCGTGGCCCGCCGGTGTTTAACTCACCGGGTGCTTGCGTTTGCGGGTCGCGGGATGCCGTCGCTTGGTCTAGACGCAAACCCATGTCAATACGGCGTCTCCCCGAGCATCTGGTCAATCGTATCGCCGCCGGTGAAGTGGTGGAAAGACCCGCCAGCGCGTTGAAGGAGTTAGTCGAAAACGCCATCGACGCGGGGGCAGGACGCATAGCGATTCTCCTCGTTGAGGGCGGGACTTCGCGGATCGAGGTGGCCGACGATGGCTGCGGGATGACTCCCGCCGACATGGCCTTAGCGCTCGAACGGCACGCGACCTCGAAGCTGCCCGACGAGTTTATCGAATCGGTCGTGACGCTCGGTTTTCGCGGCGAGGCGTTGCCCTCGATCGCGAGCGTCGCAAGGCTGACGATCGAAAGCCGGATCCGCGGCGCCGAAGGCTGGGCGCGGACCGTCGACAATGGCCGCGTCGAGCGCGAAGGCCCCGCAGCCCTCCCGCCCGGCACGCGCGTCGTCGTCGAGGACCTGTTCGCGCGCGTCCCCGCCCGCCGCAAGTTCCTCCGCTCCCCGCGCGCCGAATACGCCGCGTGCCTCGACGTCGTCCGCCGGCTCGCGATGGCGCGGCCCGACATCGGCTTCACGCTGGAGCATGACGGGCGGCGCGCGCTGTCGGCGATGCAGGTCGAGGACCGGCCGGGCAGGGTGGCGACGCTCACCGATCGTGCGCTCGCCGACAATTCGGTCGCGATCGACCTGGAGCGCGAAGGTCTGGTGCTGGGCGGCGTCGCCAGCCTCCCCACTTACAATCGCGGCATCGCCGATCACCAGTATCTCTTCGTCAACGGACGGCCCGTGAAGGACCGCCTGTTGATGGGCGCGATCCGCGGCGCCTACGCCGAGATGCTCCCGCGCGATCGCCACGCCGTCGTCGCGCTGTTCCTCGACATCCCCACCGATCAGGTCGACGTCAACGTCCACCCCGCCAAGACCGAAGTCCGCTTCCGCGACCCGGCGATGGTAAGAGGCCTCATAGTCTCGGGCCTCCGCCGCGCCCTCGACGCCGCAGGCCACCGCAGCCAGCGCGCCAGCGAGTCCGCCCTTTCGATGTGGCAACCGGAAAACATCTCCTCTCCCTCCGGGGGAGAGGAAGGGGCCCGTCCGCAAAGCGGATGGGAAGGTGAGGGCACGCCCCAAAGGCTCCCACTCGAAAACAGAAGCTACGGCGCGGTAAACGACTCTCGCCCAACCTTCTTCGCGTCACCCCCGCAGGCGCGCGCAGAACCCTCCTGGACACCCCCACCCCAAACCGCGGCCTTCCCGATGGGCGTAGCGCGCGGCCAAGTCGCGAAGACCTACATAGTAGCCGAAGCCGAGGACGGCCTCGTCCTCGTCGACCAGCACGCCGCCCACGAACGCCTCGTCCTCGAACGCATGCGCGCGGCCCTGATCGGCGGCACCATCGCGAGCCAGGCGCTCCTTATCCCAGAAGTTGTCGAACTCGACGAATCCGCCTGCGACCGCCTCGAATCCCGTGCCGAGGAACTGTCCGAGTTCGGCCTCGACCTCGAACGGTTCGGCCCCCACGCCATGCTCGTCCGCGCCACCCCAGCCTTGCTCGGCCAAAGCGACCCCAAAGGCCTGGTCACAGACCTGGCCGACGAACTCGCCGCCTTCGACGAAGCGCTCTCCCTAAAGGAGCGCCTCGACGCGGTAGCCGGCACGATGGCCTGTCACGGCTCCGTCCGCGCCGGTCGCATCCTGTCGGTCATCGAAATGAACGCGCTCCTCCGCGAAATGGAAGTCACGCCGCACTCGGGCCAATGCAACCACGGCCGCCCCACCTGGGTGAAGATCAGCCTCTCCGATGTGGAAAAACTCTTTGGCCGCAAATAGGTGGCAAGCCAGTCTGGCGCGCACCTGCTGACATGAGTCGCGGGCGTCGTTGGGCCACGCGATCCTGAAACTTCTGGCGTCACATCCAGCCGATGCGGCGAGGGACGCGTCTCGGATCGCGGAGGGTCTCACGCAGGATACGCTCATCGCCACGTCCACACGTCGCAGCGAGCGAAAGAGCCATGTCAGCCGGCGAGAAGGTTTGGTGGGCCCGGCAGGAATCGAACCCGCAACCTAGCCGTTATGAGCGGCCAGCTCTAACCGTTGAGCTACAGGCCCCACCAGCGCCTGCGTTAGCGCAAGCATCTGCAAAGCAAAAGACACAAAGAAAAAGGGCGCCCCCGAAGGAACGCCCTTTCCGACACTAATACTCTATCGAGCGCGAACGCCCGACAGGGTCTTAGTTCATGTTGTCGGTCTTCTCGTCGGCAGCGTCACGGACGTTGTCGGCAGCTGCGTTCATGTTGTCGGCAGCGTTCTCGAGCACGTCGGTAGCGACTGCGTTCGAGGTGTTGTCCGCCAGCGCGTCCATGTTGTCAGCCTGCATTTCCATGTTGTCAGCCAGCATGTCCGCGTTGTTCTCGACTGCGGCTGCTTCTGGCGACTTGCTGCATGCTGCGACGGACATCAGGCCGGCGGCAGCAGCGATCAGAACGATCTTCTTCATTCGAATGCTCCCAAGCATAGTTTCACTCGCGGCCGACCCGATTGCCGTCGCGAAGTCACGTCAAATAGCGGCACCCGGCGGGGGGTCAATCCGCTAAATTCATCTGTCCGCAAGGTTTGCGGCAGAACGATGACAGATTGGTTCATGCAATTCGTCACTTCTGGGGCACAATTGACCCGATTTCCTCAGGCGCATTGGCCACCGTGGCGATCACCGTGGTCCAGGCCGCGACGTTCTGGCGAAGCTGTTCGGGGTCGATCAGATCCAGCGTGTCCTCGGGCGTGTGGTGGTAATCGAAGTAGCGCAGCCCCGACTGGTTGAGGTCGATTCCGGCAACCCCCGTGGCGATCGTCGGACCGACATCGGTGCCGCCGTGCGGGGCACCGGCCCCGCGAATGATCCCGAGCGGCGCGAGTGCGACCGCCAGGCGATCCTCGATAGATTTTGCGGCGGCGGGCAGGCTGCTTTCGAACCGCCAGACGCGATCGGCACCGAAATCCGATTCGGCGGCGGTGGCGTGACGTTCGCCCGCGTGCGCCTTGGCGTAGGCGGCTCCACCGAAGCCACCGCTCTCCTCGTCGCCGAACCAGACGACGCGAATGGTCCGGCGCGGGCGCTGGCCGCCGTCCATGACGATCTTGGCGGCCGCCGCGGTGATCGCGATGCCCGCGCCGTCGTCGATCGCGCCGGTGCCGAGATCCCAGCTGTCGAGATGGCCACCGACCAGCACGATGCCCGCCTTGGGGTCGGTGCCGGGGACTTCGGCCACGACGTTGCCCGATTCGCGGATACCGACCTGCTTGTCTTCCAGCACCAGCTTCAGCGTCACCGGCTTGCCGAGCTTCACCAGCCGCTCGACATGCTCCGCGTCCGCGACGGACAGCGCGGCGGCAGGGATCGGCGTCACGCCCGCTTCGAAATTGGTGTTGCCCGCGTGCGGCCCGCGGCCGTGATCGGTGCCGATCGACCGGATCACGATTGCCGCCGCGCCCTTCTTGGCGGCGACGTTCGGTCCGACGAAGCGCGCGGTGCCCTGCGATCCATAGCTCGACCCGTCCTGCGTCGGCTGCATCGCGTTCGACACGAAGGCGATCTTGCCCCTCAAGCTGCCGTCGGCGGCGAGCGCGAGGTCGTTATACGTCGGGAAGTACACGATCGGCAGGGTCAGCCCGCCCGGCGGCGTCGCGCCCGAGTTGCCGAGACCGACCAGATGCAGTTTCTGCGCATAGGGGGCGATCAGCTCGCCACTCTCCGTGCCACGCGACCAGACCGGCAGCCGGTATGGCTCGATCCGCACGTTCTTGAACCCGAGCGCCTTCAGCTTGGCGACCGACCAGGCGCGCGCCCGCGGCGCCGCCTCGGTGCCGGTCATCCGCGGGCCGACCTCGGTCGTGATCCCCTCGACGATCTTGTAGGCGGTGTCGTCGGTCAGCGCCTTGTCGCGCAGCGCGGCGACCTTCGCGTCGACCGCGGTCGCAGGCGCAGCGGCGCGCTGCGCCACGACGGGAACGGCGGTGATGACGGCACAGGCCGCCAGAAATGGTGCGATACGCGTCATCGGCTATTCCCCTTGGTGTCGACCCACCGTTAGGTCCGAGCGCGCGCGTTGCCAACCTTCGCGCCTGCCCTTACATGCGCAGATCAATCCCGCCCTCACGAACACCCGAACGGAGACCCCCGTGGCCGGCCAATATGCCTATGTCATGAAGGACATGACGAAGACCTTCCCCGGCGCGCCCAAGCCGGTGCTGTCGAACATCAACCTGCAATTCTATCATGGCGCCAAGATCGGCATCGTCGGCCCCAACGGTGCGGGCAAGTCGACGCTGATCAAGATCATGGCCGGCATCGACAAGGATTATACCGGCGAGGCATGGCCGGGCGAGAACGTCACGGTCGGCTATCTGGAGCAGGAGCCGCAGCTCGACGCCTCGAAGACCGTGCTGGAGAACGTCAAGGACGGCGCGCGCGGCGTTGCGGACATGGTCGACCGTTTCAACGCGATTTCGGCCGAGATGGGCGATCCCCAGGACGACACCGACTTCGACGCGCTGCTCGAAGAGATGGGCACGCTCCAGGAAAAGATCGACGCGGTCGACGGCTGGACGCTCGACAACCAGCTCGAGGTCGCGATGGAAGCGCTTCGCTGCCCGCCGGGCGACTGGCCGGTCGACAAGCTGTCGGGTGGTGAGAAACGCCGCGTCGCGCTGACCCGCCTGCTGATCCAGAAGCCGGGTATCCTTCTGCTTGACGAGCCCACCAACCATCTCGATGCGGAGAGCGTCCAGTGGCTGGAGAATCATCTGAAGGATTACGCGGGCGCGGTGCTGATGATCACCCATGACCGCTATTTCCTCGACAACGTCGTTGGCTGGGTGCTCGAACTCGATCGCGGCAAGTATTTCCCGTATGAGGGCAATTACTCGACGTATCTCGAGAAGAAGGCCAGGCGCCTTGAGCAGGAGGATCGTGAGGAGTCCGGTCGTCAGACCGCGATCAAGAACGAGCTCGAATGGATTCGTCAGGGTGCCAAGGCGCGCCAGACCAAGTCCAAGGCGCGTATCGCCAACTTCGAACGCCTCGTCTCCGCACAGGAGAACCGCTCGCCGGGCAAGGCGCAGATCGTCATCCAGGTGCCCGAGCGTCTCGGCGGCAAGGTCATCGAGCTCGAGAACGTCTCCAAGGCTTACGGCGACAAGCTGCTGTTCGAGAACCTCTCGTTCACGCTGCCCGCGGGCGGTATCGTTGGCGTCATCGGTCCCAACGGCGCCGGCAAGTCGACGCTGTTCAAGCTGATCACTGGGCAGGAGACGCCGGACAGCGGCACGATCGACAAGGGTTCGACCGTGCGGCTCGGCTATGTCGACCAGAGCCGCGATCATCTCGACGACAAGAAGAACGTCTGGGAGGAGATTTCCGACGGCCTCGACTCGATGAAGGTCAACGGGTTCGACCAGTCGACGCGCGCCTATGTCGGGGCGTTCAACTTCAAGGGCCAGGACCAGCAGAAGAACGTCGGCAAGCTGTCGGGCGGCGAGCGCAACCGCGTCAACATCGCCAAGATGTTGAAGCGCGGCGGCAACGTGCTGCTGCTCGACGAGCCCACCAACGATCTCGATGTCGAGACCTTGGGCGCGCTCGAGGAAGCGATCGAGAATTTCGCAGGGTGCGCGGTAGTGATCAGCCACGATCGCTTCTTCCTGGATCGTCTCGCCACGCACATCCTGGCGTTCGAGGGCAACAGCCATGTCGAATGGTTCGAGGGCAATTTCGAATCCTACGAAGAGGACAAGCGCCGCCGTCTGGGCGATGCGGCGGATCGTCCTACCGCGCTGTCCTATAAGAAGCTGACGCGCTGACCTGATGTTGCGGGGGCTCGACGAGGAACTGGTCGCTCACAAATACGCGCATGTCGAGCGTGAGCGCCGGTTTCTCGTCGATCCTGCGCGTCGGCCCGATCTGACCGACGCGCCGTATATCCTGATCGAGGACCGGTACATCGAGGGCACGCGGCTGAGGCTGCGCGCCATGACCGATAGCGTGTCGGGGCGTGTGGTCCTGAAGATCGGCAAGAAATACGACGTTGCCGATGTACTGAGCAGGCCGACGGTCACGACGTATCTCGATCGGGACGAGTATCACCTGCTGGCGAAACTGCCGGCACGATCGTTGAGGAAACGCCGGTATCCGGTGGGTGCGGACTTCGGCATTGACCTGTTCGAAGGAGCGCTCGCCGGGCTCGAACTCGCCGAGATCGAGCAGGACGACGCGGCCGCGTTGACGTCAATCGTCAGCCCCGAATGGGCAATCGCGGAAGTTACGGATGATCCGCGATTTCAGGGTGGGCGATTGAGCCTGCTGGATGCGGCAGGCGTGACGAGACTTATTGCCAGTAACATCGAGTGAGTATGACGGTTATCGAACAATCTCCCGGCGGCGATCAGCCCCCTGGCGCAGGTGAACTCGAATATCGTCTTCGCCAGCAGTCGATCCTCGCCGATTTCGGGATCGAGGCTTTGCGGGCGCGGGATCTGCAGCCGATGTTGCAGCGCGCGACCGAGCTGTGCGGCGAGGGGATGCGGTCGAAATACTGCAAGTTTCTCGAATATCGCCCCGAGCAGGACACGCTGCTGGTGCGTGCCGGCATCGGCTGGGAGCCGGGGGTGGTCGGGTCGACCGAGATGCGGACCGATCTTGGGTCGCCGGCAGGTTTTGCTTTGGAGACCGGGCAGCCGGTGATCTCGAACCATCTGGAGAACGAACAGCGTTTCCGGACGCCCGAGTTTATGGCGCGGCACAATATCCGGCGCGCGATCAACGTGCTGGTCGAAACGTCGGGCAAGCGCTTTGGCGTGCTGGAGGTCGACAGCCCCGACGAGGGCCAGTTTGAGCCCGCCGATTTCGCGTTCATGCAGGGGTTTGCGAACCTCATCGGCGTGGCGATCGAGCGGCAGCAGGCGGAGCAGCGGCTGAGCGAAGCGATGGAGCATCAGGAGTTGCTCACGCGGGAGGCGAGCCACCGGGTGAAGAACAGCCTCGCGCTTGTCTCGGCGATGCTCAACCTCCAGATGCAGGAGGATGACGATCCGCGGATCCGCCGGCTGCTCGGCGACGCGCAGGCGCGGATCACCGCGATCGCGCAGACGCATGACCAGCTATGGCGTGGGGATCAGGTCGGCATCGTCGCGCTGAACGATCTCGTCTGCGGGATCGCATCGGGGCTGGGCGAGCAGTCGCTCAACCACCGGATCGACTGCGATATCGAGGCGATCCTGATCAGCGCGGACGTCGCGATCCCGATGGGGTTGCTCGTCACCGAGCTGGTCACCAACGCGATCAAATACGCGTATGGCGACGACGGCGGCGCGATCCTGGTCACGGTGCGGAGCGCGGACGGGCGGATCGTGCTGACGGTGTCGGACGAGGGCGGCGGGTTGCCGGCCGACTTCGACCTGAAGGCGGCGTCGCGCAAAAGCCTCGGGATGCGGATGATCGGCAGCCTCGCGCGGCAGTTGCGCGGAACGGTGACGATCGAGAACGCTTCGGTCGGGACGTGCGCAACGCTGGACGTGCCCGATCCGCGGGTCGAGGTCGCAGGCTAGCCACTGTTCTCCTGCGAACGCAGGAGTCCAGGGTCGGGAGCGTTTCGTTTGGTATTCTGGGCTCCTGCGTTCGCAGGAGAACGGTGGCTTACGCCGCTACGTCATCCGCCTTGATCGCCATCCAAGCCTCGGCCTTCGCCAGCGCGGGGGCGTCGTCGACGTCGATCCAGTCGATGTCGCTGCAATCCACGATCCGGGCGAGACCTTGCGCAGCCAGCAGCCGGACGCCTTCGGTGAGCGACGGGCTCGCCAATGTCGCCAGCGCGTCCGACAGCGCAGGGCCGATCGCGAAGACGCCGGTGTCGTAGCAGTCATGCGGTTCGAGGCCCTTGCCGATCGCAACGATGCGGTCGCCTTCGGTCGCGACGCAGGTGACGTCCTCCGGGTCGACCCAGTCATGGCCGATGCGCCGGTCGATGCCGAGCCGCAAACCTCCGCCAGCGCCAGCCTTAGCCATGCGGGCGTAAAGTTCGGGGCTGACGAGGTGGTCGCACATCGCGAGGATCGCGTCGCTGCCCGCCAGCGCATCGCGCGCTGCCAGGACCGAAACGCCGTTGGGTTCGCGGTGGTCCGCAAGAACTGTCTCGACCGCCAGCGGCCAGCGCCGGCTCGCGAGATACGCTTCGATCGCCTCACGCCCGTAGCTGACCGTCACGATCGCGCGCGCAAAGCCCGCCTCGGCCAGCCCCTCAAGCGCGTGAGCAATCAACGGCCGCCCCGCGACCGCGCAGAGCGGCTTGTACGGGGCGGAGGTGCGAAGGCGGCTGCCTTCCCCGGCGGCGAGGATGACAGCCGTGTCGATCATCTCAGGCGGCCTTGATGAACCGCTCGACTTCGATCTGCGCGAGATCGTCGGTCATCTGCGTGCGCGGGTGCTTGCAGAAATACGCCGATGCAGGGTCGATCACGCCGGCGATGCCGCGATCCTTGGCGATCTTGGCGCAACGGATCATGTCGATCGCGACACCCGCCGAGTTGGGGCTGTCCTCGACCGAGAGACGCAGCTCGATGTTCATCGGCACGCCGCCGAACAGCTGGCCTTCCATGCGCAGGAAGCAAACCTTGTTGTCGTTCTGCCAGGGCACATAGTCCGACGGGCCGATATGGACGTTGTCGTCGTCCATGCGCTCGGCCGCAACCGACTGCACCGCTTCGGTCTTCGAGATCTTCTTCGACTCGAGACGGCGATGGTTCGACATATTGAGGAAGTCGGTGTTGCCGCCGGTGTTGAGCTGGTAGGTGCGATCCAGCTTCACGCCGCGCTTGGCGAACAGGTCGGTCAGCACGCGGTGGACGATCGTCGCGCCGAGCTGCGCCTTGATGTCGTCACCGATGATCGCGACGCCCGCGTCTTCGAACTTCTTCGCCCAGACCGGGTTGGAAGCGATGAAGACGGGGATGTTGTTGACGAACGCCACGCCCGCTTCGATCGCGCATTCGGCGTAGAACTCGGTCGCTTCCTGCGAACCGACCGGCAGGTAGTTCATGAGAACGTCGGCGCCCGATGCCTTCAGCTCGGCGATGACCTCTTCACGGGTCGGCTCGGCGGCATCCGAGACGAGGAACGTACGGTCGTCCTTGAAGTCGGCCATGTGGTCGGCGACGCCGTCCAGCTTCTTGCCCATCTTTACGATCGTGCCGGTGTTGCCGACATTGGGTGCGAACACCGCGGTGCAGTTGGGCTTGGCGAAGATCGCCTCGGCGACGTCCTTGCCGACCTTGCGACGATCGACGTCCCAGGCCGCGACGACCTTGATGTCGCTCGGCTTGTAGCCGCCCATGTCGAAATGCATCAGGCCAACCTGGTCGTTTGCCCCCTCGCGATAATGCTCGAGGCCCTGGACGAGCGAGCTCGCGCAGTTGCCGATGCCGACCACGGCGATCCGAATGCTATTCATTACTGACCCTGTTCCTTACGAAAGATGCATGCGCGACGCGGTCTTCGGTCGCGACATTGTGCTACGGACGAAAGCGCGTTCGACACGACGGTGCCAGACGAGCCCGACGATGGCCACGAGCGTCAGAGGGACGATCTCGAACCACCAGAAGATGCGTGGATTGCCCGCGAAGCAGGCGACGAAGATCGCCCATACCCGGACATTCGCGGTAAGCAAGGCCATGAAGCGCAAAGGCGCGACGGCGCGGGCACCGTACAGGGCGCCAAGTGCGACCGGATCGGTCGACTGGCCCAGCGTGCGCTCGAACGGCATGGCGATCCGGTCGATACTGCCGGCGATGCCGTCGTAGAAGCGGACGAGCGCGTTGCCGGTCGGCACGGGGGGCGCTTCGAGCGCCACGCCCTTGATGCGACGATGGAAGCGCGAACGCTCGCCCTCGTACATGTTCGACTGGACGGCGTGTGCGCCACCGGCGGCAAAAGCGAGTATCCAGGCCTCGGGCGTGTCGATCGTCAGCGCGAGCGAGACGTAGATCAGTGCGAAGACGCCGTGATCGCACAACCCGTCGAGCATGCGGCCGAGCGGGCTCGCGGTCTTGGTCGCGCGTGCCACCATGCCATCGAGTCCGTCGGCGATCAGCCACCCCATCGACAGCACTAGGCCGACCAGCGCGAGCGCCCAGTTTCCCCATTGCGTGTATGCGAGCGCGGCCGCGCCGCCGAGGCAAAGCCCTGCTACCGACACCGAATTCGCTGAGATCCCGCGCGACAGCGCAAGCGGAAGCAACGCGCGGCCCGCCGGGTGAATCAGCCAAAGATTGGATGGGATCTCGATCCGGCGATCGCGCGATCCATCCGGTGGAGCCACTGTCATAGGATTTTCATAATGCGCCGCGCAGGCCATTTATGCAAGGTGGCACGACTAACCCTACGGAACGCTTGACCGCAATTCTTCGATCCAAGCCGTTGCGATACCGTCGGACGGGGCCCGCCAGTCGCCCCGCGGCGACAGCGCACCGCCAGCCGAGACCTTGGGGCCATTGGGCATCGCCGACCGCTTGAACTGACTGGTCGTGAAGAAGCGGAAGAGAAATTTCTCCAGCCAGTGGCGGATCGTCGGCAGGTCGTAGGCGACGCGCGCGTCCGCCGGCAGGTCCTCCGGCCACGCGCCGACGCTCGCATCGCGCCACGCATGCCAGGCGAGGAACGCGATCTTCGATGGCGCGAGCCCGTAGCGGATCACGTAGTGCGCGAAGAAATCGTTCAGCGCGTACGGCCCGATCATCGACTCGGTACTCTGCAACGCGCCGTCCGCGCCCGCCGGCACGAGTTCCGGCGAGATCTCCTGCGCGAGGATCGTCGACAGGATCGCGTCGGTCGCCGCGTCATACTGGTCGGTGCGGATACACCAGCGGATCAGGAACTGGATCAGCGTCTTGGGCACGCCGCAGTTCACCGCGTAATGGCTCATCTGGTCGCCGACGCCGTAGGTGCACCAGCCGAGCGCCATCTCGCTGAGATCGCCGGTGCCGAGCACGATCCCACGCCGCTGATTGGCGAGGCGGAAGAGGTAATCGGTGCGCAGGCCTGCCTGCACGTTCTCGAAGGTGATGTCGTAGGCCGGTTCGCCTTCGCTGAAGGGGTGGCCGATGTCTTCGAGCATGCGCGTGGCGGCGGGGCGGATGTCGATTTCTTCGGCCGTGATGCCGAGCGCGCGCATCAGCGCCCACGCGTTCGCCTTGGTCCCTTCGCCGGTCGCGAAGCCGGGCATGGTGAAGCCGAGGATCGCGCTGCGAGGGCGGCCGAGGCGGTCCATCGCCTTCGCCGCGACGATCAGCGCGTGCGTCGAGTCGAGCCCGCCGGAGACGCCGATCACGATCGTCTCGGCATGCGCGGCGACGAGGCGCTTCGACAGTGCCTCCACCTGGATGTTGAACGCCTCGTAGCAATCGTCATCGCGCCGCGTCGGGTCGTTGGGGACGAACGGGAAGCGGCGGATCGCGCGTTCCAGGCCAGTGTCCTCAACTACCGCCGCGTGATCGAATCCGATCCGTCGAAAGCGTGTCTCGGGATTGCCGGCGAACACGGCCGCATCGTTGAACGTGCCGGTCCGCAGCCGTTCCTGCGTGATCCGTTCACAATCGACGTCGGCGACGACCAGTTCGGGCTCGGTCGAGAACCGCGCCGACTCCGCGATCTGTTCGCCGAGTTCGTGGACCAATCCCTGGCCGTCCCACGCGACCTCGGTCGTGCTCTCGCCCGGCCCTGCGGCGGAATAGACATAGGCGCAGACCGCGCGCGCCGACTGCGCCGCCGCCAGCATTGCCCGATCGCGCGCCTTGCCGATGACGATGTTCGACGCGGACAAATTGCAGCAGATCAGCGCACCCGCGAGTGCCCCCGCAGTCGAGGGCGGGGTAGGGGCCCAGTAATCCTCGCAGATCTCGGCATGGAACACGAAGCCGGGCAGGTCGCGCGCGGCGAAGATCAGATCGGTCCCGAACGGCACGTCCTCGCCGTTTAGGTCGATCGTCAGTCCGGTCATCCCTACGCCACTCGCGAACCACCGCTTCTCGTAGAACTCTCGGTAATTCGGCAGGAACGTCTTCGGGACCACGCCGAGCACGCGCCCGCGTGCGATCGCCAGCGCGCAATTATACAGCCGCCCGTTCCGCACCAGCGCCGCGCCGACCAGCAGCACCGGCCGCAAGGTCGCACTCGCCTCGACCACCGTCGCGATCGCCGCCAACGTCGCGCGTTGCTGCGCGGTCTGGAGATGCAGATCGTCGATTGCGTAGGAGGTGAGGTTCAGCTCCGGGAAGACGACGAGGTCGACGCCCTTCGCATCTGCCTCGCGCGCCAAGGCGATCGTAGCCTCGGCATTGGCGCCGGTATCCCCCACCGAAGCCCGCGGCGTCGCGGCGGCAACCCGGATCAGCCCGTGACTATGGATCGCGTAGAATGGATGCGTCATGGCGCACCGATAAACGCCCGCGCTGCGTCACGCCACCTGCTTGATCCCGTCGGCGGTGGCATGACGCGCGATCCTGTGAGAGGCTGCGAGCATGAAACTCCGCATGGTTCAGGTGTTCGTCCTCGCGGTCGTCGGCGTGCTGTACTGGCTGTTCGTAAGCCATGTCTCCGGCGCGAAGGAACCTTGGGATGCGGCTGGCTATTGGTCGATCTGGTACCCCCGGTTCGCTGCTTCTGTCGGCCGTCGGCGGCTTTGGGTTTGGCAGGCGGGGATGGTCGGCCGGAGCGATCGTCACGGTCGCGCAGCTGCCCGTGATGGGGGTGAATACGGGATTTGGCGGGCTGCTGATCGTCGGCGTCGCGTTTCTCGCCATCCTGGCCGTTCCTGCGGTCATGCTGTCCGCACTCTTCGGTCGCCTCCGAGCGACTTCGCGGCGCAATGCCGGTGGAAGGAAACAGGATGGCCCGATATGAGATCGAGCCGCTAGCGCGACTAGCCATCCAGCGACACGGAGACGATTTTGACGACCACGATGTTCGGCATCAAGAATTGCGACACGATCAAGAAGGCGCGGAGTTGGCTCGATGCGCACGACGTCGCGTACGCGTTCCACGACTACAAGGCCGCAGGTATCGACGCGGCGCACCTCGACGACTGGATCGGTCGAGTCGGCTGGGAGGTGTTGGTCAACCGTGCGGGGACGACGTTCCGGAAGCTGCCCGAAGCGGATCGCACGGACCTGGATGCGGCGAAGGCCACCGCGCTGATGCTGGCGCAACCGTCGATGATCAAGCGGCCGGTGCTCGATACCGGCGAGACGCTTCTGGTCGGGTTCAAGCCCGAGGCGTATGAGGCGGCGGGGCTGGGGCGCGCCTGAAGGAGATCAGCATGCCGGTTGCAAGTTGGAATGGTCACGAGATCGCTCGATCGGACGACACCGTCGTCGTTGAGGGCAATCAGTATTTTCCCGCCGACAGTGTCGATCCGGCGTTGCTGGAAGATAGCGCGACTGACTCGAGCTGCCCGTGGAAGGGTGTGGCGAGTTACAAGACTCTGGTCGTCGACGGGAAACGCAATGTCGATGCGGTCTGGTATTATCCCGATCCCAAGTCGGCGGCGGCCGAGATCAAGGATCGCTATGCGTTCTGGAAGGGCGTGACGGTCACTTGATGCGATCCATTCGTTAGCTAGCGCTTGAACTTGACCATCCGCCAATCCCGTCATCCCCGCGCAGACGGGGATCCATACTGGCTAGCGTAGCGACGGATCATCGACGCTAGAGGATATGGATCCCCGCCTGCGCGGGGATGACGGGTAGTGGAGACGGTGTCAGCTCAGATCGCGCCCGAGAACGTGTCGCACTGCTGCGGATCGCCGCTCTCCAGCCCGCGCTTCAACCACGACTGGCGCTGTGCCGATGTGCCGTGCGTGAAGCTGTCCGGCACGACGCGGCCCTGCGACTGCTTCTGCAACGTATCGTCGCCGATCGCCTGTGCAGCCGTCATGCCCTCCTGGATATCGCCGGGTTCGAGCCGCGACCGGTTGGCAGCGGCCCAGACGCCGGCATAGCAATCCGCCTGGAGTTCGAGCCGCACCGACAGCGCGTTGCCATCGGTTTCGCTCGCCTGCCGCTGCGCCTGCTGAACCTGCGCATTGGTGCCGAGCAGCTTCTGGATGTGATGGCCGAACTCGTGCGCGATCACGTAATCCTGCGCGAAGTCGCCCTCCGCCTTGAACCGCGTCGAAAGCTCGTTGAAGAAGCTCGTGTCGAGATAGATGCCCTGATCGGTCGGGCAATAGAACGGCCCCATCGCCGACTGCGCGGCCCCGCAACCCGAGCGGCCATTGCCGTCGAAGAACACCAGCTTCGGTGCCTCGAAACGCTGGCCGTTCTTCTGGAAGATCGCCTCCCAGGTGTTGTCGGCCGAGCTGAACGCGTTGCACGCGGCCTTGCTCTCCGGGGTCAGGTTGCAGCTCGACGTCGTGTCGGTGCCGGCACGCGGCGATCCGCTCTGCGTCGTCGGTGCCGACGACTGCCCGCCACCGAGCAGCCCGCCGAGCCCGCCCATGCCGCCGAACACCGCCATCAGGATCAGCACCACGACGATCCCGCCGCACCCGAAGCGGCTGCCGATCATCGGCAACAACCCCATCAACAGGCCGCCACCGCCGCCGCCAAAGCCGCCGCCTCCGCCGCCCGACCCGCGCTGGTCCTCGACGTTGATGTTCGGATCGTAATCGTCGAGCCGCATGATAAGCCCCTTTTCGTTTCTGGTTGGGAACGAAATGCGCAAGGTGGCGGTAGAGTTGCAAGGCGGCGCTGCTTGCGGCGCGATAGCGTGAGGAGTGTGCATGTTCCTGAAGGGCAAGACCGCGGTCATCACCGGATCCACGTCGGGAATCGGACTCGCCTACGCAAAGGCATTCGCCGGCGAGGGCGCCGCGGTAGTCCTCAACGGCTTCGGCGACGCGGAAGCGATCGAGCGGGAGCGGGCGGCGTTGGCGCAAATCAGCGGTGCGGTCGCACTCTACGATCCGGCGGACATGACCAGGCCAGACGAGATCGCCGCAATGGTCGCCAGCGCCGCCGCGGAGACCGGCAGCGTCGACATCGTCGTCAACAACGCCGGCATCCAGCATGTCGCCGGGATCGCCGACTTCCCGGTCGACAAGTTCGACGCGATCATCGCGATCAACCTGTCCTCGGCCTGGCACATGATGCGTGCCGCGGTGCCGCACATGCGCGCCAGGGGCTGGGGGCGGATCATCTCGACCGCGTCCGCGCACTCGCTGGTCGCGAGCCCGAACAAGTCCGCCTACGTGATGGCCAAGCACGCGATCGCCGGGCTCACCAAGACGATCGCGCTGGAGACCGCGACCGACGGCATCACCGTCAACTGCATCTCGCCGGGCTATGTCTGGACGCCGCTGGTCGAGAACCAGATCCCCGACACGATGGCGGCACGCGGGCTGACGCGCGACCAGGTGATGAACGACGTGCTGCTCGCCGCGCAACCGACCAAGGAGTTCGTCACCCCCGAACAGGTCGCGGCGTTCGCGCTGTTCCTGTGCCGCGACGAGGCCAAGGCGATCACCGGCGCCAATTTGTCGATGGATGGCGGCTGGACGGCGGCCTGATAGAGCGCGAGAAAAGCGTTGCCGTTCACAGAGATACAGGCTTAGCTTCGGTATGCAGATTGGGTCGATGGCGATGCGTGTTTCGAGAATAGCGGCCTGCCTGACGATGCTCGGATGCGGCGTCGGCACGGCCTGTGCGGCGCCGGCGTTGCGGAATGACGGTGGCGACAGGGATGCTCGCGAGAAGGACTGGCGGCGGGTCGCTACCGTTGCCGATCGCGGGCGATTGCGGGGATGGCGCGGCGCCTGGGTCGATGCGCTCGCCGAGGTCGATCCGCGCGAGATCGCGAAGGAGCCCCAGTTGTTCGATCCGGACCGCTCGCTCGCCGATGCGCTGCCACCGTCGGGCGCCTATCGGTGCCGTACGTTCAAGCTCGGTGCGCGTGGCGGCATCGGTCCGACGTTCGCGGCATCGACGGCGTTTGCCTGCCGGATCGACGCGAACGACGACGGCGATGTCGTCAGCCTCGTCAAGCTCGATGGCTCGCAGCGGCCGGTCGGGACGATCTACGCCGACACCGATTCGCGCGCCGTCTTCCTGGGAACGATGGAGCTGGGCGACGAGAAGCGCCCGATGCGGTACGGCCGCGATGCCAGTCGCGACATGGCCGGCCTCATCGAGCGGATCGGCACGCGCCGCTGGCGGGTGGTGCTGCCCTATCCTCGGTTTGAATCGGTGCTCGACGTGGTCGAACTGGTCCCTGCCTCCTAGCGGGGTGCGACTGGGACCGGCGGCGGGACGGTGGACGTGACGATGCCCCGGGCACCTGCTGCGGTAATAGCAGTCGCGGGCGCGATCGGTTGCAAGCTCGCAAGATACGCTTTGCCGTGAAGATCGAGGACGGTCATCCGGCCGGCATTCGCAGCGACGACCGCCTTCAGATAGGATCGCGGCTTCTTCATCAGCTTCGGCTGATCGAGGCCGGTCAACCCGACGATCCGCGCCGCCTCCTTCACGAACGTCACGCAGTTGTGATCCGATAGGCGATAGACGCTGTCGGGCTTGCCTTCGCTCCATGCCGCGACCAGCCGCAACACCGCGTCGTACTGCGCGTCGGTCATCACCACCGCGAACTGCGCGTCGCTGCTGTCGACGTAGGTCGGCCTGGCGATGTCGAGTCTGCCCGCGACCGGGCCGAACAACAGCGCGGGCGTCAGCGATTTCGCGGTGAAGCCGACATTCGTATCGACCGGCGCGCCGCCCGCATCGGGTACGCCGCGCAAGGTGACGAACGCATGCGGAAAGCTGTTGCCGAGTTCATGGC
The DNA here is from genome assembly GCF_003050745.1 of Sphingomonas sp. PP-CE-3G-477. Classification (GTDB taxonomy): domain Bacteria; phylum Pseudomonadota; class Alphaproteobacteria; order Sphingomonadales; family Sphingomonadaceae; genus Sphingomonas. Next base: position 143,835 of record NZ_QAOF01000006.1, on the reverse strand, counting down.
TCCAGAAGGCGATCGTGACGGCGGCCTGTGTGGGAAGCGTGTATCCAAGGCACAGGCCGAGCAAGGCTATCAGCCGAAATAGCGGTCTCATCCCCCGATATTATTTAGGAATATTGAGCCTTGCCAGAGGGATGAGGCTGATTTTGATCAGTTCGGCCTAGTAGTCCCGTCATCCGCACCGGCTGCTGCGGAGGCTTGAGCGAGCGTCGCGTTCTCGCGTTTTTCAGGCCGGATATAGATCGAGGAGAGCGTCGGCACCGCGGCGCGCAATTCGGTTTCCAGCGCCTCGATCAGCGTCTCGCCGTCGCCCATCGTCACCGAATCGTCGAAGTCCGCGCTGATCGCCGCGAAGATGCTTTCGGGCGCGGTGTGGATCGTGCGGACGTGATTGACCGAGACGATCGCGGGATGCGCGGACACGATCTTGCGGATCGTCGCGATCACCGCCGGGTCGGCGCGCTCGCCGATCAGCAAACCCTTCGATTCGCGCGCGAGCAGCACCGCGACCAACGCGAGGATCAGGCCGATCGCGATCGAGGCGGCGCCGTCGATCCGCGGATCGTTGAACGCATGGCTCGCCCAGATCCCGATCCCGGCGATGACGAGCCCTGCCAGCGCCGCGGAATCCTCGAACAGCACGATGAAACCGGCGGGGTCCTTCGACCGGTGAATCGCCTGCCACCAGCCCATGTCGCCCTTCGACTTAGAGAATTCGCGCACCGCGATCGTCCAGCTGCTGCCCTCGAGCGCGAACGAGATCGCGAGGACGACGTAGTTGATGGTCGGGCTGGTAAGCGGTTCGGGCTGCCGGATATGCCGCCAGCCCTCGAAGATCGACACGCCCGCGCCGATCGCGAAGATCAGGATCGCGACGACGAACGCCCAGAAATACAGCTCGCGGCCATAGCCGAACGGGTGGGCCTCGTCGGCCGGGCGCTTGGCCTTTTTCTGACCGTAGAGCAGCAGCACCTGGTTGCCGCTGTCGACCACCGAGTGGAAGCCCTCGGTCAGCATCGACGACGATCCGGTCATCCCGGCGGCGACGAATTTTGCCACGCCGATCCCGAGATTGGCGGCGAGGGCGCCGTAGAGGACGATGTCGTCCTTGATGCGAGCGGTCAGTGTCTTGGCCATGCCGTCGTCCTACACGAGGGGGTGCAGTTGGAAAGGGCGGCCTTCGCAACGGGTTGAGGATGCTCAGTCCGGCGTGAGGTCGACGGTGCCCTGGTAGGCGGACGCACCCGCCACCCCCGCTCCGTCATCCTGACGAAAGTCAGGATCCAGAGCCACAAGCTCCAGCGCCCGTTAACCCTGGATCCTGACTTTCGTCAGGATGACGGGCTTCGGGAGCGCACCGTCCTTTTAAACAGGAATACCCGCCGGTGGACGAGCCACCGGCGGGATCCTTTCCTCCCCAGGAAACTGTGTGAAGCGGTTTAGCCGAGCCGGCCGAGGCGGTGGTACAGCGCACTCATACGCGTCAGCCGTTCGTCGTCGATCGAGGTCTTGCTGATCATCTCGCCGAGCACTTCCTTCATCAGCGCGAAATCGTTGGTCGAGAAGACGGCGCGGGCGCGGGGTTGTTCGGTGGTCGTCTGCATGGCTTGCCTCCTTCGATGATCGTCTTGTCTCTCTCTTTACACCGATCGTGCGCCGAGAGAGGCGATGCACAGGCAATAGCGTTCGAAGCCGGCACGTTGGAAGGCCGTTCCGCGCCGCCGCGACGTCGCGGTGTCCGCCCAGCTTGTGGAACACGTGTCGTTCTGTAAACATCGTGACAGGAGGGTTTGCGATGGCGGAACGGAAATTGCTGGCGGGGCATGCGATCCGTCGCTTGCGGCGCGGGGCGGGGCTCACACAGGCGGCGATGGCCGACATGCTCGCGATCAGCCCGAGCTATCTCAACCTCGTCGAGCGCAACCAGAGGCCGATCTCCGCGACGCTGCTGATCAAGCTCGCCGAGAGCTTCGACTTCGATCCGCGGTCGCTCGCGGCGGGTGAACCGGGCGGCGGTGCGGATGCGATCCGGCGGCGGCTGGCCGACCCGATGTTCGCCGACCTCGAGATCGACCGCAACGAAGTCGAGGAATGGCTTGCCAGCGCCCCCGGCGGCGCGGCGGCGTTTGCCCGCGTGTTCGACCGGATCGGCGGCGGCGCGGTGGTCGAAGCAGGCGACGATCCGGTCACGCTAGTCCGTCGCGAGATCGAGCGTTGGCGCAATCATTTCGCCGATCTCGATGCCGCGGCCGAAGCGCTGGCCGACGAATTGCGGCTCGGCGCAGGCGATCTCTACGGCGCGATCGCCGAGCGGTTGCGTGCGAAGCACGGTCTGACCATTCGCGTACTGCCTGCCGACGTGCTCCCCGACACGCTGCGCCGCCTCGACCTGCACGCGCGCCAGTTGCAGTTGAGCGAGATGCTCGACCCGGCCTCGCGCACGTTCGCGGTCGCGTTCCAGCTCGGCCAGATCGAGGCGAAGGCGGAGATCGATGCGCTGGCGAAAGGCGCCGGGTTCACCGATCGCGCCGCGGAACGGCTCTATCGCCGCCACCTCCTAGGCTATTTCGCGGCGGCGCTGATGATGCCCTATGCGCGATTCCTCCGTGGGTGCGAGACGACGGGGTACGACATCGAGCTGTTGCAACGTCGGTTCGGCGCGGGCTTCGAACAGGTGGCGCACCGGCTGACGACGTTGCAGCGCGTCGGCGCGCGCGGTTTGCCCTTCTTCATGATCCGGATCGACCGCGCGGGGCAGGCGTCGAAGCGCTATCCCGGCGCCAGCGGTGCGGCGCTGGTCGAAGCAGACGGGCGCTGCCCATTGTGGCGGCTGCATCATGCGTTCGACCGGCCGGGCAGCCTGATGGTGCAGCTGGTCGAGCTGGAGGACGGCGCGCGATGGCTGACGATGGCGCGCACCGTGACGCCGCAGGGCAGTCGCTTCGGCGCAGTGCATGCCGAGTTCGCGATCGGTCTCGGCGTCGCGGCGGCGCAGGCGGGCGTGCTTGCGGCGGCGAGCGGCTTCGATCTGGCGGGGAGGGCGATGCCCATTGGCCTCGGCTGCCGCGCCTGTTTTCGCAACGATTGCCCGCAACGGTCTGTCGCGCCGGCCGGGCGGGCGCTGCTGATCAACGAGCGGGAACGACGGACGTCCGCGCTGACGTTTGCGGGGGACTGAGGGGAGGGGCGCCCTCTCGATCCTACCCCGCCAGGGGGAGGTGTCGCCGAAGGTGACGGAGGGGGAGGACACCGAACAGAGGTTCGCGCGTGCCGCCCCCTCCGTCTGGCAACTGCCAGCCACCTCCCCCTTGCGGGGGAGGATTAAGGGTCAGGCGCCAGCGACCATCAGCGCGTCCAGTTGGTCCTTCGACAGTTCCAGCGTCATCGCAGGCAACAGGTCTTCGACCTGCTTCACGCTCGTGGCGCTCGCGATCGGTGCCGTAACGCCCGGCTGCGCAATCAACCACGCCAGCGCGACCTGCGCGTGGGTCGCGCCAGTAGCTTCGACGACCGAGTCCATCGCGTCGAGGACAGCCTTGCCGGTACCTTCGAGCAATTCGCCCATCCGACCGCCGCGAACGCTCTGGCCCAGATCGTCCTTCGTCCGGTACTTGCCGGTGAGGAAACCCGAGGCGAGCCCGTAATAGGGCAGCACACCGATGTTCTCGGTGACGCAGTAATCCTGCAATTCGCCCTCGAACTTGGTGCGGCTGACAAGATTATATTCGGGCTGGAGCACATGATAGCGCGGCAGGTCCGACATCTTGGCAGCTTCGACCGCCGACTTCAGGCGAGCGGCGTGGAAGTTCGAGGCGCCGATCACGCGGACTTTCCCCGCATCGACCAGCTTGCCGAACGCTTCGAGGACGGCCTCCTGCGTCTGAGAGTCGTCGTCCTGGTGCGCGTAATACAGGTCGATACGGTCGGTGCCGAGGCGCTTGAGCGAGGCTTCGGCAGCGGCGGCGATACGCGCGGGGGCGAGCTTCTCGCCGCCTTCGCCGGGGAGCATGCCGACCTTGGTCGCGATCAGGACGTCGTCGCGCTTGCCGCTGGCCTTCAGCCATTCGCCGATCATGCTCTCGGATTCGCCACCCTGATGACCGTCGACCCAGGCCGAATAAACGTCGGCGGTGTCGATCATCGTGCCACCACCCGCGACGAACGCGTCGAGCACGGCGAAGCTGGCGGTGCGGTCGGCAGTCCAGCCGAAGACGTTGCCGCCGAGGACGAGCGGGGCGATCTTGAGATCGGTCGAGCCGAGGCGGCGGAGGGTCATCGGGTCTGATCGCTTTGATTCGAGGGAAGTTCGGTATCTTCAGGAGCGGCGGCGACCGCATTCAGATCGACGCTGTTTGCATCGAGCATCGCGGCGGCTTCGTTCAACTGGTGCGCTTCGTCGGCGCTGACGGCGCCGGGTTCGCTCGCGGGCGAGCAAGCCGCGAGCGCTGATACAGCAAAAAGCGCCCCCACCATCATACCGTCATGCCAACGAAAGCTCGTGTCCTTCTGCACAGGTCGTCCTGACCCGAGCAGGGAGTCCCCAGCGTTCGCTGGGGGGACGGAGAAGTGGGGGCGCCTTGGCAAGGCTTAGTCCTTGATCGCGTTGCCGGCGCGGGTCAGCGCGTTGCCGGTGGCGTCGGCGGCGCGGTCTGCACCGTTGCTGATCGCAGCACCAGCACGGTCCGCACCGGCTTCGATCCGGTCACCGGCACGGTCGGCCTTGGCGTCGAGGTGATCGGTCGAGTTGTCGATGCGCGCACCGGCATTGTCGAGCGAACGCTCGGCCGAGCCCAGCGCGCGATCGCTGGCGGCGCTGACGTCGTCGACGGCATTGGCGGTGGTCGCGCTGGCATCGGCGGCGATCGCGTTGGCGGCCTGTGCGGTCTGGTCCTGCGCGTTGTTGCTGCAGGCTGCGAGGCCGGCGGTCAGGGCGAGGGCGGGGATCAGGAACTTCTTCATAGGTATCTACTCCCGTGGATGTCGTCTTGTGGACCGGGTAATGCCCGGCCCATAGCGCAATCGAACGCGGATAAAGCGTTTCCGATCCGTCACGATCTCGCCCGATGCGATAAGTCGCGGGCGGATATGGCCAATGTCGAAGACGCGCACGCCTGCGTTGACCTCATATAAAGAATTCTTTATATGTCCTGGCATGACGATGGCGCTCGAAATCTTCCGTGCTTTGGCGGACGCGACCCGGTTGCGGATCCTCGCGCTGTTGCGGCGGATGGAGCTGTCGGTCGGCGAGCTCGCGCAGGTGCTCGGCCAGAGCCAGCCACGCGTTTCGCGCCATGTGAAGATACTGTGCGATGCCGGACTTGCCGAACGTCGCAAGGAAGGCAGCTGGGTGTTCGTCGCGCTCGGGTCGGCGAACGTGGTCGAGCCGGTCGCGGGCGCACTCGATGTCTGGGCGAAGGCCGAGCCGGATCACTGGGCGGTCGCGGATGCGGCGCGGCTTGCAGCGGTACGTGCGGACCGGGCGGCGAGTGCTGCGGCGTGGTTCGAGGGGCATGCCGACGAGTGGGACGCGATCCGGTCGCTGCACGTCGCCGACAGCGAGGTCGAGGCGGCGATGGCCGCCGTGCTCGGCGATGCGCCGGTTGGCACGCTGATCGATATCGGTACGGGCACGGGGCGGATGCTCGAACTGTTCGGCGGGCGCGCGACGGTCGCGCTCGGGATTGATCGCAGTTCGGAGATGCTGCGGCTCGCACGCGCCAAGCTGCATGACATGACACACGCCGAACTGCGCCAGGCGGACCTGTACGCGCTGCCGATGGCGGATGCCGCGGCGGATGTCGCGATCCTGCATCACGTGTTGCACTTCGCGCAGCAGCCGGGCGCTGCGGTGAGCGAAGCGGCGCGGGTACTGGCTCCCGGCGGGCGACTGCTGATCGCCGATTTCGCCAGCCACGACCGCGAGGAACTGCGGTTGCGCGATGCGCACACGCGCCTGGGGTTCGCGGACGAGCAGATGACGGCGTGGTTCGAGGCGGCGGGCTTGCAGACGGCGCGCGTCGAGACGCTTGAGGGCGGTGAGTTGACGGTGAAATTATGGCTCGGTCGGAAGATCGGCGCGAGCTTGCGTGAGGTGAAGGCGGCATGACGAACATTTCGATCCCCCAACTGGCCGAAGCGCGCCGCGCGCTCGAGGAACCGCTGTTCGCGGATCTTGCGGGCGACGTGGGCATCAGCTTCGAGTTCTTCCCGCCGAAGAGCGAGAAGATGGAGACGCAGCTCTGGGAGGCGATCCGCACGCTGGAGCCGCTCGGTCCCGATTTCGTGTCGGTGACGTATGGCGCGGGTGGCTCGACGCGCGAGCGGACTCACGCGACAGTGGCGCGGATCCAGCGCGAGACGTCGATGAACGCCGCTGCGCACCTGACCTGCGTCGAGGCGACCAAGGCCGAGATCGACCAGGTCGCCGAGGAATATTGGGCGGCGGGCGTGCGCCACATCGTCGCGCTTCGTGGCGACATGCCGACGCTGGGTCAGCCCTATCAGGCGCATCCGGGCGGGTATGAGAACGCGGCGGCTTTGGTTGCTGGGTTGCGGAAGCTGCATCCGTTCGAGATCTCGATCGCGGCGTATCCCGAGTGTCATCCGGAATCGGGCGGTCACGACGCCGACATCGACAATCTGAAGCGCAAGATCGATGCCGGTGCGACCCGCGCGATCACGCAGTTCTTCTTCTCGCCAGAAGCGTATTTCCGGTTCCGCGACCGGGTAGCGGCAGCGGGGATCACTGCGCAGATCCTTCCGGGAATTCTGCCGGTGTCGAACGTCGCGCAGACGCGGAAGTTCGCGGGACTGTGTGGCGCGGAGATTCCGGCGTGGATGGACCGGCTATTCGAGGGGCTCGACGATCATCCCTCGGCTCGGCAACTCGTCGCGGCGACGATCGCGGCCGAGATGTGCCGGCGGCTCTACGCGGGCGGGGTAAAGGATTTCCACTTCTACACGCTCAACCGCGCGGAACTGGCTTATGCGATCTGCCACATGCTCGGCGTACGCGCGAAGCCGGTCGACAAGGTCGCCGCGGCGTAATCCTCCTCCCGCCTGCGGGAGGGGTTAGGGGAGGGGCTGGCCCAACTCGACCGTCTCGTTTGCGGCACTTCCCTCCCCCGACCCCTCCCGCCAGCGGGAGGGAGGAGATCGACGATGACACCACGTGAACGTTTCAACGCAGAAGCCGCCAAGCGCATCCTGATTACCGACGGCGCGTTCGGCACCGAGATCCAGAACTGGAAGCTCGACGAGGCGGCTTACGCAGGGTCGCTCGGCTTGTCGCACGACCAGAAGGGCAACAACGACATCCTGGCGATCACCAAGCCGGACGTCCCCGAGACGATTACGCGCGAATATCTGGAGGCCGGCTCGGACATCGTCTCGACCAACACCTTCAGCGCGAACGTCATCTCGCAGGCCGATTACGGCGCCGAGCATCTGGTGCGCGAGATCAACGTCGAGTCCGCGCGGATCGCGCGTGCGCTCGCCACCGAATACGAGGCGAAGGACGGACGGCCGCGCTTCGTCGCCGGCGCGATCGGGCCGACCAACAAGACGCTGTCGCTGTCGCCCGACGTCAACGATCCCGGCTTCCGCGAGATCGACTTCGATTACCTGAAAGGCGTGTACCGCGAGCAGATCGACGCGTTGCTCGAAGGCGGCGAGGGCGTCGGCGTCGACTTCATCCTGATCGAGACGGTGTTCGATACGCTCAACGCCAAGGCCGGGATCATGGCGGCGATCGAGGCGGGCGATGCGCTCGGGCGCGACGTGCCGATCATGATGTCGATGACGCTGACCGATCTGTCTGGGCGCAACCTGTCGGGGCATACGGTCGAGGCGTTCTGGCATGCGGTGCGGCATGCCAAGCCGATCACGATCGGGCTCAACTGCTCGTTCGGTGCGGAGCAGTTGCGGCCGCATGTGAAGACGCTGTCGGCGATCGCGGACACGTTGATCATGGTCTATCCGAATGCGGGACTGCCCAACGAACTCGGCGAGTATGACGAGCAGCCCGAGACGACGGCCGGGCTGGTCGGCGAGTGGGCGGTGGCCAAGCAGGTCAACGTGCTCGGCGGCTGCTGCGGCTCGACGCCGGCGCATATCAAGGCAATGGCCGATGGCGTGCGCGGGCTCGAACCGCGCGCGGTTGCTCGGCCAGAAGTTCGTACCAAGCTCGCTGGCCTCGAACCGTTCACGATGGCGGCTTAGGCCACCGCTCCCTCTCCCCGTCGGGGAGAGGGCCGGGGTAAGGGGCGCCAGGAGCGCTACCGCCCGGAACTACCCCTCACCCCAACCCTCTCCCCGGAGGGGAGAGGGGGCTAGAAGAAGCGAACCGATGACCACCTCCTCCTCCACCTCTTTCGTCAACATCGGCGAGCGCACCAACGTCACCGGCTCGGCGCGCTTCAAGAAGCTGATTATGGCGGGCGACTATCCCGCGGCGGTCGAGGTCGCGCGTCAGCAGGTCGAGAGCGGCGCGCAGGTGCTCGACGTCAACATGGACGAGGGGCTGCTCGACGCGCATCACGCGATGACGACGTTCCTGAAGCTGATCGCCGCCGAGCCCGACATCGCGCGCATCCCGTTCATGGTCGACAGCTCGAAATGGAGCGTGATCGAGGCCGGTCTGAAGTGCGTCAGCGGCAAGCCGATCGTCAATTCGATCAGCATGAAGGAGGGCGAGGAGCAGTTCCTGAGCCAGGCGCGGAAATGCATGGCGTACGGTGCGGCGGTGGTCGTGATGGCGTTCGACGAGGTCGGGCAGGCGGACACCAAGGAGCGGAAAGTCGAGATCTGCGAGCGCGCCTACAAGCTGCTCGTCGGGATCGGCTTCCCGCCCGAGGACATCATCTTCGATCCCAACGTGTTCGCGGTCGCGACCGGAATCGAGGAGCACAACAACTACGGCGTCGACTTCATCGAGGCGTGCAAGGAGATCAAGGCGCGCTGCCCACACGTCCATATCTCGGGTGGGCTCTCGAACTTCAGCTTCTCGTTCCGCGGCAACGAACCCGTGCGCCGCGCGATGCACAGCGTGTTCCTGTACTACGCGATCCCCGCCGGCATGGACATGGCGATCGTCAACGCCGGCCAGCTCGACATTTATGACGACATCGATCCCGAACTGCGCAAGGCGGTCGAGGATGTCGTGCTCAACACCGATCCCGAGGCTGGCGACCGGCTGGTCGCGCTCGCCGAACGCTATCGCGGCACCGACGTGGTCGCGGAGAAGGCGGCGGCGGAATGGCGCTCGCTGGGTGTCAACAAACGGCTCGAATATGCGCTGGTGAAGGGTATCGACCTCCACGTCGTCGAGGATACCGAGGAAGCGCGGCTGATCAGCGCCGGCAATGGCGGACGCCCGATCGAGGTGATCGAAGGCCCGTTGATGGACGGCATGAACGTCGTCGGCGACCTGTTCGGATCGGGCAAGATGTTCCTGCCGCAGGTCGTCAAGTCGGCGCGCGTGATGAAGAAGGCGGTCGCGCATCTGCTGCCGTATATCGAGGCAGCCAAGGAGCCCGGCGCGCGCGGCAAGGGCAAGATCATCATGGCGACCGTCAAGGGTGACGTGCATGACATCGGCAAGAACATCGTCGGCGTGGTGCTGCAGTGCAATGGCTTCGATGTGGTCGATCTCGGCGTGATGGTGCCGTGGTCGAAGATTCTGGCCGCGGCGAACGAGAACGACGCGGACATGATCGGGCTGTCGGGGCTGATCACGCCGTCGCTCGACGAGATGGTCACGGTCGCCGAGGAGATGAAGCGCGCGGGCATGACAATGCCGCTGCTGATCGGCGGTGCGACGACGTCGAAGGTGCATACTGCGCTGCGAATCGCGCAGGCCTATGATGGCCCGGTCGTGCATGTGCTCGATGCGAGCCGCGCGGTTGGTGTCGCGTCGACCCTGGTATCGGACACGATCCGCGACGAGTTCGTGACGAAGACCGCGGATGAGTATGAGGCGGTGCGGATCTCGCGCGCGAACAAGGGGCAGAGCGAGTTGCTCCCCTTGGCGACGGCGCGGGAGCGCGGGTTCGTGGCGGACTTCGCGATGAAACCGCCTGCGCCGGTGAAGCCTGGCGTCCATGTGTTTGCGGACTGGGACCTGACCGACCTGCGCGACTATATCGACTGGACGCCGTTCTTCCGCGCGTGGGAACTGGCGGGGAATTTCCCGGCGATCCTGACGGATGAAGTGGTCGGTGATAGCGCGAGTTCGCTGTATGCGGATGCGCAGGCGATGCTCGACACGATCGTCGCGGAGAAGTGGCTGACTCCGCGGGGTGTTGCCGGACTGTGGCCCGCGCGCCGCGAGGGCGATGATGTGGTGGTCACTGCTCCCTCTCCCCTCCGGGGAGAGGGTTGGGGTGAGGGGCAGCCAAGCAGTGCTCCGCCCGGAACAGCCCCTCACCCCGACCCTCTACCCGCAGGGGAGAGGGAGCAGAAGGAGGTGCGCCTCCCCATGCTGCGCCAGCAGATCGCCAAGCGCGAAGGCCGCGCGAACATGTGTCTCGCCGATTTCGTCGACACGCAGAACGACTGGTTCGGCGGCTTCGCAGTGAGCATCCACGGGATCGACGACCACATCGCCCGCTTCAAGGCGGACAATGACGACTATAACGACATCCTCTTGAAGGCGCTCGCCGACCGCTTTGCCGAAGCCTTCGCCGAACGCCTCCACAAGCACGTCCGCACCGATCTGTGGGGCTACGCACCCGACGAACAGCTTACCAACGAAGCCATGATCAAGGAACAGTATCGCGGCATCCGTCCGGCGCCGGGCTATCCCGCCTGCCCGGACCACAGCCTAAAGCCGATCCTGTTCGACCTGCTCGACGCGCCGACCGCGACCGGGCTCGAACTGACCGAGAGCTTCGCGATGTTCCCGACCGCCGCCGTCTCGGGCTTCTATTTCGGCCACCCGCAGGCGGAGTATTTTGGGGTAGCCCGCGTCGGCCGCGACCAGCTCGAGGATTACGCCGCACGACGTGGTGCGGACCTCAAGACCGCCGAACGCTGGCTGCGCCCCAACCTCGATTGATCCGGTCGCGGAACAAGATCGAGCGACGCCTGTTTCTGCAAGCTCATCGGCAACAACGCCGGTTCCACTCAAGGAGACGATCTGTGAACAGCGACACCCTCACCGGCACGGCAAACGACCTCGGCGGCAAGCTCAAGGAAACCGTTGGCGGCGCAGTCGGCGACAAGTCGCTGCAGAGCGAAGGCGTTGCAGATCAGCTCGGTGGCACCGTGCAGAAGACCATTGGCCAGGCCAAGGACGTCGTCGAGGGCAACGTCCGTCCGCTGATCGACTACGTACAGCAGTTCTCGCGCGAGCGTCCCTTCACCGCCGCGGCAGTCGCCGGCGTGCTCGGTATCGCGTTGATCAACACCCTCCGCGGCAAGTAATCCGCGATCGACGACGTTCCGCTGCGTGCCAGTGGAACGTCGTTTCCCGCCCGGCCTGTCAGATCAGGCCGGCAGACCCAGTACCGTCTTCACTTCCATGAAATCGGTCAGGCCATAACGGCCATTCTCACGCCCATTGCCCGACTGCTTGTAGCCGCCGAACGGCGCGCCGATGTCCGGGCTCCACGAATTGATCGTCACCAGCCCCGCGCGAAGTTTCGGCGAAACTTTGGCCGCCTCCGTCGCGTCTCCCGAGATCGTTGCGGATAGCCCGTATTCCGTCGCGTTGGCGATGCGGATGCCCTCGTCGCGGTCGTTGTACGCGGTGATCGTCGCGACCGGACCGAACGTCTCCTCCTGCGCGATCCGCATGTCGGGGCGTACGTCGGTGAACAGCGTCGGCTGGATGTAATACCCCGCATTGCGCCCGTCCGGACGCCCGACCCCGCCCGTCACCAGCGTCGCGCCTTCGTCGATCGCCGACTGGATCAGCCCCTGGATCTTGTCGAACTGTGCCTTGTTGACGACCGGGCCGATGTGCTGGCCCATCTCGGCGGGATCGCCGACCTTGGTCTGCTCCATCATCGACTTCACGATCGCAGTGGCCTCGGCAATCTGGCTCGCATGTACCAGCAGGCGGGTCGGCGCGATGCAGCTCTGTCCGGAATTCGCAAGCACACCGGCCACCGTTGCCGGCAGTACGGCCGCGAGGTCGGAGCCCTCCAGCACGAGGTTCGCCGCCTTGCCGCCAAGCTCCTGATGCACACGCTTGACCGTGGGCGCCGCGGCCAGCGCGACTGCGATGCCCGCGCGGGTCGAGCCGGTGAAGCTCACCATGTCGACGTCGCGGTGCGAACACAGCGCCGCACCGACGCCCGGACCGTCACCGTTGACGAGGTTGAACACGCCTGCGGGGACGCCCGCCGCATCCATGATCTCCGCCAGGATTACCGCGCACGACGGCGCTTCCTCGGACGGCTTCAGGATCATTGTGTCGCCGGCGGCAAGCGCGGGGGCGACCTTCGCGCAGATCTGGTTCAGCGGCCAGTTCCACGGCGTGATCATCGCGACGACGCCGAGCGGCTCGTGCACGACGGTCGCCTTGCCGATGACTTCCGAGAACTCGAATGCCGCCAATGCTTTTGCGGTCGCCGAGAAATGCGCGAGGCCGGTGGGCGCCTGCGCCATCGAGGCGAGCGCCATCGGCGCGCCCATCTCCTGCGACATAGCCTTCGCCAGGTCGGGCATCCGCGCCTTGTATTCGGTCATGATCCGGCCGAGCACGTCGAGCCGCTCCTGCACGCTCGTCTGACTCCAGCTTTCGAACGCGGATCGAGCCGCAGCGACTGCCTTGTCGACGTCGGCGGCGGTGCCGAGCGTGATCTCGGTGCAGGGCTGCTCGGTCGACGGGTCGATCACCTGATAGACGGTGCCGCCTTCGCTCGCGACCCAAGCGCCGTCGATATACTGGTTCAGATAGCTCTTCATAGTGCCTCTCCGCATCTTGTCTGGCGAAGGAATGGGCTCGCCGCCGATCGGTTGCAACCCGAAACGCGTTCTATAGGGTGCGGCCTTGAATCAACGGGAGGCCGAGATGGCACGAGTGGCGAAAATCGAAACGACCGGCGGTCCGGACGTCATCCAGTGGCACGATGTCGCCTTGCCGGCACCGGGCAAGGGCGAGGCGTGGATGCGCAACACCGTGGTCGGGCTGAACTATATCGACACCTATCACCGTAGCGGCGTGTACCCGATCGACCTGCCGTCGGGCCTCGGCAGCGAGGCGGTCGGCGTGGTGATGGCAGTGGGTGAAGGCGTGGCCGATTTCGCGCCTGGTGACCGCGTCGGTACCTTCGGCCCGACCCGCGGCGCCTACGCGACCGAGCGCAACGTGCCGGCTGCCGAACTGTTCGCGTTGCCCGACTGGCTCGACGATCGCACCGCTGCGGCGATCCTGCTCAAAGGCTGCACCGCAGAGTTCCTCGTCGAGCGCTGTGCGAAGGTCGAGGCGGGACAGACCGTCCTGGTTCATGCGGCGGCGGGTGGCGTCGGCCATATCCTGGTCGGCTGGCTCAAGCATATCGGCGCCACCGTGATCGCCAGCGTCGGCAGCGACGACAAGGCCGCGCGCACGACGAAGGCGGGCGCGGACCACGTCATTCTCCACAAATCCGAGGACATCGCCGCGCGCGTGCGCGACATCACCGGGGGCGAGGGCGTGCCCGTCGTTCTCGATGGCGTCGGTGGCGCGACCTGGGCCGCGTCGCTCGCCAGCGCCGCGCGACGCGGGCTGATCGTCAGCTACGGCAATGCGGGCGGGGTGGTCGACGGCGTCAACCTGGGGATATTGGCGCGCAATGGCTCGCTGTTCGTCACCCGGCCGACGCTGTTCGACTATTACGCGACGCCGGACGAGAAGCGAGCCGGCCTCGACCGCGTCTTCGCGATGGTGAAAAGCGGTGCGATCACTCCGGAGATCGGTCGGAGCTTCCCGCTCGAACAGGCGGCGGACGCGCATCGTGCCGTCGAAGCGGGCGACACGTCCGGCAGCACGATCCTGCTGACCTGACGATCCGCTGCTGCTTGCCGCCGGTGTCGCCACGCCCGGTATGACGCGCTAGGGTCGACGGATGAGCGAACCGATCCTTCCGCCCGCCGCGCGTATCCGCAACATCGCGGAACTCGCGCGGCTCGCCGGGGTGCACGCCGGCACCGTATCCCGCGCACTGGCAGACAATCCGCTCGTCGCGCGCGATACGCGGGAGCGGATCCAGGCACTGGCGGCCACGCACGGCTTTCGCCCGAACCAGATGGCTCGCCGTCTGCGCGTCCAGCGCACCGGCCTGATCGGCGTCGTCGTGCCGCTCGGCCATGAGCGTCGCCAACATCTGTCCGATCCGTTCTTCATGACGATCCTCGGCCATATCGCCGATGCGCTGACCGAGCATGGCTATGACCTGCTGTTGTCGCGGATCATCCCCGACGCCGACGACTGGCTCGAGCGGATCGTCGATTCGGGCATGCTCGACGGTGTCCTGCTGATCGGCCAGTCGGACCAGTTCGCGGCGATCGAGCGGGTTGCGGCGCGGTATCGGCCGATGGTCGTCTGGGGTGGGCATCGACCGGGACAGGTCCATTGTGCGGTGGGCGTCGATAACCGGCTCGGCGGACGGCTCACCGGCGAGCGACTGATCGCGCGCGGGTGTCGGCGGCTCGCCTTTTTCGGCGAAGTCCGCACGCTCGAACTCGAAGAACGCTATAGCGGACTGTGCGATGCGGCGGCGTCGGCGGGGCTGGCCATACCGCTGCAACTCGACACGCATCTGGCGTCGGACGTGATGCCCGCCGAGATCGCCGCGCATCTCGATACGGTGCTGGGGTGGATCGACGGTATCGCCGCGGCGTCGGACGTGATCGCGATGCGCACCGTCCGGGCGCTCGCCGATCGCGCGATCCAGGTGCCGGGCGACATCCCCGTGACCGGCTTCGACGATCTCCCGTTCGCCGAGCAGACCGTGCCGCGGCTCACCACCGTTCGGCAGGATATCGCGACGGGCGCGCGCGCGATGGTCACGGCGCTGTTCGCCCGCATCGCCGGCGAGGATGCTCCCTCCGTGGAAATGCAGCCCGTCCTCGTAGCGCGCGATACCGCGTGATGAGCCTTAACATTCTGCTGGTCGAAGACGATGGCGTATTCGCGCAAGGTATGGCCGAGGAACTGCGCGGGTTCGATCATACCGTGACCGTCGCGGCCGACGGTCGCGAGGCGCTCGCCGCGGTGGACAGTCAGCCGTTCGACGCGGTCGTGCTCGATCGGATGCTCCCTCGGATCGACGGCATTTCGGTGCTCGAACGGTTGCGGAGCGGGAACATGACACTGCCAGTCATCATGCTCAGCGCGCTCGGTCGTTCGGTCGAGAAGGTCGAGGGGCTGGAGGCCGGTGCCGACGATTACGTGGTCAAGCCGATCGCTTCGGTCGAACTGAACGCCCGGCTGCTCGCGCTGGTACGCGCTCGTGGGTGGACCGCGGGCAGCGCCGACACGATCCGCGCGGGCGATATCGTCGTCAGCCCGACCCGGTTCCGGGCATGGCGTGCGGGTACCGCGATCGACCTCGGCAAGCTCGAATTCAAGCTGCTCAACGAGTTCGTGGCGAACGCCGATACGGTGCTGACGCGGGCGATGCTGGTCGAACGCGTGTGGGGCTACGACTTCGCGCCGACCACCAACATCGTCGACGTCTATGTCCGCCACCTGCGCGTGAAGCTGACCGCCGATGGCGGCGAGGACCCGATCCTGACGGTGCGCGGCGTCGGCTACATGTTGCGCGGCTGATGCGCTTACGGTCGCTGCGCACGCTGACGCTGGCATTTCTGCTGGCGTTCCTCGTGGTGACGCTCGGCACTGGTTTCGCGATCTATTCGGTGACGCTCAGGACGATCGAGCGGCTGGTCGACCGCCGCATCCAGGCCGTCTTTGACGAGATCGCCGGAGCGTTCGGCGATCGCAGCCCCGAGGAACTCGTTCGCCGAATAAACGCAGCGACCCGCCAGCGCGATACCGGCGACATCGGCTTCCTGCTGCTCGATGCCGACGGCCACGCCCTTGGCGGCAATATCAGGATGCCGCGTCGCCTGCCGCTCGGTTTTTCCACCTTGCACGGCCGCGATCGGATCATCGGCCTTTCCGCTGGGCGTGCGCTGGTCCGCGACGTCGGCGGCGGCATGACGCTGACTACGGTCGCCGAGACCGAACCGTTCGACGATTACGGTCCCGCGCGGATCGGCATCTACCTGATCGGTTTCGGGTCGATCCTGCTGATCGTCGTCTGCGGGCTGTCGGTCTTCGTCGTCACCATCAGCCGGCGGATCGGCGAGACGCGGCGGACCGTCGATGCGATCATCGATGGCGACATGACGCGCCGCGTGCCGGTCGACCGATCGGGCGGCGAGTTCGCGCAACAGGCGATCGCGTTCAACCGCATGCTCGATCGAATTTCCGATCTGATGGCGAGCATCAGCAACGTATCCAACGACATAGCGCATGATCTTCGCACGCCGCTGGCACGTCTGCGAAGCCAGCTTGCCTTGTCCCGGCGACGGGCGGAGAGCGAGGCGCAACGCGACGACCTCGACGCAGCGATCGCGATGAGCGACGAACTGCTCAAGATGTTCGCGGCGATGCTGCGGATCGCCGAAATCGAGGGGGGCGACCGTCGCGCGGCGTTCGTGTCGCTCGATCTGGCGGCGCTGGCCGACGAGATCACGACGATGATGCAGCCGGTGGCCGCCGATAGTGGCCGGACGCTGGTTTTCGATGCCGCCGCCTCGGCCGAGATCGTGGGTGATCGGCACCTGCTCGGTCAGATGCTCGTGAACCTGATCGAGAACGGGATCCGCCATACGCCGGTCGGCACGCAGATCGAGATACAGGTCGGCGCGACCGCCGCCGTCGCGACGCTGGTCGTGACCGATACCGGCCCCGGCATCCCCGCGAATCAGCGCAAGCTGGCGTTGCGCCGGTTCGGCCGACTTGACGCAAGTCGTCACGACAGCGGGCATGGCCTGGGTCTGGCGCTGATCGAGGCGATCGCCCGGCTTCATCGCGGCACGATCGCACTGGAAGATGCCGCACCCGGGCTGTGCGTCGTCATCACCTTGCCCGTGCGCTGAAACGAAGAAACCCGAACAGGCGTGTCGCCTGCTCGGGTTCGTCGTCGCCGATGGTCGGATCGATCAGAACTTGACCGACACGTCCATCCCGTAGGTGCGTGGCGCGTTGAAGTTGCCGTAATCGCCCAGCACGTTGCCGATCGGGCCCGCCGTCAGGCTGCTGGTGGGTGCACCCGGCAGGCTGTTCGAGGGATCGCGACGGAAGACATACTGCTTGTCGAACACGTTGCGGGCCCACACCGAGAAGGTCACGTCGGAGGCCGATCCGACCTGTACGTTCGCCAGCGCGATCCGGCCGTTGACCAGGAACGACGCGTCGGCCTTGGTGGCGAACTGGTCGAACGCCTGCGTCGCCTGCGAATAGTTACCGTCGATGTGGAACTTCACCTTGGTGTCGCCGCCACCGACCGGGATCGCATAGTCGATCGATCCGCTGGCCGCGTTGCGCGGCGTGAACGGAATGTAGAACTGCTGCAGCACCGTCGACGTGTTGGCGCCCACCGTGAAGCTGACCGGAACCGGCGGTATCTTGGTGTAGGTATAGGCATAGGATGCGTTGAGCGTCAGGCCCTCCACCGGTGCGACCGTCAGGTCCGCCTCGATGCCGCGGATCTTGGTGATACCCGGTGCATTGACGACGCGCAGGACGTTCACGTTGGCGCTGTTCGCGAAGGTGATGAAGCTGACGTCTTCCTGGCTGTTCTTGCGGTCCATGATGTAGCCGGCCAGGTTCAGGCGTGCCCGATGCTGCCAGAAATCCGCCTTCAGGCCGACTTCGTACGACTTCAGATCCTCGGGCTCGAACGCGAGATAGTTGGGCGTACGCGAGCTGGCGCCACCGGCGCGATAGCCGGTCGAGTACTTAGCATAAACATGCGTGTCGTCGTTCAGGTCATAGGCCAGCGTGACCATCGGATTGAACCGGTTCCAGGTCTTGTCCAGTGGGGTGTAGCCGTTGGCCGCAAGCTGTGCCGGGGTGGCGGTGTCGTAGTTCAGGTTGTTGAAATAGTGCAGGACGCCGCGCTTCTTGTCCTTGGTATAGCGGCCGCCGACGGTGAGGTGTAGCACGTCGGTCGCGTTCCACGTCGCCTGGGCGTAGGCCGCATAGCTCTTCGACCAGACTTCCGAGGCGCGATCGATCGAGCAGCCGTTGACCGCGTTGCCGGCGAAGGCGGGCGTGTTTCCGGTGCAGAACGGGATCGACACGATGTTCGCGCCGGTCACGACACCGTTAGTCGTCGTCGCCACCGCACCAAGCGAACTCGGCGTCGCGGCATCGTCGCTGACATGCTCGTTGAAGTAATAGAGACCCGCGACGTAATCGACGGAGTCGATCGTGCCGACTGCCTGGAATTCCTGGCTGAACTGGCGCTGGCGCAGGTCGGCGAGGCTGTAGCGGCTGAAGGCGCACGGCGCGGCCGCGGTGCAGTTGGCGGTCAGGTTGACCAGCGGCGGGCGATGCGCACCGCCGCTATTGTCATACTGCTCGACGTCGACGCCGCGCCATGCGGTGATCGAACGCAGCTCGAGTTCGGATCCGAGGTTCCACTTCAGCGAATTGGTGAAGCCGTGCGTCTTGTCGACGCTGACCTGCTGCGGCACGCCGATATCGGCGGTCTTCATGCGGCTGTCGCCGTTGACGACCACGCCCGGAAGCAGCGCCTTGACCGGACCGCCGGTCAGCGAGGTGTAGTTGACGCTCGGCAGCACGCACGTGGTGGACGCAGTGACCGCGCCGTTCGCGCAGCCATTGGGATTGTAGTTCAGCAGCTGGCTGTAGAACGGGGTGTTCTTGTCCTTGGCGACATCGTACGCGAAATCGTTGGTGATGGTGCTGGTTGGCTGCCAGCGCACCGCGGCGCGGCCGCCCTTGCGATCGAAATAGTTGAAGCCGGCCGCACCCTCGAACGGGTTCTTCGTGGTCGCGTCCTGATGCTGCAACACGCCGTCCAGCTTGACGCTGAAGCCGGCGAACTTGGGCAGGTCGAGGTGGAAGTCGCCGTTATAGCCGCCGTAATTGGCGATGCCGCCCTCGGCGCGTCCTTCGAGCTTGCCGCTGGGCGCACGGCTGACGAGGCTGAGCGCGCCGCCCTCGGTGTTGCGGCCGAACAGCGTTCCCTGCGGACCCTTCAGAACTTCGACACGCTCGATGTCGAACAGCGCGGCGTTCAGGCCGTGCTGGCGGCCGAGATAGACGCCGTCGATATAGATGCCGACGCCCTGCTCGCGCGCGGGCTGGTTGGCGTCGAGCGGCACGATCCCGCGGATGCCGATGGTGAGCGCGGACTGGCGCGCTTCGAAGGTGGCGATGCGCAAGCTGGGCACCGTACCGTCGGCGAGATCGTACAGGCTCTGGACGTGGCGGTCGGTCAGCGCGGCGGCGGTCAGTACGCTGATCGCGATCGGCGTCTTCTGCAAATTGGTCTCGCGCTTGGTCGCAGTGACGACGATTTCGCCAAGACCGGTCTGGTCGGCGGGTTCGGCAGCGGCGGGGGCCGGATCAATCGCGGGGTCTGCGGCAGCCGTCGCGGGCGCCGTATCCTTGGCGGCGGTCGGCGTGGGGGCTGCGAACACTGGCGACGCGATCGCGACCGTCAGGGCGGCGCCGGCCAGCAGCCGCAAGCGCAGGCTTGCTGAATTCAACATCGAGAGTTTCCCTTTTTCGGCAGTCTTTGCCTTGAAGGGCGCGATAGGCGGCGGTCGTGGCATGTCCGTTACGAATATAAGAATTCCGTGTCCGACAACTTTAATGCTCGTTTAATGTGACACTGCCCTCGCGCGAGCGTGAGCCGGTCTCAGATGAACCCTCTGTCATGTCTTTGTCATGCGGACGTAACGGCGTTGCCATGCGAGGCCGCTACCGCGCCTCCCAAGTCGGCTGAAGAAGCCGGGACCACCCGGGGGAATACCATGAAATCGAACCTCTCGACCCGCGTTCGCGGTCGCGTCCTCGCGCACGTACTGCTCACCGGCTGTGCGCTGACTCCGTTGACCATCGCCAGCGCGCATGCGCGTCCCGACGCCGCGACCCCGGTCGGTGCGCCGCGCGCTGCGGGATCGGTCGTCGGTACCGTGTCGCAGGCCGGCAGCGGCGAATATCTCGACGGCGCGTCGGTCTCGATTCCCGCGCTGGACTTGTCGACCGTGGTTGATCGCACCGGACGGTTCTCGCTGCTCGGTGTCCCCGCCGGCCTGCACGAACTCGTGATCCGTTATGTCGGCTTCCCCGACGCACGCCGGACGGTGACGGTCGCCGATACTGCCGTGACGCTCGACGTCGCGATGACCATCGAAGTCAGTGAGAAAGCAGGCGAGGGCGACGAGATTGTCGTATCCGGTTCGCGGCCGATCGCGGAATCCGAAGCTGCGGCGCTTCAGATCCAGCGCACCAGCCCCTCGCTCGTCTCGGTCATCGCCTCCGATTCGATCGGACGCCTGCCCGACCAGAACGTCGCTCAGGCGGTCAGTCGTCTACCCGGCGTCGGCGTTCAGCGCGATCAGGGCCAGGCGCGCTACATCACGCTGCGCGGCGCGCCGATCAACTGGACCACGTTGTCGATCGACGGCATCAACGTCGTCAGCCCCGAAGGTCGCGACGCCCGCTTCGACTCGATCCCCTCGGCGATCGCGTCGCAGATCATCGTGCGCAAGGCCGTCACCCCCGACATGACCGGCGAGACGATCGCGGGCAACGTCGACATCATCACGCGCTCGGCGTTCGATTACCCGGGCATGAAGGTGCAGGCCAAGGGCGGCGTTGGCCATGTCGAACTCGGCAAGAAGACCGAATATGAGGGCTCGCTCGTCATCTCCGACCGGATCGACACCGGCATCGGCGAGTTCGGCATCGTCTCGTCCGCCAGCCTGTATCGCCGCGGCATGGTCACCGACAATTTCGAGACCGATTTCGAGGCGGTCGATCGCGATCTCCGGCCCGGCTTCGAAAACCGCAAATGGGCGCGCGAGACCGAGAACAAGCTGTATCGCCTGACCCGGAAGAACTACTCGCTGTCGACCCGGCTCGACTGGCGCCCTGCACCCGGCCACAAGCTGTTCGCGGAGGCGATCTATTCCGCGTTCGAGGACGACGAACAGCGCAACAACTACATCTTCGATCTCGACGACCAGCAGTCGCGCACCCCCAACGGCACTGCCGCCTGCACCGTCAACACGCGGCCCGCGTCGGGGACGACGGGGTATGCGGATGTCTGCACCGGCAACAGGCCGCTGCTCGGCACGGTTTACGGGATCGATCTCAACTCGAACTTCACCGTGCGCAAATACAAGCAGTCGGTGTTCACCAACACGATCGGCGGCGATCATGAACTCGGCGAGTGGAAGGTCGCATGGCGCGGCAACTACACGCGGTCGATCGACGATCGCTCGCAGCCTGCGCAGCTGAACTATGATAGCCCGTCGTTCGGTACCAACGGCGCGAACGCCGCCAACCGCCTGACCGTCGGCTACGACCTGACCGATCCGCAACTCGCCAAGGTCCAGCTCTTCCGGACGATCCGCAACGCCGACGGCACCTTCTCGCGCGGCGCCCAGGTAACCTCGATCGAGGACTTCCCGCGTACGCTGACGCGATTGCGTTCGCTGAAGGCGAAAGATGTGACCGAGGCGTACACCGCCAAGCTCGATATCAGCCGCGAGGCCTCGGTGTTCGGCGCGCAGACGGTGTTCGCGGCCGGTCTCCGCTACGACGATCGCACCAAGACCGCGAACGAGTATCTGATCGATCTGAGCACCCCCGCCCAGTTCGCCGCGGCGGGCATTCCGACCGGGTACGCCGCCATCGCCAAGCCGGGCGGCTTCCAGGGCGAGATCCCGCTCGGCTACACGTTCCAGTATTTCGATCGGGACAAGATCCTGGCGCTCGTCGAGCAAGCCAAGGCGGTCAACCCGTTCGTGTCCACCGACGCCAATTTCTACGATGTCGGCGAGAAGGTCTATTCCGCCTACGCGATGGCGACGACCACGACCAACTGGGGCAGCGTCATCGGTGGGGCGCGCGTCGAGCACATCCGCAACGACGCCCGTGCGTTCTCGTCGCTCGGCCTGATCGACGTGAAATCGAGCCAGACTCTCGTCTATCCGAGCCTGCACGTGAATTGGGACGTCAACGACCGGATGAAGGCGCGGCTGTCGTTCAACACCGGCGCCGCACGTCCGGATTACGATCAGTTGCGTCCCAATCTGAGCATCAACGACGCGAATGCGACGATCTCCGGGGGCAACCCCGATGCGAAGCCCGAAAAAGCCAAGGGCGTCGATCTCTACGTCGAATACTACACGATGCCGCGCGGCTTCCTGTCGATCGGCGCGTATTACAAGGACGTCACCGATGTCCTGTTCGACTCGACCCGGACCTACGGCCAGACCAACCTGAACGCCGCCGGCGTCGATCGGTCGGGCTATGTCTACTCGACCATCATCAACGGCGGCAAAGGCTACATCATGGGGATCGAGGGCGCGATCCAGCAACAGCTCGATCCCTTTACCGCGGATCTCGGCCTGCCCGATTGGATGGGCGGCTTCGGTGTCCAGCTGAATGCCACGATCAACAAGAGCCGCGCCGATACGCCGGCAACCGGCGCGATCCCGTCGCGGAAAGTTCGCCTGCCGGGTGCTTCGGACGCAATCTACAATCTGATCGCTTATTACGAGAAATACGGATTCTCGGCGCGTGTCTCGTACCAGAACCGCTCCGCATGGCTCGATGCAATCGGTGCGGTGGCGGACGTAGGCGGCACGGTCCGCGGCGTCGACGGCGGTGACTTCTACTGGGCCAAGGACAACGAACTCGACGCGTCCGTTCGCTATGCGATCAACGGCAATGTTGAGATCTACGGCGATTTCGCCAACCTGCTGAACGGGCCGGGCCGTCGCTATGTCGGATCGTCGGCCTACACGATCGAGCATGAGACGTTCGGCCGGCGCTACACCGGCGGCGTGCGGGTGACGTTCTGATGCGCGCGCTTCCCTTTGCCGCGTTGCTGCTCGCGGGATGTGCAACGACGTCGGTCCCGGTGGCGGTCGAGGCGCCGACAGTCGCGGCAACCGCCGAGACCGACCCGGTCGACACCGCCGCCGATGCCGCGGACGATCCCGCGATCTGGCGCAATGCGGGCGATCCGGCGAGAAGCCTCGTCATCGGCACCGACAAGAAAGCGGGCATCCACGTCTACAGCCTGACCGGCAAGCGCCTCAGCTTCACCCCGGCCGCGCGGCTCAACAACGTCGACCTCCGCGATCTCGGGACGCGCGTGATCGCCGCTACCAGCGACCGGGCCGACATCGCTACCGCACATGTCTCGCTGTTCACGCTCGACACGGCGGCGGCAAAGCTCGTGCCCCTCGGCCGCTTCCCGGTCGGTCCGGGCGAGGCTTACGGCATGTGCTTCTGGACCCGCGCGCGCGATCACGCGCTGTTCGGCTTCGTCGTGCTGAAGGACGGCCGCATCGACCAGGTCGCGATCGACCTGTCCGGCGCATCGCCCAAGGTCACGACGGTCCGCTCGATGAAGCTAGGCACCCAGTCCGAAGGCTGCGTCGTCGACGACCGCACCGGGCAGCTCTACGTCGCCGAGGAAGATGTCGGCCTCTGGCGCTTCGGCGCAGACCCAACCGCGCCGGTCACCGCAACCGCGATCGCCAAGGTCGACGGCAAGACGCTGGTCGCCGACGCGGAGGGTCTGGCGCTCGCCCCGTCGGGCAGGAACGGCGGCTATCTCGTCGTGTCGAGCCAGGGCGACAACGCCTACACGCTCTACCGCCTGCCGGGCGTCACCTATGCCGGTCGCTTCCGTATCGGCGGCGGCGCGATCGACGGGACGAGCGATACCGACGGGATCGACCTGATGCTCGGCAACTTCGGCCCCGCCTACCCCCAAGGCCTGTTCGTCGCACAGGACGGCGACAACGCCCCCGCCACGCAGAACTTCAAGTACGTCAGCTGGGCCGGCGTGAAGCGTGCGCTGAAACTGCGCTGATCCTCACGATGGCGCGCCGTCGCAATAGGCGGCGACCATCGTGCGAATATCGACCTGCGCCTTCAACCGCGCTGCAAGCAGGGCGGTACCGCTGATCTTGCGCTGGACGAACAGCATGTCGATCGGCGGCAGGTGCCAGGTATCGCGGTCGCGCGCGATCTCGGTGCCCTGTTCGCGCAGCACGCCTACGAACGCGCGGTCGCCGAAGTCGAACGGGCCGGGTTTGGCGAGTTCGATGAGGATGACGTCGATCATCCGGTCGACCAGCGCGCGGTGCTGGAGCACGGCTGCCTCGCCAAGGAAACCGGCGGCGATTGCGGCTTCGCGTACCGCGTCACGGTCGCCGGCGAGGGCTGCGGTAAGCAGGCGGCGATAACCGTCGCCGGTCTCGGCGGGCAGGGGACGGGCGGCACCGAAGTCGAGTAGGACGAGCTTCTCGGTCTCGGGCTGCCAGCGGTAGTTGGCGAAGTTCGGATCGGTCTGCATCAGCCGCCAGTCGAACAGCTCGCGCAGCACGAGCGAGATCAGATCGTGCATCACGCGGTCGCGAACGTCCTGCGGCGCGGTTTCCAGCGTCTCGACGGGCACGCCGGTGACGAAGCTCATCGCGAGCACACGTGGCGTGGTCAGTTCGGAGTAAAGCTTCGGGACGACGAACTGCGACTGATCGGCCAGCAGGTCGCCGTAGCGCGCAAGCATCTGCGCCTCGCGGAGGTAATCGGCCTCCTCGTGAAGCTGCTTCTTCGCCTCGTCGAGCAACGGCGCGATATCGAGCGACTTGGGAAGCATGCCCGATACGCGCAGCAGCGTCGCGACGTTGTCGACGTCGGCGTCGATGCTCTCCTTGACGCCGGGATACTGGACCTTGATCGCCAGTTCGGTGCCGTCGGGCAGGCGCGCACGGTGGACCTGGCCGATCGAGGCGGCGGCAACGGGGTGCGCCTGGAAATGTGCGAATTTGCGGCGCCAGTCCTTGCCCCATTCGGCGGCAAGCACGCGATCGAGCTGCTGCGGCGGCATGTGGTTCGCGTTGTTGCGCAGGCGCGCGAGGATGGTCGCAAGCTCGGGCGGAAGCATGTCGCCCGCGTCCATCGAGATCATCTGCCCCAGTTTCATCGCGGCGCCGCGGAGGTGGGAGAGCTGGTCTGCGACGCGGGTGGCGTTGGCGGGGGTGAGGAGGAGGTCGCCGATCTTCGGGCGTTCTCCGTTGGCAAGACGGCGAGCGCCTTCGGCCACAACTCCGCCAGCGACACCGCCAGCGAGCTTGCCGAAGACGCCGAGGCGGGCGAGGCGGCCGCTGGGGATGGCGCGTCCGGCACTGTTGCCGCTGTCTTCGGTCACGGGTGTTCCTTGGGTTTTGGGTGCGGTGCGTCTCGGACGGGATATGGGTGGCTCTATCGGTCGATCAATCGGCCTCCCGGCGCGAAGTTAACCGAAGCTACCCCTCCTTGTTCTCCCGCGGAGGCGGGAGCCCAGACTGGGTCCCCGCCTTCGCGGGGAAACAACCTTGGCGCGGACGCATTCGACCCCATCCTCCATCGTCATCCCCGCGCAGGCGGGGATCCATAAACTCGACCGCTCGCGAGTCGATCGCGCGGCCAGCCTGTATGGGTTCCCGCCTCCGCGGGAATGACGGGAGGGGGCACTGTTCTGATCTCCCCGCCCATCCGAACTCGCCGGGAGGAAGAGGAGTGATCTCGTTGGCCTGAATGAGAAGAGGGCGCCCGGATTGCCCCGGGCGCCCTTCTCATTCAGCGACGTGGCAAAGCCACGCCGTCGGTCGTCGCTACACGACGCCGGCCGACAGCGGATATCCGCTGCGCGGATCGGCGCGAGCGTGGTCGCGCCTTACCCGCTGTAGTACATGTCATACTCGACGGGGCTAGGCGTCATCTCCCAACGCGCAACCTCGGCGTACTTGATCTCGACATAGCTCTCGATCTGGTCCTTCGAGAACACGTCGCCCTTCAGCAGGAAGTCGTGATCGGCGAGCAGGCATTCGAGCGCCTCGCGGAGCGAACCCGCGACGGTCGGGACCTGGGCCAACTCTGCCGGCGGCAGGTCGTACAGGTTCTTGTCCATCGCTTCGCCCGGATGGATCTTGTTGAGGATGCCGTCCATGCCCGCCATCATCAGCGCCGCATAAGCGAGATACGGGTTGGCCAGCGCGTCCGGGAAGCGCACTTCGACGCGCTTCGCCTTGGGGCCGGTGCCGTACGGAATGCGGCACGATGCCGAGCGGTTGCGCGCCGAATAGGCGAGCAACACCGGCGCTTCGTAACCGGGGACGAGGCGCTTGTAGCTGTTGGTCGACGGGTTGGTGAACGCGTTGACCGCCTTGGCGTGCTTGATGATGCCGCCGATGAAATACAGGCACATGTCGCTCAGGCCCGCATAGCCGTTGCCGGCGAACAGCGGGGTCTTACCTTCCCAGATCGAGAAATGCGTGTGCATCCCCGAACCGTTGTCCTCCTTGATCGGCTTCGGCATGAACGTCGCCGTCTTGCCGTACGCATGTGCGACCTGGTGGACGACGTACTTGTAGATCTGCATGCGATCCGCGGTCTGTGTCAGCGTGCCGAAGGTCAGGCCCAGCTCATGCTGCGCGGCCGCGACTTCGTGGTGATGCTTGTCGCAGGGCAGGCCCATCTCGATCATCGTCGAGACCATCTCGCCGCGGATGTCGACTGCGCTGTCGACCGGTGCGACCGGGAAGTAGCCGCCCTTGGCACGCGGACGGTGGCCGAGGTTGCCGCCCTCATATTCGCGACCCGAATTGCCCGGCAGCTCGATGTCGTCGATCTTGTAATAGCTGGTCGAATAGCTGTTTTCGAAGCGGACGTCGTCGAACATGAAGAATTCGGCTTCGGGGCCGACATACACGGTGTCGCCGACGCCGGTGGTCAGCAGATACGCCTCGGCGCGCTTGGCGGTCGAGCGCGGGTCGCGGGCGTACAGCTCGCCGGTCGACGGATCGCTGATGTCGCAGATCAGGATCATCATAGGCGTCGCCGAGAACGGATCGACATAGACCGCGTCGAGATCGGGCTTGAGCGTCATGTCGCTCTCGTTGATCGCCTTCCAGCCCTCGATCGACGAGCCGTCGAACATCAGGCCGTCGGTCAGCTCGTCTTCGCCGATCAGGCTCGCGACCATCGTCAGATGCTGCCACTTGCCCTTGGGATCGGTGAACCGCAGATCGACCCACTCGATCTCCTGGTCCTTGATCATATTGAGAACGTCGGAGGCCGAATTCGCCATGATGCTTGCCCTTCGTTTTGAGATTTCCGCCGTATCAGGCGGGGAATCTAATTGCGGTATGGAACGGAATTTCCACACAATGTTGCGTCGCGTCAAATGACGATGTCGTCACTCGTCGTCAACGCAATATGCATGGCTAGGAACTAGATTGCGTCGTCGTCGCGTTCGCCCGTGCGGATGCGGAGCGCGCTCTCGACCGGGATGACGAAGATCTTGCCGTCGCCGATCCGGCCGGTCTGCGCGGCCGCAGCGATCGCCTCGACGACGCGTTGCGCGAGCCCGTCCTCGACGACGACCTCGAGCTTCACCTTGGGCAGGAAGTCGACGACATATTCCGCGCCGCGGTACAGTTCGGTGTGGCCCTTCTGCCGGCCGAAGCCCTTGGCCTCGGTCACGGTGATGCCGCTCACGCCGATCTCGTGCAGCGCTTCCTTCACCTCATCCAGCTTGAACGGCTTGATGATGGCTTCGATCTTTTTCACAGGTACGCCCCCGATTGTCGTTGAAACCCTCGCCCTTTCGGACGAGCCGTCCGCCCTGAAGGGCGCCTTGCACCAAGCGTGCCAGCCGCAGCGCCCTCGGGCAACCGCGGAATATCGTTGATTTCACTGCCCGAAATTGCGGCACCTGGGCGGTGCGTGCGCAATCCAAGGGCAGGGGAGCCGATCACAGGATTTCGTGCAGCCGCGCGATCGGGCGGCCGAGCCGGACGCCCTTGTCGGTCTCGACCAGCGGGCGCTCGATCAACAGCGGATCGATCATCATCGCGTCGAGGATCGCCTCGGCGTCGCCATGCTTGACCGCCTTGGCGCCATCCTCGGCCATGCGGAGCCCCTGGCGCGGCGTCATGCCCGCGCGGTCGTACAGGCGGACGAGTTCCGCGCGGGAGGGAGGGTTCTTGAGGTATTCGACGATCATGACGTCCGCTCCTGCCTCTTGCAGCAGGGCAAGCGCCTCGCGGGACTTCGAGCAACGCGGGTTGTGGTAGATCGTCGCCTTCACGAATACTCCGTCATGTCGAACTAACTTTGGCCAGAACCAGGCCCAACCACTTCTTGTTCTCCCGCGAAGGCGGGAGCCCAGACTGGGCTCCCGCCTTCGCGGGAGAACAAGCTTTAGTACCATCGAGCGATTAAGCCCCCTGCTTGGCCAACCACTCTTCCAGCCACTTGATCGTGTACGCGCCTTCCTGGAACTCAGGATCGTCGAGCAGCGCACGGTGCAGCGGAATCGTCGTCGTGACGCCTTCGATCACCATCTCCTCCAACGCACGCCGCAACCGGCGCAGCGCACCTTGCCGGGTCGTCCCATAAACGATCAGCTTGGCGATCATCGAGTCGTAGTAAGGCGGCACGCGATACCCGGCATACAGCCCGCTATCGACGCGCACATGCATCCCGCCCGGCGCGTGATACACCTTCACCAGCCCCGGCGACGGCGCGAACATGCGCGGATCCTCGGCGTTGATGCGGCACTCGATCGCATGACCGCGGAACTGGACGTCTTCCTGCCGCAGCGTCAGCGGATGACCCTCGGCCACGCGGATCTGCTCGCGTACCAGGTCCAGCCCGGTGATCATCTCGGTCACCGGATGCTCGACTTGAAGGCGCGTGTTCATCTCGATGAAGTAGAACTCGCCCGCTTCCCACAGGAACTCGATCGTCCCCGCGCCGCGATAGCCCATGTCGGCCATCGCCTTGGCGACGATCCTGCCCATCCGCTCGCGCTCTTCGGCGGTGATGATCGGCGAGGGGGCTTCCTCGAGCACCTTCTGGTGGCGGCGCTGCAACGAGCAGTCGCGCTCGCCCAAGTGGATCGCGTTACCCTCACCATCGCCGAAGATCTGGAACTCGATATGCCGCGGATTGCCGAGGTATTTTTCCATGTAGACGGTGGCGTCGCCGAACGCGGCCTTCGCCTCGCTGCCGGCCTGCTGCATCTGCGTTTCGAGGTCTTCGGCGTCGTTGACGACCTTCATCCCGCGACCGCCGCCGCCGCTAGCGGCCTTGATGATCACCGGATAGCCGATGTCCTCGGCGATGCGCTTCGCCTCGGCGATGTCGCTGATCGCGCCGTCCGAACCGGGGACGAGCGGCAGCCCGAGAGCGCCCGCGGTCCGCTTGGCCTGGACCTTGTCGCCCATCGTCCGGATGTGCTCGGGCTTTGGCCCGACGAACAGGATGTTGTGCAGCTCGACGATTTCGGCGAACTGCGCGTTCTCGCTGAGGAAGCCGTAGCCCGGATGGATCGCGTCCGCGCCCGAGATTTCGGCGGCGGAGATGATGTTCGGGATGTTCAGATAGCTGTCCGCGGCGGACGGCGGTCCGATGCAGATCGCCTCGTCCGCCAGCCGGACGTGCATCGCGTCGGCGTCGGCAGTCGAGTGCACGGCCACCGTCTTGATGCCCATCTCGTGGCAGGCACGGTGAATCCGCAGGGCGATCTCGCCGCGATTCGCAATGAGCAGTTTCTTGATTTGCGGCATTATTCGACCACAACGAGGGGCTGGTCGAACTCGACCGGCTGGCCGTTCTCGACCAGGATCGCGGTCACGGTGCCGGCCGACGGCGCGACGATCGTGTTCATCACCTTCATCGCCTCGATGATCAGCAACGTGTCGCCGGCATTGACCTTCTGGCCGACCGTCGAGAACGGCTTCGCCTCGGGGTTGGCGGCGAGATAGACCGTGCCGACCATCGGCGACTTGACCGCGCTCGCGCTGATCGCGGGGGCGGATGCGCCGACCTCGGCCTGCGGGATCGACAGCGGTGCGGAGACGGGGGCCGGGGCGGGTGCCGGCGCATAATGCGCGACGGGTGCCGCTTGGGCGGCCTTGCGCGCGACGCGGATCCGGCGCGAGCCGTCCTCGACCTCGATCTCGGTCAGCTGCGTGGTGTCGAGCAGTTCGGCGAGCTGGCGCACCAGTGTCACGTCGACCTGCATTGCACCGGTGTTTTCGGTTGTATCGTTCATGGCGGGGCCTCCTGTCAGAACCGTGCGACGGCTTCAAGCGCGAGCAGATACGAAAGCGCACCGAAACCCGCGATCGTGCCCTTCGCCGCCTGACCGACCAGGCTCACATGCCTGAACGATTCTCGCGTATGGGGATTGGAAAGATGCACTTCGATCACCGGCGTCTTCACGCCCTTGATCGCGTCGTGCACCGCGACCGAGGTATGCGTAAACGCGCCGGCATTGAGGATCACAGCCTTGGCCCCGCGCGCCTGCGCTTCCTGGATCCAGTCGACGAGGTGCCCCTCGTGATTCGACTGGCGCATGTCGATCTCCAGGTCGAGCTCGCGGGCGCGGTCCTCCAGCATCCCGGCGATATCGTCGAGCGTCTCGTCGCCATAGATTTCCGGCTCGCGCGTTCCCAGCAGGTTGAGGTTGGGGCCGTTCAGGACGAATATCGTATCGGGCAAGGGCGGCCTTTCGGTTACGGGTCGGTTGCGAGTGCTGCGGAGCGGTCTCTATATGCGCGTCACGCCATTCCTTACAGGCCCGTCTCGCGACAAGTCGAGCCGCGCCGTCGCTATATAGTGGACCATACACCCATGCCCCATTCCGATGGCACCGTCTCGATCACCGTCAACGGCGAACACAAGCGCGTGTCCGCCCGGCTGTCGCTGGCCGATCTCGCGACCGAACTGGGGCTCGTGCCCGAGAAGATCGCGGTTGAACGCAACATGGAGGTCGTGCCGCGCTCGACACTGGCGGACGTTATGGTCGAGGACGGCGACGACCTCGAGATCGTGCATTTCGTCGGCGGTGGCGACCATGAGGACAGCTGGACCGTCGCCGGCCAGACCTTCAAGTCGCGGCTAATCGTCGGCACCGGCAAGTACAAGGACTTCGCCCAGAACGCGGCCGCGGTCGAGGCGTCGGGCGCGGAAATCGTCACCGTCGCCGTCCGCCGCGTCAACGTGTCGGATCGCAATGCGCCGATGCTGACCGACTTCATCGACCCGAAGAAGATCACCTATCTCCCCAACACCGCCGGCTGCTTCGATGCCGAGTCGGCGATTCGCACTCTGCGACTGGCGCGCGAGGCCGGCGGCTGGGAGTTGGTAAAGCTCGAAGTGCTCGGCGAGGCCAAGACGCTCTATCCAGACATGGTCGAGACGCTGCGCGCGACCGAAATCCTTGCGAACGAGGGCTTCAAGCCGATGGTCTATTGCGTCGACGATCCGATCGCCACCAAGCGCCTCGAGAACGCGGGCGCGGTCGCGATCATGCCGCTGGGCGCACCGATCGGCTCGGGGCTCGGCATCCAGAACCGCGTGACGATCCGCCTGATCGTCGAGGGGGCAGGGGTGCCCGTGCTGGTCGACGCCGGCGTCGGCACCGCGTCCGATGCCGCGGTGGCGATGGAGCTGGGCTGCGACGGAGTGCTGATGAACACCGCCATCGCCGAGGCGAAGGACCCGCTGATGATGGCCGCCGCGATGAAGGCCGCGGTCGAATCGGGGAGGCTCGCGTATCGTGCCGGGCGGATGGGACAGCGTCGCTATGCCGATCCTTCGAGTCCATTGGCGGGGTTGATCTGAAACATAGGTCATGACGCAAACGTCACGGAACCCACGGTAAAGACGGCCGTTATACCTTAGCAAGTTCAAGCGGCCCGGTTGGCGGGTACGCAAAAGCAAGTGGAGGCTCTGATGGGCGAGTTCACCGACAAGGTCGCAGCAGCAGGCAACAAGGTTGCAGGCAACGTCAAGGAAGCCGTCGGCAAGGCGACCGATAACGAGAAGCTGGTAGCCGAGGGTGAAGCGCAGCAGGCCAAGGGCACTGCGCAGAACGTCAAGGGCAGCGTCAAGGGCGCACTTGGCGACGACATCTAAGCTTTAGCTCGGTGCAGGAATACAGGCCGCTTCGGGAAACCGAAGTGGCCTTTTCTTTGGGTGGTCGCTTGAGGCTGCACCGCTACCCACGACCACCCCGGCGAAGCCCAGGGCTCAAGTGGGGGACGATCCTGATGAAGGGCGGCGCGCCGTTATCTTGGACATGCCAATTGGGCCCGGCCTTCGCTGGGGTGGTGCAGAGAGCCGAACCAAACCACCTTGCCCTACCGCCCAAACCCCATCACGAGCAGTCCTATGACCCTCCCGACCCGCAGCTACGCCGCGTTCCTGTTCGACATGGACGGCACGATCCTCACCTCGATCGCCTCCGCCGAGCGCACCTGGACGAACTGGGCGATCGCGCATGGCCTCGATGTCGCGACGTTCCTGCCGACGATCCACGGCGTGCAGTCGGTCGAGACGATCCGCCGCCTTGGCCTTCCCGGTGTCGATCCGGTAGCGGAGGCCGCAGCGATCACTGCGGCAGAGATGGAGGACGTCGACGACGTCAAGCCGATCGCTGGCGCCGCGGCCTTCCTGGCCAGCCTGCCGCCCGAACGGTGGACGATCGTGACCTCGGCCCCGCGCGCGCTTGCCGAAGTGCGGTTGAAGGCCGCCGGATTGCCGATCCCCGCAACCATGATCGCCGCAGAAGACGTCGCCAACGGCAAGCCTGCGCCTGATTGCTTCCTGCTTGGTGCGGAGCGACTCAAGGTTGCAGCAACCGACTGCCTCGTGTTCGAGGACGCCGCCGCCGGTATCGCCTCTGCCGAAGCCGCAGGTGCAGATGTCCTGATCCTGACCGAAACCCACCAGCCGGGGCATTTGCCGGACGCAGATCATCTTCGCGTCCGCAACTATACCGGTATCGCAGTCATAGAGGATGACGACGGAGGCATCAGGCTAACCCGCCAGCCGCATTGAAACTTCAGTGAGCGATGTCGTCTCGAGCGCGTGCAATCAGTGCATCTAGCGCCGCTTCGTCGAGTCGACCGGCGGTCTGCAACGCCGCCTCGGGCGTCAGCGAGATTATCGCGCCGTCTGGCCCGTCGATGACCACCTCTCCATTCTCATAGAAGACAGTGCGCGGTTTGGCGTGCGGCTGAGTCATCGGCGATCTCCCGTATAGAAAGAGAACGTCCGAACTGCGCGGCGGGTCCCGGCCGCACCGGCCCAACCTCGTGGCGCCTCAGCCGGCGACCGATTCGCCCATCCAGCGATCGAACAATTGCGGCCATAGCGATCCCGGCGATCGCGGCGACAAGCGCGTGCCAAAACCATGCCCACCATGTTGCAGGAAGTGCGCTTCGGTCGGAATATTGACGCGCCGGGCGGCGGCGAGCATATCCACCGTGTTCGCAACAGGTACGGTCTTGTCGTCCTCTGCATGCAACAAGAACAGCGGCGGCGTCCCGGGACGCAGCTGACGATCGATCGCGTAACGCGCCTGCACAGCGGGTAACGGATCGGGACCCAGCAGGTTGGCGCGCGATCCGCCATGGCTACGGCCCGGATCGACGTTCGACACCGCATACATCAGTCCGGCAAAGGCAGGGCGTGCGGAATGGCGATCGGCGGCGTCGATCGGGCTGTATGCTTGGTAATCGTGGAGGACGGTTACCGATCCCGCCAGATGACCACCTGCGGAAAACCCGAGCACGCCAAGCTTGCGCGCGTCGATGCGATAGGCGCGCGCATTGGCGCGGATCAGTCGCATTGCCCGCTGCGCATCGGCCAGCGGCACGTCGGCGCGGTCAGCCCAGCCTTCACAGGGCAGGCGATAGCTCAGCACGAACACGGTGATCCCGAAGCCGTTCAGGACGCGCGCGACATCGATTCCCTCGTTGCGCAGCGACGTGAGATAATAGCCGCCGCCGGGCATCACCAGCACCGCGCGACCATCGGGACGCTGCGGGCGGAACACACCGACCTCAGGCCGCGCGACGCCGCGCATCTTGATGTCGCGATACCCATTCTCTCGGGTCGCGATCTCGGGGTTCGGTCGAGGGAGCGGGTTCGGCGCGCCAGCGGGGATACCCGGCCAGAGCAGAAAATGCTCGGCGGGGGGCCAGACCGGGATGTCCGAAGGTCCGGGCAACGCAGTGGCTTGCGCGAAGGCGGCCGGTGCAATGCCAGCGGCCAGGGGGAGTGACAGGAGCGAGCGGCGATCGAAGGTCATGCCGCGATGCTACACGATGGAAGGGAAGCGGGGGAAGGCTTGGCAAACGCGCGAGGTGGATTTCGCTGCTTTTGCCGGAAGCGATCGTCCCAAGGCCGTTTTCCTGCCTACGCAGGAGAACGGCGTTGGGACGAACGTCAATCAACCGTCAGTCGGTCCGCCTCAGTCGAAGCTCGCGCCCCACTTGCGGACCGGACGGTCCTTCCACAGGCCACGATGATATGCATCCGACGCCAGCAGCGGC
The DNA here is from genome assembly GCF_003050745.1 of Sphingomonas sp. PP-CE-3G-477. Taxonomy (GTDB): domain Bacteria; phylum Pseudomonadota; class Alphaproteobacteria; order Sphingomonadales; family Sphingomonadaceae; genus Sphingomonas. Next base: position 109,221 of record NZ_QAOF01000006.1, on the reverse strand, counting down.
ATGACCGAACCGGCTTCAGCGAACACCATCTGCTCGATGCCCGTGTTCACCTTGCCCCACGATGCCGCTTCCTGCAGCGTCGACGACGAGCACGCACCGTCGCGCACGTCCGCAACCGTGATCTGCACCGCATACTTGTGCACCTGGACGTCGTCGTGGCCGAGAATTTCGGCGCAGACGACCGTATCCTGGATGAAGTTCTTCGGCACGCCGCCACCGATCATCAGCAGGCCCGTGGTGCCCGCCTTGATCTTGATCTCGGTGAGCTCGCGGAAGTCGGCGATCGCGTCGAGCACCATGTACGGCTTGCCGGCCTTCACCGCATCGACCTGGTGCTTAACCAGCCCGAAGCCGGCTGACGAATCGACGAACGCCGGGCAGAAGATCGGCACGTCATGCTCATAGGCGAGCTTGACGAGGCTGTTCTCCTTCTTGCCGTGCTCGACGAGATACTTGCCCATCTCGCGGATGAACTCGCGGCTCGAATAGGCGCGTGGCTCTAGCGTCTCGGCGATCTCGAAGATCGTGTGGTCGACGTGCTGGAGCTCTTCCTCGTCGATGTAGGTGTCGTAGATCCGGTCGATCATCAGCGAGCGCAGCACGTCGTCGTGCGGCACGTCGAGCGCCTGGTAATGCTTGTGGCCGAGGCCCTCGAAGAAATCCATGTCGACGATCGTCGCGCCGGTCGCGACGATGCCGTCGATCATGTTGTTGCGCAGCAGCTCGGCATACAGGTCCATGCAACCGCCGGCGCTCGTCGAGCCCGCGATCACGAGGAAGATCGTGCAGTCCTTGTCGGCCAGCATCTGGTTGTAGATGTCGGTCGCACGGCCGAGATCGCGGCTGGTGAACGACATCTTCTTCATCGCGTCGACGATCGGCCGCGCGTCGAAGCTGGTGATGTCGATATGCTCGACGGTGGTGGAAAGGAGTTCCGCCTTGCGTTGCGCGTTGGCGCGAGTGTCTTCGGTCATAACATGCTCCATAAATCCCCCTTCCGCTTGCGGGAGGGGTTAGGGGAGGGACTGAAATATCCGCGAACGCCACGCTCGCGGACAAGCCCTCCCCCGACCCCTCCCGTAAACGGGAGGGGAGGAAGAAGGGCGCGGTACTAAAGCTTGGTTACAGCTTGACGACGTTCGACGCGAGGTCCTGGAAACGTTCGTCATACAGCGAGACCATCGGCTCGTCGGTGACGATCACCGTCTCGTCCGACCCGAACCCATTGAACGCGGTCCGCATCGCCGAGCCGTATGCGCCGAGCATGCCGATCTCGATGTAATCGCCGGCCTTCGTATCCGCGGGCAGCATGAACGGGCCGACCATGTAATCCATGTCGTCGCACGTCGGACCGTAGAAGCTGAACTCCATGTCCTTCGCCCGGCTGTCCGGCTCGCGGAGCAGCTCGGTCGGGAAACGCCAGCCGATATGCGCCGCATCGAACAGCGCGCCATACGCACCGTCGTTGATGTACAGCTCGGTCCCGCGACGCTTCTCGACGCGCACGATGATCGACGAATATTCCGCGCACAACGCCCGGCCCGGCTCGCACCACAGCTCGGACGAATAGCTGACCGGCAGCGATTCGAACGCACGGTGGATCGTCTCGAAGAAATGCTCGAGCGGCGGGGGCTCCATGCCGGGATAGGACGACGGGAAGCCGCCGCCGACGTCGATGACGTCGACCGTGACCGCCGCCTCGACGATCGCCGCACGGACGCGCTCCATCGCGTTCGAATAGGCCTCCGGGGTCATCGCCTGCGAACCGACATGGAAGCAGATGCCGAGCGCGTCCGCTGCCTGGCGAGCCGCGAACAGCAGCTCCTTGGCTTCATGCGGTGCCGCACCGAACTTCGACGCCAGCGACAGCTTCGAATGCTCCGACGACACGCGCAAACGAACGCAGAGCGTCAGGTCGGTGGCTTCGCGGGTAGCACGAACGACCTTGTCGAGCTCTTCCAGGCTGTCGAGGCTGAAGGTCCGGACGCCGTGCGTGAAATACGCCTCCGCGATCGCTTCCTCGGCCTTGACCGGGTGCATGAAGCACAGCGTAGCCTCGGGAATCGTCCGTGCGACGAGGCGCACTTCGGCGATCGACGCCACGTCGTAATGCGTGATGCCATTGTCCCACAGGATCTGCAGGAGTTCGGGAGACGGGTTCGCCTTCACCGCATACATCGAGCGGCCCGGGAACTTCTCGACGAAGAACCGAGCGGCGCGCGCAGCAGCGTGCGGACGAACGAGCGTGACCGGATTGACCGGACGCCCTTTAGCGATGTCGATGCCGCTCCCGATGTGGGAGGTGTCGGCGGTCGAATGGGCTTTCGCTAACCCCAGCGCGATATGATGCTTGACCAATTCAAGGGACCTCCAATGTCCTGAGACAAATTACGAAAACACTGCCTTGCGGTTGGAAGTCCCATGGGGCAGCGGAAGCGCGATCTAGGGTTACGCGCCCCCCATGTAAATAGCGTTTGGCGGATAGGAGACGGCGTGTGACGATTTTGCGACAACCGACGCGGGCAGGGGTGCGGGACGCCGCGGAAAAGATCGCCCGCATACTCCCGCCGACGCCGCTGTTCATCAGTGAAATCAAGGGCGTGCCGGTCGCTTTCAAGGCCGAGTCGTTGCAACCAATCGGCGCCTTCAAGATTCGCGGCGCGTGGCATCGTCTCACCGCATTGGACGAGGTTACGCGACAAAAAGGCGTCGTCGCGTTCTCCTCGGGCAACCACGCGCAGGGAGTCGCCTGGGCGGCGAAACGCCTCGGCATCGCGGCGACGATCGTGATGCCGTCGGACGCACCGCGACTGAAGCGCGAGTCGACGTTGGCGCTGGGCGCGGAGGTGGTCACCTACGACCGCGCCACCGAAAGCCGCGAGACGATCGCCGCAGGGTTGGCGGAGGCGAGGGGCGCAACGCTGGTCCCGAGCTTCGACGACCCGTGGATCATCGAGGGGCAGGGGAGCACAGGAATCGAAGCGGCTGCACAGATGGCGGCGCTAGGCATGGGCGTGCCCAGCCGCGTCGTGATCCCCTGCGGCGGTGGCGGCCTGTCGGCAGGCATCGCGCTGGCGTTGAAGGACAGCGCGATCACCGTCGTCGAACCCGAAGGCTGGGACGACATGCGCCGCTCCCTTGAAGCGTCCTGGATCGAGCCCGTTGGCCCCAACCCGCCACCAACCGCCTGCGACTCGCTCCAGACCTTGCGCGTGTCGCCGCTGACGTTCGACGTCCTCTCGCGCCGCGACGCGACCGGCGTCGCCGTCAGCGAACTTGAGATCGCTGCTGCCCAACGGTGGGCCGCGGAGAAGCTTCGGCTGGTTATCGAACCCGGCGGCGCGGTCGGGTTGGCGGCGGTCCTGGCCGGCAAGGTGAAGCTCGAACCCGGCCTGCTCGTCATCTTGTCCGGCGGCAACGTCGACCTCACCGCCTATGCCAAGGCGATCGCCGGCTGATCACGAGGGCGGGAGTATCTTCACTGCCGGTTTTGCGCAGGCATAAGCTTGCTTGTAGCTCTGGTTCCAGCAGGCGACGAACCCGTCGAGAATGTTCAGGTTCATCGGCCACGCATAGGCGCGAGGCTGGCCGTCGGGACCGACCGGAGCATAGCCGGCGGGGCGGGGAAGTGCGGCGAGCTTGGCCCGCGCGGTGTCCAATGCGGGGAGGTCGCGACGCAGGAACGCGATGCTGCCGTCGACATACAGGTTCCAGCCAAACCCCGCATCCTCTTCAACCGGTTTCCGCGCGGCCTCGAGCAGAGCGATCGCCCGCGTCGTCTGCCCCGCGTTCGCGCGCAACTGACCTTCATGCCATTGCAGCAGCCCGGCGGTGCGTAGGTTGGCGGGATGAGCCGCGCGCCACTCGGCGATCAGCTCGGCCGCCTGCGCATCGCAACCAGTGTTCGCGAGCGTACGCCAGCCGCCCGTCATGGCCTGATCGAACGCGCGTTCGTCGAGCGCCATCATCGCTGGCTTGTCGTACCGGCACTCGGCTGGGGTCGGTGTCTGCGCGGCGATCATCGCGAGAAAGACGAGCATGGAACCTCCGACTATCCGATCGAAGTCGTCAGGCTATTGCTGCGGGTGACGTGAAGTCAACGCGCTTCAATCCGGCAGCGAGGTGGCGTAACGAGCGGCATGAACGCCACCCTCACCAGCATCGCCGCCGCCGCACCCGCCATCGCCATGCTGGGCATGTTCGCATGCCTGATCGGCGGGACCGCGCTGATCGTGAAGAAGCGCGATACGAAAAAGGGCGTGCTGATGCTGGTAATGGCCGCAGTCTTGCTAGCCAACGTAGCAATCTGGACACTCTAACTCCCTCGCCCCTGCGGGGAGAGGGAAGGGGCCCGCCGCGCTTGCGGTGGGAAGGGAGAGGGGAGTTCGGGAGTGCTAGCCCATCCCAACTCCCCCTCATCCGACGCTGCCGCGCCACCTTCTCCCCGCGGGGAGAAGGACAAAATCACCGGATGGGCGAGTTCGGGTCCAACCGCATATCGAGGTACTTGTCCACCGACCCCATCAACTCCGGCATCTCATGCTCGAAGAAGTGGTTAGCCTTCGGGATCGTGTCATGATGGATCGTGATGTGCTTCTGCGTCCGCAGCTTATCCACCAGCTTCTGCGTAGCGCCCGGCGTCGCGACCTCGTCGGCCTCACCCTGGATGATGATCCCGCTCGACGGGCACGGCGCGAGGAACGTGAAGTCGTACAGGTTCGCCGGTGGTGCGACCGAGATGAACCCGCGGATCTCCGGCCGGCGCATCAGCAGCTGCATGCCGATCCACGCGCCGAAGCTGACCCCCGCGATCCAGGTCGTCTGCGCCTCGGGATGGAAGCTCTGCACCCAGTCGAGCGCGCTCGCCGCATCGCTCAGTTCGCCAACGCCGTTATCAAACACGCCCTGGCTCTTCCCCACACCGCGGAAGTTGAACCGCAGCGTCGCAAACCCACGCCGCTGGAAAGTCTTGTACAGCTGCTGCACGATCGCGTTGTTCATCGTGCCACCGGCTGACGGATGCGGGTGCAGGATCATCGCGACAGGTGCGCGCGGACGTGGCCCCGGCGCAAAACGACCTTCGAGACGGCCTTCGGGACCGGGGAAAATGACTTCTGGCATGGGCACTCGCGAGCTGGGATACGCACTCGGGTGGAGTGCCGGATTATCGACGCTATATAAGGTCCGCGCCCCTTTTCGCAATTGGAACCGACCCTGGCCCGTACCGAAGCCCGCATCTACCTCGATCACGCCGCCACCACGCCGATGCACCCCGAGGCTGTCGCGGCGGTGATGGAAGGCATGGCGCGCTGGGCGAACCCCTCCTCGCCGCATGCCGAGGGGCGGGCGGCAAGGGCTGCGCTGGAGGGTGCGCGCAAGCGGATCGCGCAGGCGCTGGACTGGCCGCATCACGTGATCCTGACCAGCGGCGCGAGCGAGTCCGCGGCGTTGGCGCTACGTAGGCGCCCCGGTGTTGCGGTGGCTGCAGTCGAGCATGATGCGGTCCTCCGCGCGGCCGAACACCCTGTAATGCTGGAAGTCGACGCAGGCGGTATCGTCGTGAACGGGGAGGGCGCTCAGACGATCGCTCTGCAATCAGCGAACAGCGAAACCGGCGTTCTCCAGGACCTACCCACCGGTCTCTGGATAGCCGATTGTTCGCAGACAGCTGGCAAGCTCCCGCTTCCCAACGCGGACCTGATCATCGTATCTGCGCACAAGCTCGGCGGCCCTCCCGGCATCGGCGCGCTGCTGGTCCGCGATCTCGGTCTGCTCGACCCAACGGGCGGGCAGGAGCGCGGCTATCGCGGCGGTACCGAGAACTTGCCCGGCGCGCTCGGGTTCGCCGCCGCACTCGAAGCCCCTCGCGACTGGTTCGCCGACATGGCCGACCTTCGCGCCAAACTCAACAAAGCCGTCCTTGCGGGCGGCGGCGAGATCGTTGCGCACCATTCGCCGCGCATCCCGACGATCGCCTCCTACCGCATGCCCAGCGTCAGCTCCGCAGCCCAGTTGATCCGCCTCGACATGGCGGGGTTTGCGGTATCGGCGGGCAGCGCGTGCTCGTCGGGCAGCATGCGCCCCAGCCACGTGCTCGCCGCAATGGGATATTTCCCCGAAGCCGCCGCCGAAGTCGTCCGCGTCAGCTTCGGCTGGACCACGACAGCCGAAGATGTCGCAAAGTTCGCCGAAGCCTGGACGCGGATCGCCCAGGACATAAATCGCCCTGGGAGACTGGGGGCATGACCTACCTCGACTATCAGGCGACCACCCAGCTCGCGCCCGAAGCGCTCGCCGCGATGCTCCCGTGGCTCGAATCACAGCACGCCAACCCGCATTCCCCCCACCGCGAAGGCCGTCGCGCCAAAGTCGCCGTCGAAGTCGCCCGCGACCAGGTCGTCGAGCTGCTCCCCCCCGGTGGGCGCGTCGCGTTCACCAGCGGCGCGACCGAAGCACTAAACTGGGCGATCAAGGGCACGACTGGCCCGATCGTCACACTCGCCACCGAACACGCCGCCGTCCTCGACACGGTCGCAGCGGAAGCGGCGAGGGGGCGCCAAGTCACGATCCCCCCGGTCAACCCAGACGGCGTGGTCGACCTCGACCAAGCCCGCGCCGCGATCCAGCCCGGCACCGGCCTCGTCGCCGCGATGCTCGTCAACAACGAGATCGGCGTCATCCAGCCGATCGCTGCGCTCGCCGAGATCGCCCACGCAGCCGGCGCGTTGGTGCTCTGCGACGCGGTGCAAGGCTATGGCCGCGTTTCGATCCCCGACACCGTCGACCTCATCGCGATCTCCGCGCACAAGATCCACGGCCCCAAAGGCATCGGCGCACTCTGGATCCGCGACGGCGTCAATCCTGCCCCGCTGATGCACGGCGGCGGGCAGGAAGCCCCCGGCCGCTCGGGCACGCTGTCACCCGCACTCTGCACAGGCTTCGGCGTCGCCGCACAACTCATGGCCGGCCGCAAGGCCCAGGACGCCGCGCACATCGATCGCCTCTGGTCGCTCGCACTCGATCGCCTCGGTCCCGACTGGACGATCAACGGCTCGACCGAACACCGCTACCACGGCAACCTCAACGTCCGCCGCGCAAACCTCGACGTGAACCGCCTGATGTCCGACCTGCGCGACATCGCCTTCTCCGCCGGTTCCGCCTGCGCGAGCGGATCAGGCCGCTCCAGCCACGTCCTCCGCGCGATCGGCCTCACCGAAGCGCAGGCGCGGTCCAGCATCCGCCTCGGCTTCGGTCGCTACACCACCGAAACCGAACTCCGCGACGCCATCGATGCGATCGTCGCGGCAGCGGAGACGCAATGGCCATGATCGTCCACTTCATCGCCCGCGACGGCACCATCAGCAGCGTTGCGGCCAACCCCGGCGACCGCCTGCTCGACGTCGCGCAAGCCGGCAACCAGCCGCTCGAAGGCACCTGCGAAGGCCAGCTCGCCTGCGCGACATGCCACGTCATCGTCAATGCGGCCGACTTCCCCAAGCTGCAGCCCGCAAGCGAAGACGAAGAGGACATGCTCGATCTCGCGCACAATGCGACGCGCACCAGCCGTCTCGCTTGCCAGATCCGCCTGACCGAAGCGCTCGACGGCGTGACCGTGCGCATACCCGAATAAACGACAGCAAAGCTTACAGGAAGACAACGGGCGGTTCAGGGACCGTCCACGGCCGCGGACACACTATCCCCTCATCGCCTCAATGTACGAGGTCTTGAGAGGAGTACCGAGCATGAAGATCATCACAATGTTCGCCGCTGGCGCCCTGGCCGCGGGAACCCTGTTTGCGTCCGCCCCCGCCGATGCGCAGCGCCACGGCTGGGACGGCCCCCGCGGGGGTGGCGGCTGGCACGACGACCGCGGACGGCATGGCAATCGCGGCTGGCATGGTGACCGTGGCTGGCGGGGCGACCGTGGCTGGCGCGGTGGAGATCGTGGCTACCGTGGCTATGGCGGCGGGTATCGTGGCGATCACGGCTACCGCGGCGGCGGCTACGGCTATCGCGGACCCCGCGGATACGGCCGCTCACGCGTCGTCTGCCGGATTGAGCGTGGCTATTACGGCCCGGTTCGTCGCTGCTTCCGCCGCTGATACGGAACCGTAACGACCGTCTTTAGTTTGGTAACATAGGTTGCCGGGCTCGGGAGGGCCCGCACCCAGTAGGAGATTATCATGAAGTTATTCACCCTCGCCGCCGCTGGTCTCGTCGCACTGACCGGCCTTGCCCCCGTCGGGATCGCCGCCGAAGCCTCGGCACAGCGCACCGTCGTCCATGAGCGGACCGTCGTTCGCCACGACGATCGCCGCCCCGGCTACCGTCGTCACGCCGTGCGCACGCGCCAGGTTTGCCGCAACGTCTATCGCAACCATCACCGCCAGCGCGTCTGCCGCACGGTTCGCGTCAGCCGCTGATCGAATAGCCGCGATTACTAAAGCGGCTTGATCATCCCGCCCGACCCCGCCATATGCGCCGCGGGAGTCGGGCGGACGTGGTCGTCGCCAACTTGGTCAGATCCGGAAGGAAGCAGCCACAACGACTCAGCTACGGGTCGTCCCGGCTCCCACCGCGAATGCCAGAAGACTGGCATGAGCGCGGCCAGCGGCGCAAAGCGTCGTCTGACGATGCGGCTTAGCCGCAGCGCACCTTCTAAACTTCTGGAACTCGTCGACCCCGGCAAGCCTTAGCTTTGGCCTTGCGTGTTCCTGAAACGTTCCGAATCGCTGTTCTACGTCGCAACGCTGTGCCAAGATCGGCCCATGCCCCGCACGCCCTCCATAATAAGCCCCGCGCCAAGCCCCCGCGACCCTATCGGCGAGCAAAGTGCAGACCTCTCCCAGCGTCTGCACTTCCTATACTTCACTCCCCTTCGACAGCACGCGCAGCACCCGCTATGACGACCGCAATGTCAGATTCCTTCGACCTGGGCGAACCCCCGCAGCCGACTAAAGCACCGGATGCCCCCGCCTACCGCGTGCTCGCGCGCAAATACCGTCCGCAGACCTTTTCCGAGCTGATCGGGCAGGACGCGATGGTCCAGACGCTCGGCAACGCGATCAAGCGCGACCGGCTCGCGCACGCCTTCCTGATGACCGGCGTCCGCGGGGTCGGCAAGACGTCGACCGCACGCCTGATCGCCAAGGCACTCAACTGCATCGGCCCCGACGGCGACGGCGGCCCGACGATCGATCCCTGCGGCGTCTGCGAACCCTGCCGCGCGATCGCCGAGGGCCGCCACATCGATGTGATCGAGATGGATGCCGCCAGCCACACCGGTGTCGACGATGTCCGCGAGATCATCGACGCGTCACGCTATTCGGCGGTCACCGCGCGCTTCAAGATCTACATCATCGACGAAGTCCACATGCTGTCGAAGAACGCGTTCAACGCGTTGCTGAAGACGCTGGAGGAGCCGCCCCCGCATGTAAAATTCCTGTTCGCGACGACCGAAGTGAACAAGGTCCCCGTGACGGTCCTGTCGCGCTGCCAGCGGTTCGACCTTCGCCGCATCTCCGCCGAGCAGCTCGCCAAGCACTTCGCCTGGGTGTCGACCGAAGAGGGCGTCGTTGCCGATCCCGAGGCACTGATGCTGATCGCGCGCGCCGCGGAAGGCTCCGCGCGCGACGGCCTCTCGATCCTCGACCAGGCGATCGCGCATGCCGGGCTCGAAGGCGGCGGCGTGACGGCCGATGCGGTCCGCCAGATGCTCGGCCTGTCGGACCGGGGCGCGGTCCGCGACCTGCTGACGCTGATCCTGGCCGGCGACGTGGCAGGGGCGCTCGCCTCGATGCGCCGCCAATATGATTACGGCGTCGACCCACTGTCGGTGCTCCGCTCGCTGCTCGAAACCGTCCACGGCATCACGCTGACCAAGGTCGGCACGCCGGCGGACGCTGCGCAGCCGATGGAGGAGCGTGCGGCACGCGAGGAATGGGCCGCATCGCTCGGCTTCCCCGCGCTGCACCGGTTGTGGCAGCTGTTCCTCAAGGGTCATGACGAGGTCGCCAAGGCTGCGCTGCCGATCGAGGCCGCGGAGATGGCGCTGTTGCGCGCGATCTACGCCTCGACGCTGCCCGACCCCGGCGAGCTCGCGCGGCAGATCGCCAGCGGTGCGACCCCCGCAGCTGCACCAACGGTGCCGCCGCCACCTGCGCCCCCGTCCGGCGAAGCGCCGCCCTGGAACGCTGGAGCTACGGCGAAGGCGCCCGAACCCGCAGCGACCGGCCCGATCCTGCCGCCGACGTTCGAAGCGCTGGTCGATCTGCTCGACGAATCAGGCGGCCTCGCGATCGCCGCGCGTCTTCGTCACGGCGCACGCGTCGTCAGTTACTCGCCGCCCGAATTCGTCCTCAGCGGCAGTCGCCCGGTCTCGGCCGACACGCTCGCCGAACTCAACACGCTGTTGAAGAGCGTGACGCGGACCGCGTGGAAAGTGTCGATCGTCGACGCCCCTGGCGCGCCGACGCTGCGCGAGGCGCAGGACGCCGCCGACGCCGCGGTGCGCCAGGCTATTCTCGAATCCCCCATCATGAAGGCCGCGGTGGCAGCGTTTCCCGACGCCCAGCTAGAATCGTGGCCCGGCCAAAGGAGCAACGCATGAAGAATATCGATGAAATCCTCGCGATGGCGCAGAACGTCCAGAGCGAACTCGAAAAGGCGCAGGCCAGCCTCGATACGATCGAGGTCGAGGGCGCGTCCGGCGGCGGGCTCGTCAAGGTGAAGGCGTCCGCCAAGGGCCGTATCATCAACATCGCGATCGACGATTCGCTGATGCAGGTGAGCGAGAAGCAGATGCTCGAGGACCTCCTCACGGCCGCCTTCAACGACGCGCGCGCGAAGGCCGACGCGGTATCGGGCAGCGAGATGTCGAAGATGACCAGCGGCCTGCAACTGCCGCCAGGCTTCAAGCTGCCGTTCTGAACCAAATCGGGTTCGTTTCGGCGCGGGAACAATCGTTCTTCGGCCGGCGTTGCGCTCTCCAGTAATCAGGGAGAGTCAAAATGGCCGAAGAGCGTATCGTCGAAACCCCGACCACCCACACCACCGTTATCGAGCGCCGGAGCGGCGGGGGCGGCACGCTGATCGCCGTCGTATTGTTAATTGCGGTGCTGATCGGCGGCTATTACCTGTTCAGCCGCCAAGGCGCGCAGAACAGCAAAGACGCGGCGATCACTTCGGCGGCGAAGAGCGTAGGCAGCGCAGCCGACAAGGCCGGCGACGCGGTCGAGAAGTCGACGCAGTAACGTCTGCCAAGGGCATGTGTCCCCTCGAAGGTGGGGACACAGCCTGGCCGTGGCCTAGGCAGGGGTGCTAGCTCCTAAAGGTCGCGGTGCCCTTATCGAAGACAGCTATCCAACCCATCGTTCCGGACAACCGAAACCCGCCGCGACAGCGTATTCCCGTGCTTCCGCACGAACCCATGAGGATCGATCGCAGCCCGCTTCTTGGGCAACGGCAACACGGCGGCAATCCGCCCCGCCTCGGTCGGCGACAGCTTCGACGCATCGTGGTTGAAATACCGGATCGCCCCAGCGTTGGCGCCGTAGGTCCCGATCCCCGTCTCGGCGATGTTAAGATACACCTCCATGATCCGCCGCTTCCCCCACAGCGTCTCGATCAGCACGGTAAAATACGCCTCGAACGCTTTCCGCACATAGCCGCCACCCTGGAACAGGAACGCGTTCTTCGCGGTCTGCTGGCTGATCGTCGACCCACCGCGGATCCGCCCGCCCTGCGCGTTGCGCGCCGCAGCCCCCGCCATAGCCTTAAAATCGAAGCCGTGATGCGAACAGAACCGCGAATCCTCGCCAGCGATCGCCGCGCGTGCCATGTCAGGATCCATTTCCGACAGCGGCATCCAGTCCTTGGTCACGCCGTGGCCGTTGATGACGTCACCCATCATCGTCCAGGTGAACGGCACCGGCACGAAGCGATAGACTCCGACCCACGCTACCGTGATCAGGACGAAAGCGAAGACGATCTTGGCGGCGATGTGGATAAGGCCCATCGCCGCTCCTTATGCGATCGTCGCGGCCTCGCCAATGACCGCACGGGCGGCGGTCACGCCAGTTTCGTACGCGCCGTGGGCTGTGGAGAAGTCGAACGCGTGGCATGCTTCACCGGCGAAGTGGATACGGCCGTCGACCGAGGCGGCCAGGACGGCACGCTGCCCGGCCCTGCCAATTCGCGCGTGACTGTAGCTACCGCCGATATAGGGTTCGTGCCGCCAGCGGGTCGCGGCCAGTGGCGTGAAGCGCTTGCGCCAGTCGCTGCCGAGTAACCCTACGAGTTCGTCGATCGCGAACTGTGCCGCATCGCCGTCCTCCAGCATCTCCGCGCAGTCGCCACCAAAGAAGCTCTCGACGATCGGCCAGCCGAACGGAGAAAGGCGGTGGCTGGCGGTGCAAGCGCTGTAGGGGTTGCCGACTAAGTGCGCGTTGGTCGGCCATTCGGGGCGGTCGACGTGGAGGAACACCTTGTCCGCAAGGCCGAGCGGAAGGTCCGCGGCGGCGGCATGCTTGTCGGGGAGCGGCGGGTCGAAGATAATCTGCGACCGCGCGAGGGCGGTGGTGGGGACGCAGACGATGACGTGGTCCGCTTCGATCGTTCCAGCCGGGGTGTCGAGTTTGATGCGGCGGCCGCTGTGGTCGATGCGCGTTACCGGGGTGGAGAGGCGGATATTCAGATCGGCGGCATGGCTGGCGACGAGCGTGCCGTAGCCTTCCTTGACCGTCCAATTGTCGTCGGTGGCGGCTTTTTCGTAGGCTGCCCAATCGTGGAGCGAGACTTGCGCGAGGTTTGCGCCGTTGGCGTAGCCGGAGATCGCGTCGATCTTCGGGCGCCATTTGTTGTCGGGGGCGATGAAGTCGGAGAGGGGGCGGTCGAGGCCTTCTAGAGCGGCAAGGGCTCGCTCGTTCCAATCTTGGTAGGCTTTGGCAGAGGCCGACTGATCTTCGGGTGGAAAACCAAGGTTGTGCCACTGGGTGCGCCAGTTCGCGTCGGAGCGATCGACGGTGAAGCCTGTTGCCTCAGCAATGTCGGTCCACGGGTTGCGCTGGGCGGAATGCAGCCAGCCACAACCGGCGTCTACATGTTCCCCCGCGAAGGCGGGGGTCCAGTCTGGGCCCCCGCCTTCGCGGGGGAACAAGCTTTTCAGGGAAAGGCAATGGGCTCGGCCACCTATACGGTCGCTGGCTTCGACCAGTAGGACCTCATGCCGCGCATCGTGCAGCGTCCGTGCCGCAGCAATACCGGCCGCACCGCCGCCGATGACGACGGTGCGCACCATGTTACGCTGCCAGCAGGCGCTTCTCGCCGGCGATCCGCATCATCGCCTTCTGCAGCTTCTCGAACGCACGCACCTCGATCTGCCGCACGCGCTCGCGCGACACGCCGTAGACCTGCGACAGTTCCTCGAGCGTCTTCGGATCGTCCGTCAGGCGACGCTCGGTCAGGATATGCTGCTCGCGTTCGTTGAGGTCATCCATCGCCGACACCAGCATCGAGTGGCGAACGTCCGCCTCCTGCGCATCGGCGACGATCTTGTCCTGCAACGGCGCATCGTCCTGCAGCCAATCCTGCCACTGGCCTTCGCCGTCCTCACGCATCGGCACGTTGAGCGACGTGTCACCGCCCATCGCCATGCGACGGTTCATGCTTACTACGTCGGTTTCGGCCACACCGAGATCTGTCGCAATTTTGGTGACGTGTTCGGGGCGCAGATCCCCGTCCTCGAACGCATCGAGGCGGCTCTTCATCCGGCGCAGGTTGAAGAACAGCTTCTTCTGCGCGGCGGTGGTGCCCATCTTCACGAGGCTCCACGAGCGCAGGATGTATTCCTGGATCGAGGCACGGATCCACCACATCGCATAGGTCGCGAGACGGAAGCCACGCTCTGGCTCGAACTTCTTCACGCCCTGCATGAGCCCGATGTTGCCCTCGGAGATCAGCTCCGATGTCGGCAAGCCGTAGCCGCGATAGCCCATCGCGATCTTCGCCACGAGGCGGAGATGCGAGGTCACCAGCTGCGCCGCGGCCTCGGTGTCGCCATGCTCCTGAAAGCGCTTGGCGAGCATATATTCCTGCTCGGGTTTCAGGAGGGGGAATTTCTTAATCTCGGCGAGATAGCGATTGAGACCCGCCTCGCTGCCGAGCGCAGGAATCGTCGCTGGAACGTTGGAGCGGGCTGCCATTGTCGTAATCCCTTTCTGCTGACCCCGATTGCCGCAATGCGGCATAGGACCGGTTATCTATACGTGAAGCTGGGTGAACAGTTCCTGCATGTCTGCGGGCATTTCGCTTTCGAACGCCAAAGCGATGCTTTTCACCGGATGGATGAACCCCAGATGCGCCGCGTGCAAGGCCTGCCGGCGGAAACCGAGCGTTTCGAGCAGCGACTTCTGAGCTTGCTTTGTTCTACCATAGACCGGGTCCCCCAACAAGGCGTGGCCGATCGACGCCATGTGCACGCGCACCTGATGCGTACGGCCCGTCTCCAGCCGGCACTCGATCAACGCCGCACCGCGGAGCGCCGTGATCGTCGAGAAATGCGTCACCGCGCGCTTGCCACCCTCGACGATCGCGATCTTCTTCCGGTTCTGCGGACTGCGCGCGAGCGGTGCGTTGACCGTCCCGCTCGGCGGGCGCGGGACACCGCCGACGATCGCCTTGTAGCGGCGGTCGATGCTGTGGTCGTGGAACTGCTTCGCCAGGCCTTCGTGTGCGCGATCCGTCTTGGCGGCGATCATCAGCCCCGACGTGTCCTTGTCGATGCGGTGGACGATGCCGGGCCGCGCGACACCGCCGATGCCCGACAGATTGCCGGCGCAGTGATGGAGCAGCGCATTGACGAGCGTCCCGTCGAAGTTCCCCGCGGCAGGGTGGACGACGAGCCCGGCGGGCTTGTCGATCACGATCAGGTCGTCGTCCTCATAGGCGACGACGAGCGGGATATCCTGCGCTTCGTTGTGCAGCGGCGTCGGCGGAGGGATCACAACCGCGAAAACCTGGCCTGCCGCCGCCTTCTTCGCCGAATCGCGCCACTCGCGACCGTTGAGTGACACCTGGCCCGCGGCAATCAGCGCTTTCAACCGCTCGCGCGACATATCGGGAAGCACTTCGGCGAGCGCACGATCCAGCCTCCAGCCATCCGTGGCCGGTGTGATCGATGCTTCGACGATGGAAACCCCCCGGTCCATGTCCTACCGATGTGGCGATGAGCGTGACGATTTCAAGCGAATTGCTGCAGCGGCTGGTCGCAGAAGCGGCTGCGTCGCCGGATGCGGAGGTCTGCGGGCTGCTGTTCGGGGCGGCGGGACGGATCGAAGCGACGGCAGCGTGCGCGAACGTAGCGGCGAACCCCGCGCGGACGTTCGAGATCGATCCAGCCGCGTTGTTCGCCGCGCATCGGCACGCGCGATCGGGCGGGATGGCCGTGATCGGGCATTATCACTCGCATCCATCTGGTTTGCCTGTTCCGTCTCCGCGCGATGCGGCGCAGGCGATGGGGGACGGGGCGGTCTGGTTGATTATCGGCGCGGGTCGAGCGCGCGCCTGGCGATCGGTCGACGTCGGAGCATTCGTCGAAGAGGCGATCGACTGCACGTAAGGCTCGTCGAATTCAGTCGTGCCGGGCCCTTCGGCTACGCTCAGGAGAGCCTCGTTCCGGCATCCACCGTTCCGCCCATCCAATAGCCGTTAGTCTGCGGAATCGTGGACCCCGGAACAGGGCCGGGGTCACGGGGCGGGTTTGGTCCGCTTCTCCCAAGCCGTCGCACTTGCGCAGCGGCTGCACCCCCGTCACAAGACCCTCCAGAATTAGGGGATTTTCATGACGGTCAGCCCGGTCGATTTCGCGAGCCTGCTCTGTTCGCGCCTGTGTCACGACCTGCTCTCACCGGTAGGAGCGTTGAACAACGGACTGGAACTGCTCGCTGACGAGACCGACCCGGCAATGCGCGAGCGCGTGATTCAGTTGCTCGCCGACAGCGCACGCGCGTCCGCGAGCAAGCTGAAGTTCTTCCGCCTGGCCTTCGGGGCGGCGGGCGGGTTCGGCGAACTGGTCGATACACATGAGGCGCGCACCGCGATCGAAGGGCTGGTTGCCGAGAACAAGCGGATCACGTTCGTCTGGGCGGTCGAGACGACGGCGATGCCGCGGTCGGCAGTAAAGGTGCTGCTCAACCTCGCGCTGGTCGCGACCGAATCGCTCGTACGCGGCGGTACGATGGAGGTAGGCGCCGAGGACAATGACGGCCAGCTGGAGATCGTCGTCAAGATCGAGGGGGCCCGTATCGTGCTCGATCCCGAGATCCGGCGTACGCTGGTCGAGGGCGAGGGCGTTCACAACGTCACGCCACGCGCCGCAGCCGCGTACATGATCAAAACGCTGGTCACCGAGGCTGGTGGAACGGTGATCGTCTCCGAGCCCGCCGATGACATAATGATCTTCGGTGCGGTCTTCAGCGCGCGGTAAGCGCGTCGAGGTTCGCGATCCTGCGTGCGGGGAGGAATCGAAGCACCGGTTCTTCCTACCAGAGCTAACGCGCTCTTAACCTCCACCATGCATGACGGTGTCTCGAACGCGGGGCCGGCATGGACGATCTGTTACAGGAATTCATTGCCGAGACGCGCGAAACGCTGGGAGCGATCTCCGGCGAGATCGTCGCATGGGAGGCGCAGCCCGCCGACGGCGCCCGCCTCGATGCGATCTTCCGCTTCGTGCACACCGTCAAGGGAAGCTGCGGGTTTCTCGACCTGCCGCGACTTGCCCGGCTCAGCCATGCGGCGGAAGACGTGCTGGCCGCCGTCCGCGAGGGCAAGCGAACGCCCGATACGGCGCTCGTCAACGCGGTGCTCGGCATCGTCGACCGGATTTCTGAGATCGTCGAGGCGATCGATGCAGGCTCGGCGCTGGACGATTCGGGCGAGGACCTACTGATCGCCGCGCTTGCCCCGGACGCGCAGCGTCAGGCGGCGGCTGTAACCGTTCCGGCCGCTTCGGTACCCGCCGGCCGCGCCACCAGTCGCAGCGTACGCCTCAACGTCGATCTGCTCGATCACATGATGAGCGGCATGTCCGAGATGGTTCTGGCGCGTAACGAGCTGGCGCGGCGGCTGCGGGACAGCGATGTCGACCCGAAGGTCGAGGCCGCGCTGGAACGCCTGTCGCTGACCGTCGCCGACATGCGCGACACCGTCACGCGGACGCGCATGCAGAAGGTCGATGCGCTGTTCTCCGCGTTGCCGCGGATGGTGCGCGATACCAGCGCGGAGCTGTGCAAGGCGGTGAACCTCGTGATCGAGGGCGCCGATGTCGAACTCGACCGCGAGATGATCGAGTTGATGCGCGATCCGCTGGTCCATATCATCCGCAACTCGATCGATCACGGAATCGAGACGCCGATGGTGCGCCGCGTCGCCGGCAAGCCCGAAACGGGGCGTCTGGTGGTTTCCGCGCGCCAGTCCGGCAACCAGATCCTTATCGAGATCAGCGACGACGGGCAGGGCATCGACGTAGCCCGGATTGTCGCCAAGGCCGCGGAGCAGAATCTCCACACGCTCGCCGAACTCGCGGCGATGAGCGCGACCGCCAAGCTCGACCTGATCTTCGCACCCGGCCTGTCGAGCCGCGATACCGTCACCGCCACGTCCGGTCGCGGCGTCGGCATGGACGTGGTCCGCGCGAACATCGAACAGATCGGCGGCCGGATCGTCCTGACCAACGATCCGGGGCGCGGGCTTCGCATCGTCATCCACGTGCCGCTGACGCTGTCGATCCTGTCGACGATCATCGTCGGTGTCGGCACGCAGCGCTTCGCACTCGCACGCCAGTCGATCGAGGAGATCGTGACGGTCCGCGGCGATTCCGTACGGATCGAGGCGATCGGCGACGCCGCGGCGGTGCTGGTCCGGGGGCGCCGGATGCCGCTGGTTTCGCTCGGTCATCTGTTCCGCCTCGGTACCGAGCCGCCGCCGACCCTGGTGATCGTGTCGACCCGCGAGGGCGAGTATGCGCTGGGTGTCGATACCGTGATCGATACCGAGGAACTGGTCGTGAAACCGGCCTCGCCCGCGGTGATGGCGACCGGTGTCTATGCGGGGAAGACGCTGCCCGACAACGGCCTGCCGATGCTGTTGCTCGACGCATCGGGCATAGCCGCGGTGGCGGGGCTGCGCTTCGCGCCGGTGGTCGTGCACGATGCAACCGCCGACGAGGTGGTCGTCCCAGGCGTGCCGGCATTGCTGTTCGACGATCTCGACGGCCAGCGGCGCGCGATCGCGCTGGCGGTGATCGATCGCGTCGAGCCCGTCCCGACCAGCGCGATCCGCTGGACGGCCGGAGCGATGCGGCTGTCGGTCGGCGATGCGATCATCCCGCTTCACGCGGTCGGAGAGATCGGCGACCGGAGCGAAGTCGCCGTTCTGCGGCTGACCGACGGCGAAAGCGAGATGGCCTATGCGATTGCCGATGCGATCGAGATCGTGACGCTGCCCGCCGAGATCGCGCCGGCGCGTCGCTCCGCGTCGGGCGGGACCGGACCTATCGCCGGTGTCGTGCTGATCGCTGGCGAGCAGATCGAACTGGTCGATCCGCATGCTCTGTTTGCAGGCGAGCCAGTGACGATCGCATCGCCGCCGGTATGCCTGTTGCAGGTCGACGGATCGGGCTGGATGGAAACGTTCCTCAAGCCCGCACTGGAGGCGTCCGGTTATCGCTGCGTCACCGCGCTGGCGGCGGGCGAGACGGCCGCGGTCGCGCTGGCGATGGAGGACGCACCGGTTCGGGAGACTCTGGCTCCGGTTGTGACGTTGCGGCGTGCGCGCAATGCCGAGGGCGACGGTGACGCGAGCGTCTATCGTTATGACCGGCCTGCCTTGATCGCGGCGATCGCCGCTCGGAGGGGCCTGTGACCGAGTTGTTCCTGATCGCGCATATCGCCGGTCGCGGTGTCGCGATCGATACCGCGCAGGTCGATTCGGTGGTCGACATCGGCGAGGTCGTCGCGGTGCCGCGCGCGAGCACGTTCGTACGAGGATTGGCCGCGCTGCGCAGCCGGGTGGTGACGGTGATCGACACGGGTACCGCGCTCGGCCTTTCGCCGACGCCCGACACGGTGCGGCGCGCGGTGATCACGGTCGTCGACGGGCATCATTACGCGATACTGGTCGATTCCGTCGAAGACGTCGCGCCGTTCGTGCGGCTGCCCCTGTCGTCCGGACTCGCGCTGCAAGGCGGCTGGGGCCGGGCGGGCACCGGCATCGTCGAGCGCGACGGAGACCCGTTGCTGATACTCGATCTGGTGGCCGTCATTCCTGCGACGCCGCTGGCCGCTTGAGTCTGAATTTCCACGCTTAACTCGCTGCTTACCCTTTGCGATCTAGGACGGTCGCACGATTTGCCCCGGAAGGCCTGCCATGAAGACCTGTCTTGTCGTCGATGATTCGAAGGTGATCCGCAAAGTCGCGCGTCACATCCTGGAGACGCTCGACTTCACCGTCACCGAAGCCTGTGACGGCCGCGAGGCGCTGGCGGCCTGCATGGCGTCGCTGCCCGACGTGATCCTGCTCGACTGGAACATGCCGGTGATGAGCGGGATGGATTTCCTGCGTGCGCTGCGTGAAGCCGATGTGCCGCGCCGGCCCAAGGTCGTGTTCTGCACCACCGAGAACGGCATGGCCTATATCCGCGCGGCGATCGAAGCGGGCGCGGACGAATATGTGATGAAGCCGTTCGACCGCGATACGCTCGAATCGAAGCTCCAGATCGTCGGCATGGCCTGAACCGAGGCGCCACGGTGACGATCCGGCCCCTTCCTGTCTCGCGGTACTCGGATCGCGACGGTCTCGACACCGCGCAGGTGTTGATCGTCGACGATTCGGTCGTCGCCCGCGCCGTCATCGCGCGGATGATCGATGCGAGCGACCGCTTCTCGGTGGTCGGTGCGGTCGGCAACGTCGCAGCGGCGCTCGAGTTTCTAGGTCGGGCGATGGTCGATTTCATCCTGCTCGATATCCAGATGCCGGGGGTCGACGGACTGACCGCACTGCCGTCGCTCGTTGCGGCGGGGCGGGGGGCCAAGGTGCTGATCGTGTCGTCGACCGCGGACGAGGGCGGGGCCATCGCGGTCCAGGCGCTCGCGCTGGGTGCGGCCGAGACGCTTATCAAGCCGGCGGCGGGAGCATTGTCCGGCCGGTTCGGATCGATGCTCGTCGCCAAGCTCGAAAAGCTGAGCGAGCGACCCTCGCCGATGCCGGCTGCGGCGTTGGTGCGTCCTGCTCCCCAGTCTAACGTACGCTCGACGCGCGAGAGCGACGAAGCTCCGACGCGGCAGATCTCTAGCAGCGCGGACTATGACATCGTTGCGATCGGCGCCTCGACCGGTGGCATCCACGCACTCAGCCAGATGTTCCGCGCGCTGCCCGCTGGGTTCCGCCTGCCGATCGTCATCACGCAGCATCTGCCGGCGTCGTTCATGCCGTATTTCGCGGCGCAGATCGCGCTGCTTGCCGGTCGTCCGTGCGAGGTCGCGGTCGATCGGTTGCGGATTAGGCCGGGCCGGATCATCATAGCGCCGGGCGACGCACATCTGAAATGCGTCAAGCTGTCCGATGGCGGTGCTGCGTTCCGGCTCACGCACGAACCGGTCGCCAGCGGCTGCATGCCCTCGGTCGATCCGATGCTCGGCTCGCTCGCCGATGTGTACGGCGCACGGATGCTGGCGATCATCCTTAGCGGGATGGGCCGCGATGGGGCCGAGGGCGCGCGGCGGGTTCACGAGGTCGGCGGCTGCGTCGTTGCGCAGGATCAGCAGAGCTCGGTCGTATGGGGCATGCCGGGCGCGGTCGCGGCTGCTGGCGTGGCGGACGCCGTGCTGCCACCGGACGCGATCGGCCGCCTCGTCGCATCGCGCCGTCGACCATGACGCACCGTGATCTTCCGACTTCCTCCACGGCATCGCAGACCGCGATCAGCGTGTTGACCGCATTGCTCGAGGCACGGACCGGTCAACAGATCGCCGCCTATCGCTCGTGGCGGCTGGATACCGCGCTGAAACCGTTGTTGCGTGCGCGCAAACTCGACACGCTAGACCAGCTCGTCACGCAGTTGTTGCAGGGCAGCGATCGGCAGATCGGCGACTCCATCGTCGATGCGCTCGTCAACCAGGAGACGTCCTTCTTTCGCGACGCGCTGGTGTTCGAGATGCTCGCGGAGGCCGTTACGGACGTCGAGCAGGATGGCCGGCGCGCGCGCATCTGGTGTGCAGGCTGCTCGACCGGTCAGGAACCGCTGTCGCTTGCGATGCAGTTCGCCGAGCGTCGCGAGACGAGCGGTGCGTCGATGCCGGAGATCGTCGCTACCGACGTCTCCGATGCGGCGATCGTTCGCGCGCGATCGGGCCGGTTCTCGCAGTTCGAGATCCAGCGCGGGCTGCCGGTTCGTCGGATGATCCGCTGGTTCGATACGACCGGGACCGACTGGGTCGCCAAGCCGGAACTGCTCGCGCTGGTGACGTATCGTCGGATGAACCTCGTCTCCGACCAGCCGCCGCCGGGGCAGTTCGACATCGTTCTCTGCCGCAACGTGCTGCTCTACCTGTCGACCAACACCAAGGGACAGGTTTTCCCGAAGATCGCCGCCGCGCTCAAGCCGGGTGGCATGTTGGTGATGGGTGCGGGCGAGACGGTGATCGGCCAGACCCGCGTGTTCGAGCCGAGCAAGCGCTTTCGCGGCTTCTACGAGACGCCGATCGAGGCGAGGAGCTAGCGCCATAGCGTCGAGGTTCCGTGACACCGGACCCCGTTCGCCATAGGAGCCGGGGTCACTCACCGGATTTCACCATGCGCGCGTTTTTCGTACCCATTCTCGCAGGAGGCTCTCTTGGCGACAGGCTGTTGGCCTGCCTCGGAGCGCTGATCGGCATT
The DNA here is from genome assembly GCF_003050745.1 of Sphingomonas sp. PP-CE-3G-477. Lineage (GTDB taxonomy): Bacteria > Pseudomonadota > Alphaproteobacteria > Sphingomonadales > Sphingomonadaceae > Sphingomonas. The sequence goes on along the minus strand of NZ_QAOF01000006.1, from coordinate 87,288 downwards.
GCGCTGACGAGTGCGATCAGCGCGTCGTTCGTCCATCCGCACGGCAGCGTCCTGCTGATCGCGGCGCCGATGGGGGCCGCCGCAGTTCTCGTGTTCGCCGTGCCTGCAAGTCCGCTCGCACAACCCTGGCCGGTCATCGGTGGGAATGTCCTGTCGGCGCTGGTCGGCATCGTCGTGGCAAGACTGGTTCCCGTGCCCGAGTTCGCCGCGGCGATCGCAGTGGCGGGCGCGATCCTCGTGATGTCATTGACGCGGTCGCTACACCCTCCGGCGGGGGCGGTCGCGCTGACCGCGGTCGTCGGCGGCCCCGCCGTGTTGCAGGTGGGGTTCGCGTTCGCCGTCGTGCCGATCGCACTCAACGCCATCATACTGACCGCGTGCGGCATTCTGTTCCACCGGTTCTCCGGCCACAGCTATCCACATCGCGCGATACCGGTATCCGGGAAGCCGCTGATCCCGGACGAAGCGACGCCGCACCCCGAGGATCTGGACAAGGCGCTCGCCGATCTCGGCGAAACGCTCGACGTCAGCCGGGAGGATCTGGATCTGTTGTTTGGCCGTGTCGCGTATCACGCGGTGCACCGACGAACGCGAAGTATAAGCGGCGATCCTCCAGGACGCGTTGCTTAGCTGACCCCAAGATCCGCTGGACCGAACGCGTCGGGCAGCAATTCGGACACGGTATAGGTGCGGATCGCATCGCCTTCCGCCGCTCCGCAATGCACCGGCAGGTCGCGGCCGCCCATCTGCGCCGCTTCGTTGATGACCTGGCGACAGCGCCCGCATGGGCTCACGGGTGATGTGCCGGTCGCGCGGCCGTCGGCGTCCATCGCGCCGCCGATCACGCCGATCGCGACGATATCACGCAGCCGCCCCGCCGCACTGGCGGTGGCGATCGCGACCGTCTCGGCACACAGCGACAAGCCGTAGCTCGCATTCTCGAAGTTCGCGCCGGTGATCACCGTGCCGTCGTCGAGCAGTACCGCGGCACCGACCGCGAACCGCGAATAGGGCGCGTGGGCGTTGCGCGCGGCGTCACGCGCTGCCGCTACGAGTTGTGTTGCTTGATCAGTCATGATGCCACCACGTCCCAATTCACCGGTCCTTCGATCCCGTCGATGCGGCGGAAATCGCTTGCGCGCCACATCCGCCACGGCCGCGCGGTGTAGTCGGGCTTGAGGATATTCTCCACCGCCCATAGCGGCCGCGGCACGGCATCCGACAGCGTGTACGTCGAATCCACCGCCTTGCTGATCCGCAGCATCACCGGCTGCCGGGTGTGCGTCTCGACCATCGTCACGAACTGCGCGATGTCGGCGATCAGCGTCGCGCGATCGGGTCGCGCGGTGCAGTCGTCGTGGAAGGCGATGTCGACCGCGGTCGGCAATGCGTCCGACGTCCGCGGCACGAAGGTGTTGAACGCGTTCGCCTGCTCGTCCGCGCGCTGGCACAAGGAATAGACGTGGACCGCGCCGCGTCGCAGGCCCGCGTCGGGCAGCGCCGCCCAATTCGTCTCGAATGCCGGATCGCGCCGGTCGGTACCTGACGTGGCGACGATATAGGCGAAGTCGGCGCCGCTCGCGCGCACCGTGCCCCATTCGACGGGGCCGGGGTTCTCGGCGAGGTCGATGCCCTGCAGCGGGTAGTGTTTGACGTCGGGGTGCCAGCCGGTCGCGGCGGTCCAGCCGCAGATACCGACAAAGCCGGTCGCGGCGAGCGCGGCCGCGAATTTCAAAAGTGCGTGAGCCATGGGTCTTCTAGTTGCGGATGTGGAGGACGCAGATCAGCGTGAACAGCCGTCGCGCAGTGTCGAAATCGACCTCGATCTTGCCGTCGAGGCGCTCCTTGAGCAGCTCGGCGGCTTCGTTGTGGACGCCGCGGCGCGCCATGTCGACCGTCTCGATCTGGGCGGGAGAGGATTGCCGGATCGCCTGGTAATAGCTGTCGCAGATCGAGAAATAATCGCGGATCGGCCGGCGGAAGCGCCCGAGCGCGAGCACCAGCGTTTCCAGATGCGTATCGTCCTCGCGGTGGATATGGATGCCGAGGCGGCCTTCCTCCGACTGGAGCTTGATCTTGTACGGCCCGGCATAGCCATCGGCATAGGCCCGCTGCGGGGCGAAGTGATTGCCCTCGATCAGGTCGAAGATCGCGATCCGCCGCTCCTGCTCGACGTCGGGCGAGCGCCAGCCGAGACTGGTCTCGTCGAGTTGCACGTCGATGATCCGCGGGTCGGCCATACCGGTTCGATAGCGGGGGACATTCGCCCTGTCACTTATCCCCAGCATTCCGGCGCGAGTAGCTTGGACGAGGACCCATGCATCGCGTAGGTGCAGGGGATGGCAACTCTCGCATTCCCCGTTCCCGCCGTGGCTGAGCCGCAGCAGCTTCCCCGCAACGTCGAGGCCGAGGCCGCAATGCTCGGCGCGATGATGATCGACAACCGGCTCGCGGACGATCTTGTCGACAAGCTCGAACCGGGGCATTTCTTCGAGCCCGTTCACGGGCGCATCTTCGCGGCGATCAAGACGCTGCGCGGCAACGACATGCTGGTGACGCCGGTGACGCTGCGGCCGATGTTCGATGCGGATGAGGGTATGCGTGAGCTTGGCGGACCGGCGTATCTGGCTGGACTCACCGGCAGCGGCGCCGGCCTGATCGGCGCGCGCCAGTTCGCGCAGCAGATCTACGACCTCGCGATGCTCCGCGCGCTCGTGTCGGTCGGTCGCACGCTCGTCGATCGCGCGATGGATACCTCCGAGGAAGTCAATCCGCGGGCGCAGATCGAACTGGCCGAGGAGGAGCTGTTCAAGGTTGCGGCCGACGGCGGCTCCGAGAACACGGTGAAGTCGTTCGCGCAGGCGACCACCGCGGCGGTCAAGATGGCCGAGCGCGCGCTGAACTCGGGCGGCAACCTGTCGGGCGTCACCACCGGCATCGATTCGATCAACGCGAAGATCGGCGGCATGCATCACAGCGATCTGATGATCCTCGCCGGCCGTCCGGGCATGGGCAAGACCTCGCTCGCCACCAACATCGCGTTCAACGCCGCGCGGCGCTGGATGCGCGACATGGCCGACGGGATCGCGCCCAAGGATTCGGTCGGGGCGAAGGTCGCGTTCTTCTCGCTGGAAATGTCCGCGGATCAGCTGGCGACGCGTATTCTTGCCGAGCAGTCGCAGATATCGTCCGAATCGCTGCGCATGGGTAAGATCAGCCGGACCGAGTTCGCACAGCTCGCCGCCGCCGCCGCGGAACTGGAGAACCTGCCGCTGTTCATCGACGATACCGGCGGTCTCTCGATCGGCGCACTGCATACGCGCGTGCGCCGGTTGCAGCGCCGGCATAACAACGAGATCGGGCTGGTGGTGGTCGACTACCTCCAACTGCTGTCGGGGTCGGGCAAGAGCAAGGACGGCAACCGCGTCCAGGAAATTTCCGAGATTTCACGCGGGCTGAAGACGCTGGCGAAGGACCTCAACGTGCCGGTGCTGGCGCTGTCGCAGCTGTCGCGTGCGGTGGAATCGCGCGAGGACAAGACGCCGATGCTGTCGGATCTTCGCGAATCGGGGTCGATCGAGCAGGACGCCGACATGGTCTGGTTCGTGTACCGCGAGGACTATTACGTCGCGTCGAAGGAGCCCAAGCGGCCGGCGGAAGGGGATAGTTCGAAGATCTTCGAGGACCACGCGTCGTGGGCGGCGGAGATGGAGCGGGTCTACGGCTTGGCGGAGCTTATCATCGCGAAGCAGCGCCACGGTGCGACCGGCAAGGTCCGGATGAAGTTCGATCCGACGATCACGAAGTTCTCGGATCTCGCCGAGTATTGAAGCCATCGTGTCCCTCTCCCCTCCGGGGAGAGGGAAGGGGCCCGCCGCGCTTGCGGTGGGAAGGGAGAGGGGAGTGTGGCTCGGGACCTGGATGCCGCCCCTCTCCCTTCCGTCGCCAAGTGGCTCCTCCCTCCCTCTCCCCGTAGGGGCGAGGGAAAGTAGTCAGATCATCGGGTCATAATCGGTGGGGGCGTGGATGCCGCATTCGACCTTGTCGAAACTCCGCCACCGCCCCGCACGCGGGTCTTCGCCCGGTGCAACTTTCGTCGTGCACGGCGCACACCCAATCGACAGATAACCCTGAGCTTCCAACGGATGCCGCGGCAACTCATGCTCGGCGAAATACGCGTCGAGCTTGGCCTTGTCCCAATCCGCCAGCGGGTTGATCTTGAGGCGCCCCTCATCCTCCTCGAACCGCGGCAAGGCAGTGCGGGTCCCCGACTGAAACCCCTTCCGCCCCGAAATCCACGCATCGAACGGCGCCAACGCCCGCCGCAACGGCTCGACCTTGCGCAGATCGCAACACCCATCTGGATCGTACGACCACCGCAACCCCGTCTTGTCCTTGATCGCGAGCAACCGCGGATCGGGACGGAACACGCGCAGATCCGTAAAGCCCAGCTTCTCGGCCAGTTCGTCACGATAGGCCAAGGTCTCGCCGAACATCTTCTGCGTATTCGTGAACACCACCGGCACGTCGACATCGACCTGCGCGACCATGTGCAGCAGCACCGCCGACTCAGCGCCGAACGACGACACCGCCGCGATCCGCCCGCGCAACTCGCCGACCAGCAGCTCGAACAGCATCTCCTGAGCGGAGACGCCTTCGAACCGCTCCTGCATCGCCATCGCATCGGCGCGCGTGAACGCCGGCGTGACGTCGATCATGTCGAGTCGGCGCGCGGGCTCACCCATGGCGCAGCTTCCACACCGGCACCGCGCCGTCCGCCGCCTTCTGGTACGGCGTATCGTAGCGCTCCAAACTCGCGCGCAACACGTCGATATCGATCGGTGCTTGTGGTGCGAAGCTGTCGAACCCGCAGCGCCGCATCAGCGGAATCTGGTCGACCAGGACGTCGCCCTGCGCACGCAGTTCGCCGGTATACCCCGCCTCGCGGAGGATCCGCGCGGACGAATAGCCACGGCCATCGCGATAGCCGGGAAAGCTCACCTCGATCAGCGCAAGCTGGTCGATCTGCGGCAACAGCGCGCGGGCATCGTCGCCCGCTTCCAGGCGCACGGCGGCCGCGTTGCTCTGGCCGATGAACGAATCGAGCGTCACGGCCGGCTCGTCATGCGGCTCGTCGTCGCGGAAGCGGAGCAGCGTCTGGTCCGGATACTCAACCATAGATCGCCTCCTTGAACGTCTCGAAGCCGACGCGGCGGTAGGTATCGAGGAAGCGTTCACCGGGGTCGCGGACCTGCAGATACCGGTCGGTGACACGCTCGATCGCGTCGACCACGCCGTCCTCCGAGAAGCCGGGGCCGGTGATCTTCGCGAGGCTTACATCCTCCGCGCCCGAGCCGCCGAGCGAGAGCTGGTAATTCTCGGTGCCCTTCTTGTCGACGCCGAGGATGCCGATGTGGCCGGCATGGTGGTGCCCGCACGCATTGATGCAGCCGCTGATCTTGAGCTTCAACTCACCCAGATCGCGCTGGCGATCGAGGCTGCCGAACCGCGTCGCGATCTTCTGCGCGAGTGGGATCGAGCGCGCATTGGCGAGGCTGCAATAATCGAGACCAGGGCAGGCGATGATATCGCTGATCAGGTCGAGATTGGCTTCGGCTAGCCCCGCCTCGTTCAGCGCCGACCACACCGCGTGCAGGTCGGCGATCCTGACGTGCGGCAGGACGATGTTCTGCGCATGCGTGACGCGCAGTTCGTCGAAGCTGTAGCGCGTGCCAAGGTCGGCCATCACGTCGATCTGGTCCGCCGACGCGTCGCCGGGGATGCCGCCGATCGGCTTCAGGCTGATGTTGACGATCGCATAGCCCGACTGCTTGTGCGCCTTGACGTTCTGGTCGAGCCAGACCGCAAAGTCGGGATCGCTGCGGTCGATGTCGGTCGAGGCATTGGCGTCGAAATCGGGCGCGCCGAAGTGGCTGGTAATGCGCTCCAGCTCGGCCCGCGGAGGATCGAGGCCGAGGCCCTTCACCGCGGCGAATTCCTCCTCGACCTGGCGGCGATATTCGTCGGGGCCGATCTCGTGGAGCAGGATCTTGATCCGTGCCTTGTAGATGTTGTCGCGCCGGCCGTAGCGATTGTAGACGCGCAGGCACGCCTCGAGATAGCTCATCAGGTCGTCGGCGGGGACGAAGTCGCGGATCTCGTGGCTGATCATTGGCGTCCGGCCCATGCCGCCGCCGACGAAGATCTTCGCGCCGAGTTCGCCGTCACGGACGTGCAGCCCGATGCCGATATCGTGGAGGCGCATCGCCGCACGATCCTCGTCCGCGGCGATCACGCAGATCTTGAACTTACGCGGCAGGTACGTGAATTCCGGGTGGAACGTCGACCATTGGCGGATCAGCTCGGCCCAAGGACGCGGATCGGCGACCTCGTCCGCGGCGGCGCCGGCGAACTGGTCCGAGCTGATGTTGCGGATGCAGTTGCCGCTGGTCTGGATGGCATGCATCTCGACCGTCGCCAGCTCCTGGAGGATGTCCGGGGTCTGGTCGAGCTGGATCCAGTTGAACTGGATGTTCTGCCGCGTGGTGAAATGCCCGTAACCGCGATCGTACTTCCGCGCGATGTGCCCGAGCATCCGCATCTGGCGCCCGTCGAGCGTCCCGTACGGCACCGCGACGCGCAGCATGTACGCGTGGAGCTGGAGGTACAGACCGTTCATCAGCCGCAGCGGCTTGAACTGGTCCTCGGTCAGCTCACCCGAAAGGCGGCGGCGGACCTGATCACGAAACTCGTCGACGCGCTGGTCGACGATCGCCTGGTCGTATTCGTCGTATTTATACATATCAGATTACCCAGCTGCCGGCGTTAGGGTCGGCGGGTTTGAGGGTCAGGTCGGGCCGCATCGTCGGGCCCAAAGCGCGGATGCGGTCCTTGATGTGGGCGGGGCGGGGGCCTTCGTCCGTCTGCGTTGCCTCGATCAGATAGGGCACATTGACGCGGCGCGCGCCTTCCTCCGCCTGGAGGATGGCTTCACCGGCGACGCCGACGTCCGCCGCGTCCTCGATGTGACGCGACCAGCCATTGCCGGTCCACCAGACGACGTCGCCGGTGGGAAGGTCGTTTCCGGTCAACAGCTTCATGCGGCGGCGTCCTCTGCTACGCGGGCCCAGCGGGCGAGTTTATCTTGTGCGTCGGACAGTTCGACGACTTCGCCGACGACGATGATCGCGGGGCTCTTCACCGCTTCCCGCGCCACCATGGCGCCGAGGTCGGCGAGTAGCGTCCGGATCGCACGGCTGCCCTGCAACGTGCCGCGCTCCAGCACGGCGACGGGCATATCGGGCGCAACGCCGTCGGCCATCAGCTTGTCTGCGATCTCGGTCGCCGTAGCGATGCCCATGTAGATCACGAGCGTGCGGCCCTGGCCGGCGAGCCCCGACCAGTCCTGCTCGGTCAAACCCTTGCACTGGCCCGCGACGAAGCTGACTGCGCTCGAATGATCGCGGTGCGTCAGCGGCAGCATCGCTTCGGCGGCACAACCGAGTGCAGCCGAGACGCCAGGAACCACTTCGACGGGGAGACCCGCAGCGCGAACCGCCTCGACCTCCTCGCCGCCGCGGCCGAACACGAACGGGTCGCCACCCTTGAGCCGGATGACGATCGCGCCGGTCTTCACGTGCGCGATGATCAGCGCGTTGATCGCCTCCTGCGGCAGCGTGTGACGCGCGCGCTGCTTGGCGACCGAAATCCGCTGTGCGGACGGCGGCGCGATGTCGAGCACGCGCGGGTCGATCAGCCCGTCATGCACGACGACGTCAGCGGTCTTCAGCGCCTCGACCGCGCGGACGGTCAGGAGGCCGGGATCGCCCGGGCCCGCCCCGACGAGGATGACGCGCCCGCGGGCGGTGGGGTCTAGGAGGCTTGCCATGCGACCGGAGATGGGCGGATGGGCGCTGCGCTGCAACCGAATGATGCTTTGGCGGGAGGTAGGATTGCTTTCCGTGGCGGGGTATGTTGGTTGTCGAAGCGACTGATCCTCCCCCGCTAGGGGGAGGTGGCTGGCTCTTGCCAGACGGAGGGGGGAGGGCGGCGATAACCTCTGCTCCGTGTCCTCCCCCTCCGTCGCTTCGCGCCACCTCCCCCTGGCGGGGGAGGATCGAAAGCAATCAGCCGTCGGCTAGGCCGATCCCGATCGACGCGCGGGCGCTTTCGGATTCGCTGCTGACGACCGGGTAGGCGCAGTAATCCGCGGCGTAATAGGCGCTCGGACGGTGGTTGCCGGACCAGCCGATGCCGCCGAACGGGGCTCCGCTCGAGGCGCCATTGGTGGGCTTGTTCCAGTTGACGATGCCGGCGCGGATGTTGGCCCAGAAGCGGTCGTAGAGCGCGGGGGTCTGGCTGATGAGCGAGGCGGACAGGCCGTAGCGCGTGTTGTTCGCCTCCGCGATCGCGGCGTCGAAATCATCGACGCGGACGACCTGGAGGATCGGCCCGAACAGCTCGATATCGGGCCGATCGGCGATGTCGGTGACGTCGACCAGCGCGGGCTTGAGGAACGGCAGGTCCGCGACCGGGCGTTCGAGATGGCGGATCGGGCGGCCGCCGCGCGTGAGTAGTTCGAGGAAGCTTTCGCTGAGTTGCTCGGCGGCTTCGTTGTCGATCACCGGGCCCATGAACGGGGCCGGGTTGGCGTGCGGTTCGCCGACGATGATCCGGCCGACCATCTTGTCGAGCGTGGCGATCAACGGGTCGTAGAGCTTGGTGTCGACGATCAGCCGGCGCGCGGCGGTGCAACGCTGGCCAGCGGTGGTGAAGGCCGATTGGATGATCAGCACGGCCGCGGTGTGCAGGTCGGGCGTATCCCAGACGACGATCGGATTGTTGCCGCCCATCTCGAGCGCGAGGATCTTCTCGGGCTTGTCGGCGAACGCGCGGTTGAGCGCCAGGCCGGTGCGCGCCGAGCCAGTGAACAGCAGTCCGTCGATATCCGGATGCGCGGCGAGCGCCTTGCCCTCGTTCGGGCCACCGATGACGAGACGGATGCATTCGGGCGGCACCCCTGCGGCGCGGAAGCACTCGACGAGGAAGGCGCCGACGGCGGGTGTTTTTTCCGACGGCTTGAAGACGACCGCGTTGCCCGCGATCAGCGCGGGGACGATGTGGCCGTTGGGCAGATGCGCGGGGAAGTTGTACGGTCCGAGCACGGCCAGCACGCCGTGCGGCTTGTGACGGACGGCGATCCGCGAGCCCATCGTCGCTTCGAGGCGGCGCTGCGCGGTACGGTCGGCATAGGCGCTGACCGAGATGTCGACCTTGGCGATGACCGTCTCGACTTCGCCGCGCGCTTCCCAGATCGGCTTGCCGGTCTCGCGCGCGATCAGATCGGTGAAGGCATCGTTGCGCTGCCGGACGATGTTGGCGAAGCGCCGCATCGTCTCGATCCGGAAGGCGAGCGGTTTCGACGCCCAGCTCGACCAGCCGGCGCGCGCGCAGGCGACCTCCGCGTCGACGTCGCCGACCGGATGGCGCCAGAGGACCGCGCCGGTGGCGGGTTCGTGGGAGATGATCTCGTCGGACATGGCGCTGCTCTTGCCTTGATTCGCGATGAGTTTCCACTGGTCGTGCAAAAGGCAGGTCGACCGGCAATACTCGTTCCCCCGCGGAGGCGGGGGCCCAGGGTTACGAACGTTGTCCTGTGAGATCCTGGGCCCCCGCCTCCGCGGGGGAACCATTAAGCTAGCGCTTCGCCCATGCAGCGGATTGCCGCTACCTTCTCGTTCAACAGCGTCCAGTCGTCATGGTCGGCGATCGGGGCCCAGATTGCCTCCACTTCGTCGATCAGCATGCTGCACGGTTCGCCCGACCAATACGCGTGCGAGCGGTCTTTCCGGGGTTGGTACGCCGCGAGCGCGGCGCGGACTTCGGTCCAGGGTTCGGCATAGGTGTCGGGCAGCTCTCCGCCGAACGCGTCGAAGAAGAAGCGGTCGATGCCGATGCCGGAGGTGCGGAGCGCGCGCTCGGTGGCCTGGACGAGGTTCTGGTCCGTCTCGGGATCGCGGGGGCGGACGCCGAGGCGCCAGAGGATCGCCTGCATGACTTCGGGTTGGTAGCGCGGGCCGAACTGGTCGAGCGCGGCGACCAGTGGGTCGCTCTCGGCGATCTGGCGGAGCGCGACGGCGAGTTGCATCACGTCCCAGTGGATCGCCTCGGGCTGGCGGCCGAACGCGTACAGTCCCTGGTGGTCGAAATAGGCGGCGGTGAAGGCGGGGTCCCAGGTCGGGGCGAACCGCCACGGGCCGTAGTCGAAGCTTTCGCCGGTGACGTTGATGTTGTCCGAATTGAGCACGCCGTGGACGAAACCCGCCGCCATGTAGCGCGCGGCGAGGTGCGCGGTGCGGCCGACGACGAGGTCGAGCAGGCGGACCGGGTCTTCGCTGTCCTCGTCGTAGAGGTTGCGCAGCGTGTAGCCGACGAGTTTGCGTAAAGCCGCTTCGTCGCGGTGGTAGGCGAGGCGCTGGAAGCTGCCAATGCGGACGTGGCTGTGATTGAGGCGGACCAGCACCGCGGAGCGAGTCGGGCTGGGTTCGTCACCGCGCTGGAGTTCCTCGCTGGTCTCGATCAGCGACAGCGTCCGCGAAGTCGGCACGTTGAGCGCTTCCAGCATCTCGGTCGCGAGGATTTCGCGCATGCCGCCCTTGAGGGTGAGGCGGCCGTCGCCTGCACGGCTCCACGGCGTCTGGCCGGATCCCTTGGTGCCGAGGTCCATCAACCGGCCTCGGTCATCTCGCATCTGCGCAAAGGTGAAACCGCGGCCGTCGCCGAGATCGGGGTTGTAGTTGCGGAACTGGTGGCCGTGGTAGCGGAGCGCGAACGGCTGGGGGAGTGTGCCGGGGAGCGGCTCGAACCGGCCGAAATGGCGAGTCCATTCGTCGTCGGTGAGCGCGTCGAGACCGATTTGCGCGGCGGCGCGATCGTTGCGGAAGCGGGTTCGCGTCTCGGGGAAGTCCGCAGGCGCGACAGGATCGAAAAAGCCGTCGCCGAGGTCGAGGAGCTTTGCTTCGGGGCGATAGGCTTGCGGGGAGATAGGCATGCGGCGATATGGTGGCCGCTACCCGAAGGACGCAACCATGGCCGCTTACGAAAACCTCTATTGGTGGTCCAACGACGGGCTGAGGCTCCACGCGAGGGACTATCCGGGCGGTGCGGAAGGCCAGCCGCCGATCATTTGCATGGCGGGGCTGACACGTAATGCGCGCGATTTCGATGCGCTCGCGGCAAGGCTGGCAGGGCGCTGGCGCCTGATCGCGGTGGATTTTCGCGGGCGCGGCGAGAGCGCGTATGCGAAGGACCCGATGTCGTACGTCCCGCTGACGTACGTGCAGGACGTCGAGGCATTGCTGACCGATCAGGGTATCGATCGGTATATCGCGTTCGGCACGTCGCTGGGCGGGATCGTGATGATGCTGATGGCCGGGCCATCGCGCGGTCGGATGATGGCGGCGTTGCTCAACGACGTGGGGCCGGAGATCGACGCGCAGGGGCTGTCGCGAATCCGCGGCTATGTCGGCAAGGCGAGCGTCTTCCCGACTTGGATGCATGCAGCACGCTGCGTTTCGGAGAACAACGCCGACGTCTATCCCGACTGGCAGATCGGGGACTGGTTGGCGATGGCCAAGCGGCTGTATCGGCTAAACAGTTCTGGGCGCATCGTGCTCGACTATGATCTGAAGATCGCCGAGCCGTTCCGCGTGCCGGGGAACGAGGCGGGGCCTGACATGTGGCAGGCGCTGGGTTCGCTGCGCGACGTGCCGACGTTGATCGTGCGCGGTGGGCGCTCCGACCTGTTGTCGGCGGCGACGGCGGAGCGGATGGCGGCGTCGCTCGACCAGGCCGAACTGGTGACGGTGCCGGGTGTCGGCCACGCACCGACGCTGAGCGAGACGATGCTGCAGGAGCCGATCGACGGGTTGCTGGCGCGCGCGCTTGAGGGGGCGGCGATCCGCGCTTAGGGGAGGTCGGCGCGCAGTGTTTCAACGTGCGTTTCGCCGCCAATCTGCTGACAAGCCGGGATACTTGATGACCGAACTCTCCGACGCCCACACCACTGTCCGCCCGCTGAAGGGCCGCCGCGCGATCATTACCGGGGGGACCACCGGGATCGGCCGGGCAATCGCGGTGCTGCTCGCGGCCGAGGGTGCGACGGTCTATATCTGCGGGCGCGACGAGCGGTATCTGCAGGACGCGCTGGCGCGTATCCGCGAAGTCGGCGAGGGCGACGGGATGGTCACCGAACTCGCCGATCCCGACAAGGTCCGCGCGTTCTTCGACGCGGGCGAGGCGTATCTCGGCGGGTTCGACATCACCGTCGTCAACGCGGCGGTCGCAGCGGGCGGGCTGACGCAGATGAGCGAGGACGAGCTCCGCTATGCGATCGCGGTCGACTTCACGGCGTACCTGCTCAGCGCGCACCATGCCGCGCATCGGATGAAGCCGATCAGCGACATCGTCATCATCGGTTCGCTCAGCGCGCATATCCTCGGGCCGAGCTCGACGGTGTATGCCGGGGTAAAGTCCGGAATCGCCGGCTTCTCGGAGGCGTTGCGGCGCGAGCTTGGGCCGAAGGGGATCAAAGTCTCGCTGGTCGAGCCTGGCAAGGTCGGCTCGAACATGCAGTATCCGGACGTGCCCGACGAAAAGCAGCGCCAGATGATCGAGGCGGAGCAGATGCTGCGCGCGGAGGACATCGCGGTCGGGGTGGAGTTCGTGCTGACGCAGCCGACGCGGACCGTGATCCAGCAGATCGTCATCGTCCCGCGGGCGCTGGAGGGGGAATAGGCGCCGACTAGCTTCCCCAATTCCGTTCGTGCTGAGCGAAGTCGAAGCACCTTCGCTCGGAGCACGCCCTTCGACTTCGCTCAGGGCGAACGGAGATAGGGTGGCGAACAAAAAGGGGGAGGGCCAAGGGGGGCGATGAAAGATTAGATACCTTAGGAGAATAGCATGTTCGATCAGCTCGTCTTCACCCCCGCCGACATCGACCTGTCGCGCTCGCCGCTGGCGGGGAAGGTCGGCGCGGAGACCTATGTGCTCGGCGCGTTTAACCCGGGAATGACGCGGCTGGCGAACGGCAATCTGCTGCTAATGGTGCGCGTGGCGGAGGCTCTGCGGCAGCCGATCAAGAACGGCAACGTCCATGCGATCCGCTGGCAGGACGGCGCATACCTGCTCGATGCGTGGCCGTTGCAGATGGTTGATACGAAGGATCCGCGCAAGTTCCTGATCCCTGGGGGCGGGTGGAAGGTGATGGCGTTGACGTCGTTGTCCTGGTTGCTGCCGGTCGAGCTGGACCCCGAGGCACGATCGGTCGTTGCGGTGCATTACGACAAGGCGATCGCGCCGCGGACGTCGTACCAATGCTATGGCGTCGAGGATGCGCGGATCTCGAAGGTTGGGGATCGGTATTTGATGACCACCTGTTCGGTGAGCCCGGAGCGGCATTCGACGACGTTGTATTCGTCCGCCGACGCGCTCGACTGGCAGCTCGAGGGGATCGTGCTCGATCACCAGAACAAGGACATGCTGATCTTCGAAGGGCTGATCGACGGGCAGTATTGGGCGCAGACGCGACCGCTCGGCGATCTGTATTTCGCGTATCCGCCGGGCAGCGAATGGCGCAGCGGACCGTCGATCAACCTGTCGCGCTCGCCCGATGCGTTGCACTGGAAGCCGCACGACAAGCCCGGCATCCGCCCGCATTCGGCCACCGTCTCGACCGCGCGGATGGGCGGCGGCGCACCACCGATCCTGACCGATCGAGGTTGGTTGACGCTGTGGCACGGCGTCGAGCCGTCGGGCGTGGTCGGCATCTACCGGACGTACTGGTCGATCCTCGACAAGGATGATCCCTCGATCACGGTGGCGACCGAGCACACCGCATTGCTGGAACCGAACCCCGCGCTCACCGAGCCGCTGAAGGACAGCATGTACCTCGACAACGTGGTCTTCACGACGGGCATCGCCGACGCCGGCGACTTCTACGTGGTGGCAAGCGGCGAGGCGGACCTGGCGTGCCGGATCACGCATATCGGCAAGGACGTGTTCGCCGCCGCCCCGTGAACCGCACGCGATAGCGCTTTCCACGCACCCCCGGACCGCCTAAGCGACGCGTATCCCCGGGGGGCCGCTCATGCGCGGCTGAGAGGTGGGCAGCAGCCCATGACCCGCTGAACCTGATCCGGCTTATACCGGCGTAGGGAGGGTCTGCGGCTGGCCCGTCGTCCCTCCGATTGGAGTGGACGTGACGTTTTTCAGTGCTGGTTTGAGTGTGATTTCCGCTGGGCGCGAGCGCAGACTTCTGGGGCGGGTCGCGCTGTCCCTGTCTGCGACCCTCGCCGCATCGTCGGCCGGGGCGCAAGCGTCCGATCCGGTCGAGCCTGCCGAGATCCGGGTGGTCGGCAAGCAGGACCCAGCCGGTCTGCTGCCCGACCAGAAGGTGCCGCGCGCGCAGAGTGCGATTTCCGCCGACTTCATCGTCAAGCAGGCGCCGACGCTCAACGCGTTCCAGCTTGTCACGCTGTTGCCCGGCGCGAACGTCGCGTCGAGCGACCCGTACGGCCTGTCGACGAGTTCCAGCCTGACGTTGCGCGGGCTCGGCCAGGACGAGATCGGCGTGCTGATGGAAGGCGCGCCGCAGAACGACATTGGCTATTACTACGCCTATCCGTCGCAGTTCGCCGACCCGGAGAACCTCAAGCGTATCACGCTCGCGCAAGGCTCGGTCGATATCGATTCACCGACGCTCGGCGGCGCCGGCGGGCTGTTGTCGCTGTCGCTGGACGATCCGAAGGCGCGCGCCGGAGCGCTCGTCGACCTGTCACTCGGCAGCTACGCGGCCCGGCGTGGGTTCTTCCGCGTCGATAGCGGGACGATCGGCAACACCGGGCTGAAGGCGTTCCTGTCTTATTCGAACACCCGCGCGGACAATTGGCGGGGTGCGGGTTTCGATACACGCCAGCACATCGACGCCAAAATCCTTAACGAATGGGGTGCCGGCAACCGCGCCAGCCTCGCGCTGTCGTATAACGACGCGAACTCGTCGAGCTACCCGAGCCCGACGCTCGCCGAATGGAACGCGCAAGGTCGCGGGTTCAACTACGACAAGCGCTACACGGCAGGGAACACCAACTATTGGCGCCTGTACCGCGCGCCGTTCCGCAACCTCTACGCCTCCGCGCCGGTGCACCTGGTGCTGACCGATCGGCTGGCGCTCGACAGCACCACCTACCTCCAGTTCGGCTACGGCAACTCGCCTTACGGCACGCAGTTGACCACCGAAGGCAATTTCCTTGGCACCGAGGAACTGGCACAGCCGATCGCGCTGCCCGGTGCAGTCGACGGCGTCGCGACCGTGCTCGGCAATTATACCGGCGACCAGATGCGAACCGGCAACGTCAGCAAGCTCACCTTCAGGACCGGCGCACACACGCTCACCGCTGGGCTCTGGTTCGACTACGGCACCGACCGCGTTACGCAGTCGTACACCTCGGTCGACGCCGATGGGCAGCCGTTCGACCGCTGGGGCTATCGTTCGAAGGCAATCCGCACCGCCGACGGCCGCCTGCTCGCCTATGAGAACCAGCGCACCGTCACCGTCACGAAAGGCTTCTTCCTCGCCGACAGCATCGCACTCACGCCGCGGCTGACGATCGACGCGGGGTTCAAGGGCGTCAACGTCCTCCGCAACGGCCGCAACTACCTCCCCGGACCGCAGGACAAGGTGCGCAACGACAGCTTCGCCGCGTTGCCGCGCGCCGCGATCCACTACCGGATCGACGATCGCCAGCAGCTGTTCGCCAACATCACCACCAACTTCCGCACGCCGAACGAGTTCACGCTCTACAACAGTTATGCGGGTGGCGCGGTCGTCGTGCAGGGCACCAACGCGCTCAAGAACGAGTATTCTGTCTCGGAGGAAGTGGGCTATCGTTTCATCGGCGAGCAGTTCTCCGCGTCGGTGACCGGCTTCCACTACAAGTTCCGCAACCGCCAACTCGCGACCGTGCTCGATCAGGGCGGCGCGCAGGTCAACGCGACGCTCAACGCGGGCGGCCAGACTTCGTACGGCGTCGATGCGGAGATCGACTATCGCCCGGTCGCCGGGGTCAGCCTGTATCTTTCCGGCGAATATCTGCGCGCGCGGATCGATGACGACCTCCCAGTCGGCGCGGACTTCCTGCCGACCAGGGGCAAGCACGCGGTGTCCAGCCCGACGGTGCAGTTCGGCGCCGGCGGGATCTATGACGACGGGCGTTTCTTCGGCAGCGTCGCGTCGAAATATATCGGCCGGCAATATGCGAGCTTCATGAACGACGAACGCATCAAGGGGTATGCGACGCTCGACCTGTCGGTCGGCATGCACCTCGCCGACTGGCTCGACGGCAAGCGCACCGACCTGCGCGTCAACGCGATCAACGTCACCGATCCGCACGTCCTCGCCGGTGTGCAGTCGGTCAGCACCAATGCGCAGGACACGATCGGCCGCAACGGCACGGTCATCGCTGGCGCACCGCCCGCTTATTACATCGGCAGCGGCGCGGCGGTCATGGCGACGATCTCGCGGGCGTTCTGAGGTGGCGTCGCAGCCCGCGCATCTGGTCCACGGTATGGGCACCGCGATGGAAGCGCCGACCTGGCCCGCGATAACCGCGGACGAGGCCGAGGCGGTACTCGCCCGCTTCCCGGCGGCAGGACGGATGACCGGTCTGCACTGGCATTCCCCGCGACCATTCTCCGCCGCGACGCTGGTCCACGCGACGCAGGGCGCGTTCTTGCTGAAACGTCATCACGCGAGTGTCCGCTCGATCGAGGGCCTGGCCGAGGAGCACGCATTCATCGCGCATCTCGCCGGTGCGGGCGTTTCCGTTGCCGAAGTGATGGCGACCGCAGACGGCGGGAGTGTAGTTGCGCGCGGCGAGTGGTCCTACGAGCTCTTTCGCGAGGCGCCCGGCGCGGACCTGTACCGTGACAGCCTGTCGTGGACGCCGTTCTTCACGCACGCCCACGCGCATGCCGCGGGGGTCGCCCTTGCGACGCTGCACTTGGCCGCACGCGATTTTATGGCTCCGGCACGTCGCCCGCAACCGCTCGTGGCGAGCTTTACGATCCTGCCCGCAGCCGATCCGATCGCGGCGGCCGAAGTCTATGTCGCCGCCCGTCCGGCGCTCGCCGCATTCCTGACGCCCCGACCGTGGCGGCGGGACCTTGCGAGACTGTTCGGAACGTTGGGCGAGGGGCTTCCCGCGCTGCTGGCGGCGCAAGTGCCGCTATGGACTCACAACGACTGGCATCCGTCGAACCTGCTCTGGGCGGGCGACGGGAGCGTGCGGACGGTGTTCGACTTCGGTCTCGCCGATCGTACTTGCGCCGTTCATGACATCGCCACCGCGATCGAGCGGACCGCGATACAGTGGTTGAAGCTGGGGCAGGGGGATGACGCGGCGATCGCGGACCCGGAGGCCGCGATCGCGATCCTTTCGGGCTATGCGACGATCCGGCCTTTGAGCCGCGCCGACATCGCGACGATCGTGCGCCTGTTGCCGCTGGTCCATCTCGAATTCGCGCTGTCGGAGATCGACTACTTCGCCGGCATCGTCGACGATCCGGATGCCGCAACGCTGGCATGTGACGACTATCTGGTCGGTCATGCCGACTGGTTCCTGTCGGCAGCCGGGCAGGATTTCCTGGAGCGAATCGGCGGCGAGGGTCCGGTCCGATGACGGGGTTCGAAATCATCGCCGTCGTCGTCAGCTTCGCGGGCATCTGGCTGACCGCGACGCGGCGCATGCTGTGCTGGCCGGTCAATTTCGTCGCCTGCGCCCTGTACTTCAAGCTCTTCCTCGACGTTCGCCTGTATGCGGACATGGTCCTGCAGGCGCTGTTCGGGATCGCGATCGTCTATGGCTGGATCGCGTGGGCGCGCGGCAAGGCGGATACCGGCGACATCGTCGTGCGGCCGTTGCATCGCGCGCAAGCCTCCGCCGGGCTGGCGGCCGGTGCGGTCGGCGCGCTCGCGATCGGTTGGTTCATGAGCCGCTACACGAATGCGGCGCTGCCCTGGATGGACGCGGGGCTGAGCAGTTTCAGCCTGGTCGCGCAATATTGGACGGCGCGGCGTCATGCTGCGAGCTGGCTGCTCTGGATCGTGGTCGACGTGCTCTATGTCGGGATGTTCATCGTCAAGGGGCTCATGCTGACGGCAGGCCTCTATGCGGTGATGATCGCGCTGGCGGTCATGGGATATCGGCGTTGGCGAGCCGCGTAGCGACGGTTCGGCGTCACCCTGGTCGCTTGCGTATCGGCGCGGATGATGTCAGCCGAGCGGGCATGATAGTGGACGCCGCAACCCGATGACAGCTCCGACCGAGACACTGCTCGATCTTGGCTGGAACGATCATTTCAGCGTCCAGGTTTCGGATGACGAAACGGCGCAATGCCACCCCGTTCGCGTGATGTCCGTCCACCGCGGCCAGATCGCGGTCGCCGGCGACGGGGGCCAGCGTTTCGTCTCGCCGTACATAGCCGGTGCCTTGCCGACGGACGATCATCCGACCGTCGGCGACTGGCTGCTGATCGACGATCGGACGCTGGAGCCGGTGCGCGTCCTGCACCGGATGAACCTGTTCAAGCGGCGATCACCCGCCGATCCGCGCAAGGATCAGATGATCGCCGCCAATGTCGACACGGTGTTCCTCGTCGCGTCGTGCAACCAGGATTTCAGCGTCGCGCGGATCGAGCGCTACCTCGTTCTCGCGCGCGAGGTCGGGGTGAACCCGGTCGTCGTCCTGACCAAGATCGACCTGACCGATAGCCCTGAGACGTTCGTGGCGGCGGTGCACGGCATCGAGGCGGGATTGCAAGTCGAGGCGATCGACGGTCGCGATCCGGCCAGCGTCGCACACCTCGCGGCCTGGTGCGGCAAGGGCAAGACGGTGGCGTTCCTTGGATCGTCCGGCGTCGGAAAGTCGACGCTCGTCAACACGTTGCGCGGGTCGGAGAGCATCCTTACGCAGGCGATCCGCAAGGGCGACTCGACGGGACGGCATACGACCACCGTGCGCGAGATGCACCGGCTGGAGGAGGGCGGCTGGCTGCTCGACCTGCCCGGCATGCGCGAACTGCAACTGTCGGACGCGTCGACCGGGATCGCCGAGGTCTTCGACGATTTCGAACTGGCGGCGCAGGCGTGCAAGTTTTCGGATTGTTCGCACACCGTAGAGCCGGGCTGTGCGGTCCAGGCGGGGATCAAGGCGGGGACGCTGGCGCCGGACCGGTTCGCGCGCTGGCGCAAGCTCGCGACCGAAGAGAAGGCCAATGCCGCGCGGACTGCCGGGCGGCGGCCGCATTGATGCAGGACCCGGTATCCAGGGACGCGAGCGCAGCATGACACCACGGGAATTGCTGGCCACCGCGATCGTGCCGGGCGGCGGTGAGGAACTGCACCTGTACAGCCGCGGCGGCGACTTCATGATCCTGCTCGATCGTGCCGAGCTGATGAGTACGCGGATGACGGGGTCGGAAGAGGCGCTCGCGGTCATGACCTGCGAACGGCTGGGAAAGCGCCCGCGCCAACGACAGGGACCGCATCTGCTGATCGGTGGGTACGGCATGGGGTTCACGCTGCGCGCGGCGCTGGCGGCGCTCGACCAGAACGCGCGGATAACGGTGGTCGAACTGGTGCCGGAGATCATCGACTGGGCGCGCGGGCCGATGGCGACGCTGATGGCGGGCTGTCTCGACGATCCGCGCGTGACATTGGTGCAGGGCGATGTCGGCGCCGTCATCGCAGAGGCGTCGTCGGCGTACGATGCGATCCTGCTCGACGTCGACAACGGCCCCGACGGGCTGACGCGGACCGATAACAACCGGCTCTATTCGGTACGCGGACTGGTTGCGGCGAAGCGAGCGCTCGCCCCCGGCGGCGTCCTGGCGATCTGGTCGGCGGCACCCGACCCGGTCTTCGTCCGTCGTCTCGCGTCGTCGGGGTTTCGTACCGAGGAGGTCGTCGTGCGGGCGCGCAGCAACGGCAAGGGGCCGCGACACGTCATCTGGTTCGCCACGCCGGCGGATTGACACGCGCCGCGGTATCATCGGCGGGGCTTCGATCGCTATAAGGCGCTTTGGCGACGCGAAAGGGACATGATGACCGCGGCTTTTCGAGCGCTTCTCGCGATCGTCCTTGTGATGATCCCGTCGGTCGGCTTCGCCGAGGATCAGTTCAAGGTCCTGGTGATCGCGACCCCCAGCAAATACCACTATGAATATATTCCGGTCGCGCGCGACAGTATCGAGCACCTCGCAAAGCTGCATGCGTTTCACATCGAGTGGACCAGCGACCCTGCGGTGTTCGATGGTGACCTCAGCCATTACGCGGCGGTGATGTTCCTCAATACCCCGGCGGAACAGCTGAGCGAGACGCAGCGTCGGCATTTCGAGGTGTATATGCGGGGTGGCGGCAACGCGATCGTCGTGCACCGCGCCGCGATCATCCCGAAGGCCGACTGGCCGTGGTACGAGAAACTGGTGGGTCGCAGTTTCGTCAATCATCCGATGCTGCAGACCGGCGTCGTCACCGTGGTCGACAAGGGCTTTCCGGCGACGTTCGGCGTGCCCGACCGCTGGATCTGGAGCGACGAGTTCTACGTCACGAGCAATCCGTTCGCGGTGGCCATCGACACGGTGCTGACGGTGGACGAGACGAGCTATGATCCGACCAGGATCTGGCCGGGTCAGGTGGCGAAGCCGATGGGGAAGGACCACCCCGAAGCCTGGCATCATCGGTATGAGAAGGGGCGGGTGTTCGTCACACTGCTCGGCCACGATGCGGAGGCGTACCGCGACGAGCGCTATCTCCAGCATCTGCTGGGCGGACTCTACTGGGCCGCGACGGGCCGGGGTCAGCGCCACTGAACCCCGGACGCCGCGCGGTCGATCCCGGCTGTCAGACGCCGCCGGACGACGTCTTGGCGATCTTGCCGCGGTGCATGACGAAATCGACGTGTTCGAGCCGCGTGACGTCCTGCAGCGGAGAGCCCGTCACCGCGATGATGTCCGCCGTCTTGCCGGGCGCCAGCATACCGATGTCGTCGCGACCGAGCAGGTCGGCGGCACCGACGGTGGCGGCGGCGATTGCCTGCGTTGGGGTTAGGCCGTTCTTCACCATCAGCGCGAACTCGGTCGCGTTGTCGCCGTGCTTCGACACGCCGGTATCGGTTCCGAACGCGACCTTCACGCCGGCCGCATAGGCGCGACGGTGGCTGTCGGCCATCGCGGCGGCTGCGGCTTCGGCCTTGACGATCGTCGCGGGTGGCAGCGCGCCGCCGCGGGCCTGCGCGAGCGCCGCGACGGGCGCGATCTCGGTCGGCACCAGATAGGCGCCCTTGGTCTTGAACAGCTTGATCGTATCCGCGTCGAGGAACGTCCCGTGCTCGATCGAATCGACGCCGGCCTCCAGCGCCGCACGCGTGCCCTCGGTCGCATGGCTATGCGCGGCGACCTTGCGACCGAGCGTATGCGCCGTCTCGATGATCGCGCGCATCTCCTCGGGCGTCATCGCACGGCCGAGCCCGCCGCTGACGTTCGAGAGCACGCCGCCGGTCGCGGCGAACTTGATGACGCGGGCGCCGAGCGCGACCTGCGCGCGCACCGCGCGGCGGCAGTCGTCGGGACCGTCGCAGAGGTTCACTTCCTTGGCATGCACCATGTCGGCGAATTCCTCGGCCAGCCCGTTGCCGCCGTCGCCGTGCCCGCCGGTCACCGAGATCATTTCGCCCGCGTTGGTGATGCTCGGTCCCTCGACCGTCCCGGCGTCGATCGCGTCGCGCAGCGCACGGATGCCGCGCGGATCGCCGCCGAGATCGCGGACCGAGGTGAAGCCTGCGTTCAGCGTCGTGCGCGCGTTGGCGACGGCAGTCATCTCGTCGTCGAACCGGTCGCGGTTCAGCGCCTCCAGACGCGCGCGCATCGGATCGCCGCCGATACCCCAGAGATGCACGTGCATGTCGACCAGCCCCGGCAGGACGAAGGCGTTGCGGAGATCAACCAGAGTCGCGCCTTGCTCCGGCGCCACGAAGCCGTCGCGCAACTCCGCCACCTTGCCGTCGCGAACGATGATCGTCGTGTTGCCGCGCGGCGCCTGACCGGGGCGATCGAGCAGCGTGCCGGCTTGGATATAAGTCGTGGTCGACGGCTTGGTCTGCGCCAATGCCGATACCGAGACGGTCGCCGCCAGCCCGATCAGAAATGCCTTGATCATCATTCTCTCCCCTTTGCCTACCATGCTCGTCCAACCAAGGGGCGCCTGCAAGTGGTCATTGCGGGAACGGCGAACGCGGATGGCGGAGCGGGCAAGTCCTGTCGGGTATCGAAGGTCCCTTGAAAGCGCGCGCCGAAATCGGCATCGCGTTCGCTATGTCTGCTCCCGTGAACATCCTGCATCTCCACTCGTCGTTCGATCTTGGCGGCAAGGAGGCGCGGGCGGTTCGGTTGATGAATGCGATCGGGGATCGCGCGAAGCATACCATCGTGTCGGGTATGCCCGATGCCTTGAAAGCACGGGACTCGATTGCGAAGGGCATCCGCTACGAGATCGCGCAGAATCCACCGCCGCTGACGGGCAAGCCTTCGGTCAAGCGCTACGAGGCGATCGCGCAGTATATGCGGCGGTTCGATCTGGTGTTGAGCTATAACTGGGGTGCGATAGATGGGGCGATGGCGCGGCGGGCGTTCGCCAAGGGCGCGCCGCCGCTCGTGCATCACGAAGACGGGTTCAACGCGGACGAGGCGGGCGGGCTCAAGATCGAGCGCAACATCTATCGGCGGCTCGCGCTGGGCGCGGCGCATGCGCTGGCAGTGCCCTCCGAGGTGCTCGAAGGCATCGCGCTGAAGACCTGGAAACAGCCGCGCGAGCGCGTCCACCGGATCGTCAACGGGATCGGCACGGCTTATTACGCGCAGAAGCCCGAGCCCAAGGCCATCCCCGGGTTCACGCGCAACGCCAAGGAAGTCGTGATCGGTGCGCTGGCGGGCTTGCGCGAGGTGAAGGACCTCACCGCGCTGGTCCGTGCGGTCGGCGGTGTATCCGGACGCGTGCGGCTGGTGATCATCGGGGAGGGCCCGGAGCGCGCGAACATCCTGCAAGCCGCCGCCGCGATGGGGATGGCGGACAAGCTGGTGCTGCCCGGATTTCTCGATCGCCCATACCGCTATATCGGCCATTTCGACATGCTGGCGGTGTCGTCGCGCAGCGAGCAGTTCCCGATCGCGGTGGTCGAGGCGATGGCCGCGGGCCTGCCGATCGCGAGCTATCCGGTCGGCGACATCACGCGGATGGTCGCGCCCGAGAATCTGCCGTTCGTGACCGAGATCGCAAACGAGGTTCGGTTGCGTGATGCGTTGCAGGCGCTGGTCGGCGATCCCGCCTTGCGCGCCTCGGTCGGGGCCGCGAACCAGGCCAAGGCGCGCGCGGAATTCGACGAAGCGGTTATGATCGCTCGCTATCGCGCGCTGTACGAAGGTGCCCTGAACCGTCCGGGCGCGCTAACCTAGGTCGTAATATTGCTCGCACGCTGCGTCCTTGCGATATAGGGGGCCGTATTTTCCGGGAGAGGTGACGTCGTGTTCAAGGGCCTGAAGCCTATCGTCTATAACGGTCGGGAAGTCTGGCCTCTGGTTGAGGGCGGCAAAGGCGTCGCCGCGACCAACCACGCGTCGGCCGGCGCCTGGGCTGCGGCCGGGGGTATCGGCACCGTGTCGGCGGTCAACGCGGACAGCTACGATCCCGACGGCAAGATCATCCCGCAGGTCTATGAAGCCCTGACGCGGCGTGCCCGTCACGAGGAACTGGTCGAATACGCCATCGAAGGCGCGGTCCAGCAGGTCGAGCGCGCCTACGAGATCGCCGACGGCAAGGGCGCGATCAACATCAACGTGCTGTGGGAAATGGGCGGCGCGCAGCGGATCCTGCACGGCGTGCTCGAACGCACGCGGGGCAAGGTCGCCGGAGTCACCTGCGGCGCGGGCATGCCGTACAAGCTGTCCGAGATCACCGCATCCTACGGCGTGAGCTACCTGCCGATCGTCAGCTCCGGCCGTGCCTTCCGCGCGCTGTGGAAGCGGGCGTATTCGAAGGCGGCCGAATGGCTTGCCGCGGTGGTGTACGAGGACCCGTGGCTCGCGGGCGGGCATAACGGCCTGTCGAACGCCGAGGACCCGTTGAAGCCGCAGGACCCGTATCCGCGCGTGAAGGAACTGCGCGACGTGATGCGCGAAGGCGGCATCAGCGACGACGTGCCGATCGTGATGGCCGGTGGCGTCTGGTATCTGCGCGACTGGAACGACTGGATCGACAATCCCGAGCTTGGCACGATCGCGTTTCAGTTCGGCACGCGGCCCTTGCTGACTCGCGAAAGCCCGATCCCCCAGGGGTGGAAGGACGCGCTGACGCAGATCGAGGAAGGCGACGTGCTGCTGCACAAGTTCTCGCCGACCGGCTTCTATTCGTCGGCGGTGCGCAATCCGTTCCTCCGCTCGCTCGAAGCACGCTCGGAGCGTCAGATCGCGTTCTCGACGCAGGAGGCGGGCGACCACATTTTCCAGCTCGACGTAGGCGTGAAGGGCAAGAACTTCTGGGTTACGCGCAACGACCTGCTGCGTGCACGGCAGTGGTTCGGCGAGGGCTACACCGATGCGCTCAAGACGCCGGACAACACGCTGGTGTTCGTCAGCCCGACCGAGAAGGGCATGATCCGCAAGGACCAGGCCGACTGCATGGGCTGCCTGTCGCAATGCTCGTTCTCGAGCTGGGCGGATACCGAGACCAACTCGACCGGACGCCTCGCCGACCCGCGCAGCTTCTGCATCCAGAAGACTTTGCAGGACATCGCGCATGGCGGCGATATCGACCAGAACCTGATGTTCGCAGGCCATGCCGCGTATAATTTCAAGAAGGATCCGTTCTATTCGAACGGCTTCGTGCCGAGCGTCGGGCAGCTGGTCGACCGGATTTTGACGGGGGATTGAGGCGGTAGATATCAGTGACTGAGCCGAACGCGTCTCAAGCGAAATTTTCCTCGTTTTCCTAAGCAGCCCCGTCACCCCAGCGAAAGCTGGGGTATCGTTTTGAGGTTTTAGTCGCCCGCCAAACGGGGAAACCCCTGCTTCCGCTGGGGTGATGGGGCTGGGGGCGGATGGACACACGGGAACCGCCCGAACCGCCCCGTGAACAACAGGAGCCGTAAATGACGCTACACGCCTGGTGGTTGTTCGTGGTCGCGGTGTTCCTTTTATGCGGAACGCCCGGACCCAACATGCTGCACGTCATGACACGCAGCATCGCCTTTGGCGCGCGGCGTAGCGTCGCGGCGATGGTGGGGTGCCTGACCGCGCTGGTGCTCGTGCTGGCGGCGTCCGCGGCGGGCGTATCCGCGCTGCTCGCGGCTTGGCCGAGAGTGTTCGACGCGCTGCGCTATGCCGGCGTCGCGTACCTCATATTCCTCGGCATCAAGGCGTGGCGCGGGGCGGGGGCTCCGATCGATGTCGGTGATGATACGTCGCCGGTGGCGCTCCCTCCTTCCGTGTCGGCGTGGCGCCTGTTCCGCGGCGGGTTCGTGATCGGGATCAGCAATCCGAAGCTGCTGTTGTTCGCCGCCGCGTTCCTACCGCAGTTCGTCGACCGCGCGTCACCGCAGGCGCCCCAGTTCGCGATACTCGTGGTGACCTTCGCGGTGGTCGAGAGCTTCTGGTACGGCATGTATGCAGCCGGTGGTCGAACGCTCGCGCGGTATCTTACGCGCCCGGCGTTGCGGCGCGCGTTCGACCGCGTGACGGGGGCGATCTTCGTCGGGTTCGGCCTAGCTTTGCTGCGCGTGCGAGCATAGCGGGGCACGCAGCGCCATTGCCGTTCGGGGCGATAGCGCGCATAGATGAGCCATCGGGGCGCTTCGTACGGGCAGGCTGCGACTGAGAGATGCTTTGCGCTCCCGCTCCGAGCCGGGAATGCCGCATGACGATCTATTCTGCCTTCGTGACCTCAGAGTCCGCATCGTGACGACGGGTACGGACACGGTCGTGCCGATCTCGCGCGCGGTCAATGTCAGCGTCGAACAGCCTCAGGTCGTGGCGATGTGCAAGAAGCATGGCGCGATCATCAGTGCGATCGAGACACTGCCATCGGGCGGAACACGCGTCGTGCTGATGAACAGCGCGGATGCGGCGAAGATCATCAAGGCGTTCGGGTCGAAGGTCCTGACCGGAACGGTAGCGCGAACCCACTGGATGCGCGCGGTTTAAGGGCGTTCGGTTTAACCCTCCCCCTGGCGGGGGAGGATCGTTCATGTTGCGGGGTAACGTATCAGTCGGCGACGGTGCCGACGACGGCGCCACCGGCACCACCAACGGCTGCACCCTTCTCGACGCTACCACCAGTCGCGGCGGCGACGCCTGCGCCACCGGCTGCACCGATGCCCGCGCCCTTGAGCGTCGAGCATGCGCTCATCGACACGGCGGATGCGACCAGCAGGGCGGAAACGGCAAACTTCTTCATCTTGGATACTCCTGTCTCTCCGGGGGTATCCAACAAATGCTGCATCGCGGCATCGGTTCCGAAATATTGATGCAGATCGTATCGGTGGGCTCAGATCCAGCCGTCGAGCACCTGATCCGGCGGGCGATGGCCATCCGCCCACATCCGGATATTCTGGATGACGCGCTCGCCTGACGCCATCCGCCCTTCGAGCGTCGCGGAGCCCATGTGCGGCAGCATCACGACGTTGGGCAGCGCGAGCAGCCGCGGATCGATCGCCGGCTCGTGCGCCCAGACGTCGAGACCTGCGCCCGCGAGCTTGCCCGCCTCCAGCGCGTCGACCAGCGCACCCTCGTCGACGATCCCGCCACGCGCGGCGTTGATGAGGTACACGTGCGGCTGCATCAGGCCGATCCGCCGGGCGTCGATCAGGTCGAGGCTGTCGGCGTTCAAGGGCGTGTGGATCGTGACGATGTCGACCGCCCCGAGCATGTCGTCGAGCGATGCATGGAAGGTGGCGGCGAGTTGCGCCTCGCGGACCGCGGGGAGGCGGGTGCGGTTATGATAATGGATCGTCAGCCCGAACGCGCGCGCCCTGAGCGCGACCGCCTGGCCGATCCGACCCATCCCGACGATCCCGAGCGCCTTGCCGCCGATCCGGTGGCCGAGCATCCCGCCCGGGCTCCAGCCGTTCCACTGCCCCGACCGCACCAGCTTCTCGCCTTCGGCCAGGCGCCGCGGGACCGACAGGATCAGCGCCATCGTCATGTCCGCGGTGTCCTCGGTGAGCACCCCCGGCGTATTGGTGACGATGATGCCGCGTGCGCGCGCCGCCTTCAGGTCGATATGGTTCACGCCCGCGCCGTAGTTGGCGATCAGCTTCAGCCGGTCGCCCGCACCGGCGATCAGCGCTGCGTCGATGTCGTCGGTCACGGTCGGCACGAACACGTCGCAATCGGCCATCGCCGCGGCGAGCTGGTCGCGGTCGAGCTTCACATCGGCGCGGTTGTTCTGCGTGTCGAACAGCGCCTCCATCCGGTCCATGAGCGTATCGGCCAGCTCGCGAGTGACGACGACCTTCGGGTTCGGACAGCGGCGTGTGTCGGTCATGCGGATGGCTTGGCGAAGCCGCTCGTGCCCGTCAACGTCCCGTCACCGTCGGGGCCGCAACTTCGGTTGAGGAAAGCGGTTCGTCGCGATAGGAGTTCGGTTCGCCAGTTAGGACATGACCATGCGCATTCTCGCCGCCGCGCTTTCCGTTTTCGTTGCCACCGCGCTGGTGCCCGACCCGGTGGCGGCTGCCGACGCGACGAAGCGCACGCTGCCCTATTACGCGTCGATCTCGGCATCGCGCGCGCGGATGCGGACCGGCCCTGCGCGGACCTATCCGGCGAGCTGGCTGTATCAGCGCCAGGATCTCCCCATCAAGGTGGTCGCGATCTACAAGGAATGGCGCAAGATCGCCGATCCGGACGGCACCGAAGGCTGGATGCAGGCGAACCTGCTGAGCGGCACGCGCACCGCGATCGTGCACGGCGCTGACCCCGTCGAACTTCGCGAGAAGCCCAATGCCGGCAGCCGCTTGCTGTGGCGAGCCGCTCCAGGCGTGGTCGGGCGGTTGAGCCAGTGCGGCAGTGGCTGGTGCCGCATGGACGTGAAGGGGCAGGCGGGGTTCGTGCAGATTGGCGGGCTGTGGGGCGTGGAAGCCGGCGAGATGCTGCCCTGAACTTGAACGCGGAGGTCGAGACTATGCGGATCGTTCGAGAGACGCTGGATAATCCCGATGTCGTCGCATTGATCGCGCTGCATCTCCGGGAGGCCTATGCGAACTCGCCGCCTGACAGCGTCTTCGCGCTCGACATGAGCGGTTTGCGCGATCCGGCGGTTACCCTGTGGTCGTGCTGGGACGACGATGTCCTCGCCGGGATCGGCGCGCTGAAGCAGCTCGATCCTGACCACGGCGAACTGAAGTCGATGCGGACGTCCCCCGATCGGCTCCGCCGCGGTGTCGGTCGCACGATGCTCGATCACCTGATCGCCGAGGCACGCTCGCGGGGCTATGGTCGCGTCAGTCTGGAGACCGGCAGCACCGCGGTCTATGCGCCGGCGCGGTCGCTCTATGAACAAGCAGGGTTCGTCGCCTGCGAGCCGTTCGGCACGTATGAGGACACGCCGTTCTCGCGCTATTACACGCTGAAGTTCTAGCCGCTGCCACCATACGCCGCGTGTTGACCTCGCTCAGTAT
Organism: Sphingomonas sp. PP-CE-3G-477; assembly: GCF_003050745.1. Lineage (GTDB taxonomy): Bacteria > Pseudomonadota > Alphaproteobacteria > Sphingomonadales > Sphingomonadaceae > Sphingomonas. The sequence continues at coordinate 58,507 of NZ_QAOF01000006.1, read as the reverse complement.
CGGGCGGCGCGGAAGCGCATACACCGGTCCGATGGAAACACTCATCACGACGCTCAAATGGTCCGCCGCAGCATCCGGCGTCATCGCCGCGTTCATGGTGTCGCTCGACTTCGGGCGGCGCGTGACGGGGTGGGGGTTCGTGCTGTTCGTTGCCTCGTCGATCGCGTGGCTGAGCGGTGCGGCCTTGACCGGAGACTGGGCGCTGGGCACGCAGAACATCGTGTTGTTCGGGATCAACCTCCTCGGCGTGTATCGCTACCTGGTGCGGAAAACGGGTGTCTGAGGCTGCGTTCTGGGCGGTGCTGCTGGGGGTGCTCGGCGCGATCATCGGCAGCTTCGTCGCGGCGCTGGTGATGCGCTGGCCCGACGGGCGATCGGTGATGCAGGGGCGATCGGCGTGCGATGGCTGCGGGCGGACGCTCCGCGCGGTCGAGCTGGTACCGCTGGTGAGCGCGCTCGTCCTGCGCGGCCGGTGCAAAGGGTGCAGCGTTGCGATCAGTCCGGTTCATTGGCGGATCGAGTTGGCGGGGTTGGCGATCGGCTTGGCTGCGGGGCTCGTTGCGCCGGGACCGGTAGGCGTTGCAGGCGCGGTGTTCGGATGGCTGTTGCTGGCGTTGGCGAGCCTCGACCTCGTCGCATTCTGGCTGCCCGATCGACTGACGATCCTGCTGGCTGCGACCGGGCTCGTCGGCGCCGCGTTCGATATCGACCCGCCGCTGCCCGATCGATTGATCGGCGGGCTCGCCGGGTTCTGCACGCTGTGGCTGGTCGCGTTCGGCTACAGACGCATACGCGGACGCGACGGCATGGGGGGCGGCGATCCCAAGCTGTTCGGCGCGATCGGGCTGTGGCTCGGGTGGCAGATGTTGCCCGCCGTCCTGCTGATCGCGAGCATGATCGGACTCGGCGTCGTCCTCGCCGCACACATCAAGGGACGCAGCATGGCGGCGGATACTGCGCTTCCGTTCGGCGCGTTGCTGGCGATCGCGGCTTATCCTGCGTGGCTGTTCATGATAGGCCTGACGCCATGATATCGCTCGCTCTTATGCTCGCGCTGCAAGCGGCGACGCCGTCGGCTGCGGCCAATCCGGGGACGAATCCGGGTCCGGGTCCCCTCGGCGCGATCGGCACGCAGAAGCTCCCCGCCAAGGGATGCGCCGCGTATCTCTGGAGCATGGATGCCGGCCGGCAGCTCGTTGCGATGGCCACGGCCGACCCCGCGCAGGTCCGCTTAGCGATCGACGGCAAGACCAACGACTACGCGATGACGACGCAGTCGCCCACGATCGGTTTCGGCTTTGGCGGCGTCACGCAATACCGCGGCGGCGACGTGACCGCGACGCTCGACATGGCGGTCGCGGTGCGCGCCGACATCTCGGCGGGCGCTACTGTGACGTCCGCGACGCTACGGATCGACCGCCCCGGCCGCGATACCGTCGTCATGCCGGTCGGTGGCCTAATCGGCTGTGTCTGAGGTTAATTTTTGTGAAACCAAGCCGTCCTATGTGCGTTACGTGGACGAAGATGGGGGTGAATCGAGCACGATCGCTGCCTGTAAAGGGGATCGTGTGACAGCTTCTAACAGCCGGCATTATTGGCTCGCTCTGGCGTTGGTAGCGTCGACAACGGGATTCGCGGGCGTCGGTTCCGCGCAGTTGGTGAAGCCGGGCACCGCCCCGGCCAAGGGCCCCGACGCGCCCAAGCCAAGCGATCAGCCGCGGTCGAACGATCCGCGTTCCGACGCTCCGATCGTGCCGGACGCCGAGTTCGACGGCGCGTTGCCGCCGTTAAGCGGTGACCTGAATGCGCCGTTGGAGGCGATGGCGCCGCTGCCTGCTACGTCGACGCAAACACCCGCCCAGACACCGGCGATGCCTGCTACCGCGACGACCCCCGCCACGACGCTGGCCGGCGACGTCCTGCCGCCGACCGGCCCGAGCGATCCGCAACTCGCGCAACCGCTGACGCCGCTGTCGAGCTTCGACACGACCCCGCTCCAGACCGCGGCGGATATCAAGGACAAGGACGCGCCCGACATCCGCTACGAGACCGCGACCAAGGGTCTCGACAAGGCGGGCGACGGGCTCGAGGGTGAATACAAGGCGCTGTCCGCGCTCGCCGAGGGCAAGGGCAAGGCGGCGAACGCCACGCAGGTCGCAGCGCGTGCGCGTGAGGACGAGGCGCTGGCGGTGCGGCTGCTGAAGTCGCTCGGCTATTACGATGCGACCGCGATCTCGACGATCGAGACGATCCCCGACGCCGACCAGACCAAGCCCACGCGGCTGAAGGCGACCGTCAGCGCGCAACCCGGCCGGCTCTATTCGCTGTCGTCGATCACCGTGAAGGCGGACGCGACGACGCCCCCCGATCTCGTCCGTACGCAATTGCCGCTGAAGGTCGGCGATCCGATCGAGGCCGCGCGGATCCAGGGCGCGGAGGCGAATGTCAGCCTGACGCTGCCGCAGCAGGGTTATCCGTTCGTCAAGGTCGGCGAGCGCGATATCCTGCTCGACGATCAGACTCCGACCGGCGCGTACACGCTGCCCGTCGATACCGGCCCGCGCTCGTCGTTCGGGCAGCTTCGCACCGAGGGCGATCCGGTCTTCAACCTGGAGCATCTGAACCTGTTCCCGCGGTTCAAGTCGGGCGAACTCTACGACAACCGGATGACCGACGACCTGCGCGATGCGCTGGTCGCGACGTCGCTGTTCTCGACGGTGTCGGTCGAGCCGGTCCGCACCGGGACGATCAACCCCGACGGCACCGAGCAGGTCGACCTGCTGGTCCGCCAGAGCGAGGGCAAGCCGCGCTCGCTCGGCGGCAATGTCGGGTTCTCGACTGGGCAGGGCTTCCGCGCGGAGGGTACGTGGCAGCACCGCAACCTGTTTCCGTACGAGGGCGCGCTGATCGGATCGGTGATCGCCGGTACGCAGGAGCAGGGCGTGTCGGGCACGTTCCGCCGCGCCAACGCAGGCCGCCGCGATCGCACGTTCAGCCTGACCGCGGGCGCGAACCATTCGAATTACGACGCCTATGACGCGTTCACGACCAGCGTCGGCGTCCGCTGGAGCTACGATTCCACGCCGATCTGGCAGAAGCCGCTGACCTATTATTATGGTGGCGAACTCGTCGGCACGAACGAGAGCGTCTATGATTTCGGGCAGGGCAGGAACGTCCGCCGGACCTACGGTATCGTCGCGCTGCCGGGCCAGGTGAAGTTCGATCGCTCGGACAGCCTGCTCAATCCGACCAAGGGCTATCGCCTGACGCTCAACCTCAGCCCCGAGACCTCGGTCCAGGGCTCGGTCAAGCCGTACATCCGGACGATGATCGAGGGGACGTTCTACTACCCCGTCTCCAGCAGCATCGTCATCGCCGGCCGCGCCAAGGCCGGCTCTATCCAGGGCGTCTCCCGCGACGACCTCGCCCCATCGCGGCGCTATTACGGCGGCGGCGGCGGATCGGTGCGCGGCTATGGCTATCAGCGCCTCGGGCCGTTCGATCCCAACGGCGATCCGGTCGGCGGGCGCTCGCTCAACGAATTCGCGCTCGAGGCCCGCTACCGGTTTGGCGATTTCGGCATCGTGCCGTTCATCGACGCCGGCAACAGCTATGAGAGCAGCACCCCGAACCTGTCGTCCCTGCGCTACGGCGCGGGCATCGGCGGGCGCTTCTATACCAGCTTCGGCCCGATGCGTTTCGATGTCGCGACGCCGCTGAACCCACGCGAGGGCGACGGCAAGATCGCCCTCTATATCTCGATCGGGCAGGCATTCTGATGGCCGAAAACGGCACTCCACCTGTTGAACAGGGCCCTGCTGAGCGGGACCAGTTCGAGCAGACCGAAACGGTGATCGTAGAACGGCGCCCCCTGTGGCAGCGCATCCTGAAATGGCTGGCGATCCTCGTCGTCGGCCTCGTCGCGCTCGTCCTGATCGTGTTGTTCGGGATCAACACCGATCCGGGCAGGCGCCTCGTCGCCGACCAGATCGGCGGCTACACGACCGCATCGGGGCTGAACATCAAGGTCGGCCGGATCGACGGCTCGATCTACGGCGCGATGACGCTCAGCGACGTGCGCGTGTCCGATCCCAAGGGCGTGTTCCTGACCAGCCCGAAGCTTGCCGTCGACTGGCGTCCGTTCGCGTTCGCCAAGAACCATGTCGACGTGCGCTCGCTGACCACGCCGCTGGTCACGTTGCAGCGCCGCCCGGTGCTCAACGCGACGCCGACCGATCCGAACGCGCCGCTGCTCCCCGATCTCGACATCGACGTGAACCGACTCGTGATTGATCGCTTCCTGATCGCCAAGCCGGTCACCGGCCAGACGCATATCGTCAAGGTCGACGGCGCGGTGCACATCGCCGACAAGCGCGCGCAGCTGACCACCAACGCGACCGCGCTGACCGGCCCTGGCATCGCCGGTGGCGACCGCCTCGTGCTCAAGCTCGACGCGGTGCCCGAGCAGAACAAGCTCAACGTCAATTTGAAGCTGACCGCACCGGTCGGCGGCGTCGTGTCGACGATGGGGTCGTTCAAGGCACCGTTGACCGCGACCGTCGATGGTCGCGGCAGCTGGGCCTCGTGGCAGGGGCGCGCGGTCGCAACGCTCGGCAGCGGGCAACTCGCCAATCTCGGGCTGACCGCGAAGAACGGTCATATCGAAGTGCGCGGTTCGACGCGGCCCGGCCTGTATCTCGAAGGTCCGGTCGAGCGCCTGACCGCGCCGCAGCTCGACGTCGCGATCGACACCACGCTCAACGACCGCAAGGCCGATACGCGGATGACGCTGAAGTCGGACGCGCTCGCGGTCGACGCCGGTGGTCTGATCGATCTCGCCAACAGCCGTTTCGGCAATTTCGCGGTCAACGCGAAGCTGCTGACCCCGGGCGCAATCCTGCCGAACCTGCGCGGTCGTGATGTCACGGCACGCGTCGTCCTCGACGGCGCGTTCGCGACGCCGACGGTCGACTACAAGGTTCGCGCGGCAACGATCGCGTTCGGCGACATGGGCGTCGAGAACCTCTACGCCGAGGGTCTCGCACGCGTGAACTCGGACCGTATCCTCGTACCGATCAAGGCGCGCGCGCGTCGCGTGACGGGGCTCAATGCCGCCGTCGGCGGGCTCGCCACCAACGTCGCGATCGACGGCGACTTTGCGATCTCGGGCGTCAACGTCCTCTCGGACAACCTCAAGATTCGCTCGGACAAGATCGATGCGACCGCGGTGGTCGTCGCGAACATGGCGACCGGGCGCTACACCGGCGCGCTCAAGGGGCGGATCAACAATTACCGCGTCGACGGCATTGGCATCGTCAACCTGACGACCGACGCGAAACTGGTACCGGGGCCCAAGGGCGGCTTCGGGATCACCGGCCGCGTCGTCGCGCAGACCTCGCAGATCTTCAATGAGGGCGCGCGCAGCTTCCTCGGCGGCAACGCGATCGTCCGCTCGGACGTCGGCTACAGCCCCGAAGGCATCGTCACCTTCCGCAATCTCCAGATGAACGCGCCACAGTTCCGCGTGACCAGCGGCGAAGGCCGGTTCGATCCGGCCACCGGTGCCGTGCTGGTGAATGCCGACGCGTATTCGACCGCGTACGGCCCCTTGTCCGCCCGCGTCACGGGCAGCGCGACGGCCCCCGTCGTCGTCCTGCGTGCACCGCGTCCGGGTGTCGGCGTCGGGCTCGTCAACCTCAACGCGCGGATCGTTGGCCGTGGCGGCGCCTATGCCGTCACCGCGAGCGGCGGCACCAACTACGGCCCATTCACTGCCGACGTGCTGGTCAAGCCGGGCGCGCAACTCGCGGTCGACGTCCGCCGCGTGGTGTTCGCCGGGATCGTCGGCAGCGGCCGAATCGTCCAGACTGCGGCCGGTCCGTTCGTGGGCGCGCTCCAGTTCGCCGGGCAGGGCCTGTCAGGCAACGTCCGCCTTGCCAATCAGGGCGGCTACCAGCGCGCCGATGTCGCGGCCCGTGCGAACGGCGCTAAGATCCCCGGCATGGTCGACTTCACGATCGGCCGCGCGATCGTCAACGCCACCGCGGTCATGACGCCGACACCGCAGATCGTCGCCGACGCGCAGGTCGCGGACATGCGCTATGGTGCGATCGTACTCTCCGCGGCACGTGCGAAGGTGAACTATGTCGGTGGCAACGGCACTGCGCAGGCGCTGCTGACCGGCTCGAACGGCGTCCCGTTCCGCCTCGCCGTCAACGCCAAGCTCAGCCCCAACAACTACCTCGTAGCCGCACAGGGCCAAGCCAACGGCATCGACTTCCGCACCGTCAACCCGGCGCGCGTCCAGGCGGTGAAGGGCGAATATCGCCTGTCGCCGACCCGGATCGACTTCGGTGGCGCAGGCGGTGGCTCCGCGCGCCTGGCGGGCAGCTACGGCCGCGGCACAAACGCACAGGTCCGGCTCGATCGCCTTGACCTGTCGACATTGTCGGCTCTGGTCCCGAACCTCGGGATCGGTGGCAAGGCGACCGGCAGCCTCGACTTCTCGCAGGCGAACTCGGCCGCACTGCCGACCGCGGACGCTCGCGTGACCGTCACCAACTTCACGCGCTCGGGTCTTGCAGCAGTCTCCGATCCCGTCGACATCGTGTTCGCCGGGACGCTCGGCGGCGAGGGCGCGACCGGTCGTGCGCTGGTGCGTCGCGGGACGTCGGTCATCGGCCGCATGGTCGCCAACCTGCGGCCGCTGCCGGCGGGCAACGGTTCGTGGAGCACGCGCCTGATGGCCGCGCCGCTGTCGGGTGGGATCCGCTATAACGGCCCGTCCGCGGTACTGTTCAGCTTTGCCGCGATCCCGAACCAGCAATTGTCGGGGCCGATCGCGGTCGCCGCGGACTTCTCCGGGCGGCTGGCCGCGCCGCAGCTGAACGGCGTCGTCCGCGCTGATAACCTGACCTATGACAACGAGACCTATGGCACGCGCCTGTCGCAGATGCGGATCGCTGGGCGGTTCTCGAACACCGATCTGCAACTGACGCAGCTGACCGCGAAGGCCGGCGACGGCACCGTGCAGGCACAGGGCACGATCGGGTTCGCGGCGGATAGCGGCTTCCCGATCGACATCCGCGCGACGCTGAACAATGCGCAGCTCGCCAAGAGCGACGCGATCAGCGCGACCACGACGGGCACGGTCCACCTCACCAACGGACGCAATGGTGGCCTGATCCAGGGCGATCTCCAGATCCCCGAGGCGCGCTACCAGATCATTCGCCAGGGCCAAGCCGAGGTTCCGGAACTGACCGGCGTGCGTCGCAAGAGCGACATCCGGACACCGGTCTCGACCGATCGCTCGGACGTGCCTGCGATCGGCAAGTTCAAGCTCGACCTCCGCGTCCGTGCGCCGAACCAGCTGTTCGTCTCGGGCATGGGCCTCGAATCCGAGTGGGAGATGGACATGCACATCGGCGGCACCTCCGCCGCACCGATCGTCACCGGCGGCATGGACGTGGTCCGCGGCACCTATTCGTTCTCGGGCAAGCGGTTCGAGGTGAACAAGGGCCAGATCCGCTTCCGTGGCGGCGCGCTGACCGATCCCGATATCAACATCCAGGCGACCACGACCACCAGCGACATCACCGTCGTCATCAACGTCACCGGGACCGGCCAGAAGCCGCAGATCGCGTTCACGTCGACCCCGGTACTGCCGCAGGACGAGGTGCTCAGCCGCCTGTTGTTCGGGTCGAGCCCGGCCAACCTTTCGGCGACCGAGGCGATCCAGCTGGCGTCCGCGCTGAACTCGTTGCGTGGGTCGGGCGGCGGTGGTCTGAACCCGCTCGGCAAGCTGCGCTCGGCAACCGGGTTCGACCGGTTGCGCGTGCTCGGCGCCGACCAGGCGACCGGGCGTGGCACCAGCCTTGCTGCGGGCAAGTACATCACGAAGAACATCTATGTGGAGATCGTGACCGACGCGAAGGGCTTTACCTCGACGCAGCTCGAGATCGCGCTGACCAAGGCGCTAAGCCTGCTGTCCGCCGCGGGATCGAGCGGCGGGCAGAGCGCGAGCGTGAAATATACGAAGGACTATTGAGTAAAGATCACAACTGGATAGGTTCGGTTATGAAACCTACGGCGTAACGCCGGGGCGTGAGGATGCAGCATGACCGAACATGTCGACGTGATCGTAGTGGGCGCCGGCATTTCCGGGATCGGCACCGGCTACCACCTCCAGACGCGCTGCCCCGACCGGACCTACATGATCCTCGAGGGGCGGCAGTCGATGGGCGGGACGTGGGACCTGTTCCGTTATCCCGGCATCCGCTCCGACTCGGACATGCACACGCTGGGATTCGTCTTCCACCCCTGGACGGCGGCCAAATCGATCGCCGACGGCCCCTCGATCCGCGCCTATGTCGAGGAAACGGCGCAGGCGTACGGCATCGACCGCAAGATCCGCTACGGCCATCACGTGAAGTCCGCGGCATGGTCGACCGAGGATGCGCGCTGGACCGTCGAAGCAACCGGCCCCGACGGCCCGGTAACGTTGACCTGCAACTTCCTCTCGATGTGCGCGGGCTATTACAATTACGCCAAGGCCTATTCGCCCGAGTTCGAGGGCGCGAAGAGCTTTGCTGGGCAGATCGTCCACCCGCAATTCTGGCCGGAGGACCTCGACTATAGCGGCAAGCGAGTCGTCGTGATCGGCAGCGGCGCAACTGCAGTGACCTTGGTGCCGACGATGGCGAAGACCGCCGCACACGTGACGATGCTCCAGCGCTCGCCGACCTACATCGTCGCGCGTCCCGGCGAGGACGGTGTGGCGAACTGGCTGCGTGGCAAGCTGCCGGCAAAGGCTGCGTACGGCATCACGCGGTGGAAGAACGTGCTGATGGGCATGTTCTTCTACCGGATGGCGCGGAAGAAGCCTGCGGTCGTGAAGGAGCGGATGATCGGCATGGTGCGCGATCACCTCGGTCCCGATTACGACGTCGCGACGCACTTCACCCCGCGCTACAACCCGTGGGACCAGCGCGTCTGCTTGGTGCCCGACGGTGACCTGTTCACCGCGATCAACGCCGGCACCGCCTCGATCGTCACCGACACGATCACGCGAATCATGCCCGGGGGCATCCACCTCGATTCGGGCAAGGACCTGGCCGCCGACGTGATCGTCACCGCAACGGGCCTCGAACTGCAATTGATGAGCGGAGTCGCGTTCAGCCTCGACGGCAAGCCGATCGAACTCGCCGGGCGGCTCCAGTACAAGGGCATGATGTTCGACGGCGTGCCCAACCTGTCCTCGACCTTCGGCTACACCAACGCGTCGTGGACGCTGAAGGCGGACCTGACCGCGATCTACATGTGCCGGTTGCTCAACACGATGAAGAAGCGCGGATTGCGCGAGGCGACGCCGCATAATGACGACCCGACGATGAAGAGCGAATCGTTCCTCGACTTCACCTCCGGCTACGTGCAGCGCGCCGCGGCTGCGCTGCCAACTCAAGGTGAGCGCAAGCCCTGGAAGTTGAACCAGAATTACGCGTTGGATATCCTGGCGCTCAAGTTCGGATCGATCGACGACGCCATGCGGTTGTCGAACCCCGTGCGTCTTGAAACTCGACATCCGGTGGGGGCAGGCTGACCTAGCGGCAGCGTCTCAACATTATCGCTTAAGCGGTTCGAGATCTACGTCGACTGAAAATCTATTGTCGGCCGCAGCGCGACGACTTCCATGATCACGAGAGTGAAACGTCATCAAAATCTTATCTTAAGACTTTCCGTCTAACATAGATTAATAGGGAAGGAGAGGCCTAGTACATCGAGCGGCTTGTCGGGAGTGACCGCTCTAAATTTCAGACATTACTGACGATCAGCAATGCCATCATCCCTGAAGTGTCGGCCCGACTACCGAAACCCGCTCTTATTCAGCGGATTAGCGATCTTCGGGCCGACGAAACACATTCACCAGGGGCGAATGCCTTCGTAGATGAACGAGATGATGAGCTTCAGCATTTTTATGCTCCCTTATTGACACCCTATTGGGCGCCTCCACTTCATATCGGTTAACAGGTCATTAAACAATATCGTTTGTAATCCGTTAACCATCTTCGCGCGTGCTCGTGAATTACGCACTTAAGGGTATGTTTATGCGTTGCGGGTACCTCGGTACGCATGAGGGAAATATCGCACGCGCAGTTCGAGCATGGCACGGCACGGGGTGGTCGGGGACCGATCGACCCGGGTTCGCTTACGGCGTCGTCGCGCGATGCTATTTCCCAATTGTCTCAAACGGGCTGGCGCTTTTTGATTCTCGCGGAGATCGCCAATTTCGGCGTTCTGCGACGTCATCTCGGCCGACCAAGAGTGGATTCGCTGATCGTCGATGTGGCTGCGCGCATCAGCGAAGCGCTGCCTGATGCCAGGGTCGTGATAGCAGGCCGCGATGTCGCCGAAGTGGCTTTCGAATGTGAGGCACGGCTGGCATTGGACGTGTCGATCGCTGCGTTGGAAGTGGCGTTCGAACGGGCGTTCGATATCGACGGCGAATCGCATACGATTCAGATCCGCCTCGGTGGTGCCGCAGCGGCAGGGCATCGCGACGAAGTTCATCTGATCGAGGAGGCTGAATTCGCGCTGTCCGAGGCGCGGACCGAGCGTTCGCCGATCGCGCGGGACGCGACGGGCAATACTGCCGCGATCGATCGCGCCGAACTTGCGGAAGATCTGACGAAGGCGATCGAGAGAGAGGAACTGTTCCTCCAGTATCAGCCGAAGGTTCACCTTCGGCGCCAGGAGATTACCAGCGTCGAGGCGCTGGTTCGGTGGAACCATCCGACGCGCGGACTGGTGTTGCCCGGCGATTTCATTCCGCTGGCCGAGGAATCGCGGGATATCGTCGCGCTGACGCTCTGGACCATTCGGCAGTCGATCAAGGATCAGAAGACGCTCGCCGACCATGGCCACGACCTGCGGATATTCATCAACATCGCAGGCGTCCTGCTGGCCGATACGTGCTTCGTCCGCCGCGCCTGCGCGTTGGTCGAGGCCAGCGGCGCGCGTCTTGGGTTCGAGATTACCGAGACATCGGTCATCCGCGATCCAGACAGTGCGATCGCCAATCTGAAGGTCTTCGCCGAGATCGGCATCGTCATCGCTATCGACGATTACGGCGCCGGGTTGTCATCGCTCGCGTATCTCAAGCAATTGCCTGCACGCGAGTTGAAGATCGACAAGCTGTTCGTGACGCAATTGACGAGCTCGAACCGCGACCCGCTGATCGTACGATCGACGATCGATCTCGCTCATGCACTCGAGATGGAAGTGGTCGCCGAGGGGGTGGAAACTCAGGCGGCGATGGCGCTGCTGTCCGTGATGGGGTGCGATATGATCCAGGGCTTCCTCATCAGCCGCCCGATCAACCTCGATGCGCTCATCCACTTCATGGAAGACGGAAAGTATCAAGCCATGGCCGCGGACCTGCGGGCACCGTTCAGTCGGTTGGCGACCGTCTGGAAGCGTGGCTGACGCGGATGCGTATCCGAGTTGCATTGGAGGCCGCCGTCGTGCTGTTGCTCGCGGTCGCGCTGGTGCCATCAGTTGCAGCAGCGCAGTCTGAGGATACCGCGGCGGGCAATTTCGAAACCACGGTAGCCGACGCAAACGCTACCATGCTGATCGATCCAGCGAAGGCGCTGACCAAGGCGATCGTCGCGGAGCGATACGGTGCGCAAATCCCGGAACGTCGGTCCCGCGGTGTCGCTGTTGCCAGAGCACAGTGGTTGCAGGGCGAAGCCTATCTTCGAACGAACCATCCCGACAAAGCAAGCGGGCCGATTCGGCAAGCGATCGAAGCGGTTGCGCGTCTTCAACCCAGGTCGAAGCTGCATGCGGATCTGCTGATATCGCTTGGCTGGGTCGATAGCTATGAGGGGAGGGTCGGTAACGCCTTGGTCGACTACCAACGCGCGTTCGGGATCTATCGTGCGTTGAACGATCCCCGCGGCCAAGCTCGAACATTGGTGTTCATCGCACTGCTCTACACTCAGGCGAAAGATCCCGAGAACGCCGAAAAATACTATCTTCAGGCGCTCGATATCTACGAGTCCGACATCAATCTATCGGTTTCGATTTATAACAATCGTGCCTTGGTTCTAGCCGAAGCGGCAAAATATCCACAGGCCGAAGCGCAACTGAAGACCGCGCTCGAGTTGGCGAAAAAGCTCGGCAGCAGAAATCTGCTCGAACAAATTTACATGAACCTTGCACGCGTTCAGCTCGACATGGGCAATCTGGCACTCGCCGACAGGGCGATTGCGCAGGGGCGCGCCGTGGCCGATCCGGCAGATGAGAGTCTGTTTGGACGCTTGATGGCTACTGCGGCGCAATCGGCGTTGCAGCACGGTGACTTGGATCGCGCCAAGCGTTTGATTGCGGAAGCACTGGTCGGCGTAGACCCAAAAGTCACCGGCATCTCGTATCGAGACTTTCACCAGACCGCCTACAACATCTTCGTGGCAACCGGTGATACCAAGTTGGCGCTCGTGCATCTCCAGGCACTGAAGAGACTTGACGATGATGCGACAAAGCTTGCTACGAGTACCAAGACCGCGCTGATGGCGGCGCGGTTCGACTTTGCGAACCAAGAACTTAAGATTAGTAAACTCAAGGCGACCGAACTTCAGCGCAGCATCGCCTTCGAGCGGGCGCGTGCGCAGACCGAGCGGTATGTCTTTATCGGCGCGGCCTTGGCGGTCGCCGTCGTCATCGGGCTCCTGGCGATCGGCCTTTTCACGATCCGCCGCAGTCGCGATCAGGTTCGCGCCGCAAACGACGATCTGGCGGTGACGAATGGTGCTCTGGGGAAGGCTCTCGCCGCCAAGACGGAGTTCCTGGCGACCACCAGCCACGAAATCCGGACGCCGTTGAACGGAATCCTCGGCATGACCCAGGTGATGCTCGCCGATCCGAAACTCTCGCCGGACATGCGTGACCGGATTGGCGTGGTCTACGGGGCTGGCGTAACGATGCGCGCGCTGGTCAACGACATCCTCGACGTCGCCAAGATGGAGACGGGCAACCTGACGATCGAGGCGGTGCCGTTCGACATCTGCGCAACGGTGACCGACGCAACGCGGATGTGGGAGGAGCAGGCGCGCGCCAAGGGCTTGTCGTTCGTGGTCGATCTCGGGGGCTGTCCTGCGATGATCGTCGGCGATGCCGTCCGGGTGCGCCAGATCGTCTTCAACCTCCTTTCCAATGCGCTCAAGTTCACCAAGTCAGGAAAGGTCGCTCTGACGATCGATGTCGGCGAGGACGACCAGCTGAGGGTCGCCGTGTCCGACTCGGGCATCGGCATCGCGGCGGAGAAGTACGAAGAAATATTCGAATCGTTTCGCCAGGCGGATGCCGGCACGACCCGGCAGTTCGGGGGAACCGGTCTCGGCCTTTCGATCTGCCGCAATCTCGCACGCGCGATGGGCGGCGACGTGTCCGTGACCAGCGTCATGGGGGAAGGCGCGACGTTTACGCTCGTCCTGCCACTGGTTCGCGCCGAGCCGACGGCCGAGTTCGCCGTCGCGGCCGATACCTGCCCGGCCACGCTCGTCGTCGACCATAATCCTATCACACGAAGCATGTTCAAGGCGTTGCTGGCGCCGCACGGAAGTCCGGTGGTCTTCGCAACCTCGGTCGACGAGGCGGTCGCGCGTCTCGCTGCCGGTGGCGTGGCGCGTGTCCTGATCGACGATGCGACGGTTCGGGTCGGTGGATCGCCGCATGCGGGGTTGTCGAGAGTCGCTCAGGCCGCCGATGCTACGGGTGCGGAGACGACGTTGCTCTGGCCGGTGGCTGCCGAGCCGGAACGCGAGGAGCTGATCGCGACAGGTGTCACGCGTGTCGTCGCCAAGCCGGTCAGCGGCGGTGCGCTGATCGACGCGATGTTCGCAAGGTCAGTTTCAATAAACAACGTAATTCCCGACCTTGTGCCCCGTGCTGCATGACGCGTAGATGCAGCACCATGACGACCATCTTCTCCCTGCTCGTTGATTTGATACGGACGCGGTCGTGAACGTCCTGTTCATCGAGGATGACCGGATGAATCGGCGGGTTGTCAAAGACATGCTCGATGTCGCAGGCGCCACGATGGTCGAAGCCGAGAGCGCGGAGCGCGGCCTGGAGATCATCGACGAGCAGGAGTTCGCGATCATACTCGTCGATCTTCGCATGCCCGGCATGGATGGCATCACCGCAATCGAGCATATTCGCGCACGGGGCGATGCCAAGGGCCGGGTCCCTATCATCGTCGTGACGGCGGATATCGCGCCCGATTTGCGGACGCGCTGTTTGGCGGCGGGCGCGGACGACGTGATCTTCAAGCCCGTCGCGATGGATGCGCTGTTCGAGGCGATGGGTACGGTTCTCGCGCGCGACGTCGAGGGCGAAGGCATGATCGGCTAGGCTGTCGCGCCCGGTTTGCGCCCCAGGGCGTCGCCGAGCGATGCGGTCGCGCTGCCGCGCCGCGCCGGTTTCGGCTGGGACGGATCTGGCGACCAGCCCGTCAGGAAGGCGATCTGGAATTTCTCATGCGTCCGGCCGCGATCGTCTGCGGCCTCTGCAAAGGCGGCGATCGTCCTTGCGACGGTGCCCGACACCAAAGGCTGGCGCTGGGCGAGCACGTTGCTGGCCGCCATCCCGCGCAGATCGCCGAACAGCCGGCCGAGATCGCGATAGCCGACGTCGAGCGTCTCGACATCGGCAACGGACAACGCGAACCCTGCACGCATCAGAAGGTCGCCCGCCGATCGCACGTCGATCTGTGGATGCAGCCGCGCGGCGGGGCGATCGCTCTCGGCCACCCGCAGCGCGCTCCGGAGTGCGGGCAAGCTGCCTGCGCCGACGAACGCGCCGAGGAACAAGCCGTCGGGACGCAGGACCCGGCGGATCAGGGACAGCGCGCCGGGAAGGTCGTTGACCTGATCGAGAACGCCCGCGCTCACCACCAGATCGAACGAGGCGTCCGCAAACGGCAGGCGATCTTCATCGGCCTGTACGCCGGCGGACCGCGCGGCAAATGCGAACCCAGCGTCGCAGCGGGCTATTCGCGCACCCGGCGCGGCGGCGAACGCGCCGTCGAAACAGCCGAGATCGAGGATGTCGGTGAAATCGCGCGTGACCGCATCGAGCCGTTCGGCAATGCCGTCCAACATCGTCGCGCGCAGGAAATCATGCTCGGCATAGTGAGGCGCGGCGCGGTCGCGACGCAGGCGACGCACGGTGCGATCGAAGATTTCGGGAGCGGTTTCGGACACGGTCGCGCTTGTGACGCGGTCTCGCTTCCACGACAAGGTCCGTGTGGCAACCCAAAGGGGGAAGAGGCGGCGTGAGGATACTCGAACCGTTTCGTCTCATCGCCGCGATCGCCCTGCCGCCACGGTGTCCGGGATGCGGCGTGCCCGTCGCCGAGGATCACCGGTTCTGCGCGCCATGCTGGACGAGCCTCCGGTTCCTGGGCCCACCCTGGTGTGCCGGGTGCAACCGGCCGTTCGCGTTCGATCGCGGATTGGAGGCGCTGTGCGCACTCTGTCTCGTCGCCCCGCCGCGTCATGCCGGAGTCCTTGCCGCCGTCGCCTACGGCCCCGTCGCGCGCGATCTGGCGCTGCGCCTGAAAGACGGTGGTCGGATCGCGTTTGCCGAGACGATGGCGCGGCAGATGCGGCGATTGCTGCCGGCCGAGATCGACCTGCTGATACCCGTGCCGCTGCATCGCTGGCGGCTCTGGTCGCGCGGCTTCAACCAGGCGGCGCTGATTGCGGATGCCGTCGCCGAACTGTCGGGTGTCGCGCATGATCGCGAGGTCCTGGTCCGCAGCCGACGCACCATGCCGCTGCGCGGACTTGGCGGGAAGCAGCGTAGCAAGGCGGTCGCGGGCGCGTTCGTTGCCTCGGACAAGGCGCGCATACGCGGCAGGACGATCGCGCTGGTCGACGACGTCTACACCAGTGGCGCGACTGCCGATGCGTGCACGCGCGTGCTGCTCAACGCAGGCGCGCGGTCCGTCGTCATATTGTGCTGGGCACGCGTTCTTTCGTCCGCCGCCGACGATTGACAAGCGCAGGGTGAGATCACATTTCCGCCTCATGGCTAAAGTCGAAATCTACACCAAGGCGTTCTGTCCGTATTGCACGCGCGCGCTGAAGCTCCTCGCATCGAAGGGGGTCGAGCCCGAGCAGTTCGACGTCACGATGGGTGGCCCGAAAAAGGCCGAGATGGTCGAGCGGTCGGGCGGTCGCATGACCATGCCGCAGGTCTTCATCGACGGGAAGCATATCGGCGGATCGGACGATCTGGCCGCGCTCGACGCGAAGGGCGGCCTCGACGCACTCCTCGCCTGATGGCGAAGATCGGCGTCCTCCAGATGACGAGCGGGATCGATCCCGCCGTCAACGCCGCGACGCTGGTCGAAGCGATCCGTGACGCAGGAAAGGCCGACGCGTCGGTCCTGTTCACGCCTGAAATGTCTGGGCTGATCGATCGCGATCGGTCTCGTGGCGCATCTTGCATCGTCGCCGAGGATTCGGACCCGGTACTCGCCGCCGTGCGTGCCGCGGCCGCCGAAGCCGGGATCTGGGTTCACCTGGGCTCGCTTGCCGTGCGGCGGCTTGACGGCAAGTTTGCCAATCGCGGGTTCGTCATCGATGCGGCCGGGACCATCCGCGCGCGCTATGACAAGATCCATCTGTTCGACGTCGATCTCCCGACCGGCGAAAGCTGGCGTGAGTCCGCCGCCTACGCCGGTGGCGACGCGGCGATCGTCGTCGATACGCCGGCGGGACGCCTCGGTCCGTCGATCTGCTACGATGTGCGGTTCGCGGACCTTTATCGTGCGCTCAGCGATGCAGGCGCGACGATCCTCTCGGTTCCGGCTGCCTTCACGCGTCCGACTGGCGCCGCGCATTGGCATGTCCTGCTGCGCGCGCGGGCGATCGAGGCGGGCGCATACGTCGTCGCAGCCGCGCAGACGGGCATTCATGCGGACGGACGCGAGACCTATGGCCATTCGCTGGTCGTCGATCCGTGGGGCGACGTGATCCTCGACATGGGCGAGACGGCCGGGCTGGCCTTCGCCGAGATCGATCCCGCTCGCGTCGAGCAGGTCCGTTCGCGCATTCCGGTGATCGCCCATCGTCGCTCGATCCCCGTCGTCACGACCCTATCGTGATCGTCTTCGACCTCAAATGCGGCGGCGGGCACGTGTTCGAGGCGTGGTTCGGATCTAGCGACGCGTATGAAAGCCAGCGCAAGGCAGGGCAGGTGCAATGCCCGGTCTGCAACGATGGCGATGTGTCCAAGGCGGTCATGGCGCCCGCAATTCCGTCGAAGAGCAACTCGAAGCCCTCTCCGCCGAGCCCGGAGGCGCTGAAGGCTGCGATGAAGACGCTTGCCGCGCGCCAGGCAAAAGCGCTCGAATCGTCGGAATGGGTCGGCTCTGCCTTCGCCGACCGTGCGCGCGCGATGCATCTCGGCGAGGAGAAGCAGGCCACGATCCACGGTCAGGCCAGTCTCGCCGAAGCGAAGGCATTGGTCGACGAGGGCGTGCCGGTCGCGCCGCTGCCGCTACCCGTCGTTCCGCCCGAAAAGACCAACTGAGCCACTTTCAGGCCCGATTTCCGGCGGCACGTGGCGGAAGAGGTGGGATTCGAACCCACGGATGAGTTACCCCATCGCTGGTTTTCAAGACCAGTTCCTTAAACCACTCGGACACTCTTCCACGCCGTGACCCGGCGAGCCGGGACGACGGCGTCTAAGCGGAGAGCGTCGCGATCGCAACCACCGCGATGTGCCGATCTGGTATGTGTGGACGCGTGCGCGCATGCGATTGCGCAGGAGGCGGAGCGTCGGCTAGGCGCGGTCCATGGACCTCGACGCGATCTCGCAGCATTTCTTCGGCACGACCGACATCGATACGCTCAGCCCCGAGGCGCTGGAGGCGGGACGCGAGCGCGTGTCGATCGCGTTCGGGACCGAGCGGGAGGCGGGGCGGCGGTTTGCGCTCTGGGCGGTTCTGCGTGCGACCGGTGTCGCGCCCGCGCCGCATGTCGCGTTCAAGGATGTGCGCGAGATCCGCGCCGCCGAAGCCTATGCCGCGGCGATCGGTTTCGCCGAACGATCCGACGACTGAAGCGATGATCAGGCGGCGCGGCGATCCAGCAGCGCGCGGTCGATCCTGCGGATGAGGTCGGCGATCTGCGGCCGATCGTAGCTCGCGGTCAGATCGTGATGGCTCGGCGACGCGCACATCCGCTTGCCGACCAGCGCGAAGATATCCTGTTTGTGTGCCATCGATCCGTGTCCCTTCCGATTGCGCCGTTATGCCGGGCAAGCGTTAACCAAAGGTTCGGGACGGATTCGGATGCGGTTAACCATTGTCGAAGGCGATTCACGCAACGCTCGTGGCGGTCCGGCGTTCTAGTCGCACAGCGGCCGTATCGCACGGTCCGCAGCGCGCGGGGATCGATCCACTGACCAGACTATCGCCGGCACAATCGCCCGTTCATCCAAAGGGTTGGACCGTTCTGGAAAGCGTTCGCGCGCTCGCGGCGGACTGGGATCGCAGCAACGGCGAGGAGTCGTTTCCGGCGGACCGCGTTGCCGCGCTGCACGAAGCGGGGGCGCTGGCCGAATTCATTGACGTATCGACGCCGGCCCGGACCGATGCGCTAGTCGACGTGCTGCGGGCGATCGGCGGCGCGGACCTGAGTCTGGGCCGCGTATTCGAGGGGCATGTGAATGCGGCCCAGCTTGTTTCCGCTTATGGCGACGACGCACAGCGTGCGGCCTTGGCGGACGATCTGGCAGCCGGTCGCGTGTTCGGCGTCTGGAATACCGAGCCCACGCCCGGCCTCTCGATCCGGCAGTCCGCGCCCGGCCGCTGGGTGCTCGACGGCCGCAAGAGTTTTGCGACGGGGGCAGGGCATCTCGACCGCATCCTCGTGACCGCGCGCGATGCGACCGGCGGCAAGCAACTCGTGCTCGTGCCGATCGCGGGCGAAACCGCACGCGCCGACAATAGCGGGTGGCAGGTCCGCGGCATGCGCGGGACGTGCAGCGGGCTCTTCGATTTCTCTGGCATGCCGATCGGTCCCGAGGGGATGATCGGTGCGCCCGACGTATATGAGACCGAACCGCGGTTCAGTGCCGGCGCGTGGCGGTTCACCGCGGTACAGCTCGGCGCAATCGAAGCGCTGGTTCGGCATTTGCGCGATCACCTCGTCGCGACCGGCAAGGGCGACGACGCGATCCAGCGCGCGCGGTTCGCGACGTGTCTGACCGAAACGCGCAGTGCAGGGCTGTGGGTTCGCCGCGCCGCACACCTTGCGGAGACGCAGGCGGCGGAGGCGATCCCTTTCGTGCTGATGACGCGGGGTATCGTCGAGGAGGCGGGCCTGAAGACGATGGAGGCGGCGGCGCGCTCGGTCGGCACCGCGTCGTTCTTCGCGGCCAGCCGGATCGACCGGATCACGCGCGATCTCGGACTATACCTGCGCCAGCCGGTCCCGGATCAGGCGCGCGACCGGGCGGCGGCGGCGTGGCTGGAGGATGATTGCTGGGGCGACGATCGGTGGTGGTAGCGCCGGGCGGCAAGGCCTGGAGCAACCTCACGCGGCGCGCACTTCGAATGTCGGCCAGAACGGCGGCGGGGCAGGGGCCATGGCTCGTGCTGGCGCCGCATCCCGATGACGAGACGCTCGGCTGCGGCGCGTTCATTGCCTCGGTAACCGCGGCAGGCGGCCGGTTGCACACCGCGTTCCTGACCGATGGCTCGGGTTCGCATCCGGATGCACCGGGTTGGAGTGGAAAGCGGATCGCGGGGCTGAGGCGCGGCGAGGCGCAGGCGGCGTTGAAGGCATTGGGAGGCGAGCAGGACGCGCTCTATCTCGATTGGCCGGACGCGTCGCCGGCTTCGAAGGGCGATCCGCTGTTCGAACGCACCGTCGACCGACTGGCCGCGTGGTGCAGCGCTCGCGGTGTCCACCAGATCGCGGTTACATGGTCGGGTGAACCGCATTGCGACCACGAGGCCGCCGCCGCACTCGCTGAGGCGGTGGCACGGCGCGCGCATTGCCGTCTCTGGCAGTATCTCGTCTGGGGCTGGACCGTCCCCGATTTGACCGAGCGCCTGCGCGGCGCTCGCGTGCTGTCGATCGTCACGGCGTCCGGTCGTTCCAGACAGCGTCGCGCGATGGCGTGTCATCGCAGCCAGCGCGGCGGGCGGATCGTCGGCGCGCGCGAGAACTTCCGGCTGCCCAACGCGATGATGCGGCTGATGGACCGGCCGAACACCTTGTTGCTGGAGACCCGCGATGCGCCGTGAACACTCGATCGAGCCCGAATATTTCGAGGCGCTCTACAAGGACAAGGGCGACCCGTGGGAGTTCGAGACCAGCGCGTACGAGGCGGCGAAGTATGACGACACATTGGCCGCGTTGCCGAAGGAGCGGTTCGAGAGCGCGTTGGAGGTCGGCTGCGCCAACGGCGTCCTGACCGCGCGGCTTGGGGCACGCTGCGACGCGCTGCTGGCGCTCGACGTGTCGGAAACCGCGGTCGCGGCGGCGCGGGCACGGTGTGCGGACCAGCCGCATATTGGCATCGAGCAACGCCGACTCCCCGAAGACGCTCCCGCAGGCATCTTCGACCTGATCCTGCTGTCGGAGGTGGTCTATTACTGGGACAGCGCCGACATCGTCCGGCTGGCCGCGTACGTCCGCACGGCGGCGGCGTCAGGCGGGTATGTGATGCTGGTCCACTGGATCGGCGAGACCGACTATCCCAAAAGCGGGGACGATGCCGTTGCCGAACTGCACGCCGCGCTCGGTGACCGCGTCACGGTCGTTCGCAGCGATCGGCACGAAGCGTATCGGCTCGACCTCTGGCGACTGGAAGACGCGGGTTAGGCGGATCAGCGTCTGCGCCTCGCGGATCGCGGCGGGCAACGTCGCGAAGCTGAGCTGGTCGCTCGGGTTCGCGGAGGCGGGATCGAGCGCCGCCGTCACCGCATAGGTCTCGTGCAGCGGCGCATCGATCGGCTGGTCGATCCACCGCGCGACCGCGTCCGCCATGCCACCCGGCGCTCGTCCCGAAATTCTGCACGACGTGAAGACACGGACGTCGAGCGGGTGCCGAACCTGCGCGCCATGTGCCCGGATCCGATCGAACAGTGCGCGGTCTTCGGCAACGGGCGGGGTAGGGGCCCCACCGATCCGGCGGTACATGGCGTGCGTCACCGCGATACTCGCGCCCCCTTCATAGAAATGGCGTGGCCAAGGATCATGCTGTTCGGTCTCGGCGCGCGCGCGAAGATAATCGAGCGCGGTATAATAGCGCCCGAGCTGATCGAGCCTCCGCCGTGCCACCGCGCCAAGGCTCGCACGATCGGACCGCAGCGTCAGCGCGCGACCGGCCACGGCGTCGTTACCCGCGTCGACATGCGCAACGATCCGCACGATCCAGTCCGCAGCCACGTTTGTGTCCGCATCGGTCGACAACAGAAGATCGGTGTGATGCGTGAGCAGCGCGGCGCCGGCGTCCAGCGCAAGGCGGCGTGCCCAGCCGGCGTGCCGCGCACCCGGCAAAAGCGAAACGGCCGACCATGCGAGGGTCGCATGCGCCGGCCGCCAGTTCGTCAGGATATCGATCGTACCATCGGTGCAGTCGTTCGCCATCGCGACGATAACGACCTTGCCGCCATACCGCCCCGCCGCGCGATCCAGCGCGTCGAGGCAGCCAGACAAATACTGGTCTTCGTTCTTGACCGGAATGGCGATAGCCACCGCACGCTGAGCGTACGGTGGCGACGACCCGGGTTTGAACGAAGCGATCAAGCCGCCTCGGGGTTTTCGAACGCTGGCGCGTCGAGGTCGCCGTTCAGTTCGCGGTCCCAGATGCGGAGCTTGCCGAGCGTCTTGAGGAACGCGTCGACATCGCCCTTGCCGCCCAGCGCGATCACGCCGTCATCCATGTCTTCGTCCTCGATGCCGGCCTTTTCGAGGAACGGCTTCGACTCGGCATTGAAACCGATGAACTTGGCATGCCCGAACGCGTCGCTGACGAAGTCCTTGGCAGTCTTGTCCTTGCCGAGCTTCTTGGCCCCGTCCGCCGACACCACGATCGCGACGGCATCGTAGAGTACCGATGGCGCGCCATCGATCTTCTGCTTGCCTTCCGCGAGCGTACCGTCGTCGAGC
This sequence comes from Sphingomonas sp. PP-CE-3G-477, assembly GCF_003050745.1. GTDB lineage: Bacteria > Pseudomonadota > Alphaproteobacteria > Sphingomonadales > Sphingomonadaceae > Sphingomonas. The sequence goes on along the minus strand of NZ_QAOF01000006.1, from coordinate 36,311 downwards.
GTCGCACCGGCAACCTTCGGTGCGATGATCTCGTACGTGGCCTTCGCCGCGACGATCCCGTCGACCAGGGCCTGCACGATCGCTGCCGGAGCACTATCGGTGACGAGAATGCCGAGCTTGCGACCCTCGAAGCTGCCGCTGGTGTTCTTTAGGATGCTGAGCGCGTCCGAAGCGGGCAGGTCGGTCCGCGTTTCGACCGCAGCCTTGGCCTTTGGCGGCATGGCCTTGAGCCCGAGACCGGTGGCAACCGTCTTCGCGAGCTTCTCGTCGATGTTGAGCAAATGCCCGACCATCAACTCGCGGATGTCGACCCGCTCGACTTTCGACAGCTCGAACGTCAACGCATCGCCGATGTGCTTCTTCTCGATCTCGGTCTGACTGATGAAGAACTGCCGCGCCTGGCTGTAGTGATCGGCGAACGTCACCGAGCGCACCTGCGCCTTGCGTCCCGTCTCCTGCGACGGGAAGTGTTTGTAGCCCTTCGTTGGGCTTTCGCGCGGAGTGCCGGCCCAGCTGTTCGGCTCATAGTTCGCACGACCCTTGCGGGCATGCATCGCCATGTGGCCGTCCTGCTGGCAATTGTTCACCGGGATCTTCGGCGCATTGATCGGGATATGCGTGAAGTTGGGGCTGCCGAGGCGCTTCAGCTGCGTATCGAGATACGAGAAGTTGCGGCCCTGCAACAGCGGATCGTTGGTGAAGCCGATCCCCGGCACGATGTTCTGCGTGCAGAACGCGACCTGCTCGGTATCGGCGAAGAAATTGTCGACCAGACGATCGAGCTTGAAGCTGCCGATGATGCGGACCGGGATCTGCTCCTCGGGAATGACCTTGGTCGCGTCGAGCACGTCGAACTCGAAATTGTCGGCGAACTCGTCGTCGAACAGTTGCACGCCCATATCCCACTCGGGGAAGTTACCCTGGTCGATCGAGTCCCAGAGGTCGCGACGATGGAAGTCGGGATCGGCACCATTGATCTTGACCGCCTCGTTCCACGCGACCGACTGGAGGCCCAGCTTCGGCTTGAAGTGAAACTTGACGTAGGTGCCCTTGCCCTCGGCATTGACGAGGCGGAACGTGTGCACGCCGAAACCCTCGACGAAGCGGAAGCCGCGCGGGATCGTACGGTCGGACATGATCCACATGACCATGTGCATCGATTCCGGGGTCAGGCTGATGAAGTCCCAGAAATTGTCATGCGCGGTCTGCGCCTGCGGGAAGCCGCGGTCGGGCTCCTGCTTGGCGGCATGGATCAGGTCGGGGAACTTGATCGCGTCCTGGATGAAGAACACCGGGATGTTGTTCCCGACGACGTCCCAATTGCCTTCCTTGGTGTAGAACTTCACTGCGAAGCCACGCACATCACGCGCGAGATCGGCCGAGCCCTTGTTGCCCGCGACCGTCGAGAAACGCAGGAACATCGGGGTCTGCTCGCCGACTTCGGTCAGGATGCCGGCGCTGGTGAATTCCTCGAGGCTCTCGGTCAGCGTGAACGTGCCGTGCGCGCCGTAACCGCGGGCGTGGACTACGCGCTCGGGGATACGCTCATGATCGAAGTGGAAGATCTTCTCGCGGAAGTGGAAATCCTCGAGCAGCGTCGGCCCGCGATCGCCGACCTTGAGCGAATTCTGGTCGTCGAATACCGGGATGCCCTGCTGCGTCGTCAGCACGTCGCCGTCGCCGCTCGCGACCTGGTGCAGTTCGCCGCCTTCGCCGATCTGCGTTTCGAATTTGGCGCCCCGCGGGGGCGTGCCGGTATCCTTGGCGATCGTCTTGGTCATGTGCCGTCCTCGTAGCTTCTCAGGACCCACAGCGCGCGGGGCGGGCGAAGAGTTGCACCGGAAACGAGGACTTAACGCAGATCAGCAAGATTGCGGGGGGAGGGCGTGAGCAGGGAGAAATGCCGGAGGGCGCGCGTTAAGCCGCGATAATCCCCAGCGAAAGACCAGCCATGCACATCGACCTGACAGGCCAGGCCGCGATCGTTACCGGCGCGAGCTCAGGGCTCGGCCGCGCCTCTGCCATCGCCTTTGCCAAGGCCGGCGCGAAGGTCGCGGTCAACTACAATAGCAGCGCGGACAAGGCGCGCGAGGTAGTCGAGGCGATCGAGCAGGCGGGCGGCGAAGCGTTCGCCTGCGAGGCGGATACGTCGGACGAGGCGGCGGTGCTGAAATTGTTCGACGAGACGGTCGAGCGCTTCGGCAGCGTCGACATCGTCTTCGCCAACGCCGGCATGCAGAAGGATGCGGCCTATGCCGACCTGACGCTGGAGGACTGGAAGCGCGTCATCGACGTCAACCTGACCGGCCAGTTCCTCGTCTCGCGCGAGGCTGTTAGGCGCTTCCGCAAGCAGGGCGACCGCGGATTCAGCCGCTCGATCGGGAAGATCCTGTTCATGAGTTCGGTGCACGAGGTCATTCCCTGGGCAGGCCATGCGAACTACGCTGCGTCAAAGGGCGGCAGCGCGATGCTGATGCGCACGCTCGCGCAGGAAATCGCCGGCGACCGCATCCGCGTGAACGGCATAGCCCCCGGCGCGATCGCGACCGAAATCAACGAGGACGCGACCGCCGACCAGGACAAGCTGCTCGAACTAATCCCCTACGGCCGGATCGGCGACCCCGAGGACGTCGCGCGGGCGGCGCTGTTCCTCGTGTCGGACGCGGCGGACTATATCGTCGGATCGACGCTCACCATCGATGGCGGCATGAGCCTGTATCCCGGCTTCCGCGATAATGGGTGAGCTTGGGGATAAGCTCGGCATATCGATCGCGGATCACGGCGCGATCGGTAATCTGGAGACGATCGCGCTGGTCGATACGGCCGGGACGATCGATTATCTCTGCTGGCCGGGCCTCGACAGCGCGTCGGTCTTCGCGCGGTTGCTGGATGGCGACAAGGGCGGGCATTTCGCGGTCGAGCCCGATCTGCCCGACGCGAACATCGTCCAGATGTACCTGCCCGAGACCAACATCCTGCTGACCCGCTGGATGGCCAACGCAGCGAGCGTCGATCTGGTCGACCTCATGCCGGTCGGCAACGACAAGGACGACGCGCCGTCGCGGCTGGTCCGTCGGCTGACGTGCACGCGCGGATCGGCGACGGTCCGCGTCCGGTGCGCCCCGCGGTTCGACTATGGCGTGATGGGCCGCACAGCCTCCGTCACGACGACCGATGCGGACGTGTCGCGCGGACGGTTCGATCACGAGAGCGGCCTAGCGCTCGCAGTTCACGGTGCCGCGACGCTCGTCGCGGACGGCTGCGACCTGACTGCCGAGATCCATCTCAACGAAGGCGACACCGTCTCGCTGATCCTCAGCAACCCCGACGACGTTTCGCTCGATACCGAAGCGCTCGATGCGATCGTAGAGAAGGACATCGCCTATTGGCGCGCATGGAGCCGCAAGTCGCGCTACCGCGGCCGCTGGCGCGAGACGGTCGAGCGCTCGGCGATGGCACTGAAGTTGCTGACCTCGCGAAAGCACGGCTCGATCGCCGCCGCCGCCACCTTCGGCCTTCCCGAAGCGCATGGCGGCGTCCGCAATTGGGATTACCGCGCGACGTGGATCCGCGACTCCTCGTTCACCGTCTACGCGCTGCTCCGGCTCGGCTACCAATGCGAAGCGGTCGGCTTCCTCCACTGGGCGATGGACCGCGCGCAGGCGTGTTCGAAAGGCCATCTTGGCGTCATGTATGCGCTCGACGGCGGCGAGATCGCCGACGAACGCAAGCTCGACCTTGCTGGGTTCGAGGGCGCGACCCCGATCGTCGTCGGCAACGAGGCGAAGGACCAGACCCAGCACGACATCTACGGCGCGCTGCTCGACGCGACCTATCTCGGCAGCAAATACGGCGAGCCGATCGCGCACGACTCGTGGGTCGCGATCTCGCGGATCGTCGATCAGGTCTGCGAGACGTGGGACACGCCGGACTCAGGGATCTGGGAGGTCCGCGGGCCGAACAAGCATTATCTCCACTCGCGGTTGATGAGCTGGGTCGCGGTCGACCGCGCGGTGCGACTCGCGCAGAAGCGTTCGCTGCCCGCGCCGCTGGTCCGCTGGTCCGAGACGCGGACGGCGATCCACGACGATATCTGGGCGAATTTCTGGAACAACGATCTTGGCCGCTTCGTCCGCGCGATCGGCGATGCGCCGGAGGATCTGGCGGTCGACGGCGCGCTGCTGATGATGCCGCTGGTCCGCTTCGTCGGCGCGACCGATCCCAAGTGGCTCGCGACGCTGGAGGCGATCGGGAACGACCTGTCCGACGACGGGCAGGTCTATCGCTACCGGATCGATGATGGCTTGCCGGGGCAGGAGGGGACGTTCGTCGCCTGCTCGTTCTGGTACGTCGAATGCCTGGCGCGGGCAGGGCGGCTCGACGAGGCACGGCTGAACTTCGAGAAGCTGCTCGCGCACGGCAATCATCTCGGCCTGTTCGCCGAGGAGATAGCGCAGGACGGCAGCTTCCTCGGCAATTTCCCGCAAGGCTTCAGCCATTTGGCGCTGATCAGCGCGGCCTTCTACCTCGACCGCGCGCTCGACAGCGACGGGCCGCGGGAATGGGCATGACCTTTTTCACTGACGTAAGGACGACAGCATGAACCTCGATATCACAGGCAAGATCGCGCTCATCACCGGCGCGGACAGCGGCATGGGCAAGGAAACCGCCCGGATGCTGCTCCAGGAAGGCGTCCGCGTCGCGATCACCGATCAACCCGGCGGCGACCTAGACGCCAGTGCCGAAGACCTCGAGGCGCACGGCGAAGTGATCGCGGTCGAGGCGGACCTAACCAAGCTCGACGACGTGAAGGCCTTGTTCGCCAAGGTCCGCGAACAGCTCGGCGATCCGGACATCCTGGTCAACTGCGCAGGCGTGACCGGCGCGACCGGCGACTTCCTTGAAGTTGATGATGAAGGCTGGCAGTCAACGATCGACATCAACCTGATGGGCGCCGTCCGCGTCTGCCGCGAGGCGATCCCGGCGATGCGCGCCGCGAAATGGGGTCGTATCGTGCTGATGAGCTCGGAGGATGCGGTGCAGCCCTATGTCGACGAACTCGCCTATTGCGCGTCGAAGGCGGGTATTTCCAGCCTGTCGAAGGGGCTGTCGAAGGCTTACGGGTGTGACAATGTGCTGGTGAACACCGTGTCGCCCGCGTTCATCGCCACGCCGATGACCGACAAGATGATGCAGAAGCGCGCCGACGAGAAGGGCACGAGCTTCGACGAGGCGATCGAGACGTTTCTCGAGGAAGAGCGCCCAGGGATGACCTTGAAGCGTCGCGGGACGGCGGAGGAGGTCGCGTCGGCGATCGTGTTCCTGTGCTCGGAACGGGCCAGTTTCATCAACGGTGCGGATATTCGGGTCGATTCTGGTTCGGTGATGACCGTCGCGGGGTGACCCGCCTTTTAATCATTGTCATCCCCGCGCAGGCGGGGATCCATACTCTCGGACTTCGGCGATCTCGCAGTACCGCTAGCCAGTATGGATCCCCGCCTTCGCGGGGATGACGAAGTTGGGGGGAGGCCTGCATTACCCCTCGAACAAATCCTTAAACTGCCGCGGCTGAGACCGCAGATACTGCTTCGGCGCCTTCACCTTGCCCCCAAGATGCGCCGCCGCATGCCAAGGCCAGCGCGGATCGTACAGGATCGTCCGAGCCAGCGCGATCATGTCCGCATCACCCGTCCCGATAATCGCCTCCGCCTGTTCGAAATCGGTAATCAGCCCGACCGCGACGACCGGGATCGACACCGCCTGCTTCACCGCCCGCGCGAGCGGCACCTGATAGCTCGGCCCGACCGGTATCTGCTGCGCCGGCGTGATCCCGCCACTCGACACGTGGATCGCACTGCATCCACGCGCCTCCAGCGCCTTCGCAAACGCCACCGTCTGCTCCGAATCCCAACCGCCCTCGGCCCAATCGGTCCCAGAAACCCGCATCGTCACCGCACGCTCGGCCGGAAACGCAGCGCGTACCGCGTCATACACCTCCAGCGGGAAGCGCATCCGGTTCTCGAGACTGCCGCCATACTCGTCCTCGCGCCGGTTCGACAGCGGCGACAGGAACTCGTGCAGCAGATATCCATGCGCGGCATGCAACTGCACCGCGTCGATCCCGAGCCGCGCGGCACGCACCGTCGCCGCCACGAACGCATCGCGCACCCGCGCCAGACCCTCGGCGTCGAGCGCGACCGGTGCGTTCTCCTCCGGCAGGAACGGCACTGTCGACGGCCCCTCGGTCTGCCACCCGTTCGGCTCGCCCGGTGCGATCTGGAGTCCACCCTTCCACGGCACCTCGCACGAGGCCTTCCGCCCGGCGTGCGACAACTGGATCGCGATCGGCATGTCCGACCAGCGCCGCACGCTCTCGATCACCCCCGCCATCGCCGCCTCGGTCGCATCGTCGTACAGCCCGACGTCCCCATGTGTGATGCGACCCTCGGGGAGAACCGCGCTCGCCTCGATCGTCAGCAGCGCCGCGCCCGACAGCGCGAGCTGCCCCAGATGGATTTGGTGCCAGTCGTTCATGCAGCCGTTGGTCGCCGAATACTGGCACATCGGCGCGATCACGATCCGGTTGGCCAGCGTCAGGTTGCCGACCTTGAGCGGCTCGAACAGTTTCGGGCCGCTCATGCGAGGATCGATCGGATGGTGTAAGGCATGTGCATGTCCTTGATACGTAGAAGAGTGCGGCGAAAACTCGCTGCTGCTTGCGGAACATAGGAACGGGCGGGCGGGTTTCATGGCAAGGAATGCTGCACCGCGATAAAGCCGCGCCCGCAGCGACGATTACGACACGAAAAGGGTCCTCGCATTGCATCTACTGCCCGACACGCTCGACGCCGGCTCGGCCTATCCCCTCGGCGCGACCTTCGACGGCCTCGGCGTCAACTTTGCGGTGTATTCCGCCAATGCCGAGAAGATCGAACTCTGCGTCTATGACGAGACCGGCCGCCGCGAGCTGAAGCGCTATCCGCTGCCCGAATGGACCGACGAAGTCTGGCACGGCTACCTCCCCGACGCGCAGCCGGGCCTCGTCTACGGCTACCGCGCGCATGGCCGGTACGCGCCCGAGGAAGGCCACCGCTTCAACCCGAACAAGCTGCTGCTCGATCCGTACGCCAAGCAGATGATCGGCGAACTCCGCTGGACCGACGCGATGTACGGCTATCAGGTGAAGTCGCCGCGCGCGGACCTGAGCTTCGACAAGCGCGACAGCGCGCTGACGATGCCAAAAGGTGTCGTGACCGACAGCCATTTCGACTGGTCGCGCGACGTGCGCCCCAACACGCCCTGGTCCGAGACGGTGATCTACGAGGCGCATACCAAGGGTCTGACCAAGCTGTTCGAGGAGGTTCAGCCCTCCGAACGCGGCACCTTCGCGGCGCTCGGCAATCCCAAGGTCATCGATCACCTGAAACGCCTCGGCGTCACCGCGATCGAGCTACTGCCGATCCACACCTACATCCAGGACCGCTTCCTCCAGGAAAAGGGGCTGCGCAATTACTGGGGCTATAACACCCTCAATTTCTTCACGCCCGAGCGTTCGTTCTTCGCGACCGACAGCCATGACGAACTCCGCCGCTCGATCCGCCGCCTCCATGCGGCCGGGATCGAGGTGATCCTCGACGTCGTCTACAACCACACCTGCGAAGGATCCGAACAAGGCCCGACGCTGTCGTGGCGCGGCCTCGACAACGCCAGCTATTACCGTCTGGTCAAGGACGACCCGCGCTATTCGATCAACGACACCGGCACCGGCAACACGTTGAACCTCACAAAGGCGCGCGTGATCCAGATGGTCGCGGACTCGCTGCGCTACTGGGCGACCAGCTTCGGCATCGACGGCTTCCGCTTCGATCTCGGGCTGACGCTCGGCCGTACGGATACCGGCTTCGATCCCGGCGCAGGCTTTTTCGACGTGCTCCGCCAGGACCCCGTGCTCGGCAGGCTGAAGCTCATCACCGAGCCCTGGGACATCGGCCCCGGTGGCTACCAGCTCGGCAACTTTCCCCCCGGTTTCGCCGAGTGGAACGACAAATACCGCGACACCGTGCGCAAATTCTGGCGCGGTGACCACGCGCAGCGTGCCGACCTCGCTGCCCGCCTGACCGGCTCCGCCGACCTGTTCGATCGTCGCGCACGCCGCCCCTGGGCGAGCGTCAACCTGCTCGGCGCCCACGACGGCTACACGCTCGCCGACACCGTCGCATACGAAGAGCGCCACAACGAGGCGAACGGTGAGGACAATAACGACGGCCACTCGAACAACTGCTCGCGCAACTGGGGCGTGGAAGGCCCGACCGATGACCCCGCGATCCTCGAGACCCGGTCGCGCGTGATGCGCTCAATGCTGACCACGTTGTTCGCCTCGCTCGGCACGCCGATGCTGGTCGCGGGCGACGAGTTCGGCCGCACGCAGAACGGCAACAACAACGCGTATTGCCAGGACAACGAGATCAGCTGGCTCGACTGGGATAAGGCAAAATCCCCCGAAGGCGACGCGCTGATCGACTTCACCGCGCGCCTGATCGCGCTGCGCCGTGACTACCCGATGCTCCGCGCCGGCAACTTCCTCTACGGCGAGGACACGCCCGCGGAAGGGCTGAAGGACATCGAATGGTGGGACGAGCGTGGCCTGCAACTGACGTCTGAGGACTGGGAGAACACCAACGGCCGTGCGCTGGTGATGCGCCGCGCGTGCGAGCGGGAGTCGGGTGAGGTGCAGGTCATCTCGTTGCTGCTCAATGCCTCGGAAGGTCCGCTGACCTTCCACATGCCGCCGCCTGCAGAGGTCGAGCGCACCGTGCTGATCGACAGCAGCAAGCCGGGGCAGGGTGCGACTTTAATCAAGGACAGCTACGAACTGCCGCAACAGGGCGCGGCACTACTCTCCTGGACGATCGCAGCGGCATGATCTGGGGACCGACTCTCGCCGATGACGGGACGGTCTTCCGTCTCTGGGCACCTGACCGCGATGCGGTGACGCTCGAGATCGCCGACGGCGACGCGGTCCCGATGACCCCCGAACCGGAGGGTTGGTTCAGCGCGAAGGCAGCGGTCGACGCCGGTGCTCGGTATCGGTTCCGGCTCGCGGACGACCTGACCGTCCCAGACCCCGCCGCACGGGCACAGGACGGTGGCGTCCACGGCTGGAGCGTGGTCGTCGACCGTGACGCCTACGCGTGGCGCACCCCGGACTGGCGCGGCCGACCGTGGGAAGAGATGGTCATCCAGGAGGTCCATGTCGGCACGCTCGGCGGCTTCGCCGGCGTCGCGGACCACCTCCTTGCGATCGCCGAACTCGGCATCACGGGAATCGAACTCATGCCCGTCAACTCGTTCGGCGGCACGCGCAACTGGGGCTATGACGGCGTGCTGCCCTATGCCCCCGCCGAAAGCTACGGCACCCCCGACGACCTGAAAGCGCTGGTCGACCGCGCGCACGAACTCGGTTTGGCCGTGTTTCTCGACGTGGTCTACAATCACTTTGGCCCCGACGGAAACTACCTCGGCGCCTATGCGAAGGGCTTCTTCCACCCCGAAGTCGACACCCCCTGGGGCGGTGCGGTCGCGGTCGACCAGGCGCCGGTCCACCGCTACTTCGTCGACAACGCGCTGATGTGGCTGAACGAGTACAAGTTCGACGGCCTGCGCTTCGACGCGGTCCACGCGATCGAGAATAACGCCTTCCTAGACGCGATGGCCGCCGAACTGCGTGAGAAGACCGCCGGCCGCCACGTCCACCTCGTCCTCGAAAACGAGGGCAACGATACCGACCGCCTCCACCCCGCCGCGTTCGACGCGCAGTGGAACGACGATTTCCACAACGTCCTCCACGTCCTGCTCACCGGCGAGACCAGCGCCTATTACGCCGACTTCGCCGACCGTCCCGCCGAACGCCTCGCGCGCTGCCTGGGCGAAGGCTTCATCTACCAGGGCGAAGGCTCCCCCAACCATGACGGCAAGCCGCGCGGCAAACCCAGCGCGCAATTGTCGCCGACTGCGTTCGTCGCGTTCCTCCAGAACCACGACCAGATCGGCAACCGCGCGATGGGCGAACGCCTGACGCTTCTCGCCGACCGCCGGAAGCTCCGCGCCGCGACCGCGTTGCTCCTGCTTGGCCCGCAGATACCCTTGCTCTTCATCGGCGACGAGCACGGGAGCGAAAGCCCGTTCCTGTTCTTCACCGACTTTCACGACGAGCTAGCGGACGCGGTGCGCGAAGGCCGGCGCAAGGAGTTCGCCAAGTTCGCCGCCTTCGCCGACCCCGAAGCGCGCGAAGCGATCCCAGACCCCAACGCGCACGAAACCTTCCTGCAATCGGGAGCACGGCCCGGGGCCGATGCGGCCGAGTGGCAGGACCTGTACCGAACCCTGCTCAAGATCCGCCATGAGCAGATCATCCCCCGCCTGCGCGGCACAACAGCGATCGGCGCCGAAGCGATCGGCGAGGGGGCGGTCGTTGCGCGCTGGAAAATGGGTGACGGTGCAATCCTCACGATCGCGCTCAACCTCGGCGACGATGTCGTTGATTTTCCTGCGCTAGAGACCTGGCCGATCTTCGCCGATGGCGAACCCGGAAAGGCTGCTAGCGTCGCTGTATGGCTGGATCGATGAGCAGCCTCCGAAAACTCGCTGTCGCGGCCCGCCTGCAACCCGAGTGGCAGGACGCAGCGGGTCGTCGCCAGACCGTCGCCGACGGCGCGTTACAGGCGATCCTCGACCGTCTCGGGCATCCGTCCGCCAGCGAACAGCAAATCGCCGAAAGCCTCGCCGCGATCGAAGACCGAAACACACAGGGTGTCCGTTTCCTGTCCGTCGATGTGGGAGCCGCGATCCGGCTGGCATCAAAGGTATCAGGCAAAGCCGAACTTACGTTCGAAGACGGTACGACGCGCTCCGTCACGGTCGATGACGGCGAGTTGAGTCCGATAAGCAAAAGCGGCTACCACAAGATTGAAATCAATGGCGAAGTCGTCGACATTCTCGTCGCACCACGCCGCTGCTACACGATCGCCGACGCGCTACCAGGCCGTAAACTCTGGGCGCCCGCCGTCCAGATCCCGAGCCTCCGTACCGACGTGCCGAAGGCGTTCGGCGACTTCGTTTCGCTAGCCGATGCCGCCCGAGCCTTCGGCCAGTGCGGTGCGGATGCCCTCGCGATCAGCCCCACCCACGCGCTGTTCCCCGCCGACGTCAGCCGGTACAGCCCCTACGCACCCTCGAGCCGGCAATTCCTCAACGGGCTGTACGGTGACCCGGCCGCATTCGGCGCAAAGTCCGACAGCCGCGACCTCCCCGAACTGATCGGCTGGCACGCCGCGATCCCCGAAAAGCTAGCGCGACTACGCAAGAGCTTCGATCAAGTGCTTCCACAGATTGAGGAAACTCTGACAGCGTTCAGGCGGCAAGGTGGCGGCGATCTCGAACGCCATGCCGAGTTCGACGCCCTCCACGCGCACTTCTTCGCGACCACCGGTGCACGCGGCGGCTGGCAGCAATGGCCTGCCGAGTATCACGATCCCGCTAGTCCCGCCGTCCGCCGCTTCGTCGCGGAGCATGCGGACGACGTCACGTTCTACATCTTCCTCCAATGGCTGGCGCGGCGCGACCTCGACGCCGCGCAGACGTCCGCCAAGGACGCCGGCATGGCGATCGGCCTCATCGCAGATCTCGCCGTCGGCATGGACACCGGCGGCAGCCACGGCTGGAGCCGGCGCAGCGACTTGTTGACAGGCCTCTCGATCGGCGCACCGCCCGATCCGCTCGGGCCAGACGGGCAAAGCTGGGGCATTACCGGCTTCGACCCACAAGCCCTGCGCGAAAACGCCTTCGCTCCCTTCATCGCAACCATCCGCGCAGCGCTCGCGCACGCCGGCGGCATCCGCATCGACCACGCGTTCGGCCTCCGTCGTCTCTGGGTCGTGCCCGAAGGTGCGTCAGCCGCAGAGGGCGCGTACCTCGACATGCCGTTCGAAGACCTGATGCGGATCGTCGCGATGGAATCGCAGCGTGCCAAGGCAATCGTCATCGGCGAAGACCTCGGCACCGTCCCGGACGGGTTCCGCGAGGCGATGGACGCCCGCGCCATGCTCGGCATGCGGGTGTTGTGGTTCGAACGCGACGCGGACGGCTTCGTGCCGCCCGTCAAATGGTCGCCCGATGCAGTGGCGATGACCGGTACGCACGACCTTGCCACCGTCGCAGGCTGGTGGAGCGGCCGCGATATCGATTGGACGTGGGACCTCGGACGCAAGTCCGACGCCGCCGACAAACCCACGGACCTCGCCGCTCGCGCCGAGGACCGCGTCGCGCTCTGGTCCGCATTCGACACCGGCACCGAACAGCCCACCCCCGTAGACACCGCCCCGGTCGTTGACGTGGCAATCGCGCACGTCGCCAGCACGCCGTGCGCGCTTGCCATAATCCCGATCGAAGACCTCGCCGGACTGGTCGAGCAACCCAACCTCCCCGGCACGATCGACGAGCACCCCAACTGGCGCCGCCGCATGCCCGACACGACCGAGGCGCTGCTCGCCCGCCCCGAAGTCGCCGCTCGCATCGACACGCTCAACGCCACGAGACCCGCATGACTCCCTCCACCACGCCGCGCGCAACCTACCGCTTCCAGTTCCACAGGGATTTCACCTTCGCCGATGCCGAAGCGCTGGTGCCGTATCTGGACGAACTCGGGATCAGCCACCTCTACGCCTCGCCGATCACCACCGCCCGCAGCGGGTCGACCCACGGCTACGACGTCGTCGACCCTACCCGGATCAATCCGGAACTTGGCGGCGAACCCGCGTTCCGGAGCTTGGTTGCAGCTTTGCGCGCCCGCGACATGGGCGTCATCATCGACATCGTCCCCAACCACATGGGCGTAGCCGGTGGTGAGAACGGGTGGTGGAATGAAGTCCTAACACACGGTGAAGCTAGCGAATTCGCGCGCTACTTCGATATCGACTGGCGCGAGAAGCTCGTCCTCCCGATCCTCGGCGATCCGCTTGCCGAAACGATCGCGAGCGGCGCGCTCAAGGTCGAGCAGGTCGACGGCCGCTACGTCCTCGAAGCATATGGCGAACACCGCTTGCCCCTCCGCGACGAGGATCAGGCCAGCGCTGCGACGGACGACATCGCCGCGCTGATCGGCCGCCAGCATTACCGCCTCGCCTCGTGGCGCGTGGCGAACGACGAACTCAACTGGCGGCGGTTCTTCACGATCAACGACCTCGCCGGCCTCCGCGCCGAAGACCCCATCGTGTTCGACGCCACGCACGCGCTGTATTTCCGCCTCTACGCCGAGGGCCTGATCGACGGCGTCCGCGTCGACCACGTCGACGGCCTGACCGACCCGGCCGGCTATTGCCAGCAACTCCGGGCTCGCCTCGACGCGATCGAGCGCCCCGTTGGCGCACCGGCTTGGCCCGCCTACATCGTCATCGAGAAGATCCTCGCCGACGGCGAACCGCTCAGCACCGACTGGGGCGTCGACGGCACCAGCGGGTACGACTTCATGGAGCAGGTCACCGCCTTGCTCCACGCGTCCGGTGGTGCAGAACCGCTCGCAGAACTCTGGGCCGACATAAGCGGCCGCTCCGCCGACTTCGCGCCCGAGGAACTGCGCGCGCGGCAGGAATTGCTCGCGTGGCAGTTCGATGCGCAGCACCGCCGATGTGTCGCGGCGTTCGTAGCGCTGGCCCGCTCGACACCCGACTGCGATGGACTGACGAGGGGCATGCTCCACCGCGCGATCGAGCGGCTGCTCTGGGTCTTCCCGGTGTATCGGACCTATGGAACGGGCGAAGCGGCGCCGCTCGCAGACGCCAGGATCCGCGATACCGTCCGCCAGCGGGTTGCGGAGTTCGTCCCGCCCGGCGAAGGCGCGGTCGTCGACCGGATCCTGGGTTGGTTGGCAGGCGAGGGGCCAGGCGACGTGGCATTCGCCGCCGAGGCGGTGCGCAAATTCCAGCAACTCTCCGCACCGATCGCGGCGAAGGCGGTCGAGGACACCGCCTTCTACCGCTATGGCCGTCTGCTCTCGCGCAACGACGTCGGGTTCGACGCCGCGCGTATGTCGCTCGATATCGACGCCTTCCACGCCGCGATGATCGAGCGCGCTCGGGACTGGCCGTCCGCCATGCTCGCCACCGCGACGCACGACCACAAGCGCGGCGAGGACGTCCGCGCGCGGCTCGCGGTGCTGAGCGAGATACCCGACCTCTGGCGTTCGCGGGCGGAGCATTGGTTCGAACTGGCTGCCCCCTATGCGGACGGCGTCGATCCCGCCGACACCTATACGCTGCTCCAGACGTTGTTCGGCGCATGGCCGACGAACCTTCGCGCGTCGAACGGCGAGGCTCTTTCGGAGTATGCCGAGCGGATCGTCGCGTGGCAGGAAAAGGCGTTGCGTGAGGCCAAGCTCCGGTCGTCCTGGGAGGCGCCGGACGAGGCGTACGAGACCCGCTGTCACGATCTGGCGCGGGCGCTTCTTGATGCAGAGCGGTCGGCGGCGTTCCTCGGCGACATCATGGCGTTCGTCGATCTCGTGGCGCCGGCAGCGGAGGCGAACGGCCTCGCGCAGGTGGCATTGCGTTACACAGTTCCGGGCGTTCCCGACCTGTATCAAGGCACCGAAACCGCCGATTTGAGCCTGGTCGATCCAGATAACCGGCGGCCGGTCGACTATCGTGCGCGCCAGGAAATGCTCGCAACCGCGTCCGAGCCGAAGGTCGCGTTGATCGCTCGCCTGCTGGCGCTACGGCGTCAGTATTTAGCGCTGTTCGCGGGCGGCTCGTACGAACCGATCGCCGTAACGGGCCCACGAGCCGAGCACATAATCGCATTTAACCGTGTGCATGACGGCATGGCGGTGCGGTGCGTAACGGCCCTGCGCAGCGTCGGACGTTACGTCGGCGAGGTCGATGCCAGCGACTGGTGGGCGGATACCGCACTGTCGTCCGGCGAAACGATCGCCGACCTGCTTGGCACGTCAGCCGTTTCGGTCGTCGTGTTGGATGCCGTAGCGGGGTAGCCAAGTCGTTGCTAAACGGCGATTTTTCATCAGGAGCACGTTCATGAAGATCAGCGCACGCAATCAGATTTTCGGCACCATCGTCTCGATCACGCCGGGTGCGGTCAATGGCTCTATCAAGGTCGATATCGGCGGCGGCAACGTTGTCACGGCCAACATCACCGAGGAAGCGATCGCCGACCTCGCGCTTGCGACCGGCGACACGGTCACGGTGCTGGTCAAGGCCAGCGACGTCCTGATCGGCAAGTGATCCCGCACCGCCCCGGCCCACCTTTCAGTCGCTCGGGGCGGCGTTCCCTCAGCGGCCCGCCAGATAGCGTGCGAGCGGGTCGATCATGTCCTCGGGAATGCGGCGGGCGATGACCGGCATCGTCGACTGCGATTTGCGCGCGTCGACCACCGTCTCGTCACCACGCCAATTACGCAGGCGTTGCGCGATATAGCTCGCGCGCTGGCCGGCGAGCACGGGGTAGGGCTTGCCGGGAGCGTGGCAACTTGCGCAGGCGGGGAGTTGCATTTTGGGCAGGCCTTCGCGGTCGATCCGGGCAGCCGCGGTCGATCCCGACGGCGTGACGCCGCCGATCCCCGGCATCGCCGCGAAGTGATCCGCCAACCGCGTCATGTCCTCTGGCGTCAGTGTTGCGGCGGCGTTCGCCATCACCGCGCTCTGACGTTTTCCGGTCGCATAGGCCTCCAGTGCTGCGCGAAGATACGCGGGGCTCTGGCCGCCGAGCACGGGCATGTCGGGCTGGCCGCGACCACGTCCGTCGGCACCGTGACAGCCTGCGCAGGTGGCGATCTTGGTATCGGTGACGCCCGGCACTTCGGTCAACGAGCGATAGGTCGCGGGCGTCATTTCGGGGAGCAGACGGACGAAGGCGACCATGCGGCGGACTTCGTCGTCGCGGTCCTTGGCGGCCCAGCCGGGCATGCCGGTGTATTTGACGCCGTGTTTGAGGATCCAGAAGATCTGCTTGTCGGTCCACTCGCGCGCGTTGATCGACAGGTTTGGGGCAGGGGGCGTCGCGGCTTGCATCACCGGGAGCGGGCGGACGCCGGGGGCGCCGTGGCACGAAGCGCAGCTTGCCTTGAACAGGCCGGCGGCGCTGACGAGACCCTCGTTCGCCTTGGGATCGTCGGGCGCGGTGACCGCGGCGTAGGTGCGGACCGAGTTGCGCATCGTCCAGTGGAGGAACCAGTCGGTGATCTTCCAATGGCCCGACGACGCGGCGATGTTGAACACGCCCGACCAGGCGAACAACAGTCCGGCGAGTGCCAGCGCGACGATGGCGGCGGCGGCGCGCGCCCAGGTGATCCGGATCGTCATGCGGTCGCGCTCCGTGTTTTCAACAGTCCGCCGAGCATCGCGAGCCCGCCGATGAAATAGCTTGCCGCGCCGACCATCAGCATGACGACGCCGCCGAGTTGCTGGTCTTCGAGTGCGTCGAGGCCGTGTGTTGCCGGGTGCATCGCCATCATTGCGTAGAGCGGTCGCGGGGCGAGGCCGATCAACGCGCCGAGCAGCGTCATGTGCATCGAGGTGAGCAGCAGCGCTGCGACGCCGGACGCGCGACGGTCGGTGGCGCCGCCAATGCGGGTGCCAAGTACCGCGCTCCAGAGGAGGACGCCAGCGATGAGGAAGCTCGCTTGCTCGATGAGCAGCGCGAGGGGCTGCATGTCGACGCGGAGCCTCAGCGCGGGGAGGTGCCAGAACCATACGACGACGAGTTCGACGAGCGACATCGCGAGCGGGCTCACGACCGCGGGCCAGCGCTCGGCCGGGTCGAACTTGCTCCCGGCGATCCCGTAGGCGAGGAACGGCGCCGCAACCGCAACCGCGATCATGTGACCCGCCATGTGCCCGACCATCCCGAGCGGGGCGGCGGCGAAGGCCCAGCCGAGCGGGACTAGCGCCGCGCCCAGGACGAGGCTCGCACGTCTCATCGGCAGTCGCCGAACATGATGACCGGCAGAGCGGTGAAGATCACCGCGACGAAGCTCAGCCCCGCCAGCAACCGCGTCGACAGCGCGAGGAAGCGGAGGCGATCGATCGCGGTGCCCTGTTCGTGCGGGGCCGGATCGCCGGGCGTCTCCGACTGAACGCGCGCGATGTAACCCGCCGCGACGATCCCCAGCAGCGCCACGATCGTCGCGATCAGCGTCGCCAGCGGGAAGCCGGTCAACGCCGTCCCCGGTCTCGACGATTTCGCGCAGGTTACTGCCACCCACAGATAGCAGAACAGGAAATGCACGGCCCAGATCGTCGGCGGGACGATCAGCGTCCACAGCGTCACCTTCAGGTCGCGGGCCCAATGTTTCCGCTCGGCTTGGGGCTTGCGCTCGGGCTTGTCCGTCATGCGACCCCCGGGAACAGGCCGATCGTGCAGAACGTCACGATCCCGGTCAGTGCGAGGAAATGGTGGTACACGGTGATGTTGCGCAGGTCCGCATCATAGACCGGCGTCATCTTCCCCGCGAGGCTGCGTGCGAGCGTGTAGGCCTGCATGATGACCCCGATCGCGGCGTGGACCGCGGTCCAGATCGCCAGCGTCCAGACGATCGCGGGATAGACGTGAAGTTCGGGATCAAGCCCCGAATACCACGGTCCGGCGAGTCCGGCGAACAGGCTCGACAGCGTCGCGACGATCCCGACGATCAGTAGCGCGCGACCCGCGGCGACGTTGCCGCGACGATGCACTTCGCGCGCCCCAACGGTAGCGGCCCAGCCGGTGAGCGTCAGCGCCAGCGCGACCATCGGCCAGAACACGCCCGGTCCGTTCAGCCCGACCCCGCTCGGCGGGAAATCGTTGTGGATCGTCCAGAAGAAGAAATAGCCGAACACGAGGCCGGAGAATGCCGTCGCGTCCGCCATCATCGTGATGAACATCGCCCACCAGCCCGGTGCCGACGGCCCCGAGGTGTAGAGCGGCACCTCGATGCCGTGGCCGATATGCTTGGTCGGCTTTTCGGGGATCTCCGCGGTGCCGGTCCACAGCCACCACAGCACGCAGGCAAGCGTCGCGACGCCGCTGACCGCCGACCAGATGTAGAGATGGTACGTCGTCAGAATGAACACGCCTGCCAGCGCGACCGCGGTCATCATCGGCTTCACGCTCGGCGTACCGAGGCGGATCACCTGGAGGGGGCGCGCGTCGAGTACGGTGGTGATGATCGACTCGCGCCGCATCTCCTCCGCGTCGGGCAGGAAGAAGCGGCCCTCGTCGACCTTCTGGACGAAGTTCTTCTGGTCCCAGATCGGGTAGCGGCTCTCGATCAGCGGCACCGAGCGGATACCCCAATCCTCATCGTCGGGCAGCGCGAGCCATTCGAGCGTGCCCGCGTTCCACGGATTGCGCGGCGCCTTCGGACGGCGCGGCGACAGCGCGAGGTCGATGCAGACGATCAGCACGCCGAGCGCGAACATGTACGACCCTGCGGTCGAGGCGAGGTTGAGACCGCCGATGCCGAGTTCCTCCGGGTACGTGAACACGCGCCGCGGCATCCCGAGCAGGCCCGACAGATGCATCGGGAAGAACGTCAGGTTCATGCCGACGAACATGATCCAGAACGCGATCCGCCCGAGCTTGTCCGACAGCTTCTTGCCTGTCACCAGAGGCCAGTAATAATACAGCCCGGCGAACAGCGGCAGCAGCGTGCCGCCGATCAGCACGTAGTGGAGATGCGCGACGATGAAATAGGTGTCGTGCGCCTGCCAGTCGAACGGAGCGACCGCGACCATCACGCCAGTCAGGCCGCCGATCACGAATACGGCGAGACTGCCCGATGCGTAGAGCAACGGCGTCGATTTCTTGACGTTGCCCGCCCACAGCGTCGCGATGAACACGAAGATCTGTACGCCGGTCGGGATCGCCACCGCTTCCGATGCCGCCGCGAAGAAGGCGAGGCTGATCTTCGGCAGACCCGTCGTGAACATGTGGTGGACCCACAACCCGAAGCTCAGGAACGCCGTCCCCACCGCGGCCAGCACGATCCACGGATAGCCGAGGAGATGCCGTTGCGCGAAGGTCGGGATCAGCATCGCGAATAGCGCGATCGACGGCAGGAAGACGATGTAGACTTCCGGATGCCCGAAGATCCAGAACAGGTGCTGCCACAACAGCGGATCGCCGCCCTTCTCCGCGTTGAAGAACGGCCAGTTCAGCAGCCGCTCCATCTCGAACAGCACGTCGCCGGCGATCAGCGGTGGGAACGCGAACAGGATCATCACCGCGACGACCAGGATGTACCAGGCGTAGAGCGGCATCAAATTGAGCCGCATGCCCGGCGGGCGGCATTTCAGCACGCCGACGATCAGCTCGACCGCCGCCGCCACCGACGACACCTCGATGAAGCTCAGGCCAAGCATCCAGATGTCGGCGCCGAGCCCGCTGAGATCGGTCCGCGTCGTCAGCGGCGGGTACATGAACCACCCGCCATCGGGCGCCGCGTCGAAGAAGATCGAGCCCGACACGAAGACGCCTCCGATCAGGAAGCTCCAATATCCGAACCCCGACAGCCGCGGAAACGGCAGGTCGCGCGCGCCAAGCAACTGGGGGAGCAGGATGATCGACACCGCCTCGAACATCGGCACCGCGAACAGGAACATCATCATCGAGCCGTGCAGCGTGAACAGCTGGTTGAACGTGTTCGCCGTGACGAGATCGTTGTTCGGTACCGCCAGCTGCGTCCGCATGATCAGCGCCAGCACGCCTGCAAACAGCATGAAGCCGAACGCGGTTAGCGTATACCACACGCCGATCCGGTTGTTGTTGACGTCGGTCCAGCGGAAGAACCAGCCCGACGGCGGCTTCCACACTTCACGCAGACGATCTTCCTGGCCCTTGCGGACCGCGGGATCGTTCTGGTCGGGCGCGATATATTGGGTGCTCTCGGTGGTCATTTGAGCCCCTGAAGGTAGCTTGCGATCTGGTCGGCTTCGGCGGCCGACATCTGCGGGAAGGCGGGCATCCGCACGCCGGGTTTGGTCTTGCCGGGATCGCGGACGAACCCGGCGATGTTGGCGTGCGTCATCGGCAACACGCCCGCGGCAAGCGTCGGACGCGACCCGAAGTGCGTCAGGTCGGGGCCGATCTTCGCGACCGGTCCGACGCCGCGCACGCTGTGGCACCCGCTACAGCCATAGCTCGCGAAGGCGCGCGCGCCCGGCGACGCGGTGACGACGGCGGGCTTGCGCTGCTCGGCGAGCCAGCGCTCGAACGCGGTGGGCTCCATCGCGATCACGTCGAACGCCATCAACGCATGGCCGAGCCCGCAGAACTCCGCGCAGACGCCGCGGTACGTGCCAACCTTGGTCGCGCGGACGACGAGGCGGTTGGTGCGGCCGGGAATCATGTCCATCTTGCCCGCCAAGCCCGGCACCCAGAAGCTGTGGATCACGTCGGGGCTGCGCAGCGACAGTTCGACCGTGCGGCCGACGGGGAGGCGAAGTTCGTTCGCGGTCTCGACCACCGATCCGCCCGGCGGCGCATAGCGGACGCGCCACCAGAATTGCTCGCCTTCGACGCCGATCCGCAAGTCGCTGTTGGCCACCTCGCGCGGCCGCATCGCGGGCAGGGCGTAGAGCAACAGGCCCAGCAGCAGGATCGAAGGTCCGATGCCGCCGAGCCACAGCACCAGCTTCATCCCGCCCTTGTGCGTCAGCCGACCTTCCGGCGCGCGCATCGCGTGGCGCATCAGCAACGCTAGCCCGCCCGCAAGAATGATCGCGCCGATGACCAGAACGATGGTGATCGAGAGGACCTTGTCCGCCTCCTCGCCGAACGGCGCGAGCGTCGACTGGTGCCGGTTGCACGCCGCCAACATCGGCAGGCACGCGCCCACGGAAAGAAAAATAGCCTTCCGCATCATCACCTTGCCACCCTTTTCGAAGGGGCTCTCTAAACGCCGGGGCAGGGTGGCGTAAACCGGAAAATGACAACTAGTTCATGTTCCCCCTCCGTCACCCCAGCTTTCGCTGGTGTGATGGAGGAAGGGCGGAGGAGGATTTAACCCAACTTACAGCCCGAAGCGGAGCGTCGCGCGGAAGTCGCGGCCGGCGAGCGGGGCGAAGTCCTTCAGGAAGCTGGTCGCGCGGCGGGCGTTCACGTCGAACAGATTGTTCGCGCTCAGCAACAGCGTCGTCTTCGAATCCTTTCCGAACGGGCTGAGGCCGATCGAGGCGTTGACCATCGTGTACTCGTTGGTTTTCGTCTCGAACGCGGCGATGCGGTTCTGGTCGAACACGTGCTCCACCTCGACGCGGCCGTTGATCCGGTCGCCCTGCGCCTCGATACCGCCCAGCACGCGCATCGGCGGAATGCGTGGGACCGCGCCCTGGTCGACGATGTTCGCGTGGACGTAGTCGCCCAGCACGTCGGCGTTGACCGCATAACCGCCGATTTGCGCGACCTTCACCGATGCATCCGCCTCGAACCCGTAATAGCGCGCGTCGGCCTGCTGATACTGGAAGCAGGGCAGGTCGACGGTGCGGCCCGACGGATCGGCGGCCGCCTGGCAGACCGTCGACGCGACCTGGTTCTCCGAAATGTAATTCGAGAACCAGTTGTAATAGGCCGACGCGTCGAAGCTGAAGCCGTCGCCATGCGCGTGCAGCGTGCCCTCCAAGCCCCATGACTTCTCGAGCCGGAAGTTCGGGTTGCCCAGTTCGTAGGCCTGCGTACCGGCATGCGCACCGTTCGCGAACAGCTCTTCGGCCGATGGCGCACGCTCGGTCCGCGAACCGTTCAGGCCGACGCGGATGGTGTCGGTCAGAGCATAGGAGGCGCCGAGCGAACCCGAGACCGAATGATAGCTCTGGCTGCCACGGAAGAAGCGCAGATCGTCCTCGGGCGTGCGCGCAGCGAGATCGGTGATCTCATAGCGTACGCCGCCCTCGGCGCGGAACTTGCCGGCCTCATATTGTTGCAGCGTGAAGAGGCCGGTCTGGTTGGTCTCGTTCTTCGGCAGGAAGGCTTCGTCGCCGACCACGTTGAAGATCCGGTTGTAGAACTGCACGCCGGACGCGCCCTGCCAACCGCCGCGGTTCGCCTGGATGACTTCTAGGCGTCCTTCGAGGCCCTTGTTGTAGAAGGCGGTGCCGACCGAGTTGTCCTCCTCAAGCTCGAAATGGCGATAGCTCGCCTGCCCGGCGCGGATGCGGATCTTGCTGATGACGTCGCCGCCGGTATCGATCTCGCCGCGCAGGTCGACGCGGTTCTGGACGACGTCGAGGCGGGGCGCCTCCTGCTCCTGGCCGGGTTGCGTGGCGTAGCGGATAGGCACGCCGTAGAGGCTGTCATAGTGGCTATACGAAATGCCGAGATTGCCGTTGTCGGTGATGATCGACGCGCCGGCGCCCGCGGTCCACGTCTCGGCCTGCGTGTTGGGCAGCTTGCCCTTCAACCGTGCCGATGCGGCATAGTCGATCGACTCGGCGTCGTTGGGATCAACGGGTGTGGTGGCCGCCGTCGCCAAGGCTTGTGCGCGGGCGTCGCGCGACAGGATGTAGCCGCCGGTGCGCAGGTCGCCCGACTTCAGGTACGAGCCGTCGGCGTGGAGCACGAGGTGCTCGCCGACCGCGACGTCGCCGGCCATCCCGCCGGAGCGCTCGTTGGCGGCCGAACCATAGTTGGCGATGCCGTTCACGCGGTAGCCGTTCTCGGGCACCGACCGCGGGATGCGCGTGTCGATGACATTGACGACGCCGCCGACTGCGGACGTGCCGTATAGGAGTGCGCTGGGGCCGCGTAGGATCTCGATACGCTCGGCGAGCAGCGGGTCGATGATGACGGCGTGGTCGACCGAGGTGTTCGAGACGTCGATCGAGCCGATCCCGTCGGTCAGCACGCGGATGCGGTCACCCTGGAAGCCGCGCAGGATCGGCCGCGAGGCGCTCGGGCCGAACGACGATGCCGATACGCCGGGCTGGCGCGCGAGGGTCTCGCCGATCGACGGGCGCAACTGGCGGGTGAGTTCCTGGCCGGTCAGGACGGTGGTGCCCTGCAAGACGTCGCGCTCGCTGGTCTGGATCGGCGCGGTGACGATGATGTCGCGCTGGTTGGTCGATCCGACCGATGTTGGAGCGGGGG
This sequence comes from Sphingomonas sp. PP-CE-3G-477, assembly GCF_003050745.1. Lineage (GTDB taxonomy): Bacteria > Pseudomonadota > Alphaproteobacteria > Sphingomonadales > Sphingomonadaceae > Sphingomonas. The sequence continues at coordinate 13,184 of NZ_QAOF01000006.1, read as the reverse complement.
CAGGGGCCGCGGAGTCGCTACCCTGCGTCGAGGTCTGCGCGTGAGCTTGCGAGGAGAGGAGCGCAGCCAGGGCGGTGGCGCCGAACAGCATCGTCTTCATGAAATTCCCTTGTGTCATCCCTGTACGACAATGCGGGTATATTTGATGATACATCATATCAAGTGACAAGGATGCCATGTTCGACGATCCCGCCCGTGCTGTTGCCGCAGGGCAACATGGGTTAGTGCAGCGCGTAACGGTGACACGATCGTCCCACGCTGTTTGGCGAAGGCTGGATCGTGGCAGGGTGGGTGACGGTCGTCACGCCCGACGGTGCAGAGTGCAGAAGGGCGTTGGTAACGGACCGGACAGGCCCAATGTGTGCCTCTGCGCCGCCTACGCCGCGACGATCAGTTCCTTGATCCGCCCGGCCAGCGCCTCCATCGCGAACGGCTTGGTCATCACGTGCATGCCGGGATCGAGATGGCCGTTGCCGACCACGGCGTTCTCCGCATAGCCGGTGATGAACAGGATCTTGAGGTCGGGCCGCCCAATGCGGGCTGCATCCGCCATCTGTCGTCCGTTCATGCCGCCCGGCAAGCCGACATCCGTGACCAGCAGGTCGACACGCAGTTCCGACTGCAGCAGCTTCAAACCCGCCGCGCCATCCGCTGCCTCGATCGCCGCATAGCCCAGTTCCTCCAGAACCTCGACCACCAGCATCCGCACGGTCGGTTCGTCATCGACCACCAACACGGTCTCGCCAGCCTCGGCGCGCGGTGCGTCGGACAGTTCGACCTCGGTCGTGCCGTGCTCGGCGGCGCCGAAATGGCGGGGCAGGTAGACGCAGACGTTCGTGCCTTCGCCGACCTCGGAATAGATCCGCACCTGACCGCCCGACTGCCGCGCGAACCCGTAGATCATCGACAGGCCCAGCCCCGTGCCGAGCCCGAGCGGCTTGGTGGTGAAGAAGGGATCGAATGCCTTGGCGATCACGTCCGGGGTCATGCCGGTGCCGGTGTCCGATACGCACAGCGACACATATTGGCCGGCATCGAGTTCGCGTTCGCGTGCCGTCCTCGCGTCGATCCAGCGATTGGCGGTTTCGATCGTGAGTCGCCCGCCCTCCGGCATCGCATCGCGCGCGTTGATGCACAGATTGAGCAGTGCGTTCTCGAGCTGGTTGGGATCGACCAGGGTCGCCCACAGCCCGACCGCTTCGACGACCTCGACCTCGACTTCGGGGCCGACGGTCCGCCGCACCAGGTCTTCCAGCCCGGATACAAGCCGGTTGATGTCGGTCGGCTTCGGATCGAGCGTCTGGCGGCGCGAGAACGCGAGCAGGCGGTGGGTGAGCGCGGCGGCACGCTTGGCGGCCCCCTGCGCGGCGAGAGAATAGCGCTCGACGTCGTTCAGCCGCCCCTGCGCGATGCGGATCCCCAGCAGTTCCAAGCTGCCGGTAATGCCGGTCAGCAAATTGTTGAAATCATGTGCGATTCCGCCGGTCAACTGGCCGACCGCCTCCATCTTTTGGCTCTGGCGCAGCGCCTCCTCAACGACCATCAACTCGCGCGTGCGTTCGGCCACCTGTTCCTCGAGCGTCTCGTTCCACCGCGCGAGTTCGGCGGTCTGGCGGCGGCTCTCGTCGATATCCGTATTGGTGCCGACCCAGCGAAGGATCGTGCCGTCGCCGGCACGCACCGGTTTCGCGCGGACCAAGAACCATCGGTATTCCCCAGTGGCACCGCGCACGCGGAACTCGACCGAATACGGCTCGCCGGTCGCCAGCGAATGGCTCCAGCGGTCCGCGGCGAGCGACAGGTCGTCCGGATGCAGCATGCTGCCCCAGACTTGCGTCCCGTCGAGTCCGCCCGGTTCGAGGCCGTTATAGGCATAGACCTGCTGATTGAACCAATAGAGGTATCCGTCGGGACGCGCGGCCCAGATCTGATTGGGGACGGCCTCGGCGAATACGCGGAACTGCTCGTCGCTCACCCGTCGCGCGTCTTCGGCCCGCAGACGCTCGGTGGCCGTACGGACACGTTCGGCGACCTCGCGCATCAACAGCAGGTCGTCGTCGCTCCACACCCGCGCGGTCGCGTGGTTCGCGTAGAGCAGCGCGACGAAGTCATCCTGCTCGACCAGCGGCATGTTGACGAACGACCATGCGCTGATCCCGCGCAACGCGTCCGCGGTGTCCCGCGTTCGGTCGTCGCAGTCGACATCGGCGATCGCGACCGTCACGCCGGCCTTCAGATCCTCGACATAGGATCCATAGGCGCGAAAATCGAGTGTACCGGCGAGCGTCGCGATACCGGCCGCGCACCAGTCGCGCTCGACCGTGATCGTCTCGTTCGCCTTGTCGATGATGCCGTAACCGATGCGGCTGACCTGGAGCGCCTTGCCGAGGATTTCCGAGGCGGCATAGGCGATCTCTTCGGGATGGTGGAGGTCGCGGATCGCATCGCTCAGTTCGAGCAGGGTGCGCTGGCGCAGGTCCGCCTGCTTGCGCTCGGTAATGTCGAAACTGACGCCGGGAAACCGCAGCGCGGTGCCGTCCGGCGCGAGCCGACAACGGCCTTGCGCCGCCACCCACCGGATCGCACCATCCGGCTGGACGAGGCGATATTCCACCGCGAAGTCACCGCCGGCCCCGACCGCATCGGCTACCGCCGCGCGCGTGCCGGGGAGGTCGTCGGCGTGGATATTGCCGAAGAACAGCTCGAGCGGCGCGCCCTTCCGGCCAAGCTCTGCCGGAACGCCGTGCAGCCGTGAGAAGCGCTCGTCTGCCTTGACCCGGTCGTTGGGAACGTCCCAGTCCCAGGTGCCGATGCCGTTGCCCGCCGCGAGCGCCTGGTTGAGGCGCTCCTCGCTCTCCTGCGTCGCGATCGCCGCGCGGCGGCGCGCGGAGACGTCGTTGAACAGGATCGCCACCATCCTCGGCGAGCCGTCGCCAACCGGGAAGGCATGAACGTCGAACCAGCGTCCCATCGGTTCCGAGCCGTGATCGAACCGCGCGGGTTCGCCGGTCAGCGCGACGCGGCCGTAGGTGTCGAACCAGAACCGCTCGAGATCGGGGACGAGTTCGCTTGCCGTTCGGCCGACGACGTCGACCAGTCCGGTCTGGCTTTCGAACTGAGGATTGACCTCGACGAACCGGTAATCGACCGCGCGTTCACCCTCGAACATCATCTCGATGATGCACAGCCCCGCGTCGATCGCCTCGAACAACGCCTGATAACGCTCCTGCGCCGGGATTACGGCATTCGGCGTGGTCATTGGTCGCTGCATTATATCTCGAACGTCGGAGGGCGCGACCTCACGTGACAAGGGCGGCGAGCAAACGCATCAACGGGAAAGACGATCCCGCACGGTGGCTCGGACCATGCGCGTTCAGATCCTGCCCGCCCTTTCGAGCGCCAGTGGAAGCAGCCGCGCGAGGCGATCCGCCCAGGCATCGCAATCGGCGGTCGATCCCAGCAGGTCCTGCCGGATTTCGATCTCGGCATAGCCGCGGGCAGGGTAGGCGTGACGCGGGATCGTATAGTCGATCAGGTCCATGCGGTACGGTTCGTTGTCACCGACGGTGAGGTCCGGCTCCCTGCGCAGCACGTCGAGCAGGGCGTGTGCGAACACGGTATCGCCGCCGTCGTGGAGGATGCCGATCTGCCAGGGGCGTGCCTGATCGCGCATCGGGCCGCTCATCATGGGCGTAAAGCTGTGCAGCGCGATCACGACCGTCGGCATGGCCAGTGCATCGCGACGCGCGAGTTCGGCGGCGATCGCGGCGTGATAGGGCGCGTGGATCTCGGCGAAGCGTGCCGCGCGCTCCGCCTCGGTCAGCCCCGCGTTGCCCGGAACGAGCGTCCCGTCGCTGACCGTTGCGATGACGTCGGGCTGATCGGGGCTGCGGTTGCAGTCGATTACCAGCCGCGAATAGGTCTGGCGCACGAACACCGCATCGAGCCGCTCGGCCAGCAGCGCGCCGAGCTCGCCGATGCCGATATCCCAGCCGATGTGGCGCGACAGATCCGCGTCGCCGATCCCCAGCGATTCCAGCCGCGCCGGAACCGCCTTTCCCGCGTGATCGCCGATCAGCAGGAACGATGATGCGCCTGCCGGGTTGATCACCCTGACCGGAGAGGTATCCTCGGTCGTAAGCAGCGATTGGCTGACATTGCTGTTCATGCGACGTGGATCCCGGATGCCATCTCTAACGCTCTCTCATGTAACCACATACTCGTACCGCAATCCGGTTGCGTTTGGCGAGCACCGGATCATGGTTCGCCCTCGTGAGAGCTACGATCAGCATCTGATCGACGCGCAGCTCACGATCAGCCCCGAGCCCTCCGACGTCCGCTGGTTGCAGGACGTGTTCGGCAATTCGGTCGCGATCGCCACCTTCAAGAAGCGCGCGCGGGAGCTGGTCATCGACAGTACGGTGCGCCTTCTCCACACCCCGGCCGAGCTGCAGGACGTCGATATCGAGGATTACGCGCGGCTGTATCCCTTCACCTATTCGTCGGAAGAGATGCCCGACCTGCTTCGTTCGATCGAGCGCCAGCATCACGATCCGCTGCGCGAGATCGACACCTGGGCACGGCGGTTCGTCGGGACCGGCGGCCCCACCGATACGCTCGCGATGCTGTCCGAGATGACGGCGACGATCCGGCGTGAGTTCACCTACGTCCCGCGCCCCGAAAAGGGCACGCAGTCGCCGATGGAGACGCTGGCCAAGCGCAAGGGCACCTGCCGGGATTACGCGATGCTGATGATCGAGGCGGTTCGCGCGCTCGGCTTCGCGGCGCGGTTCATCTCGGGCTATGTCTACAATCCGACAAGTAGAGAGCAGCGGACCGGCGGCGGCAACACGCACGCCTGGGTCCGCGTGTACTTGCCCGGATCGGGCTGGGTCGAGTTCGATCCGACCAACGGCATCGTCGGCAACCGCGGCCTCGTCCGTGTCGCGGTCGCGCGCGACATATATCAGGCAGTACCGGTCTCCGGCACCTGGAGCGGCTTTCCGGGAAGCTTTCTCGACATGAGTGTGTCGGTCGACATCACCGTCGACGACGTTGCTGCAGACTATCAACACTCATCGCTAACGGTTTGATAAGGGGGACTTCGATGCTGATCCGCGCTGGCTATACCATCCGCTTCGAAACCGACGTCGCGACGCCGATGCTGACGATGCTGAGCATCCACCCATCGCGTAACAAGGATCTCATCACCCCGCACCGGATCGTCGACGACCCCGACGTGCCGGCGTATGATTATCTCGATGCGTTCGGCAACGTCTGCACGCGGATCACCGTTCCCAAGGGTGGGCTGACGCTGTCGTGCGATTTCACGATCGAGGACAGCGGCGAGCCTGACCCGGTGACGCCGGATGCGATCCAGCACGCCGTCGAGGATCTGCCCGACGATATCCTCATTTTCCTGCTCGGCAGCCGGTATTGCGAGACCGATCGTCTGTCGGAGACGGCATGGTCGCTGTTCGGGCACGTCCCGGCAGGCTGGCAGCGAGTCCAGGCGATCGTCGACTTCGCGCACGATCATGTCGAGTTCGGCTATCACTATGCCCGGCCGACCAAAACGGCGTGGGACGTCTATCAAGAGCGCCAGGGCGTGTGCCGCGATTTCGCACACCTCGCGATCACGTTGTGCCGCTGCATGAACATCCCCGCCCGCTACTGCACCGGCTACCTCGGCGACATCGGCATCCCCCCGGTCGACGCGCCGATGGACTTTTCGGCGTGGTTCGACGTGTATCTCGGCGGAACGTGGCATACCTTCGATGCACGCCACAATCAGCCGCGGATCGGCCGGATCCTGATGGCACGCGGCAGGGACGCAACCGATACGGCGCTTACGACCACCTTCGGTCCTGCGCGTCTGGTCGGCTTCGACGTGCATACCGACGAGGTCGTGTCGGCGGCCTAAAGCTGCCTCGGCGACAAGTTATCCCTTGTCGCGACCGCCGCGTTGGGCCTAACGGCTTCGATCCTTCAACTTATGCTGCGATGCACAACATGACCTCGACCCCCGACGACCAGTCCGCCCCGGCCAACGCGAACGCCCTGCTTCTGCAGGCGATTGCGATGCGCAAGTGCATTACCGCGACCTATAACCGCATGGTCTGCACGCTGGCGCCGCACATCCTGTACACCAAGCACGACGACGTGTTCGTCGATGCGGTGACGCTGGAGCGCGACGGTCAGCCGCCCAAGGAGATCAAGCTCGGCACGTTCAAGCTTGCCGGCCTGAAGGACATCGCGGTTACCGATCGTTCGTTCGTGCCCGACGCGATCTTCAACCCAGGCGACATCAAGTACGACCGCGTCACGCTGTTCGTCGTCGACCGCACCTGATTCCTACGCCGCCGCGGCAGGCAGCCAGGCGGTCTCGATCTCGCCATAGCGATCGGTGAACCCGGTCGCGGCGACCAATGCGGCTTCGTCCATGATCTTCACGCGGCGGCCGGTCCGTTCGATCACGCCGGTCTTTTCCAGCGCGCGAATGGTCCGGTTGACGTGGACCTTGGTCAGACCCAGCGCATCGCCGATATCGGTCTGCGTCAGCGGCAGATCGAACGAGTCGACGATCCCGCCGGCCGTCACCCGCAGTCGTGCGATGATATCGAGCAGCAACGTCGACAGTCGCTCGCTCGCGCCCATCCGCCCGATCGTGGTCAGCCGATCGCTCATCGCGACATTCTCGGCGGCGGCGATTGCGTAAAGCAGCCCGCCGATCCGCGGTTGTGCGCGAAACAGGAGGCCGAGCTCGGTCTTCGGCATCTCGATGACGGTGCAATCGGAGATCGCGGTGAGCGTAGCCGCCGCCTGCGACCATGCCATGCTCGACGTGCCGATCAGGTCGCCCGCATAATGGAACCGCAGGATCTGCCTGCCACCCGTGACGAGCTTGGTCGAGGAATGGAGCCAGCCCTGGCGAACGACGTACAAGGCGTGGCTTTCGCCACCTTCCGCCATCAATACGTCGCCGGCCTTCAGCCGCCGCTCGCCTTTTTCGGCATGGAGGATCGCCTCGCGCTCCGCCTCGGTGAGATCCAGATGTCGCCCCAGCCGTGCGATCAAACCGCTCAATTGCATTCGAGTCCCTTTTTCTGCTCCACGCCTGCTGTTAGCCCGACAGCATAGCCCGTTACCTTCAGCGTGCGATGCACCGTCACCGCCTGGTAGATTTACCAGGCGATGGTGCCGGTGCCGTACCGATCCTAGCTACCTTGTCCTAACGCCGTTTCGACGAGTGGCGCAACGCGTGCTGCGATGCGATCCACACCGACGGGGTTGGGATGAACCCGGTCCGCCTGCATCAGCTTGGCGTCGCCGATCACCCCGTCGAGAATAAACGGGTACAGCGATGTATCGTATGTCTTGGCAAGATCGGGCCATATCCGATTGAATTGCGACGTGTATTCCGGGCCAAGGTTCGGCGGTGCCATCATCCCGGTCAGCATCGTCGGGATCCCGCGACGTTTTGCCTCCTCCAGCATCGCGGTCATGTTCGCGCGCGTCTCGGCGGGGGCAATCTGTCGCAGGACGTCGTTTCCGCCAAGCCCGATCAGTATGAGGTCCGGTTTGCGCGGCAGGTTGCTCAGCGCGAATGCGAACCGCTGCCGCCCCGCCGCGCTGGTGTCGCCCGACACGCCGGCGTTTACGACGGTCGCATTGATCCCGTCGCGTCGCAGCCTGTTCTGCACGGCATCGGGCAGGCTCTGGCCGCGATCGAGGCCGTATCCGGCGTACAGGCTGTCACCGAACGCCAGGATCAGGCGAGCCGGTCCGCTTGGCGCCGGGGTCGCGGCCACGGGGGCAGGGGCCGGCACCGCGGTGTTCTCGACCTGCGCAGGGGCGGGCGGCGCATCGTGCCTGTCGCAGCCGGTCAGCAACGCCGCTTGGAGAAGCAGCGCGCCGACCCCATAGAGTGTCCAGCGTCTGCCGTTTCGATTTTGCTCCAACGTGAAGATCTCCCACCGCCCATGACTGACATTGCGCCCGCGCTTGCTGCCGACGACCTACAGCCTGCCGCCAAGGACCAAGAGCTTGCTGGTGGGGACATGGTGATCTCGATCCGCGATGTCACCCTGACCCTAGGCGCGTCGACCGCGGCGACGACGATATTGAAGGGTATCGACCTCGATATTGCGCGCGATACCAGCACCGCGCTGCTCGGACCGTCAGGATCGGGCAAGTCTTCGCTGATGGCGATCCTGGCGGGGCTCGAACAGGCGAGCGGTGGTCGAGTTCGGGTCGCGGGGCTGGACTTCGGGGCGCTCGACGAGGACGCGTTGTCGCGCGCGCGCCGGGGTCGCATCGGCATCGTCCTGCAGGCGTTCCATCTGCTGCCGACGATGACCGCGTTGGAGAACGTCGCCGTGCCGATGGAGCTCGCCGGGATGGCGGACGCGTTCGATCGGGCGGAGGCCGAACTGCATGCGGTCGGGCTGTCGCATCGTATCGGCCATTATCCGACCCAGTTGTCGGGCGGCGAACAGCAGCGCGTGGCGATCGCGCGCGCGCTCGGGCCACGGCCGGACATCGTGTTCGCGGACGAACCCACCGGCAATTTGGATGCCGCGACCGGCGCGTCGATCATGGACCTGCTGTTCGATCGCCGCGCGGCCACCGGCGCGACGCTGATCGTGATCACCCATGACCCGGTCCTCGCGGCGCGCTGCGACAGGATCGTCGAACTTTCCGACGGCCGCATCCTGACGGACCACCAACGGTGAGCGACTGGCGGCTGGCGTGGCGGCTTGCGCGGCGTGAACTCGACCTGCGGTTTCGCGGACTTCGGTTGTTGCTTGCCTGCCTGTTCCTTGGCGTGGGTGCGCTGGCGGCGATCGGCAGCCTGACACAGGCGATCGACACGGAACTCGCGTCTCGCGGTAGCGCGATCTTGGGCGGCGACGTCGAGTTCGCCGCGTCGCAACGCGCCGCCACGCAAGCCGAGCGCGCCGCGATGGCACGCCTTGGTACCGTCTCCGAAACGATCCGGATGCAGGCGATGGCGGTGCGCGGCACCAACAGCGTGCCGATCGAACTCAAGGGCGTCGATGCCGTTTATCCCCTGTACGGCACGCTTGCGTTGCGTGGCGAAACGTCCGCGAAATCGCTCGATGCGAACACCGTCCTGATCGGACCGGCGCTGGCGGAGCGCCTTGGGATCGGGCGCGGCGCGCAACTGAGACTGGGAACCGCGGCGTTCACCGTCGGCGGCATCGTTACGAGCGAGCCGGACCGGCTGGGGGAGGGGTTCACGTTTGGCCCGGTCGCGATCGTGTCGCTCGACGGTATCGCCCGAACCGGGCTTGTCCAGCCGGGGAGCCTGTACGAGAGCAAATACCGCATCCGGCTGCCGACGGGAGCCTCCCCGACAGCGGCAACCGATCGCTTCAAGGCGGCGTTCGCGACCGGCGGCTGGGAAACCAAGACCCGCGATCGGGCCGCACCCGGTGCCGAGCGTTTCGTCGACCGGATGGGGCAGTTCCTTCTGCTCGTGGGACTGTCTGCGCTGGTCATTGCCGGGATCGGCGTCGGCAACGGCGTATCCTCCTACCTGACCGCGCGCCGTGGCAGCATCGCCGCGTTGAAGGTGCTCGGTGCGACGTCGGGCATCGTGGCGCGGATCTACGTGCTGCAGGTCGCGGTCGTCGCGGGAATGGGAATCGCCGCAGGACTGATCGCGGGTGTCGTGACCGTGCCGTTGATCGTGTGGCTTGCGGGCGACGTCCTGCCGGTCGCACCCCGGTTCACCGTCCAGGCCGCACCGCTCGCGCTTGCCGCCGCCTATGGCATGCTGATCGCGTTGGCCTTCACGGCGCCACCGCTGATCGAGGCCGGACAGATTCCTGCCGCCGGGCTGTTGCGCGGACTGCCGGGCGAGCGCCGCGTTCCGCAGCGCCAAACCTTGCCTTGGGTCCTGGGTGCGGGCGCCGCCGTCGTCGCGCTGGCGCTGTCGACCGCCGAACAGCCATTGCTCAGCGCCGGGTTCCTCGCGGCCGTCGCTGTCGTCCTCGCGATGCTTGCTCTGTTCGGATGGGGTGTCCGGCGCGGCGCGGCATTGCTGCCCAGGTCCAGGCGTCCTTTGTTACGGCTTGCGGTTGCCGGGCTGCATCGTCCTGGCGCGCGGACCGGCACGCTGGTCGTCGCGCTCGGCCTCGGTCTTACCTTGTTCGTCCTGCTCGCAGGCATTCGTACCAGCATCGATGCCAACATCGCGCGCACCGTGCCGAACCGTGCACCGGCCTTGTTCGCGCTCGACGTGCCCCCCGACCGCGAAGCCGAATTTCGCCGCACGATCGAGGGTATCGCGACGCACCCGGTGATACGGACCGTGCCCGCGATGCGCGGTACCATCACCGGCTATGGTACGACGCGGGTTGCCGACCTCAAGACGCTGCCCGAGGGCGCCTGGGCGTTGCGGGGCGAGCGCGGCCTGACCTATTCGGCGACCCTCCCAGAGGGAAGCGAACTGACCGCGGGCCGCTGGTGGCCGCGCAATTACCGCGGACCGCCGCTGGTTTCGATCGACGAGCGGTTAGCCAAGGTTCTCGACCTGAAGATCGGTGACCCGCTTAGCTACACGCTGCTCGGGGTCGAGCGGACCGCGCGGATCGCGTCGTTCCGCCGGATCAGCTGGGATACGCTGGGCTTCAATTTCGTGATGGTCTTCTCGCCCAATGCGATCGAGGACGCGCCGCATAATCTTGCCGCGACGATCGATCTCGCGCCCGGGCAGGAGTCGATAGTGATGCGCGCGCTGCTACCCCGCTTTCCATCGGTATCGGTGATCGAGGTCCGCGGCGTGCTGGGCCAGGTGCGCGCGATCGTGACGCAGATGGCGACGGCGATTACCGCCGCCGCGTCGGTCGCGATCCTCGCCGGTATCGCGGTGCTGATCGGTGCGATCGCGGCGGCGCGGGAGGCGCGTACGTATGACGGCGTGATCCTGCGGACGCTCGGCGCGACACGCTGGCAGGTGCTTGGCGTCCAGGCGCTGGAATATGCGTTTCTCAGCGTCGTCCTGTCGGTACTCGCGCTGCTGCTGGGACTTGGCGGGGCGTGGTATGTCGTGACGCAGCTGTTCACGTTCGAATGGCTGCCCGATTATGCGACCGTCCTTGTCACGTTGCTCGGCGGGGCGGGGCTGACCATGGCTATCGGGCTGATCGGTGCATGGCCGATCCTGGGTGCGCGACCCGCGCAGGCCTTGCGGCAACTCTAGCCGCCGATCCGGCACGTTTATGCGCGCGCTGCGTTAGGTGGGCGGAGGGATTTGCCCGCCGAACCGATCCCGAGGAGCAAGACGCTGGCCGATACCGATCACCCGATGGCGCATACCGCCACCAGCCCCTGGTCGATGTCGGCGAGCGAATGGTGGAAGGTCCTGAAGCGCACCTGGGCCGAGGGTAACGACGACAATATCGGCCTGATCGCGGCCGGCACCGCATTCTATGGGTTCGCCGCGATCGTCCCGCTGCTCGCGTCGGTCGTGTTGATCTACGGCCTGGTCGCGGACACGACGACGGTGGTCGCGAACATCCGCGCGTTGTTTAACGTCCTTCCGGAAGATGCGGCGCGCGTGATTGGCGACCAACTCGCCACGGTCGTCAATACGTCGGAAGGCAAAAAGGGGTTCGGTCTCGTCATCGCGCTTGGGATCGCGTTGTACGGCGGGACGAAGGGGGCATCGTCGATCGTTACCGCGCTGAACATCGCGTACGAAGAGAAGGAGACGCGAGGGTTCATCGCGCTGAACCTGCTCGCCTTTGCGATCACCGGGGGTGCCGTCCTGCTGGCGCTGGTCGCCGCGCTCTCGACAGCGGCGTTTGCGTTGCTCGACAGCCTGATACCCGGCGCGCCTGAAATCCTGCTCACAGCGATCCGCCTCGTGAGTTACGGCGTGCTCGCGTCGCTGGGCGTCACGGCGGCGGCATGCCTGTATCGGTTCGGCCCCAATCGGCACAAAGCCAAGTGGGCGTGGCTGACTCCCGGATCGCTGGCGGCAACGATTATCTGGTTGGGTGCGACGATCGGGTTCGGCGTCTACGTCTCGCGCTTCGGAAATTACGGCGCGACCTATGGATCGCTGAGCGCGGTCATCGTGCTGCTGACATGGCTGTGGCTCTCGGCCTACGTCTTCCTGCTTGGCGCAGAGCTGAATTCGGAACTCGAACACCAGACGACGAGCGATACGACGACCGGCGCCGCCACGCCGATGGGAACGCGGGGTGCGGCCGTCGCGGATACGGTTGCGACCGAAGTCGAGTCGCGACCAATTGCTAGGCCCGTGGAGCCGGACGGGGCAGGGATCTTGGCCGTCGCGCATCTGAGTGGCGTGCAGGCAGGCCTACCCGCATCGCTTCTGGCGCTCGGTGGACTGCGGTCGATCCGACGGGGATCGCCGGTCGCGGGTCTTGGCATGATCGCCGTCGGCGCAGTGCTCGCGCATCGGAAGCATACGGCATCCGACAAGGGAACGACGAACCCGCGAGCCAAAGCCTGATGGCTTATGGGGAGTCGACCAAGCTGTTTTTCGACGGCGGGTGCCGGCCAAACCCTGGCCCGATCGAATGCGCAGTCGTCCGCAAGGGCGTTACCCATTACCGCCACGATCTGGGCAACGGCAGCAACAGCGACGCCGAATGGCTGGCGGCCATTCATGCGCTCGAGATCGCAGCCATAAACGGCGACCGCGATATCACGCTGATCGGCGATTCCACGCTGGTCGTGACCCAGGCCAAGGGAACGGCGCGGTGCCGTTCGGTAGAGCTCGAGGCACACCGGGTAACGTTCGAGCAACTGGCGATCCGTTTCGACCGGCTTCGCATACGACATATTGGTCGAGCCCAGAACCTTGCCGGCATCGCGCTCGCCAAGCTGCACCCTCGCTGAGGGTCACACGGCGACACTCAGCGCCACTGAGCGTGCGAGCTTTGAATTATCCGAAAAGTGACCTGAAACTGTAAAAAAGCGTTTGACGGTATCGGGAGGTGGCCCTAGAGGGGTGTCACCGCAGCGGAGTGCCTCACGGCTTCTGCGACGGTCGTAAAAAACCAGATGCTCCAAGCTTCTCGAAAGGGAGGTTATGCGAGTGTCGGTATTTTTGTCGGCTCTTTGACATTGTAGGTTAAGATGAAGGGACATGTGGGCGGCGGCTTGCGGTTCTCGGGCTCCTC
>NZ_QAOF01000005.1 GCF_003050745.1 Sphingomonas sp. PP-CE-3G-477 | reverse complement strand
CCTTGACCAAATCCTATGTTTCGATCAGTCTCAAATCACCCTCAGGCGCTCAACCTAATTGACGCCAGACCGCTCACCGTAATCGACGCGCTACAGAAACGCCTCCTGTGAGCATCGTAGTGCTCCCAGCGCAGCCGCCGGGCCTCTCCGTGACGCATTGAAGTTTGAAGACAGACCAAGACGAAGAGCCAAAGATCGCTGTCTTGATCGCCTAAGGCTGCCTGTAAAAGCCCGTCGCATTGCGCCGGGGAAAGAGCAATGATGCGCCCGGCTCCCTCCCGAAGGCGATCAATCGTCGGGGTTTTATCGCGGCCTATCCACTTCCAGCGGACTGCGCTCCGCAAAAGATGGGAAAGCGTCGCAAGTTCACGATTGATGGTGGAGTCCTTCGCACCGTAGCGGCGGCGGCTCTCAATGAACCCTTTGATATCACTTTCTGAAATTCCATCGAGACGTTTCTTACCGAAGGCGGGTGTCAGCCAAGTTACAATGTGCTGCCGTTTCCGCGCCACGCCCTTGCCACCCTCCCGGTCTAACCTGTTGAGGTAGTCTGTCGCAGCGGCATCGAAGGACAGGGCCATCTTCCGCCCCTTAGGCAAATTTAGTCGATCCTCCCTCGCTTCGGTGCGAAGCTTCTCAATCAACTTTTGGGCCTGCTCACGCCTTACCCCCTCGCTTTCGCGACCAACAACCCGGTGGATACGCTGCCCATCGACCATGACGTTGATGCTGTAAGCCGCATCGCCGTTCGCAAGCCTTTCCACAGTGATGCCGTGTTCGATAATTTTCTCCCCGGCGGAGAGCGCACGGATTGCAGGTCTAGAGAGTTTAACGAGTCGAAGTGCCATGTACCGAGTCCTTGCTGATACGCCGAAGTGCCGCAGCCGATCTCATGGAGTCAAGAACATAGCGTTTTGAGCAGACTAACGATTTGGCGACAGAGATACTTCATATATCTAGTTCAGATATCTAGTTCTATACTTAGCCCACACCTTTCTAAACTATCGGTAAGCTGGATGCTTGGGTTGACTAGCTCAATTTGCCCGGTACATGGCGCGGCATTCCGCGGTTCGCGTCACGCGCAACGACCTCTGGGCAGCAGGAGCATACAGTGAAGATCGATTTGAAAGCGGCGGCGGAGGGGGCCGTAGGGCGGCTCACACGGAAGGAGGCAGCCTCGTACCTCGGACTAGCTGTCTCGACGCTTGCTGACTGGCACAGGAAGGGATTGGGGCCGGAAAGCGTAAAGGTGGGGGGGCGCCGGTTCTACCGTGTGGCGGCACTTAACGCCTTTATCAACGGCAACGCTCGCCGCTGATTGCCGTATTTGGTAATCAATCCGTAGGTCACAAAGCTTTCGATTGAAAAAACGTAGAATAAGCGCTATCACGTCATCGCCGATTCACCGAATAGGCAACCACCTAACCTTACAAATAAGGAGAACTACAATTAAGAAAGACATTATAGATGGCATCCAGAATGGAACTTATAAACAAAAAATGTAAATCATGTGGATATGACGAAACTGCGCCCGGGACGTTCCTAGAGCAGATCGCTACATGCCCGGTAGTCTCATGCGCCTTACACCCTGTGCGCCCTATGCCTCGGCACTGCCGCGTGAATGGCGAGCCTGCGCAAGCCGCGATAGACGCGATCGATAGGAAGATAGCGGAGATAGACCGAAGGTGGGCCGCAGAAGGCCGATAGCTGCCGATTTAGCAGGATTTTCCTGCTATCTGCACACAACGGGCGGGGTAGGGGTATCTACACCCTGCCCGGCGGCGGCTGGCACGTTTCACCATAGAAACTAGCTGCGACGCTGGGCTTGCACGCTCGATGGGCTTCATCGCAAGTGAGCCACGTAATCGAACCTGCCGTCTCCACGCTTGCCGATTGGCATAGGAAGAGGTTCGGCACCGAAAACGTGAAGGCACGCGGGCGTTGGTTCCACCGAGTGATGGCCTTGATAGCAATCATTGATCAAGAAGCGCCCGTGACGGCCATAGACACAGAGCGTAAGATGCTTCTAACCATACTCGCGTCATTCTGCGAAGCGCTGATGAGACGCGCAGCCAATACGCGCCTCATCGAAAGGTCATGATTTACTAGTCGATTAAAGGGCCTGTCTTCCAATGCCTTTTAGTAGATCGATGAGTCACCGACTTCCCGCGTATCCGAGGACATAGTAATCTTTACACTACGCATCTCAGCCTTTTGATGTAGGTTTCGAACCCGAAGAGAGTTTTGAAGCTCGGTTAGCCTTCGAGAATAGGCCTTAGATATTTGCGCGGGATCGTTAGACGAATCCTCGGCAGACATGCGAGCAAGGATTTCGATCACGCGAGTCTGCTTTTCCGGGGCAATCTCACGTAGCTTGATAATCGTATTCAACTTCCACATCAACGCCCCGGAAAGGTACGTTTTTCCATGGAACTGCTTCTTCATCTTTAGGGCCAATGCGGGCCAATTTGCAGTATCGAGATCGGCTAACATAAATAGGCGCATGATTTTTATGATTGACGGTTCACTGCCGTCAGTATCAAATTCAAATTGCCTGACAAGTTTCTCGGTACCAAGATAGCTTCGCATTACCGATGAGCTTCCACTCGGGAGATACAACATCAGCATTCTAGTTAGCTTCTCGTCGGAAACCGCAGATGGCGCAAACGTCCTGTAAGTTATCCCGTTTACGCGATACGATCTATGCTTCACTATGTTCGGAATTAATGCAAAGGCCTGAATCATATAGACGACCCAGCTATCTAATATTGATTTAAGATGAGCATCTTTTTCCTCACGACGAAGGTGTTCGAGGTTCCGGAGAGCACTCGAATACAGAGTCAGACTCAGAAACTCCCGATTGCCACTGCCAGATACGTCGGGCCTATATGCATCTTGGGTAGTCGTCGTAAGTGCTATTTCGGCATCTACTCTGGCATCACGCTCTTCTAACGTAAGTTTGGGAATCTTGAGTTGCTCTGTCACTTCGCTGAAACGCGAACCATCTTTATCACTAGGCAATTCAACGGTATCGAAGTTTGCAAAATTGGCGAGCGATGCCGTCTTACTTTCTGCCACGATTTTATCATGGCGTTCGGCTATTGTCATCAAGGTTGCCTGATCGTTTTGATTATTTGGCAATCCGCAATAAAACTCGATTTCGTGAACGTAAGACAGATATCTTGATGGTTCCATAATCCAGTCGTAAAACTCGGGACTATAACTCATTCTTTGAGCCGAAAAGTATTCAAGAAACGCCCGTAGATAAAAACGATACAGCCCCGACTCGGTCTGCCTGAATACCTTCTGATCAATAAATCTGTTCAGAATCTGGTCAGCCGGATGAGCATATCCAATATCAAAGATATATTGCTCTACATAAGCAAGAAGATCGTCATATGACAGATCATACTCACCCGCCCTCACCATTTTCTCAGCCACAAATGCCAGGCATCTGAGCTTATCGGCGAAGTTAAATGTTGATCGCGCGGTTTCAACGGCGCGCTCCCTCTTTAGGAGATACTCTACAAAACGTTCAATTAGATTTACTTCATTGATAAGTATATCGTTATCAATGTCGGTTATTACCGCGAGTAGTACTGATACGGAAAAGGCCGTGGGCGGAAGTGCTGCTTGCCGGAGTGTGGAAACTATTTTTGTAACCAAACGATCGCAAGATGCCGGCTCGAGTTCGGAAAAGTGCTTTTCGGCAAATGCACGAATCCCCCTTGTCTTCAAGGGCATCAAAGCGATTTCTTTGAATGAAACAGCCTGATCAAAGCTTTCTGTTAGCGGTAGTGCCGTACCTTTGACAGGATGGGCTGTAAAAATATACCGCCCCCTTGGGTACTGCTCGGTGAATTTCATTAAGGCCTTGAATCTTTTATCGTCACGCGGATTTATATCATCGATGATTATTGTTACGAGGCCCTCGGAAAGTAACTGCCTAAGCGGAACGACGGCTTCGATATCGGGGGCGGCAGACCTGATGGCTTTGAGAACGCCCTCACCGGTCTCCGTTATATCCTTAAAATCGAAGAGCGCTGGTATCGTTACGCTGTCCTTTAAAACACATCGATCCATTAGCTCTAGCGCTAGCCGACGTATAAATGTCGATTTTCCAAAATTGTTATCGCCAATTATTGAATAATTTTCCGACGACGCGCACATTTGTGCAAATGTAATGTCAGTCTCGAAGTCTTTTGGTATAGAGGTATCTTCAAAATCGCTCAAGCGAGTTTGCATAGGATGTTCCTGAAAAACATCTTTTAGAGATTGACCAGTAAGTGTGTCGCCATGCCTGCCTTTAAAGTGTGGTAGTAAACTTTCGCTGATCCAACCCGCAATCGCTTTCCTATTAATGGCAGGCCTCGCCTTCCAAAATGCGCGATCTGCTGGTGAGGGATAATATATGCCATCCTCGCCAATCTCGTTTGCCACAACAAATCTATGCTGATCAACTATGTAGCGGTACGGCCTTATCTCGTACTTCTTCTCGTTGGGCGCTATTCTTACCACGGAAAACCCGTTCCATGGCACAGTATTGTCATGAAGCGCGCCAGTCTGAACTCGCAAGCAACTCCCGTTGCTTGAGGATATGGTGTTAGGATCGTTTAGATGAACGTGCCCGGCAAAATGAACATCGAATCCTTGGATTACTTCCCTTTCGAAGGGGCGACCGCAGTCCTCTTTGAACCATTCCCTAGGATGGTGCCCTATAAATACACGAAGCGGCATTGAGGTTTTCGCGATATCCTCGGCAGCCTGACGAACTCTTGTCGGCGCCAGTACCAGTTTGCCATACTCATCACGCTCTATCTCGGGATGGCCGCCCGCACTGCTGTACGCAGTATTCATTAGGCAAAAGGCCGTCGACAAACTCTCGATCTCGATAACATCGAAATCGTGCTTGGACCCCACGGAATGAGCACTGTTTAGTTCAACAAACTCGTCGTAGGTAACAAACTTGTCTTTCTGAACTCCTGAACTTACATCCTCATAAAAAAACTTTTCCGTGTCCGATACGGTGAACTTATGCATAAATTCACGATGTACGGCGGCGTGCTTAAACGCGCCTGTCCTCATCACGTCGTGATTTCCAGGAACGACAAGTAAGTTAGACCCGTTCAATCGACACTTTTGCAGAAGTGGTTCGAATAGCGACTCGGTTAGGTCCCAATATACCCCTTTTTCATCCGCATTCTGTACGGCGTCACCGTTGAATATTATTAGGTCTGGCTTTAGACCCCCTGATATCAAATTCTCTATATCCGCCAGAAGAGCTTTTATTACCTCTTTCTGTTCACGTCCTGCGTCACCGCGATGAGTGAAGTGCAGATCAGTGATATGCAGTATGTTGTAGGCTGACGTTTCCAACACTGAACCTCATTCCGGTAAGCGATACGACAGCCTACGGATACGGTGTAGGCAGATGCAAGCGTAACTACCTCATTCTCGATGCTTCTTTGAATCAATGCCGCTTCGTCGGCCGAGATGATAGACGGCCCCGGCAAGACACAGTTCGCCTTTGGCCATCAGCGGCCAAAAGTTGCACGTTTTGAGCCACCGGCGGAACGAGCATCGGTATAGGCTCTAAAGATAGGACTCCACAAATCTGCGCTAGGCTCATAAATAGAGTCTATCTTTTGAACGACTCGGACGCAGCCTTATGTCACGCATCGCCTACTACCGTGTCTCTACATCCGACCAATCGATAGAAGCGCAGCGGCAGGCGCTCGGCGGTGTGTTCGACCGGGAGTTCGCGGACGAGGGTATTAGCGGAGCAACGTTAGCTGCGGATCGTAGCGGCTTCGCAGCCTTGCTTTCTTACATCCGGGAAGGTGACACCCTATACGTCTACGCGATCGATCGGATCGGCAGGGACGCCCTCGATGTGCAAGGCGTTATTCGACAGCTGCTCGATAAAGGCGTTACAGTGGACGTGAAGGGCTTAGGCGCGATCGGGCGTGGCGTCGGAGAGCTTATCGTTGCCGTACTTGCGCAGATGGCGGATATGGAACGGGCGCGAATTAAAGAGCGGTGCGATGCCGGTAGGGCTGCGGCTAAGGCGTCGCTCGCCGCTACTGGAAAAACGCATCGGGGAAAGCCAAGCCTAGGGCGTCCGGTTGCAGGTGACAGGACTGCGATAATCGCCTGGCGAAAGACCAACGGTGCGAGCATCACGGCGACGGCAGCGCAGTTCGGCTTATCGAATGCTACCGTCAAACGCTATTGCGCCCTTGGAATTGCAAACACTCCTAACTGATCCCTTGGCGTATTCCTATGAAAGGAGGCCCTCTTGCATTGCGTGGTTAGACATTCTGCGCCATTCTAAGCGAAAATAAACCAAATGGCGGCACAGATATGGACGATCAAAGTCTTCGGAACATTCTTGCGATCCTTCGAAAGGTCCAGGAATTATCTGCATCGCAAAATGTTACGGCAATGCAGTTTATAAATTATCTTGCAACAGGGAATAGGCCTGGTGCCTCGGCTAATATGGGAGGGGCTCGCGGCCTTAATCAAAGTACTGCGGCTCGTATATCGGCTTACTTAATCGAACAGTGTAATATGGCGCGCATCGTAATTGACCATAGCCAACTAGTTGATGAGGCTAAGGCCGGAGTCAGAAGTGCAATTGATGCTGTAAGCGCAGCTTTCGCCATCGGCGCACTTGGCGGCCCACTAAACTCGCTAAATTCTAGCGCGCCTGGTTTCATATCTAATTTGGTGATTTTGTTAAGCGCGGCCGGTGTTCCGTTCGATCAAAATACGCCTTTAGAAGCTGTCGATTTAGCTAAAGAGGTCGACGATCTCATCGCGCAATTTGATAACAAGGAAATTGATCCGGTCGTGCGCGACGTCGCACGAAAGCATCTTGCGGCCCTATCGACGATGCTGCGGCATATTCCGATCTTCGGTCTTGAAGCAGCCCTTCAAGCCTATTTTGAATTATCGATGAAACTCCGACGAGCGGATATCCAAACCACGCCTGAATCGAAAGCGGGACTAGACACTATAATGGATAAGGTTAAGTCGTGGGGGGATAAGTTACAGACACTCGACGGCGTTATGAACACGGGTGCGAATTTGTTTGATAGGGCGAGTAGGGCGGCGCCATTGCTCCAATATCTACCACCGCTTGGGTAGTACTGGACGGGGTATGATTATCTTTTTGAAGCTAGCCTTTGATATTGTTCGTTCGCCTCTACGCTCCCGCTCGCTTACGGCCCCTAAGTTGGCAGATCGTCACGCGGCAGGGCTATGACAAAGTGCGCCAGCGGATCGCCTTGACAGACATCAGCAGTTCGTTAGCCGCTACGAGACAGGTGAGCGGCGGCTGGACGTTGTGGAATTTGTCGACATATCGCGCGCCCTAACGATTGATCCAGCGGCGGCTGTCGCAAACGTCTTGGCAAAACCCCAAACGACCGAAGTCCTAGCAGGAAGCTCCTAAGCCGCTACCCCTGTCGAGTCTGACGGCACCGGCATTCGATCGACCTTCACACATGGGGCCAGTGTATGGTTTTCGGGAGAAGGGTCATTCTGTCTTGGCAACTGAACGTAGCTAGCGAACTAGCCTTGGTCCGTCCGACCGATCTTGCTGACGCTTAACCCGCTCAACGCAAGGGCGGCGGGTAAGCAGCGGACGGTAGGCAAAATGGCACAGGTCACATATTCTTAACATATGTTCGGAGATTCGTTCGAAACCATTACCCGTCCCATCTATTGCTCCAACTCACAGAGTTCAGGAGCGTCATGGATCGTTACAGCGAAGCGCTTGCATTGCTCAACCGCGTTCAAGAGCTAATGGCGGAAGAGGGGGATACGCTGGTCGGCGCAAACCTATCGATCGTGTCCCACCGCGTGGTGTAGCTTCAGCGGCGTAGCCGCCTTGATCTCCGGGCATAGCCGGGTCGATCACGCCGCCATGGACGACAACGTGACCGTGGGATCATCGCTCAATTGCGTGACGCTTTCCAGTGTCATGTAGCGTCCCCGCTGAACCGCCCACTCATCGTTTTGCTCGAGCAGGATGGCACCGACGAGACGGGTAATGGCATCCTCGTTGGGGAAGATTCCGACGACATTGGTGCGCCGCTTGATCTCGCCGTTGAGGCGTTCGAGCGGATTGGTCGAATGTAGCTTGGTGCGATGCTGCGGCGGGAACGACATGTAGGCGAGCACGTCCTCCTGCGCCGTATCCATCAGCTTTGCGAGTTTAGGAACGCTGGGTCTGAGCTGGTCGGCGACCTTGCGCCATTGCCCCTTGGCGGCCTCCGGCGTCTCCTGTGCGTAAGCGGTGGCGATGAAGGCCGAGACGACGCGCCGCCCGCTCTTGCCGGCATGGGCCGTGGCGTTACGCGCGAAATGCACGCGGCACCGTTGCCACGTTGCGCTGAACACCCGCGATACGGCAGCTTTGATGCCCTCGTGGGCATCCGAGATGATGAGCTTCACGCCGCGTAGGCCCCGCCGTGCGAGGCCGCGGAGGAAGTCCGTCCAGAACGTCTCGGCCTCCGACGCACCGATCGCCATGCCGAGTACCTCGCGCCGGCCGTCGCCGTTCACGCCGACCGCGATGGTGACCGCGACCGAGACGATCCGACCAGCCTGACGCACTTTCAGGTACGTCGCGTCGATCCACACGTATGGCCAGTCGCCCTCGATAGGCCGCTCGAGGAACGCCTTCACGCGGACGTCGATCTCCTCGCACAGCCGGCTCACCTGGCTTTTCGAGATGCCGCTCATCCCCATGGCCTTCACCAGGTCGTCGACCGAACGGGTCGAGATGCCTTGGATATACGCCTCCTGGACGACCGCGGTCAGCGCTTTCTCGGAAAGGCGCCGGGGCTCCAGGAAGGCGGGAAAGTAGCTGCCCGTCCTCAGCTTGGGGATGCGCAGTTCAACGGTGCCGGCCCGCGTTTCCCAGTCCCGTTCGCGGTAACCGTTACGTTGCGCGAGGCGGTCACTGCTCTTCTCGCCATAACCCGCGCCGGTCAGACTACCGACCTCCAGGTCCATCAGCCGCTGTGCGGCAAAGCCAATCATCTCACGCAGGAAATCTGCATCCGCGCTCTTTCCCACCAGCGCCTGCAGGTTCATCGTATCGTCGGTCATCGAAAATCTCCGTTGGTTGAGTCTCGCAACCCAAACCTATCCGAAGATTTTCGATGGCCACCCGTGAACCTAACCGGCCGCTACAGCGCTCGATGATAGCGCGCGGCCGGTCAGCTTCACTACCGCTGAGCTACACCATCACCCGGGACACGACCAACCTATCCACTTCAATGCATCTTTTAGAGGCGGCGATCTCACGCCGGACTATAATGGCGCACAAGCCCCGTGATACTGATTGAGTGTCCAGTCGTATCGTCAAGATTTACCTGTCCGCACGATCTTGCCGACACTAAACCCGCTCAACCAAGCGAACCGTTCGTCCATAGCTTCATGCACTGTGAAGGGACAGGCGTTCGGAAACCCCTTTTCGAGACCGCTTTTTAGACCCGCATCATAGGCGGCGCGTAGAGGGTCGATTTCCATGAAGGCATAAACATACATTAATCAGAAAAGGTGCCACGAAAAGTAACTTTTGTTACGCCTCCAAAAACGGTCTCCGTTCTTGGGTGATCGTGATAGCTTTCGGCGATGACGATTATACAGCGGGCATTCGAGATTGCGCGGACCGGCACAGCGGCCACGGTGCATGACATTCGAAAGCAGTTGGTCCGCGAAGGGTTCACTCATGTTCAGTCGCACTTCAACAGTACGAGCCTTCAAAAACAGTTGCGCTCTCTTATAAAGGCGCGAGGCGAGCCGCAGCCTCAATCCAGCTAGCGCTCCGCTTTCGCCTTCGTTGCGTTAGGGGCGTGGAGTGCTGTCCACGCGGTTGACGCGGCTGTGATCGTCTTGGGCAAGGCTGTGGAGGTGCAGACGCCAAGGAGCGCCAAGGTAGCAAACCGCAGCACCATGATGCCAAACGCCCAACCGTATTGGCCTTTAGCGATATAAGCCTTCGCAACATCGGGTTCGTTGGTTTTCATGGCGCAATCACCGTAGCCAACGCAGGATCGACCATCGAACCTAATAATGAACATGAGACCGCAGTTAGGTGCAGAGTAAGGAGCCAACGCAACATCGTAGATAACGACCATCGCAACGACCACGCGATAATAGTTGACCGCACCGTCAACATAACCATAATAGCAGCCATAGGGACTGGCGTAGCCGAACACGCAGCCGAAGTAGCTGGCGAAGGCAAAGTGATCGAATAAGGGAAACCGCATTCGTAGGGCACAGCACAGCCTTTCACCGGAACAGGTGTTTTGAGCGTCAAACTCGCCGGCTGTTCTACCAGCGATTTGGTCCGCCCCCGAACGCAACCCCAAGACATTGTGACAAAACTACGAGAACGACAAGTGGTTGACGCTTTTGTTCGAGGCTCGATTCGTCCTATTCAGGTGCGGATTGGTCGAGCGGAGTATTCGCGACGCGTGGACTTCAGCGGGGTTCGTGAAGCGCAAGGGGGTAAAACCGGAACGAAAAATGATTTAAGGGCGGTGGTATGCTTTGTTACTCCGCAAGGTAGGCGGGTAGGGGCTGGTGTTCCGGATTTGTTCCAGTAAGATCGGGGCATGGAACAGCATCCGATTCTTGAGAACATCGCCCGTTTCTCGGTCTACGAGCTACAGGTAATTCTATCGCGGTCCGTTGAAGACGGTCCTGAAATCCTGTTGGAACCGCTCAAAGCGGAGTTACGCCGACGCGGGCACGATCCTTACGAGACGATCCAGTGACGGGCGGCGCCATCACACCCGAACGCATTGCATCGCTCATCGAAGATGCGCCTGCATGGGCGTTGATCGGCCTCACTGCGCCACGGGAGGGCTTACGGGCGGATGCGCGGCTCGAAGTCGCGCAGTTCGTTTATGGTGCCCTGTATCAGCCCGTAGATGCCGAAGCGGCGCAGATGGTGTTGCCTTGGTGAGCTTCGGGCAGTTCGCGTTCACTACTCTAAAGGATTTGTAAGCCTACAGAGATTGTCTACGGGGATGGCGAAACTTACAGGCCGCTTATAGTACACTCTAGCCCCGTACAGACGGTTTTTGGCCTACCAAGCTACATGGGTAGCTCTTCAAAGGAAAACTCTTGTACGGGTCTTTGAGCTAACTTCACGAATTTCTTAAATCATTCTGGTGAATGTTGTTCTCGCAATGCCAACGCCTATTTTATTTAATTTATCCTTAAATACTGCGGAACGAATAATTCTTGCAAAGCTCGAAGCACTTTTAATCCCGATATGACTACTTACGTTCGCTTTTGTGAGAGACTTTGCAGTCGTACTTGAAAAGTACGAAGCGATATAGTCGAAAGCTTTTTTTGCTGATCCTCGTAAAGATCGATTTAAGGCATTCCAGTCGCGAACATTGCAGTTGGGCAACGCGGCTTTGATACAACTCACCGGATTATATTTATTGGATACAAAGACGTAAACGTCACATTCGCCAGCGATGCTGCTGATACCGCTACGTGCATTGCCACGCATGACGGCTTGTAGCAGGTTATGGCAAAGTTCATCGGCCGCAAAACCTTTCGAAGGACCGTGGAATTTATCGGCGGGTAATCCAGACGCTGCTAGTTCAAGCGCGTGATACCCGTCGGGGCCGTACAGGTGGCTGCCGATGATAAGTATGTTCTTGCAGTCACGGAACTCGTTAGTCCCGTGATGGCGGCCCCAATTCAGGAAACGGATACTGCTAGGCTTTGCAACAAAGCTTTTAATATCGCTTTCGATATCGAGTGTGTTGTCGCTCTTGTACGATATGACAAGCCATTCTTCGTGTGGTTTCGAGTCGATTATCTTGGCCGAGGCGCGGTAAAGCTGCTCGCGGTATGCATCGCCTGCCAGTCCAGTCTTGCCGGCTGTTGTCTTGCATACATGTACGCGGACGTTGCCGTAATCGCGGACGCTTGGCGTAAGCCGAACGAGTTTGGCCGTTCCAGCTTCCTGCGCTTTATACGTACCGCGAACGCGCCCCGAGGCGTCCAGGATGATAACGGGGGCCACATCAGCAGGAAGGGGGGCGGATGCCCCTACCAAAACGCGCCCGAGCACGCCGCCAACAGATCGCAGAACCATAGCTGTGCCAGCGACTAAGGTTAAGTATCGAAGAGTTCGCTTTTCGGTGTCGCTAAGCTGCTTCGCGCCCTTGGCAGCGCTCGCTAGGCTGGCGATCTCACGGGGAACAACAATGCAGTCGTCGGCAGCGCCGTCCACCATGCGGGTAGCCAACGCGTCAATGCTAGTGAGTAAGTGAGGGTCGGTGGACCTGATGCTATGCGACAGGCGGGTTAAGTCGTGCATCGACAGCGTAACCGGCTGGGCAAGCAAGAACGCTTCATCCCATATTCGCAGCGTTCGTGGTGCGCCTAGGTAGTGGAATTCCTTAGCGCTGGAAAACAGCTTGCCCGCTGTACGGCTGTGGAGCATCGCATGGGTAGTAAACAGCACCCGTGCGCTATTGATACCTGCCTCACCGCGCCCAAGCTCGTTGGTGGCATCCTCCCCCGTTAGACACGCGAAATCCTCGCTATCAAGGCCACACCGGCGTATAATCGAACGGATTTCCTCCTTGGTATGCACGGCTATTAGAATGCTTCCCTCTGGGTTGAATCCCATTTTCTTCCAGCTTTTGATGAAGCTGCAATAGCACTCGGTTTTACCGATACCGGGGTCAATAGAACTAAGGTAGTACCTAGGATTTAGCTCTCCGCGCAACCCTTTATCAAGATGATCTATAAGGTTCACTAGCCCGGTATTAAGGAGTTCTACGTCGCTCCCGGAATAGGTTAATAACGTCTCATGCAGGTCGTTTTTAGCTTTATCTAATAGACTTTCTGTTGGTATTTTCTCGTACTTCATTCAAGTTACTTTTTTACAGTATGTTCGCTTTCAAATTAACATATCTTCGTATCTATATAGATAAAGAGGTTAACTTGCTCCAAAATGGGGCGACCAGTGGTTGGATGCATTATGAACCGTGCTGGGTCAATCCAATTTTTGTAAGTAGTGTTAAATTTTATATACTGTATGTTTACTGAATTTGTTTAATTTGAGATTTTATTTAAACTTATGGATTTATTCCGGTGTTAAAACGCTACTACCTTTAGGCGATGACCGGGAAACCCTCGCCCCCGCCCTTCGTGATAGGACGTGGGAATGAATGGTTGCAGCCAGATACTCGATTAGAAATCTATCGTCACAGCGGGCACGGCGGAGGGCGCGCGCGGAAGGCTCACGCACAAGGAAGTCGGGCAATGCCTACACATCGCAGCATAGACACCCGGCTACTGGCACAGGAAATGGTTCGGACCCCCACGCGTTAAGGCAGGCGGGCATCGGTTCTACACGAATCTATCAGGGCAATGGATGGTCGCTTGCGTTCGAGGCGAGGTAAAACCCGCCGTTTTTGGTCCCGTTTCCCTCATCGCAAACGGACCAACGGTTTGAATCGTTTCAGTGATAGCTTTCCTGCGGCCTACCAAGCTGGCATAATTGGCACATGAAGAAAGTTCCCCGCAAGAATTTGTTACGTCGCTATGGCACCATCGGCTCCGCTATCGATGTACTATACAAACGGCGGCTTGCTTTCCTCGACCCTAGAAAGTGGGACGATAAAAACGACTCAGAATTTATGCGTCTTTATAAGAAGAAGTCGGAATGCTCGAACTTGCGGGCGCTGTGCTGTACTGAAAGTCCAGAAACCTACCATCACTGGAAGGTGTTTACGGACTCGGCAGATGGCTGTTTTATTGATTTTCACAAAAGACCACTGCTGGATGCGGTAATTGAGCAGCCTAAATACCGATATAGAGCAATGGACTATATATCACTCGACGAAATTAAGATCAGCGACTACAATCATCGTGATCTTCCTTTTTTGAAGCGCTCGGGCTTTAAGCCAGAAAAAGAGTTTCGAATAATATACGAGGGTGCCTGTCCTGATAATGAAGCACATTACTTGCCCATCGATCCGGAGTGGATTTCAAGGATTGTCCTTAATCCTTGGCTGCCGCCGGCAGTCTCTGAAAGCGTGATCCACACTTTGAAACTTATCAGCCCTGTTTCTGATCTAACCGTCACGCCGTCAAGGCTGACAAACTCGAAGACGTGGGCTCAGTGGGGGAAGAGGCTCTATCAGACCGATCCGTGACACCGATTACCGATCTACGTCCCATTAAGCGCCACGCGGCGAACGCCTGCGTGCCGCCGCCTTTACGGGTTCATTAAGACGGGGAAATGAACGGTTGCACCCATTAACTCGATTGATAATTGAACGTCGCAACGGCGGCAACGACAAGCTTAACGGCCTACCCAAGCGCACTAAGTTCACCGTAATTCCTGTGTAATTGTGCACGGAATTTCCCGCCATTTGCCGGTATTCCTCGGCACGACAAAAACGATGAAGCCCTCATAACATATTGAAGTTGCAATGTTTCGGCACTTCTCGGCATGTCTCGGCATAACGAAGCAACAGACTGAAAATCGCAGTGTCGGCGGTTCGACCCCGTCTCCGGGCACCATTTTCTCACCTTGTGATCAGCACTGCCGTCCTACTCTCTGAGGAACGCATAATGCTGCCCAAAACCCGTTGGTGCTGAGCGAAGTCGAAGCACCTTCGCTTGGGGCACACCCTTCGACTTCGCTCAGGGCGAACGCAGGGAGTCTCTAACGGAATTGGGGGGTATCCCCCTGATGGGGAGCCTTTAGCGGCGGATCCGGGTGACGTGACCCATCTTCCGCCCCGGCCGTGCGGTACCCTTGCCATACAAGTGCAGGTGCGCGCTGGGCTCGGCGAGCAACTCCACCCAACGATCCGCGTCCGAACCGATCAGGTTTTCCATCGTCGCTTCGCGCCCGGTCAGCGTCGTCGCGCCGAGCGGCAGCCCGCAGATCGCGCGGATGTGGTTTTCGAATTGCGAGCATTCGGCGCCTTCGATCGTCCAGTGGCCGGAATTGTGCACGCGGGGGGCCATCTCGTTGAAGACCGGGCCGTCGGCGCCGACGAAGAACTCGCACGCCAGCACGCCGACATAGTCGAGTTCGGCGGCGATCCGCTGCGCCAGCGCGGCGGCTTCGTCGGCTTGGGCCAGTACCTCGGCGGGTGCGGGCACAGTGGAATGCCGGAGGATCGCGTCGCGGTGGACGTTGAGCGGCGGGTCGTAGCGCGCGATGCTGCCGTCGATGCCCCGGGCGATCAGGATCGAGAACTCGTGCTCGAACGGTACGAAGGCTTCGAGTACCGCGGGGCCGCCGATCGTGTCCCAGGCGGCTTGCGCACCATCCGGAGTGTCGATCTTGACCTGGCCCTTGCCGTCATAGCCGAAGCGGGCGGTCTTGAGGATGGCGGGGGTGCCGATCGTCTCCAGGCCCGCTTGCAGGCTTTCGAGGCTGTCGACCGCGGCCCACGGTGCCGGACGGCCGCCGACGCTCTCCACGAAGCGTTTTTCGCCGATCCGCTCCTGGGCGACGCGGAGCGCGCGGGGGCTCGGGTGGACGGGGACGCGGTCTGCGAGCCATTCCACGGGCTCGACCGCGATGTTCTCGAACTCGTAGGTGATGACGTCGCAGGCGTCGGCGAAGTCTGCGAGGACGATGCGGTTGTGATAGTCGGCGCGCGTCATCGTCGAGGCGGACTGTGCGGCAACGCTCTCCTGGTCGGGCGCGAGGACGTGCGTGTGATAGCCGAGCTGCGCCGCGGCGGTCGCGAGCATGCGGCCGAGCTGGCCTCCACCGAGGATGCCGATGGTCGATCCGGGGGGAAGCGGCGTCATGTCAGCGTCTTTCAGGCGGGGTCGGTAGCAACGGAGTCGGTCTGTGCGGCGCGCCAGGCTTTGAGGCGATCGGCGAGCGCGTCGTCGGAGGTCGCGAGGATCGCGGCGGCGAGCAGGCCTGCGTTGATCGCGCCGGGCTTGCCGATCGCGAGCGTGCCGACCGGGATGCCGCCGGGCATCTGGACGATCGAGAGCAGGCTATCCATACCCTTCAGCGCCTTCGATTCGACGGGGACGCCGAGCACCGGGAGATGCGTCATCGAGGCGGCCATGCCGGGGAGGTGCGCCGCGCCGCCTGCACCGGCGACCACCACCTTGAGACCGCGGTCGGCGGCGGTGGTCGCATAGTCGTAGAGGCGCTGCGGGGTGCGGTGTGCGGAGACGACCTTGGTCTCGTAGGCGACGTCGAGCGCGTCGAGCGTCTCGGCGGCGTGGCGCATCGTCTCCCAATCGGAAGTGCTGCCCATGATGATGCCGACTAGAGCCACGATCGCCCCCTGATTCAAGGAGCGCCGTGCCT
Organism: Sphingomonas sp. PP-CE-3G-477; assembly: GCF_003050745.1. GTDB lineage: Bacteria > Pseudomonadota > Alphaproteobacteria > Sphingomonadales > Sphingomonadaceae > Sphingomonas. Next base: position 286,954 of record NZ_QAOF01000005.1, on the reverse strand, counting down.
AGCGACGTGGCGGGGATTGAGCAATGTTGTTGGTGGGCAGTAAGTGCTACGTAAAACCGCATCTCCCCGGCAGAGGCCGGGGTCCAATTGAGAAACGGAGCTAACCGGTGGCGGCGCTCCGTTACTGCCACCTTTCCAATTGGGCCCCGGCCTTCGCCGGGGTGGTGTCGCTTGCGGGGCGGTGTCAGCGCTCGCTGAGGTAATAGCGGTCCGTTGCGTTCAGGTCGGCGTCGAGTTCGTAGACGATCGGCTGGCCGGTCGGGATCTCGAGGCTGGTGATCTCGTCGTCGGGGATGTTCGAGAGGTGCTTGACCAGCGCGCGGAGCGAGTTGCCGTGGGCGGAGATCAGGATACGCTGGCCATCCTTCAACGCGGGGGCGATCCGTTCGTCCCAATAGGGGAGGACGCGGGCGATGGTGTCCTTGAGGCTCTCGGTCCTGGGGATCGCGATGCCGTCGTAACGCCGGTCTTTCGACAGGTCGAACTCGCTGCCGTCGTCGAGTACGGGCGGCGGGACGTCGAAGCTGCGGCGCCAGATATGGACCTGCGCATCGCCGTGCTTGGCTGCGGTCTCGGCCTTGTCGAGGCCGGTAAGGCCGCCGTAGTGACGCTCGTTGAGACGCCAGTCCTTCTCGACCGGGAGCCAGAGCCGGCCCATCGCCTCCAGCGCGATGTTGAGCGTCTTGATGGCCCGCGTTTGGAGGCTGACGAAGGTCTGGTCGAAATCGAGGCCCTTGGCGGCCATCAGCTCGCCGGCGGCCTTGGCTTCCGCCTCTCCCTTGGCGGTCATGTCGACGTCCCACCAGCCAGTGAAGCGGTTCTCGAGGTTCCAGGTGGACTGGCCGTGGCGGATCAGGACTAGGGTCGGCATTCGGGCTCCTGCGATGGCGGGACTGAACGGAAGGGTTCAAAGGTTAGGATAAGGTTAGGCCTAGGCACGGTCCGCAGCGCTTGGACCCAAGCCTCCAGACCGTACCAAGCCATTGTTATCAGCTCAGATTTCGTCGATCATGCCGGCAAGCGTCTCGAGCATCGCATGAGCAAGCTGTTTCGAGCGCTCGGGCGACCAGCCGAACTCGGGATCGGCATTGGCATCGTGATCCTTGAACGGCATTTCCAGCGTCATCGACACCGCACCGAAGCGCTCGGCGAGCTGGTTGGTCGACATCGACAGGTTCGCCGAGCCCGGGGCGGACTTGGGATAGCCCTTCTCGGTCTGGAAATCGGGCGTGTGCGCCGCGAGACGACGGCCGTATTCGTAGAATTTCTCGCCGTGCGCGTCGGTCCAGGACGGGATGCCCTCGAAGCCGGCGATGAAATTCGCCGGGATCGCCTCGTCGCCGTGGATGTCCATCGCGACGTCGACGCCGGTCAGGTCCATCGCGTTGCGCACGAACAGGACTTCGGGACTCTTCTCCGGCGTCGGCGTGTGCCATTCGCGGTTGAGGTTCACCCCGACGGCATTGGTGCGCAGATGACCGCGGCGCGTGCCGTCCGGGTTCATGTTGGGGACGACGTTGAAAGTCGCCTTCGCCAGCAGGTCCGCCGTGATCGGATCGGCCGAATCGGTCAGCCGCTCCAGTGCGCCTTCCATCCACCATTCGGTCATCGATTCGCCGGGGTGCTGGCGACCATAGATCCAGACCTGCTTGGGGCCCGACCCGATCGTGAAGCAGTCGATCGCCTGCCCGTCGAGCGACTGGCCGAGTTCGCGGTGTGCGACGCCCGGCAATAGCGCGGTGCGCGCCACCAGTGCCTCGTGCATTTCCATTGTATACGGCGCGAAATACGCGAACCAGGCGAGATCGGTATCGGCGGTAAAGTCGAATTCGAGCACGCCATTGTCATAGCGTGTCTCGATCATCCGCCACGTCTGGCGATCGGTGCTGGCGCGCGTCTTGTATCCCGGCCAGCCGAACGGATAGGCCGACTTGCCCGCATTCAGGATACGGTAGGTCAGCGTCCGTCCGGCAGCGCCCGCCACGCGGAAATAGAACCACTGGAAGAAATCGGACTGGAAATCGGTGACGATCTCCAGGTCGATTCGGTCTCCCTCGATGGCGACAACACGGATGTTGCCGCCATCGAAGGCAGCGTTGACGGTCGGGCTCATGGCGTTTGCGTTCGCTTCTCTTGGGGCGTTCATTTCACCTGGATAGTGCGACCGGACTCGCCGGGGAAGCCTGCGAAGAGCGCGCGTGCAAGCTTTCCGGCCTGGATATCGGTCGTCGCGTCGGCCTTGCGGGCGTCGGCGAACGACTGGGCGCGGCCTTCCCAGACGGGCGACTGGTCGGCGCTGCGCTTGATCGTCACCGACAGTTCGGAGACGAGGATCGCGGTGCTGCCACCGCCGCCGATCGGGAAGCCGACCCCGCCGCCGAGCCCGACGCCGCCACCGCCGCCGCGACGACCACCGCCCCCGCTGAAGCCGCCGCCACCGATGCCGATGCTGAAAGGCGACTGCTTGGGGGGGGCTGCCTGCGTGGTGCGGGTGAAGCCTACGGTGGCGACCAGCAGCGGCTTCGTGCCGGGTGCGGGGACGCTGTAGCCGGCCTGGAGCAACTGCCCCTGCACGGCGGCGGCATAGGTCTTGAACTCGATGCTGGCCGGGCCGCCGGCGGTCAGCGGCTGGACGGCGATGGTACCGCGGTCGATCGGCTCGCCGAGATGATAGCGCAGCACCTCGGTTGGCGGCAGCGACGGGCCGGTCGCGCACGCGGTGAGGGATGCGCTTGCTAGCGCCAGGACCAGGATCGAACGAACCGCCATCGGGACTTCCTTAGAATGTTGCGCTATAGTAACGCTCGGACCAGCCGAGTGGGTTCCCGGATGGTATGAGCGTGTCCGTTGCTTGACTTGGACACACCCCGCCATTAGGCGATCCCGTCTTTCCGCACACCTAGATTTGAAAAGAAGCGAATCGATCATGAAGATCCGCAATTCCCTGAAGTCGCTCAAGGATCGTCACCGCGATAACCGCGTGATCCGTCGTCGTGGCCGTACCTACGTCATCAACAAGACCAACCGTCGCTTCAAGGCACGCCAGGGCTAACGCCCTGATTACCGCCGTCATTTTCGACGTCGGCCGTGTCCTTTACGACTGGGATCCCCGGATCCTGTACGAGCGCCTGATCGACGACGATCGGGCGCTCGACGCGTTCCTGCGCGACGTCGTGACGATCGATTGGCACTTCCAGCACGACGCTGGCCGCGACTTCGCCGACACCTCGGCGGAGCTGGCCGCGCTGTATCCGCAGCATGCCGACCTGATCGCTGCCTGGGGGCCGCGATTCAACGAGAGCATCGGTGCGCGAATCGGCGGGATGCACGAGATCGTCGAGGAGCTGGACGCGGCCGGCGTACCGCTGTTCGCAATCACGAACTTCAGCCACGAGTTCTGGCCACCCTTCCGCGCGCTTGAAGCGCATCTGTTCGACCGGTTCCGCGACGTGGTCGTGTCGGGCGAGGAGAAGATGGTGAAGCCGGATGCGGCGATCTATCGACTGGCGCTGGAGCGATTCGGGTTGGCGGCGGAGGAGGCCGTGTTCGTCGACGACAATGCGGCAAACGTGGCGGCGGCGCGGGCATTGGGAATCGAATCAGTGCTGTTTACCGATGCGGCGGATTTTCGTGCGCGGTTGGTCGAGCTTGGGCTCCCGATCGCGGCTTAGCTACTACCCTGCCCTCAAGTTTGTTTTCCCGCGAAGGCGAGGACCCAGCCTGGGCTCCCGCCTTCGCGGGAGAACGAGTAAGAGAGCGCCGCCTTCGCCTATCGCCGGGTCACTGCTCCAGCGAGATCGATTGGCGCAGGTTCGCTACGGCCGTCTCCTGATCCGCGACCAGCGCCTCCGGGATCATCCCACCCTCGAAATCGTCCGTCACCGTTACGGTCGTCCCCAGCGTCGTCACCCCGAACAACTGCTTGGCAAAGCCGAGCGGCACGCGGATGCAGCCGTGCGACGCGGGGAAGCCCGGGTTGCGGCCCGCATGGATCGCGATGCCGTCCCAAGTCAGCCGCTGCATGAACGGCATCGATGCATCGTCGTAAAGGCTCGACTTATGGACCGCGTTCTTCTGCAGGATCGGATAGGTGCCGACCGGCGTGTCCTTGCCATCCTTGCCACTGGAGATCGTCGTCGCGGCGATCATCGTCGACCCGCGATAGACGAACGCGCGCTGATCCTGCAGGCTGATGACGATGCTGACGGGCTCGCTGGAGCCATTGTCCTTCCAGACGAACTGGTTCGGCGACAGTTCGGTCGCGGCCTGCTCGATCGGCATCGCGGCAAGCGTCGCGGTCGACGCGGCGAGTGCGGAGGTTGCGCCCGCCAATAGCGACAAGGCCAGCCCCATTGCCGTAACCGACCGTACCATCCTGTTCGCCATCATGCGCATCGTCGCGTCCGTTCTCGAATCCCCGATATTTTCGCCCAACGCGCGATTCATCAAAACGTGCCGTCGGAGGATTGAGTCGACGAACCGACCCCAAGCCGGGGTAGTTCGAGGGAACGGACCCACAACCAGTGGAAATGGTTGCAGAATATTCACGGAAAATCGGCTATACGGGTCTCCAAGAAATGGGGCAATTTCGGGAAAATCGATGCACGACGAGCAAGGTCTTGTGCGCGAACGACGCGCGCTTCTGAAGAATGGTTTGGTATTGGCGGGGGCTCTGGCGGTGCCGGGGGCAGTGTCGGCGACGACGCGTCTCGGACGTCCGCTGACCGCACGTGATCTGAAGCCGATGACGCAGCCACCGCTGCCGCGGACGACGGTCGCACTGACGTCGCCGAAGGTGGTCCGTCCCGATCTGCTGCGCCAGGCAATGGCGTCGCTGAGCCGTCACGGCAGCCGCATCCAGCATCACGACCGCATCGCGATCGCCGATTTCGCGGCACCGTCGGGCAAGCCGCGCTTCCACTTCATCGATCTCGCCAGCGGGCGCAGCACTTCGTTGCTGGTCGCGCACGGCAGCGGCTCGGATCCGGCGCATACTGGGTATCTGGAGCGCTTCTCGAACCGCTTCGGCTCGAACGCCTCGTCCGAGGGCGCGTTCGTCACCGACGATTATTATGTCGGCAAGCATGGCCGCTCGCAGCGCCTGATCGGGCTCGACCCGACCAACGACAATGCGCTCGATCGTGCGATCGTGGTGCATTCGGCGTGGTATGCGAACAAGGACATGATCGAGAGCCACGGCATGCTGGGTCGCAGCCAGGGGTGCTTCGCAGTCGGCGAGCGCGATCTCGACCAGGTGTTCGCACGGCTCGGTGCCGGCCGGATGATCTACGCCGCAAAGGTGTAACCCGACGTCTGCCAGGGGGCCGTCCGATCAGGCGGCGGCCTTTACCTGCGCTTCCATCACCTGGTCGACGATCATCGATCCGACCGCGTTCTGCCAGAGCCACAGGCCGTTGGCCTGCCCGGTGAAGCTGCATTCGCCGCCGAGCGGGCCCCAGGGCACGAAACCGGCCGCGAGTCCCAAGCCATAGAGCCCGGCGATCGGCATGCCGGCAGCATCCATGATTCGGCAGTGCCGATCGACCATCGGCCGGCCGTCATGCGCCGCCAAGGCTATCGGGCTGCCGTCACGGTCCGCGATCGGGATCGCGATCGGGCGGTAGCCGAGCGCGGCGATGACGATGTCCGCCTGTTCGATATACGCGCGGGCGCCGGCATCGTCGTCGCCTGCGATCCGGTGAAGCGCGACGCGTGGATCGGGTACGCGGCCATCGATCCCGAGCATCCGGACGACGAGTTCGCGGGCCTCGAGGCGGAATCCGGCGAGGCGATAGACGAAGCCCGACACCGGGCAGATGTCGTCGGGACCGAAATCGGTGAACCCTTCGGCATGCGCGGCCGCCGCCGAATGGTAGAAGGGGCGTAGCGGTCGCCGGTGCAGCAAGGTGATGGCGCCGGCGCCGAGCGGCAACGCGGGCTGGCTCTTCAACAACAGCGCGATCGTCGTCAGCGCGCTGGTCGACCCGCCGATCACCGCGATCCGCGGGTTGCGCTTGCCCGCGAGCAGATCGACGACCTTGTCGAAGCCACCGAGCGTCAGGACATCGTCCGATTGCAGCAGCTTGCCCGATGCGAGATCGATCAGGCGCGCGCCGGCGACACGCTGCGTCGCGAGCCGATCGAGCGGCTGATGGCCGCCGGTCGCGACGACGACGCTGGACGCGACCTGTTCGAAGACATGACCGTCGGCCACGCGTCGGAGCTGTACGCTCCACAGCGCGTCGCCGACCCGCTTCACGCCGAGCGCCTCGTGCCCGACCAGCACTGTTCCGCCGTTTTCGCGGACGATATCGGTCAGCCGGTCGCCGGTGGCGCGCAGCAACGGGCCGACCTCGGCTAGCGGCACGCCGAGCGCGTTCTGATGCGCGGCTACCGCACGCCCGGCGGGATGATCCACCAGCCGCGCGAGTTCGGGATGAATATTGTCGCGCACGCTGCTCAGGAAGGTATCCGCGGTCGAATCGGAGGTGATCGCGTAACGGCCGAGTTGCCCGCCGCCGATCGCGCCACCGCGCTCGATCACCATCAGCCCCGACGCGGCGAGATCGGGCAGCAGGCCGCGCTTGGTCGCGGAGGTCAGCATCGCCGTCCCCGCCGGACCGCCGCCGATCACGATCACCGACGCGACCGTGCCCCCAGCACCGCGCACCGAGGCACGCCGATCGCGCGGCCGGACGATCGCCGCGCAGGCGTTCACCACCGCACCCGCCGCGCGCTGCACATCCGCGACGGTCATCGCATCGGTGATCGGCAACGACAGCATGCGCCCGGCGATCCTGTCCGCGACGGGCGTCGCCTCGATCACCGCGGTCGCCTGGAACCAGGGCTGTTCGCCGAGATGCGGGCTGAAATACCGGCCGCAGCCGATGCCCTGTGCCTCGATCCCCTCGACGATCGCGTCGCGGTGATGCGCGAGACGCTCGGGCAGCAGCACGGGCATGAACTGCATCGCGCGGCGCTGGCCCGAGACCGCCTGGAGCTGGAACGTCGCGAGCGTCTCGCGGTAGGTCGCTTCGAGATGGGCGCGGTGCGCGGTGATGGAGTCGATCTCGGAGAGCTTGGCCTGTGCCATGATCGCGAGGATCTCGGGCAGCTTGGCGTTGATGCCGGGCAGGGTCGCGTTGCGGCTGCCTTCGAACCCGAAATTGCCCATCGCGCGCAGCGTCGCGATCAGGTCGACGTCGCCGCTGTGGACCAGCCCGCCCTCCCCGACCGCGAACGTCTTGGTCGCGTGCATCGAGTGGACCACCGCGAACGGCGCGCGCGCGCCGAACCCCTCGCCCGCGTCGTCGCGCGTGCCGAGCGAAGACGCCGCGTCGATCACGATGCCGACGCCGTAGCGCCTCTGGTAATGCGCGTACCGATCGAGGTCGATCGCGTTGCCGAAGGTGGCATAGGGCACGACCACGCCGATCCGATCGCCGTGGCGGTGCAGCAGCCGCTCCTCGTCGCGCGCGCATGCGCCCCAGTCGTCGGGATCGATATCGCAGATCAGCGGCGTCAGACCCGCCCATGCCGCCGCCTGTGCGGTCGCGGCGAACGTCATCGCGGGCATCAGCGCCAGCGTGCCGGGCTTGGGGTCGAGGTTACCCGTCCGCATGCCCGATGCGTGACGGATCGCGAGCATCAGGCCGAGCGTCGCGCTGCCGACCGCGAGGCTGGCGCCGTGGCCGCCGAACAGCGTCTCGGTCACGCCTGCCTCGAACGCGCGCACCTCCGGGCCATTGTTGCTGAACACCCCCGACTCCTCGACGCGGCGCAGCGCATCGAGATGCTCGCTCAGGCGCGGCGGGTTCGGGGCGATCAGGGGAAGACGTTTCATTGGCGGTCCCGGCGGCTGTTCGCGCAGACCTTGGCCTACAGCCTCCTAAGAACCAGTTACATCGCCGTGTTTTAGAGTTTTGTACAGTTTTGACATCGATCTGGGCAGATATCTCGATCGTATCGACTGCAGGCTCATCTAGGAACGATCGCCCGGTGGTGCCGATCGGATCGCGGCGCGACTCACGATCAACTCTATCGCCGACGCGAAATCCCGGATTGTATCCATGTCCATGAAAAGGCCCGCCTCTCCCTGTCTGGAAAGACGGGCCCTTCAGGTCTCGGATACTGGCCTTCCGGTCAGGCCGTACGCGTACCGGTTAACGGGAAGCTGCCGAAAGCGCCGGCCGCGACGCTGCCCTTGAGGACGTCGTCCTCGACGGTCGCCTTGCAGTCGAGCGTCATCGGCATCGGCACGGTCATGCTCTGCTTCCAGGTGATCGTGTCGCCATCGACGTCACCCGTTACGTCCATGCCACCCATCGCGCCCGATACCGCACCGGTGAAGGTGCTACCGGCGCTGTTGACGGTCAGCGTCATCTTCTGATCGCCCAGCGGCGATTTGACCACGCAATCCCAGCTGCCATCGACGTTTGCCATTGCACTCTCTCCTGAACTACTTGGCGCCGGCTACCGACGCCGCCGGGATGACCTCGACCGGCAGGCCGATGCTGTCAAGCTGCGGGCGCACCGTCTTGGCGTCGCCGACCACGACCCAGATCGTCTTGCCTGGATCGATCGCCTGCTGGATCGCGGTGTTGAGTTGAGGCAGGTTAAGCCCCTGGTATCGCTGCGTGATCGTCGCGTAGTAATTGTCGGGCCGCTTGAGCAGGTCGTTCTGCTGCATCGCGCCGAGTACCGCGTCCGACGTCTCGAAATTACCCGACAGCGAGCGGATCGCGCCGTTGATCGCGCGGTCGAACTCCGCCTGCGTCATCGGCTCCTTGCCGAGGAACGCAGCGACATCGCTGCGCAGTGCAGCGATCGACGGACCGGTCTGGTCCGCCTGGACGGGTGCCGACAGGATGTACGGCGCGGCATTCTCGGACTGCTGGAAGCGACCCGAGACGCCGTAGGACCAATGCTTGCTCTCGCGCAGGTCCATGTTGACGCGGCCGAGGAAGCTGCCGCCGAGCGCATCGTTCGCGGTCGCGATCGGCAGCAGGTCCTGCGTGCCCTTCAATCCGGTCGGGATGCCGGCGATGATCAGCGACTGCGGACTGTCCGGCCGGTCGATCAGCACGATCTTCGGCGCGGACGGCGTCACCGTCGCCGGGAACGCCTTGACGCCCGGCGCCCCCGTCGGCCGCCACGTCCCGAACCGCGTATCGAGCGCGGCCTTCACTTCGGCGAGCGGACGATCGCTGACGACGAAGATCTTCGCCTTGTCCGGCCGCAGCCACGCCTGCTGGAACGCGACCAGATCGGCGCGGGTTAGCCCTGCGACTGCCTTCGGATCGCCGCTGCCCTGCGCCTTGGCATAGGGCGAGGTCGGCCCGAGCAGCTTCGGCAGGACGCGAGTCGCCAACCCCTGCGGGCTGGTCAGTTCCTGCGCGATCTGCGCGAGTTGCTGGTTCTTGACGCGCGCGACCTCGGCATCGGCGAAGGCCGGGTTCTGCGCGATATCGGCGAACAGGTCGACCGCGGGCGCGAGGTTCGCGCTCGGCACCTGCAACGACAGGAAGGTCCGGTCGTTCGACGCGCCCGAACCGATCTCCGCGCCGAGCCGCTCCTTGGCTTCGGCCAGCGCGACCGAATCGCGCGTCGCGGTGCCCTGGTCGATCATCGACAGCGTCAGCTTCTGCGTACCGAGCTTGGTCGGAACGTCCGCCGCCACGCCCGCATCGAAGCTCAGCACCGCCTGCGTCACCGGCACCGCGGTGCGCTGTGCGTAGACAAGCTCGATACCGTTCGACAGGCGCGTGCGCTCGACGCTCGGGAAGCTCAGGCCGGCAACCGTGCCGACGCCGGGCAACGGCCCACGCGTCCCCTTGGGCGGCGCCTCGGGTGCGGGCACGACGTCGACCTTGGGCGGCACAACCGCGTTGGCGTACGCATCGCGCGCGCCCGGTACGACGGTCAGCGAATAGGCCGGGCGCGACAGCCACTTCGCCGCGGCGGCCTTCACGCTCGCGGGCGTCTCGGCGGCCAGCTGCAACAGCTGTTTCTTGTAATAGCCGGGATCGTTCGAATAGAGCGCGCCTTCGGCGAGCGTCACCGCCTTGCCGCCGAACCCGCCGACGGACTCGAGACCCTCCATCGTGCGCGATGCAGTCGTCGTGGCGACGCGGCTGACCTCGTCGGCGGTCGGGCCGTTCTTGAGGAAGTCGGCGAGGATCTCGTCGATCCGCTTCGACACGAGCGCAGGGTCGACGCCCTGCCGGACGATCGCCTCGATCTGGAACATGCCGAGCTGGCTGAAGCTGTTGTTCGACGCGGAGATGCGCGTGACCAGCTTCTCCTTCTTGACCAGCGCGGTGTCGAACCGGCTGCTCGCGAGACCGCCAAGCACGCCCGCCGCGACGCTAAGCGCGGTGCCGTCCTTGTCGTTGAGGCCGGGGACCACCCAGTTGCGGCTGATCATCACCGCGGCGACACGGTCCTTGATCGTCTCGCTCACCGGCGCCGGCAGCGTCGGGATCGGTGCCGGGGGAACGATGCTCTCGGCGCCCTTGGGAATGCCACCGAAATACTTCTCGGCGAGACGCTTCGCGGTCGCCGCATCGACGTCGCCGGCAAGCACCAGCACCGCGTTGTTCGGGCCGTAATGATCCTTGAACCAGTCCTTCACCGTCTGCAGCGACGCCGCATCGAGATCCGCCATCGAGCCGATCGTGGTGTGGCCGTAGGGGTGCGTGGCGGGGAACAGCCCCTCGGTGATCTTGTACTCGGTCAGGCCGTAAGGCTGGTTGTCGCCCTGGCGCTTTTCGTTCTGGACGACGCCGCGCTGCTCGTCGAGCACGCCCTGCGTGATCGCACCGGTGAGATAGCCCATGCGGTCGGATTCGAGGAACATCGCGCGGTCGAGCGCAGCGGTCGGCACCGTCTCGAAGTAATTGGTACGATCATAATAGGTCGTGCCGTTGTAGTCGGTCGCGCCGACCTGCTTCAGCGGCTCGAAGAAATCACCCGGTGCGTTCTCGGAGCCGTTGAACATCAGATGTTCGAACAGATGCGCGAAGCCGGTCTTGCCCTTGGGCTCGAACTTCGAGCCGACGTTGTACCAGACCGACACTGCCACGACGGGCGCCTTGCGATCGGTGTGCACGACGACGCGCAGGCCGTTCTTCAGCGTGAACTGCTGGTAGGGGATATCGACCGACTTCACGAGCTCTGCGACCGGCGCCGGCTTTGCCGTGGGCGTAGCGGGCCGCTGCGTCTGGCCCATGGCGGGCGAGACGAGGGCGATTGCAGCGACACCCGCAAGCGCGGTCATTTTCAAAGCCATATGCGAACACTATCCTAGGTTTCGAACGATCTCGTCGCATCATAGGCGCGCTTCGTCGTCGGGCAACAGGATAGATGCATCGAGTTTCGCGGCAAAATGGCGCTCAGAAGAACAGCTTACGGACGCTGATCCGGACCGCGCGGCCGAACGGGTCGAGATAGTCCGGCTGGTAGTTGTTCGGCGTCGCGCCGGTCGCATCGGTGACGCGCTGGCGGGTATTGAGGACGTTGTCGACCGACAGGCTGACGCGCATCCCGCGCAGCCACGGGTGCGCCTTCACCCATTCGAGGCGCTGGCCGAGATCGGCGAACAGACGGATGTTGGCGGTCGCGAGGCCGCCGAAGTTGAGCGTCGAGGGCGCGGCCGCGGTGCCGCCATTGACCGTCGTGCCGGTTGCGTAATTGGCGGAGATGCGCGCGCCGAGGCCGTTGTTGGTATAGCCCGCCTGCGCCTCCAGTTCGTGGCGCGCCTGGCCACCGCTGTTGCCGATCGCATCGCCGTCGAGCAGGTTCAGGCGTGGGCCGCCATCGGCGACGAGCACGCGATCGGTGAAGTGCCAGGTGTGGTAGACCGCGAACTGGATGCGACCGCCGGCCTGTCCGCCGCGACCACCGAAGCCGCGCCCGCCGCCGCCACCGCCGGGTCCGGGTCCACCGCCGCCAGGCCCGCCACCACCGGGACCGCCCTGCCCGCGCGGACCGTCGCCACTCGCGCCTTCGGGTCGACGGAAGCCGCCGGGAGGCTGGAGCCCTTCGAACGGGTTGGGGCCGGTGCCTGCGCGATAGGCCTCGAGTTCTTTCTGGATCTTCGACTTCAACGGCGCGGAGAAGTTGATCCCCCAGCGCAGTTCGGAGCGCTCGCTACGCGCGAAATTGATCGGACGGCGGTCGACCTGCAACAGGTTGCCACCGGCATCGCGCGTGAAGCGGCTGGGGAACGCCGCTTCGATCGCCGCAGTCGCCGAGGGGAAGGCGGCGATCGGATCGTCGACCCGGCTCTCGACATAGTTCGCGGTGATCGACAGGTCCTTGGCGGTCCAAGGCTTCAGCGTCAGGCCGACTTTCTTGACGTGGTTGTTGTCGGCGACCAGCCCGGGATTGCCGCCGCTGATCGTCGTGACGGTGGCGGTCGTGCCGGTCACGTAATCGAAGATGCGGACGTTGGGCGTGGCGATCGACGGGTTGCCGAGCTGCTGTGCGGTCGGTGCCTCGTCGGTGTCGGTGACCGAGGCGATGACGCGCACGCCCTCGATCGGCGACCAGTTCGCGCCGTAGCCGAGCGTGGTCAGCGTGCCGAAGTCCGACAGGTGATCCTCGGCGAGGTTGAAGTTCGCCGACAGCGTGCCGAGGAACGGCAGGACGCCCTTCGACCGGCTGGTGAGCGGCAGGTCGACGTTGACCTGGCCGTTGACCGTATCGCGCGAGACCTGCCCGGTCTGTTCACGCAGCGCACTGAAGGAGCGGCTGCTGAAATCGGCGGTTTCCGCACCGAGCTTGATCGTCGTCGAGATCGCGCCCGCCGGCAGGTTGAACAGGTTGCCGTTGATGACCGCATCGACGCCGCCGGTGCTTTGCGAGGCATAGGCGCGGTTGCCGGGCGCCGCACCGATGTCGCCCGCGGTGAGGCGGCCGAACGGATTGGCGGTCGGATCGCCCACCGCGAGCCTTGCATTGAAGGCGGTCGCATCGACGCCCGTCTCGGTGAAGGTCTGCGTATCGCTGCGGTCGTAATTGCCCGTCACGTTCCAGCGCCACGTGCCGAGATCGCCGTTAAGCGTGGTGCCGAGATGCGCGGCGATCGACGAGGTGCGCTGCGCGAGCGGGAGGAAGCCGTCGTCGTCGAGCGCACGGTTGATGACGGCGGTCCCGTCCGCGAGCGTCAGCGCGGCGACGGGCAGGCCGTTCAGGCTGCGGCTGTCGGTCGATTCGATGCGTCCGTTGATCGTCGCACCGATGTTGCCGAAGATGTTGCGCGCATAGACGCCGTTCGCGGTGAACGTGCTGTTTTCAGGCTCTAGCGTGCGGAACGGCCGCTGGTCGACTACCGTGTTGTTCGCGCCGCGTGGGCTTTGGGCAGTAGCAGTCAGCGCGTCGATATCGCGTTCGGCCTCGGTCAGCGTCGAGGTCGAGGTGTATTCGACGTGGAGGTTGAGCCGGCGGTCGCGCGCGATGGTGAGCAGGTCGACCTCGCCCAGCGGCGTGTTGCTGCCCCCCTCGGTCGGCATCCGGTCGGTCGCCTCCGCGGTGACCGCGCGGAAGCGGCGGCGCAGGACGAAGTTCACGACCTTCTGGTCCGCGCGGTAGCCGTATTTGAGCGCGACCTCCTCGGGCAGGATCTCGACGCGCTGGATCGCCTCGGTCGGGATGTCGCGGATCTCGGAGAAGCTGGAGATACGGCGGCCGTTGAGCAGCACGACGGGCGCGCCGCCGCTGCCGCGACCGCTGGTGGTCTGCGGGCTGAGTTCGCTCAGCAGGTCGGAAATCGAGCTGACGCCGTACGAACGGATCTCGGCCTGGCCCAGCGTCTGGTCGGGCGGGATGTCGCCGATCACCGAGCCCGGCAGCTTGCGCGATCCGGTGACGACGATCTCCTCGGCGTCGGCCGCCTCGTCCTGTTCCGGCGTCTGCGCGGCCGCCGCGGCGGCGGGCTGCGACGGCGCCTGTTGTGCGGCGGCCATTGCAGGCATGCTTACCGCCAGAACCAGACCCAAACTGCGCATACCCGTTCCACCCCGATGATCGACCGTCGATCAGGGGTTTGAACTAGCGCCCAATTGTCGCAGGATTGTGCCGGTTCGGCAGTGAATCGTCGCGACCGCGGGTTACCGCGACATGTGTGCGTCCATCTCCTCCAGCGGCACGCCCTTGGTCTCCGGGAAATAGAGGAGCACGGTGACGAACTGCACCGCCATCATCGCGGCGAAGAAGAGGAACGGCACGCCCGCCGACCATGCCGCGGCGATCGGGAAGACCTGTGCGATCACCGCATTCCAGCCCCAATGGCTCGACGAACCGATGCTCGACCCGCGCGCACGGACGCTCTGCGGGAAGACCTCCGAGATATAGACCCAGATCACCGCGCCCGAACCCGGGGCGAAGAACATGATGAAGACGATCAGCGACGGTAGCAGCAGCCAGTTGGGCAGCACGCCGAGCAGCGCCAGCCCGCCGACGGTGAGCGCCGCGGTCATGCCGGCCGAGCCCCAGAGCAGCAACGTACGCCGGCCGATACGGTCGATCAGCAGCATGCCGAGCAGCGTGAACACCATGTTGGCAACCCCGATCATCACCGCCTGGAGATCGGGCGAGAGGCTGCCGCCCGAGGCCTTGAAGATGTCGTTGAGGTAATAGAGGAACGCGTTGATGCCGCTGAACTGGTTGAACATCGCGACCAGGAAGGCGAGCGTGATCGGCTTGCGATGACGCGTCCAGGAGAGCTTGGCATCGCCCTTCGGCGTGTCGAGCTCTTGCCGGGCGATGTCGGGGCTCATGCCGACCAGCGCCAGCACGTCCTTAGCCTCGGCATCGCGGCCCTTGGCGAGCAGCCAGCGCGGTGAATTGGGGATGCGGAACAGGAGACCGAAGAAGACCAGCGACGGTGCCGCGACGATCCCGAGCTTCCACCGCCACTCGACATCGCCGAGATCGAGCGAACCGATGACCGCGTTCGAGACATAGGCGAGCAGGATGCCGAGGATGACCGCGAACTGGAAGCCGCCGACCATCTTGCCACGCTGGGCGGGCGGGGCCAGCTCGGCGATGTAGGCGGGCGCGAGTACCGACGAGCCGCCGATCGCGATGCCGTTGATGAAGCGGAAGCCGAGAAAGCTGTGCCAGTTCCACGCCAGCGCGCAGCCCAGTGCAGTGACGACGTAGAGAAAGGCGAGGATACGCAGCACGTTGCGACTGCCGTAGCGATCGCCGAGCGTGCCGATGAACAACGCACCGATCAACGTACCCCAGAGCGCGGACGACACGGTGAACCCGAGCCACGCCTCGCTGAGCGCGAACTTGGCCTTGAGGGCGCCGGTGACCCCGGCGATCACCGCGGTGTCGAAACCGAACAGGAGGCCCGCCAGCGCGGCGGTGGCGACGCTCGCGATCAGGACAGTGCCGGGCGGAGCCGAAGGGCGAGATGCGGTGGGAGCGATCGTCATGCCCGCCACGTTTCATCAGTTTGACGGCCGCCGCAAGCGTCGCAAGGCCGCCGACACCCTCACGATGAACCGGTTCGACGAAAACACCCATTTTAGGTCTTTGAAAGTGCCTTAACGAATCGCCGACTAGCCCCTGTCGCACGAGTAAGGCGCGAAGGGACCAAGCGTTGACGACTGGACTGAAGAAAGCGCTGATCGCCATCGCGGCGCTGGCGATGCCGTCATCGGCCTGGGCGGCCTGTACCGTGACGAGTCCCAGCCCGACCGCGCTCGGCACCTATTCGCCGCCGGCGCTGGTCAATGGTGCGCCGCCCTATGTCGACGTGCCCGGCGGGTTCGACTGTCCAAGCACCGTGATCTCGCTGCTGGGCGGCAACTATCTGCGCGCGACCGTCACCAGCCCCGACGGTTTCAAGCTGACGTCGACCAACCCCGCGAACACCGTGACGGCCAAGTACGTGGTCGCGGCGGACGCCGCGGGCGCCTATCCGTTCACGCCGGGTACCCCGTTCGTCTACATGAACGGTGGCGTCGTCAATCTGCTCGGGTTGCTCGGCGGCACCGCGCGCAACGTGCAGGTTCACGTCCGTCCGTCGTCGACCGCCGCAGTCGCGCCCGGCACCTATACGGGCAGCTTCAAGATCGCATGGGAGTGGCGGTTCTGCGACGTGCTCGGTTTGCTGGGCGCTTGCGTCGGCACGCTGGATCAGAACCCCGCGACCATCCCCGTCGCCAACGTCTCCGTGACGATGATCGTCGCGGCCAAGCCGATCGGCGTGACGATCATCACCCGGACGACCTGGGATCCGCTGTCGGCGACCAACAATCCACGGGCTATTCCGGGCAGCAAACAGCGGACGACGATCACGCTGACCAATTCCGATATCGTCGCGGTCGACGCCAATTCGCTCGCGATCGTCCTGCCGACGCCCAGTCGCGGCGCGGTCGCACTCGACGGCGACGGGAGTGCCTCGACTGCGTTCGTGACGACGGCGGAGGGCTCGCCCGCATCGTCACTCGCGGTGACCTATGCCGCGCCCGCCAGCACCACCGACGACGTCGATTTTTCAGCGAACGGCGGTACCAGCTGGACATATGATCCGACGTCCGCGCCCAAGTCCGTCACCACCGTCCGCATCCGTCCGCGCGGGACGATGGCGGCCGGATCGAGCTTCAGCGTGTCGTTGCCCTACGTCCTGTTCTGATCGGGGTTCTGATCGCCGGTCTGTTCTGAAATGGGCGGGGTCGGCAACGATCCGACCAGCTCCATCTTGGTCGCGGTCGAGCCGACTTCGATGCCCGCCTCGCGGAACTGGCGGAGCAGCGTGAACAGCAGTTCACTGCGCATCGGATAGGCATCGCGCGGGCTCGCGACGTACGCGAAGCAGTTGAACTTGGCGCGGCCGGCGTCGATCGAATCGATGAACACCTTGGGCTCGGGATCGTCGAGCACCTCGTGCTTCTCCGCGAACGCCGCGAACAGCATCGTCCGCACCGCGTCGAGATCCTCCTCGAGCGGCACCGAGAATTGCAGCTGGATCCGGCCGATGGGTGCTGCCAGCGTCATGTTCTGGATCGTCTTGGTGATCAGCTCCGAATTCGGCACGATCAGCGTCGAGCGGTCCGCCACCTGGATCTCGGTCGAGCGGACGTTGATGCGCTTCACGTCGCCTTCCATGTTGCCGATCCGGACGAGGTCGCCGATCTTCACCGGGCGCTCGGCAAGCAGGATCAGCCCGGAGACGAAGTTCTGCGTGATCGCCTGGAGGCCGAAGCCGATCCCGACCGACAGCGCGCCAAGCACCACGGCCAGCTTCTCCATGCCGATACCGAGCGCGCCGAGCGCCCACAGTACCGCGGCGATGATCCCGGCGTAACGCGCGACCATCATCACCGAATTCTGCGCGCCCGCATCCATCGCGGTGGTCGGTAGATAGCTGTTCACCAGCCAGTGCTGCAGCCCGCGCATGATCGCGAGCGCGACGAACAGCACCGCGATCGAGCGCAGCACCGCGCCCGGCGAGATCGTGACCTGGCCGATCGTCACGCCGTTCGCGACCGTCCCGAACAGCTCGAACGCCGAGCCAACGCCCGCCCCGAACGGCGCCATCACCGCGCCGACCGCGAGCAGGATCAGCAACAGCCGCAACACCGCCGACAGCAGCACGCCGATCTGGTCGACGGTCTTGTTGTCGACCCCGAACCCGCTGTTCGCCGATCGCCCGAGACGGTTGCCGCTCGACAGCAACGTCCGGCACGCGTCGTCGGTGAAGGTCATCATCAGGTACAAGGTCGCCCCGACGATCGCGCCCCACAGCAGCCACGTCGCGACCTTGAACGCGAAGTTCACATAGCCGATCAGGCCGGCGATCAGCGTGACGAGCAGCACCAGCCAGACGAGCGTCGCGACGATCGCCAGCAGCGTGTTGCGCGCGGGCTTGGTCGGGTCGGGCAGCGCGGCGGCGCGCAACCGGCCCAGCGTCACCAGAATCGCGCCGAGCAGGACGATGTGGAGCAGCGCGACGATTGCGCTGGCGGCGCTCGATGCCGGCGCGCTGATGCCGATCAGCATGTTGGTCGCGATCAGCAGCTGGCCGAAGAAGATCAGCCCGGCGGCCATCCAGGTGTACGGGCGCAGCGCCTGCGCGGCCGGGTCGCCGATCGGCAGCAGCCGCCACGTCGACTGGCCGCGCAGCAGCAGCGCGCCGCCGAGCGACGACACGAACGCGCAGAACCACGTAATCCCGACGAAGAGCGCGCCGAACCGGCTCCAGGCGGGCGACACCAGCCCGGCCCAGCGCAACGACGCGACAATCGCCCATGCAGCGAAGCCGGGCAGCGCGGTGCCGATCACCACCAGCCATAGCGCATAGGCCGAACGGCGCAGGCGACCGCCCGGTGCGTGGTTGGTCGCGTATCGGCGGCCGACGCCGTGCAGCCAGCGTCGTAGCGGCACGATCAAGACCAGCGCGGTGAGTATCCCGATCAGCAGGCCGGTGCCCGCGCGCATGTCGAACCGCGCGCCGAACTGGCGGATCTCGACATTGGCGAACCGCATCATGCGCGCGGTGTCGCGCGGCAGGTGATCGACGATCGCGGCCCACAATGTCGGCGACAGCGGCGAGCCGGTGTTCTCGGACAGTTGCTGGCCGAGTTCCTCCGCTTCGGCCGCACCGATGTCGTCGATTTGCTGTTTGGCCTCGATGCCGATGAGGCGCGCGCGCTTGATCGCGGAATCGATCCCGGACTGGCTCTGGGCGAGGAGTTTGCGTTGCGCGCGGATCTCGGGCGCCTCGACCACGCCGGGGGTGGCGGCGCCGAGCTCGGTGACGCGCGCCTGGACGAGGGCCATTTCGGGGGTGAGCGTGCGGACGGCGTCGGCGGCTATTGTTTGTACGGCCTGCGCGCGGGTGCGGAGAGCCTGGCGCGCTTTGTCGTCGCGCGCGGCGGGCGTGGCGTCGTCGATTGCTTGAAGCTCGGCGGAGGCCTGGGTGAGGCTCGCTGCGACGGTCGCGACCTTGGGCTCGTCCTGCGCGATCGCGGGGAGCGCGGTGGCTAGAAGGAGGAGCGCGGCGAGGTAACGGAGGAGGGTCATCCGGGGTGCTTTACAGCGATGGGGCCGGAAACGGGAGGGGGTGGCGTGGGGCTCGGGTCCTTGCACCGCTACCGCTGCTTTCGGCAAAGTCTCAGGATGAACGCTTACCCATTACACGTCCCACCCCGGCGAAGGCCGGGGCCCAGTTGGCAAGGTCGCTGTAACGGAGCGCTGGCCTAAATCACCAGCCGCTCCCAACTGGGCCCCGGCCTTCGCCGGGGTGGTGTTAGGGGGGACGCGGTCCTGCAAACACAGCCGCCGGCCTGCTCCCCCTTGTTCTCCCGCGAAGGCGGGAGCCCAGACTGGGTCCCCGCCTTCGCGGGGAAACAAGAAGTGCGGTCCGCTGCGCCAGGATCATCAATAAGAACGCGCACCCTTCCCCACTCCGTCACCCCGGCGGAGGCCGGGGCCCACCGCCCCGCGGACTCAATTCTATCGGGTGTGCGGAACGGTGGATTCCGGAACGAGCTCGGCATACCGGGCGGGACGAGTGAAGCGCTAACTCAGTCGAGTTCGAGGATCACCTGATCCACTGCGAGGCTGTCCCCGGTCTTCGCAGCAACCGACTTCACCGTCCCCGTCTTCTCGGCGCGCAGGATGTTCTCCATCTTCATCGCCTCGACCACCGCCAGCGCCTGCCCCGCCTCGACCTTGTCACCCGCCGCGACGTCGAGCCGCACCAGCAGACCCGGCATCGGGCAGATCAGGAACTTCGACAGATCGGGCGCGACCTTCTCGATCAGGTGCGCGGTGTAGGGTGCGACGCGGGCGGGCAGAACGCGGGCGACGTGGCTTGCGCCGCGGGTCGTCAGCTTGAAGCCGGCGCGGGCCTTGGCGATGCGGATCGTGAGGTGCTCGTCGCCATCGGTCCCGTGGCCGTCGGCGACGACCATGCGATCGCCGGGCGTGTATTCGAGCGCCAGGTCGAGGTCTTCGCCGTCGACTGTGATGCCGTCGGTCGAGACCGTCACCGCGTGGTCGATCCTGGCGATCGTCACCGACCAGTCGGCGGGCGGGCGGAGGCGCTTACCGAGCTGGCCATCGATGCGGCGGGCGCGGTCGGCTTCGGCCGTCGCAGCAAAAGCAGCCACCGCGGCGAGCGTCTTGAGCAACGCGGCGTCGGCGGGGGCGCCGTGGAAGCCGTCGGGATATTCCTCGGCGATGAAGCCGGTGGTGAGCGCGCCCGACTGGAACCGCGGGTGCTGCATGATCGCCGAGAGGAAGTCGATGTTGTTGCCGGGGCCTTCCAGCTCGAACGCGTCGAGCGCGGCGATCTGCGCGGCGATCGCGCCGTCGCGGGTGGGTGCCCAAGTGATGAGCTTGGCGATCATCGGGTCGTAAAACATGCTGACCTCGCCGCCCTCGCGGACGCCGTCGTCGACGCGGACTCTCGCTTCCCCCGCTCCCGCTTGCGGGAGGGGGAAAGTTTCGGGCGGGTTGTAGCGGACCAAGCGACCGATCGACGGCAGGAACCCGCGATACGGATCCTCTGCATACACCCGGTTCTCGATCGACCAGCCGTTGAGCTTCACCTCGTCCTGCGAGAACCCGAGCGGCTCCCCGGCAGCAACCCGGATCATCAGTTCGACCAGATCGAGCCCGGTGATCTCTTCCGTCACGGGATGCTCGACCTGAAGCCGGGTGTTCATCTCGAGGAAGTAGAACCCCTCCCCCGTCGTATCCGCGCCCGACACGATCAGTTCGACCGTCCCCGCCGAATAATAGCCGACCGCCTGCGCGAGCGCGACCGCCTGCTCCCCCATCGCTTTCCGCATCTTCGGCGTCACGAACGGCGACGGCGCCTCCTCAACGACCTTCTGGTGGCGGCGCTGGATCGAGCATTCGCGCTCGTTGAGATAGACGATGTTGCCGTGCTGGTCGCCGATCAGCTGGATCTCGATATGACGCGGGCTCTCGATGAACTTCTCGATGAACACGCGGTCGTCGCCGAAGCTCGCGAGCCCCTCGCGCTTGGTCGCCTCGAAGCCTTCGCGGACGTCCTGTTCGCTGTAGGCGAGCCGCATGCCCTTGCCGCCGCCGCCTGCGCTCGCCTTCATCATCACCGGATAGCCGATGCCACCGGCGATCTCGACCGCGTGATCGGTGCTGTCGATTTCGCCGAGATAGCCCGGCACGACATTGACGCCCGCCGCCTTGGCGAGCTTCTTCGATTCGATCTTGTCGCCCATCGCGGCGATCGCGTTGGGGGGCGGCCCGACGAAGGCGATCCCGGCCTCGGCGCACGCCAGCGCAAAACTCTCGCGCTCGGAGAGGAAGCCGTAGCCCGGATGGATGCAGTCCGCGCCGGTCTCCTTGGCGGCGAGCAGGATCAGCTCGGCCTTGAGATAGCTCTCCGCGGCGGGTGCCGGCCCGAGCCGCACGGACTCGTCGGCCATCAGCACGTGCGGCGCGCGCGCGTCGGCGTCGGAATAGACCGCGACGGTCTTGATGCCCATCGCCTTGGCGGTCCGCATTACCCGACACGCGATCTCGCCCCGATTGGCGACCAGGATTTTCTTGAACATCACTCGCTCCCCTCCCGCCTGCGGGAGGGGCCGGGGGAGGGCCTGTCCACGCGCGGATATTATGGTGCGGGAGGACAGGCCCTCCCCTAACCCCTCCCGCAAGCGGGAGGGGAACTACTCCGCCGCGGCCCGCATCGGCTCCGCGCCGACCATCGGTTTCATCCCCAGCTTCGCCAGCAGCGTCGCATCGGCGCTGTCGCCGGCGTTGCCGGTGGTCAGCAGCTTGTCGCCGGTGAAGATCGAGTTCGCGCCGGCCATGAAGCACAGCGCCTGAGTCGCCTCGGACATGCTTTCGCGCCCCGCAGACAATCGCACCATGCTCAGCGGCATCGTGATCCGCGCGACCGCGACCGTCCGGACGAACTCGATGTCGTCGATCTGCGCCATCGGCGTACCCGCGAGCATGTCGCCGAGCGGCGTGCCCTTGACCGGGACCAGCGCGTTGACGGGGACGCTCTCCGGGTGGCGCGGCAGCGTGGCGAGCGCGTGGACGAAGCCGACTCGGTCGCTGCGCGTCTCGCCCATCCCGACGATCCCGCCGCAGCAGACCGAGATCCCCGCGTCACGCACGTTCGCCAGCGTCTCGAGCCGATCGCCGAAGGTGCGCGTGGTGATGACGTTGCCGTAATTCTCCGGCGAGGTGTCGATATTATGGTTGTAGTAATCGAGGCCGGCGTCGGCGAGCTGCTTGGCTTGGTCAGCGTCGAGCATGCCGAGCGTCATGCACGTCTCGAGCCCCATTGCGCGGACGCCCTCGACCATCGCCACGACCTTCGGCATGTCGCGCGGCTTCGGGTTGCGCCAGGCAGCCCCCATGCAGAAACGCTGCGAGCCGGCGGCCTTGGCCTGCGCGGCGTCGGCGAGGACCGCGTCGACATCCATCAGCTTTTCCGCCTTCAGGCCGGAGTCGGACGAGGCGGACTGCGAGCAATAGCCGCAATCCTCGGGGCATCCGCCGGTCTTGATCGACAACAACGTGCAGAGCTGGACCTCGCCGATCGCGTGGTGCGCGCGGTGGACGGTCTGCGCGCGGAACATGAGTTCGTCGAACGGGAGGTCGAACAGCGCGGCGATCTCGGGACGGGTCCAGTCGGTGCGGGAAACGGGAGCATCGCGCACCAGGCTCGGAGCCACTGCATGTGCGAGAGTACGGAGGAGGGTATCGGTCATTCGGCGGCTTCCTCTTGCGGGGCCATGTTGTGGCCGAGGAGTTTCAACACGTCCTCGGCGGCCTGGATCAGGTTGGTGCCGGGTCCAAAGATCGCCTGGACCCCGGCATCGCGCAGCGCCTGATAGTCCTGTGCAGGGATAACGCCACCCGCGATCACCTTGATGTCGGCGCGGCCTGCCTCGCGGAGGTAGCCTATCAGCTCGGGGATCAGCGTCTTGTGGCCCGCGGCGAGTGACGAGGCACCGACGATGTCGACGTCCTTCTCGAGCGCGAGCGCGGCGGCTTCGGCGGGGGTCTGGAACAGCGGGCCGGGGACGATCTCGAAGCCCAAGTCGCCGAACATCGACGAGACGAGGTTGGCGCCTCGATCGTGGCCGTCCTGGCCCATCTTGGCGACCAGCATGCGGGGCTTGCGACCCATGCGGCGCTCGGTGGCTTCGACGCCGTCGGTGAGACGCGTCCAGCGCGCGTCGTCTTCGTAGGCGCCGCCGTAGATGCCGGAGACCGGCGTGGGCTGCGTGCCGTAGCGGCCGAACACGTCCTCCATCGCGGAGGAGATTTCGCCGAGCGTGGCGCGGGCTCGGGCGCACTCGACCGCGAGCGCGAGGAGGTTGTTCTCAAATCCTCCCCGGTCCGGGGAGGTGTCGGCCGCAGGCTGACGGAGGGGGGCTTCAACAGGCGAATCCGTTTGTGGAACGCCCCCTCCACCAGCCGTTGGCTGGTCCCCCCCCCCGTTCCGGGGGGGAATTCGCGCGCCTTCGCGGAGGGCATCTAGAGTGGCTTGGCACGCGGCTTCGTCGCGCGTGGCCTTTACCCGGTTGATGCGTTCGATCTGGCCTGCCCTCACCGCGACGTTGTCCACGTCGAGGATCTCGATGGCATCCTGTTCGGCTAGCTTGTACTTGTTGACGCCGACGATGACGTCCTCGCCGCGATCGACGCGCGCTTGCCGCCCGGCGGCGGCTTCCTCGATCATCGCCTTGGGCCAGCCTGCCGCGACCGCCTTCGCCATGCCGCCTTCGGACTGGATCCGCTCGATCAGCGTCCACGCGCCGTCGACCAGCGACTGAGTCAGGCTCTCGATGTAATAGCTGCCGCCGAGCGGATCGACGACCTTGGTCATCCCAGTCTCTTCCTGGATCACGATCTGCGTGTTGCGCGCGATCCGTGCCGAGAAGTCGGTTGGCAGCGCGATCGCCTCGTCGAGCGCGTTGGTGTGGAGCGACTGCGTGCCGCCCAGCATCGCCGCCATCGCCTCGATCGTCGTGCGCATGACGTTGTTGTACGGGTCCTGCTCGGTGAGCGAGACGCCGCTCGTCTGGCAATGCGTGCGCAGCATCTTAGAGCGTTCGTCCTGTGCGCCCAATTGCGTCATCGCGCGGTGCCAGAGGACGCGGGCGGCGCGGAGCTTGGCGATCTCCATGAAGAAGTTCATGCCGATCGCGAAGAAGAAGCTCAGCCGCCCCGCGAACTTGTCGATGTCTAGGCCGCTCGCGACGCCGTATTTCACATATTCCATGCCGTCGGCGATCGTGAAGGCGAGCTCGTGGAGCTGCGTCGCCCCTGCCTCCTGCATGTGATAGCCGCTGATCGAGATGCTGTTAAACTTGGGCATCTCGCGCGACGTGTAGCCGAAAATGTCCGAGATGATCCGCATGCTCGGCTCTGGCGGGTAGATGTAGGTGTTGCGGACCATGAACTCCTTGAGGATGTCGTTCTGGATGGTCCCGTCGAGCAATTTCCGGTCGACGCCCTGTTCCTCGCCCGCGACGATGAAGAAGGCGAGGATCGGGATCACCGCGCCGTTCATCGTCATGCTGACCGACATCTTGTCGAGAGGGATGCCGTCGAAGAGGATCTTCATGTCCTCGACCGAGTCGATCGCGACGCCTGCCTTGCCGACGTCGCCGGTGACGCGGGGGTGGTCGCTGTCGTAGCCGCGGTGCGTGGCGAGATCGAATGCTACCGAGAGGCCCTTCTGGCCGGCGGCGAGGTTGCGGCGATAGAAGGCGTTAGAGGCTTCGGCGGTCGAGAAGCCGGCGTACTGGCGGATCGTCCAGGGGCGGCCTGCGTACATCGACGCGCGGACGCCGCGGGTGAAGGGGGCAAAACCTGGGAGGCCTGGGTCGGTAGTGACGTCGTCCGCGGTGTAGAGCGGCTTGACGTCGATGCCTTCGGGTGTCGGCCAAGTGAGGTCGGCGCCTTTTACTTCCTTGGTAGCGGCGGCCTGCCAGTCGGCGAGGGTGGGGTTCGGTTTGTCAGTCATTACCTAGCACCTAGTTCCCCGGCGAAGGCCGGGGCCCAGCCCCTCGAATACGCCGCGCGCGGGAGCGCGTTCGATGCTGCGCATCGAGCCTGGGCCCCGGCCTTCGCCGGGGAACGAGAAGGAAAGCGGTTCACTTGCCCGTGAACACCGGCTTGCGCTTCTCTAGGAATGCGCGGCCGCCTTCCATCGAGTCCGCCGACCCGCGCGCATCGCGCTGGTTCGCCGCCTCGGCCTGCATCGCGGTCGCGTAATCCGTCTCGTACGCCGCAGTGATCGCCCGCCGCATCAGCCCGAGCGCCACCGTCGGCATCGCCGCAAGCCGCTCAACCAGCGCGAACGCCTCCGCATCGAGCGCGCCGTCCGGGACGACCTTGTGCACCATCCCCCAGTCGAGCGCCTTGGCCGCCGAAACCCGCTCGCCGAGCATCATCATCTCGGTCGCCCGCGCCTTGCCGATCAGCCGCGGCAGCATCCACGACGCACCACCGTCGGGCACCAGCCCGATGTTCACGAACGCCTGAAGGAAATACGCGGTCTCACTCGCGACGCAGAAATCCGCAGCGAGCGCGAGGCTGCAGCCGATCCCCGCCGCCGGCCCGCGCACTGCGCTGACCACCGGCACCGACAGATCGGCGATCGCCGTCATCGTCGGATTGTAACTGCCGGTCAGCGCCGCGAACGTCGCCTCGCCCGGGTTCTCCGAGCCAAGCGCCCCGCCGCCGACATCCGCGCCCGAACAGAAGGCGCGGCCAGCGCCCGCAATCAGCACCGCCCGCGCACCATCCAGATTACCCAGCGCCGCGCGCAATTCCTCGAACATCCCCGGCGGCGCGGCGTTCAGCCGGTCGGGCCGGTTCAGCGTCAGCACCAGCACGTCGCCGCGCCGCTTGCTCAGGATATGCTCGTACGCGGCCATCAGATCTCTCCTAGTGCGCGCCGGTGTCGCCCGGCGTCTCCATCAACTCGACCAGCATGCCGCCGAAGTCCTTCGGGTGCACGAACACGATCGACGTGCCATGCGCGCCGATCCGCGGCTCGCCCAACACGGTCGCGCCCTTTGCCTTCAGGTCGGCGACGGCGGCATGGATATCGGCCACCTCGAAGCAAACATGATGCTGACCACCGGCCGGGTTCTTGCGCAGGAAACCGGCGATCGGCGAACTCTCGTCATACGGCTCGATCAGCTCGATTTGCGTGTTCGGCGCATCGATGAAGCACACTTTGACCCCCTGCGCGGGCAGGTCGAACGGCTCGCCGATCGCAGTCGCGCCGAGCAACAGCCGATACGTCTCGACCGACTTCGCGATCGACGGCGTCGCGACCCCGACATGGTTGAGGCGGCCTAGGGTCATTGCGCGTCTTTCGGCGGCGGCGGCGGCGGGGGAACGACACCCAGCGTGTAACCGCACACACCGAGCACCTGCCGGATCATCGCATCGCCGGTCGGCGCGACGAAGTTCGCCTGCACCGCGAAGTTCGCGCCGTTGGTGGTCTCGACCCGCAGCGTCTTCGACTTCACGAGAAACGTCGTCAGCCTGGTGATCGCTTCGGGATCGGTGACGTAGGTCCCCGTTCCCGGAAACTGCCAGTTATAGGTGAACGCCGGCCCGCCATCAAAGCGCACTGCAACGGGCTTGTCCGCGCCGGACCCGAGCGGCTGCGGCTGGATGAACTGGATCGAGACGATCGGCTCCGAACCGACGTCGCACTTTACGACGAACCGCGAGAGCCCGTCATTGCCGGTGACCGACGCGGAGATGCTGCGCACCCCCGCCGGGCTAGTCCGATCGGCGATCTTCCAGGCCGGCGCCGCGGCGGGAATCGCGGCCTGTGCAAGCAGCAGCGCGATCACCGCTCGATCCTTGGCAAAGGCCTTACCCCTGATCGCACTTCTTCAAACGCTTCCAGGCGGATCAAGCGTCCGTTGATCTGGATGACCGAATCAACCACGCGTCGCACCTGTGCATTCGTCGCGGCCAGTTCTTCGTTCAACCGCTCCACCTTGCTGCGGAGCAGGATAACGGACTCGATCGTCCGCATCGCGTCGCCGATCATGCTCATGCGACACACTCCGCTTCGGACAAGCCGGCGTCGCGTAGCATGGCATCGATGTCGGCCCGCAGGCTCTGTTGCCCCTCGATCGCGTGGTCGAGCGCGGCGTGCATCGCCGGCAACGCCTCGTCGAGTTCGTGGATCAACAGCTTGAAGCGGTCGTCCTCACTCATGTCGCCCTCGATGACATAGCGCGTCGTCGCCTCGCGAACGACATGGCCGACGGACATGCCGTTGCTGGCGGCAAAGGCATCAAGCGCGGCCTTGTGATCGCGGGTGGTCAGAAACGTCACGCGTTCGGTCTGCATGTCACGACTCCTTCGCATGACATGCTAATGTGCTTATCATCACCGAACAAGCATCGCTCACAACGGGATGTTGTCATGCTTCTTCCACGGATTCTCCAGCGACTTGCCGCGGAGTTTCCGTAAACCCAGCGCGATACGACGACGCGTCGAGTGGGGTTGGATCACTTCGTCGATGAAGCCCTTCGACGCGGCAACGAACGGGTTGGCGAAACGCGCCTCGTATTCCGCGGTGCGTTCGGCAATCTCTTCTGGCGTCTTGCCGCGGAAGATGATCTCGACCGCGCCCTTGGCACCCATCACCGCGATCTCGGCGGTCGGCCATGCGTAGTTGAGGTCGCCGCGCAGATGCTTCGACGCCATCACGTCGTACGCGCCGCCGTAAGCTTTGCGCGTGATGACGGTGATCTTGGGCACGGTCGCCTCGGCATAGGCGAACAGCAGCTTCGCACCGTGCTTGATGATGCCGTTATGCTCCTGCGACGTGCCGGGCAGGAAGCCGGGGACATCGACGAAGGTGACGATCGGGATCTCGAACGCGTCGCAGAAGCGCACGAACCGTGCCGCCTTTTTCGACGAATTGATGTCGAGCACGCCGGCGAGCACCAGCGGCTGGTTCGCGACGAAGCCGACCGTGCGCCCCTCGATACGCCCGAAGCCGGTGATGATGTTGGCCGCATGCGCCGGCTGCGTCTCGAAGAAATCGCCTTCGTCGACGGTCTTCCGGATCAGCTCGTGCATGTCGTAGGGCTGGTTCGCCGACGCCGGGATCAGCGTGTCGAGGCTCTCCTCGATCCGGTCCCATTCGTCCGCGGCCGGGCGCTCGGGCACGCCGTCACGGTTCGACGCGGGCAGGAAATCGAAGAAATCGCGCGCGGCCAACAAGGCCTCGATATCATTCTCGAACGCGTTGTCGGCGACCGACGTCTTGGTGGTGTGCGTGACCGCGCCGCCGAGCGCCTCCTGCGTCACGACCTCGTTGGTCACCGTCTTGACCACGTCGGGGCCAGTGACGAACATGTAGCTTGAATCCTTCACCATGAAGATGAAGTCGGTCATCGCGGGGCTGTAGACCGCCCCGCCCGCGCACGGTCCCATGATGAGTGAGAGCTGCGGGACGACGCCGGACGCGAGCGCGTTGCGTTGGAACACCTCGGCATAGCCGCCGAGGCTCGCGACGCCCTCCTGGATACGTGCGCCGCCGCTGTCGTTGAGGCCGATGATTGGCGCGCCGACCTTCATCGCGCTGTCCATCACCTTGCAGATCTTCTGCGCATGACGTTCGCTGAGCGACCCGCCGAACACGGTGAAGTCCTGGCTGAAGACGAAGACGAGGCGGCCGTTGATCGTGCCCGAGCCGGTGACCACGCCGTCGCCGGGGATCACCTGGTCCTGCATGCCGAAATCGACGCAATTGTGCTCGACATACATGTCGAGCTCCTCGAACGAACCCTCGTCCAGCAGCACGTCAAGGCGCTCCCTCGCGGTGAGCTTACCCTTGGCGTGCTGCGCTGCGATCCGCTTGAGGCCCCCGCCGACTCTGGCGGCTTCGCGGCGGCGTTCAAGCTCTTCGATCGTCGATGACATCGTCTCTCCGTCCTGCTGACTGCCTTCACAGAGCGGGATGCGATGCGCAAATGCAATGTTGCAAACTTGTCCGAGGCATGTTTGCAAACTAGGCGGGGATATGACTTTGCCCGCTCGTCGCCTCTTCGTCGGACACCGACTGCGCGACCTGCGCCGCGTTCTGGGAATCAGCCAGGCGGCGATGGCCGCGCGGATCGGGCTGTCCGTCAGCTACCTTTCGCAGATCGAGAATGGCGACCGCCCGGTGACGGAAGGCGTGCTGATCACGCTCGCACGCGAGTTTCCGGCGGACTGGGGGAGCATCGATGCGGCGGACGATACCGCGCTGCTGATCGCGACGCTCGAGGCTGTTTCGGACACGAGCGTCGAGGCCCCCGCGCTAGACGAGACGGCGGTGCGCCGCGCGGTGAAACATCAGCCGCTGTTGGCTCAGCGTCTGGTTGCGATGCACGACGCGTATCGCCGCGCGCAGGAGCAGTTGCGGGCGCTCGACGATCGGCTGGTGGCGGGATCGGGTGCGCCGGGGTTGCTGCCGTGGGAGGACGTGCGCGACTGGTTTCATGCGGCAGGCAATTATGTCGATGCGCTCGACCGGCGGGCGGAGGAGATCGGCGAGACGCTGGGCGCGGACCGGATCGCGGCGCTGGAGGCTCGGCTCGCGGCGCGCGGTGTGTCGGTCGCGATCTCGGGCGCGCTCGCCGCACCGTTGCGCGATTACGACGGCGCGACCCTAAGGCTAGACGGATCGCAGCCGGGCGAGACCACCCTGTTCTCGCTCGCGCACCAAGTCGCGCGGCACGAGTTCGGTGACGTCATCGGCGGGATCGTCGCCGCGTCCGAGATGGCGTCGGAAACCGCGCGCGCGCTGCTGACCGCGGGGCTGACCAATTACGCGGCGGGGGCGATCGTCATGCCCTACACCCGCTTCCGGACGGAGGCGCGGAGCGTGCGGCACGACATCGACCGGCTGCGGCGGATCTTCGGGACGAGCTTCGAGCAGACGTGTCACCGGCTTTCGACGTTGCAGCGACCCGGCGCACTCGGCATCCCGTTCTTCTTCTGCCGCGTCGACATGGCGGGGAACATCACCAAGCGCCACTCCGCCACGCGACTTCAGTTCGCGCGGTTCGGCGGCGCGTGTCCGTTGTGGATCGTCCACGAGGCGGTCGCGATCCCCGACCGGATCCTGACGCAGCTGATCGAGACGACTGACGGGATCCGCTACGTCTCGATGGCGAAGGGCTTGGTGAAACCGTCCGAGACCTACACACGACCGGCGCGGCGCTATGCGGTGGCGCTGGGATGCGAGGAGGCGAACGCATCGGAGTTCATATATGCGGATGCGCTGGGAACGGGAGGGATCGCGACTCCGATCGGGTCGTCATGCCGTATCTGCCTGCGCACCGACTGCGACCAACGCGCGTTTCCGCCGGCCGCCAGCGAGATCCGGGTCGATCCGGACCGCCGCGGGGCCGTGCCGTACGAAGTGGTTTAGCCCACCCCTCCAAACTCGATCGAAGTACCACTTCGGTCGACGGACAAAAAAGGCCCGGTGTGTTTCCACACCGGGCTAAGGTTGTCCGCAGGAGGAACGTCGTGGGTGCGGGCTCGACTGGCCCGCTACCGATCAGTTGTAAGCGCGTTCGCCGTGCTCGCCGATGTCGAGACCCTCGTGCTCGACTTCCGGCGATACCCGCAGACCGGTGACGGCCTTGGCGACGTAGATCGCGATCGTGGTGCCGATCGTGGCCCAGATGATCGTGACGATCACCGCCTGGAGCTGCACGAAGAGCTTCGCGCCCATCGCATAGTCCGCAGCACCAGGCCCGCCGAGCGACGGCGCGTAGACCACCGCGGTACCGATCGCGCCGATCATGCCGCCGATGCCGTGGATCCCGAAGGCGTCGAGCGAGTCGTCGTAGCCGAGCATCGGCTTGAGCTTCGACACTGCCATGAAGCAGACGAGCGAGGCGATCGCGCCGAGGACGATGGCGCCGAACGGACCGGAGTTGCCCGCGGCCGGCGTGACGGCGACGAGGCCGGCGACGATGCCCGAGCAGAAGCCGAGTGCGGAACCCTTGTGACCCGAAAGCTTTTCGGCAAGCATCCAGAACAAAGCGGCCGACGCGGTGGCGACGAAGGTGTTGAGCATCGCGAGCGCGGCAGAGCCGTTCGCCTCGAGTGCCGAGCCGGCGTTGAAGCCAAACCAGCCGACCCAGAGCAGCCCGGTGCCGATGCCGGTCATGACCAGCGAATGCGGTGCCATCGGCTCCTTCGGGTAGCCGATCCGCTTGCCGAGGATCAGGGCTGCGACCAGCGCCGAGACGCCGGCGTTGATGTGGACCACGGTGCCGCCGGCGAAATCAAGCGCGCCGGCCTTGAAGAAGTAGCCGCTCGACGCCCAAACCATGTGCGCGATCGGGAAGTAGACGATCGTCAGCCAGACCAGGCCGAACACCATAACCGCCGAGAACTTCATGCGCTCGACGACCGAGCCCAGGACCAGCGCGATGGTGATCGCGGCGAAGGTCATCTGGAAGCAGATGAAGACATATTCGGGGATCTCGACGCCGGCCGTGAAGGTCGCTGCCTGCGAGGCTGGCGTGACGCCCTTCAGGAACGCCTTGTCGAAGCTGCCGATGAAGTTGCTGAGCAGCGGGTTGGTCACGTCGGGACCGAACGCCAGCGTGTAGCCCCACATCACCCAGATCAGCATCGCGAGCGCCGCGACGGCACCGATCTGAGTCATGGTCGACAGCATGTTCTTCGACCGCGTGAGGCCGCCGTAAAACAGAGCGAGACCGGGCAGGATCATCATCAGGACGAGGACCGTCGAGGTCATCATCCAGGCGGTGTCGCCCTTGTTCACGGTCGCTACGACCGGGGCCACTACGGGTGCCGCAACCTCTTGTGCCCAGGCGGGTGCGGCGGCGATCATCGCCGCGCCGAACCCCAGAACCGCCGAGGCGGCTGTCTTCATGTCATGCTTCATCATGTCCCCCCTCAGAGCGCTGAATCGTCAGTTTCGCCGGTGCGGATCCGCACGGCTTGGCCGACGTCGAGCACGAAGATCTTGCCGTCGCCGATCGCGCCGGTGTTCGCCGATGCCTGGATCGCCTCGACCACGCGGTCGGACAGGCTGGCGGCGCAGACCACCTCGATCTTGATCTTCGGCACCATGTTGGTGCTGTATTCGGCCCCCCGATAGATCTCGGTCTGGCCCTTCTGACGGCCGAACCCCTTGACCTCGGTGACCGTCATGCCCGCGACGCCGATCGTGGTGAGCGCTTCGCGCACCTCGTCGAGCTTGAACGGCTTGATGATGGCAATGACGAGTTTCATCGCGCCCCTTCCCCTTGTTACGGAAGGTGCCTAGCAATGTGCGTGCCAGTTGCGGTGGGGAGGGGTGAGGTGTGCTCGACGGGCGAGCAGCGGGGGTTTTGGGGTTAAAACTTGTGCAGTGCGGTGCTGGTGCCTGTTTTATGGGCAGCGTCACTATGCACGATGTTCTCCCGCGAAGGCGGGAGCCCAGGGTTACGAGCGATAGCGTTTGTGGTCCTGGGCCCCCGCTTTCGCGGGGGAACAGTTAGCGCAAGCGATCCGACCGTGTCGAACTCAGTGGCGGAAGTGGCGCATGCCGGTGAAGACCATCGCGAGGCCGGCTTCGTCCGCGGCGGCGATGACGTCGGCGTCGCGGATCGAGCCGCCGGGCTGGATCACCGCGGTCGCGCCGGCTTCTACCGCCGCCAGCAGGCCGTCGGCGAACGGGAAGAACGCGTCGGAGGCGACCGCCGAGCCGATCGTGCGCGGGGTCGACCAGCCGGCCTTGTCCGCCGCGTCCTTCGCCTTCCACGCGGCGATGCGCGCGGATTCGAGGCGGTTCATCTGCCCGGCACCGATGCCCGCGGTGCTGCCATCCTTGGCGTAGACGATCGCGTTGGACTTGGTGTGCTTGGCGACGGTCCAGGCGAAGCGGCAGTCGATCAGCTCCTGCGGCGTCGGCTGGCGCTTGGTGACGACCTTCAGCTCACCGGGCGTGCCGTTGTCGCGGCCCTGGACGAGCCAGCCGCCGGCGATCGACTTTGCCGTCAAGCCGAGGCGGGCGGGATCGGGGAGGTCGCCGGTGAGCAGCAGGCGGAGGTTCTTCTTGGCGGCGAACAGCGCGACCGCGTCCTCGTCGGCATCGGGGGCGACGACGACTTCGGTGAAGATGCCGGTTATCTGGCGCGCCGTCTCGGCGTCGAGCGTGCGGTTGACGGCGATGATGCCGCCGAATGCGGAGACCGTGTCGCAGGCGAACGCGGCGGCATAGGCTTCGGCGAGGGTAGCGCCGGTGGCGACGCCGCAGGGGTTGGCGTGCTTGACGATCACGACCGAGGGCTCGGCGTCGCGGAACTCGGCGATGAGTTCGAGCGCGGCGTCGGCGTCGTTGAGGTTGTTGTAGCTGAGCGCCTTGCCTTGGAGCTGGCGGGCCTGGCCGATGCCGCGGACGCTGCCGGTTGCGGTGTAGAACGCGGCGGACTGGTGCGGGTTCTCGCCGTAGCGGAGCGTGTCGCCGCGCTTGAGCGTTATCGGCAGGGTGGCGGGGAATTCCTCGGCCTGGTCTACCGTGCCGAACCACGTCGCGATCGCCGAGTCGTAGGCGGCAGTGGTGGCGAAGGCCTTGGCGGCGAGCTTCTTGCGATCGTCGAGCGTGGTGGTGCCGCCCGAGACGAGCGCATAGTCGGCGGGGTCGGTGACGATCGCGACATAGGCGTGGTTCTTGGCCGCCGAGCGCACCATGCTGGGGCCGCCGATGTCGATGTTCTCGATCACGGTGTCGCGGTCGGCGCCCTTCGCGACGGTCGCCTCGAACGGGTAGAGGTTGACGATGACGAGGTCGATCGCGCCGATCTTGTGCTCGGCCATCGAGGCGGCATGGCCGGCGTCGTCGCGAACCGCGAGCAAGCCGCCGTGGACCATCGGGTGGAGCGTCTTGACGCGGCCGTCCATCATTTCGGGGAAGCCGGTGAGTTCGCTCACATCGCGGACTTCGAGGCCGGCCGCGCGGAGGGCGGTGGCGGTGCCGCCGGTGGAGACGAGTTCTACGCCGTGGCTCGCGAGCGCCTTGCCGAGATCGACGATCCCGGTCTTGTCGGAGACGGACAGGAGCGCGCGCCGAATGGGGAGGGTGTTCGGGATGCTGGTCATGAGGGTCTTTCGTCGGGGGTCGCCGTGCGGCGGTGCCTTAGCGTTGGTTGCCGCCCGGGAACAGGGCTCCTCTGCTCTGTCGATCCACTCAACAAAGGTAGCACCTCCCCGGCGAAGGCCGGGGTCCAAGTGGAAAGGTGGCAATAACGGAGTGCTGTCCCCGGTTAGCGACGTTTCCCAATTGGGCCCCGGCCTTCGCCGGGGTGGCGCGTTAATCTCGATGGTGTGGCTGTCAGGCCTTCTTCAGCGCCCAGCTTACGCTGGCACCGCCGGCCGCGGCTTCACCGGTGATCATCAGCTGCTGCGTCGCGACGGGGCGACCGTCGGCGTCGATCCAGACGCTGTCCTCGACCACCAGCGCGCCGCCGCGGCAGCGGAATTGCCAGAGCGGGCCGCCGGGCAGGCGGAGGATCGCGCCGAGGCCGTCGGCTGTCGGGGAGACTTGCACGCCCTCGCCCAAATGGAAGCGGATCGCGAACAGTGACAACCCGGCGCGGCGCTTGCGGCCTTGCGGCAACAGCGCGTCCTCGCCGCGGAGTTCGCGGCCGTCGCCGGTGAGCATCAGCTGGCGGCGGTGGAGGAAGCCCCAGCGGCGGACATAGCCGTCGTGGCTCGCCTCGATCCGGCTGGCGGCGTCCGATTCCTGGCGGCTGAGCTCGACTTCGCCGACGCCGCGGCCGAGCGTGCCGTCGGCGAGGATCGCGGTCGAGTTGCTGTCGGCGATCGTCAGCGTCGAATGGGCCGCGGTCGAGCGCAAACCCTCGACCATCGCGGGCGGGAGTTGCGCGATGCCCGCACGGGCGCCGCCGCAATTGACGACGATCCGCGCGGGGCCATCGGAGAATTCGAACGCGAGCGTCGACGCGCAACCGCCTTCGACGAGACGCGCGATCGGCGGCGGGGCGGCGTCGACGATCAGCACGGCGGTGCCAGCGGCGAGGCGTTGATAGCCCCAGTCGCGGGCCTGGCGGAGCGGACGCGTGCGGACGCCGCTGGCTTCGATGACCGCAGCGACCTGCGTTTCGCTGGCCGGACCGCCGCCCTGCCAGCTCGACAGGCCGCGATCGGCGTGCGCGACGCCGAGCAACGCCGCGACCATCCGGCTGAGCGTGACCGCGACCGTCTCGGGGAGTTCGGCGCTGCGGGCGGCGTAGCTTTCCTGGAGCAGGGTGATCAGTTGGATCGAGTCGAGCAGCATCGCCGGGCTGCGCGAGACCGAGCCGCCATCGTCGAACAGCCCGGTGCCGAGCGCGCGAAGCAGGCCGGCTTCACCGAACGCCTGCCTTGGTTCTCCGCCGGGGATGAGGAGGCCAGCGGCGACGACTCCGCACCACGCGGCGATGCGTGGCGCACCGGCCGGTGCCTTGTCCGCGGTGCGGTCGAGATGAAGCGCGCCCTTCGCCAGTGCGTTCAGCACCTTCGAACGGTAGATCTGGTCCGACGACGACAGGATCAGCGGCGCATGCGCGGTCCAGGCAAGAATGCGGCGACCCCACAGGTCAGGCCGCCACGCGATCCCGCCCTGCGTGTCGGCATAGGCGGTCAACCAGAGGCCCATCAGGTACTCGGCGATCGGCGCGCCCCGCGCGCGGGTCGCGACGGTCGAGAGGTCGCGTAGCCACGCGAAACTGTGGAGATATTCTGCGAAGGGTTTGGGGAGCGGCTTCGAAAGATCGAGCGCCTCGATGTCGCGCGCCTCGCCGCGGAACGAGAGGACGCCTTCGAGCAGCATATGCCCGCGGGGGATGTCGCCGAGGATCGGATCTTCGGGGACCGCAATCAGCTTCAGCGGGTAGCGGCCCTTGAGGCGGAGCGTGTGGAGCGGGGTGCGCCAGGTCAGGCGGTGGAATCGCTCGGCGAGGCGATCGGCGAGCGACAGCCCCTTGTCGCCGCCGAGACGGATCAGGCGGCGGCCTTCGTCGATCCCGTCGGGGGCGGGATCGGTTACAGGATCACGCGGCTCGTTCATCCCCGCAACGCGGCGATGTTGGCGGCGTAGTGGTCGGGGCCACCGCGGAAGACCGAGGTGCCGGCGACCAGCGCGTCGGCGCCGGCGTCGATGCAGCGCTTGGCCCATTCCGCGTCGACGCCGCCATCGACTTCGAGATCGATCGCGCGGCCGCTCTTTTCGATCATCGTGCGGATCGCCGAGATCTTCTTGAGCTGGCTGGGGATGAAGCTCTGGCCGCCGAAGCCGGGGTTGACGCTCATCACGAGGACGAGGTCGACCATGTCCATGAGGTAGTCGAGCATTTTGGCCGGCGTGCCGGGGCAGATGACGACGCCAGCGCGCTTGCCGAGGCCCTTGATGTGCTGGAGTGAGCGGTGGATGTGCGGGCCGGCTTCGTAATGCACGGTGATGCAGTCGGCGCCGGCCTCCGCGAACGCATCGAGATAGGCGTCGACGGGGGAGATCATCAGGTGGACGTCGAACGGCTTGGTGGTGACGCCGCGGACCGATTTCATGACCGCGGGGCCGAACGAGATGTTGGGGACGAAATGCCCGTCCATCACGTCGATGTGGATCCAGTCGGCGCCGGCCGCGTCAATGGCGCGAACTTCCTCGCCGAGTTTCGAGAAGTCGGCGGAGAGGATCGAGGGGGCGATGCGGACGGGTTGCATGATTTTGTCCTAGCGCGGGACCGGTACGCTGTACCAGCCCCTCATGTTTTCCTGCGCAGGCAGGAATCCAGGGTTACGAACGGCCCGCTGAGTCATCCTGGGCCCCCGCCTTCGCGGGGGAACGGCCTTCTTGGTTAGCTGCGCTTCAGTCTCGCGATGAAGAAACCATCGCAGCCGCCTTGGTCGGCCAGCATGCCGGGGAGCGTGCGGAGCGTGCCCGCCTCCGTCGGCGTAATACCGGCGGGGAGTTCCGACTGGTCGATCGGGGCGATCGTGTAGTCGCTGCGGGCGGCGAGGAACGCGTCGAGTTGCGCTTCGCCTTCCGACGGTTCGAGCGAGCAGGTGGCGTACACGAGCGTGCCACCCGGCTTCACCCAGTCCGCCGCGCGCGCGAAGATGCGCGCCTGGAGCGCCGCGGTCTCGGCGATGATCGAGGGGCGGACGCGGTGGAGGACGTCGGGGTGGCGGCGGAAGATGCCGGTGGCGCTGCACGGCGCGTCGATCAGGATCGCGTCGGCGGGCTCGCTCGGCGCCCATTCGAGGATGTCGGCGTTGACGACCTCGGCCTTCAGGTGCGTGCGATACAGGTTTTCGCGCAGGCGCTTGATGCGGCTCTGCGAATTGTCGACCGAGGTGACGGTCCAGCCGGCGCTCGCGAGTTGCAGCGTCTTGCCGCCGGGGGCTGCGCAGAGATCGAGGACGTGGCCCTCCCCTTTCCCGAGCAACCGCGCGGGCAGCGAGGCGGCGATGTCCTGTACCCACCACGCGCCGTCGCCGAAGCCTGCCATGTCGGGGACGGAATCGTGGTCGCCGAGACGCAGGTGGCCGGGCATGAAACTCTCGCCCCCGAGTTTCTCGCGCCAGCCTTCGGTCTCGGACGGGTCGGCGATCGTCAGGTCGAGCGGCGGCACCTGGGCGATCGCGCGGCCGGCGGCGTCGACCATCTCCTCGCCCCACGCGGCTTCCCAACGCAGTTCGACGGGGGCCGGCAGCGCCGGCACTTCGGGGAGCAGCATGTTGGCGCGGAACAGCGTGCCGAACACGCCGTGGACGAGCTTGCGCGGGCCGCCATCGACCAGCGGCAACACGGTCGAGATCGCGGCGTGCGAGGGCGTGCCGAGGATCAGAACCTGGACGAGCGCGATCCGCAGCGCCATCCGCGCCTTGGCATCGTCGGGCAGGTTGGTCTTGGTGACAGAATCGATCATCGCGTCGAGATCGGGGAGGCGACGAAGCGTCTCGGCGGCGATCGCGTGGGCTAGGCCGCGATCGGGGCCGTGGATGGCACGCGTTGCGGCAGGCAGCGCGGACTCGAGCGACTCGCCGCGACGCAGGACGGCGTCGAGCAGGCGGAGCGCGGCGCGGCGGGTGGGGACGCCGAGCGGCTCGGGGGCGTGGGTATAGTCGGGCATATGAAGGTCCTTCGCGTTCGGTTTGTCGCGCGGCCGTTATGGCAAAGCGGCGCAACAGGGCCCATGTGGCGGTTACGACGCCAACACGCAAATCCGGAGAGCCGCGATGGGCCAGCGCCCCGATCACGTTAAGCCACCCGAATATCTCGCGAAGAACACGCCGGTGCCGAAACCCGAGGCGATCGTGCCGGACAAGGACCCCGAACCGCGCGATCCTACGCGCTATGGCGATTGGGAACTGAAGGGCATGGCGATCGATTTCTGAGGGTCGATCGCCCGAGAGACGTCAGTCTTTAGGGTCGGTTTTCGGGAAGAAATGCTCGACGACGCTGTTCGCCAGCCGCGACGGGCGGAGCGTCTCGGCATCGAGGCAGCACCAGCTCGACTTCACCTCGGCGAGCACGTCTTCGCCGCGCTTGATGATCGTCTCGTAGAACGCGCGCGCGCCCTGGACCTTCTCGAGCAACACCGTCGCGATGACGTCGTCGTCAAGAAACGCCGGTTTCCGATACGTAATCTCGTGTTTCAGCGCGACCCAGAGGTGCCCGGCCACCGCCTCGGCAGGCGCAAGGCGCTGCCAATGGTCGATCACCGCGGCCTGTACCCACTTCAGATAGTTCGCGTTGTTGACGTGACCCATGAAGTCGATGTCGGCCGGCTCGATGCCGATGGCGTAGGTATGGGGGAGCGCTGTGGACACGCCATCCATATAGCATGCGAACCTGAACATAGCGATGACGGCGGCGCTTCGATACCGACAATAAACGCTATTCCGGATGCCTCGCGCGGGCCCTAGCATCCGAACTGCGCCCGCCTCTTGTGTTGCCCAAATACAACACCATCTTTCGGCCAACACCGAACCAATCCCACAGGAATTCGTCATGAACATCGACAAATTCACCGACCGCGCGAAGGGCTTCCTGCAATCCGCGCAGACCGTCGCGATCCGCATGAACCATCAGCGGATCGCCCCCGAGCATCTGTTGAAGGCGCTGCTGGAAGACGAGCAGGGCATGGCCGCCGGGCTGATCAAGGCGGCGGGCGGCGACGCCAAGCGTGCGACCTCCGAGACCGATCTCGCGCTCGCGAAGATTCCGGTCGTGTCGGGCTCGGGCGCACAGACCACGCCGGGGATCGACAACGACGCGGTGCGCGTGCTCGACCAGGCCGAGCAGATCGCGACCAAGGCGGGCGACAGCTTCGTCACCGTCGAGCGGCTGCTGGTCGCGCTCGCGCTGTCGCTCAACACTGCGGCGGGCAAGGCGTTGAAGGCCGGCGGCGTGACGCCCGAGGGGCTGAACACCGCGATCAACGGCCTGCGTCGGGGCCGCACGGCCGACACCGCGGGCGCCGAGGATCGTTATGATGCGCTCAAGAAGTTCGCGCGCGACCTCACCCAGGCGGCGCGCGACGGCAAGCTCGACCCCGTCATCGGCCGCGACGAGGAGATCCGGCGCACCATCCAGATCCTCGCGCGTCGGACCAAAAACAACCCCGCGCTGATCGGCGAACCCGGCGTCGGCAAGACCGCGATCGCCGAAGGGCTAGCCCTTCGCATCGCCAATGGCGACGTGCCCGATACGCTGAAGGACCGCCGGCTGATGTCGCTCGACCTCGGCTCGCTGATCGCGGGCGCGAAATATCGCGGCGAGTTCGAGGAGCGGCTGAAAGGCGTACTCGACGAGGTGAAGGCCGCCGAGGGCGACATCATCCTGTTCATCGACGAGATGCACCAGCTGATCGGCGCGGGCAAATCCGAGGGTGCGATGGACGCGGGCAACCTGCTGAAACCGGCGCTGGCGCGTGGCGAGCTGCACTGCGTCGGCGCGACCACGCTCGATGAGTACCGCAAATATGTCGAGAAGGACCCGGCATTGCAGCGGCGGTTCCAGCCGGTGATGGTCGGCGAACCGACCGTCGAGGACACCATCTCGATCCTGCGCGGGTTGAAGGAGAAGTACGAGCTGCATCACGGCGTACGGATCACCGACGGCGCGATCGTCGCCGCCTCGACGCTGTCGAACCGCTACATCACCGACCGCTTCCTCCCCGACAAGGCGATCGACCTGATGGACGAGGCCGCGTCGCGAATCCGCATGGAGGTCGAATCGAAGCCCGAGGCGATCGAGAACCTCGACCGGCGGATCATCCAGCTCAAGATCGAACGCGAGGCGTTGAAGCGCGAGACCGACGACGCCTCGGTCGACCGGCTCGACACGCTGGAGGGCGAACTCGTCAATCTGGAGGAGCAATCCGCCGAACTGACGACGCGCTGGAAGGGCGAGAAGGACAAGATCAACGCCGAGGCGCGGGTCAAGGAACAGCTCGATGCCGCGCGGCTGGAGCTGGAGCAGGCGCAGCGGTCTGGCGATCTCGCGAAGGCGGGCGAGCTTTCCTACGGTACGATCCCGGGATTGCAGCGCCAGCTCGACGAGGCGGCGGGCGCGACCAAGGGCGCGATGCTGCGCGAGGAAGTGACCGCGGACGATATCGCCGGCGTGGTCAGCCGCTGGACCGGCATTCCGGTCGAACGGATGCTCCAGGGCGAGCGCGACAAATTGCTCGCGATGGAAGCGACGATTGGCAAGCGCGTGATCGGCCAGGCGCATGCGGTGAAAGCCGTCTCGACTGCAGTCCGCCGCGCGCGGGCGGGGTTGCAGGATCCCAACCGGCCGCTCGGCTCATTCCTGTTTCTCGGACCGACCGGCGTCGGCAAGACCGAGCTGACCAAGGCGCTGGCCGAATTCCTGTTCGACGATCCGTCGGCGATGGTCCGCATCGACATGAGCGAGTTCATGGAGAAGCACGCGGTCGCGCGGCTGATCGGTGCGCCTCCGGGCTATGTCGGATACGAGGAAGGCGGCTTGCTGACCGAGGCGGTGCGCAGGCGTCCGTATCAGGTGATCCTTTTCGACGAGGTCGAGAAGGCGCACGGCGACGTGTTCAACGTGTTGTTGCAGGTGCTCGACGACGGGCGACTGACCGATGGCCAGGGGCGCACGGTGGATTTCAGCAACACGCTGATCATCCTGACGAGCAACCTCGGCAGCCAGTATCTGGCGAACATGGCGGAGGGCGACGACGTGTCGTCGGTCGAGCCGCAGGTGATGGAGATCGTCCGATCGCACTTCCGGCCGGAGTTCCTCAATCGGCTCGACGAGGTGATCCTGTTCCACCGCCTCGGCCAATCGCACATGGCGCCGATCGTCGACATCCAGGTGTCGCGCGTCGACAAGCTGCTGGCGGATCGCAAGATCGTGCTGGATCTGACGGACGCCGCGAGGGCGTGGCTCGGCCGAGTCGGCTACGACCCGGTGTACGGCGCACGGCCGCTGAAGCGTGCGGTCCAGCGCTATCTGCAGGACCCGCTCGCCGACATGATCCTGCGCGGCGAGGTGAAGGACGGCGCGACCGTCAAGGTCGACGAGGGCGACGGCAAGCTGGTGCTTCAGGTCGCCTGAACGTAAAAAGGGCGACTTCCGCGAGGAAGCCGCCCTTTTTACGATTTAGCGATATGCGTTAGAACGTGAAGTTCGCACCGGCGCGGAAGGTACGGCCGATGACGCCGGCATAATGCCAGGTCGGCAGATAGTTCGTGCCGGAATACGAAGCCGGTGCGATTGGCGCCTTCTCGTTGGTGAAGTTGCCGACATTGAAGTTGAACGAGAACTTGTCGTTCACGGCAACGGCGACGTTCAGATCGGCGTAGATGAAGCGCTTGACGTTACAGAACTTCGTACCGGTACCGTAGAGGTTGCCGTCGAGGTCGGGATCATCCGAGCAGGTCAGCGGCGTACCCTCGTCGGCGGCCACTGCCTTGATCTTCGACACATAATAGGTCGTCGCGCTGATCGACAGTGCCCCGAATTCCAGCGTGTTCTGCCAGTTGCCGCGCCACTTCGGCGTACCCGCGCCCGACGACAGCTCGTACGGTCCGAGCGTACCGGCGAACTTCTGGATCACGCCGTCGCCATTGTCCTGGTTGTACTTCAGGACGCGAGTCACGTCGGCCCGGCTGACGAAGCGGATGTCGTCGGTCAGCGGAATGTTGGCGTTCAGGCCGAAATCGAGCCCCTCGGTCTTGACGCTCGCCGCGTTCACATAGGGCGCATTGATGATCAGCACGCGGGGGATCGCAGTCGGAAACAACGGATCGATCGCGTCGACCGCCGACACCGTGTAACCGGCCGGCAGCGGCTGCCCGGCGTAATAGGCAGCACGAGCGGCGCCGGCGTTCGGGCCGGTCACGATCACGTCGCTCTTCTTGATGTTGTAGTAATCGACCGTGAAGCTCAGCCACGGCAGCGGCTGGACGACCGTACCCGCGGTGAAGCTGCGCGACTTCTCAGGCTTTAGATCGGGGTTGCCG
This sequence comes from Sphingomonas sp. PP-CE-3G-477, assembly GCF_003050745.1. Lineage (GTDB taxonomy): Bacteria > Pseudomonadota > Alphaproteobacteria > Sphingomonadales > Sphingomonadaceae > Sphingomonas. The sequence goes on along the minus strand of NZ_QAOF01000005.1, from coordinate 244,414 downwards.
CTGAAGCCCGAGCCGAGGCTGTAGGACTGCGCATACGGGTTCGTGTTCGGCGTGAGACCCGAGTTCGCAGGAGGGTTGATCAAACCGCCATGCGCAAGCTGGAAGCTGGTCGGCGGCGTGTAGGTGACGAAACCGGCAAAGCTGCTGAGCGGGTTGTTCTCGGCGAACGTCGGTGCACGGAAGCCCTGCGAATAGGTACCGCGGATCGCGAGTTCCTTGATCGGCGTGAACTTCGCGCCGACCTTTGGCGAGAAGCGTCCGAACCCTTCCGAATAGTGATCGTAACGGCCCGACGCGTTAATCTCGAGCTGCGTCAGCACCGGTGCGCTGATTTCGAAATACGCCGCCGAAACGGTGTGCTTGCCAAAAGCTGCCGAGGTGTTGGCGTAACGATCGAGGTTGGCGTTCAGGCTGTTATTCTCTTCGACCTCGTGACGCACCTGCCCACCGACGGCGAGTTGGAGCGGACCACCCGGAAGCTGGAACAATGCCTTGCTGATCGACCCGTCGAGCGACACCATCGAGGTGTGCGACCCTACCGTGTAGGTCGGCGAGACCAGCGCGCGTGTTGCGGCGCTGTTCTGGCTTGGATCCATGAAGTTGTACGCGCCGGTGTTGATCGCCTGCTTCAGGCCGGCGATGTTGATCACACCGAACGACGTGATGTTGAGGTTGTCCTTCGCGCCGACCGCGTCGACCTGCCAGTTCCAACCGTCGCCGAAATCGCCATGCAGGCCGGCGGCACCGCGGATGACTTCGTTGGTGCGGCTCGTCCCGACGGGGATGTCGCCGAACAGATAATAGATGCGGGCAGCGCTGTCCTCGCCAGCCAGCGCGTACGGGTTGTTCGGATTCCGCGTCCGATCGGCGGCAGTCGCGCAGTTCACGCCCGCAGCGCAGATGTAGACGGGAAGGACGATGCCCGGGTTGCTCGACGCCAGGGCTGGGGCTGCACCGTAAGGCTGCGTCTGACGGATCGCCGCAGGCGGACGAACGATGTCGACCCGGCTGTTGGAATAGCTGCCGGTGACATAGCCTTCGATGTTGTCGCTAAGACGGACGCTCAAGCGACCGCTAAAGTTGTAGCGTTCCTGCATCGGCTGGATCTGGCCGTATTCGTACGTGTTGTCGTGACGGCATCCAGTGCCTCGTGAGGCGCCGCTCGTGACCGTATAAGTCCCGTTTGCGCAGTTCGTGTTCAGCGTCGTGTAGTTGCTGTAGGGAACCGTCAGCCCGGCTGCGTTGACGTAAGTTCCGCTCGGGGTCGCCGCCGTGCTACCTGCAAAGGGGTTGTTCGTATCCGTCTGCCCGGCCCGGACCACGACGGCATTGGCGGTTGCCGTCGTCAGCGAACTATCGGCGGCGTTGCCGTCGATCCCGCCGATCGAGCTCAAGTCGAGCGTGTTGTACGGAAACCCACGATCCTTCACGGCAATCGCGGAATCACGCTGATATTCGCCGTTGACGTAGAAGTTCCAACCGGTCGAGGCGTAGTCGCCAAAGCCGGCGGTCAGGTTGGCACGGTAGCGGCTGCCGTCGCCATGCTCGCTCACGCCGCCTTCGGCCGTGCCGGCGACGCCGACGAACTGCTTCTTCATGATGACGTTGACGACGCCACCGATCGCGTCGGCGCCATAGGTTGCCGATGCGCCATCCTTCAGCACTTCGATCCGCTCGACCGCGCTGAACGGGATCGAATTGAGATCGACATAGGCGTTGTGGCCATCGTCGTTGAGCGGGAAGTTGGTCGAACGCAGGCCGTCGATCAACACCAGCGTCGACGACACGCCCAGACCGCGCAGCGACACCGCCGCACCACCGGCCGAGAAGCCGTTCTGGAACCCGGTCGAGATCGACCCGGCGCCATCGGCCGAGATCGACCGCACCGCGTCGTTGATGTTGGTGATGCCTGCCCGCGTGAGGTTCTCGGTCGTCAGCACGGTGACGGGCGACGGCGTCTCGGTATCGGTACGACGAAACCGCGAACCGGTGACGACGATGTCCTGAGCTGGCGCATCGGCCGAGGCCTTGTCAGCGGTTTGTGCCGGAAGCGGCGCAGTCGTGGCAGCCGTTGCGTCAGGAGTTGTCGTCGCGTCCTGGGCGAACCCCGAAGCCGTCGACATGATGAACGCCAGCGGCGTTGCAGCAGCGAGAAGCATTGCCCTGGACTTAAAGCAAGATGTTGTGATCACGAACAATTCCCCAACTCGACCCGACACGGTCGTTTTGACGATCCGCATCGGTCATGGCCTACCCCTACCTGCCGAAACGTACGGTGATGCAAGGCGATGACAGAGGCATGCGAGCCTCCCGATTTCGAGTAAAGACGCCGTGACTTGAAATTGTAACTTTCGGAAACCTAGTGCCGAAAAGGACACACAATATGACATATCTGTTAGATTTGGTCGATTGTACGATTGTTATGCGTGGTCGCACTCACCTGCCCGCCCCCATCGGCAATCACGCTATGTCCGTCTGAATAGGGTCTATTCGATGCGGTCCGGTGGACCCGCGCCGCCGTATGGACGGAAGCCGGCTGGTGCGGCGCTCACCGACCTCAACGCGCTCGCCAGAATTACCAAACGCCGCTCAGACCTCGTCGTCGCCCTCAACGAGACACTGCGCGGGGACGGCTTCATTAAAGCTATACGCTGCCATCCAACCGCGACGGCATCGTAGTGCCGCTGGTCCAGAGGAAAATCGGGCAGAACGCGACCTCGCCGGCTCGAAGGTAAACCCCGCACGCTGAACCCTGTCGGACTGGATCTGACGAGAAAGCGATCGATCGTTTCAGCGATATGCCGCGTAAAAAGATGCGGGGCGACAGCAGCGCTCTCCGGTCCGCCTACCTCGAAATGTTGATCGATACGGCAGGTGCGTCGAAGCGGGAGATCATGCCCTCCGGTCCGGTCTCATGCCTTGAAAACGGTGTCGCTGCAGGACGTTCCGTCGAAGACGGCACACTGCCCGCCTTCGATCAGTAGTGGTGCCCGGAAGAGGACTCGAACCTCCACGACCTTGCGATCGCCAGCACCTGAAGCTGGTGCGTCTACCAATTCCGCCATCCGGGCACTGGGTAGGAGGGCGCCTCTAGTGGAGGGTCCCGATGCTTGTCAACACGCCTCTTGCTGGGGCAAGGGGTTATTCGTGATTGGCAGGCAAAACAAAGTGGACGGACGCGCGATGAACGACAAACTGGTGACGCTGATCGGGGGTGGCGGTTTCGTCGGCCGCTATGTCGCACAGGCGCTGCTGGCGACGGGCGCCCGCGTCCGCATCGCACAGCGCGATCCGCGGCAGGCGTTCTTCCTAAAACCGCTCGGCGGGCTCGGCCAGACGCAGTTCGTCGGTGCCGACGTCACCAAGCCCGAGACGATCGCGCATGCGGTGCACGGCTCGGACGTGGTGGTGAACCTGGTCGGCGTGCTCGCGGGCGATTTCCAGCGCGTCCAGGCACTCGGCGCGCAGACGGTGGCGCAGGCTGCGGCGGCGGCCGGCGTCGGTGCGCTCGTGCACGTCTCGGCGATCGGCGCCGATCCTGCCTCCGCCTCGGCATACGGCAAGTCCAAGGGACAGGGCGAGGCAGCGGTGCTCGGGGCGTTCCCGACCGCGACCATCCTGCGACCGTCGATCGTGTTCGGCCAGGAAGACCAGTTCGTGAACCGCTTTGCCGGGATGATCGCCAAGGCGCCGGTCGTGCCGGTCCTGCGCGCGGGCGCGAAGTTCCAGCCGGTGTTCGTCGGCAACGTGGCCGACGCAGTGGTGGCAGCGGCGTCCGATCCCGAGACGTTCGGCGGCCAGACGCTGGAACTCGGCGGGCCGGATATCATCACGATGGGCAATCTCATCCGCTGGATCGCCAAGACGATCGGCCGCAATCCCTCGATCATCGAGCTGCCGGACTTTGCCGGCGCGCTGATCGCGAAGGGCGGCTTCCTGCCGGGCGCGCCGATCACCAAGGACCAGTGGACGATGCTGCAGAGCGATAATATCGTCACCGGCACCGATGGCCTTGCCGCGTTCGGGATCGAGGCGACGCCGCTGTCGACGGTCGCACCGGGCTGGCTGGTGCGCTTTCGCAAGGCCGGACGGTTCGGCCGGCGCGCCGAAACGCGGGCGGAAGTTCACGCAGGCTGATGCTGCACGTGCTAAGCCTGCCCTGACACCCGCGCCTTTTTTGAAACCCGCGACGCCGGAGCGCCTGCTTGACCGAACTTCTCACCGTCATCCTCCTCGGCATCGTCGAAGGGATCACCGAATTCCTTCCCGTCTCGTCGACTGGGCATCTGATTCTCGCGACACGGCTGCTCGGCTATGACGCGGGGCGCTGGGAAGTTTTCAACGTCGTGATCCAGCTCGGCGCGATTCTCGCGATCGTCGTGCTGTACTGGCGGACGTTCTGGGCGGTCGGCATGGGGCTGTTGAAGCGCGAGCCGAAATCCTGGCTGTTTCTGCGCAACCTCGTCGTCGCGTTCATCCCGGCGGCGGTGATCGGCCTTGCGCTGCACAAGTATATCGAGGCGCTGCTCGGGAATGCTGAGGTGGTCGCGATCGCGCTGATCGTCGGCGGCTTCGCGATCCTCGCGGTCGAGCGGTTCGCGCCGCGCAGCGACATCAGCGGCGTGGCGGACATTCCCCTGAAGACGGTAATCGGTATCGGTTTCCTTCAGTGCCTGGCGATGGTCCCCGGCGTCAGCCGCTCCGGTGCGACGATTCTCGGTGCGCTGGCGTTGGGCGTCGAGCGGCGCACGGCGGCCGAGTTCAGCTTCTTTCTCGCGATCCCGACGATGCTGGGGGCAAGCGCGCTCGAACTGCTAAAGAACCGCGATGCAATCGCTAGCGGCGGTGTCGGGCTTGGCGCGATCGCGATCGGCGCTGCGGTGTCGTTCATCGTCGCGCTGCTGGTGGTGAAGTGGTTCGTCGGGATCGTCACCAAACACGGGTTCGTGCCTTTTGCCTGGTACCGGGTAGCTGCCGGCTCGGCCGCGCTGGTCTGGTTGCTCAGCAAGTAGGTCCGCTTCGGTATCAATAAGCCTTGTTGAGAATTGTTCTTAGCTAATTTGGTTGATTTGATCGATTAATACGTCAGTCATGCTGACATTCTGGTCGATTTCACGGTGACAAGCTGCCGATGCCGCAATAACGCGGCTGTCGGAGGCATGTATGGCGAACGATTCGATGCTAAAGTTTGTCGGGCGGGAGCAATCCTATCCGGCAAAGCGCACCGCGGATGAGCGGCAGGAGGATTTCCGTGAGATCGCGCAGCGATACGCGGTCCAGCCCGCCGAGGAGCAGGCCGGACGCTGTTCGCAGTGCGGCGTACCCTATTGCTCGGTCCATTGCCCACTGCACAACCATATCCCCGATTGGCTCCGGCTGACCGCGGAAGGTCGGCTGCGCGAGGCGTATGAGCTCAGCAACGCGACCTCGACGATGCCCGAGATCTGCGGCCGGATCTGCCCGCAGGACCGGCTCTGCGAAGGTAATTGCGTCATCGAATTCACCGGGCACGGCGCGGTCACGATCGGATCGGTCGAGAAGTTCATCACCGACACCGCCTGGGAGAATGGCTGGGTCGAACCGCTGGTCCCCGGCAAGTCGCGCGGCCAGTCGGTCGGCGTGATCGGTGCGGGGCCGGCAGGTCTCACCGCGGCAGAATATCTGCGCGGACACGGCTATGACGTCCACGTCTACGACCGCTACGATCGCGCGGGCGGCTTGCTCACCTACGGCATCCCCGGCTTCAAGCTCGAAAAGCCGATCGTCATGCGCCGTGTGGAGCGCCTCAAGGCCGCCGGCATCGTCTTCCACGAAGGCTTCGCGGTTGGCGACGATGCGAGCCTCGACGATCTCCGCCAGCGCCACGACGCGATCCTGATCGCGACCGGTGTCTACCAGGCGCGTGCGATGGACCTCCCCGGTGGCGGATCGAACGGCGTTGTCGCAGCACTCGACTTCCTCGTCGCCTCGAACCGCAAAGGCTTCGGCGACGCCGTCCCAGCATTCGACGACGGCAGCCTCAACGCGGATGGCAAGGACGTGGTCGTGATCGGTGGCGGCGACACCGCGATGGACTGCGTCCGCACCGCGATCCGCCAGGGCGCCAAGTCGGTGAAATGCCTCTACCGTCGCGACCGCGCCAACATGCCCGGCTCGCAGCGTGAAGTCGCCAATGCCGAGGAGGAGGGCGTCGAGTTCGTCTGGCTGTCGGGCCCGCAAAGCTTCGATGGCGGCGATACCGTGTCGAGCGTCAAGGTCCGGAAAATGCGTCTCGGCGCGCCCGATGCAAGCGGCCGCCGCGCGCCCGAACCCGATCCAGCGGGCGACTATTCGGTCGACGCCGATCTCGTCATCAAGGCGCTCGGCTTCGATGCGGAGGACCTGCCGACGCTGTTCGCCACACCTGAACTGGGCGTAAGCCGTTGGGGCACTGTGCTCGTCGACGGCAAGACGCTGATGACCTCGCTCGACGGCGTGTTCGCGGCAGGCGACATCGTCCGCGGCGCAAGCCTCGTCGTCTGGGCGATCCGCGACGGCCGCGACGTCGCCGCGACGATGCACAAATGGCTGAAAACCAAGGCGGCCAGCGCGAAGGTTGCGGCATGAGGCTCGGGTTTCTCAGCGCCGTGTTACTGGCGGGCGCAATGTTGCCTTCGGCGGCGCATGCGCAGGCATCGCCAGTCGCCGTCACCGCCCCCGATCCGGCCCGCCTCACGGCGGCGCGCGAGCTGATTAACGTGCTGATGCCGCCCGAATCGCGTGAACGGATGATCGAGAGCATGATCGCGCCGATGCTCGGCAATCTGCAGCAGGGCATGGCGCAGAGCCCGATGTTCAGCAGTGCGATGGCGGACCACCCGGAGATGCAGACGCGGTTTGCCACCTTTCTGGAACGGCAGCAGGCGCGCACGATGACGCTGATGCGCGACGGATTGCCGAGCATGGTCGAGGCGATGGCGCGCGCCTATGCGCGACGCTTCGATGTCGCTCAATGCCGTGACATCAAGGCGTTCTTTGCGACGCCGAGCGGTCGCGCGTACATGCAGCAATCGCTGACGATCATGGCCGACCCAGACGTCGCCGCTTGGCAGCGGTCGATGATGCAATCCTCGATGGCGCACATGCAGGCCGATGTCGCCGAATTCGCCAAGCAGGCGGCGACGCCCGAAGAGAAGAAGAAGTGACGATGACCGATTTCATCACCGATCAACGCGCCCGTCTCGCCGAGCACGGTATGTACCGCCCCGAATTCGAGGGCGATGCGTGTGGCGTAGGCCTCGTCGCCGCTACCGACGGGCGCGCGTCACGGCGTGTCGTGCAGTCGGCGGTCGATGCGCTGAAGGCCGTCTGGCACCGCGGCGCCGTCGATGCGGACGGCAAGACCGGCGACGGCGCAGGTCTGCACATCGACCTGCCGCTGCGCTTCTTCGACGACGCGGTCGCCGCGTCGGGGCACAAGGTACGCCCGAACCGTCTCGCGGTCGGCATGATCTTCCTCCCCCGCACAGATCTCGGCGCGCAGGAGGATTGCCGGACGATCGTCGAGAGCGCGATCATCGAAGCGGGCTACACCATCTATGGCTGGCGCCAGGTGCCGGTCGACGTGTCGGTGATCGGCCAGAAGGCGCAGGCGACGCGTCCCGAGATCGAGCAGATCATGATCGCCGGGCCCTTGCCCGAGGAGCAGGACGCCGCCGAGTTCGAGAAGACGCTCTATCTGGTCCGCCGCCGGATCGAGAAGCGCGTGATCGCGGCGCAGATCCAGGGTTTCTACATCTGTTCGCTGTCGTGCCGCTCGATCATCTACAAGGGGCTGTTCCTCGCCGAATCGCTCTCCGTCTTCTACCCCGACCTGTGCGACCAGCGCTTTGAGAGCCGCGTCGCGATCTTCCATCAGCGCTATTCGACCAACACCTTCCCGCAATGGTGGCTGGCGCAGCCGTTCCGCTGCCTTGCGCATAACGGCGAGATCAACACGATCCGCGGCAACAAGAACTGGATGCTCAGCCACGAGATCCGCATGGCGAGCCTCGCGTTCGGCGACAATTCGGAGGACATCAAGCCGGTGATCCCGGCGGGCGCGTCCGACACCGCCGCGCTGGATGCCGTGTTCGAGGCGATCTGCCGCTCGGGCCGCGATGCGCCAACCGCCAAGCTGATGCTCGTTCCCGAAGCCGCCAGCCCGGACATGCCGCCCGAGCACACCGCGATGTATCAGTATCTCGCGTCGGTGATGGAGCCGTGGGACGGCCCCGCCGCGCTGGCGATGACCGATGGCCGCTGGGCGGTCGCCGGCATGGATCGCAACGCGCTGCGTCCGCTCCGCTATACGCTGACGTCGGACGGCCTGCTGATCGTCGGGTCGGAGAGCGGCATGGTCGTCGTTCCCGAATCGACGATCATCGCCAAGGGCCGCCTTGGGCCGGGCGAGATGATCGCGGTCGACCTCGACGAGGGGCGTCTGCTCCAGGATCGCGAAGTGAAGGATCGCATCTCCGGCGAGGCGGATTACGCTGCGATGATCGGCGAATTCCACACGCTCGCCGACCTGCCCTCGGTCGAGGACGCCGTGGTGCGCTACGACCGCGCCGAACTAGCCCGTCGCCAGGTCGCGGCGGGCCAGACGATGGAGGACATGGAGTTGATCCTGTCGCCGATGGTCGAGTCCGCGAAGGAAGCGATCGGATCGATGGGCGACGACACGCCGCTGGCGGTCATCTCCGACAAGCCGCGGCTGATCAGCCAATTTTTCCGCCAGAACTTCTCGCAGGTCACCAACCCGCCGATCGATCCGCTGCGCGAGCGTCACGTGATGTCGCTCAAGACGCGGTTCGGCAATCTCGCCAACATCCTCGACGTCCGCGACCAGCGCGAGCGCGTGCTGGTGCTCGACTCGCCGGTACTGACGGGCGAGCACTGGTCGCGGTTGAAGGCGCATTTCGGTAACGCGGTCGCCGAGATCGATTGCACGTTCGATGTCGGCGGCGGCCCGGAGAAGCTCCGCGCGGCGATCCAGCGGATCCGCAACGAGGCCGAACAAGCCGTCCGCCAGGGCAAGAGCGAGATCTTCCTCACCGACGAGGCGATCAACGAGGACCGCGTCGGCATCGCCGGCGTGCTCGCGGTCGCCGCGGTCCACACGCACCTCGTCCGCCGTGGCCTGCGCTCCTATGCGTCGATCAACGTCCGATCGGCCGAGTGCCTCGACACGCATTATTACGCCGTGCTGATCGGCGTCGGCGCGACCACCGTGAACGCGTACCTCGCCGAGGCCGCGATCGTCGATCGCCAGTCGCGCGGGTTGTTCGGTGATCTCGACCTCGCCGAATGCCTCCGTCGCCACCGCGTCGCGGTCGAGGAGGGGCTGCTCAAGATCATGTCGAAGATGGGCATCGCGGTCATCTCGTCCTACCGCGGCGGCTATAATTTCGAGGCGGTCGGCCTGTCGCGCAGCCTCGTCAACGACCTGTTCCCCGGCATGCCCGCGAAGATCAGCGGCGAGGGCTATGCGTCGCTCCACGTCAACGCGACCGATCGTCACGAAGCAGCGTTCGATCCGGCGGTGGCGACGCTGCCGATCGGTGGCTTCTATCGCCAGCGCCACACCGGCGAGACGCACGCTTATTCCGCGCAACTGATGCATCTGCTCCAGACCGCGGTCGCGACCGACAGCTACACCAGCTACCTGCAATTCTCACGTGGCGTGTCCGACCTGCCGCCGGTGTATCTGCGCGATCTGCTCCAGTTCAACTTCCCCGCGGAGGGCGTTCCGGTCGATCAGGTCGAGGCGATCACCGAGATCCGCAAGCGCTTCGTCACCCCCGGCATGTCGCTCGGCGCGCTGTCGCCGGAAGCGCATGAGACGCTCGCGATCGCGATGAACCGGATCGGCGCGAAGGCCGTCTCGGGCGAGGGCGGCGAGGACAAGTCGCGCTTCGTGCCGTACGCGAACGGCGACAACGCCAACTCGTCGATCAAGCAGGTCGCGTCGGGGCGCTTTGGCGTCACGGCGGAATATCTGAACGCGTGCGAGGAGATCGAGGTCAAGGTCGCGCAGGGCGCCAAGCCCGGCGAAGGCGGTCAGCTACCCGGCTTCAAGGTCACCGAGTTCATCGCCAAGCTGCGCCATGCGACGCCCGGCGTGACGCTGATCTCGCCGCCACCGCACCACGACATCTACTCGATCGAGGATCTCGCCCAGCTCATCTACGACCTGAAGCAGATCAATCCGCGCGCTCGCGTCTGCGTGAAACTGGTCAGCTCAGCGGGCATCGGCACGGTCGCGGCGGGTGTTGCGAAGGCGCATGCCGACGTGATTCTGATCGCTGGCCATGTCGGCGGTACTGGGGCCAGTCCGCAAACGTCGATCAAGTACGCCGGCACGCCGTGGGAGATGGGGCTGTCGGAGGTCAACCAAGTGCTGACGCTCAACGGCCTGCGCGGTCGTGTGCGGCTGCGCACCGATGGCGGGCTCAAGACCGGTCGCGACATCGTCATCGCCGCGATCCTGGGCGCAGAAGAGTTCGGGATCGGCACGCTGTCGCTGGTCGCGATGGGCTGCATCATGGTGCGGCAATGCCATTCGAACACGTGCCCGGTCGGCATCTGCACGCAGAACGACGCGCTGCGCCAGAAGTTCGTCGGCACGCCCGAGAAGGTGATCAACCTGATGACCTTCATCGCGGAGGAAGTCCGCGACATCCTTGCGCGGCTCGGCGTGAAGAGCCTCGACGATGTGATCGGCCGCACCGAGCTGCTGCGGCAGGTCAGCCGCGGCGCGGAGCATCTCGACGATCTCGATCTCAACCCGATCCTGGCGAAGGTCGATGCCGATGATTCGCAGCGGCGGTTCTCGCTTTCGACCTTCCGCAACGAGGTCCCCGACAGCCTCGACGCGCAGATCATCAAGGACGCGTCCGCAGTGTTCTCGCGCGGCGAGAAGATGCAGCTGACCTATTCGGTGCGCAACACGCACCGCGCGGTCGGCACGCGACTGTCGAGCGAGATCACGCGGAAGTTCGGGATGTCGACGCTGGCCGACAACCACGTGACGATCCGGCTGCGCGGGTCGGCGGGCCAGTCGCTCGGCGCGTTCCTGTGCAAGGGCATCACGCTCGAAGTGTTCGGGGATTCGAACGATTACGTCGGCAAGGGGCTTTCGGGCGGCACGATCATCGTGCGGCCGGCGGTGAGCTCGCCGCTGGCGTCGCAGGAGAACACGATCATCGGCAACACCGTGCTCTACGGCGCGACCTCGGGCCGACTGTTCGCGGCGGGGCAGGCAGGCGAGCGTTTCGCGGTGCGGAACTCGGGTGCGAGCGTGGTCGTCGAGGGCTGCGGCGCGAACGGGTGCGAGTACATGACCAACGGCATCGCAGTCGTGCTCGGCGCGGTCGGCGCGAACTTTGGCGCAGGCATGACCGGCGGCATGGCGTTCGTCTACGACCCCGACGGCGTGTTCGCGAAGCGTGCCAACCCGGAGAACATCACCTGGGACCGCGTGAAGTCGCTCCACTGGGCCGATGTGCTGCTCGACTTGGTGCGCAATCATGCCGACCACACCGACAGCAAATGGTCGAAGGGCCTGCTGGAAGATTGGGACCGCGTGGCTCCCCATTTCTGGCAGATCGTGCCGAAGGAAATGTTGACCCGCTTGTCGCACCCACTGGACGACAGCGCGGAACTGGTGGCGGCCGAATAACCTCAAGCCCTGACACCACCCTGGCGCCCGCCGGGGTGGTGTCAGGGCTTGAGGGTTTCACGCGGAGACGCGGAGACGCGGAGCTAAAGTCCCTCTGCATCTCTCCTAATACGATCCGTGATGAAGGAGCTTCGCTCGCGGCGAGCGCAACACCTCCGCGTCTCCGCGCGAACCAAATCTTCTTGCTCGGCGCCAACCCGCGCTAGTGACACAGCCGCCCCCCACCGCCTAAACGGATGGCATGTGGCAGCTTTATCAATTCCCCCTGTGTCCCTTCTCGCGAAAGGTGCGCCTGCTGCTGGGCGAGAAGGGGGTCGGCTACGAACTGGTGCGCGAGTCGCCCTGGGATCGCCGCGACGAGTTCATGGACATGAACCCCGCCGGCCAGACCCCGGTGATGGTCGACGCGTCGCGCGGCGTCGCGCCGCTGATCGATTCGATGGCGATCTGCGAGTTCTTCGAGGAGACCGTCGAGAAGGCGGCGATGATCAACGGCACCGCGACCAACCGCGCCGAAATCCGCCGGCTGGTCACGTGGTTCGACACGCATTTCTACCGCGACGTCACCGGACCGCTGCTCCACGAACGCATGGTCAAGCGCCTCGCCCACCGCACCGCGCCCGACGCCAAGGGCCTGCGCGAGGCGATGAAGGCCGCGGTCGGCCATCTCGACTATATGGATTACCTGCTCGACCACCGGAACTGGCTCGGCGGCGCGACGATGAGCCTCGCGGATCTGGCGGCGGCTGCACAGATATCGGTGACCGATTATCTCGGCGGGATCGACTGGAAGGGCCACGACCAGACCGCGCGCTGGTATCGCGGCTTCAAGAGCCGCCCGAGCTTCCGCCCGCTGCTGTCCGAACGGATGGAGCTGATCTCACCCCCGGCGCACTACGACAATGTCGATTTCTGAGATGATCGCGTATCCGGACTTCGAGAAGGTCGACATCCGCGTTGGTACGATCGTCGAGGCCGAACCCTTCCCCGAAGCACGGAAACCCGCGTTCAAGCTCCGGATCGATTTCGGCGGAGAGATCGGCGTGAAGCGCTCGTCCGCGCAGATCACCGAGCATTATACGCCTGAGACGTTGGTCGGGCGTCAGGTCGCTGCGGTCGTCAACTTCCCGCCGCGTCAGATCGGCCCGATGATGTCGGAAGTCCTGACGCTCGGCTTCCCCGATGCGGACGGCAAGGTCATGCTGATCTCGCCGACCGGACCGGTCCCGAACGGCGGCCGGCTGTTCTAAACAATAATCCTCCCCCGCCAGGGGGAGGTGGCTGGCGCTTGCCAGTCGGAGGGGGAGGAACGCGAAACGGCTGTTCCGGGGCCCTCCCCCTCCGTCACCTTCGGCGACACCTCCCCCTGGCGGGGGAGGATCAACCGAGGCCCTTACTGGCGCAGGTCGTTCTGCGTGATCGGCACGATCTTCACCTCGACGCGACGGTTCGCAGCGCGGCCAGCATCGGTGTCGTTCGACGCGATCGGCTGCGTCTTGCCATAGCCGCGCGTACCGATGCGTGCCGCCTGCACGCCGTGACCCGACAGGTAATCCGCGACCGAACGCGCGCGACGCTCCGACAGCGTCTGGTTGTACGCGTCGCTGCCGGTCGAATCGGTGTGCCCGTACACGTCGACATAGGTCTGGTTGTACTGCGACAGCGTGTCGGCAACCTGGTCGAGCGTCCGCTGGAACTGCGGCTGCACGTTGGCGCTGTCATACGCGAAGGTGATGCCCGACGGGATGTTGAGCACCAGGTCGTCGCCCTGGCGGATCACCTGCACATCGGTGCCCGCGGTGCGTGCGCGCAGGTCTCGCTCCTGCTTGTCCATATATGCGCCGATGCCCGCACCCGCGAGACCGCCGATGCCCGCGCCGAGCAGCTTCTCGGTCCGGTCATGCCGGCCACCGACCACGTCGCCGAGCAGATAGCCGCCCAGCGCGCCGCCGATGCCGCCCAGCGCGGTCTTGGAAATCGTCTGGCGACCGGTCTCCGGATCGGTGGTGCAGCCGCTGGTGGCGATCAGTGCCGCGAGTGCAGCGCCTACGAACATCTTGGTTTTCATAGATAATCTCCCTGAGACATGACGAATGACGGCTTCGTGCCCGATACGCCCGATAACCCGGTGTCGCGACGATTGTTCCGCCTGCGCACTGAACCGAGCCTGACCATCTTCGCCTTCCGATGTCGAGTATGCACCACCGCACGTGCATGGACGGTTGTGCGACGGACCGTTGTCCTGCAAAGAGCGCGTGAGCCAATGGCACCGCTTCCCCCCTTCCCCTGGATCGACGTCGCGATCATCCTCGCGCTCGTCGCTTTGAACGGCGTGTTCGCGATGAGCGAACTCGCGATCGTCTCGGCGCGGAAAGCGCGGCTCGAGGCGATGGCGCGCCAAGGCAAGAAGGGCGCGCGGGCCGCGCTGGTGCTGGCGGCCGACCCGGGCAAGTTCCTGTCGACCGTCCAGATCGGGATCACGCTGATCGGCATCCTCGCGGGTGCCTATTCGGGCTCGAGCCTGGGCATGCCGACCGCCGCCCGGTTGCAGGCGTGGGGCCTGTCCGCTTCGACCGCCGAGACTGCTGGGTTCGCGATCGTCATCGGCCTCACCACATACGCATCGCTGATCATCGGCGAGCTCGTGCCGAAACAGTTCGCGTTGCGCGCGCCCGAGGCGATCGCGTCGTTCATGGCGCCGGTGATGCGCTGGCTCGCGATCGGCACCGCGCCGATCGTCTGGGTGCTCGATTCGACCAGCGCGCTGATCTTCCGCGCGCTCCGCTTAAACCGCGAATCGGAAGAGCACGTCACCGCCGAAGAGCTCCACATGATCGTCGCCGAAGCGTCGAAATCGGGGATCATCGAGGAGCATGAACGCTCGATCATCTCGGGCGTCGTCCGCCTCGCCGACCGCCCGGTGCGCGAAGTGATGACGCCGCGCACCGAGATCGACTGGCTCGACTGCGACTGGGGCCCCGACGAGATCCGCGAGACGCTGCTCGCCTCGCAGCACACCCGCCTGCCGGTCGGCGAAGGCTCGATCGATGCGGTCAAGGGCGTCGTCCAGGCGCGCGACATCGCCGCCGCGCTGTTCCGCGGCGATCCGATCGATCTGCGCGCGCTGATGCGGAAAGCGCCCGTCGTGATCGACCAGATCGACGCGATGGATGCGCTGCTGGCGCTCCGTGAGGCCGAGGTGCCGATGGCGCTGATCCACGACGAATACGGCCATTTCGAAGGGATCGTCACGCCGGCCGACCTGCTCGCGGCGATTGCCGGCGAGTTCAAGTCGGACTCGGATCCGGACGATGCGCCTTCGGTCGTGGTGCGCGACGACGGCTCGCTGCTGGTGGCAGGCACGATGGCGGCGGATTCGCTCGCCGACCGGCTCGGTATCGACCTACCCGAGGACCGTGACTACGCGACCGTCGCCGGCCTCGCGCTGTCGGTGTTCCGTCACCTTCCCGGCGAGGGCGAAAGCTTCGTCGAACAGGGCTGGAAGTTCGAGATCGTCGACCTCGACGGCCGCCGCATCGACAAGTTGTTGGTGAGCGAAGTCTGAGGGCTGGTTATCCTGCGCTGCCAGGATTGAGTCATGGTGGACGGGAAGGCCTCGCCTCTAAATCCCGTCATTCCAGCGGAAGCTGGGATATCCCCGCTTATGCGCGACATATCCCAACCGGGAGACCCCAGCGTGCGCTGGGGTGACGAGTGTTCGGGCGACGATCTCCCAAAACCCGTTCGTCCTGAGTGCCGCTGAGCTTGTCGAAGCGGCGTATCGAAGGACAGGTTGGCGCGCGGAACCCATGCTTCGATACGAGCCCTCAATACGCTCCTGACGGAGCTACTCGGTCTCTACTCAGCACGAACGGGGGGACGACGACGAGAGCGTTCGGCTCCGTCCTTTCTACTGTCCGGTTTCGGCCGCCGGCTTCGCATCAACCGCCGGCGTCTCGACCACCTGAGTCTTTTCAGGCACCTCCGAAACCGGCCTCGCCCCCGGCTCCAGGTCGCTCGGCACGAACGGCACCACGCTCGGCGGCGGCCCTGACATCCCCGCCGGATCGCCCTCGACCCGCCCATGGAGATGGTCGATCTCCGCCTGTCGCCGGTTGAGATAGAATGCGCGCGTCGCTGCGTACGGATCTGGCGAGTTGTCGTGCAGGTCCTTCAACGTCTGGTCGAACTCCGACCGGTGATCGAGCGCACCCAGGATGCCCGCGGGGATCGCGTACGCCGTGCTGGTGAACGGCTTGCCAATGGCGACCGGCAGGATCAGGCGATCGACCGCACCGCCCAGCAGGTCGCGGATCGTCGTCGGTCCGACCAGCGGCAGGAACAGGAACGGGCCATTCTTGACGCCGTAATAGCCAAGCGTGTTGGCGAACCCGTTCGAACGGCGCGGCAGGTGGAACGGCTTCTTCTTGGCCATGTCGAGCACGCCGGCCACGCCGATCGTCGTGTTGATCGCGAACCGCCCGACCGTCTCCGCTGCCTTGCCCGGCTTGAACTGGAGCAGGAAGTTGAGGAAGACGATCGGCTCGCGCAGATTGTAGAGGAAATTGTGGATGCCGCGCCGAATGGGGCTCGGCACGGTCTTCTTGTAGGTCCGCGCGACCGGACCGATCACCGCGTCGTCGACCTTCTGCGTTACCGCGAACGACTCGGCGTTGACCGCGCGCAGCGGATCGCCCGCGCTCTCCTTGCGGCCGGTAACGACGATGTCGTTATGCGCTCGCTCGGCAGGCGGCGTCCCCAACGGAGCGGGGCCGACCGGCGGAATGTCCTGCGTCGGCAGCCCCTGCGCGAAAATCTCGATCGCCGGAAGCGACGCGGCCAGGGCAAGCGGCGACACCGCCATCGACGCGGCGTCCGGGAAGTCGTTGGAAAATGGCGACAGCACCGCGCCGGGCAGCGCCACGCGCGCGGCGTCGCCGGGCAACGCGATCGGTACGGCTGCCACGTGAACGGGGGCAGCCGTCAACAGCATTGCGCTCATCGTTACCAGCATGTGCACTCATCGCCCTGTTATCGGCCGCTCTCCTACATCGAGATGCGACGCGCCTGACATGCCCGTCGGCGCGCGTGGAGCATAGAGCCAATCGTCATCCGCACGTGCGGATCGCGGTTAACCGATCGCGTGCGATCCCGGCGTGGGTCGTCTCGCGCGAAGGCCTCGCTCAGAGCTTGCCGAACACCGCTTCGAAGCCGGCCTTGTCGCCAGCCGCCAGCAACCGCGCCTGCTCGATCCAGCGATCGCGGCCCATCCGGCCAGTGAAGTTGCCAAGCTGCGCGTCGATGCGCTGCGCTTCGCTGTCCGACAGCGCCGCCATCTCGCCGACGGTCGCGACGCCGAGCGCGCCAAGCTGTGCCGCAACCTTCGGTCCGAGCCCCTTCAACTGCGTGACGGGGCCGTCCGCATAGGACTGCGCCGGTGCTGCGGGTGCGATCGGCGCCTGTTCGGGTGGCGCTACGGGTGCGGGTGCGGCGGTTTCAATTGCCGGGGTTGCCACCGAGGGCGACGCGGCGGCGGTCGGTTCGTCAGCCAGACGATCGTGCGTTTGCGGCGCATCGTCGTCGCGCAAGACCGGCGTAGGTTCGGGCGCACTGCGCACGGGTGCAGACGGGGGCGGCGCAACCGGCGCGATCGGCGCCTGCGTCTGCACTTGGGATTGCTCGGCCTTGCGCGGCTCGACCTCTGGTTTAGCCGCGATCGGCTCGGGTGGTTTCGCCGCGATCGGCTCGGGTGGTTTTGCCGAGACCGGCTCGGGCGGAACGCCGGCCTCCTCGGCATTGGCGATCACGTCGTGAGCGGCCTTGGTGCGGCTACGCTTGGCCCGGATGCCCCAGATCAGGCCGATCACGACGAGGATCGCGACGACGGCGATGATCGTGAAGTGGATCGCCGTCAGCGTGGCGATGCCGTCGGGCAGCAGGCTCAGGCCCGAGGCGGAGGTCGCGGAAGTTTCGTTCATTGCCATACCGTAGCGTCACGCGCGAAGGGCGGCGAGACCTAATCGGCGGGACAGTCAGCCTGATCCTCCCCTTCGCGGGGGAGGATCAGGCGTGCATCACCCGCGCGCGATTTCGCGCCAGCCGATGTCGCGGCGGTAGAAGCCTTCCGCAAAATCGATCGCCTCGACCGCGCGATAGGCGTTGGCCTGCGCCGTCGCGACGTCGCCGCCGGTTGCGGTCACTGCCAGTACGCGCCCGCCCGAGGCGACCAGCCCGCCATCTTCCAACCGCGTGCCCGCATGGAACACCGTGCCCCCCGCAGCCCGCGCCGAGTCCAGCCCGACGATCGCGCCACCGGACTTGGGCGTACCAGGATACCCCTCGGCCGCCATAACCACCGTCAACGCAGTTTCGTCGCTGAACTGCGCCGCCGGCATCTCGCCGAGGCGGCCTTCCGCCACCGTCAGCATCGTCGCCAGCAGGTCGCCCTGGAAGCGCATCATCAGCACCTGCGTCTCGGGATCGCCGAACCTCGCATTATATTCGATCAGCTTGGGCCCCTGCGGCGTCAGCATCAGCCCTGCGTACAGCACGCCCGAGAACGGCATGCCTTCCGCCGCCATCGTAGCCACGGTCGGCGCAACGATCTCGTCGATCGCGCGCTTCTCCAGCGCCGGCGTCAGCACGAGCGCAGGGCTGTACGCGCCCATCCCGCCGGTGTTCGGCCCGGTGTCGCCCTCGCCGACGCGCTTGTGATCCTGTGCGGAGCCGAACGGCATCAGCGCCACGCCGTCGGTCAGCACGAAGAGGCTCGCCTCCTCGCCTTCAAGGAATTCCTCGATCACTGCCTCGGCTTCCCCGTCGGCGAACAGCGCGTCGAGCGCGGCATCGGCTTCGGCCGCGCTGAACGCGATCACCACGCCCTTGCCGGCTGCGAGGCCGTCCGCCTTGATGACCACCGGCAGCGAGAAGGTGCGGGCAAGCGCGATATCCGCCTCTTCGCGGCTCTTCACACGGACATAGCCCGCGGTCGGGATGCCGGCGCGCAGGCACAGATCCTTGGTGAAGCCCTTCGACCCCTCCAACTGCGCCGCCGCCTTCGACGGCCCAAACACCGGAACGTCGGCCGCACGCAGCGAGTCCGCCAGCCCGTCGACCAGCGGCGCCTCGGGTCCGATCACGACCAGACCGACCTCATGTTCGCGCACGAACGCGACGACGGCGGCGTGATCCGTCGCATCGAGCGGCACGAGCGTCGTAACGCGCGCGATCCCGGGGTTGCCCGGCGCGGCATACAGCGTATCGAGGCCGCGAGATTGCACCAGCTTCCACGCGAGCGCATGTTCGCGCCCCCCCGAGCCCAGCAGCAGGACGTTCATGCCCGATCCCTTTTCCGATGATGTGTCCAGCGACATGGTGGCAAACATGGGGCGGCTGGTAGCCGAGCAAGTCCCCGGCGACAACGCACTCGCCATGTCGGTCGGCGAACTGGCGTTCAAGCTGAAGCGGATGGTCGAGGGCGAATTCGGCCATGTCCGGCTGCGTGGCGAGATCTCGGGCTGGAAGCGCGTCGCCTCCGGGCATTGCTACATGTCGTTGAAAGACGACCAGGCGGCGATCGACGGCGTCATCTGGAAGGGCAATGCGTCGAGCCTCGCCTTCGTGCCGCAGGACGGCATCGAGGTCATCGCGACCGGCAAGCTCACCACCTATCCCGGCCGCTCGAAATACCAGATCGTCATCGAACGGATGGAGCTGGCCGGTGCCGGCGCGCTGATGGCGCTGCTCGAGAAGCTGAAGGCGAAGCTGGCGGGCGAGGGGCTGTTCGACGGCACGCGGAAGAAGCGCCTGCCGTTCATGCCGAAGGTGATCGGCGTCGTCACCTCGGGCACCGGCGCCGTCATCCGGGATATCCTTCACCGCCTGGAAGATCGCTGCCCGACGCACGTCATCGTGTGGCCGGTCAAGGTGCAGGGCGAGGGTTCCGCCGCCGAGATCGCCGCCGCCGTCCGCGGGTTCGACGCGATCGTCCCCGGCGGTCCGGTACCGCGCCCCGACCTCGTGATCGTCGCGCGCGGCGGTGGCTCGGTCGAGGATCTGTGGTCGTTCAACGAGGAGGTCGTGGTCCGCGCGGTCGCCGCCTGCACGATCCCGATCATCTCCGCGGTCGGGCATGAGACCGATACGACCTTGTGCGATTTCGCCGCCGACCTGCGCGCGCCGACGCCGACCGCGGCGGCCGAGATTGCGGTGCCGGTGCTCGCCGACCTGCGGCTGACGATCGACAGCCACCGCAACCGTACCGAGCGCTGCGCGCGCCGCCACGTCGAGCGTGGTCGCGAGCGGCTCGATGCGTTGGCGCGGTTGCTGCCAAAGCGCGACCAGTTGCTCGGGCCTCAGCGCCAGCGCGCCGACGACTTTGGCCAGCGTCTCGATCGCGGGCTGGAGCGGCGGCTGACCCTTGCACGCGGCAGTCTCGATCGCTCGGGCGCAGCACTCCGTCCCGCCACCCTCGAACGCAAACTCGAAGCGAAACGCGCGCAGCTCGACGCGACGTGGCGCCTCGTCCAGTCGCTCAACCCCGACGCGATCCTCGACCGCGGCTATGCCCGCGTCACGGCGCGTCCCGGCGGCGAGACGCTCGCCTCGGCCACATCGGCGCGCGATGCGGGGACGCTGACGCTCCACTTCCGCGACGGCGTGGTCGATGCGGTGACGGACACCGGCCTTGAGCGCCCCGCCGCCAAAACCTATGCTGCCCCCAAGGCCAAGCCCGCGCCCGATCCGGCGCCGCGCCAGCCGACCCTGCTGTAGAGAAGACCTGCCATGCTGATGTCCAACTCCGACCGCGTCGCCCGCCTGCACTATATGGCCAACGGCTTCCGCGTGCTCAGCCCCGGCGACCACGTCGCCTGCGCCGCCACCGGCCACCGCATCGCGCTCGAAGACCTGCGCTACTGGAGCGTCGCGCGCCAGGAAGCCTACGCCACCGCTGCGGCCGCCAGCGAAGCGATGGCCCCACGATGATCCGCGCGACGGTGCTCGTCCTGCTGGCTGCATCCGGTGCCGCCGCCCAGCAAGCACCGCCCTCGAATACCGCGTCCCAGTCCGCCTTCCGCTGGACCGGCACGCTCAGCCAGGGCGGGCTGATCCTCGGCACCGCCCCTGCCGGTACGCGCACGCTCGCGCTGAACGGCAAGCCGATCGCGCTCTCCCCCGACGGCCGCTTCATCGCCGGCTTCCACCGCGATGCGGGGTCGCAAGCGACACTGACGGCCACGTTTGCCGACGGCCGCAGTGTCACGCAAAGTCTAACGATTGCGCCGCGGGCGTGGCGGATCGAGCGTCTCGACACGCTCCCAAAATTCCCCGCGCCCGACCCGGTCTTCGCCAACCTGCGTCCGCCCGAACTCGCCCAGATCGTCGCCGCCCGTGCCCGCACCACCGACGCGCAGGGCTGGCGCCAGGCGTTCGCATGGCCGGCGACGGGCCGCATCTCTGGCCTGTTCGGCGCGCAACGCATCTACAAGGGTGAACCCGGCAGCTATCATTCAGGCACCGACATCGCCAGGCCAACCGGCGCGATCGTCACCGCCCCCGCCGACGGCGTCGTGATCCTCGCCGCCGATCACCCCTTCACGCTGGAGGGCAACCTCCTGATGCTCGACCATGGCATGGACCTGAATAGTGCGTTCCTGCACCTCTCGCGGATCGACGTGAAGCTCGGCGACCATGTGACAAAAGGCCAACCGATCGGCGCCGTCGGCATGACCGGCCGCGCCACCGGCCCCCACCTTCACTGGGCATTGCGCTGGAACGACGCCAAGCTCGACCCGATGCTGGTTGCAGAACCGATGCGATAACGCGCGGCTGGTTCTACCCGGCGAGCGTATCCAGCGTGCGCAACGCGCCTCACGCGCGCAGTAATACGCAACCAGCTCGTTTCGATTCTGCGCAATGCTTTACCACCAGCCAAGTTCAGCGCCCTGAAGCGCGTCGTCGCGTCTTTTCCAGCCGAACCGCGTCGTGTGCTCGATGCCATCCGCCATCGCTGCTGGCATCGCCCGACGCTCGGCGACGGCGTCGGTCCAAGTGACGGCTGGCGATCGGAATTGATCCGTCGAGCCTCGATCCCGCGGCACAGTGGGCGGCGCAACCTGATCCGCTATCTCCGTCCTGTACTCGACGCGCTGGCCGGATTCGGCATGGCGCGACGCCTAGGTGACGGTCGTTATGCCGCATGGTGTTCTCCGAGATGCCGACTTCATCGGATGCGACTGCCGACCACGTCCGTCATGCCGCCGGCGTGCCAAGAAAGACCCGCTGCATGGCGAACAAGCCCGGGTTCAATTCCTCAGGTCACGCGGACTGGATATATTCGCGCATCGCCGCGGCGTCGGCTTCGATCCGGTCGATGCGGTATTTGACGAGGTCGCCGATCGACACGAACCCGACCAGCACGTCGCCCTCGATCACCGGAAGGTGACGGATTCGCCGCTGGGTCATCAGTGACAACGCCCCGATCGCCGACTCGTTGGGACCAATCGTCTTCACTGCGGTGGTCATCACATCACCGATCCGCCGTTCCAGCGCCGCTGCGCCATCCGATTGCAGGCAATGGATCACATCGCGCTCCGAGAAGATACCGACGACGCGGCCGCCATCGAGCACCGGCGCGGCGCCGATCCGCTTCTCCGCAAGCAACGCCACCGCCTCGGCCACCGTAGAGTCCGGTGCCAGCGACTGTATGTCGCCCTTGTCCTTCAGGATCGCCGCGATCGTCATCTTCGCCTCTCCTCACTTGCGTCTGGTGCGCGTGGGTTGAGGAAACCATGTTTGCGCGGCAATGGGAAGCGATGACCGATCGCGCGCCTACGCCCGGACCGCCGCCAGAACCGTCGGACCGCTTACCAGTCGGGCTCGACGATCCGCATTATGCCGCGTTCGCCTGGGCACGGTTTCGCGGGATCATGGCGTGGATGGTGCTGGCCGCGGCGATCTGCGTCGCGGCGGTGATCGTGGCGATGGCGCACCTCCAGGGGCCGCTGCATCTGGTGACGATATTGGCGGTGATCGGCGGAGTCGGCGGATCGGTGATGATGGCCGGACTGCTGATGGGGCTCGCGTTCCTCAGTTCGGGAAGCGGGCATGACGAGGACGTCGCGCGGATCGAGTGAGCGGACGGCGAGCGATCGCATGACCTGATACTGGCCCCCTGCCCCTGCCCCTGCCCCTGCCCGTACCCCTGCTCTGGCCGGGACCGGTACCTGCCTCGCGCCTGATCCGAACATAAAAAAGGTCGGTACCGCTCGACGCAGTACCGACCTTTCTCAAGCCTTCGTGATCCCGGACTGATCCGGGGCGATGAAATCAGCGTGCCTGGACTTCGTCCGGCACCGCGCGAACACGGCGGCGGCGAGGCTTTTCCTCGACGGCGACGTCGGCGGCCGGAGCCGCTTCGGTGGCCGGGGTTGGCGCTGGCGTCGGCGCGACGGTTGCCGAAATGCCGAGCGATGGCGGCAGGCGATCCGCGTCCAACGCCGTCGGCGCGCCTTCGTCCTGCGCAACCGGTGCGTCGAGGCTGCGATCGCGACGCGGGCGACCGCGACGGCGAGGCTGCTCCTCGGCCGCGGCGACGGGCGTCGTCGTCTCGACGGCTTCGGCTGGCTGAGTGGCCTGCTCGGTGGTTTCGGTTACCGAACGGACCGCATCGGCTTCCGAATCCTGGTTGGCGTTGGCGACCGGGGCGCTCACGCGGGGCGTGCGACGGATCGTCTCACGCTGCGGCGCATCGCGGTAATCGCTGCGGGGTTCACGGACCTGCTCGTCGCGGGGCTGGTTCTCACGAGCCTGGTTCTCGCGGGCCTGCGCTTCGCGAGCCTGGCCCTGCTCCTCGCCGTTGCGGTCGTCGCGCGGCTGAGCGTCACGCGGGGCGTTGCGCTGGTTGCGCGGGTTGTCACCACGGACGCGGTCTTCGCGCTGGCCCTCGTTGCGGGGCTGAGCCTCGTTGCGCTGACCCTCATAGCGGTTGTTCTCGTACCGCGGACGCTCTTCGCGCTGCGGACGATCTTCACGCTGAGGGCGGTCCTCGCGGTTCTGGTTGTCGCGAGCCTGGTTCTCACGATTCTGGCCCTCACGATTCTGGCGGGGCGCGTTCTGGTACTGGCCGTTCTGCTGGCCGCCATTCTGCTCGCCACGAGCCTGCTCGGGCGTACCCTGCTGCTCGCCGGAGCGGATCGGTTCGCCCTCGTCGCCGTAATCGTCGTCGCCGTCGAGATCGAACGGCTGCTGGCGACGCGGCTGCTGCTGCGCCTGCGGCTGGCTCTCTTCGAAGCGGGTGCGGGTTTCGCTCAGGACGCGGAAATAATGATCCGCGAACTGGAGGTAATATTCGATGTTGACCCGGTCGCCCTGCTGCTGCGCGTCGCGCGCGAGGTTCTTGTACTTCTCGTACAGCTGGCTCGCGTTGCCGCGCGCGCGGCTGTCGATGCGGTTGCCGGTATCGCGACCACCCTGGCCGCCGCCGCCGCCCTGGCGTTGACCGCCACCACTACCGCCGCCGCCATTATTATTGTTGCCACGACCGCGACGGCGGCCGGCTTGCCGGTTGTTGATCAAGCTTGTGTCCTCAGTCGTCGAACCAAAATCTGGTCGTGCTCCGAAATGCGGTGCAAACCCCCGTCGCGCACCGACGATCTAGACGAGATCGGTGCGTCGAACTTGCCAGGGCCGCCGGACTGCAGCGACCTCAAAGCGAAGGATGCGGGTCAACGCTCAAAACCGACCAATCGTCGAGAGTGCGTGCCCCTGCCCGCGTGATAGCGGCCGCAAGGGACCTACTACAAGCGAAATGTGAGGTTTAGCGCCATATTGTTCAAGTCGCGGGGGCGTGGGTTGCCACTAACGCACGCGCGTTGCCGCCATAGTCGTGGTGGAGCGCCACGTGCAGACCTTGCGCCTTGAGCAGCGCGGTGACGGGGGCGGCCTGCGTCGAGCCGATCTCGATCACCGCCGCGCCGCCGGGGGCGATCAGTGTGGGGAGTTGCTCGGCAAGGATGCGGTAGTCGTCTAGCCCGTCTGCGCCGGCGAAGAGCGCGGCGTGGGGTTCGTGGTCGTGGACTTCGGCTGGGAGGCGTTCGTCGGTGGCGATGTAGGGGGGGTTGGCGAGGATCAGGTCGAACTGGCCGGCGATCGCGCTGGCCCAACTCCCGCGGATGAAGCGCGCGCGGTCGGCCATGCCCAGGGTTGCGGCGTTGGCGCGGGCGTAGGCGAGCGCCTGGGGGGAATAGTCGACGCCGAGGCCTACTGCGAGCCATTCGTCGAGCGCGGCGAGGAGCAGCGTGCCGGAGCCGGTGCCGAGGTCGAGTATTGTTGCGGGCGCGCGGCCGGCGAAGTGCGTCTGGGCTGCGATCAGGAGCGTTTCGCTGTCGGCGCGAGGGACGAGTGCGCCGGGCCCGACGGCGAGGTCGATCGACCAGAAGCCGCGGGTGCCGGTGATGTAGGCGATCGGCTCGTGGTTGAGACGGCGTTCGACGAGCGCGGCGAATGTCTCGGGGACGGTGTAGCGATCGGGGTCGAGGAGGATCGCGTTGCGGTCGACGCCGAGTGCGTGCGCCATGAGGAGTTCCGCGTCGAGGCGCGGGGTGGCGGAGGAGGCGAACTGCGCGGCGGCGGTGGCGAGCGCTGCATTCACTACTCCCCTCCCGCTTGCGGGAGGGGTCGGGGGAGGGGCTGTCACCGGGCGGCGGCGTTTTTGGGACACCCCTCCCCTAACCCCTCCCGCAAGCGGAAGGGGAATGCCGTTGCGACTGGGGGGATCTCAGCCATCCAGCTGCGCCAGGCGGTCCGCTTCGTCCTGCGCGACCAGCGCGCCGATCAGTTCGTCCATCTCTCCCGAGACGATCTCCGGCAGGCGGTGGAGGGTCAGGTTGATGCGGTGATCGGTCACGCGCCCTTGCGGGAAATTATACGTGCGGATGCGTTCAGACCGGTCACCCGAGCCGACCATCGACTTCCGCGCGCCCGCGCGCTCGGCATGCAACCGGTCGCGTTCCGCCTCGTACAGCCGCGTCCTGAGCACGCGCAAAGCCTTCGCCTTGTTCTTGTGCTGCGACTTCTCGTCCTGCTGGATCACGGTCAGCCCGGTCGGGATGTGCACGATTCGCACCGCCGAGTCCGTCGTGTTGACCGACTGCCCACCCGGCCCCGACGAGCGATAGACGTCGATGCGCAGGTCCTTGTCGTCGATCTTGACGTCGACCTCCTCCGCCTCGGGCAGCACCGCGACGGTCGCCGCCGAGGTGTGGATCCGGCCGCCGGCCTCGGTCGTCGGCACGCGCTGGACGCGGTGCACGCCGCTCTCGAACTTGAGCTTGGCGAACACGCCCTGGCCGGTGACGCTGGCGACGACTTCTTTGAAGCCGCCCGCGTCGGACGACGAGCCGGAGATCATCTCGACCCGCCAGCCCTGCGATTCGGCATAGCGCTGGTACATGCGGAACAGGTCGCCCGCGAACAGCGCCGCCTCGTCGCCACCGGTGCCGGCGCGGACCTCGAGCATCGCCGAGCGTTCGTCGGCGGAGTCGCGCGGCAGCAGCGCGAGCGCGAGCTTGCGGTCCGCGGTTTCGAGCAGCGTGCGGTTCTCGTGCAGCTCGTCCGACGCCATCGCGCGCAGTTCGTCGTCGGCATCCTCGGCCATGAACGCGAGGCTTTCGGCCTCCTGCCGCAAACGGCGCACTTCGGTGGCGGCCTGGGCGACGGGTTCGAGCTCGGCATATTCCTTCGATACCGCGACGAAGCGGTCGGAGGGGAGATCGCCGGTCGACATCAGCGCCTGGAGCTCGTCACGCCGCGCCTCGATCGCGCGGATGCGGTCGGGAGAGATCTGGGTCACTCTTCTACCGCTGCGTTGCCGATGAAACCCAATTGTCCGCCGCTTACGGTAACAGCATCACCCGGAAGGCCCATCCTCGTCGCGAATGCCAAGGATCGGATACTATCGAAAATATCCACGGAGCCATGATCCTTCAGAACAACTTGCTCGCCCGATCCTAGCAGCTTTGCTTCAAGTTCGCCGGCCGACCAGCGTTCGGAGTCAACGAAGATCACGATATCGACGCCCTGCGCATCCGCGCGCTGCAAACGCTTTTTAAGGTTACCCTTAAAAGCCAACTCGGTGACAACCTGACCGCGGCGCAAGCCAGCAGCTACGGCGGTCGCCGCAAGCTCGGAAGCCCCGTTTACCGGGAGGACCGCGACCTTGCCTTCAATGTCGATGTCGTGTGGCTCAACCAGCATAGCCAACCGCTCAACACCCGCAGCCCAACCCACACCGGCCGTCTCAGGCCCGCCAAGCGACCCGATCAGCCCGTCATACCGTCCGCCAGCCAACACCGTCCCCTGCGAGCCCAGCCGGTCGGTCACGAACTCGAACGCGGTGTGGCGGTAATAATCGAGGCCGCGGACCAGCCGCGCGTTGCGCTCCCATGCTACGCCCGCCGCATCGAGCCCGGCGGTCACCGCCTCGAAGAACGCGCGTGCCTCGTCAGTCAGATACGCGTCGATATCGGGTGCGCTGTCGGCGATCGGGCGGTCGCGCGGGTCCTTCGAATCGAGGATCCGCATCGGGTTCTTCTCGAGCCGGGTCAAACTGTCCTCGGACAGCTCGCCGCGGTGCGCCTCGAAATGCGCGACCAGCGCCTCGCGCCAGGCATCGCGCGTCGCCGCGTCGCCCAGCGTGTTGAGCTGCAACGTCACGCCCTCGGAAATGCCGAGTTCGCGAAGCAGCTGGTCCGCCAGCACGAGCAGCTCGACATCCGCCGCTGGTTCAGCCGCACCGATCACCTCGGCGTCGATCTGGTGGAACTGGCGGAACCGCCCCTTTTGCGGGCGTTCGTAGCGGAACACCGGGCCGCTGGTGGTGAGCTTCATCGGCGCGAACTGCTGCCAGCCTTCGGTCAGATACGCGCGCGCGATACCGGCGGTGAACTCGGGGCGGAGCGTGAGCGAGTCCCCGCCGCGATCCTCGAACGTATACATCTCCTTCGACACGACGTCGGTCGTCTCGCCGAGCGAGCGCGCGAACACCGCGGTGGATTCGAACACCGGGATGTCGACGCGCTGGAAGCAATACAGCGCCCGCACCCGCTCGAACGTCGACAGGACATGCGCGAACCGGCGCTGCTCGTCGCCGAAAATGTCCTGGGTGCCACGGATGCGGCGCGGGGTTTCTGTCTTAGCCATGATGCGCGCGTATCTAGGCGACGTCCCCGCTAAGCGCTAGCGCTGTGGCATGAACGACAAACCCAGATATTGGGGCCTCGGCCAACGCGTTGCCCCGCCGCGCTTCATCCTGTTCGTGCTGGTCTTCGCGATCGGGCTGGCCACGCTGATCCCGCGCTTCGGGCTCGGGCGTGGCACGATGGCCGCGTTCGACGTCGCCGCGGTCGTGTTCCTGATCGCGGTCTCGACGCTGTTCCGCAACGCCAGCGCCGAGCGGATGCGTCGCGCGGCGGAAGAGAACGACGCCAACCGCGCGGTGCTGCTCGGGTTCAGCGGCACGATCATGCTGGTCATCCTGGTCGCGGTGGCGAAGGAATTGCAGGGCAAGAACGACGCGGTTGGCATCGCGCTGACGATCTCGACGCTGGCGCTCGCGTGGCTGTTCTCGAACATGATCTACACGCTGCACTATGCGCATCTCTATTACGTCGACGATCCGGACGGCAAGGACGCCAAAGGGCTCGACTTCCCGAGCTGCGACGAACCCGATTACTGGGATTTCGCCTATTTCGCCTTCACGCTGGGGATGACGTTCCAGACCTCCGACGTCGAGATCACCTCGCGCCGGGTTCGCAAAGCCGCGCTCGGCCAGTGCATGGCGGCGTTTGTGTTCAACATCGGCGTGCTGGCGTTCACGATCAATGTGCTCGGGAGTGCTGGCTGAGGGTACCGGGTAAAGGACTGGACGGCTGCCCTTTATCGCGATTACACCTCGGGTCATCGTCTCTTAGCCGGAAGGCCCTTCCTTGATCCGCAAGCTTATCGTCGCATCCCTGCTCGCGTCCGCTATTCCTGCGGTAGCGCAGGTTCCAGCAGGCAACACCGCGCCGCAGCCGGTGCCGTTCGTCGACACCATTCCCGACGCGGTCGACACGCCCTACCCCGGCACGCTCCTCCTCGACGTCGATGCGACCGATACCGAGCGCGGGATCTTCCGCGTCAAGCAGACGATCCCGGTCGCCAAGTCCGGGCCGATGGCATTGCTGTATCCGAAGTGGCTGCCCGGCGCGCATTCCCCGCGCGGCGAGATCGAGAAGCTCGCCGGTCTCGTGATCCGCGCGAACGGCAAGATCGTCCCCTGGACGCGCGATCCGGTCGATGTGTTCGCGTTCCACATCGACGTGCCGACCGGCGCCAAGACGCTGGTCGCCGAGTTCCAGTTCATCTCCGCGACCAAGGGCGACCAGGGCCGCATCGTGATGACGCCGACGATGATCAGCCTCCAGCCAAACCTCGTCAGCCTGTACCCGGCCGGCTATTTCACGCGCCAAATCCCGATCAAGATGACCGTCACCTACCCGACCGGCTGGACCGCCGCGGGTGCGGTACCGGCCAAGGTGTCTGGCTCGACCTACAGCTACGACACGACCAACTACGAGATCCTCGTCGATTCGCCGACGCTCGCGGGCAAGTACGGCAAGGTCTGGCCGCTCTCCCCTCGGGTCGATCTCAACGTCTTCGCCGACAGCCCCGACCAGCTCGCCGCCAAGCCCGAGCAGATCGACGCGCACAAGCGCCTCGTCGACCAGGCCGCCAAGACCTTTGGCGCACAGCACTACGATCATTACGAATTCTTGCTGTCGATCACCGACCAGCTCGGCGGGATCGGCCTGGAGCATCATCGCAGCTCCGAGAACGGCGTCCGTCCCGGCTATTTCACCGAATGGGAGACCGGCGCCGCTGCGCGCAACCTGCTGCCGCACGAGTTCACGCACAGCTGGGACGGCAAGTTCCGCCGCGGCGCCGACCTGTGGACGCCGGACTTCCGCACGCCGATGCGCGATTCGCTGCTGTGGGTCTACGAAGGCCAGACGCAGTTCTGGGGCTATGTGCTCCAGGCGCGCTCGGGGCTGGTCAGCAAGCAGGACACGCTCGACGGTTACGCCTCGATCCTTGGCAATTACGATACTGCGCCGGGTCGCCAGTGGCGTCCGCTGATCGATACGACCAACGATCCGGTGATCTCCGCACGCAAGCCGAAGGGCTGGACCAGCTGGCAGCGCTCGGAAGATTATTACAACGAGGGCCTGATGGTCTGGATGGAAGTCGACGCGATGCTTCGCCAGAAGTCGAACGGGACCAAGTCGATCGACGATTTCGCCAAGGCCTTTTTCGGCGTCCGCGATGGCGATTACGGCGAGCTGACGTACACCTTCGCCGACGTCGCGAAGACGCTGAACGGCATCGTCCCCTATGACTGGGCGACGTTCCTGAACACGCGCCTGACCGAGACGGGCAAGCCCGCGCCGATCAACGGCTTCGCGATGAACGGCTACAAGCTGGTCTACGGCCCCGAGCAGAGCCCGTACCTGAAGCAGGCGGAGAAAAGCCGCGGTACCGATGTCAGCTATTCGCTCGGGATGGTGATCAACAAGGAGGGCGTCGTCACCTCGTCGATCTGGGACAGCCCCGCGTTCAAGGCAGGCCTCGACGTCGGCACCGAGATCGAGGCGGTCAACGCCGAGGCCTATTCGTCCGATCGGATGAAGGCAGCGATCCTGGCGGCGCAGGGGACGAAGCTGCCGATTCGTTTGACGGTTAAAAACAATGACCGATTCCGGGATATCACGCTCGATTACCATGACGGGCCGCGCTATCCGCGCCTGCAGAAGGTGGGTACAGGTGACGGCGGGCTCGACAAGCTGCTGACGCCGCGTTGAGCCTTTGAAATCTATCGGTGCCGGCCGCTCCCCACACGAGGAGCGCCGGCACCGTCATATTCGAAAGGACCGCCATGCGTATCGATCTCATCCCGACCGGCAAGAACCCGCCCGAGGACCTGAACGTCATCATCGAAGTGCCGACCGGCGGCGAGCCGGTGAAATACGAGTTCGACAAGGCGTCGGGCGCGCTGTTCGTCGATCGCATCCTGCACACGCCGATGCGCTATCCCGCGAACTACGGCTTCGTCCCGCACACGCTCAGCCCCGATGGCGATCCCTTGGACGCGCTCGTGATCGCGCGCTCGCCGTTCATTCCGGGCTGCGTGGTCCGCGCGCGGCCGATCGCGGTGCTGAACCTGGAAGACGAAGCAGGCGGCGACGAGAAGCTGGTCTGCGTCCCCGTCGATTCGGTGTTCCCGTACTACTCGAACGTCGGCGGCCGTGCCGATGTGCCGGAGATCGTGTTCGAGCAGATCGAGCATTTCTTCACGCACTATAAGGACCTTGAGAAGAAGAAGTGGGTCCGCGTCGGCAAGTGGGGCGACGCCGAGGAAGCCAAGCGCATCACGATCGAGGCGATCGCGCGCTACGACGAAGCCAAGAAGGCCGGCGAAGAGCCACACGACCACGACGTTCCGGGGCGGTAAGACCTACTCCCCTCTCCCCGCCGGGAGAGGGGCCCGCGGCACTTGCAGTGGGAAGGGCGAGGGCCGGCTTGAGCCGTGCCCTTTACCGCCCCGCCAGCCTGGCCAACGCATCCCCGGACATCCGCTGGATCGTCCAGTCCTCCATCCCGACCGCACCGACTTTTCGATAGAACGCGATCGCATCGGCGTTCCAGTCTAGCACCGACCATTCGAACCGCGCGCAGCCGCGATCGAGCGCCACGCCGGCCAGATGCGACAGCAGCGCACCGCCGACCCCCTGCCCGCGGGCTTCCGGTTTGACGTACAGATCCTCGAGATACAGCCCGCGCTTGCCCGTCCAGGTCGAGAAATTGTGGAAGAACAGCGCGAACCCGAGCGGACCGTTCGCGGTCTCCGCGATCAAGGCTTCCGCGGCAGGCCGCTCCCCGAACAACGCCTCCGTCAGCACCGCTTCGGTCGCCTCGACCGCATCCGGCTCGCGCTCGAACGCGGCGAGTTCGCGGACGAAGCGTAGAATGGTGCCGACATCGGCAGCGGTGGCGGAACGGATGACGGTCATGCACTAGCCTCGATCGATGTCTGCGCGATGTCACGCCGCCGCGCCGCGTACAGGCACGCGACGACGATGATCGCCGCGCCCGCCAGCGTAAACGCCGATACCCGCTCGCCAAACACCAGGAAACCCAGCACCGCCGCGTAGACGAACGAGGTATATTCGGTGGTCGCGAGGAACCCGGTATCGCCGTGCGCATACGCCCAACCGAGCAGCCACAACGACGCGGTCGCGAGCCCGGCGGCGAGTATGAGCTTGGGCCACTGCACCGCTTCGGGCGCCACCGCGAGCCAAGGCGCGGCGAGCCCCAGTGTCGTGGTGATGACAAGCGCCTGGAAAAAGGCGATCTCCCCCGGCCGCGCCGCCTGGCTCTGCAGCCGCGCGATCACGAGGTTGACCGCATACAGCACCGCCGAGCCGAGGATCGCGAGCGTCCCGTGAAACGTCTCGGGTCCAGGCACCTCGCGTCCCTGCCCGATCATCACGACTACCACGCCACCGAGCGCGGCGATCGACGCAAACGCAGTTTTCAGCCCGACCCGCTCGCCCAGCGTCACCGCGCCAAGCAGCAGCGCGAGGATCGGCGCGATGTAGGTCAGCGAGATCGCCTGCGCCATCGGGACGCGTGCAAGCCCCCAGAAGAACAGCACCCCCATCACCGTCGTCACCAATCCGCGCGCCAGATGCAGCTTGAGCGCCCGCCCGCTCGGCCGCCCGCTGTTCCCGAGCTTCCACGCGACCGCACCGAGCCCGACGCTGATCATCTGCCGCCACAGCAGCGCGTTGTAGACGCCGATCGCCAGGACCAGCGACTTCATCACCGCATCCATCATGGAGAACAGCCCGATGCCGAGCGCGGCGATCGCGAAGGCCAGGGCGGGCGAAACGATGCGAGAGGTCATCGGAACAGGCGGATATCCAGATCAAGGCCGAGCGTCACCCAATCCTTGTCCGCAGTCCACAAGGTCGCGGCCTGATCGATCGCCAAGGCCAGGCAGACCCGGTCGGCAATCGATACGTTCTTGCCTTTGACGACGGGCCACAGATCTGCGGCGATCTTCGCCTGCGTTGTGGTGAAGAGCATGATCACGATCTCGAGACGATCGAGGTTAGCGATAACCGCATCGACGTCGGACACGATCTCGAACAGCTTGCTACGGACCTCCACCAGATTGACGCTCGACAAAATTGCGCCGCGCGCATGCTCGATCACGACATCGGCACCGGTCTCGTTCTTCAGAATCGCCAATAGGGTGGACGCGTCGAAAACGACGGTCACGCGGTATGCCGCGTCCGCCAGTCCTCGATCTCGGTGTTCTCGCGGACCGCATCGGCGCGACGGTCCGCCAACAGTTCATCGACCAGATTACGATCGGCAGGCTTTGCCATCGATCGGAATTCGGACTGCACCTCGCGGACGACCTGCGCATAGGTCTTCATCGTCAGACCGCCGTCCGGGTTGAGCTCGATGACCAGAGAGTCGCCATCTTCGATCCCTGCATCCCGGCGCAGTTCGGGAGGCAGGACGATCTGCCCACTGACGACTTTAGCGTGATAGGTCATGATCACCTCCAGCGAGATGGGACCCTACCACACCCCCTATTCGGCCGCCACCGGCACCAGCGCCGCCATCGCCTCGTCCGCGGCGTCGATTTCGGCGGCCTTCGCCTCGACCAGCCGGACGATGTGGTCGACCATGTCGGCGTCCTGGACGTGGTGGTCGGTGACGCCCGACAGATACACCATGTGCTTGCCGTTGCCGCCGCCGGTGATGCCGATGTCGGTCTCGCGCGCCTCGCCCGGGCCGTTCACCACGCAGCCGAGCACCGACAAGGACATCGGCGTGCGGATGTGCTGCAACCGTTCCTCCAGCGCCTGCACCGTGCGGATCACGTCGAACCCCTGGCGCGCGCATGACGGGCACGACACCACGCGGACGCCGCGGTTGCGGATGCCGAGCGCTTTCAGGATTTCGAAGCCGACGCGGACTTCCTCTTCGGGCTCGGCGGAAAGCGACACGCGGATCGTGTCGCCGATGCCGTACCAGAGCAAACTCCCCATCCCGATCGCAGACTTCACCGTGCCGCCGACGAACCCGCCCGCTTCGGTGATGCCGAGATGCAGCGGGCAATCGACCTGTTCGGCGAGTTGCTGATAGGCCGCGACCGCGAGGAACAGATCGGACGCCTTCACCGCGACCTTGAACTCGTGAAAGTCGTGGTCCTGCAACAGCTTGATGTGATCGAGCGCCGACTCGACCAGCGCATCGGGACAAGGCTCGCCGTATTTCTCGAGCAGATGCCGCTCGAGCGACCCACCGTTGACGCCGATCCGGATCGCGCAGCCGTTGGATTTCGCCGCGTCGACGACTTCCTTCACACGCGCCGCCGAGCCGATATTGCCCGGATTGATCCGCAGGCATGCCGCGCCCGCATCGGCGGCTTCGAGTGCGCGCTTGTAGTGGAAATGGATGTCCGCGACGATCGGCACGCGGCTCGCACGGACGATCTGCTTGAGCGCGGCGGTCGATTCTACGTCGGGGCAGCTTACGCGGATGATGTCGACGCCCGCGTCTTCGCAGCGCCGGATCTGGTCGACCGTCGCGCGCACGTCGTCGGTCGGGGTGTTGGTCATCGTCTGCACCGTGACCGGCGCATCGCCGCCGACGGGGACGTTGCCGACCATGATCTGGCGGCTCTTGCGGCGGGTGATATCGCGCCAGGGACGAAGGGACATGGGGATTCCTCGGGAGTTCGCGGCCTATATAGCGACTTGCGCGCTGGAACGGAACATCGCTGGCCGGAGTAGCGAACGTCGGCCATAGCGGCGCACGGCCTTTGGAGCGAACGCGATGACCCTGTCCCTGTACGATGCGACGATCCCCTCGAACCTCCAGATCCTCCGCGCAGTCGACGCGCT
This sequence comes from Sphingomonas sp. PP-CE-3G-477, assembly GCF_003050745.1. Taxonomy (GTDB): domain Bacteria; phylum Pseudomonadota; class Alphaproteobacteria; order Sphingomonadales; family Sphingomonadaceae; genus Sphingomonas. The sequence continues at coordinate 209,692 of NZ_QAOF01000005.1, read as the reverse complement.
GCTCGACAAGGCGGAAGCGTTCGCGGCTGAGAAGGGTATCGAACCCGCGACGCTGATCGATGCGAAGCTCGCCAACGACATGCTGCCGTTCGGTTACCAAGTGAAATCGTGCGCAGCGCATTCGGTCGGCGGGATCGAAGGCGTCCGCGCTGGCACCTTCGCGCCCGATCGCTCGGCCTGGCCGACGGATTTCGCGGGGCTCCATGCTTTGATGCGTGACGCAATCGCCACGCTCGAAGCGATCGACCGGGAGACGTTCGACGCGCTCGCGGACAACGACACGACCTTCGAGTTCGGCACGTTCGTCATGCCGTTCACCGGCGCGAACTTCCTGCTCTCGTTCTCGCAGCCCAACTTCTACTTCCACGCCAGCACCGCCTACGCGATCCTGCGCGCGCAGGGCGTACCGATCGGCAAGCGCGACTTCATGGGCACCCCGCGCATGAAGGCGTGAACCGGCGCGGGGAACGCCGTAGCCGCCCGACGCTTGCGGCACCGGCCCCCGCCCCGTAGGGCCGCGCGATGACGCGGCATTATGGCATGGACTGGCTGCGGATCGGTGCGTTCGCGCTACTGATCCTCTACCATATCGGCATGGTCTTCGTGCCGTGGAACTTCCATGTGAAGTCGCTCCATGTCGAGGACTGGGTCCGGTTGCCGATGCTGGCGAGCAACGCGTGGCGGTTGACGCTGCTGTTCGTCGTCTCGGGCTATGCCAGCCGCGCGCTGCTCGCCCGGTCGAGCGGCACAGGCGGATTCTTCGCCAACCGCTGCTACCGCCTACTCGTGCCGCTGTTGTTCGGCATGGCGGTGATCGTCCCACCGCAACCCTGGGTCGAGCTGGTCACCAAGCACGCTTATGCCGGCAGCTATCTGACGTTCTGGAGCCACGACTATTTCCGCTTCGGCAAGCTCGCCGGGCTGTCGCTGCCGACGTGGAACCACCTCTGGTTCGTGGTCTATCTCTGGGTCTACACGAGCGTTTTAACGCTTGGCCTGGTCGTCGTCCGCGGCGATTGGCTGCAACGCGCGTTCGACGGGGTCTTCGGCAGCTGGGCGGTGCTCGTCCTCCCCGTCGCGTGGCTCGTGTTCGTCCACGCCTGGTGGTTCCAGATGGCCGCGGAATCGCAAGCCCTGTTCGGCGACTGGGTCGCGCACGTCACCTATTTCCCCGCGTTCCTGTTCGGCTTCGGCCTCGCCCGCTCAGAGCCCGCGATGGCGGCGATCGCGCGCTGGTGGAAGGTCGGAGCCGTCGCCGCGGTGCTAGGCTATGTCGCGATCATCGGCGTCGAGCTGGAATGGCCGGGCGACATCGTCGCGCCACGCTGGATCTACCCCGGGTACGGCGTTGCCCACGCGCTCGAGCAATGGGGCGCGATCGTCGCGCTGATCGGGATCGCCGAGCGCCACTGGAACCGCGACCATCGCTGGCGCCGCACGCTGACCGAGGCGGTGTTCCCGTTCTACCTGATCCACCAGACGATCATCGTCCTCGTGATGTACGCGCTGCTCCCCGCCGGCCTGCCGGGCTGGGCGGAGTTCGCGTGCCTGCTCGCCGCGACGACGATCGGCTGCATGGGCTTCTACTGGATCGGCCGCAGCATCGCCCCCTTACGCCCCCTCATCGGCCTTCGCGCCCTACCCTCGAAAGACTCAGCATGACCTGGACCCTCGTCATCCACGGCGGCGCCGGCAAACTCGACAGCGAGATGGTCTCGCCCGAGCAGGATGCGGGCGCGCGAGCGGGCCTGTCGCGCGCGCTCGACACGGGCTCGAAGGTGCTGGCCGACGGCGGCGGCGCGCTCGATGCGGTCGAGGCGGCGGTGCGCGTGCTGGAGGACGACCCGCACTTCAACTCGGGGCGCGGCGCGGTCTTCACGCATGACGGCACGCTTGAGCTCGACGCCGCGATCATGGACGGCCGCACCCGCGCAGCTGGCGCCGTTGCCGCAGCCACAGCGACCCGCAACCCCGTTGGCCTCGCCCGCGCAATCCTCGACGATGGCCGTCACGTCTTCCTCGCCGGCAAAGGCGCGGATGCGTTCTCCCTCGAACGCGACCTTCCCCAAGCCAATGCGGACTGGTTCGCGACCGACGAACGCCGCCGGCAGTTCGCGGAGTTCCAGGCCGATGGCGGAGGGTTCGACGTCGACATGAAATACGGCACGGTCGGCGCGGTCGCCTGCGACACGCACGGCCATGTCGCCGCCGCCACCTCGACCGGCGGCGTCACCGGCAAGCGCTGGGGCCGGATCGGCGACACGCCGGTGATCGGCGCGGGCACCTTCGCCGACGATCGCGCCTGCGCGGTATCGTGCACCGGCTCGGGCGAGTTCTTCCTCCGCGTCGGCGTCGGCCACGAGATCGCCGCGCGCGTCCGTCTGTCTGGCGAGTCGCTCCAGATCGCCGCCGACGCGGTGCTGGCCGAAGTAAAGGCGCTTGGCGGCACCGGCGGCGTGATCGTCGCGGGGCCGGACGGCGACATGGCGTGGGGTTTCAACACCGTCGGCATGTACCGTGGACGCGCGTCGTCCGAGGGTAGCCGGACCGTCGCGATCTACGCTAACGAGCCGGCATGAAGCGCTATCTCCTCGCCGCGATCGCCTCGCTCGGCCTCGCCTCCCCCGCCACCGCGTTCTGGGAGTATGGCCACCAGACCGTCGCGCAGATCGCCTATGCCAACGTCACGCCGAAGACCAAGGCCGCGATCCGCAAGCTGCTCGCGCAACAGGCGTTGCTCGACACGCCGACCTGCCCCGCGGGCACGATCGAGGAGGCCAGCATCTGGGCGGACTGCATCAAGCCGCTGAAACTGAACGACGGCTCGACGCGCTTCGGCTTTGCGTACAGCTGGCATTACCAGAACGTCGACATCTGCGCGCCGTTCGACCTGACGCCGGCGTGCAAGGAAGGCGACTGCGTCTCGTACCAGATCGACCGCGACGTGAAGATGCTCCGCGACAAGTCGACGCTGCCCCGCGACCGCGTCCTCGCGCTCGCGTTCCTGATCCACTTCGTCGGCGATCTCCACCAGCCGCTGCACGCTGGCGACCGCCACGACAAGGGCGGCAACGATGTGAAGGCGGACTACGGGATCTACGGCCCCGCGCGGTTCAACCTGCATTCGATCTGGGATGGCCCGCTGGCGGAGCGCGCGATCTCGACGCCGCCGTCGCTGGTGCGGCGCTATCCGGCGGCCGAGCGGGCGAAATTGGGCGCGGGGACGGTCACCGACTGGAGTCGTGAGTCCTGGGAAGCCGCGCATCAGGCGTATGCCGCCGCGCTTGGCGGCGACGCGTGCGGTACCGTGCCTGCGCGCGTGAAGATGGACGATGCGACGATCGCGAAGATGGTGCCGGTGTCGCGCGAAGAGGTTCGCCGCGGGGGTATTCGGTTGGCCAAACTGCTCGACAAGGCGCTCGGCTGAAACTTCCACCCGCCAGCAAGGATCAAACCATATCGTGCGGGTGGCGGTGCTCCACGGATATATCGCCGGTTTCGATACTTACGGAATCACGGTCTCGATTGGCTGATCCTAGCCGACCGACGATGGCGCGGCTGACGGAATGGATAACCAGGGTTCGGTTGCTTGCACGAACGGTCGGGTTGCCACCCGCCTCGAGTTTGCGCGCTCCTCGCTGCGCCAACCGCCAAGCGGTCGACGATCCGTTGCTATCGCAGATTTTCTCGCCGCGTTGCAGCCTTGGCGAACGAGCATGCCCAGCTTGATGTAAAGCAATCAAAATGAACCCATTTGCCTACATCGCACCTTCCAATGTCCATTTTTACAATTTATTATACGGATTCCATCGCTCTGCTGTTGAACACGATGTTGCGCGCCGTTACGGCGCTCACAAACAATGGAGTGCAACATGGCCGAAGATACCACTGACCTGAACGCCGTAGAACTCGCGACCGAGCTGACGATTGCTTGGCTTGGCAACCCCAACACGCGGAGTTCGGCTGACGATGTTCCCGCCTTCTTGGGCAAGATGCACGAGACGGTTGCTGCGTTGCTGGGCAGTTCGACCGAAGCTGCACCGGTCGAAGCGGCTACCGAATACACGCCTGCGGTGACCGCGCGCAAATCGCTGGCGTCGAAAGATCACATCATCTCGATGATCGATGGCAAGTCGTACAAGACCTTGCGTCGTCATCTCGCGACGCACGGCATGACGCCCGCCGAGTACCGCGAACGCTATGGCCTGAAGCCCGACTATCCGATGGTCGCCGAGAACTACTCGGAAAGCCGTCGCGCGATGGCGAAGAAGATCGGCCTCGGCCGCAAGCCCGGTCCGCTCAAGACCGACGCTGCTGCGCCCACGCCGCGCAAGCGCAAGACGGAGACTGCCGCCGCCGAGTAAGCGGTTGCAGTTCGCGTATGAAAAAGGACCGGCGCCTCGCGGCACCGGTCCTTTTTTTTGTCGCGCAGAGGAGCCGCTGGTGGCCCGCTATTTTCCGAATGTGCCGCGGCGATAGAGCAAGGTGATCGCCACGCGTCGGTTACGCGGGTCCGCGGCGTTCTTGACGATCAGCGGTTCGCGGTCGGCAACCCCTTCGATGCGTTCGAACCGTGCTTCCGGCGTTCCACCCGCCAGCAGGCGCCGCCGCGTAGCCTCGGCGCGACCCGATGACAGCATCCAGTTGTTCATCGCGCGCGGATCGCCATACGGCACGCTGTCGGTATGGCCGCGGATCATGATCGGGTTCTGCAGGCCCTGCACCGAGCCCGCGATCATCCCGATCAGCACCGACGCCTCGGGATCGAGCGCGGTGGTACCGAGTGCGAACATCGAATAATCCGCATCGTCGACCAGATCGATCCGCATGCCATCCTGTGTCGGTACGAAGCGAACATGACTGGTGAGCCGCGACAGCTTGGTGTTGCTCGACATCTGGGCGAGCACGCGCTTGCGCATCGCCTCGAAATTCTTGCGGTCTTCCTTGGTCAGCGCGTCGCGGCTTTTCAGCGAGCCCTTGTCTCCGGTACCGGCCGACGGGCCGCCGAGGCCGGCGTCGGGAATCGCGAGCTGCGCCATGCTAGTCTGGCCTGGTTTAGGCCCGAGGCGGGACTTGTCGAGGATCGATTCGCCGCCGAACAGCCCACTGCCGCCAATGCCGAGCGAGCGCGTGTTGAGGATGGTCGGCGCGAAGTAATCGGCGATCCCTTTACGCTGCTTCTCGTTGGTCGCGCCGACGATCCACAACAGCAGGAAGAACGCCATCATCGCCGTCACGAAATCGGCGTACGCGACTTTCCACGCGCCGCCGTGATGGCCGCCATGCCCCTCGATATAGATCTTCTTGACGATGACCTTGGGGGGCTGGTTCGTACCGTGGGGCGCGCGCGCGGCCATGACGTTACTTGCCTCCCATCTTACTTGCCACGAAGCCCGTCGAAGACTTCGGCGAAGCCCGGCTGGTTCTTGTGCGCGATGCCCGAGCGCGCGGCCTCGATCACCAGCGGCTGCGGATGGCCGTGCAGCGAGGCGATGATGATCTGCTTCACGACGTCATAGATCGACGCGTCGGCATCGAGAACCTGCTTCAGCCGGTTCGCGAGCGGCGCGACGATGCCGTAGGCGAGCAGCACGCCCATGAACGTGCCGACCAGCGCCGAACCGATCATCGCCCCCAGGATCGACGGCGGCTTGTCGATCGAGCCCATCGTCTTCACCACGCCGAGCACTGCGGCGACGATGCCGAGCGCCGGCAGCGCATCGGCAAGACTGGCGAGCGTCCCGTGCGCAGCCTCTTCCTCGTGATGATGCGTCTTGATCGAGTGATCCATCACCTCTTCGACCGCATGCACGTCGAGCGTACCCGACGACACCACGACCAGGCGCAGCGTATCGGCGATCAGGTTGATGAGCGCCTTGTCCTTCAGGAGCTTCGGGTATTCGGCGAACACGGCGGAAGACTGCGGATCCTCGACATGCGGCTCGAGCGCGATCGGCCCGTCCATCCGCAGCATCTTCATCAGCTTGCTGACGAGGAAGATGACGTCGAGATAATCCTGCTTCTTGTACTTCGGCCCCTTGAACACCTTGCCCAGGCCGGCGCCGAGACCTTTCAGCTCCTTGCCCGAATTGCCGATGATCAGCGCGCCGGCAGCGGCACCACCGATGATCAGCATCTCGTGCGGGATAGCCTCCATGACGGGGCCGAGCGCGCCGCCGGTGAAGGCGAATCCGCCGAACACCATGACGAGCAGGACGACGATGCCGATGACCGGAAACATGGTGTTCGAAATTCCCCCAGGGCCGACAGCGGCACTTACGTCGCCAGAGAATTAACCGGATTTGGTAGCCAACCGGTTACCAGATGCGCGCCTGCGCAATTAAAAACGGTCAGCGAAGATAATCGAAGAGCGACAGCGCCGATAGCTTCGAGAAGCTGGCCTGCGTCGCCGACAGGATCGTCATCGTCTTCTGCAACTCGACCACCGCCGTCGGGATATCGGTGTCCTCGAGCGCCGAGCGAGTCTCTTCGCGGTCCACGCCGGTATCCTTCAACCGCGCCGCCTCAAGATCGACTCGCGCCGCCCGAGCGCCGAGCGACGACTGGACCATCGACACCTGATCCGATGCCGCACTGATGTCTTTCAGCGAGGTATCGAGCGCGCCCGGCGTGTAATCGTCGGATTGCAGCGCGGTCGCAATGGCGGAAAGCATTTCCAGCGTGTTGATACCGCCATCGATGCCGCCCTCGGCGTTGGCTTTGCCGCCGACGGTGAAGATGCGCGCGGCGGTTTCGTTCGCCTGGATGCTCTGGCCGTCACCGATCGGGATGCCCGATACCGGCTTTCCGGCGAGCGCGTAGGTGCCATCGGCGGCGACCGCAGGCGCTCCATCGGCGCCTCCGAACAACGCCTGGCCGCGGGCGTCCTTGGCATTGGCGAGATTGGCGAGCGTCGCGACGATACCGGCGAGCTGGACCCCGATCGCCTTGCGGTTCGCCGGGTTGAGCGTGCCGTTCAGCGCCTGCGTCGTGAGCTCCGCCGCGCTCTGCAACTGATCGGTGATCGCGGTCAGGCTGGTATCGGCCTGCGTCAGCACCGATGCGGCGGTATCGAGGTTCGCGGCATACGCCTTGTCGTTCGCGGTATCGCGCGCGAGCCCGGCGAGCCGCTGATACGCGACGCTGTCCTGCGACGGCGCGGAGAACCGCTTGGTCGTCGAAATCTGCGTCTGGAGCGCATCGGCCTTGCCGGTGAGCGACGCCATCGTGCTTGCGGCACGATCGTAGAAGAGGCTGGTGGCGATCTGCATGAGCGTTACCGTAGATCGAGGATGGTCTGGAACGTGTCGCGCGCGGTCTGGATCACGCGGCTCGACGCCTGATAGGCCTGCTGGAAGCGAAGCAGGTCGACCGCCTCGCTATCCAGGTCGACACCCGACGAGGACGCGAGCGACGCGACCGCGCCGTCGCGGATCGCGCCTTGCGCATCGGCAACCGTCTTGCGCTGTTCGAGCGCGGCGGCGTTGCCGGCGATCAGCGTGGTGGTCCGCGTTTCGAACCCGCCGCTGGTACGTAGTGCCTGCAAGGCGGCGAGGTTGGACGCATCGCGCACGCCGCCGGTCGCGCCCGCAGCGGCGATTCCTCGCGGATCGGTCAGCGAGACGGAGATGTCGGTCGGACTGGTGCCCGTTTCGAAAAGAGCGGCGCCAGGGTTACCGCTGAGATCGCGGCCTTGCGCCTGGACCGCGTTGACCTGTGCCGTGAAGTCGATGGCGATGCCGTTGAGCGATTCGCGCGCCGCGGCGATACGCTGCGCGCCCTCGGCCATTCCGGCGAGCGCGCCCCCGGTCGGCGACAGCTCGGTCATGACACCGTCGCGCGTGACCGCGAACTGCACCGCGCCTTCGTCATTGCGCGCGAACGACGCCTGTCCGCTCTGATTGCCGACGACGAACACCGTGCCGCTGGTGCCACCGAGCCGAACCGTTGCGCGCCCGAGATCGTCGAACGCGGTGCTGACGTCGGTCAGAGTGCTCATCTGGTCGAGCAATTGATCGCGCTGGTCGGCGAGCTGCGCAGCGCTCGACGATCCCGGCGGCGTCCGCGCGAGCCCGTCATTGACCTTGGCAAGCGCGGTACCGAGCGAGTTGAGCGACTGGACCGCCTGCGACGCGGACGAATCGAGTTCGGTCGCGGCAGTATCGAGCGCCTTGCCGGTCGCGGCAACGGCCTGGGCGGCCGTCTTCGCCGCTTCGAGCATCACCGCGCGCGCCGGTACGGAGGTCGGGTCGGCCGACAGGGTCTGCGCCGAACTGAAGAAACTGGTGAGGCGATCGCCGAGCTTGTTGTCGCCGAGCGACGATTCGATCCGGCTCATCCAGGCGACGCTGGTCTCGGTCTTGCCGAGATCGGTGCCCGCCGAGCGAACCGCCTGCGATCGATACGCGTTGGCGCTGCGACCGACGCCGACGACGATCACGCCGCTTCCGGTCGCCGAGTTGCGCGCGTTGATCCCGCCATTGACCGAGGAGACCTCGGCCAGCGTCGTCGTGCGCCGGGTATAGCCGACCGTTCCGGTGTTCGCGATGTTCTCCGACACCGTCGACAACGCGGTCTGGTAGGCGCGAACGCCTGAGGCGCCGATCGAGAGGAGATCGCTCATGGCGGTGAGTCTGCCGCAGTCTGGTTAAGATCGGATTGCGATTTGCTCAGAAAATCGGTCATCGCCTTGCCGATGCCGAGCGGCGTGTGCTCGGCCATCGATTTGGCGACCAACCCGTCCTGCATGTCGGTGAAGGTATCGATCGCCTTCGAATCGAACAGCGGGTCGGCAAGTTTCGCCTGGCGCATGCTCTTCAGCATCATGCCGGTGAAGACTGCCTCGAACTGCTTGCCGGCCTTGTCGAGATTGTCCTTCGACTTGAGGCGGCTGGTGTCGGTCGAGATGCCGGTGGTCGGTGCGGCCGTCGGCGAGAGGGGTGCGTTGAGCGGGCTCACAGGACGATCAACTCGGCCTTGAGCGCGCCGGCTTCCTTCAGCGCCTCGAGGATCGCGACCAGATCGGCCGGCGATGCGCCGATCGCGTTCACCGCCTTGACGATGTCGGCGAGCTTGGGGCCGGGGTTCAGCAGGAACATCGGGCGACGCTCCTCCTCGACTGCGACGCGGCTGTTCGGCGTGATCGCGGTCTGGCCTTGGCTGAACGGGGCTGGCTGGCTGACCTGCGGCTTCTCGTCGATCCGCACCGTCATCTTGCCGTGCGTGATCGCTGCCGGCCCGACGCGGACCGCGGAGTTGATGACCACGGTGCCGGTGCGCGCGTTGACGATCACCTTGGCGGACGGCTCGGCGGAGACGACGTCGAGATTCTCGATCGTCGACATCAGCGTCGCGCGGATATCGGCGCCGATCGGCGCGCGAACTGCGACCGAGACCGCATCGATCGCCTGCGCGCTGCCGAAGCCAAGCTTCGAGTTGATCGCACCGGCGACATTCTGTGCGGTGGTGAAATCCGCACGCGCGAGGTTGAACGTCAGCGTCGGCGCGCTGTCGAACCCGGTCGCGACCGCGCGTTCGACGGTCGCACCCTCGGGAATGCGGCCGGTCGAGGGCACGTTGACGACGATCTTCGACCCGTCCGCGCCCTCTGCACCAAGGCCGCCGACCGCCAGATTGCCCTGCGCCATCGCGTAGATCTGGTTATCCGCGCCCAGCAGCGGCGTCATGATCAGGCTACCGCCGCGGAGCGACTTCGCCTTGCCCATCGACGCGACGGTGATGTCGAGGCGCTGGCCGGGCTTGGCGAACGGCGGCAGTTCGGCGGTGATCATTACCACCGCCGCGTTCTTCATGCCGGGGTTCGCGGACGGCGGGAGCTGGAGACCGAAGCGCGATGCGACCGCCTTCAACGACTGCACGGTGTATTCGAGATTGTCGTCGCCCGTGCCTGGCAGGCCGACGACGATGCCGTAGCCGGTCAGCTGGTTCGAACGGATACCCTGGAACCCGCCCAGATCCTTGATCCGGTCGGCCGAGGCCGGCGCGGCGATGAGGCAACCGGCGAGGATAGCGAAAAGAAAGCGGATCATGGGAAACCTCAAGCCGGAACGCGTGCCCTCACCCTTCGCCGCCTTCGGCGTCTCTCCCTCTCCCCTGAGGGGAGAGGGAAGGGGCCCGACCGGCGCTTGCCGGGTGGGAAGGGTGACGGCACGGGTCAGCGGGCGCATCAAAACGGGCTGACGACGGAGAAGAAGCGGCCGAGCCACCCCTGGCGGCCGGCGCGGGCGACGTCGCCCTTGCCGGTGTACGAGATCTGCGCGTCGGCGACCCGCGTCGACAGCACGCGGTTGTTCGCGTCGACGTCGGCGGTGCGGACGAGGCCCTTGATCTTCAGGAACTCGTCGCCGCGGTTGAGCGTGACGCGCTTCTGGCCCTGCACCAGCATCGTGCCGTTGGGATAGACCTGCGCGACGGTGACGCTGACTTCGCCCGACAGCGAGTTCGCCTGGTCGGCGGCGCCGGTGCCGTTGAAATTGCGCCCGCCGCTGATCGTCGCATCGCTCTTACCGAACAGGTTGAGCGCGCCGGTGGTCGGCGGCGTGATGCTCGCCCCGCCGTTGCTGTCGAGCTTCGAACCCGACGATTTCGACGCGGCGGTGCGCTCGACCAGCACGATCGTCAGCGGATCGCCGACCTTCCGCGCGCGCCAGCCTTCATAGAGGGCCGCGTAGCCGTCCTGCGCCTGGAAGATCGAGCCGGTCGCGACGACCGGCACCGGCACGACCGGCAGGGGGCGTGCGACCGAGAAATCCTCGGGCGGTGCCTTCTTGCCGAACAGGCTGGCGTTCACCGGGGACGCGCCGAGCCCGGCGATGAGGAGCGTGCCGGCGAGCGCGGCGATAGGAGCGTTGCGCATCACGATCAGATGTTCTGGTTGACGTATTTGAGCATGTCGTCGGTCGCCGAGATCATCTTCGAATTTACCTCGTACGCGCGCTGAGTCTCGATCATGTCGACGAGTTCCTCGACGACGTTGACGTTCGACGCCTCGAGCATGCCCTGCTTGATGTTGCCGCGACCGTCCTGCCCGGCGACGCCGACATTGGCAGCGCCGCTGGCGGCGGTCTCGACGAGATAGTTGTCGCCGGTCGCCTGGAGCCCTGCGCCGTTCGGGAAGTTCGCAACCTGGATCTGGCCGATCTGCGTCGCCTCGGTCTGGCCGGGGACGGTTGCGGACACGGTGCCATCGGAGCCGACCGTGATCGCGGTCGTCCCCTCGGGCACGGTGATGCCGGGCTGCACCTGATAGCCTTCGCTGGTGACCAGCAGGCCCTCGGCCGAGCGCGAGAAGTTACCGGCGCGGGTATAGCCGAGCGTGCCGCCGGGCATCTGCACCTGGAAATAGCCGTCGCCGTCGAGCGCGAGATCGAGGCTGTTGCCGGTCGTCTGCATCGCGCCCTGCGTATCGATCCGCGCGGTACCCTGGAGCCGGACGCCGGTGCCGAGGTTGAGCCCGGTGGCGTATTTCGTTTCCGCGGTGCTCTGCGCGCCGGGCGTCGTCACGGTCTGGTAGGCGAGCGCCTCGAACGCCGCACGGTCCTTCTTGAAGCCCGTGGTGTTCACGTTGGCGAGGTTGTTCGAGATGACGCGCATGCGGGTATCCTGGGCGTCGAGCCCGGTACGCGCGATATGCATGGCTGCGGATGACATTCGTCGGTTCCTTCTAGCTCGGCAGGCGCATCAGCGATGCACCGCTTTCATCCATGTCCTTGGCAGACTTCAACATGTTGGCCTGGACTTCGTAACTGCGCTGGTTCTCGATCATGTCGACCAGCGCCTGCGTCATGTTGACGTTCGATCCCTCGATCGCACCGCCCTGCACCTTCGCATCGAGATCCTCGGGCAGCGTCCCCCCGCCCTTGACCCGCAGCAGGTTGTCGAGCCCCTTGACGGTGTCCGACCCCTTGGTGTCGGCGAGCTTGAGCTTGTCGATGACCTGCGGGTCCTTCGCGTCGCCACCCTGCGGGATGATCGAGATCGTCCCGTCGGCCGAGATCGACAGCGACTGGTAGGGCGGCAGGGTGATCGGCCCCCCCGAGCCGATCACCGGATGCCCGTCGCCGGTCTGGAGCACGCCCGATGGCGCAACCTCCAGATCACCGCGCCGCGTGTACGCTTCCGATCCATCCGACGCCTGCACCGCCAGCCATGCGGTGGTGCCGGTGATCGCGACGTCGAGCGGACGACCGGTCAACTGGATCGCGCCGGGTGCGCGGTCCGCGTCGGTGACTTCTTCCGACGTCGGCGCACGTGCCTCCAGCGCGGTGCCGTCGCCCTTCAGGTTCAGCCGGTCGAACACCACGCGATCGGCGCGAAATCCGGTCGTCGACGCGTTCGCCATGTTGTTGGCGATCGCCGCCTGCGCCGCCATGTGCGCGCGCAGGCCCGTCGCCGCGGTGTAGACCAGCTTGTCCATTCAGGGTCCCCCGTCCGCTGTCGATTAGCTGCGGATGTTGAAGATGGTCTGCGAAATCTGGCTGGCGGTATCCAGGGCCTTCGAATTCGCCTGGAAATTGCGCTGCGCCGCGATCAGGCTGACCAGTTCCTCGGTGATGTCGACGTTCGACCGCTCGATCGTGCCCGACATCAGGTTGCCGAAGCCGTTCGAGCCCGCCTCGCCCAGCTTTGCGGTGCCCGACACGCCGGTCGACGACCAATAGCTGTTGCCGAGCTGGCGCAGGCCCTCGGGGTTCGAGAAATTGGCGAGCATCACCTGGCCCAGTGCCTGCGTGTCGCCGTTCGAGAAGCTCGCCTTGACGATGCCCTTCTCGTCGATCGTCACGCCCTGGATCTGGCCGACCGCCTTGCCGTCCTGCGTCCGCGAGTTGACCGCGAACGCGCTCGCCTTCTGCGTGGTGGCGTCGCCGCCGAAGCTGAACGCGATCTGCTGCGGGGTCGCCGAACCGGCGGTGGTGAACTCGTCATAGGTGATCGGCGCGGTCGGCGCGGTCAGCTTGCCCGTCCCGTCGAACGTCATCGTCGAACCGGCAACGCCGCCCGTCATCAGTTCCTTGTCGCCGACGAAGCTGTGGACTTCCCACGTGCTCGGCGTGTTCGCATCGGTCGAGACCGAGGTGCGCTTGAAGTAATTGGTCAGCGTCATCGCGTTACCCGACGCGTCGTAGACGGTGGTCTGCGCCGACTGGTTGTAGCTCGACGGATCGAAGCGATCGAAGGTCGCGGTGGTCGGGAGCTTCGAGCTCGCGTTGAGGTTGACGCCCAACGTGACCGCCTTGGTCGGGGCCGCGGTGCCGCTCGTCTCGGGCAGCTGGAGGCTGATCGCGGACTGGAGCCCGGTGGCGACGACGCTGCCCGATCCATCGACCGGATAGACCTGGAGGTGGCTGCCGTTCGAATCGACCACGAAGCGATCGGCATCGACCAGGAAGCCGCCGTTGCGCGTGAAGTTGACCTGCGACGAGCCGGTCTCGGGCTTCACCACGAAGAAACCATCGCCCGACACCGCGAGATCGAGCGCGTTCGCCGACTGGATCAGATTGCCTTGCGCGAACTGTTGGCGGTTGCCCTTGACCATGACGCCCGAGCCGATCTGCTGCGACGGCGCGACCGACACGCTGGACGCGATCACGTCGGCGAAATCGGTGCGGCTCTTCTTGAAGCCGTTGGTCGAGACGTTCGCCAGATTGTGCGAGATCGTCGACATCTCGGTCTGCGATGCCTGGAGACCGGAAAGCGAAGTGTAGAAGGACATGCGTTTAACTCCTTGAAATCGAGGGTGCGATCAGCCGATCTGGCGGACTGCGCTGACCGGCACTTCGCCGATCCCGGGAAGGGTGAGGATGGTGGAACCGGTGGTGGTCGAAACCGACTGGACGGGTGCCCAGACCAGCCCGGTCGCGGCGACCGTGGTGCCGTTGTTCTGCGCGTTGATGCTGACGGTGAACGGGCCGCTGCCGGCATCCGCGCCGGCCGCGTCCTTGCCGTCCCAGTCGTAGCCGACGGTGCCCTTGGCCTGCGGCCCGAGCGCCAGCGTCCGGAGCGCGGCGCCGTTTGCATCGCTGATCGTGACGTTGACGCCGCTCGCCGCGCCCGCCAGCTCGACCGAGCCCGCGATCCCGCCGCCGGTGCGACCGTAGGCGGTGCTGCCCTCGGTCAGGACGGTCTTGCCGACATAGCCCATCGCATCGCTTGCGCTGGTCGCGCCGAGCTTGTCGGAGATCGCCTTCATCGTCGTGTTCATCTCGGAGATGCCGGCGAGCGAAGAGAACTGCGCCATCTGGGCGACCATCTGGGTGTTGTCGACCGGGTTGAACGGGTCCTGGTTCTGCATCTGCGCGGTCATCAGCTTCAGGAAGTCGTTCTGGTTGAGCGACCCCGCCGCAGCGGCCGTCGTCGTCTTGGTGGCCGTGGCCGCCGACGAGCGCGTAATGCCGATGCTGGAGAGCGTGGTATCGAAGGAGGTTGCCATGATCAGCGGCCTAGCTTGAGGGTATCGATGATGAGCGACTTGGCCGTGTTCATCACTTCGATGTTGTTCTGGTAGCTGCGGGCGGTCTCCATCATGTCGACCATCTCGCGGGTTTCATCGACCGCCGCCTCGAAGATGTTGCCATCCTTGTCGGCCATCGGATTGTCCGGGTCGTAGCGCTTGGTCGGCGCTTCACCGGCGGTGACGAGGCGCTCGACGTCGACCGTCGACATGCCGCTCGCCGCATCGAAGCTGGTGCGGAACACCGGCTTCATCGTCTTGTAGGCGGCATCGGTGGACCCCGCGGTGCCGCCGGCATTGGCGAGGTTCGACGCGGTGGTGTTCATCCGGACGAGCTGCGCGGACATCGCGCGGCCGGCGACCTGGAAGATCGTCATGGGCTGGTTGGACATGGCTTAATCTCCCTTCAGCGCGCGGGTGATCTGGCCGATCCGCCCGTTCAGGAACGACAGCGTCGTCTGATACTGGACGGCGTTCTCGGCGAACGCTGTCTGCTCCTGGCTCAGCTCGACGGTGTTGCCATCCATCGAGGTCTGCGTCGGGATGCGGAACTTGGTCGCGGCATTGGTGCCGCCATCGTTCTCGACCGACGCGAGCGCGGCCTGGAAATCGATGTCGCGCGCCTTGAAGCCGGGCGTCGAGGCGTTGGCGATGTTCGACGCCAGCACACCCATGCGCTGCGAGCGCACCTCGAGTGCCGCCCCGTGAACTCCGAAAAGCGTGTCGCCTGACACAAGCCCGTCTCCTGGCGCAACCATTGCGCAACCGGACATAAGCAATGGCCGTGCCAGTTTTGGCGATCAGGGTGGGGAATGGCGGTTTGCCGGACGGCGGCAACGCGGCGGCAAGACGAACGGCAAGAGATTGCCGGTGTTGCAGGGGTGAGCGGCAAGGCGGTTGCCGGTTGGTGCGTTAAGGCGGCAAACCGAACTGCTGGCCCGGCGCGGCGATGTTTCCCCGCGCAGGCGGGGACCCAGTCCGGGCTCCCGCCTTCGCGGGAGAACAAGGAAGGGGGCGCTGTCACTCAGCCATCTCCACCACCCCGGCAAAGGCCGGGGCCCAATTGGAGAGGTTGCAGTAACGAAGCGCATCCGCAGTTAGCGGCGTCCCCCAATTGGGCCCCGGCCTTCGCCGGGGTGGTGCTTTGGGCAAGGAGTTGCGGCTCCTACGCCACGCCGCCGCCCCGGACCTGATCCGGGCTTCATCGCTCGGCATACCCGAAGCCATCGACCACGTGGATCGGTGGATGCTGGAACTAGGCTCTCCCGAGCGTGGCCCAAGGACCCGGCATATCGGGTGCCAATCCGGCCGCCCGCCAATCTGGCCCGTCCCTTGCATCGCCCCACGCACATGATCACGCTCGCACAACTGCTCGACCCCGCAGCGCTCGCCATCGTCGGTGGCGGCACCGCTGTCGCCGTCGTTCTTCGCACGCCCTTCCGCGACCTCGGTCGCGCGCTGGCCGCGGTCACGACGCTAGGCCGCGGCCGGTTCGATGCCGATCCGCTGCTGCTCCAGATCACTGCGCTATCGCGGATCGCCAAGCGCCACGGCGTGATGGCACTCGATCGCTCGGTCATCACCGACCATGACGTCGCCGCCGGCATCGCCGCGATCGTCGACGGCAGCTCTGCGACCGACGTCGCGACGCTGGTCCAGCATCGTCGTCGCGCGCGGATAGAACGCCACGTCGCCGCCGCCGACGTCTGGACCGGGGCTGCCGAGGTCGCGCCCGCAATGGGCATGGTCGGTACGCTGATCGGCCTCGCGCAGATGTTCGCGACGATGAGCGATCCCGGCGCGATCGGTGGCGCGATGGCGGTGGCGCTGCTCGCCACGCTGTACGGCGCGCTGTTCGCCAACCTGCTGTTCATGCCGATCGCCAACCGCCTGCGCGCGCAGGGGCGCAACGAAGCGTTCGAGCGTGCGCGTATCGAAGCGCCGCTCGTCGCGCTTGCCGAACGCGAGACGCCGCGCGGCTATATCGCGCCCGTTCTGGCCACCGTCGCGTGAACGCGAGCGAGTATCCCGATACGCCGACCGGCAAGCCACTTTGGCTGGTCACGCTCGCCGACCTCGCGCTGTTGCTGGTCGGCTTCCTCGTGCTGCTCCAGGCGACCCAACATATCGGCGGCAAGGATTTGGCAAAGGGTATCCGCGAAGGCTTCGGCGCCAACGACGCAGAGCCGACGCCGATGCCCGTCGCCGCCGCCGGCATCCTCGATTTCGCGCCAGGCTCGGCGATCCTGCCGACCACGCCGGGCGCGCTCGTCGCCTGGGCGCGGGAAGCGGCACGCGACCCTCGCGTCATGCTCACCGTCACCGGCTCGACCGACGGCACGTCCGCCGATATCGATCGCGTGACGGGCAGCGCCGCGATCCTAGCCGCCGACCGCGCGCGCACCGTTGCCGCTGCGCTGGCCGCGGTCGCGCCGTCCCGCGTCGCGATCGTCACCGCCACCAAGCCCGGCCGCCGCGCCGCCATCGTCTCCGTCGCCTTTGTCGGCGAACCCCCAAGGGGCGACGTTCAAAGGACCGCTCAATGATCATCCCATTCCTGCTCATGGCCGCGAGCTTCCAGGATACCGCCGCACTCGATCGTTCGGTTGCCGCGTTTACCGGCCGGCCGACGGGCGCCGAGGGTGGCGCCCGCACGCCGATCGACGCACGGTTGCGCCTCGCGACCTGCCCTACAGTGTCGCTGTCGTGGCGCTCCGAACAGCATGACGCGGTGGTCGTATCATGCGCGGGACCGGCTTGGCGGATCTTCGTGCAGGTCGTCCGCCCGGCCAACGCGCCCGCCGCGGTCGCCGCCTCGTTCGCACCAGCCGCGAAGGTCGCGCCAGTCATCAAGCGCGGCGATCCGATCGTGATCGAGGCGGGCACGGAGGGGTTCTCGATCAGCCGCGAAGGCGTCGCGATGGGCGATGCCGCGCCCGGCGGCCGCTTCATGGTCAAGGTCGACGACACGCGTACGCCGGTCCAGGCGATCGCCGTCGAGGCTGGCCACGCCACGCTGCCCGGCTGGTCGAACTGAGGTCCGACCTAAATTCGGCAAACAGATTAATTTTGCTAAAGCTTTTCGCCGTGCGGCCGTTCCTGCTGATGTCATCGCAAACCAAAGGATGCGGACATGGTGGACTCGGTCGGCGCGAAGCCATCAGTAGCAGGAGATCGTTCCGTCGTGCGCGTCGCCGCCGCGACGCCGACGACGCCCGTTCAGACTCCGGTACAGCCCTCGCCGCAAGCCGCGGCACAGGCGCAGAACCCGGTCCTCTCGGACTCGTTGGCACTGGCCAGGACGATGGCATCGTCGCCGCCGATCAACGCAACGCGCGTTGCCGAGATCAAGAAGGCGATCGCCAGCGGCACCTTCCCCATCCTTCCCGCGACCATCGCCGATCGGCTGGTGGCGCTCAGCCTCGCCTGGAATTCCAATGAAGCGGCGTGAAGCCCTGATCCGCGTGATCGACGCGCTGCATGCCGAGATCGCTGCGCTGAAGTCGAACGACGTCGCCAGCCTCGAGCGCGCGACCGCCGACAAGCTCGCCGGGATCGAACAGGTCGCGCTGCTCGGCACCGGCCCCGCCGGCACCGAGATCCGCGAGCTGGCCGACGAGGCGAACCGGCTCAATGAGACGTGCCGGATCTACACCAACTTGATGGCGGCAAATGTTCGCCGCCGCCTGCAAACCCTGACCGGCGACGGTGCCGTTGCCGGCTATCGGCCGGGTCTGCGCGCCGCGTACGCGTAACATCGCGACCGCCTGACACCGCCCCACAAGGAAAGGCCGTCACCCCAGCGAAAGCTGGGTATCCCCGTAATAGGGCGCATCCTTGCCGCACGAGACCCCAGCTTTCGCTGGGGTGACGGAATTGGGGGCGGGGCTTCGAGATAGCGCCGCATCGCGGATCTTGGGAATGCAGCCCCACACATAAAACTGGCACGCCCCTTGCTGAGCATCCCCTGAACCAGGGGCACCGCACACGGGCATGACCGTCAATCCTATCACTACCGGCCGGATCCAGTCCGCGATCGCGCTTGCGAGCCGCAAGACGGGCGTGGATTTCGACTATTTGTTGGGCCAGGCGAAGCTCGAGAGCGGGCTTAACGCCAATGCCAAGGCTGGCACGTCGAGCGCCTCGGGCCTCTATCAGTTCATCGAACAGAGCTGGCTCTCCGTCGTCAAGAAGCACGGCGCCGAGCACGGCATGGCGTGGGCCGCGAACAGCATCGGCCAGTCGTCGAGCGGCCGCCTCTCGGTCGGCGACGCCGGCACCAAGGCGGCGATCCTCGCGCTGCGCAACGATCCCAATGCCGCCTCGCTGATGGCCGCCGAATATGCGTCGGACAACAAGGCCTCGCTCGAAGGCACGCTGAACCGCCCGGCCTCGGGCACCGACCTGTATATGGCGCACTTCATGGGCCTCGGCGGCGCAACCAAGTTCCTCAAGACGATGCAGGTCAACCCGCAGGCGAGCGGCGCCGCGCTCTTCCCCGCCGCCGCGCGCGCGAACCACAATGTCTTCTACGATTCGAACAACCAGCCGCGCACGCTGTCGGCGATCTACGACCGGTTCGCCGACAAGCTCGGCGGTGCCGCCGCAGGAGCAAGCGCGACCGCGACGCCCGCCAACTATGCTGCGCAGGCGCTCGACATGAACGGCAGCACGGTCATCACCGGCAACAACGAAAGCGCCGACGACGCGCTCGCCTGGGCGACCACGGCAATGGGCAAGTTCACCGGCAAGACGACGCAGGCCGCCGCCAGCATCCTGCGCCCGACGCCCGATACCGCGCGGCTCGCCTACATGATGCTCGCACGGTTGGGCGGCTAAGCGATGAACCGCATCCTCTCCAATGCTCGCGCGTCCGTCCTGCCGCTCGCGATCCTGCTGCTCGTGCTCGTCATGGTCGTGCCGATCCCGGCGTTCATGCTCGACATCTTCTTCGTGGCGAACATCGCGATCAGCCTCGCGGTGCTGATGGTCGCCTTGAACGCACAGAAGCCGCTCGATTTCTCCGCCTTCCCGACCGTCCTCTTGTTCGCGACCCTCTTCCGCCTCGGCCTCAACGTCGCCTCCACCCGCATCGTGCTGGTCCACGGCCACGAGGGCGAGAGCGCGGCGGGCCATGTCATCGAGGCATTCGGCACGTTCCTGATCGGCGGCGATTACGTCGTCGGCATCTTCGTGTTCGCGATCCTGATGATCATCAACATGATCGTCGTCACCAAAGGCGCCGGCCGCGTCTCCGAAGTCAGCGCGCGCTTCACGCTCGACGCGCTGCCCGGCAAGCAGATGGCGATCGACGCCGACCTCAACGCCGGCCTGATCACCCCCGACGAAGCCAAGGCACGCCGCGTCGAAGTCTCCACCGAAGCCGATTTCTACGGCTCGATGGACGGCTCGTCGAAGTTCGTGAAGGGCGATGCGGTCGCGGCGATGCTGATCCTCGCCGCCAACATCATCGGCGGCCTGATCCTCGGCCCGGTCAGCCACGGCATGACGATCGCCGATGCGGCGCACAATTATATCCTGCTCGCGATCGGCGACGCGCTAGTCGCGCAGCTGCCGTCGCTGATGCTGTCGATCGCCGCCGCCTCGATCGTGACGCGCGTCACCTCCGACAAGGATCTCGCCGGCCAGATCGGCGGCCAGTTCGGTAGCCCCCGCACCTGGACCCCGGTTGCGGTCATCCTCGCGCTGCTCGGCATCCTGCCCGGCATGCCGCACATGGTCATACTCCCCGCCGCGGCCATCGCCGGGTTCGCCGCGTGGAAGCTCCACCAGATCGAGCGCCGCCCAGCCCCCGTCGTGGTCGTCCCCGTCGAGACGATCGACCAGTCGAAGATCGGCTGGGAGGAAGTTACGGATGGCATGCAGGTCAATCTCGACATCGGTTACGGCCTCGTGCCGCTCGCCGACGAGCGCCGCGGCTCGCCGCTGATGGGCCGCATCACCGGCGTCCGTCGTCAGCTGTCGAAGGAACTCGGCTTCGTCGTGCCGCAGGTCCGCGTCCGCGACGACATCAACCTCGCGCCGTACGTCTACCGCATCCTCGTCAACGGCGTCGTCGTCGGCGAGGACACCGTCTCGCCCGACGAGATGCTCGCGCTCGATACCGGGCAGGCGTTCGGCGATCTCTACGGCAAGAAGGTCAAGGACCCGACCTTCGGGCTCGATGCGACCTGGGTCGATGCGGGCGATGCCGATGCCGCGACGGGTGCAGGCTATCTGGTGGTCGATCCCGGCACGGTGATGGCGACGCATCTCAACCACCTGCTCGGCCAGAACGCGGCCGAGCTGCTCGGCCAGGACGAAGTGCAGGCGCTGCTCGACGGCCTTAAGGAACGCGCCGCGCAACTGGTCGCAGCACTCGCGCCGCTGCCGATCACGACGCTGACGCAGGTGCTGAAAGGGCTGCTCGCGGAGAACGTTCCGCTCAAGGAATTCCGCCGCATCGCCGGCGCGATCGCGGTCGCGGCGCAGCGCACGCAGGACGCCGAGGAGATCATCGAGACGATCCGTCCCGAGCTCGGCGCGCTCATCATCCAGAAACTGTGCGGCGTGCGCGAACCGCTGCGCGTCATGACGTTGGAGGGTCAATTGGAAGGTCTGCTCGGCCAGGCGATGCGCGCCGATCAATCGCGCCGCCACGTCATCGAACCCGATCTCGGCCGCCGCATCGTCGAGGCGCTGCAACGCGCCGCCGAACCGCTGATCGCCGAAGCGAAACCGTTCGCGCTGGTCGTCCAGCCGACCATCCGCATCGCCATCCGCAAGCTCGTGCGGACGTGCCTGCCCGATACGCCGGTGATGTCGTTCTTCGAGGTGCCCGAGGAAAAGGCCGTCGAAGTCGTCGCCGTCATCGGCGCCTCGCAGCAGGCGCTCGCAGCATGAGCGCCCTCCCGATGCGCGGCGCCTTCGCAGACGCCCAGCCTTTGACGTACCGCCCGCATCAACGCCCCGACGGCGACGCGGACCAGCTCGTCAAACAGCACCTGCCGCTCGTCCGCCGGATCGCTTGGCACGTCCACGGCAGCATGAGCAGTAGGGTAGAAGTCGAGGACCTCATCCAGGTCGGCCTGGTCGCGCTGGTCGAGGCCGCCGCGAATTTCGACGAGCGCGGCATGCCGTTCAAGACCTACCTGATCACGCGCCTGCGCGGCAGCATGATCGACGAACTCCGCCGCCAGGCCACGTCGACCCGCGGCGCGATGCGCCGCCGTCGCCAGTACGCCGAGGCGATCTCGACGATCACCGCCCGCACCGGGAAAGCTCCGGGAGAAGACATGATCGCAGAGCATATCGGCGTCACGATCGAGAAACTCCGCACCGACTACGTCACCGCCGACTCGATCCGCTTCGACTCGATCGACGAGATGTATGCGGACGACCTCCCCTGGTTCGCCGACGATACGCCGGATGCGTTCGAGCAACTCGCCGACAGCGACATGCGCGAAGCGCTCATCGCCGCGATCACCGCCTTGCCGGAACGCGAAGCACAGGTGATCCAGCTATACTATGTCGAGGAACTCAACCTCGAAGAGATCGGCGAAGTCTTCGGCATCGGCTCGGCAAGGGTGTGCCAGATCAAGGCATCCGCGCACGCAAAGTTGAAGAAGGCGCTGGCACGACAGATCTGACCGTCAGGCGATTTACTACTGAAGCGTTGCCTCCGATACGGAGCTACCTACTGTAGACCGCGACCATACCGAGCCGCATCTTGCCTCTCGAGCCATTCGGGGGGCGAGCATGACACGCATATCAGCAATATTGGTCTCTGTGCTGGCGCTGGTCGCCGCCACGCCCGAACGGGCGGCTGCACAGACGCGGACATCCGACCATATCGCTAACGAATGGCGTAACGCGAAACGCGCGGAATTACAGAAGCAGCGCGACGCACTCGATCAGCAGATCGACGCGCTCGACACGAGTGTTCCATCCGATGTGGAACAGACCATGGCTGCCCCAATACCCGCACCCGCCCCGGCGGCCAGAGTCGTGGCAGCAGCGCCGGCGGCTAAGAAGGATGTTGCACCACCAGTGGATCCCGGAGCTCCCCCCGGAAATGACGAAGACCTAGGGAAGTTCGCCGGATTGAAGTTCGGCGTCGGAATATCGTTCACGCTGGATTCGGGAGACAACGACCGGGTGACCGAGGCATCGTTGGTGAATGGGGTCGTCCGGGTCGACGATGAGGACAATGGCCGAGCACGCATCATGCTCGAATCGCACTATTTCTTCACCCCCGATTGGCAATGGACCGGACTGCAGAAGGGTGTTTGGGGCGTCGGCCCGTTCGTTTCGCTTCAACCCGGCACAGACAACATCATCGAGGCAATCGGCATGGGCCTGATGTTCGGGTTCCGTCGTAGCAGCGGAAAGGAGAGCTTCAATCTCGGGTTCGGCATGATCGCCGATCCCAATACCCGAGTTCTGGGCGACGGCGTTTTCGCTGATCGGCCACTACCGAACGGCGAGACCGAGGTCCGGTTTAAGGAAGAGATGCAGCGCGGCTTCCTGATCCTCTCGTCTTTCTCGTTCTAATCGCGCGAGCTATCAAGCGTTGCCCGGCGCGGCGCCAGACACGCAAAAACCCCGGTGGCTTGCGCCACCGAGGTTTTCTCCGCCCCCCGCTTCTGGGAAGCAAGGCGGGTCCGATCGGCACCGATACCCTTGGGGGGCGGTGCCGGTGCCGGTCCGGATTACTGAAGCAGCTTCAAAACGCTCTGCTGGCTCTGGTTCGCCTGGCTGAGCATCGCGGTCGATGCCTGGCTCAGGATCTGCGCCTTGGCGAGTGCCGTCGTTTCTGCCGAGAAATCGGTGTCTTCGATGCGGCTCTTCGCGTCCGACAGGTTGGTCGCGTTCGAGGTCAGGTTGTTGACCGCCGACTGGAGCTGGTTCTGGGTCGCACCCAGATCGGCGCGACGGCTGGCGATCGTCGACAATGCCGAGTCGTAATTCTCAAGCGTCGCACCCGCCACCGACGTACCGGTGGTCGATACAACGCTGGTCAAAGCCGTCGAGAGGCTGGTACCCAGGTTCAAGCTGATCTTGTCCGAGGTATTGGCTCCTGCCTGGATCGATACGGTTCCGGTACCAGCGACGTAATTGGCGGACGCGGCAACCGCTGCCTGTGCTGGCTTGTAATCCGCCGAGGCAGGCGCATAATCGTCCGAGGCTGGCGTGGCACCATTGGCTGCAGTACCGACCTGCGCTGTACCGACCTGTGCGACTGCGGCCTTACCTGCGGTGCCGACCTGACCAGCGGTCCCGTCGAACAACTTCTGTCCGTTGAACGCCGTGTTCGTCAGAACATTGTTGATCTGCTTGGCGAGCGAGTTCTGCTCGGTCGTGATGTTGGCGATGTCGCTTGCGGAATATGTGCCGTTGGTCTTCTGCACTTCGAGTTCGCGCATGCGCTGGAGGTTGTTGCTGACTTC
The DNA here is from genome assembly GCF_003050745.1 of Sphingomonas sp. PP-CE-3G-477. Lineage (GTDB taxonomy): Bacteria > Pseudomonadota > Alphaproteobacteria > Sphingomonadales > Sphingomonadaceae > Sphingomonas. The sequence goes on along the minus strand of NZ_QAOF01000005.1, from coordinate 185,773 downwards.
GCCGAGCGCGCCCTCTGCGGTCTGCGCCATCGAGATGCCGTCGTTGGCGTTACGGATGCCCTGGTTCATGCCGCGGATCTGCGACGTCATCGACGACGTGATGGCGAGGCCGGCGGCGTTGTCCTTGGCCGAGTTGATGCTCTTGCCGGTCGACAGGCGTTCCATCGACGTTGCGAGCATGTTGGAAGCCTGGGTCGAGGCATTCTGGGCGCGCAGCGCCGAGACGTTGGTACCGATGACAGTCATGTCGAAATCTCCGTGAATGTTCAGACGATCCGCGCCGCCCCCATGGCGAAGTCCCGTGCCGTCAGAGTGAGTAACGGCCGGCTTCCGCGGAGATTTAGGGAAAAAATTCGGCCTCGCGCGCGGGCTGGCACACGCAGGTGAGCGCTTCCGCGCGCGCGAACGCACCCGGTATATGTCCGCGTGTGTCCGCGTGGACGCGCCCGGAAATAATCTGCCGGTGCCGGCAGGGTTTAACCACGAATTTACCAATGATGGCGCATTCCCCGATTCGTTCAGGGGGACCCTTTCATGCGTTCGATTTTTCCATCAGCGGCAGTCACTTCGCGTAAATACGCGCTCGTCTCGTCGCTGCGCGCGCAGGGGTTCGGGGTGGGCTCTTTCGAGACCGCGCAGCCTGGGCCGAACGACCTGTTCCTGGTCGCGGATGGGGAGGGCATCACCGCCCCCGCCCGCACCGTGGTGATCGGTTGCCAGGGGCGTGAAGTGACCCCGTCGCGTGACGGTTCGCCGGCGCGGATCAGCTTTGCCGCCGAGGACACCGCAGTCGGCAACGGCTTCGCGCGCGCGCTGATCGGTGGGCCCGAAATGCCGACCGCAGCGGACCCCGAATCGCTCGCGCTGCTCGCCCTCGCAGAGCGCGTTGCCGCCGCCGACATCACCGTGCTGATCAACGGTCCGACCGGCACCGGCAAGGAAGTGCTCGCCCGCGCCATCCACAACGGCTCCGCGCGGAAAGACAAGCCGTTCATCGCGATCAATTGCGCCGCGCTCCCCGAATCGATGCTCGAGGCGCTGCTGTTCGGCCACCAGAAGGGTGCGTTTACCGGCGCGTCGGCGGGCGGCGACGGGTTTTTCCGCGCAGCCAATGGTGGCACCATCTTGTTGGACGAAATCGCCGAGATGCCGCTGCAATTGCAGGCAAAGCTGCTCCGCGTGTTGCAGGAGCGCGAGGTCGTGCCGCTCGGCGCCTCGGTGCCGCAGCCGATCGACGTGCGCGTCATCGCCTGCGCCAACCGCGATCTTCACGCCGAAGTCGCCGCCGGCCGGTTCCGCGCCGATCTCTATTACCGCCTTGCCGTGTTCCCGCTCGCGACCAAGTCGCTGGCCGAACGCCCGCAGGATATCCCCGCGCTCGCCGCGACGCTGATCCTGCGTCATGCCGGCAACCGCAACGTCATCCCCTGGCCGAGCCACGCCGCGATCGAGCAGCTGATGCTGCACGACTGGCCGGGCAACGTCCGCGAGCTGGAGAACGTGATCCAGCGCGCACTGCTGTTCTGCGGCGGCGATACGATCGAGGCGAACCACATCGTCTTCGACCGCCCGGTGACGATGACGTTCCAGCGCACCGCGCCGGTGATGTCCATCGCGCCCGCCGCGCCGTCGGAACCGGAAACGCCCCCCGGGACGCTCGGCAACATCGTCCAGATGAGCGAGTTCGCCGCGATCCGCGAGACGCTCAAGGCGTGCAACGGCAGCCGGATCGAGACCGCAAAGCGCCTCGGCATTTCCGAACGCACGCTGCGCTATCGCCTCGCCAAGGCGCGCGAGCAGGGTGACGACATCGGCAGCGCACAGAACTGGGCAGCCTCGGCATGAGCGGCGTCAGTGGAGTAGGCGGCGGCGCGATGAGCGTCGACCGCGTCATGGCGCTGCGCTCGCAGATCCTCGAACGCAACCAGGCGCTGTCGCGTGCTGGGGCGGCGGGGAACGTCTCGCCGACCGAGACGGTCAAGCCGACCAGCTTCGTCGACACGATGGAAACCGCGCTGAAGAGCATCAACGACGGCCAGACGCAGGCTGCCAAGCTCAGCGAAAGCTATGAGCGCGGCGAGACGGTCGACATCGCGAAAGTGATGCTCGCCCGCCAGCAGGCGTCGGTCGGGTTCGAGGCGACGTTGCAGGTCCGCAACAAGCTGCTGTCCGCCTACAAGGATATCATGAGCATGCCGGTCTGACATGAGCACCGCACTCATCCCCACATCCGGCGCGACCGAACGGTTCGCCAATCCCCTCCAGCAGATCAAGGGCGCGTTCGCGCAGCCGGCGGTCCGTCGCTCGCTGCCGATGGCGCTGATGGTCGGACTCATCGCTGCCGCCGCGCTTGCGTGGATGAGCCTGTCGACGCCGACGCAGAAGACGCTGTTCAGCGGCCTGCCCGATTCCGACAAGGCTGCGGTCACGTCCGCGCTGACGACGGCCAACATCAAGAGCCATATCGACGAAGGCACCGGCGCCCTTACCGTCGGCGAGGACGATTACAGCCGCGCGAAAATGCTGCTCGCGGGCCAGGGCCTGCCGAAAGCGGCGCCCGGCGGCTATGCGATCCTCGACCAGTTGCCGATGGGCGTTTCACGCGCGGTTGAAGGCGAACGCCTCCGCCAGGCGCGTGAGTCCGAGATGGCGAAGTCGATCGAGGAGATCGACGCGGTCGCCGAGGCGCGCGTGCATCTCGCGATGCCCGAAGCCTCGGTGTTCGTGCGCGACAACGCCGCGCCCTCCGCCTCGGTGATCCTGAAGTTGCAGGGTGGCCGGTCGCTGAGCGATGCGCAGGTCAGCTCGATCATCAACCTCGTCGCCTCGTCGGTGCCGGGCATGAAGCCCGAGGCGGTGACGATCGTCGACCAGATGGGCGCACTGCTCACCAAGGCCGGCGGCAACGACGGCGCGGGTGCAGCCAGCGACGCGCGGATCGATATCCAGCGCCGCGTCGAGGACAAGTATCGGACCCAGCTGATCGCGTTGCTCACGCCGCTCGTCGGCGCAGGCAATTTCACCGCGGAAGTGCAGGCCGACGTCAATCTCGACGAAAGCCAGGCGACGCGCGAAAGCTATGAGAAGCAGGGCGTGCTGCGCGCCGAGACGGGCAACTGGACCGGCAACCAGAAGGACGGCGCGGGCGCTGCTCCAGGCGGCATTCCGGGCGCGCTGAGCAACACGCCGCCTGCCGCAAGCACGCTGTCGACGCCGCAGCCGGCGACCGGCAACACCGGTGCGCAGCCGGTCGCCGGCGGCCCTGCCCCCGACGCGATGAAGCAGTCCGACCAGTATCAGCGCGCCTACGACCTTGGCCGCGAAGTGTCGGTCACGCGCGCCACGCCCGGCGGGGTCAAGCGTCTCTCGGTCGCCGTCCTGCTCCGCGATCCCGACAAGGGCCGCCGCACCGCGATGGAGATCAACCAGATCAGCGATCTCGTGAAGAGCGCGGTCGGCTTCGATCAGGCGCGCAACGACAACGTTACGGTCATCAGCCGCAAGTTCGCGGGCGCCACCGATGCCGCTGCCGGCCCCGCCTGGTACGACAACGCTTGGCTGCCGGTGCTCGCGCGCAACGGCACCGCGATCCTGATCGCGCTGCTGGTGCTGCTGCTCGGCGTCCGCCCGATCGCCAAGGCGCTGATGAAGAAGCGCGAGGATGCCACCACGCGTCCTGCCTTCGGCCAGCCGATCGGCGAAGTCGATGGCGAGGGCGCGCCAGCCGGGATCGGTGTCGCGCCGCCCGTCAGCCTCGACCAGCTCGAGAACACGCGTGGCTATGACGACCGGATCGGCGCGGTCCGCGGCTTCACCCGCGACAATCCGACGCGCGCCGCGCTGGCCGTGCGCGACATGATCAAGGCGGACGCCAAGTGAGCGAAGTCGCCATCCGAACCTACACCGGCGTCGAGCGCGCCGCGGTGCTGATGATGCTCGTCGGCGAGGAGGAGGCCGCGGCCATCCTCCAGAAGCTCGAGCCGGAGGAAGTTCGCCAGCTTGGCGCGGCGATGTTCAAGGTCGCCGACGTGTCGGAGCAGGAGGTCGAGGACGTGCTCGACGATTTCGTCGATCGCGCGCGCGAGCGGACCGCGATCGGGTTCGATCCGCGTCCCAAGATCGAAGCGGTGATGAACCGCGCGCTCGGCCGCGAAAAGGCCGAGAGCGTGCTCGCGCGGATCACGCCGGCCGAGGCCGCGTGCGAGTTGGAACTGCTCGACTGGCTCGACGCGCCCGAGATCGCGGCGATGATCGAGAAGGAGCATCCGCAGATCGCCGCGGTGCTGATCGCCAACCTCGACGCATCGGTCGGCGGCCAGGTGCTCGAGCTGTTGCCCGACGCGGTGCAGCCCGACATCCTCCACCGCATCGCGCGGCTTGGGCCGATCACCCCCGAGGCGGTCGATACGCTGCGCACCTTGCTCGCCAACCGCACCAGCACGGGCTCGACCGGCGCCGGCGTGACGTTGGGCGGCACGCGCGAGGCGGCGAAGATCCTGTCTGGCGCGCGCAAAGCGACTGAACAGCGCGTGATGCCGAAACTGTTCAAGATCGACCGCGACGTCGCCAAGGCGATCGAGGAGGCGATGTTCGTCTTCGACAATTTGCTCGAACTCGACGACAAGAACCTGGGCACGCTGATCCGCAACGTCGACAGCGAGATCCTGACCAAGTCGCTGAAGGGCGTCGACGAGACGATCCGCAACCGTTTCCTCGGCTGCATGTCGGCGCGCGCCGCCGATGGCATCCGCGACGAGATGGAGGCACGCGGGCCGATGAAGCTCGCCGAAGTGCTCGAGGCACAGAAGGCGATGATCGCGATCGCGCGCGGCCTCGCGAAGGACGGCACGATCCAGATGGGCGGGGGGGAAGACGATTATGTCTAACGGCTTCACCGCAGGCTTCGCGTCGCGCCACACGACGACCGCGCACATCCTGGCGAGCGCGTTCGCGCCGCCCTCTGGGTTCGCCGCGGCGGATATTCGCGAGCGTGTGGCAGCGCGGCCGACCAATGTCGCGTCCCCGAACTTTACTTCGGAGCCGAGTGCCCCGAAGCATTTCAGCCCCGCGGACAAGGACGTGAACCCGACCGCCGGCTGGGATCCGCTCGACCCGGTCAGCGAATCGTCGTTCATCGATCCGCTCGCCGACGCGCATGCCGCCGGCTACGCGGAGGGTCTTGCCGCTGCCGCTGCCGCCGCGCAGGAGACGGCCGCACGCGACGGCGCGCTGCTCGGCGACCTCGCCGCCGCGCTCGGCGGAGACCGGATCGACCGCGAGCATGTCGCCGCCCAGCTGCGCCAAACCGTGCTGTTCCTAGTCTCGAAACTTGTCGGTGAAGTCGGTATCGCCCCCGACGTCCTCGCCGGCCGGATCGAGACCGCCGCCGAACTCCTGTCCGACTCCGCCGAATCCGCGCTGCTCCGCGTCCACCCGGACGACGTCGCGCTGCTCGACGGCCGCCTGCCGAAGACGATCTTCGCAGCCGGCGATCCGGGCGTGGCGCGCGGCAGCTTCGTGCTCGAAAGCGCGTCGACGATCGTCGAGGACGGTCCGGAATTGTGGCTGGATCAATTGGCGCAGGCGATCGACCGCGTGCCGGTGCCCAAATGCTGAACCGATTTACCGCCGACTATCTCGAAACCCTCTCCAACGCCGATTTCGTCGCCAAGCCAAAGGTCTCCGGCCGCCTCGCCTCGTTCGACGGGCTGCTCATGGAGGCGGTCGGCCTCACGCTACCCGTCGGCACCGTCTGCCAGGTCGGCGAAGGCGCGACGAGCGTCGAGGCGGAAGTCATCGGCTTTCGCAACGGCCGCACGTTGATGATGAACCTCGGCGGCGCTGCGGCCCTTCTTCCGCGCGCACCGGTCAAGCCGATCGGCGCGCCGGGGGAGGCCGAAGTCGGGGCTGCCATGCTCGGTCGCGTCGTCGATGGCGCCGGCAAGCCAATCGACGGCCTCGGCCCGATCCGCGGCGCCGGGCGCTGGCCGCTCGCAGGCAAGCTCCAGTCGCCGCTCGATCGTGGCCGCGTGCTCGAACCGCTCGACGTCGGTGTGCGCGCGATCAACGGCCTGCTGACGATCGGCCAAGGCCAGCGCGTCGGCATCATGGCGGGCTCGGGCGTCGGCAAGTCGGTGCTGCTCGGCATGATCGTCCGCGCCGCGCAGGCCGACGTGATCGTGATCGGCCTGATCGGCGAGCGCAGCCGCGAAGTCGCCGACTTCCTCGAAACCAAGGTCGCTGGCGAGGCGCGCAAGCGCTCGGTGGTCGTCGCCGTCCCCGCCAACCATTCGCCGGTGCTCCGCATCCGCGGCGCGCTGCGGGCGCACGCGATTGCCGAATCCTTCCGCGACGAGGGCAAGAAGGTCCTGCTCATCATGGATTCGCTGACCCGCGTCGCGCATGCCGGTCGCGAGATCGGCCTCGCGCTCGGCGAGCCGGCGTCGGCCAGAGGCTACCCACCCAGCGCAATAGCGATGCTGCCGAACCTTATCGAGCGCGCGGGCGTCGACGTCCACACCGGCGGCTCGATCACCGCGATCTACACGGTGCTGGCGGATGGCGACGACGGCAACGATCCGGTGGTCGACTCCGCCCGCTCGATCTTGGACGGCCATATCGTCCTCAACCGCCATCTCGCCGAGCGCGGGGTCTATCCCGCGATCGACATCGGCCCGTCGGTCAGCCGCGTGATGACGGATATCGTCGACGCGCCGCATGCGAAGGCCGCACGGACGCTCCGCCGCCACCTCGCCACCTATGAGGAAAACCGCGATCTCGTGCTGATGGGCGCCTATCGCCACGGTGCCGATCCCGCGATCGACGCGGCGATCGCGTGCCACCCGGCAGTCATGGAATATATCCGCCAGGACGCCGACGAGAACGTCTCGCTGAACGACGCGGTCGCCGAGCTGACCGGCGTGTTCGGCGGCTGAGATGGCGGATGCCCGCGGCAAGACGCTGGCGCGCATCCACCGCGTCCGCACGCTTCAGCTCGGCCTGACCCGCGCCGACGAAGCGCGCGCGCACGACAAGTTCGCCAGCGAACAGCTCTTGTCCGGGCGTATCGCGCTGCTCGCCGAAGCGGTCGCGCCGGTCCACGAGACGCTTGCCGCGGTGTCGCTGGGGGCGTCGGCGCATTACCGCGAACGCTTGCACCAGTCCGCCACCGCCGCAGTCGAACGCGTCCGCGCTGCCGAGCGCCATGTCGAACGCGCGACCGAAGCGACCCGCGCTGCCAAGCGCGATCAGAGCGCGGTGGAAAAGCTGCTTGCCCGCGCAGACGCCGATGCGGTGCTGAAGGCGATCCGCGAAATGGAAGATGCACCGGCGTTCCGGAAGGTTCGGCACGATCCTTGCTGAGTGACGGGCACACGCCCGAACCCGAGTGCCCGAATGATCCAGACCGCGACCCTTTCTCCGACGTCCCCAACCCTGCGAGCGACCACGACGCCACAGGCGGGCAGTGTCGCGGGCGGTGTCGCAGGCGGTGGAGCGGGCAGTTTCGCGGAGTCCTTTGCGCAGGCCAGCGACGATGCGCCCCCCGCTGCGACGACCGGGGACGTGCCGCCCGATCTCCAATCGCCGTCCTCTACCCGGCAGGACTGGGCCGCGACCGGCAACGGATTGCCGATCGCGGCTCTTGCCGGCGTCGGCGCGGTCTCGTGGCAGGCCGCGATGACGCCCCAACCCGTGGCCGCCAAGCCGGACGCGTCACCGGTAATACCGGACGCCGCGCTTCTACCCGCGACGGTCGCGGTGCCGGTCCCCGTACGCCCGGCTCTCACCGCTGGGCGGCAGGCACTTGGCGCACGCCCTCCCCGTTCATCCCGAAGCGAACAAGGCGTGGAAACGGACGATCTGGTACTTGCCGAACGTTCCGAGCCAACCAAGGCGCCTCCTACTGAAGTACCGCGACACGACCAAGTTACGCAGCCCTTGCTCGTCGCCCCCGCAGTTGCCGACACCGCGAGCCCCGAGGTCGTCGCGGCAGCCACGCCATCTCCCACCCGCTCGAGCCCTGGTGGCGTCGTTGCGGCATCCCCTGAAGCCGCGCTCAAGCCGGCGGCGAACAGGCAAGCGGCTCGCGGGGCGATGAATAGTCCCGACCTTCCGAACGGGCGTGCTTCGCCGGACGAACCGACTGGGGCCGCGACCCGCGCCGCATCGAAGCGTTCGGCGAACCTGCCGTCGGGCGGGAGCGCGGCAATGGCTGAGCCGGTGCCTGCCGTAGCGCCCCGCCTAGCCTTGGCCGACCCGCCCCTGCTTGGCCGGATGCCTCACGATCAGGCGCTACCGGATACGCCGCACCTGCTTGCAAAAATGCCCGGCGGCAGTGCAGTCGCGCCGCCGGTCGCAAGCCTGCCGCTGCCCGCGCATGTGGGCGAGGTTGCCCCGAACACGACGCTCCTTACCTCGCAGGTCCCGGAGTTCGTGAAAGCCGGAAGCACGGCGAAGCCTATGGCGAGGACTTCGGGCCAAGGCGGCCAGATCACCCAACCGCTCATGGGGGTACTCGCCTCGCCACCGCCGCCGATCGCTGAGGCACCCCTCGGTGCGGCCATGACGGAGGTGCAGAGGGTGTCGCCAGTCCAGATGGGCTCGTCGGTCCCGTTCGCGATGCCGGCGAGTGCTGGATATGGCACGGTGGCAGGTCGCAGTCCGGTGCCGACCGACGCCTCGGCAGACGCCATGCCGATAATGACGGCGGCCCCCCCCGTGGTCGGCACGCCGCGCTGGACCGCGACCGAGGCGACGGCACCGGTCGCGCTTGCGGTGGCGCAGCCCGGTGCGGTTCAACCGCAACCCGGCACGGTCGCGTCGGCGGCTCAGGTGTTCGGCGCGGCGATCCAGGTGGCCTCCAAGGCGCGTGACGACACCGAAGCGAAGACGGGATCGCTCGAGTCCGTGCTCGGCTCGACTGCCCCTGCACCGCTCGTGCAGAGCCCACCCGCGACGGCGCAGCATGCCGCGCTGGACATGCGGCAGGAGCGCTGGCCGCACGCGATGATCGAACGCATCGACATGCTCCGCGACGCCGCCAACGCGACCGACACGCGGATCCGCCTGATCCCCGATGCGCTCGGCGCGATCGACGTGTCGATGAGGAAAGATGGCGACACTGTCCACGTCCACTTCAACGCCGAACAGCCTGCGACGCGGACCTTGCTCGCCGATGCGCAGCCGCGGCTGGCCGCGCTGGCCGAAGCGCGAGGGCTGAAGCTCGGGCAAGCCATGCTCGGCGATGGCAACACGGGCAGCAACGCCGGTTCCAGCCAGCAGCGCGCACCGGCAACCACGAACGCCCCGAATCGCGCGACCGCGGTATCCGCCGTGATCGCAGACCCCACCGAAAACACCCGAATCGCTTGACCCGAAGGACCCTGATATGAGCGACAAGAAAGATACTGCGGACGCGGCCCCGAAGAAAAAGGGCAAGATGAAGACGATGCTGATCGGCGGCGTCGCGCTGCTGGTGCTCGTCGGCGGCGGCATCGGTGCGGGCGTCTATGCCAGCAGCGCCGGACTGTTCGGTGGCGGCCATGCCGAGGTCGACGACGGCAAGCCCAAACTCCTCCCCAAGAGCGAGCAGAAGCATGCTCCCGATGGCGGCGAAGGCGGCGGTCATGGTGGCGAGGACGCAGCGCCCGAAAACCACGGCATGAAGACCCCGGAAGGGCAGGGGGGCGACAAATACGCCTCGACCTACTACCCGATGGAGAAGGATTTCATGTCCAATCTCCAGAATTCGGTGCACTTCGTCCAGGTCGGGATCGCGGTTTCGACACCGTATGACGACACCGTCATCACCAACCTGAAAACCAACGATATCGCGGTCCGTTCGGCCATCCTGATGACGCTCGGCGACACCACCGAGGAGCAGGTGATGAGCAGCGACGGCAAGCGCCAATTGCAGGTCCGACTCGCCAAATCGATCAACGATACGCTGAAGCAGAAGGAAGGCTTCGGCGGCATCGGTAACGTTTACTTTACCAGTTTCGTTGTTCAGTGAGGCATGGTTAACGAGGCCTCAGCAAAGACACGCGAGCGACGCGACCGGGATCGCTCGGGCGCGCCCAAGGACGGCGTGCTGCATCAGGGCGTGCTGGGCGGGGCCAAGCTCAATCCGTTCGGCGACCTGCATTCGCTGCAGCATCTCTCGGCACGGTTCGCGCGTGGTTTGCGCGGCGTGTTCGAGCCGTTGCTGCGCCAAGAGGTCCGCTGCTGGGCCGAGCCGTTGGTGGTCCAGCGCTTCACCGACTACCGCGCGGAACGCAGCGATGCGCTGACCGCGTGGCTGCCGCTGATCATGACGCCGGGGATGGCGCAGGCGCTGTGCATCATGGACGGCAAGTTCGTGCTCGAGATGCTCGACATGTTCTTCGGCGGTACCGGTGCAGCGCCGCACACGTTGCCGACCGAGTTCTCGCCCGCGGCCGAGGCGATGGTCGCGCGGATCGGCCAGATGATCGCCGCGCCGCTCAAGACCGCGTGGGAGCCGATGGCGCGGTTCGACTTCCTGCCGACCCGCGTCGAGGTGAACCCGGCGATGATCGCCGATCTCGACGGCGAGGACGCGATGATCGTCACGCGCTTCGGCATCGCCGCGGGCGCCGCGAAGCCGGTGTTCCTCGACCTCGTCTACCCCGTCTCCGCGCTGAAGCCGCATGCACCGTCGCTGACCGCGAAGGTCGTCGGCAAGTCTGCCGAGCCCGATCCGGCCTGGCGCACCGAACTGACGCGCGCGGCGATGAACGTGCGCTTCCCGATCCGCTCGGTGCTCGCCGAGCCGGTCGTCAAGCTGACGATGCTGATGGACCTGAAACCCGGCGACGTGATCCCGATCACCATCTCGGGCGACGTGCCGGTGATGGTCGGCAACAACCGGCTCGGCTGCGGCACGGTCGGCACGTCCAATGGTTTCGCCGCCATCCAGCTCACCTCGATTACCCGTTTCGACGAAGGATTTGCAGCATGAACGACATGACCGGAGGCTTCCCCGTCGACGCCGCCGTGGCCGCCAATTTCCGGCTGCTCCAGGATGTTGATGTCAAGTTGACTGTCGAGATTGGTTCGACCAGCCTGACCTTGCGCGAACTGCTCGCGCTCGGCGAATCCAGCGTGATCGAGCTTGATCGCCAGGCTAACGAGTTGCTCGACGTGTTCGTCAACGGCACGCTGATCGGCCGCGGCGAAGTCGTCACGGTCGGCGAGCGCTTCGGCGTGCGGATGACCGAGCTCGTGTCTCCAGACAAGCGCGGCTGAACCCGATGCTCTGGACCTATATCCTCAAGCTCGTCATCCTGCTGCCACTCGTGTGCGGGCTGATGTTCGGCTACCTGTATCTGTGGCGCAAGTTCGAGAGCCGGATCCCGGGCAAGCCCTCGACGCGGCTGATCGGCGTCAAGGAAACAATGATGATCTCGCCGGGCCTGCGCCTCGCGGTGATCGATTTCGAGGGCCGCCGGCTGCTCGTCTCGGTCGGTCGCGGCGGCGTGCACCTGATCGACAAGGTCGACGCATGAGCGCCGTCGCTCGTCCGACGGTGACGCGGAAAGGCTCGGGCCCTGCCCTGTTCGCCGCATCCTCCGCCAAACCGTTTTCTCGCGTACGTGGAATTCCAGGAGCCACGAACGGTACGCTGCATAATTCTGCATCGCGCCCGCGTGCAAACGCATGGCTGTGGATAGGCCTCGCCGTCCTGCTCGCCCTCTTCCTCGCGATGCCCGCCTTTGCGCAGGCCGTTCCCGCCCCGACCAACCCCGCTGTCGGCGACGCGGTCGATCGCGCACTCGGCCAGCTTGGCGGACAGGCTGCGGGCAACACCGGCCAGAGCGGCTCGCTGTCGCTTTCGCTGCAAGTCCTCATCATCATGGGGCTGCTCACGGTCCTGCCGGGGATCCTGCTGATGATGACCAGCTTCACGCGGATCATCATCGTGCTTGCGATCCTGCGCCAGGCGCTCGGGCTGCAACAGACGCCGCCGAACCAGGTGCTGCTCGGGCTGTCGCTGTTCCTCAGCTTCTTCATCATGGCGCCGACGATCAGCCAGATCAACACGACCGCGATCCAGCCCTATGCCGCCGGGCAGCTCGCCGGCACGCAGATGATCACGACCGCCGGCGTGCCCTTGCACGCGTTCATGGTCAAGCAGACGCGGATCAAGGACGTCACTATGTTTGCGCAGATCGCGAAATCCGGGCCCTATGCGACGCCGACCGACATCCCGTTCTCGGTGCTGTTGCCGGCGTTCGTGACGTCCGAGCTGAAGACCGCGTTCCAGATCGGCTTCCTGATCTTCCTGCCGTTCATCGTCATCGATCTGGTCGTCGCGACCGTGCTGATGTCGCTTGGCATGGCGATGCTGAGCCCGACGATCATCTCGATGCCATTCAAGCTGCTGCTGTTCGTGCTGGTCGACGGCTGGGCGTTGACGATGGGCAGCCTCGCCAACTCGTTCGCGACCTGAGCGCATGGACGCGCAATATTTCCTGACCGTCGCGAATCAGACGATGTGGGTGCTGGCGCTCGCCAGTGCGCCGATCCTGATCCCGGCGCTGCTGGCGGGGCTGATCCTGGGCATGATCCAGGCGGCGACGTCGATCAACGAGCAGACGCTGTCGTTCGTGCCCAAGTTGGTCGTGGTCGCGGTGTCGATCCTGATCTTCGGGAGCCTGATTTTAGGTCTGCTGAGCGATTTCACGATCGGGATTTTCGAGCGCATCCCGGATCTGGTGAAGTGAGCGCACTTGCTGCTCCCCTCCCGCTTGCGGGAGGAGTCAGGGGAGGGGCGTGCCCCACCGACCGGACGCAAGTACGTACGCCGCGCCCTCCCCTAACCCCTCCCGCAAGCGGGAGGGGGATTTTACAGTGCTAGGTTTTGGGCTCAGCATCGAGCCACAGCTTTGGGCGCTCGTGTTCGTGATGATCCGCATCGGTGCGACGTTCATCGCTGCGCCTGTGTTCGGTAGCGTCTCGGTGCCGCTGACCGTGCGCGTCACGCTGTCGGGCGCGATCGGCTTCCTCGTCCTCGCTGCGCATCCGATCGTCCCGCCGCAGAACATCTTCGCCGTCTCCACCATCCTCTCCGCCGCCGCCGAAGCCCTTGTCGGCCTCGCGCTCGGCTTCGTGCTCCAGATCGCGTTCGCCGCGCCCGTCATCGCCGCCGAGATCATCGGCGGCGCGATGGGCCTCGGCTTCGCATCCTCGATGGATCCGCAGAACGGCAAGTCCAGCCCTGCGCTCGGCCAGTTCTTCTCGATCATGCTGACGCTGCTGTTCCTGTCGGTCGACGGCCACCTGATCCTGATCGACCTGCTGGTGAAGAGCTACGACGTGCTCCCCCCCGGTGCCGCGTGGATCGGCGTCGAGCGGCTGAAGGCGATCGCGTTCTTCGGCGGCTATGCGTTCCTCGCCGGACTGTTGCTCGCGTTGCCAGTGGGTTTCCTGCTGCTCTGCCTCAACATCGTCGTCGGCATGCTGAGCCGCGCCGCGCCCTCGCTCAACCTGTTCGCGGTCGGCCTCCCCGCCAGTCTCGCGGTCGGCGTCGTCACGCTGGCGATCGCGTTCCCGACGATGGGCGATTACATGCTCGTCATCGTCCGCGAAGGCCTCGCCGCCACCGAAAACCTGGTACTCGGCTGATGTCGGAGGATTCGGGCGAAAAAACCGAAGCACCAACCGCCAAGCGCAAGAAGGATGCGGTCGAGAAGGGCGACATCCTCAAATCGCGCGATTTCGCGACCGCGCTGAGCATGCTCGCCGGGGTCGCCTGGCTAATCTACGCCGGCCCGACGCTGATCTCGGCGTGCAAGGCGATCATGAGTTCGAGCTTCCAGTTCACGCACGCCGACGTCGAGGATTTCTCCCCCTGGCGCCCGCTGATGGAAGCCGGCGGCAAGCTCGCGCCGTCGCTCATAACCTTGTTCATCGTCAGCATCGGCGCCGCGATCCTCAGTCAGGCGGGACTCGGTTCGCTCGGTTTCAACGGCGGACTGCTCGCCCCAAAATACAGCCGCGTCGATCCGGCTGCCGGGCTCAAGCGTATTTTCGGCGCGAACGGCTGGATCGAACTCGGCAAATCGTTGCTGAAGGTGATCCTGCTCGGCACGATCGGCGGCTGGATGCTGTGGAACGCCGCGCATTCGACGATGGGTCTCGCCTCATCCGCCGATCTCAACCAGGCGCTGTCGGCGCTCGGAGGTATCTTCAAGGGCATCCTGATCGCGATGGCGTTCGGGCTGTGCGCGATCGCCGGCATCGACCTGCCGATCCAGATCATCCGACGCCTCGGCAAGATGCGGATGTCGAAGCAGGAGGTGAAGGACGAGCACAAGTCGACCGAGGGCAATGGCGAAGCGAAGGGCCAGATGCGCGCCAAGATGCGTGCGATGGCGAGCGGGGGCCTGCGCAAATCGGTTGCGGAGGCGCATGTCGTGCTGACCAACCCGACTCATTTCGCGGTGGCGCTGCGCTATGATCGCGGCAAGGATCAGGTGCCGGTGGTAGTCGCCAAGGGGCGTGGTGCGACCGCGCTGGCGATCCGCGAACTGGCCGGCGAAGGCCGCGTGCCGATCCTCGAATATCCGACGCTCGCGCGTGCGGTCTATTACACGAGCAAGGAAGGTCAGGAGGTCCGCGATGACCTCTACACCGCGATCGCGACCGTGCTGGCGTTCGTGTTCGGGCTGAACGCGGCAGCGGGCGGGACCACGCCCGGAGTCCAGCCGTTCGTCACCGTGCCGAAGGATGCGCGGTTCGACGAAAACGGCATGAAACAGGCCTAAACAATCGCGCCGCGCAGCCGTTCTTACAGGTGAGCGCACGTGTAGGGACTCTACCATGGTAACATCGACCACCAGCACGACGGCCACGCCGACCCCGACACCTGCAGCGACTCCCGCCAACGCGCAGAGCGTGATGAACGCGGCAACGCAGTCGCTGCTGAAATCGCTCGAGGCCGGGTCGGGCATCGATACCGGCACGCTCGTCCCCGCACTGGTCACCGCGCAGTTCGCCGCACGCACCGCAGCGCTCAAGGCCAAGTCGGACACGCTCGCCGCGCAGATCTCGGGTGTCAGCACATTGAAGAGCACGATGACCGGTTTTTCCACCGCCCTCGCCAATCTGGTGAAGGGCGGCAGCCTGCAGACGCAGCCGAGCAGCTCAAACGGCGCCGTGCTGTCCGCGACCGCCATATCGGGCGCCAAACTGTCGACCCTGTCGGCCAGCGTCACCGTCACGCGCCTTGCGACCGCGCAGGTCGCGCGCACGACGACGGCGGTGCCCGCAGCGCAACGAAGCAGCTCGCTCGATACCGGTGCGCTGACCCTGACGATCGGCGGCGGCACGGGAATTTCGATCGCGATCGGCGATGGCAGCATCGATGCGATCGCCGCCGGAATCAACGCGTCGAAGAGCGGCATCACCGCGTCCGTCGTCACCGACGCGAACGGCGGCGCCTATCTGTCGGTCAAGGGTGGCACCGGTGCCGCGCAGGCCTTCACGTTGAAGGGCGACGGTCCCAGCGGCGCAGTCGATATCGGCGGCGGGTCGACCCAGACCAGCCTGGTATCGACCGCGCAGAACGCGCTGCTCACCGTCGACGGCATCGACGTCGAGCGACCGAGCAACACGATCAGCGACCTCGTCGACGGCGTCAAATTGCAGCTCAACGCGGTGTCCACGATCCCGGTCACGCTCGGCAGCAGCACGCCGACCGACGCGCTGGCCCAGGCGGTCAACGATGTCGTCACGACCTTCAACGAGGTGCTGGCAACGATCACCGAACAGACCGATCCGATCACCGGCAGCCTGCGATCCGACCCTGCCGCGACCGCGCTCCTCCGCTCGCTGAAGGCGCTGGTGTCGAAGCCGCTGGTCGGCGGTGCGACCGGCGGCATTCCACGCACCCTGTCCGAGATCGGCGTCGCGACCAACACCAACGGTACGCTGCGCGTCGACACCGCGCTGCTCACCCGCCAGATCGCCGCCTATCCCGATACGATCGAGTCGATGTTCGCGCCGTCGTCCACCAATGTCCTCGGCCTGTCCGGTACGCTTAGCGCGCTCACCAACAGTGCGAACAACACGTCGACGGGCCTCGGCGCCTCGACCGTGCGGTACACGGCGGCGGAAGCCGACGTAACAGAGCAGCAGGACAAGGTGACCGACCAATCCGCACAGCTCACCACGCGCCTGACCCAACAATATGCCAGCATGAATTCGCGTGTGACCGCGTACAAATCGACCCAGGCATTCCTCACCAACCAGATCGCAGCCTGGAACAAGAGTTCGTGACCTACGCCAGCACGCTCGCGCGCGATCCGTTCGCGACCTACCGCCAGATCGACGCGGTCGGTCGTACCGCGACCGCGGACGGCCCTGCCCTCGTCCAACTGCTCTACAAGGAACTGGTCGCAGCCCTGCGCGCCGCCGCCTGGGCCTGCGAAAAGCGCAAGTTTTCGGTCAAGAGCGAGCGCATCACGCGCGCCACCGCGATCCTGTTCGCGCTGGAGGCCGGACTCGATTTCGAGCAAGGCGGACAGGTTTCGGAAACGCTGGCACGTCTGTACGGCGGTGCCCGGAAAACGATCGTCAACGCCTCGGTCGGCCACGACCCGACGCCGTTCCGCGATTCAGCCGACATGCTCGACGAGATCGCGCAGGCCTGGCGGACCGCCAGCGCCGCGTAGGCTCTACCGCTTGAACCAGTGCCGCATCGAGAAATACGCGACGACACCCACCGCGATCACCAGGCACGCCACCGCGATCGCATCGAACGCCCACGGCTCCTCGGCATAGGGCAGGCCCTTGACGTTCATGCCGTACAGGCCGGTCAGGAACGTCAGCGGCAGGAACACCATCGCCGCGATCGAGATGATCAGCGAGCGGTTGTCGATCTGTTCGGCGCGCAGGTCCGTCAGCGTCTCGTGGATCAGCGCCGAGCGTTCGCGGATCGATTCCAGCTCCTCCGCCATCCGCGCGGCACGGTCCGCCGCCGCGGCCAGATGCAACCGGTCGTCGTCCGCCAGCCAGTCGCCGGGTAGCGCCGCCAGCTTCTCCAGCGCCGCGCGTTGCGGGCTGAGGAAGCGTTTGTAGCCGATCGCCGCGACGCGCACCTTGCTGACCGCGCGGCGCAGTTCGAACACGCGGTTGGCGTCGAGCTGTTCCTCGCAATCGTCGAGTTCGTCGCCGAGCGTCGCCACGTCGGGATCGAGATCGGTGGTGATCGCGGTGGCGAACGCGGCGATCAGGTCGCCTGGATCGCGCACCTCGTGGCGCTCGACCATCTTCTCCACCTCCGCGACCGCGATCAACGGTTTTCGCGTGACCGAATAGACGCGGCCCTTCACCGCCCAGATCCGCACCGACGCGAGCAGGTCGGACGTGTCGAGCTCCTCCTTCGATCGCCCGCGCAAATTGAGGAACGCGCCATCGCCAACCGCCTCGCAGCGCGGCCGGGTCTCGGTCGCGGTGAGCGCATCGACGACATAGTCGAGCAGCTTTGCCTCGTCGCGGAGCCAGGTCTGCGCATGCTCGGCGGTGGTCGACAAATGCACCCAGACGAGGTCGGCGGTGCAGGTGAGCGCTTCCTTGACGTCGACGCGGGTCGCTTTCCCATCGACAATCCGGAACGCGAAACCACTCATCGTGCCATCTCGACTTCGACCGACAGGCCGGTGCCGGGATTGGCGGGCATCGCCGCGCACAGTCGTGCAGCATCGGCGCGGGCACGGTCGAGGATCGCCGCAGGGACATCAGGGCCATGATAGACCCGGTCGGCGCTGGCGAGCGCGCGCGCCTGGCGGAGCGTCAGGTCCTCGGGATCGTCGGACAGGAGAACGAGGGTTATCGCCACGTCGCGCTTTGCAGCGGGCGCAGCTGTCGGGGCCAGCCATGCGTCGACGTCATGCGTCGGTGATAGCGGGTCGAGCATGCCGCCCGCCCCCATTGCCGTAGCAAGTGCCCGGCGACGCTCCCCCATATCGGGCCAGCGCTTGCGCAAGGCCTCCCGCGCAGCCTGCAACGCCAGCGCCAGCTTGCCGAGGTCGGCGGGGATCAGCGCCTCCAGCCGCTGCCGCAACGCCGCCGCCAGCCCGGCCGACACACCGCTCGTGCCGATCGCGATCAGCACCGGGGCGCGGTCGACGATCGCCGGCAGCGTAAAGTCACACAGCGCCGAACGATCGACCGCGTTGACCAGGATACCGCGCGACTTCAGCCGCGCGACCGCCGCTAGAGCTTCGTCCTCATCGTCGATCGCGACGATCGCGAGCGACGCCGGAGCATCCTCACCGACGACGTCCGCCCCTGCGCGATCGAGCAACCGCCGTTTCGCATCCGCCGCCTCGCCCTCACCGAGCAGAATGACCGGGCGCCCTGCCAGCCTCACGAACAGCGGCAGGCTCTGGAGTATCACCGCTTGAGCCATTCGGGCACGCACTCGGCGGCCAGGATCGTCTCGGGGTGGATGCGGTCGGCGACCACCGCGAACCGGTCGCCGTCGACCAGCACCTCGGGGACCAAAGCGCGGCTGTTGTAGGTCGAGGCCATCGTCGCGCCGTACGCGCCCGCAGTGCGGAAGATGCCGAGATCGCCCGACTTCACCGCGTCGATGTCGCGGCCCATCGCGAAGGTATCACCGGTCTCGCATACCGGCCCGGCGATGTTAGCGGTCATCCGATCGCCGGTCGGCTCGACCGCGACGAAATCATGATACGCATCGTACATCGCGACGCGCGCGAGATCGTTCATCGCCGCATCGACGATGACGTACGGGTTCACGACGCCGGGCTTCACCCAGATCACCTCGGTGAGCAGCACGCCGGCATTGCCCGCGATCACGCGGCCGGGCTCGAACATCAGTTCGACGTCCCAGTCGGCGGTAGCGCGTGCGACCATCGCGCCATAGTCCGCCGGGCTCGGCAGCACGTCGCCGGGCTTGTACGGCACACCGAGCCCACCGCCGAGATCGACGCGGCTGATCGTATGTCCGGCAGCGCGCAGTTCCGCGACCAGCTCGCCGATCCGCGCATAGGCGGCCTCGAGCGGCGCGAGGTCTGCGAGCTGGCTGCCGATGTGGATCGCGACGCCGCGCAGGTCGAGGCCGTCATGCTTCGACAGGCGATCGAACATGGCGACCGCCTGGTCGATCGCGACGCCGAACTTGTTCTCCTTGCGCCCGGTCGAGATTTTCGCGTGCGTGCCCGCATCGACGTCGGGGTTCACTCGCAGCACCGCCGGCGCGCGTTCGCCGCGCGCATGGGCCAAGGCGGCGAGGACTTCGCCTTCTTCCTCTAGCTCGAGATTGAACTGGCCGATCCCTGCATCGAGCGCCTGCGCGAGTTCGCGCCGCGTCTTGCCGACGCCCGAGAACACGATGTCCGAGGCAGGGATCCCCGCCGCCAGTGCGCGCTGCATTTCGCCCGCGGAGACGACGTCGGCGCCGTAGCCCTCGTCGGCCAGCACGCGCAGCACCGCGACGTTGGGATTTGCCTTGATCGCATAGGCCAGATGGACGCGCCCGGCGCCCTTCAGCGCGTCGCGGAACACCTGCGCGTGGCGGCGGAAGGTGGCGGTCGAATAGACGTAGACGGGCGTGCCGACAGCCTCGGCGATCGCCGGCAGGGCGACGTCCTCGGCGTGCATGACACCGTCACGATAGGCGAAATGATCCATGGTTCAGGTCTTCAATTCGGCGGCGGCAGGTCGAACTCGTCGCTGCGGCGCGGCTGGGACGTGGTGAGCAGCTCGTCGCTGCGCTGCGGGCGTTGCTGCGTCGTGGGGGTCAGCAACTGTGCGGGAGTCGGCGGCGTTTTCGCACCGTAAGGCGCGGCCGGGAGCGTCTTGCCCTCCGCCGGCACGAGGCCGTCCGCTGCGCCGCAACCGGTCAGCGCCAGCGCCAATCCTACGATGCCAAAAAGCCGTTTCATGCTACCTCCCCCCGCGCCGCACGGATCGCAGCACGTACATTGTCGGGCGCGGTGCCGCCGAAGCTGATCCGGCTGGCGACCGACGCATCGACCGACAGCACGCCGTACACGCGTTCGTCGATCCGTGCATCGATTGCCTTCAGGTCCTCGATCGGCAGCGCATCGAGCGCGATCTTGCGCTCCTCGGCCAGCTTCACCGCACGCCCGGTGACATGATGTGCCTCGCGGAACGGGAGACCCGCCTCGCGCACCAGCCAGTCGGCGAGATCGGTCGCGGTCGCAAAGCCGCTCTCGGCCAGCCCGCGCATCCGATCGGTGCGGAACGTCGCGCTTTCGACCATCCCGGTCATCGCCGCGATCGACAGCGCGAGCAGGTCGTGTGCCTCGAACACCGGCGGCTTGTCGTCCTGCATGTCCTTAGAATAGGCGAGCGGCAGCCCCTTCATCGTCACCATCAGCGCGGTCATGCAGCCGAGGATCCGCCCGGCATGCCCGCGCACCAGCTCGGCGGCATCGGGATTGCGCTTCTGCGGCATGATCGAGCTGCCGGTCGACCATTGATCGCTCAGCGCGACGAACCCGAACGGCTGCGACGCCCACAGCACGAACTCCTCGGCGAGCCGCGACAGATGCAGCGAGGTCTGCGTCGCCGCGGTGAGATACTCGATCGCGAAATCGCGGTCGCTGACGCCGTCGAGCGAATTGGTCATCGGCCCGTCGAAGCCGAGCGCCTCGGCGGTCATCGCGCGGTCGATCGGGAAGCCCGTGCCCGCCAGCGCAGCCGAGCCAAGCGGCGACCGGTTCATCCGCGCCCGCGCGTCCGCGAACCGCCCGACGTCACGCGAAATCATCGCGTGATACGCCATCAGATGATGCCCGAGCGTCACCGGCTGCGCGGACTGCAAATGCGTAAAGCCCGGCATAACGCTCGCCGCATGCTCTGCCGCGCGAGTCAGCAATGCCGCCTGGAACCCCGCCAGCGCCGCCAGCGCCTGGTCGATCGCATCGCGCACCCACAGCCGGAAATCCGTGGCGACCTGGTCGTTGCGCGAGCGTGCGGTATGCAGCCGCCCCGCGACCGGTCCGATCGCATCGGCCAGCCGCGCTTCGGTCTGCATATGGATATCCTCGAGGACCAGATCCTCCTCGACGCCGTGCTCGGCATAATACGCCGCCACCGTATCGAGGCCTGCCGAGATCGTCGCGGCATCCTCGCCTGAGACGATGCCCTGCTTGCCGAGCATCGCGACATGCGCCTTCGAGCCGGCAATATCCTGCTGCCAGAGGCGCTTGTCGAAGGGAATGGAGGCGTTTATCTCGCGCATGACCGCTGCCGGCCCTTCGGCGAACCGCCCGCCCCACATCGAATTGGAACCGTCCATGTTCTCGAATCCTGTGTTCAATTCGCTGTTAAAGTCTGGGCCGATCGCCGCCGTGATGGGGATGGGCCTGCTGGTCGCCGGCTGCGATAGGAAATCGTCCGCGCCGGAGCAAGCAAACGTCGTCACGGCAAACGCCGTGTCCGCCGACGAGGTCGCGTCCGGCCCCGCTCCGGACGAGGCGACCGGTCCGGCCACCAGCACCGAAAAGCTCGACCGCAGCCACAAGGGCGAGACCGGTCCGACCGTCGCCTTCACCGCGCCGGACGGCAAGTCGGTCACGCTCGCGTCGTTCAAGGGCAAGCCGTTGCTGCTCAACATGTGGGCGACCTGGTGCGCGCCGTGCGTCGCCGAGATGCCGACGCTCGACGCCACCGCCAAGTCGATGGCCGGCAAGGTTCAGGTGATCGCGGTCAGCCAGGATTTGCAGGGCGCGGAGAAGGTGACGCCGTTCTTCGCCGCGAAGAAGTTCACGACGCTCAAGCCGTATCTCGATCCGAAGCTGGGACTCAGCCTTGCCTATCAGGCGAACCTGCCGACCACGGTCCTGTACGATTCGGCGGGCAAGGAAGTGTGGCGGATGACCGGCGGCTATGAATGGAACACGCCCGCGGCCGCAAAGCTGGTCGCCGAAGCGTCGTAATCCTCGAAACGATGTGCCGGCCCGCCTTGGTGACGAGCCAAAGGTTGATGGCGGACCGGCGCGCCACCTTAACCCGTGTTGCGATCCCGGGGGTGTAAACAACATCGAAAACCGTGGAAATACGACGAACCGAGTGCTGCGGCGTAACCGGCGTACGATATCGAGGAATGCACCGCGGGTCTGAAAATCGCCGCTCGGTGCTGGGTCAACCGCTCAGGCGGGAAGCGCTGGATGCCCCGTGAGGATTCGAACCTCAATAGGCGGTATCAGAAACCGCAGTCTTACCATTAGACGACGGGGCATCAGCGAGGGCGGGCTCTACGAGGGGCCGCCAAGGCTGTCAACGCCAAGATGATGCCGTTCCGCCACTTCGCTTGCGTAATCGCCGCGCTGCGCTACATTCGTGTCCAAGCACCGGGCGGGTATTTTCCCGCGGCGGCAGACATAGATAGCGAGTTTTACGGCGATGGGGGATGTTTCCGCCCGAATGCCGTTCCGGCAGGGTAGTCCTGCCCGTCCGGCGGCGACCCGGCCCTCTCGTGGGCGGTGGGCCGATGCGCAGGCTTTTGCCGCGCTGGATCTCGGCACCAACAATTGCAGGTTGCTAATCGCGCGACCGCAGGCTGGCGGGTTTGCGGTGATCGATGCGTTCTCGCGAATCGTCCGGCTGGGCGAGGGATTGGCCTCGACCGGCAAGCTGAGCGATGCGGCGATCGAGCGGACGATCGCGGCGCTTCGCGTGTGTTCGGACAAGTTGCAGCGGCGCAACGTGACGCTGGCGCGGTCGGTCGCGACGGAAGCATGTCGGCAGGCGTCGAACGGACCTGCGTTCATCGCGCGTGCGCTCGCCGAGACCGGTATTCACCTCGACATCATCTCCGCCGAGGAAGAGGCGCGGCTGGCGGTGCTTGGCTGCCATGCGCTGATCGAACCAGGGGAGGATCCTGCGCTCGTGTTCGATATTGGCGGCGGGTCGACCGAGCTCGTGCTGGTCGATACTTCGACGCCCATTCCAACCGTGCTCGACTGGCATTCGGCGCCTTGGGGCGTGGTGTCGCTGACCGAGCATGCCGGCGGTGGCGAAGGCGAGGACGGGCGCCGTGCCGCCTATGCGCGGATGCGTCAGGTCGTTGCGGACAGTTTCGCGGGGTTCGCCGCGCGCCTGCCTCAGCATATCGAGCGGCCGCGGTTGCTCGGCACCAGCGGCACGGTGACGACGCTCGGCAGCGTGCATCTCGGGCTCAGCCATTACGACCGCTCGGTGGTCGACGGACTGATCGTGCCCGCGTCGGCGATGCGGCGGATCAGCGCCGACCTTTCCCATATGTCGATCACGGAGCGCGCCAAGCTGCCGTGCATCGGCAACGAGCGCGCCGACCTGGTGGTCGCGGGCTGTGCCATTCTGGAGACGATCATGGATTTGTGGCCCGCCGAACGGCTCGGCATCGCCGACCGCGGTATTCGCGAAGGGATTTTACGCCGGCTTATGGGATCTCCCAAGCCCGGCAAGTCGGGAATCGCAGCATGAGCCGCGGTGGCTCGGGCGGGCACGTCCGCGTGCTCACGGCGCGGAAGCGGACCGCGCAGTCGACGCGCTGGCTCGAGCGTCAGCTGAACGATCCGTATGTGAAGCGTGCGAAGGCGGACGGCTATCGCAGCCGCGCCGCGTACAAGCTGATCGAGCTCGACGAGCGGTTCGAACTGATCCGCGGCTCGAAGCGCGTGGTCGACCTGGGGCTCGCGCCAGGCGGTTGGGCACAGGTGATCCGTCGGCGGATACCCAAGGCCACGGTCGTGGGCATCGACCTGCTTCCGGTCGATCCGATCGAAGGCGTGACGATCTTCGAGATGGATTTCCTCGACGATGCCGCGCCGGGCAAGCTGATCGAAGCGCTGGGTGGCGCGCCGGACCTGGTGCTGTCGGACATGGCGGCGAATACCGTCGGGCATCCGCAGACCGATGCGCTCAGGACGATGGCGCTGGTCGAGACCGCGCTGCACTTTGCCTGCGAAGTGCTGGAGCCGGGCGGGACGTTCGTGTCGAAGGTGTTCGCGGGCGGGGCCGATTCGGAGCTGGTCGCGGAGATGAAGCGGAACTTCAAGACCGTGAAGCATGCCAAGCCGCCGGCTAGCCGGAAGGGGTCGGTCGAGTGGTTCGTGGTGGCGCAGGGGTTTAAGGGTCGGTCAGCGGATTAGCCTAGCTAATCCGCGTCGCGGACCGACCCCGGCCAGCGTTGCGCAGCAACGACTGACGACGCGGCTTCGCCGTGGCGCTTTACCTCAGGGTGATACCGAAGCGTCACGGCTGAGACTGTTTCCCCGCGAAGGCGGGGATCCAGACTGGGCTCCCGCCTTCGCGGGAGAACAAGGAGAGGGCGTAGGTCGGCGGTTTGCCTGAAGCACGTGTCCTGACCCTTCCCACGGCAAGCGCCGCGGGCCCCTTCCCTCTCCCCTTTAGGGAGAGGGTATAAAGAAAAAGCCCGCGGACTTGGGTCCACGGGCTCTCTCTATTTCACGCGCCGCGGCAAAGCCACATCGTCGGTCGGGCTATGCCCGCCGGCCGGGGTTTCGGCCGAGACGCGGATTAGCTTTCGCTAATCCTGCTGCCTCAACCCTCGTAGTCAGCACCCAGATTCTGGTTCCGCGGCGGCGCAGCAGCGGTAAGACGCAACGCCTCAGCCGATGCGGCCAGGCTGCCGACGGCATCGACCTCGTCGTCGTCGTCGACGCGAACCTTCTGCAGGCCCTGGATGACCTGTTCCTTGAGATGCGCCGGCTTGACGTTCTCGTCGGCGATCTCGCGCAACGCGACGACCGGGTTCTTGTCGCGGTCGCGGTCGAGCGTCAGTTCGGCGCCGCCCGAGATCTGGCGCGCACGCTGGGCCGCGAACAACACCAGGTCGAACCGGTTGGGGATCTTGTCGACACAATCCTCGACGGTAACGCGCGCCATGCGGCTTCCTTCGTAACAACGATAGAATGAGAATGCGTCGCCTAGGGGGCATGGCCCGCAAAGTCAAGAAATCCGCCGCGGCTTGCCTCCGGCGGCCCCCATGTCCATCACACCCGCCATGGACGATCTTGCGGCACAGCCGACTTTCACCGTCGACGGCAACCAGATGACGCTGCTCGACACCGGCCCCCGGCGCCTCGACGCGGTGCTGGCGCTGATCGACGGCGCCGAGCGAACCTTGCGTATACTCTATTACATCTACGCCGACGACGAGTCCGGAAAGCGCGTCAACGCCGCACTCATTGCCGCAGTTAAACGCGGGGTCGAGGTCGCGCTGATCGTCGACGGCTTCGGCAGCGACGATGCCCCGCACGCCTTCTTCGAGCCGCTCGAAGCCGCGGGAGTTTCGGTATGCCGGTTCTCCGCACGCTTCGGCCGCCGCTACCTGCTCCGCAACCATCAGAAGCTCGCACTCGCCGACGAAACGCGGATCATCATCGGCGGCTTCAACATCGAGGACGATTATTTCGGGACCGCGGCCGAGCAGGCGTGGCGCGACTTGGGATTACTGGTCGAAGGTCCCGCGGCAGGGCGACTGGCCGGGTATTTCGATGCGCTGAAGGACTGGATCCACGAACCAAAGGGCAAGCTGCGCCGGCTCAACGCGGCGCTGTCGCACTGGAGCGAAACCAGGGGCCCGACGCGGTGGCTGATCGGCGGGCCGACACGGAAGCTGTCGCCCTGGGCACGGGCGGTGCGCGACGACATGCGGCGCGGGCGACGGATCGATATCATCGCCGGATATTTCACGCCTAGCCCCGCGCTGCTCCGGCGGCTCGACAAGGCGGGGCGGCGGCAGGCCGACGTCCGGATCGTGACCGCGAGCAAATCGGACAACAACGCGACGATCGCCGCGGCGCGGTTCACATATGCCGGCCTGTTGCGAAAGGGCGTGCGGCTGTTCGAATACCAGCCGACCAAGCTGCACACGAAGCTCTACGTGATCGACAACGCAGTCCATATCGGCTCGGCCAATTTCGACATGCGCAGCCTGTTCATCAACCTCGAACTGATGCTGCGGATCGAGGATGCGGCGTTCGCAGGCCATGTCCGCGGGTACATCGATGGCGAAGTGGCCAAGTCGACCGAGGTGACCAAGGAGTTGTACCAGGCGAACACTGGTTGGGTGCAGCGATTGAAACAGCTCGGTGCGTATTTCGTCGTGGCGGTGGTGGACCCGAGCCTGTCGCGCGGGCTGAACTTCGGGATCGACGAGTAGCCTCCCCGTTCGTCCTGAGTAGCAATTGAGTAGGCACTAAGCACCGTATCGAGACAGCGTATCGAAGGACGAGTTGGGGCTAGCTACACCAGCGCCGACGGCAAAGCCGCCGTCGGACGGGTTCGGCTAGTTCCAGCCGACCCGCCGGCCGGGCCTGACGCTGCGCCTTGCGCATCGGCGCGGGCGTTGCCGCGCCTGCGTCAGTCCTTCCAAGCCCAGTACAACTGCGCCGGCGGAACGTTCCACCACTCCATGTCGTGGTCGATCGACTCGAAATGCGGGGTCAGGAAGTCCTTCACCTTGGGCGAGAACTGATAGACCAGAAACGCGCCACCGGTGCGCAGGACCGAATGCGTCGCGGTCGCGATCGCCGGGCCGACACCAGGGGGCAGCGTCGAGAAGGGCAGCCCCGACAACACGTAGTCCGCCTTCTCGAAGCCGTGGTCGGCGACGATCGTCTCGACCTCGTCCGCCGAGCCCAGCACCGCGAAGAAGCGCGGGTCGGTGATGGTGTGGCGCAGATACTGGATGAACTCGGGGTTGGTATCGATGACGACCAGCTTGGCATCCGGCGCCATCCGGTCGAGGATCGGCCGGCAGAACGTACCGACGCCCGGGCCGTATTCGACGAACAGCTTGCAGTTCGCCCAGTCCACCGGACCAAGCATCTTGCGGATCAGCTTGTCCGACGACGGCACGATCGACCCGACCATGACCGGGTGTTTCAGGAACCCTGAAAAGAACATCTGCCACGGGGACGGCACGCCGGCTGGTCGGCTGCGTGCACGCCGGGTGGCGGTGGTCGAACTGGGCATCGCGTTCCTTACGATCAGGGGTCTCGCAAACGATGGCGAGGCTTTGGCCCTCCCGTCGCACGAATTCCGAACGCGTTTCAAGGGCCGCGGGTTGCATCAGGCGACGAACCGAAGCGGAAGTCGTGTTGCGCCAAGTGGTTCCGGCGACTTTGCCAAGTGCAAGGCTTCCCCTAAGCATCCGCCATGCAGGATGATCGGACAGGACAGATCGCCGTCATTTTCGTGTCGATCCGTAACGACACGGACGCCGCCGGCTATGGCGAGGCCGCCGCGGCGATGGGTGCGCTGGCCGCGGCGCAGCCCGGCTATCGCGGCGTCGACAGCGCGCGCGAGGCGGGCGGCATGGGAATTACCGTGAGCTATTGGGCGGACGACGCCGCGGCGATCGCATGGCGCGACCATCCCGAGCACACCGCGATTCGCGAACGCGGGCGGGCACTCTGGTACGACAGCTATTCGGTCAACGTCGCGCGGATCGAGCGCGCCTATCACTGGACACGAGCATGACCGGTGCATCGACGGACGGCCCGAAGATCGACCGTCGCTTCGCGCTGATGTTCCTCGTGATGCTGACGATCGCCGCGGGGAATACAGCACTGCAATCGGTCCTGCCGGCACTCGGGCGGTCGCTCGGGGTTGCCGACAGCGCGGTCGCGGCGGCGTTCTCGGTCTCGGCGTTGCTGTGGGTGATCGCCGCGCCGTTCTGGGCGAACCGATCGGACCGACACGGCCGGCGCGCGATGATCCTGCTCGGCGTCGGCGGGTTCAGCGTGTCGCTGAGCTTGTGCGGCGTGTTCCTGCTCGCGGGAATCAACGCCTGGATCGGCGGCACGACCGCGTTCCTGTGTTTCATCGGTGGCCGACTGATCTACGGCACGTTCGGTGCGGCCGCACCCCCGGCGGTGCAGGCGCTCGTCGCCGGCGAGACGACGCGGGAAGAGCGGACCAAGGCGCTGACCTTGCTCGCCTCGGCATTCGGGCTCGGCACCATCCTGGGGCCGGCGATCGCGCCGTATCTGATCCTTGGCTCGATCGGCGGGATCGAGATCGGCTTGGCGGGCCCCGCGTTCCTGTTCGCGGTGTTCGGCGTGGCGGTGTGGATCACGGTGCGGCGGATGCTGCCCGACGACAAGATCGTCGCAGCCCACGAGACGCACGGCGCGAGTTCGGCCTACCCCTCGATCGGCGGCGCCCCGACCGGCGCCTCGGTCGCCGCCGCCACCGGATCGCATGTCGAACATATCGGCTATACCGATTCCCGCATCCGCGCGTGGATGATCGCCGGACTGGTGATGGGCCACGCGCAGGCCATGACGGGCCAGGCGATCGGCTTTCTCGTGATCGACCGCCTCCACCTCGCCCCTGCCCTCGCGCTCGAGCCGACCGGCATCGTCCTGATGATGGGCGCAGGCGCGGCGCTGCTTGCGCAATGGGGCATCATCCCGCGCCTGAACATGACGCCACGGGAGCTCGTGCTCACTGGGCTGGTGCTGGCGGCGGTCGGCACCGCGCTGACCGGCATCGCCACGTCGCTTTACACGATCGCAACCGCCTACGCGCTGGCAAGCCTTGGCTTCGGCTTCACGCGACCGGGGTTCACGGCGGGCTCTTCGCTGGCGGTCGGCGCCAACGCGCAAGGCTCGGTCGCGGGGAAAGTGACGTCGATCAACGGCGCGAGCTTCGTACTGGGGCCCTCGATCGGGGTCGGGCTGTACGAGGCGCAGCACTCGCTGCCGTATCTCGTCGCGGGCGCGGCCTGTGTCGTGATGATCGCCTATGCCTGGGTTTCGCTGCGTGATGCGAAAGAGATTTAGGCTGGATCAGGCCGGTTACGCATCGAACCTGCCATGACATGCCACTGCGTCGAGCAATATCCCTTCCAACCGACGGACGATCCGCACGAATGCGGCGTCCTCACCCAACGCGCGCGCCAGGACGATCGCGCCCTGAATCCCTGCAACCGTGTCTTCGGCGAGGCGCAGGGCCAGCGGTGACGGGATAGCGCTCGCTTCGAGGCAGTGCGCCAAGGCCGATATCCAGCGGGAGAAATACCCGCTGATCCGGACTGCGAAAACGTCACCGGAGGCGCCCAGACCGAGCCAGCCGACGAGGCAGACCCTGCCCCCGGACTGGAAATACGCCGTCACGTCCTCGATCATGGTGGTGATTGCCGAAGCCGGATCGCTCGCCCGCTCCAGCGGCACGAAGATCGTCGTGGCGAACCAATCGTCTATCTCGGCGAGGACGGCGTCCATCATCTCCGCCTTCCCGCCGGGAAAGAAGTTGTAGAGGCTGCCCTTGCCGAGCCCGGTCGCCTTCGAGAGCGTCGCCAGGCTGGCGCCCTCGAAGCCGTGTTCGCGAAACGCCTCGGCCAGTGCCGGCAGGGCGTCGGCGCGATCGGTCAGGACGCGCTTCGCGCTCAGAGGCCGAGATCGCTCAACGAGGGATGGTCGTCGGGGCGACGGCCGGGCGGCCAATGGAACTTGCGGTCGCCGTCCGCGATCGCGCAGTCGTTGATCGAGGCGATGCGGCGCGCCATCAGCCCGGCGTCGTCGAACTCCCAATTCTCGTTGCCATAGGACCGGAACCAGTCGCTGGCGTCGTTGCGCCATTCATAGGCGAACCGCACCGCGATCCTGTTGCCATCATGCGCCCAGACTTCCTTGATCAGGCGATAGTCGAGTTCCGCCGCCCATTTGCGCGTCAGGAAAGCGACGATCGCCTCGCGGCCGGTCAGGAACTCGGCCCGGTTCCGCCAGACGCTGTCGGGCGTGTAGGCGAGCGACACCTTGTCCGGATCGCGGCTGTTCCACGCGTCCTCCGCCATGCGCGCCTTCTGCGCTGCGGTCTCATGCGTGAACGGAGGCAGTGGCGGTCGGGACATGGCGGCACCTATCGCTGAACTTGTACCGAATGGTACAACATGGCCATGCCGCGTGCAACGCTGATCCTCTGGGAAGATCGCTCACCTTCCCACCCGGCGGGAACCGGGTGGGAAGCGAGGGTCAATCGTCCGCCTTGTTGGGGAACGCGAAGCCCAGGGGCTGGATTGCCGTTGCGTCCTGCTTCAGGCGGGCGGCCATCTGTTCGTATTCGCGTTCCGTCTCCGGGGTGACGCTAGCGCGCGACTCCTTCAGGGCACCTTCGAAGTCGGCCATCGTCACGTCGGTCGAATCGATCGAGCGACGCAAGGCCACCAGACCGGCGCGGCGGACGACATCTTCCAGGTCTGCACCCGAGAAACGGTCGGTGCGGTCGGCGAGGCGGTCGAGGTCGACGTCGGACGCCAGCGGCATCTTCTCGGTCTGGATACCGAGGATGCGGCGGCGGCCGGCCTTGTCGGGCACGCCGACGTAGACGAGTTCGTCGAACCGGCCGGGGCGCAGCAACGCCGGGTCAATCAGGTTGGGGCGGTTGGTCGCGCCGATCACGACGACCGACTGCAGTTCCTCCAGCCCGTCCATTTCGGCGAGGATCGTGTTGACGACGCGTTCGGTCACCTGTGGTTCGCCTGCGCCAGACCCGCGCGCCGGCACCAGCGAATCGAGTTCGTCGATGAAGATCACGCACGGTGCGACCTGGCGTGCGCGCTGGAACAGGCGGGCGATCTGCTGTTCGCTTTCGCCATACCATTTGCTGAGCAGGTCGGACGATTTGGTGGCGATGAAGTTCGCTTCCGCCTCACGGGCGACCGCCTTGGCGAGCAGCGTCTTGCCGGTGCCGGGGGGACCGTAGAGCAGGAAGCCCTTGGCCGGCCGGATACCGAGGCGGCGGAACGCGTCGGGGTTCTTGAGCGGGAGTTCGACGCCCTCCTTCAAACGCATCTGCGCGTCGTCGAGACCGCCGACATCGGCCCAGCGCACGGTCGGTGCCTGGACCATGACTTCGCGCATCGCCGACGGCTGGACGCGCTTGAGCGCCCCCAGGAAATCCTCGCGCGTGACCGACAGTTCGTCGAGCACTTCGGGCGGGATCGTCCGCTCCTCGAGATTGAGCTTGGGCATGATCCGACGCACGGCCTCGATCGCCGCCTCGCGGGTCAGCGCGGCGAGATCGGCGCCGACGAAGCCGTAGGTGGTGCGCGACAGCTCATCCAGATCGACGCGGTCGCCGAGCGGCATGCCACGCGTATGGATGCCGAGGATCTCGCGACGGCCACGCTCGTCGGGCACGCCGACGACGATCTCGCGGTCGAACCGGCCCGGACGACGCAGCGCTTCGTCGATCGCCGCGGGGCGGTTGGTCGCCGCGATCACGACGAGGTTCGCGCGCGATTCGATACCGTCCATCAACGTCAGCAACTGCGCGACGAGACGCTTTTCCGCCTCGCCCGATACCTGGCCACGCTTCGGCGCGATCGAATCGATCTCGTCGATGAACACGATCGACGGTGCTGCCTTTGCCGCTTCCTCGAACACTTCGCGGAGGCGCGACTCGGACTCGCCGTACGCCGAGCCCATGATCTCGGGGCCGTTAATCAGGAAGAACTGCGCGTCGGATTCGTTGGCGACGGCGCGCGCGAGACGCGTCTTGCCGGTGCCGGGAGGGCCGTGCAGCAACACACCCTTGGGTGGATCGACGCCGAGCCGCTGGAAGAGTTCGGGGTAGCGGAGCGGCAGTTCGACCATCTCGCGCAACTGGTCGATCGTCTGCGCCATGCCGCCGATATCGTCGTAGGTGACGTCGGCGCGGCGCGCGGCCTGTGGCTCCTCGTACTCGGAGCGGAGTTCGATCTCGGTATTCTCGTCGATGTGCACCACGCCCTTGGGGCTGGCGGCGATCACCGCGAGGCGGATCTCCTGGAGCGCGTACGCCGGCGCGTTCATGAACTGCTGGACGTTGGGCGGCATGTTGCCGACGCGCTGATGCCCCGCGGTCGCGACGATGTCGCCCTGGCAGATCGGCCGGCCGAGGAAGGTGCGCTTAAGTGCGTTGGTCGAGCCCTGGAGGCGGAGGTTCTGCTGCGCCGGCGCGAACACGACGCGGGTTGCCGGTTTCGACTCGGCTTTGCGCACTTCGACGAAATCGCCCGAACCGACGCCGGCATTGGCACGCTGAAGGCCATCGATGCGGAGGATATCGAGACCTTCGTCTTCCGGATACGGACCGACGGCGCGCGCGGGCGTGTTCTGCTTGCCGAGGATTTCGATCACGTCGCCTTCGCCGATGCCGAGCGTCGCCATCAGCGCGCGCGGCAGATGCGCCAAGCCGCGGCCGCTGTCTTCGGGACGCGCGTTGGCGACCTGGATTTTCCGCGTGGGGATTTCGCTATCGGGCATCTCGACTCCTTCGAACTCGAAGTGTCAGATGGGGAGCCTCTTCCGGCGGCGCGAGGACTTGATCGCCGGTACGGACCAAAAACGCACAAAAAAAGGGCCGGCCAATGAAGGCCAGCCCATGAAAGTTTTTAGGAGAGGATGCCTGAAAGGCGAGGTCTTTTTGCGGCGAGACGGTTCGTGTTGCAAGTGCGAAGGGATCAGCTACGATTGCGCTAACTGCAATCGCATGCATGAATGCGTCCAGCGGTCATTGTCACACTTGTCGAGTCGAAAGAGGAATCATGCGCAGGCTGCCGCCACTGGGGGCTATCGAGGCGTTCGTGCAGGTCGCGCGGCTGGGGTCGATCAAGGCCGCCGCCGAGGATCTGGCGCTGTCCGCGCCTGCGCTCAGCCGTCGCGTGCAAAGCCTGGAGCGGTTCATCGCCAAGCCGCTGTTCGCGCGGCGGCATCAGGCGATGGTGCTCAATGCGGATGGCGAGCGGCTGCTTGCGCAGATCGCACCGGTTCTGGACTCGCTGTCGGACGCGGTCGAATCGCTGACCAGCACGACCGAGGTGCTGCGGCTGCGGCTCGGGATCCTGCCGCTCTACGCGTCGCAGAAGCTGTTCCCCAAGCTGGGTGAGCTGCGCACCACGCATCCCGAACTGCACCTCGATATCGATACCGCGGCGCATCTGGTGTCGCGGCTCGGCGATGGGCTCGATGCGGTGATCGCGCTGTCGCGCGAGATCGATCCGGCGTTCTACGCGCGGCGGCTCGATCGCAATTCGGTCTATGTGATTGGCGCGCGGAGCCTGCTGGAGCGCGCGGACCCTGTCACGCGGCCCGAACAGCTATCGACGCTGACGGCGCTGGTGCACCGCGACATGACGGATACGTTCACCGCATGGCGAACGGCAGCGGGGCTGGATGACATCGAGCCGCTGGCGATCGATCATTTCGATTCGGGGGCGCTGATGCTGGAGGCGGCCGCGCAGGGGCTTGGCGTCGCGTTCATGCATGCGAGCCACTTCGAGGATGCGAACGATCCGCGACTGGTGCGGCTGTTCGATATCGAGGTCGAGAGCCCGTACAGCTACTGGTTCGTTTGCCGCCCAAGGGCGTTGCAGACCAAGCCGGTGAAGCTGTTCCACGACTGGTTGATACGGACGGTGGCGGAGGTATGACCGCTGCTCTCCTCCCGCTTGCGGGAGGGGTCGGGGGAGGGGCGTGCCTCGCACACCGGACGCCGGTACGTACGTCGCGCCCTCCCCTAGCCCCTCCCGCAAGCGGGAGGGGAATTCAGCTTACGCAGCGTGTGCCTTGACAATCTTGCCCGGCGCACGCGGCGGCTCGCCCTTCGGCAGCGCATCGATCAGGTCCATGCCGTCGGTGACTTCGCCCCAGACGGTGTACTGCTTGTCGAGGAAGCGTGCGTCGTCGAACACGATGAAGAACTGCGAGTTCGCCGTGTCGGGCTGGTTGGTGCGCGCCATCGAGCACACGCCGCGGACGTGAGGTTCGGCCGAGAATTCCGCCTTGAGGTTGGGCTTGCTCGACCCGCCGGTGCCGTCGCCGCGACCACCGTCACCGCCCTGCGCCATGAAGCCCGGGATCACGCGGTGGAAGGGTACGCCGTCGTAAAAGCCTTCGTTCGCTAGCTCGGCGATCCGCTCGACGTGCTTGGGCGCCAGATCGGGGCGGAACTTGATCGTGACGTCGCCGCCATCGAGGGTCAGCGTCAGCGTTTCGGGGGTGTCAGCCATTCATGTTCTCCTGAATTGATGCGCGGCAGATAGGGAGCCGCACTCCGACTGGCAAATGCACGCGCGCCGCGTTAGGGCCCAACCGCGCATCTTTTAAGGGAGGCAGCCATGAGCGAACTCGAGCTTCCCGAGGTCGAAACCGACACCCAGCCCGAAAACCAGCTCGATCGCGACGACCATCTGCGTCCCGAATTCGTGCGGGCGGTGCTCGATGCAGTCGAGGACGGCGACGACGAGGGCGCGCGCGCGCTGGTCGAGCCGCTGCACCCGGCCGACATCGCCGATCTGTTCGAGCTGACCCCGCAGGAGGATCGCGCGGCGCTGGCGCGCGCGGTCACCGATCTGCTTGGCGGCGACGTGTTCGCCGAGATGAACGATTACGTCCGCGAGGACCTGATCGACGCGCTCGAACCGCACCAGGTCGCCGATCTCGCGTCCGAACTCGATACCGACGATGCCGTCGCGATCATCGAGGACATGGACGAGGACGAGCAGCGCGCGGTGCTGCGCGCGCTCGATCCGGACGATCGCGCCGCGATCGAGGAGGCGCTGAGCTACGCCGAGGAATCCGCCGGCCGCCTGATGCAGCGCGAGCTGATCGCGGTGCCCGAGCATTGGACCGTCGGCGACGCGATCGATTACCTGCGCGGTCATGAAGAGCTGACGACCGATTTCTGGGAGATCTTCGTCGTCGATCCCGCGCACAAGCCGATCGGCACGTGCCAGCTCTCCTGGATGCTGCGCACGCCGCGCGGGATCGCGATCGCCGATGTGATGAAGCGCGAGCAGACGCTGATCCCGGTCGACATGGACCAGGAGGAAGTCGCGCTCCGCTTCCAGAAATACGCGCTGATTTCGGCGGCGGTGGTCGATCATGGTGGCCGGCTGGTCGGGATGATCACGGTCGACGACATCGTCCACATCATCTCCGAGGAGGCGGGCGAGGATACGCTGCGCCTTGCAGGCGCCGGCGACGGCGATATCAACGAGCCGATCCGGCTGACGGTGCGGACGCGGTTCACGTGGCTGGTGGTCAATCTTGGCACGGCTATGGTCGCATCGTCGGTCGTCGGGCTGTTCCAGGGGACGATTGCGAGCTTCGCGCTGCTCGCGGTGCTGATGCCGATCGTCTCGGGGATGGGCGGCAACGCCGGCACGCAGACGCTCGCGGTGGTGGTGCGCGCGCTCGCGACCAACCAGCTGACGAGTTCGAACACGCGCCGGATGATCGGCCGCGAGTTCCGCATCGCCGCGGCGAACGGCGTCATGCTGGGGGCGCTGATCGGGCTCGGGACGTACGTGATCTTCCGCAATACCGATCTCTCGATCGTGATCGCGGCGGCGATGCTGACCAACAATTTGACCGCTGGGCTAGCCGGCGTGCTCGTGCCGGTGACGCTCGACAAGTTCCGGATCGATCCCGCGGTGTCGTCCGCGGTGTTCGTGACGACGATGACCGACACGATGGGGTTCTTTTCGTTCCTCGGGCTGGCAGCATTGTGGGGGCTGCACGGTTGATCGGCCGGTTGACTGGGGCGGTTTAAGGCCCATTTCCAACGCCATGCCGCTCCACCTTACCAAAGTCGCGTTCGGCGCGGAAAGCGTCGACCATCTAGCGGAGCGGCTCCGGCTGCGCGGCGAGGAGGGGCCGGTGTTCCTCACCACGCGCTATCTGCCCAAGCGGCATGAGGAGGTCGCGGGCCAGGGCTCGATGTTCTGGATCCTCAAGCACCAGCTGATCGCCCGCTCGCCGATCCTCGGATTCGGCGAGGCCGAAGAGGGGCGCGTCGCGATCCACATCGATCCGAAGCTGGTCCTCGTGCAGGCCCGGCCCAAGCGCGCGCATCAGGGCTGGCGGTATCTGGAAGGCGCGGACGCCCCGCTCGATCTGGGGGGCGATGCAACCGGGCTGGACGTGATGCCGCCGGCGTTGATGACGAAGCTAGCGGAGTTGGCGCTGATTTAAAATGAGTGTCCGAGCCCGCTTCCCGGAGCACTTGCGGGGCGGGTATCTCGAACCGACCTCGCCCGACTCGAATACCCTTACGGCTCCCCGCTCCCGCCCGGTTTCCCGCACACTACCGGACCGCCTGCCGCCGAATCGACACGGCATTTTGCTGGTCCGGTCACCGACACGCTTCCCAAGCCCGCATTCGTGACCTGCGCGGTGTAGCGCGCCGCGGCCTTGGTCTCCCCTACCCCATCGAGGTGCACGGTCAGGTCGTTGACCGCTAACCCCGACGCATCGATCGCGCCCGGCCCGCTCGTCACCAGTCTCGCCCGCGCCGCGCGGCCTGCAAGCGTCATCTGGCCGGTGCCGATCACCGTCGCGTTCAACTGATCGGTGTCGGCCGCGGCCAAGGCCAGGCTCCCGTTGCCGCTGACCGTCACGTCGACGCGCATCCCGCGCATCTTCGCGATCGTCAGCCGCCCGCCTGCCGCGACGCTCGCGGACGTGAGCCCGGGGGTCGAGACAGTGACGACGATCGGACCGCTCGTGCCGCCGCCGCGCGGTTGCTCGCCCCAGCCGCCGGCGCCCTTGCGAACGGAGAGCGTCGTGCCATCGACGCGGACCGTGACCCCGTCGTCGCTGCGCGACCCCGTGATCGTCGCGCGCGGCGAGCCGATCGTGACGCGGACCTCGAACGGCCCTTCGACGCGGACCCGGTCGAAGCTGCCGACCGAGACGGTCCGGCCGGGAACGGGCGCCTGCGCGAGTACGGGCGACGAGAGGAGCAGCAACGGTGCGAGCAGGAATCTCATACTCGCGATCGTCGTCGCTTCCGTGTCGTCACGCAAGCCGGATGGCGTGGCGGATCAGCGGCCGCAGCGGACGCGCCCCGAGCCCATCTTCGACGTCGTGCAGCGCGAGTTCGGGCCGAGATCGACATCGCCCGATCCCATCATGTCGACCGTGGCCGAGCCGTTGACGACCGCACGGACGCTGCCCGACCCCGCCATCTCGATCTTCGCCGACTGCGCGCGCAGCTTCGTGCCGTCGAGGTCGCCCGAACCGGCGATCTCGACCTTCAGATCACGCGCGGAACCGCTCGCCCGCGCGGTGCCGGAGCCCGCGATCGAGAATTTCGCGTCGTCGACCTGAATCGCGCCGACATAGAGATTGCCGGAGCCTGCGATCCCGCCCGCGAACCCGCCCCCCTCGATACGATCGATCGCCATGTTGCCCGATCCGGAGACGTTGGCCTCGGTCAGCCGTGGCAACGTGACGAACACCTTGACCTTGGCGCCCTTGTTCCAGCCGAAGTTCGTCCCGGTCTTGCGCCCGATGTTAAGCGTGTCGCCGTCGCGATCGATCCGCAGCCGATCGAGCTGTTCGCTCGGCCCTTCCGCACGAATCGAGAAGCCGGTGCCGACGCGGACATCGACGTCGTCCGAGCCGCGCAGGTCGATGCCGTTGAAACCGGCCACCTGATATGTTCGGGTGGCCCCCGAGCCAGCGGCCGCTGCGGCCGAACCCTCGTCGTCACTGTTCCAGCTGAACGAGCAGGCCGCGAGAGGAATGATCAGTCCGAGCGCAAGAAAGTTCATCGCATCCTCCTGTGTGTTGCGCGAACAATACACCTGATGCGGAATGCCGCAAGGCTAATTCATGCGAGGCCGCTCGTCGGGACCTGACCTGCTAGCCACGCTTGCACGGGTAGGCGTCGCGCAGCGCATCGCGCACGACGAAAGATGGCGCGCCGGTCCCCGTCTTCTTGGCACGCGCGTGCAGATACTTTCGAACGGTAGCGGCCACCTTGACGTTCGAGGCGCGGGCCGGGAGCGGGCAGATATCGCCCGACAGCGACAGCGCGTCGAATTCGCCGAGAATGTAGCCGGTGCAGAAATTGGCGGAAGGATCGCTATCCTTGCCTTCGCAGAATTCCAGGAGTTGCTGGGTCGTGAGCGAACTCACCACCACTGGTCGATCCGGCGTTCGATCGGCCGCAGCGAGAGTGGCAAGCATCAGCAAGATCATCATAGTCCCTTCGCAAGAACCGGCATTTCAGCCGGTCGCAGCGCTTACATAGGGCAGCAGGCGCACGCGCGGGAATACATCGTCGAGCGATTTGGTGTCGGGCAGGATATAGACCACCCCGCCCTTCTTCTGGAACTGCGGGCTGAGCGTCCGTGCGTAGAATTTGGTGCCGACGTTGATGCAGCCGAAGCTGATGCGGTTGTCGTCGGGCGTCGGCGACAGCAGCCGCTCGACGCGGTGCTCGCTCTTGTGCGTGGTGATCACCGCATGCAGCGCGACCGAATTGGCGTAATCCACCCAGATGACGCGCTGGCGACCAAAGGCGCGCCCGAATTTACTGACGAACCGACCGGCCGGCGTGGTCCGCTCGGCGGGACCGATATCGGCAAGGTTCTTCGCGCCGACCCCTGGCGACGAGTCATCGCCGATGCCGACGCCAAGCAGCACGGGCGTCTGGCCGAGAAACTCGCCCTTCGCGCTGAACAGCAGCAGCGAGGCGGCCTGCTTGTCGATCACGACATAGGGCAGGCCCTTATTGTCGTGTTCGGCCGTGATCCACGCGAGCATGCGGCTCGCCGGCTCGGACTGCGGGGGGAGCACCAACGGCGCCACCACCGCGGCCTTGGCCTTGGTCCGTGACCGCGCTGGAGCCTTGGCCTTGCGCGCCTTGGCCGCACCCGGCGTAGCCTTCGCCGGAGCGGCCTTCGTCGGAGCCGCCGACGCTGGGGCAACCAGCGCCAGCGTCAGCGCGGCGACCGCGGCCGTACGGCAAACGCGACGGAACAGCCCCGTGGACCAGATGCCCGGGATCAAGATGGGCGTGTCCAACAGGGCCGTCCGTCGATGCAAGCGCGTGCGAAGATCGGTTTAGCCGCGCGGCTTGCGCTGGCGCTGCTTCGCCTGCTGCTGGACCTGCTGGTCGATATCGTCGACGCGGCCGGTCAGCTGATCGATGCGCTGGCCGTTCTGCTGCGACTGGCCGGCAGCGGCCTGAGCCTGGGCGAGTGCCTGGCCGGACGTACCCTCGACCGTGCGCAACTGACCGTCGAGGCCATCGATGCGCGTGTTGACCACGGCGATCTGCTCGCGGACGAAGCCCTTCGTGGCGCAGCCGCTAAGGCCGATACCGGCGATGAGGATCAGGGCAACCGTCGGGTATTTCGGGAGATTCGTACGCATAGACTTAACCTTTCCAAACATGGATGGCGTCAGTCAGCGGAGAGCCGGCCGAATAACAATCGATATCCGGCGAGACGTTCGCTCCGTGCGGCGAGAGTAGTTCGCGCCGGCATCTACGACTGGATTTCGGGCGTAACGATCCTGCCGATCATTTTCTTTCCCTGTAGCAAGGTTACGTTCAGGAAAGCGCCGCAAGCCAGTATTACCTCGCACTATACTTGCACGTACCTAGCAAAGGTCGGGATAGCAGGCGAGAAGCCCTCGGGTCGCCCTGCAATCTTCCCGCGCCATGAGGGGGTGATTGGCCGATCCCTAAAACGAAAAAGGGCGGCCCCACAGGACCGCCCCTTCGTCGCATCAAGGAACCAAGCGTTACGCCGGCACCTTGTCCTTGTTGTAGATCGCCGCCGCGGCGCGGAGGATGTCGAGGATCTTCTCCTGCGCCTTGGGCTCGTCGAGCTCTTCCATCGCCGCCAGTTCGCGCGCGAGGCGGCTGGTCGCGCCTTCGAAGATCTGGCGCTCGGAATAGCTCTGCTCGGGCTGGTCGTCGGCACGGAACAGATCGCGGACCACTTCGGCGATCGACACGAGGTCGCCCGAGTTGATCTTCGCTTCATATTCCTGCGCACGGCGCGACCACATGGTGCGCTTGACCTTGGGCTTGCCCTTGAGCGTATCCATCGCCTCGCGCATCGTCTTGTCGGACGACAGCTTGCGCATGCCGACGCTTTCGGCCTTGTTGGTCGGCACGCGGAGCGTCATGCGCTCCTTCTCGAACCGGAGGACGTAGAGTTCCAGTGTCATGCCGGCGATTTCCGAGCGCTGGAGCTCGATCACACGGCCGACCCCGTGCTTGGGATAAACGACGAAATCACCGACATCGAAGGACAGTGCCTTGGCAGCCATTTGGGGCCTTTCCGGATCAGGCCTCGCCGCGACGCCTCGACGAAGGACTCGTCGCTGCTGCATCGGGGGAGGGATAGGTCTAACTCACGCCAGGCGCACGACTTCCGTCGTCACGCCCGTCGCAGACGTGAGTAGCAGCTTTGCAACAAAATTACCAGCCGCACGTACGCCGCACATGGCAGACGGCTTGACCTAACAGCGATCAATCAGTCGCCAGCGCCCGGCTCCGGGGAGAAATACTTGTCGAACTTGCCCTCGACGCCCTTCATGGCGTCGGCATCCGGCGGCGTCTGGTTGTCGTTGCGCGTGACGTTGGGCCATTGCGCCGAGAACGTCGTATTGAGCTCGAGCCACTGCTCCAGCCCGCTCTCGGTGTCGGGCAGGATCGCTTCGGCGGGGCATTCGGGTTCGCACACGCCGCAATCGATGCACTCGCTGGGATTGATCACTAGCATGTTCTCGCCTTCGTAGAAGCAGTCGACCGGGCACACTTCCACGCAGTCCATGTACTTGCAGCGGATGCAGGCATCGGTGACGACGTAGGTCATTGCAGAACTCCTGGGCCGGATTCCTTTCCGGCGACGAACGCGCCAGCGACTATGCGCGCTGGTCGGTCGCGTCAATCATAGCAAGCCTTCTGCGAGACGTTATCAGGCTTTGTCGTGGCTTGATCCCACACTGCCCAACCCCTTTACGTCATCCTGACGAAGTCAGTACCCAGGATACCAAGGGCAGCGTCTCGTGGCTCTGGGTCCTGACGTTCGTCAGGATGACGGCGATCGCTCGTGTCGAGCCTCATCGGTCACTCGGAAGCAGGATCGCGGACGGTACCGGCCGGCGTCTTCCCCGCAATCAAATCCTGATAGCATCCTTGAGCCTCGGGGGCCGGCCCTCGCCTGACCGGCAGCGCCTCGACCCGGATCACCCGAACCTGATCGGCCACTGCAAACGTCAGCACATTCCCCACCCGCACCGGGCAATGCGCGCGATCGATCGGGCGCCCGTCGATCCGCAGATGCCCCCGCTCGGCGATCGCCTGCGCGGCGCTGCGGGTCTTGGCGAGCCGCACGAACCACAGGAACCGATCGATCCGCATCGCGCCTTCAACCATGGCGAACCAGTGCAGCCAGCCCGGCAAACGCATTCTGCCGCGACGGATCGATTGGCGTCGGCGCCGCGGGGCGAGCAGGCGGACGACCGCGCCAGACCCAGCGCGGCGCGTCCCCCGCCAGCGCCTTGAACCCGAGTTCGGCCATCAACCGCTCCAGCGACGCGGGATCGACGCCGATCGACGTCGCCAGCGCAGGATCGGGCGCGAACGGCGTGCGCCCCTGCCGCGAGTCGTGCGCGGCCCGCGCGAT
This sequence comes from Sphingomonas sp. PP-CE-3G-477, assembly GCF_003050745.1. GTDB lineage: Bacteria > Pseudomonadota > Alphaproteobacteria > Sphingomonadales > Sphingomonadaceae > Sphingomonas. Next base: position 144,321 of record NZ_QAOF01000005.1, on the reverse strand, counting down.
GCGCTCGATCAGGTCGATCCGGACCGCCTGGAGTCCGAGCGGACGGAACCCTGCCTCCAGAACCGCCCCCTCGCTGCCACGCGCCAATACCGTCGCGCCATCGCGCGGGGCGGCGATCGTCGTACCGCGGGCTGCTGCGAGGATGCGCCGCCAGCGCGCCGACTCGGGCTTGAGCAACCGCGCATCGAACAGGTCGAGCGCACCGACCGTAATCCCGATCTTGCGCAAACGCTTGCGCTCGTCAGGATCGATCGCGTCGAGCGCCAGCCGCATCGGCAACCGCGGCAGGATCCCGCCGGCCTCCTCGATCGCGCTCGCTACCGCGCGCAACGCGGGCGTCGCATTCGGATCGCGGCTCAATTCGGCAAGGTGGACCAGCACCGCGATCCGCCGCTTGAGCATCCCCGCGAGCCACAGCGCCAGCCGCGCCTCGATTCGCTCCCGCGCAGGCTTGTCGAGGCAGTCGAGCGACCGGTCTAGGATCAGCTTCGGCCGCGCGAACGACGGCCCTGCGCCAAGCTTGGCGACCGGATGCCCAGCCCAGACGACCTGCGCAACGTCGTCGAGCGCGATATCGACGTCCGGCGCATCGACCAGCGATTGCCCGCGCCGCGACCGCTCGCCGGTCAGCCGTTTTTCCGCCGCCGCAAGCAACAGCCGCTTGTCGCTCGCCCGCGCGTCCGCCGCGACGGTAAAGCGGAACCCGTCAAGCCGACCGATCGGATGATCCTCGACCATCACCTCGCCCTCAGGCCCGATCACCACCGGCAACGCACCCGCATCTGCACCGATCTGGCGCATCAGCGCCGTCGTGCGCTTGTCGACGAACCGCTGCGTCAGGCTGGCGTGCAGCGCATCCGACAGGCGCTCCTCAAGCGCCGCAGTCCGCGCCGCCCAGAGCGTGGGCTCGGCCAGCCAGTCGGCGCGCTGCGCGATATACGCCCAGATCCGCGTCGCCGCGATCCGCCCCGCGATCACCGGCACGTCACCCGCCACCGTATCGAGCCGCGCGATCTCGTCGGCGAACCACTGGTGCGGGATATGCCCGCGGCCTTCGCTCAGATGCCCGAACAGCCGCGATACGAAACGCGCATGCGGATCGAGGCCGACTTTGCGGAAATCAGGCACGCCACAAGCCGCCCACAGGCGCGCGACCATCGCAGGGTGCCGTGCGCGTTCGCGGACCCAGCCTTCCTCCGCCAGCCGCTTCAATACCCCCAGATCGAGAGCTTGCGGCGCAGCGCGCAAAACGCCAGCGGGCGGTCGCGCTTCCAGGCTCGCGACCAGCGCATCGATGCTTGTGAAATCGGGCTCGCCCTGCCGCCAATAGAGGTTCTCGAGTCGCGGAAACCGGTGCTCTTCGATCGCCAGCACTTCGTCGGGGAGGAACGCGCCCGGGCCATCGTCGGACAGCGCGCCGAACGTGCCGTCGCGCTGGTGACGCCCCGCACGCCCCGCGATCTGCGCCATCTCGGCCACCGTCAGGCGCCGCTGGCGCTTGCCGTCGAACTTGTTGAGGCTGGCGAACGCGACATGCGCGACGTCCATGTTGAGCCCCATGCCGATTGCATCGGTCGCGACCAGATAATCGACTTCGCCCGCCTGGAACATCGCGACCTGTGCGTTACGGGTACGCGGCGACAGCGCCCCCATCACGACCGCCGCACCGCCGCGCAGGCGTCGTAACATCTCGGCAACCGCGTAGACCTCCTCCGCAGAGAACGCGACGATCGCCGATCGCTTGGGCAGCCGGCTGATCTTCTTCGCGCCGGCATAGGTCAGTGTCGAGAAGCGTGGCCGGTTGACGATTTCCGCACCGGGAACGAGCTTCTTGATCATAGGCCGCAACGCCTCGGAGCCGAGGATCATCGTCTCCTCACGCCCGCGGGCGCGCAGCAGCCGGTCGGTGAAGACGTGGCCGCGTTCCGGATCGGCACCGAGTTGCGCTTCGTCGATACCGACGAAGGCGACGTCGCGGTCGGGCATCGACTCGGCGGTACACAGGAACCAGCGCGCATCGGGCGGCACGATCTTCTCTTCGCCGGTGACCAGCGCGACCCGGTTCGCGCCCTTGATCGCCACCACGCGGTCATAGACCTCGCGCGCCAGCAATCGCAGAGGAAAGCCGATCATGCCGCTTGAATGCGCGCACATCCGCTCGATCGCGAGGTGCGTCTTGCCGGTGTTGGTCGGGCCGAGAACCGCCGTGATCCCGTCGTTCGCGCCGTCGTTCATTCCAGCAACATCGGGGGTAAAGTCTGCGTGCGCAATGACCTGCGCAGAGTTTCCTTGCAGATTACGTCCTGCCCCCGTGCAGCCCCATCTCGCCGCAAACTTGGTCGTGCGCACACATCGGTTAATTTGACTTTAGCATGTATCGACCACAACGACGCCTTGAGCGCCGGGGGAACGGCAACATCGGGGCGGGCCTGCGTGTATCTTCGTAACGATCAAGGCTTCGAACTGGCCGGCGGCACGGCGAGCCCGGCATTCGGCCGCGCGCTTTCGCCGCCTGCCGCTGCTCGCGCGCCCTCTCCCGTCGACGTTCTGCGCGATCATGCCGCGCGGATCGACTGGGTGCCCGATCTCGGCCACCGCATCGGCAGCCTCGACTGGTGGCGCGGGCTTGCGACATGCACCGCCTTGTGCGCCGCGACCTGGGCGCTCGCACCGAATTTCAGGCCACTGGTCGGTGCGGTGCCATCGCCGCTTGCCGGTGCCGAGTGGGAAGAGACGCGTGCGCAGGGCATCGCGCCGCTTGCCCAGGGCGCGACCACCGGGCGGCGGATGGCGGCGAACGATCTCGTCGCACCGCTCGCGGACGCCCCCGAACGCCCGACGCTCGAACTGTCCGCGACGCTGGGCCAGGGCGATGCGTTCGACCGGGCGCTGATGCGCGCGGGCGTCGGTCGAAGCGATGCCGAGGCCGCCGCAGCGCTGGTCGCGCAGTCGGTCGACCCCAAGGCCATCCCGGCCGGCACGCGGATCGCGCTCACCCTCGGGCGCCGGCCGGACCGCACCGTCGCGCGGCCATTGGAACAGCTCGATGTCCGCGCGAGGTTCGATCTGGCGCTGTCGCTGACGCGCGGTGCGGGCGGACTGACCGTGAACCGCAGGCCGATCGCGGTCGACTCGACGCCGCTGCGGATCCAGGGCTTGGTCGGCTCCAGCCTTTACCGCTCCACGCGCGCCGCCGGCGTCCCCGCAAAGGCGGTCGAGTCTTTCATCAAGGCGATCTCGACCCGACTTTCGCTCGGCCGCGACGTGACGGCGGCGGACAGCTTCGACGTGATCGTCGAGCGCGAGCGTGCCGCGACCGGCGAGACCCGGATCGGCGACCTCCTCTTCGCCGGCATCGACCAGGGGCGTCGCAAGGTGCAACTCGTGCGGTTCGCGCCCGACGCGGCAAACGTCGACGCCGACGAAGAGTCCAACCGCGGCGGCTGGTTCGACGCGAACGGACAGACCGAGCGGCGCGCCGTGTCGGGGATGCCGGTGGTAGGTCGGATCACATCAAGCTTCGGCCTGCGCGTGCATCCGCTGCTGGGCTTCACGCGGATGCACAAGGGCCTCGATATCGGCGCGCCCTACGGCTCGCCGATCCACGCGATGACCGACGGCGTGGTCGCGTTCGCCGGGCGGACCGGCGGCTACGGCAATTTCGTCAAGCTCGTGCACGGCGGCGGGATGGCGAGCGGCTACGGCCATATGAGCCGGATCGCGGTGGGCTCTGGCACGCGGGTGCGCGCCGGCCAGGTGATCGGCTATGTCGGATCCACGGGCATGTCGACCGGCCCGCATCTGCACTGGGAAGTGTGGAAGAATGGCGCGGCGATCAATCCGCGCTCGGTCTCGTTCGCGAGCGTGGCCGCGCTGTCCGGCGAGAAACTCCGCGCGTTCAAGGCGAAGGTGGCGCAGTTGCTGGCAGTCCGCGTCGGCGGGTAGCGAACGCGCGGTCCTGGACCGTCGGACCTAGTCGTGCGCTGATGGCGGCGGAAAATCGAGCACGGCGCCGGTATAGGTCTCGACGACTTCGCTGAACGGCGTTCCCGCCGCCGTGACGAGAAGCGCCCGGTTCTCGATCACATGGTCGGGAATTTGCAGCATCGGCGGTCCGGCGGGGATCGGTGCCCCGCTATCCCAGCCGTCCGGCAACGGCGACCACAAGAGCCGCGCCGACAGCGTCTGGCGTCGAAACCCGAGCGGCTGCACCACGCGTCCGAACGCCGTGTTGCTCGTATCGAGCGCCGCATTCATCGCCGCGGTCAGTCGCGACGGAACATACCAGTTGTCGGCCTCGGACAGCACATGGGTCCCGCATCGCAGCCGCACCCTTCGATAGCGGATCGGCTCCTGATCGGTGACGCCGAGCCGCCGCCGCTGGTCCGCCGTCGGTGCCTTGACCGCCGCGGTATCGCGATCCGCGACGATCCTGGTTCCCGGCGCAGCCATCCGATGGCGCGCGCACCAGTCGTCCAGCGCCAACGTCGCGCTGTCTCGCGTGAGCAGGTCGATCTCCAGCGACTGGAGGGCAGCGAGACTCTCCGCCCTGCCCACGATATCGCCGGGCCATCGATGAGCGGCGGGAGCGGCCGCGGATGGCGTGGCGAGCATCATGGGAAGCGTGAGGACAATCGCGCGGTCGATCATGAACCCTCCGAACACGGCGATACGAGCGCCAACTCCCAGCTTTCTAGCCTCGAACCCGGCAGGTTGCGAGCATCGCCGGGCGCTCTATTTCCCCTGTGCCCGCCAGCGCTGGATCGTGCGGCCGATGATCTGGTCCTCGCCGCCGACGTCGCGCCACAGTTCGGAGAATAGCGGGTCGCCGGACGCCGGACGCTTCGACTCCTCGAGCCCGTCGAACGAAACGCGGATCGGGATCGTCACGCCTTCGCCGCAGATGATGCATTCGCGGTTGCGCAGCGCGGGGATCGAATCGAGAAACCCCCGCGCGCCCTCCGGCATCGCGGCACGGACGAACGCCTGGTCGCGGTCGTTGTTGAGGCGCATCGCGATGATCGTGCCGCACTGCGACAACACGCCTTCCGCAAGATCGGACGGGCGCTGCGTGATGAGTCCGAGCGACACGCCGTATTTGCGGCCTTCCTTGGCGATCCGGCCGAGGATCCGGCCAACCGAACTGCTCGTCTCAGCCCCCGCCGGGATGTAGCGATGCGCCTCCTCGCAGACGAGCAGGATCGGGCGCTGTGGTTCGTTGCGCGACCAGATCGCGAAGTCGAACGTCATCCGCGCGAGCACCGCGACCACCACCGAGGTGATGTCCGAGGGCACGCCCGAGACGTCGATGATCGAGATCGGCTTGCCGTCGCCGGGCAGGCGGAAGATGCGCGCGAGGAAGCTCGCCATCGTGTCGGCGACGAGCATGCCCGAAAACATGAAGCCGTAGCGCGGGTCCGCCTTGATCTCATCGATCTTCGCCTTGAGCCGCAGATAGGGCGCGGTATCGCCGGCCCGGTCCATCTTGCCCATCTCGGCGCTGATGATCGTCGTCAGGTCGCTCAGCAGATATGGGATCGGCGCATCGACGGTGAGCTTGGCGATCTCCTGCCCCAGGCGGCTCTTGGCCTTGGCGGCGAGCAGACATTTGGCGAGGATATCCGCGTCGAACTGCCGTGCGGAGCCGCTGCTGGTGAGGAAAACCTCGCAATGCTCCTCGAAATTCATCAGCCAGTACGGCATCTGCAAATTCGAGACGTCGTAGATCGCGCCGTTCGACCTGAACGCAGCGGCATATTCGCCGTGCGGATCGATCATCACGATATGCCCCTGCGGCGCGAGCTCGCAGATCCGGTGGAGGATCAGCGCGGCACTGGTCGACTTGCCCGTGCCGGTCGATCCTACGAGCGCGAAATGCTTGCCGAGCATCGCGTCGACATACAGCGCAGCGCGGATATCGGTGGTCGGATAGACCATGCCGACCTCGATATTGGCGCGGTCCTGTGCCGCATAGACCTGCTGCAGGTCGGCGGTGGTGATCGGGACCACCTCGCAACCCGGCATCGGATACCGCGTCACCCCGCGGCGGAACTTGTAGAGCCTGCCGGTCAGTTGCTCTTCGTCGCCCTCGCCGAGGAAATCGATCTCGGCGGAGATGCAGGTGCCGGCGGTGTCCTCGAGCTTCAGCGAACGAATGTTGGCGACCAGCCACGTCGTACCGACGCGCATCTTCACCTGACTGCCGACCTGCCCCGCCGCCGCGACCACGGGATCGGTATCGACCGACGCCGCACCGAGCGCGGCGCGATCGAGCAGTACGCGACTGCTGGAGCCGGCGATCGCGAAGACGACGCCGATCGGTGTGGCGGGGCAGCAAGATGCAGCAGGGGCAGCCGATGCGGCGGGCGATATCCCCGGCGCGACCATCGGTCCGCCGGTTAACGGTACTGCCCGCAGGAACGCATCATGGCCCGACGAGTCGCTCATTCCGGCAAGATCTCCAGTCATTACAGCGACTGTTGCACCCAAGGCGTAAATATCCGGTGACGACCCTGTCGACGATCCGAGCCGGACGATCCCGAGACGATACTTCGACTGTAGCCAATTCTGCGTCCGACGATCGCTACAGTCTGCGCGCGATCCAACCCGCGGCCCAGCCCAGGAATACGGACAGCGCGACCGCGACCAGCCCGTACATCACCGACGAACGATCCGCGGCGCGCGCGACGAACCGCTCGAAGCCCGATTTGCGGATGTCGATATCGCGCACCGCCGCCGCCAGCACGCGACCATCGCGGATGAGGAACGTCTCCGCGGTGAAGCGGCCGATGGGCACGCGGGCAGGGATCGAGACGCGCGCGCGGTAGAGGACGCCGTCGGTGATCTCGACCGCGCCGGGAGCCTCGTAATACAGGCCGGCACGACGCTTCAGATCGACCAGCCCGTTCTGGAAACGATCCTGCGTATCGACCGGCGCACTGGAAGCCGGGGACAGTTGCAGGCTGTCGAGCCCGAGCTCGTAGATCGCCCGCGTGCGATCGTCGACCAGACGGTCGATCGGCTTGGACGAGGCGATCGCGTAGAAACTGGGCGCGGACCGATACCGCAGGCGCGAGGCGTTGACCCAGATCCCCGCGACCTTCTCCTTCTCGCGCATCAGGATCGATTGCGTCGGCCCCTTCACCACCACGACGATCTCGGTCGGATGCTCGTCGCTCGGCAGGCGACCGCCGGGGTAGAGGATCGCGCCGAACAGGAGCAGTTCGGCACCGGTGAAGCTGTACGCGATCTCGATATTGCGTTGCGAGACGTCGGGCACGAGCACGGGCTTGGCCTGCGCCATCAGCAGCGGCGCGAGCAGCAGGAATGGCCAAGGCTTCATGCCCCTGCCCTCACGACAACGTGACCGAGAAGATCTCCTCGGGGCGCCAGACGAGACCGAGCAGGATCCGCACGCCGATCAGCAGCACCATGACGGCAAGCGCGAGCCGCAGATATTCCGGGCGGAACTTGGTCGCGAACCGCGCACCGACCTGTGCGCCGACGACCGAACCGAGCAGCAGCAGCCCCGCAAGGACGATGTCCACCGCCTTGGTCGTGGTGGCATGGACCATCGTCGCGACCGCTGTGACGAACAGCGTCTGGAACAACGACGTGCCGACCACCACCGACGTCGCCATGCCGAGCAGGTAAATCATCGCCGGCACGAGGATGAAGCCGCCGCCGATGCCGAGCAGGATCGTCAATATGCCGGTGAAGAAGCCGAGCAACAGCGGCGCGAGCGGCGAGATATACAGGCCCGAGGCGTAGAAGCGCGTCCGGAGCGGTAACGCGGCGACGAGCGGGTGGTGGCGGCGCTTGCGGGCTTTGGGCGGCCGGCCGGTGCGCGCGCGGCGGATCGTGCCAACTGATTCGCTCGCCATCATGCTGCCGATCGAACCGAGCATGACGACGTAGACGATCGCGATCACCGTATCGATCTGCCCGCTCTGCTGGAGCAGCCGGAACAGCCACGCGCCGAAGAACGACCCGACGACACCGCCCGCGACAAGCACGCCGCCCATTTTCGTATCGACACCCTTGCGGCGGAAATGCGCGAACACGCCCGACACGCTCGCGCCGGTCACCTGGCTCGCGGACGAGGCGGCGGCGACGGTCGGCGGAATGCCGTAGACGATCAACAGCGGCGTCGTCAGGAAGCCGCCACCGACCCCGAACATCCCCGACAACAGCCCGACACCTCCGCCAAGCAGGATGATGACGAGCGCGTTGACCGACAGGTTGGCGACGGGGAGATACAGATCCACGCCCTCAGCGTTACACCGGATTGCGCGCGCGGGGCTAGGCTGGACAAACATGCATCTGCATCGGCTTGGTCGTGCAGCGCGTGTCAGAAATCGCTGCCGATCGAGAACGCCGGGCCCGAGTCTGGCCGCGCGGTGCCGGCGATCCGTTCGCGCCAGTCGAGCGCGAGGCGGATTGTCTTGCCGGCTACCGGAACGGTGCCGACGATCGTCGGGCCGATATCGAAACGCTTGGCGCCGCGCTGGGCACTGCCCCAGGCACCGAGACCGATATCGGCGCGTGCACCGCCGAACTTGCCGAGCGGATGCGTGAGACGTGCCGAGGCATCGACGAACGCTTCGACGCCGTCGCGCGCGATCGCACCGGCCTGGCCGTACGCTTCGAGGCGGATGCCCGGGGCTATGTCGGACGGGCCATAGCCGGCGATCACCCCGATCGTGGGGCCGCCGCGTCCGCCGTCGAGGACGAAGCGCTGCTCAGCCACCAACCGGACCGGTAGGCGGGTCGGTTGCCATTCGATGCCGAGCGCCGCCTCGCGCCCGACACCCTTGAGGGGCGCGGCAAGGCGTGCTGCCAGCGCGAACCGACGTCGGGTGCCAAGCGCATAGGTCAGTCGGACGCCACCCTGCGAGGCGCCGAGCTGCCCGCCTGAGACTGTGCCGGCAGGGCCGCCGCGGACGAGCAACCAAGTGCTGCCATTCAGTCGGGGCGAGCCGCGGGCGGCGGCAGGCGGCGCGCTAGGCGACGGGATCGGAGCGGGTCGATGCTCGGCGTCGGGTGGTAAGAGCCGAACCACATTGGCGTCTTGCAGAGGCGGTTCGACGGCTCGGGGAAACGATACCCTTCCCACGGCGATCGGCGTTGGCGACCCTGCGATCTCGACCGCCCGCGTCGAGCGGACCGGTACCGGGACGCTGCGAAAAACCGCGGCCGCGACGTCGGGCACGAGAACCTTTATCAAGCGGGGAACCACGTCCGATGGCGGGATCGAACCGATCTCGGGCAGCAGCAACGCGACACGGATCAGCACCCAACCGCCTAGCGCCAATCCGAGGAACCGCAGCGGGCGCCCACCGGTCATCCGTTTCGGACGGCCTCGAAGGCACTCATGGGGAAACCGCCGACTGAGCGCACGGCATGTCCGGAAAGTCGTGGCGTGTCTTGTCCCACACCGGCGCGGCACCGCGCAGCATGCCGATGTAGAGGATCACGGCGCGCGGCGCGGCGACTAGCGAGACGAGGTTGCCGACCAGAAACCGTGGAAGCGACCACATCGCTTCGCGCAACCCGTAACTGCGGCCGGTGAAAAGCATGCGGATCGCGAGTCGCCACGCGAGCAGCGCCGCGTTGGCCACCAGCAGCCAGAACGCGACCGACCATGATGCCGCCGGATAGACAGGGTTCGAATTGGGGGATGTTTCGCCGAAGACCCAGTGGAGCAGCAGCGACCCGCCCCACGCCGGAATGGCGATATAGGCGACCGCGAGGATCACGACCGCCAGCGGTGCGCGCCGGTCGCGCATCCGCATCCAGTGATCGGCAAACGCGCGCGGCCGCCCCCAGCCGGTGCGATCCCAGCCGGCGAGAGCGATACCCGTCATCCACCGGGTCTTCTGGCGAATGGACTCCTTCATCGTACCGGGGAAATAGGCGCGGACCGCGACGACGGTGCCCGCATCGTTCGCCGCGACCCGCGCAAAGATCCCCCGCGCACCGAGTTCGGCAAGGCGCAGGCCAAGCTCGTATTATCCCGTGCACATAGTAATCTTGATTTGAGCTAGATCTAGCGCTGCTGCGTGACGACCGTCACGACATAGCCGTCCACATAACTTTAAGCACCCGATCCGTATTTTTTAACAAGCCTAAATGTTCTTCTCGATGGAGCACTCAGTCATTGCCCTGGGTGCGCCATTCTGCGAATCAGCCCAGGCGATGCGGTCAATCCCGCTCGCGGGGCGTCGTAACCCCACTGCTACGTCGATCTGGTCGAGTTTCTCGGCCGGGTGGCCGACGCATATGTCCAGGGTTCTGCCTAAAAGCGGCGGCGCCTTGTGCGACGTGCAGGGTTACGAACGCCCGGCTTTGGCCGGGCATCGCCTCTATATTGGACGGAGGCGACGATGCGTTCTAGACGAGATTCACGGGCAACCGAGCGGCGGAAGGAAGCCGTTGACCTGCTAGTGGCGGTTTTGACCGCCTTTGGGCGTGAGGCAGTTTTCTCGCAAACTTCGCCAATCACCCCAACTGGCCGCTCCGTGTTCGGCGTACTTGCGGAACGAAAAGGGGCATTTTTCCGTCCTGTACCGTTCGATCGAGATGATCTCACCACGCTTACCTGCTATTCCAAAGGCGCAGTAAGCGCCGCTATTCGACAACTGACCGCGAATGGATTTTTGACCGTCACCGGAACGAGGACAGCGCCAATGGCAAAGCTGCAATTCCCTCAATCGGCGATTGATGATTTCACGTCGCGAGAAAAACGGAAAGCCGATCAAGCTCGCAAACACGGCTATGATGGTCCGCTGTGGAGTTTCGGGATCGAGGAGGCGAAGAGCGTTCTCGACGAAGGGTAGAGACATATTCAGCGCGTCGTAGTCTGTGCGTTACCGCTTGTCGTGCTCGCCGACAGCTAAGACGCTCTTTTTATCTACTATTAGATCTATTCGATTGCCCAGCGACCGAAGCTATGATGGAGTTTTACGCACTGAGCATTGCTGATGGCGGGTGCTTCACACTTCCGCCAAAAACCTCTCATCTTGCCTCGGTCATCTGTGTCGGGCGCGGCAACGACCGCACGAACCGCCTGAATGAATTGGCCATGACTGAAGAGAAGGACAATCGACCGCGCCGGCAGTTTCGCAAGGCGATTGAGTGTCGCCTCGGCTCGACGAAGCAATGTGGCAAAGCTTTCTGCTCCCGGACCATCACAGTATGAGGGGTCAAGCTCACTCCAGTACTGTTCGAGATGTGGCATGCGCTCATCGCTACGAGTGCCATTCCAGCGAGACGGCTCCAGATATGTGAACTCTTCGATTGGCCAGACCTCTACCGGCACGTCCGCAAATCTTGCAACAGTCCTGGCTGCTGTTTGTTGCGTTCTTCGATATGGCGAGGTCACAATTAAAGACGGAGTGTCTGTCCACGAAGCGGCGAGCTCACGTGCTTGCTGGTGGCCCAATTCCGTAAGCTCAATTTCTGCGAGATCGTGACATGGGAATCCTGCATTACCCGTGCTTTGACCATGCCTTACAAATATTGCCGTTATCATATCACCCCAACTTTCATGTAGAATGAAAAAATTCAATATCATTTGTCGAATGATAGGTTACCGGCACTTCAAGAGCGGATTTTCAGTGAGCCACAGTGAAGTAATACAATTAATATCAGACCGGGTACGATCGCAGCTAGAAACAGATAGTTTCGGATGGTTTCCCGCATCAAAATTCCCATTGCTCCAGATGCTATAAAAAGAGCATCTGAGAATATGAGCATCACAACTATTAAAGGCCAATTCGGTCTTCGGAAACTGCTCGCTCTAGCTTGAGCAACGCGATCGCGGAGTTCCTGCTCAAATTGATCGGAAAGTTTGGTGGGGAAGTCAGTTCGCCTCAAAAGCGGCCTCCTGTGGACAATGCATGAAAGGCATCACGAACGCGTTCCTTCGCTGCCTCTTCCGCGTTTTCCGGTTCTCGCGCGATCAGATCGGCGAAATTGCGTATGACCTCTTCTGGGAGGGTTAGCCTAGCGCGCTTGGCCAATCTCCTCACCTCACCCCAAAGGCGGTGGCGTCGGTCAGGAGGGCTCAAGGACACTTGCCTAAGAGGGATCAGTCCCGGACCAGAGAGAACCCACTCGGGATCAATATCGAACGCCTTTCGCACCGCAGCTAACGCCCAAACAGGAGGCACGTTTGTTGCGTTTTCCCAGGACAGGACTTGGCGCCGGGAATAGCCGATTCGGTCGGCAAACTGCTGCTGAGTAAGTCCAGCATGCTCGCGGGCGAGCCTCAGACGCTTAGCTAGCCCCTCCGTGTCACGGCTTTCTTCGTGCTTTTCAGTTGCCGGATCGACGTACGACATTTATCACCTTCTGGTGGAGATATATAGCACTTCGGCATTTAGTCTTAAAGTGTGGAGCCGAACATGATTGATGAGAAGCGCCATAACCGCATCAAAGCTGCTCTCCAACTCAAAGGGAGCAGCCTGAGCGCGGTAGCCCGCCATCTCAACGTTACGCCCACCACGGTTTCAACGGTAAGCCGCGGGTTCCGGAGGTCTCGCCGGATTGAGACTCAAATCGCGGCGGAGCTTGGCTGTGACGTCGAGGATCTCTGGCCTGAGCGATACAGGCGAATTGGAACGGAGGTAGCGATGAAGGTGCCGTGATTGCCGGTTGGCCCTCCGAAAAGGGTCGAACAAAAACCGCGCGAAAGAGAAAAGGCCCAGCTTTGCAGAGCTGAGCCTCTTCGAGATTGGTCGTAACCGACACCTTTCTCCTCGTGTGCTGACGCCATGTCAAGCGGACCGCTTCCGCTGCCGGTGGAGCGCGCCTGTCTTCCGCGCTTCCAATTTGATGAAGGGAGCTACCGGATCGATGGCATTTCAAAGCGCCTTTCCCGCAATTGCATGCGAGAGCCGACCTATGATGAAATCGTATAGCGCCAAAGCGAGTGAAGCTTACCAGGAGATCTCTCGGATAATCAGAGCATTCGCTAAATGCATAGAATTTTCTAATATTAAAAGATCCGAAGATGTAATTCGAATTCTGGTCGATGTTGCTGGATATTCCGGAGCATTCCTAAGTTATCGTGGCACTATAAACCATTTTTTGCGATACTTGGAGATTGAAAATGTCAAGATATGTGATATAAAATGGGAGAATTTGGAGAACTTTTGGAAACACAATTGCAGTCATGCATGTTGGCCCGCTCGCGGTTTATCTCCATCCCAGACGGTTGCAGTTACCAGATTTTACTTGTTCCTCCAGTATCAGGGAATCATCGATTCGAATGGGTGGGACTCAAATGACCCGGACATTTGCGCGGATTTCCTCGAAGCGCTCACTCAGGAGGGGGTGCATCCGGATCAGGCAAAGCGACAAGCCAGAACCGCACTTCATCTGATAGTTTGGCTACGGCTCAGAGGTATCCCAGAGTCATGCCTTAGCGATCATATCCTCGACGACTTTGTCGGCCACTCCTGCCGCTGCGGTATGCACATTCGGTCTGGAAGGCCGGGTGCTCAGGCCAAGTCGCGACGCCGGGTTGCAGTTGACCGCTTTTTACGGTTTCGGAATGGTGAGAACCCCGTTTTTAAAAACGGAATATTCCTGCAGAAACGGCGGAGATCGCACCCATCTTCGACCGTGGTGCGGTATCGCACTTGGCTGACCGACCAAAGGGGGCTGAGGCCTCGGACAATTTATTACTACGTGCTCGACGTAATGAGCTGGTTGCCAAGGCTTGGAGAAGACGCTTCGGCCTATTCCGCTACGGCAATCAGGGAATTAGCCGTCCTCGAATTCGCGAAGCGCACTCCCGCAATGCAGAGCCGTTTCATCCGCTCCGTGCGCAGCTACATGCGGTTCCGAGCTTTTGAAGGGCATTGCAACGCTTCCTTAGCAAATGCGCTGATCTCTCGACCAACTTATCGCCTTTCGACGGTTCCGCGCAGGCTTGACACCGGTATCGTGAACAAGGTCATCGACAGTTGCGACCTGAGCACATCGTACGGAATCCGGGAACGAGCGATCCTCACGCTGTTGGCCGAACTTGGGCTTCGAGCTTCTGAGGTTTGGAAGCTAAAACTCAGTGATCTGGACTGGACCGAGGCTAAGCTCTGCATTGAGGGTAAGGGCGGACGGGGTTCGATTGTCCCACTCACTCAAGGAGCAGGCGACGCTGTTTTAGATTATCTCGAGAAGGGGCGCCCGAGCTCACGCTCAGAGGCCCTGTTTTTGCGTGTGCCTCACCCGCACATGCCGCTTGCGAATGGCTCAGAGATATCAGGTATCGCCCGCAAAGCGCTCGCTCGATGCGGTCTCGAAGGTGGAGCGCACGTTTTTCGCCATACGCTTGCTACCGAACTTCTCCGGGACGGAAAAAGCCTCGAAGATGTAGCCACAATCTTGCGGCATCGATCGGTGGATACGACGACCATCTACGCGAAGGTCAACGAGCCAATGCTTAAACGTCTCGCAGAACCTTGGTTGGGAGGCCGGTCGTGATCGAGGCCATTGAGCGCTATCTGCAGCTAAGGGAACAGCTTGGGTACCGAGATCTTGATCTTGATCGCGACCTGCGAAACTTTGCGCATTTCTCGGCAGGTCGCGGCGCTCATCATCTGTGCAGTGCAGACGCAATCGCTTGGGTAGAGCAGAAATGTCAGCCCCGCAGGCGATATGAGCTCTTGGCTTCCATTCGTCGCGTTGGCCTATTTCTCAGCGCAGAGGATCCCCGTCATGACGTCTTGGCAGAAGAATACGTGCGGCCGGTTCGTCGGCCGAGACGCCCTATTCCCTTTATCTACACCGATGGCGAGATACAGCAGATCCTTGTCGAATTGGGACGCTTGCCGCTGGCGCATACCTACGATGCTGCCACCTATAAGCATATTGTCGGCCTTATCGCCGCGACGGGCATACGGATAAACGAAGCCCGAAATATTTTGCTCCAGGACTTCAAAAATAACGAGATCATGATTAGGCGCGGGAAGTTCGGAAAGGACAGGATCGTCCATATCCACAAAAGTACCGCTAGGGCTCTAAGAGTTTACCTCACCAACCGCCCAGATCCTTTGAACAAAGAAAGGTTATTCGTAATCCACAATAACAGGACTCCGTCTGACCACTCGATTTGCGCCATGTTTCGAAAATGCACAACAAAGTTAAATATGACTAGTCGAAACGGTAGCAGGTTGCCGAGAATACACGACCTCAGGCATACGTTTGCCGTTCGATCGTTGGCATCGTGCGGGTCGGACCGGAAACTGATTTCCAACCATATGGTCGCCCTGTCGACCTATCTGGGCCACGTCAGCGCAGCTAGCACCTATTGGTATTTGGAGATTTCGACCGAGACAAAAGAATCGATGGCCTTGGCGATCGAGGAGGTGCTCGATGCGTGACGATCACCAACATGATTTGGCTCCCGTCCTGTCTAGCTATCTCAACGAACATCTCGTTCGAGATCGCGGGCTCAGCCAACTGACGCGTGCGAGCTACGCACACACGTTCATTTTGCTGATCCGTTTTATCGCCGAGGCGACGCGGATGAATATCGACCGCCTCCACCTGGAAGACATCACAGCGGAGATCGTCCTCCAATTTCTCGATGATCTGGAGAAGACTCGGAAAAATTCACGGCGAACGCGCAATCTGCGGCTGGCGGCGATCCGATCATTCTTCAGATATGTGCAAATGAAAATTCCGGCAGCGATGGAGCAAGCCGCTCGCATACGCGCGCTGGGGGCAAAGAGAGCGGATGTTCCCGTGATCGATTGGCTCTCGACCGATGAGGTTAAAGCCATACTTGGGGTGCCCGATATGAGGCACAAAGACGGGATCCGGGACCGGGCAATGCTGAGCATCACGTACATATGCGGTTTACGTGTGTCTGAGGTTTTGGCGCTTTCGCTCGGTGACCTCGACCTCGGTCCAAAGCCAACCTTGCACGTGATGGGAAAGGGGCGAAGGGCTAGAATTCTGCCGCTGGGCCCCGAGACCGTCCGCCTTCTTCGCGCCTGGTATTCGGAGAGGCCGAATGTGCCGTACGATCATGTTTTTCTGAGCCGGCTTGGCTTGCCGCTAACGCGCGATGGCTTCGCAGCGCGTCTCGCGAAATATACTCAGATTGCAGCCAAAACAGTCCCGACCCTTGTGCCGAAGAATATCACGCCGCATGTTTTGAGGCACAGCTGCGCCATGCACATGCTCAAGGTCACTCGCGACATAAGAAAGGTGGCTCTGTGGCTTGGTCACGCTTCGATCCATTCCACCGAGATTTATCTACATGCTGATCCTGATGAGAAGCTTGAGATCCTTACATCGCACGGAGGGCTCGGCATAAAAGCGGGACGGTTCGGTTCCCGCGCTTCGAACATTATGAGCATGCTGCAGGCAGTGCGGAAGCCTGCGGACGGCCTCGAGGCAGCTGTAACTAAGTTGAAATCAGATGCCCGCTTTTCCAAAAGTAATTAACAAGCCGTTCGCCGAAAGCGGCTAGTTTTCGCCCGCTGAGCGTTCCGTGTCGAACAGCAGCGTACAGGCAGCAAGATCAACGGAATGACCCAATAGTCGACACTGGCGGGCTCTTTCCGGCTTCCCAACTTCGGCCGTTGGTTTATACCGGTCGAACGGCTTGAGTTGGGACGAAGCAGTCGTTCGGGCAATCGGCCGGGAATGTCGGGTTTCGGATGAATCGGCCATTCGCGGGGCTTCCGAGATTTGCTCGGCATCGCGCCAGCCTGCACGGTAGCGACTCCGCGGGGCTTCGATCTCACGCCAAAATAACAGCCGCGGCTCCCCTAACGAAAAACCCCGCCTCCGAGGTTGTCGCGCACTTTCTCCATCCGACAGGGTATCTCGCGCAATAGTGCGAACCTAGAGCACGTGCGCCACCGCCCCACGCCGCAATTCTCCAGAATTTGCGGTGCTCTGCGTCGCCTATCATGTGTTTTCCGACACTGGCGGGGCTAGTCGGCGCTTAAAAACGGCAGGGCCGTTCACGCCCACACCCGGACGCTCGGGTTAGTAATTCGGAGTCCCGGTAGTAGTCATTCGTTCAGTGGGATTATGGGGGACTTTCCAGACATGAGTTGCAATCGGGGCGCTCGGGATTGGTAAAGCTGTCTAGTTACGGCCAATGGGCAAGCGCGGTAAAATGGATCGCAAAAGCGATTACGCTGATATAATCTGGTATCGGAGGTAAATGCAGAAATGGAAAGTAGCCGTCAGCTGGAGAGCATCGCCCTCGCAATTGCTCCAATGCTAGCGGCTTCTGTATCCGAAGTATGGATCGTGGCAGAAGTTCATGACGACTGGATACAGAGGCGCTACGATGTCGTGTGCAACGGTAAGCTTGTTGAGGGGGTGGAAGGTGAGAGAACCATGAACCGATCCGTCAATGATGCTCTATCCGCCCTAAGGCGTGACATGCTTAAAGAGAGTCAGTAAGATTGGCATCATTGCACCTATGTTTTGAGGTCTGACGGAATCTTCAAAATGGAGTTCGATCGTAGCAGACCGCCGAGCGTGTGAATGTAACGATAGATACTCCTGTAAAAGGAGGCAGCGCCACAGAATGTCGGCCATCGCCAGCACCTTCCCGAAAGCCGCCGTTCCGCTTTCCTGCCCAACCCGGACATTCCCGAAATTCGATCCAGACCGTGCGAAAACTCACCGCCGCCCCCGATACAGACGTGATGCTCGAAACATAACGTCGCCAGATATGGCTGCGACGCAAGATAGCCAATCACCTGGCAACCGACACGCAGCTATATTAGTACGCTACATTCGGGGTTGGAGTTTTCGCACGGTCTGGATCGTTTTCGAGAAAGGTTTCGTGCCGCATGCAGCCGGTTTTGACACCTGTGAAGGCGGGGGATCTGCTAACCTCGATAACTTATTCGGCATGATCCTTTTTAACATTCGATGTGCTGAAAGCGTGTGGGTATCGTTGATCATCCATGGCCAACGAACGACTGTCATTGACCCGTGATTTCAACGGCCCATTCGTTCACGGTGCGGACCGGTTGGAGCATAGCGCCAAGCAGCAAGCAGATAGCGCCGATCGGCGCACGGAGCTTGCTGCCGATCGAACAGTCATGGCAGCGGAGCGCACCTACGCAGCCTGGGTCCGTACCGGGCTTGCCGCTCTAGCCGCAGGAATTGGCGCCCGCGCATTGCTTGAGAACATCGTGCCCGGCTGGCTTGCCGGTGCGACCGCAACCGTCCTGATCCTGTTCAGCGGCTTCTGCTTCGTTGCAGCGGTCTGGCGTGAAATGATTCCTATCGCCCCACCGCGGCCCGACACTCAGCGACTGCCGGCTTGGTTGCTGATCTCTGTGAACGGCTTCCTAGCGATTGCCGTCTTGGCGGCACTCGTCGGGATTTGGCTGCAATAACCGGCGTGACTATCGCCATTTTACGGATTCTGCTTGCATGACCACGCCGCAACTTATGTCGATTGGCCTGCTGATTGGCATGATGGGCCTCTTTCTTTGGGGCCGATTTCGCTATGATGTCACGGCCATCATCGCCCTGCTTGCCGGGCTGTCGCTGGGATTGGTGAAGCCCAAAGCGGCATTTACTGGCTTTTCCGATGACATCGTTATCATCGTTGGATCGGCGCTGGTGATCTCATCGGCAATGCAGCGTTCCGGCCTAATCGAGAGCGCGCTCGGGATACTGGCGCGGCGCGTGACACGCGTCCGGTCGCAACTCGTGGTGCTGACTACGGCAGTCGGGGTATCGTCCGGGCTCGTAAAGAACGTCGGTGCCTTGGCTATGCTGATGCCGGCAGCCGTGCAGACGGCGAAGAAATCGGACACTAGCCCCTCGGTGTTCCTGATGCCGATGTCGTTCGCTTCGCTCCTTGGCGGGTTGATGACCCTCGTTGGTACGTCGCCGAATATTATTGTCAGCAGAGTACGAGAGCAGATGACCGGTGAGCCGTTCGGCATGTTCGATTATCTGCCAACGGGGCTGGGCCTGCTTGTGGTCGGCCTCATTTTCCTGCGTTTCGGCTACCGCCTCCTGCCCAGGGAACGCCGCGCAGCGCCGACCATGGGCGAAGCTCTAAACATCACGGACTATGTCACTGAGGCGACCATCCAAGACGGATCGCCCGCTGTCGGCGAAACGGTTGAGTCCTTCATCGACCGTCATGATAATGAGGTGACGATCGCCAATGTTGTCCGTGACGATGTGCGCACGAGCATTACGGCCGAGTTCCTTCTGGCTGCCGGCGACACGCTGATCTTGGGCGGTGACCCGGATACGCTTGAGCGTGTCATTGCGGGTGACCACCTAGCACTTGCCGGACAGCATCGTGACCTACCGGAAGGCAGCGAAGATGATGAGGTTGGCGTCATTGAGGCGGTCATCACCACCGGCTCCGTGTTGGTCCGCCAGTCCGCTGGACGACTGCGGCTTCAGCAACGCTATGGCGTCAATCTCATCGCGGTATCGCGCGCCGGCAAACGGCTGACCAAGCAGCTCAGCGAGACCGTCTTGCGCGCCGGCGATGTCATTGTTCTTCAAGGACCCCTCACACTCTTGCCGGAACGCATGCGTGACCTCGGTACGCTGCCGCTGGCAGAGCGTGCCCTGCGTCTGGGAAGTTCGAAGCGTCGCTTCCTACCACTTATCATCCTCGCGGTGGCGATGACCGTAACCGCGACCGGCTATGTGCCTGTGGCCGTCGCCTTCTTCGCCGCTGCCGGTCTAATGATGGCGACCGGAGCGCTACCGCTGCGAGATGCCTATGATGGCGTCGAATGGCCAATTCTCATCATGCTGGGCGCGCTCATTCCGGTCAGTGAAACCCTGCGCACCACCGGCGCGTCGGATGTACTCGCGACCTCGCTTGCCCATCTGGCGGCCTCCTTGCCGCCATGGGGCGCGGTCGCCCTGATCCTCGTAGCGGCGATGGCTGTGACGCCGTTTCTCAACAATGCCGCGACGGTCTTGGTGATGGCGCCAATCGCGGCGGTGTTCGCGCATGACCTCGGATATCGCCCCGAAGCCTTCCTCATCGGGACCGCTATCGGGGCAGGATGCGATTTCCTGACGCCGATTGGGCATCAGTGTAACACCTTGGTTTTTGGTCCTGGGGGCTACCGCTTCAGCGATTACGCCCGGCTGGGCGCACCACTATCGGTTCTGGTGGTCTTGGTTGGTACGCCTCTAGTGATGTGGACTTGGCCACTGCACTGATCGCCGGGTACTGTTGATGGGCAGCATGGCCAAGCCGCAGGCGTTCGAAGATACTGAATGGCGTCCGTGGCGAGGAAGCGTACCGGGCGGCTCGGAAGGTTGTGGCACCGCAGATGTAGCAGGCGTAGGCGGCTTCATGCGTTTTTTCCACTCGCGGGCAGCCATGCCCGTTCTCATCGTCCTACTGCTTGCAACAATCACGGCAGCTGGACTGGCGACGTCTTGGACGCTGTCGATTGTGATGTGGCTTTCGAGCGCCGTTCTCGCCGCAGCCCTGTTTGCAACCTTGATGCAGGACGCCGACTGACATGGCTTCAGCGCCACTGATCGATAGCGCAGCTAGTCCACCTGGATCTGGTCGGGTGGCGCCATCGTGGCTCCGTAAAGCTTTTCGATCCAGCGAAGCTGCACTCATCGTGCTGGCCATCATGATCGGCAGTGCAGCCGGATTGCTCAGTGTCGTCCAGGGTACGCTCGCACAGGCGATGCAGCATCTGCTTTATGCCTTGTCGCCGGATGAAAGGCTGAGTGCGGCCACGACGATCCCTTACCTTGCTCTACTTGCCCTGCCGGCTGGTGGAGCCGTCCTCGCACTCTTCTCTTGGGTTACTCATGCTCGCCGGCGCCGGATGGTCGACGCTGTAGAGGCGAACGCCCTTCATGGTGGTCGCATGTCATGGTCCGACAGCCTCGTTATCTCCGGGCAAACGATCCTTTCCAACGGCTTCGGTGCGTCTGTGGGGCTTGAGGCGGCGTATGCGCAGTTGGGAGGGCTCGTCGCCTCGCTCAGCGGCAACTGGTTTGCGTTACGCAGGTCCGATCTGCGCATCTTGGTCGGCGCCGGAACGGGCGCCGCCATCGCAGGTGCATTCGGGGCTCCATTAGCTGGGGCCTTCTATGCCTTTGAGATCGTAATCGGGGCCTATACGATATCAGCGCTGGCACCTGTCGCTGCGGCGTGCCTGGCGAGTGTCCTTGTGGCGCAGGCGTTTGGTGCTCAACCGTATCTGGTTGCGGCTAATGCAGGCGAACAGATCGAGACGTTCCACTACCTTCTCTACGCCGGTCTTGGGGCCTGTGCCGCTGGCGCTGGTATACTGCTGATGCGGGCTGTTGCGGAGATGGAAGCAGCTACACGCAAACTGCCGATACCCTCGATTTGCCGGCCGATATTGGGCGGTCTTCTGCTCATCCCTCTGGCGATGCTCACGCCGCAAATTCTCTCTGCTGGTCACGGCGCCCTCCACCTCAATCTTGAAGCCGAGGTATCGCTGCGCTTCCTCGCCGCCATCTTCGTCGTCAAGTGCGCGGCCTCCATCATCTCACTTGGCTTTGGCTTCCGCGGTGGCCTGTTCTTCGCATCCTTGTTCTTGGGCAGCCTGCTGGGTCACCTGTTTGCTGGTTCACTCGAATGGATTGTCGGATCGCCTGTGATCGACCCGCACAATGCGGCCCTGGTGGGGATGGCCGCATTAGCGGTCGCCGTAGTTGGCGGGCCGATGACGATGGCGATGCTAGTCCTTGAGGCGACCCACGACTTCTCCCTTGCCGGCGCGGCCATTGCAGCATCGCTGGTCTCGTCCACCATCGTCCGCGAGCTGTTCGGCTATTCCTTTTCTACGTGGCGCCTGCATCTCCGGGGCGAAACCATCAAAAGCGCCCGCGATGTCGGCTGGGTCAGAACGCTTACAGCGGGCAAGATGATGCGACGTGTCGAAAGGGCTACGCCGTGCAACACGACGATCGCCGAGTTTCGTCGGGCGTTTCCGCTTGGTTCCACAAGTCGGGTCCTACTAGTCGATGACCACGAAAATTATGGCGGTATCGTACAGACTGCCAGTGCATTTGCCGAAGAGGTCGATCAGAAGGCACCGATCGGGTCGCTGGCGATCCACACGGGTCTCGCCCTTACGCCGGATTCAGACATCAGAAGCGTCATGACTACGTTCGATACCGAAGGTGCGGACGAACTGGCGGTAGTTGGAAGCGACGGGGCAGTTCTCGGCATCCTCTCCGAGAGCTATGCGCGACGCCGCTACGCAGAGGAATTGGACAAGGCGCAACGTGAGTTGTTTGGAGAAAGCTGACCAGCCGGCACGCAGCAAACGCTTCGTCCTACCGGTCTCGCTTAAGCCGGGCTTCGATTTTGACCCAGAACATGCCGCATCGCAGACCCATTCCGGCGAGTTGGGCGCCATGTACTGACATCAGCTCCGCACCGCGGCGAAACTGTTCAACCGGCACGGATATGGCGACGAACAGCCCGGCGTAGAGCAGCTGCGACATGATCGAGTGGATCACGACGGCGACCCCCAGCACTATCAGGCGGGCAGGCACGGAAGGCCGATGCGGCGCCGGATCGGGGCCTGTAATGAGCTAGGCGTAAAGGCATCCTGCTGCGACGAAATGGAAGTGCACCAGGTAGTGGAGCGCACCTGCCCTCTCTAAAGCAGCCAGTCCGCTTTCCTTCCCATTGTCGGCATTCAGCGGCCCGATATGTAGAAAACCCAGTCGTAATCACCATTGTGCGACAAACAAGTGCTTTCCGACACTCTCGAGACGTCGTGTCGACCTAGCCCAGCGTCATGCCGAATATACCGGACACGGACAGCGGGGCGCAGGTTTCACCGGAATCCTCATTTTTGCACCTGAACGACAGCGCCCGGCATCATCGGGTCGCCCGGAGCAATGACGAGGTAACGGCGCATGTCGCCTTTCGCGTCGCTGACGATCTGGCGGAGCGGTCCGAGCGTGTTTACTATCGCGCCGCCCGCCGGATTGGTCATGAACTTCGCCAGAGGCTGGATCACGCCGCTGCCGTCAGCGTGGGAGGATAATCCAAGGACATAGGGCATCTTTGGGCTGAGGCCCGCAACCGCCGCCTGCAAAATCTGGACCTGGCCTTGATCGAACAGCGTGACCTGGCTGCGCCCAGTCCCGGATAGAGTCAGCTGGATCTTCATGCCGGCCTGCGCGAGCGGCACCAGGTTTGCACGGCCATCGCCTACCGGCACCGCGCCGGGAACATATGCCACGCCTTGCGGCCCCTGACCGATTGGAATCGTCGCGATGACGGTGTTGCTTGCTGTGTCGATCGCCGCGACCGCATCGGCGTTCTCCAGCCCGACATACATCCGCGTGCCGTCGCCCGACGGCCATAGGCCGTGCGGGAGCGCGCCGACCGGGATGCTCGCCACCTGCACGAAGTCAGTGGTGCGGAACACCTTCACGACATTCTCGGTGCCGACCGTCACAAAGGCGAACTGGCCATTCTTATTGCGGGCGATATTGACGTGGTTGGTGATCGCGCCGGTATCGAACGTCTTGAGCACTGCGAAGGGTGGCTTGGCGTCGAACACCATGACCTTGCCGACGTCCTTGAGCGTCAACCAGACCTGCTTACCGTCGGGCGTCGCGGCGATGTCAGGGCAGAACGGGCTCGCCTGCTTGACGCGACCGACGATCTTCTTCGAGGCGGTGTCGATCACAACTGTCTCGGGCGAGAAGCTCGAACAGACGTAACCGTATTTCCCGTTTGGCGAAAAGATCGTCATGCCGGGGCCATTAGGAACGGGGATGCGCGTGGTCGGCGCGAAGGTCTTACCGTCGAGCACCTGGATATAATCCTCGCCGCGCACCGCGACCCAGACTTCGCGACCGTCGGGGCGGAAGAACGCTTCGTGCGGCGATCGGCCCACATAGGTCGTGTGCTTCACGGCATTGGTCGCAGTGTCGATGAACGTCACCGAGTTCGAGCCGATCGATATTACCGCCAGCGTCTTGCGATCGGGCGAGAAGCCCATGCCGTGCACGAGCAGCTGCCCCTTGTAGAGCGGGCTGAGATTGGCCGGGGTCTGGTCGCCGAGCTTGATGACGCCGAGCAGCGTGTTGGTTGATGGGTCGATCACCGACACGGTGTTGGAGAACTGGTCCGACGTGTAGAACCGGTCCTGCGCGCTGACAGGGATGTCGGGGGTCGCATTGGGCACTTGCTGGGCAAACGCAGGGCCTGAAAAGCACAAGGCGGTGCAGGCGGTTAGGGTGAAACGCTTCATGGACGGTCTCCGTGATGGGGGTGACCAGTCGCGGTCGGTCCGGTGTGACGTGGCAACGCGCCGCCTTCGGATAGGATGCCCTGCATCACCGCGATTTCCTGACGCTGTTCGACGATGATTCCCTGGGCGAGCCGGCGCAGGCGTTCATCCTTGCCGAACCGCAGTTCGACTTCGGCCATGTCGATCGCGCCCTGATGATGCGGGATCATCATTTTGGCGAAGTCGCGATCGGGATCGCTCGAATAACCGGTCATCATCGCGCCGTGCATCCGCGCCATCGCCGCATCCATTGCGGACGCGAAACCGTCCGTTTGCGCTAAAGCACCCGTCGATACGGACACGGCTATCGCCGTTAGCAAAGCCGTGCGAAATTTCATCGTCATGCCTTTAGTGTTCCCATTTATGACACGCGAGCGATCAACGCCGAGCGTGACAGCGTAATGATCGCGGCGCAGCCGTCGATCCAACGCATAAGCATGGTTGTTCTGATCATCTAACAAGAACGGTAGGCGATCTATGATCGCGTTTTCGTATTGAAACCATCGCGACCATGCGTTGGACGCAGGGGACATATCGGTCGATCTAACGGCATCGGACTGGCACGATCACCCGCCGGATCCGCGATAAGGATCAAACGATGAAAGCTGCGATCGTTTTGGTTGCCGCGATGTTGGCCTCCGTAGCGCCAGTCCCGGTGATCGCTCAGGCCTATTGGGCTGCACCTGCGGCGGACGACTTTCCCTACGATATCAAGGCGGTTCAGGCACCGTGGTCGAAGGCTGATATCGACCTCAGCCATCATGACCGGATCTATGTGTCTGACCCTACATCGACGAAGATCGTTGTCATCGATCCTGCAGCGGGCAACGAACTGGGACGCATCGACCTCGCCAAAAGCGCGATAGCTGAGCCCAGCTTTTCCAGCCCCAGAGTCCAGCACCTGGCTGCAACGCGTGACGGGCGGACCCTGGCGGTATCGGCATCAGCGCAGCACAGTGTGACGCTCGTAGATCTGGCCACGAACACGGAACGAGGCCGGACCGTGTTCCAGACGTCGCCTACCGCCGTCGCGTTTACGCCCAATGGGCACGAACTCTGGGTTTCGCTCGGCGATGAACATGCCATCGCGGTCGTGGATCCTAAGACCGCGCGGGAGATCACCCGCGTACCAGCAAGTGGCGGAGCGGGCGCGACCATCCTGTCGCCAAACGGACGCTATGCCTTTGTATCGCTTACTGAAAGGCCGTCCATCCTGGTTGTCGACGTCGAGGATCGGCGCGTCGTCGGACACGTTGCCAGCAACGGTGCAGGTGCGGGAGCAATCGCGGTCTCGCCAGATGGCAAACAGATCTGGGCAACACGCCGCGAGAGCGGCACGACCACGGTCTTTGCTGCCAAACCGCCGTTTGCGGTACACGAAGTGATAAACACTGGTCCAGCGACGGGCGCGGTCAACTTCGCCCAGCGCGCAGACGATTCCTTTGCCTATGTCAGCGTTGGCGGCGATCAACCTGCAATCAAGGTCTATAGAACCGACAGCCTGGAGGCTGTGGCAACCGTCCCGCTACAAGCGGCTCCGAGTGCGGTTTGGCCGTCGGGCGATGGTACGAGGATCTATGCCAGCCTGGCCGGAACCAACAAGGTCGCTGGGATCGACACGCTGACGTACACCACCGTGTCGACGATCCCGATCAGTACGGATGCGCAAAGCCTGATCTACGTTCCTGGTGCCGTAAGATCAGGAAAAGGTCTCGCCAATCTGGTGCCATCCGGGCGCGATGCGGCGCTTGCCCTGGCGGCGCGTTAATCGGTCTCACACCGTCTGTAATCTTCCAACGAAAGCCCTTTCCAAAATGACCAAGCCCCCCGTCAGGATCGCGATCAGCGGTGCCGCAGGACAAATTTGCTATTCGCTGCTCTTCCGGGTCGCGCAGGGTGACGTGTTCGGACCGGACCAGCCCGTTATCCTTCAACTGCTCGACGTGCCGCAGGCGCTGGACGCAGTACGCGGCGTGGTCATGGAACTGGAGGATTGCGCGTTTCCGCTGCTGGCAGATGTGATCATTACTGATGATCCGATGGTGGCTTTCAAGGACATCGATGCGGCCATGCTGGTCGGGTCTCGTCCCCGCTCGAAGGGCATGGAGCGCCGTGATTTGCTCGCTGCCAACGCAGCGATCTTCAAGACGCAGGGCGCAGCGCTGGACGCAGTGGCCAAACGCGACGCCAAGATCCTGGTCGTCGGCAATCCCGCCAACACAAATGCCTGGATCCTTGCGCAAAGCGCGCCGGGTTTCCCTGCCGAAAACATCACGTCGATGATCCGCCTCGATCACAATCGCGCGCAGGGACAGCTTGCGGCCAAAGCGGGTGTCGGTGTCGATGCGATTACAAAGCTCGTCGTCTGGGGAAACCATTCGCCGACGATGTTTGCCGACTGGGGGAATGCCGAACTCGATGGCCAAAAGCTTGCCGACCGTATCGGAAACGAGGCCTGGTACCGCGAGACCCTGATCCCCACCGTTGCGCAGCGCGGCACCGCGATCATCGAAGCACGGGGTGCGTCCTCGGCCGCATCGGCCGCAAATGCGGCGATCGACCATCTGCGCGATTGGGTGCACGGCGCAGGCGACAATTGGGTGTCGATGGGCGTGGTGTCAGACGGCTCCTACGGTATCCCGCAAGGGCTGGTGTGCGGCGTGCCGGTGCTCTGCAAAAGCGGTGGCTATGTGCGTATCGAAGGACTGATCCTCGATCCATTCCAGCGAACGATGCTCGATCGCACGATTGCCGAACTGGTCGATGAACGTGAGGCGGTTATCGACATTCTGAAATGACCAATCTGTAATTATGATTGAAACGACCATAATATTTGGTTGGTGCGATTGATCTCCTTTCCCTATCATTGGGGCAAGGAGATCGGGCATGACCCTGGAACAACTCAGGATTTTCGTCGGTGTCGCAGAGCGCGAGCACATGACGCGCGCTGCCGAAGCGCTCAATGTGACGCAGTCGGCCGCAAGCGCTGCCATCGCCGCGCTAGAAGCGCGGCACGGCGTGCCGCTGTTCCACCGGGTCGGCCGTGGGATCGAACTGTCCGAAGCGGGCCGTATGTTTCTGGTCGACGCACGCGCAGTGCTTGGCCGTGCTGCCAGTGCAGAACTTGCATTGGCCGAATATGCCGGACTGGAGCGCGGCACACTGCGGCTGGTCGCGAGCCAGACGATCGCGGGCTATTGGCTACCCCGCCAGCTGGCGGCGTTTCATGCGCGCTACCCGTCCATCACGATAGAACTGGCGATCGACAACACGGAAGGGGCCGCGGCGCGCGTGCTCGACGGTGCAGTCGAGCTTGGCTTCGTCGAGGGTGTGATCGACGAGCCCGCGCTCGCGCATTGGACCGTCGCGAACGACCGCATGGTGCTGGTGAGTGACCGCGCTGCCGACACGATCGACGAGGACTGGATCCGGACCGCGCGCTGGATCGTCCGCGAGCAGGGATCGGGCACGCGCTCGTCGTTCGAGGAGGTGTTGCGCCAGCGCGGCGTCGATCCGTCGGACCTTACCATAGCGCTGACCCTGCCATCGAACGAGGCGGTCCGCAGCGCGGTCGAGGCCGGCGCGGGCGTCGCGGTGCTGTCGCAGCATGTCGTCGCACCTGCAATCGCGGCCGGCACGTTGCACGATCTGCCGCTCGGTCTGCCGCGGCGTCCATTCTACGCGCTGCGGCACAAGGAGCGCTATCGTACCCGGGCGGCCGACGCGCTGACCGATCTCATCAAGGAGACTGGGAAGTGACTGCCGATCTGAAACCCGTTCTCGATGGTCTGAAGCCGCTCAGCCGGCTTGATTCTCCGCGCGAGATGATCCGCCAGTTCACCCCCAACTGGTTCGCCGCTACGATGGGCACGGGCATCCTCGCGCTGGCCTTGCCGCAGGTGCCGGGCGTCGGCGCATCGCTGCACCCGGTCGGCGAGGCGTTGTGGTATTTCAACATCGCGCTCTTCACGCTGTTCGCCGGGCTCTACACCGCGCGCTGGACGATGTTCGGGCACGAGGCGCGTCGGATCTTCGGGCACAATACCGTGTCGATGTTCATCGGCACGATCCCGATGGGCCTCGCGACGATCATCAACGGGTTCCTGGCGTTCGGCCTGCCGCGGTTCGGCGCCGGCGTTATCCCGATCGCCGAGACATTGTGGTGGATCGACGTCGCGATGTCGCTCGCCTGCGGTGTAGCGATCCCCTACCTCATGTTTACCCGGCACGAACATTCGCTCGACGGCATGACCGCGGTGTGGCTCCTGCCAGTGGTCGCGGCCGAGGTCGCAGGCGCGAGCGGAGGCCTGCTCGCACCGCATCTGGCGGACGCGCACCACCAGTTCGTGGTGCTGGCGACCTCCTTTGTCCTCTGGGCGTATTCGGTGCCGGTCGCGTTCGGCATCCTCGCGATCCTCATCCTGCGGATGGCGCTGCACAAGCTGCCGCACGAGAGCATGGCCGCATCGAGTTGGCTCGCACTAGGCCCGATCGGCACCGGTGCGCTCGGGATGCTGGTGCTCGGCAGCGACGCGCCCGCGATCCTCGCCGCCAACGGCCTCGGCCAGATCGGCGCGGTAGCGCAGGGGATCGGCACGATCGCCGGGCTGCTGCTCTGGGGCTTCGGCCTGTGGTGGCTGGCGCTCGCGACGCTGATCACGATCCGCTACTGGCGCGCGGGCATTCCGTTCAACCTCGGGTGGTGGGGCTACACCTTCCCGCTCGGCGTCTACACGGTCGCCACCTTCAAGCTCGGCACGACGCTCCAGCTCGGCTTTTTCGGGATCGTCGGCACCGTCCTTACCATCGCGCTCGCAGCGATGTGGCTGCTGGTCGGCGCCAAGACGGTCACAGGCGGCTGGCGCGGAAACCTGTTCGTGTCGCCCTGCATCGCCCAAGCCAATTGATGGGCCGAACTGATCGTCCTGCCGGATCGAACCGGCGCATCCGATCGACCCGTACCGGGCAGACCGTCGGACGGATCGCGCATAAGAGCATGACATCGAAGGGAGAATGCTGGTGGACAGCCTGGATATGAAACTGGCGCAGGCGACGAACCGCCGTCGCTTTCTCGCAGAGGCTGCGATCGGCAGCGGCGCGTTGATCGCCGCACCCGCGCTGGCGCAGAGCATTGTCGATCTGCACCTGCCTGGCGGTCCGTCGGAACGACCGATGACCAGTGCGTTCCCTGGCAAGGGCAACATGATCCTCCAGCGTATCCACCCGCCTTTGCTGGAAACGCCGATGAGCGTGTTCAATGGTGACGTCTTCACGCCAAACGACCAGTTCTTCGTCCGCTGGCACTGGGCTGACATCCCCACCGCGATCGATGTCGAGGCGTTCCGGATCAAGGTGCACGGCGCGGTCACGCGGCCGCTGTCAATCTCGCTCGCGCAACTGCTGAAGTTGCCACGCGTCGAGCTGGCGGCGATCAACCAATGCTCGGGCAATTCGCGTGCGCTGTTCCAGCCGCCCGTTGCCGGTGCGCAGTGGCGTCACGGGGCCATGGGCAACGCCAAATGGCTCGGCGTGCGCCTGCGCGACGTGCTCGACATCGCCGGCGTGAAGCCGGGCGCGGTTGCAGTGCGGTTCGGTGCGCTCGACCAGCCGGTGGTCGCGGGTGGACCGGATTTCGCCAAGTCGCTGTCGATCGACCACGCACGCGACGGCGAAGTGATGCTCGCCTTCGGGATGAACGGCGAACAGATGCCGCTCCTCAACGGCTTCCCGGTCCGGCTGATCGTACCCGGCTGGTATTCGACCTATTGGGTCAAGATGCTGAACGACATCGAGGTGCTCGCCGCGCCCGACGACGGTTACTGGATGGCCAAGGCGTACAAAATCCCTGACACGCCCGGCGCGAACGTGCGGCCGGGCCAGAAGGATTTCCCGGCCGTTCCGATCAACAAGATGATCCCGCGCAGTTGGGTCACGAGCCTCGACGAAGGGCAGGCGATCGCGTTCGACCGGTCGATCCCGCTGGGCGGCATTGCGATGGGGGGCGATTGCGGCGTCGCCAAGGTCGATGTGTCGACCGACAACGGCAAGACCTGGTACAAGACGACGCTCGGCCCCGATCACGGCAAATACAGTTTCCGCCGCTGGGACGCGCAGGTGCCGCTCACGCATGCGGGCCCGACCAGGCTGATGTCGCGCTGCTGGAACACCGCCGGCATCGCGCAGCCGATGACGCCGATCTGGAACCCGGGCGGGTTCATGCGCGGCAACATTGAAACCACCAACATCGTCGTCGGCTGAGGAGCGCTCCCCCATGAAAACGCCTTCCATCGGCACGCTGTCGTTTGGGTTCGTCGGCGCGACCGTCGTTCTGCTACTTGCGATCGGTGCCCCGAACAGCCGCATAGCCCCGCCGCCTGCCGCCCCGGCCGCACCACCGCCGCCAAGCGTTTCGGCGCGCGGCTTCTCGCTGGCGTCCACCTCGGTCGATCTCCCGACCGACGAAGGGCAATATCCGGCTGGTCCGCATGCGGACGTCATCAACGCCAACTGCACCTCGTGTCATTCGGCGAGCATGGCGCTGAACCAGCCGCCACTCTCTTCCGACCAGTGGACCGCGGAGGTCACCAAGATGCGCGAGGTCTACAAGGCTCCCGTTGCACAGGCTGACGTGCCGGCGATCGTCGCTTATCTGACCGCCATGAGCGCAAAGCAGCCGGGTGCCGCGAAGGGCAAGGCGCAAGACCCCGATCCGAAGGCTGCGCCCGACGTATCGGGGGGATCAGGCTAAGCCCATCAACTCACGACACGCGGTTCTGCGCGCGAAGTGCTGTGCGGCGTGGCCTCCGGGGGAGGGCGTCGACGCCAATCGAAACACTGCTCGCGCCCTGCGCGTTCGCAGGTGTGCCATGTGGCACACCTTACGCGAGAATCGTCACCGGCAGGGCCGAGACGCCGGCACGATGGCTCGGTCGGCACGCCCAGCGGGCCGATAGAGCCGTGCCCGCGGGGTCCCGCCCCACTCGTTGGGGACTTCGGAAAAGAGCGTAGGGTGCCGACTGCCTGCCTACTTGGTGCTATCAACGTCTGGACCGAAACCATATAGCTGCTATCCTGGATATATGGAAAACAACACGGCAATTTCAGCGCTCGGCGCGCTCGCACAAGGAACACGCCTCGACGTGTTCCGCCTGTTGGTGCGGCACGAACCGCATGGCTTGGCTGCCGGCGAAATCGCCCGTCAGCTCGACGTACCGCAAAACACGATGTCCGCACACCTCGGCATCCTCGCCCGTGGCGGGCTGGTGCGATCCGAACGTCATAGCCGCTCGATCATCTATCGTGCCGATCTCGACGGCCTGCGCGCGCTAACGCTCTTTCTCGTCAAGGATTGCTGCGCCGGCAACGCGGAGCTGTGCGCCCCGCTGATCGCCGAACTCACCCCATGCTGCTGAAAGGACGCCCGTGGCCGTCGATATCGTGATCTATCACAACCCCGTGTGCGGCACGTCGCGCAACACGCTAGGCCTGATCCGCAATGCCGGCATCGAACCGCACGTGGTCGAATATCTGAAAACCCCGCCCTCGCGCGCGCTGCTGGTCGAGCTGATCGACCGCGCCGGCATAACGCCCCGCGAGCTGCTACGCGAAAAGGGTACGCCCTATGCGGAGCTCGGCCTGGGCGACACATCGCTGTCCGACGACGCGCTGGTGGATACGATGATGACGCACCCGATCCTCATCAACCGGCCGATAGTCGTCTCACCGCTCGGCGTGAAGCTCTGCCGGCCGTCCGAAGCCGTGCTTGATCTGCTGCCGGGCGATCAGCGCGGCGCGTTCGCGAAGGAAGACGGACAACAGGTGGTAAACGCCTCGGGCCAGCGCATCGCCTGATGCTTCTTGCCGTCCTGATCTTCGTCGTCACGATCGTGCTCGTCATCTGGCAACCCAAGGGGCTCGGAATCGGGTGGAGCGCGATCGCCGGGGCCGTCTTGGCGCTGCTCGCGGGCGTCGTCACGCTGTCCGACGTCCCGGTCGTTTGGGGCATCGTCTGGAACGCGACGGCTGCATTCGTCGCGATCATTGTCATAAGCCTGTTGCTCGATGAAGCTGGATCCTTCGAATGGGCGGCGCTCCACGTTGCGCGCTGGGGCAGGGGACATGGGCGCCGACTCTTCGTCCTGATCGTGCTGCTCGGCGCGGCGGTGTCGGCGTTGTTCGCCAATGATGGTGCGGCGCTGATCCTCACGCCGATCGTCATCGCCATGCTGCGCGCGCTGGGGTTCAAGGACAAGGCGACGCTGGCGTTCGTCATGGCGGCCGGGTTCATCGCCGACACGGCCAGCCTGCCGCTGGTGGTCTCGAACCTCGTCAACATCGTGTCAGCCGACTTCTTCAAGATCGGGTTCGGCACATATGCGTCCGTGATGGTCCCGGTCGATCTGGTGTCGATCGCCGCCACGCTGGGCGTGCTGCTGCTGTTCTTCCGGCGCGACCTCCCAGAAGACTATGACGTGGGGGCGCTCCGCGCGCCGCGCGATGTCATCCGAGACCCCGCGACCTTCCGTGCCGGCTGGATCGTCCTCGCGCTGCTGCTCGCTGGCTTCTTCCTGCTCGAACCGATCGGCGTGCCGGTCAGCGCCGTTGCCGCTGCCGGCGCGATCCTGCTGCTGGTAATTGCGGGACGGGGCCATGTGATCCAGACCGGCAAGGTGCTGCGCGGCGCACCGTGGCAGGTCGTGATCTTCTCTCTCGGCATGTACCTGGTCGTCTACGGGCTGCGAAACGCGGGCCTGACCGACCATCTCGCCGCGCTGCTCGATCGCACCGCTCAGGGCGGCGTGTGGGGGGCGGCGTTCGGGACAGGCGTGATCGCGGCCATCCTGTCGTCCGTGATGAACAACATGCCGACCGTACTGGTGGGCGCGCTGTCGATCGACGCGACCCATGCCACTGGCGCCGTGCAAGAAGCAATGATCTACGCCAATGTCATCGGCTGCGATCTTGGCCCCAAGCTGACGCCGATCGGCTCGCTCGCAACGCTGTTATGGCTCCACGTCCTCGGCCAGAAAGGTGTTCGGATCGGATGGGGCTATTATTTCCGTGTCGGTATCACGCTGACTGTGCCGGTATTGCTGGTCACGCTTGCCGCCTTGGCATTGAGGATCACGATCGGATGACAGCCCTGATCTACATCGGCGCGGCGCTTGCTGAAATTGGCGGATGCTTTGCCTTCTGGGCCTGGCTTCGCATGGCGAAGTCACCCTTGTGGCTTGCTCCGGGCGTCGTCTCATTGATCCTGTTCGCATGGCTCCTCACCCGCGTGGACAGCGATGCCGCGGGACGAGCGTATGCCGCTTACGGCGGCATTTACATCTGTGCATCGCTTGCTTGGCTCTGGACCGTCGAAGGCGTGCGGCCCGATCGCTGGGATGTGAGCGGCGCGGCGCTCTGTCTGATCGGCACCTGTATCATCCTCTTGGGACCACGAACCGCCTGATGCCTGTTCGAACGCTCTCCGACCCCGACCATCTGCCCGCGCTCGATCGAAGCTATGCGATCGAACGACCTGCTCATGGCCTCGGCGCGGGTGCTCCGCCGCCACGAATCCTTCTGCTCTACGGTTCCTTGCGCGAGCGGTCATTCTCGCGGCTGTGTGTCGAGGAAGCGGCGCGACTACTGCAATTCTTCGGATGCGAAACGCGCATTTACGATCCCTCGGCGCTGCCGTTGCCCGATCAGGTCGTCGGCGACGACCATCCGGCCGTCCACGAGCTGCGTGAACTGTCGTTGTGGTCGGAAGGTCAGGTGTGGTGCAGCCCTGAACGGCACGGCCAGATCACCGGCATCATGAAGCTCCAAATCGATCATCTGCCGCTCTCGATGGGCGGGATGCGACCGACGCAGGGACGCACGCTGGCAGTCATGCAGGTATCGGCGGGTTCGCAGTCGTTCAACAGCGTCAACACGCTGCGCGTGCTCGGCCGCTGGATGCGAATGGTGACGATACCGAACCAGTCGAGCGTCGCCAAGGCGTTCGCCGAATTCGGCGAGGACGATCGCATGAAGCCGTCGAGCTATTATGACCGCATCGTAGACGTAATGGAGGAACTGGTGCGGTTCACGGTGCTGCTGCGCCCGCACGCGGCACAACTCGTCGACCGCTATTCCGAGCGCAGGGAAGTTCGCGTAGGGATCGACCTGACGACAGACTTGTCGACTATCGCGACCACGGCACCCCCTCGAGGTGTTTGACCTCGCCCCGACGCGATGGAAGATCAGAGCGGCTACTGTGCAATACCAGCCAATGGCTTGCTGGGCTGTTAGTCGTCGACCGTCGAAACCGACTACGTGATCAGTCTTCGCGACGTTCGATGTTGTCCCCTAGCCCCGGCGCTTCTGGAGACGATCGGTCGTCTTTACGCTTCTCCGAGGCGACCATTTCGCCAACTTCGACCATCTCCGCGGTTTCCTGCGTGGTCGGCTCATCCTTGTCCGTCTCGGCCATATGCGTCTCCTTTAAAGCATCAACGCCAAAGGCTCGCTATTAGATGCGAGGAGACGCGCAGGCGTCGGATCAGTCGTCGTCGCGGTCCTGCTTTTCGCGGGAAACGACCTTGAAGTTGCGGTTTAGCTTGATGTCATAGCGGCCGCCACGGCAGCGTGCGTCGTCGACCTCGAAGCCACCATCGTCGCGCTCGATCGAGCGTGGCGCAGTGCAGCCGATCCGCTTCAAGGCGGTAAGCGTCGAGGCCCGCTGGCGCGGGGTCACCCGATCGTCGTCAGCGAGGGCGGGGGAAGCGATGACGAGTGCCAGCGCGCCGGCAGCGAGATATTTGAGCATGGAAAAGACGTCCGATTAAAGGTCCATGGAAACTCTGAATCCAATGCGGCCCGCGCGCCGATCGTTCCGAAATCATCCCCACCGTCGGGTGATAACGAGAGCAATCGCCAGAACGACGACCGAGAGAACAAGACTTGCCAGCACATAGCCGATCGCGGCGCCGGTCTCGCCGCGCTCCCATAATGTCACGGCATCGAGCGAGAAGGTCGACCAGGTCGTAAATCCGCCGATAAGTCCCGTCGTCACGAACAGGCGCAACTCCGCATTTTCGATGCTCTTGGCGGCAAACAGGCCGATCATCATGCCCATCAGCGCCGAGCCGACCACGTTGATGGCCAAGGTTCCCCAAGGGAAGGTTGGCCCCATAAGACGTAGTGCCACGATGCCGACGCCGTGACGCAGCATGCCGCCCACGCCCGAGCCCAGGAACACGACCAGAAAGCCAAGCCAGATCGGCATCGTTCACCCCGTCACTATCATCTGAACTGCCGTCACCGAGAGGAGAGCGGCGACCAACAATTGGAAACGGTGCACCGAAAGGCGCTTGATGAAATCATGCGCCAACGCGCCGACCACGACCGAGGGAAGGAAGGCGACCAGCACGTTTCTCGAGAAGCGGCGGGCGTCGGCATCGGACGACAAGCCGGAGACGACCGACCAGAGCCGCGCGCGGTACAACCAGCAGATCGCGAGGATCGCCCCGACCTGAATGACGACATCGCTGATCCCGGCTTGCCGCCCTTCGTAGCCGATCAGTCGTTCGGTCAAAATGAGATGGCCGGTAGAGGAAACCGGGATGAACTCGGTCGATCCCTCGACGATGCCGAGGACGATCGGAGCGATCAGCGAGGGTAGATCCGTCACGTCCGGGGCTTCGGTCGCGACACGAAGGGATTGGTGAAACGTGCTTTGGCGCCGAGCTCGGCTTCGATCTCGATCAGTCGGTTGTATTTGGCCAAACGCTCACCCCGGCAGGGTGCGCCGGATTTGATTTGCCCGGCGCCGACCGCAACCGCGAGATCGGCGATAAAGGCGTCCGTGGTCTCGCCCGACCGGTGCGACACCATCGTTCCCCATCCCGCAGCGTGGCAGATGCGAACCGCCTCGATCGTCTCCGTGACGGTGCCGATCTGATTGGGTTTGATGAGGGCTGCGTTGGCAGCTTTTCGAGCGATGCCTTCCCGGATGATCCGGGGATTGGTGACCAGGAGATCGTCGCCGACGATCTGGATCCGGCTACCCTGGCTTACGGTCTGGTCGATGAACCCTTGCCAGTCCTCCTCACCGAACCCGTCCTCGATCGAAACGATCGGATACGCATCGATCCAGCGCCCGTAGAGCGCGAGCAAGCCTGCGCGGTCGAGCAGGCCCGTTCCCGACCGCGCAAGATCGTATTGCTCCCCATCCGATAAGGACGATGCGGCTGGATCGAGCGCGATGGCGATGTCTGTACCCGGTCGATAACCCGCGGCTTCGATCGCATCGACGATCAACTCGCAGGCGGCCTCGTTGCTTTTGAGGTTCGGGGCAAATCCGCCTTCGTCGCCGACTGCCGTCTTGAGGCCGCGACCATGGAGGAGGTCGCGCAATGCGGCATAGGTTTCCGCACCATAGCGCATCGCTTCGGCGAAGCTGGAGGCTCCCACCGGAACGATCATGAATTCCTGAAAGTCGAGGCTGCTATCGGCATGCTTGCCACCATTCAGGACGTTCATGCACGGCATCGGAAGGAGGTAGTCGGTCGTACCGGCGAGCGTCTCGTAAAGCGGCTGCGCGAGCACCGATGATGCGGCGCGCGCGACCGCCATCGAAACACCCAGAATCGCATTGCCGCCAAGCCGCGCCTTGTTCGGCGTGGCATCGCGTTCGATCATCACCCGGTCGATGTCCGGCTGCGCGCAGACATCCATTCCGATGATCGCGCTGCCGATCTCGCCTTCGACGTTCTGCAGGGCTTGCCGAACACCCTTTCCGGCGAAACGATCGGGGTTGTTGTCGCGGAGCTCGACGGCCTCATGTGCGCCTGTCGACGCACCCGACGGCACCGATGCCGATGCTGTGATGCCGTTGTCCAAGGTCACGGTGACGGACAAAGTCGGATAGCCTCGGGAGTCGAGGATCTCGAGGGCACGGAGGCTGGTGATGTGGCTGCTGGCCGGCATGGTCGGAGTCCTTGTCACTGAAGGATAGCGCGACCGATGATCGCGGTCGTGTAACTGAAATCGTAGAGGATCGCGCCTCCGGTCGGGATATCGAGGGTCTCGACCCGGGCGGCATCAAGGCCGTCGAGCGCCATAACCAGCGCCCGCAACGCGTTGCCGTGGGAGACGACGAGTGTCGTGCCGCCACTCATCACGGCAGGCAGCATCGTCCGAACGTAATAGGCGAGCACGCGCGCGACGGTGTCGCGCAGGCTCTCGCCGTGTGGCGGGGCAGCCGCATAGGAGCGTCGCCATTGGCGGACCTGATCTTTACCGTAGCGATCCGACGCCTCGGTCTTGTTGAGACCAGTGAGCGCACCGTAATCGCGCTCGTTGAGCGACCGGTCTACCGTGATAGGGACATCTGGTGCCCCCATCACGGCAGTGACGATAGCCGTCGTGTCCGCGCAACGCCGAAGGGTAGAGCGGAAAATCCGTGCAGGCCGAATGCCTTGCGCGATCAGGCGGTGTGCGATCGCCTCGGCCTGACGGTGCCCCAGAGGCGTTAGCGCCGGATCCGCAGAACCAGTAAATCGGTTGGCTGCGTTGGCTTCGCTTTCGCCGTGTCGAACGAGGACCAGACGCGCGTGCGGGAGCATCGTCACCCCTCAGTGCGCCATCAGCAGGGGTATATCGGCAGCGGCGAGGATGTGGCGCGTCGTGCCGCCCATGAACCACTCGATGATCTGGTTGTGCCGATAGGCGCCGGTCACGAGAAGCTCGGCGCCGATCGCTTTCGCTTCGGCGACGAGCTGGGCACCCAGATTCTCGCTGGAGCGCGGCACCACATGCAATTCGTGACGAACACAGATTTCGTCGAGCAAGGCTTCCAAGCCCAGCGCCGGATCGGTTTCTTCACCGATGCGGATTGCCGTGACACGCTTGGCGACACGAAGCCACGGGGCTGCCTCCTCAATGGCGTGGCACGCCGTGTCACTGTCGCTGAGCCCGACGGCCATGTGCTCGAAGCCGGTTCGCGCGCCGGCTCTCCACCCAGCCGGGACGATGAGGACGGGCTTGTCGGTCGAAAAAATTGCGGCGTGCAGGGCGTCGCCGCCGTCCATCGTCTGCTCGCGCGCGATGACGATCAGCGCATCGACATTTGCCGCCTCCTGTTTGACCGTCGCTTCTTCGGTGCCGACGATCGAGCGCCAGGCGACCTCGGGTGTGTCATCGCTGGTAGCTGCGGTCCAGGCAACGAAGGCGGCCCGCGCCGCATCCGCGCGCTCTTGGGCTGTCCCCTCGTCGCGCGCGCGTAGGCGTTGAAAGTCGATCTCCTCGCTCGCAACCGCGATCTGCTCGGGATCGACGACAACATTGAGGGCCTCGATCGATGACTCGCCAAGAGATCTGGCGGCGAGAACCGCCGCATCGAGGCAGGCGGCAGCGCTGTCGGCACCGACAATCACGGCAAGCAGTCTCATGGCATCGTCTCCCGGGCGGGGGTGAAGGCGTGTGTGAAGTTTCCGGAATGCTGGGCACCGGATCGTTTGAACCCTTGCGACGGCGCAGGATGGCTCTTCCCCGCCCATCCCATCCAGGCACCCTCATTTGGATACGCGAAGTACCGCGTCACAAGGCGCATCATGACTGGTTCCACGACCGAATGACCGGCTCGTCGCCATCATGTTCGTACCCGAGGACGCTGATGCTGGCCGTATCGAGCAGGAAATAGGCAGCGGCCCCGACGGGTAAGCCGAGCCAGCGCGCTGTCAGCACGCGGAGAATATGAGCGCTCGAGAAGATCAGGACATCGGCGTTGCGCCCACGCAGCGATGCGATGACGCGATCGGCTCGGGCTGCGACCGCCTCCGGAGTCTCTCCTTGCGGGCAGCCGTCGCGGAACAGGTTCCAGTCCGGGCGGTCGGCGAGGATCTCCTTCCTGGTTCGTCCCTCGTAGGCGGCGTAATCCCATTCCGCGAGATCGTCGGCAGGCACCAGGCGGGTCGCGAAACCGGTCAATTCCCCGGTCCGGCGCGCCCGTATCGAAGGGCTCGACCAGACGGCGGTAAAGTCCAAGCTTGGCAGACGTTCGGCTATTCGTTTCGCCGCGGCTTCTCCTGCCTCGGTCAGCGAGATGTCAGTCCGTCCCGTATGCTGCCGCGAAACGCTCCAAGCGGTTTCACCGTGACGGACGAGCCAAATCTGTGGGAGCCGGTTCATCGCCGCATCGCCTTTTCACCCGATGGGACGGATGCTGTTCCTATACCGAGCGTCCGATCGGGGAAGCCGCCGGCATCGAGATAGCGGATGCCGCCCAGCTGCTGATATTGCAGGACGGTCGCGAGGCCGTTGGCAGCAGGCTGCGAGCGCTCTTCGCGACCCTCGTAGCGCGGCACCGTTCCACCCGGCATCGCCTCGCGCAGTACCCGGCCGGTCAGATGGCCGCGCGGGGTGGGGAGGAGATTCAGCAATGCCATCATGGTGCGGCCCACGTCGACATTGCTGACCGGTGCTGGATCGACAAAGCCGCGCTTGAAGTCCGGGCCGGTCGCTGCGGTAAAGTTCAATGTGTCACCGCGGCCGAAGCTGCCGTGCATGCCCTGCCCCTGCTGGAGGGTCGTATCGGAGACTTCGATCTGGCAGTTTGTCGCAATCGCACACCCGGTGTTGGCGGATCGGAAGTTGACGACGATCGACGGCACCGGCGGGAGTGCCTCGCCCTTCAAATTGATCGCGGAAAGCGGCAGTGTTCCGGCGATTGCTCCCAGGCGGTCATCGACGAAGATACCGCTGACATAGTCCTGATCCAGCAGTGCGGAAACGACCCGTGCCGCTAGGGCAGGATCGCGGGTCGGTAGATAGAGGAGGTCGGACCCGCCATTTGCCGCCACCACTACGTCAGGTCTCGTCGCATCGGCACCGAGCACCGCGTTGCCGCGGCTCGGATGCTTGCCGTCCGCGACCCGCGTGTTGCCCGCTTCTGGATCGAATACGGGCATGTTCAAGGCGGACGCCAGATCAAGCGCAAGGAAGCCGGGCGGTAGGAAACCTTCGGGAACATCGACATAGCGCCCGCGTGCTGCGGAGCTGGTCCGGCTTTCTTTGGAGATCGTAGAGAAGCCGTGATCCGACGTGACGATGATGTCGGTCGTCTTCGCAAGACCCAAGCGATCGAGTGCTGCGCGCAGCTTCGCTAGATCATAGTCGGCATTGCGGATCGCGGCGAAGGTCGTGGGACCGTTGATGCCCGGCGTCAGCTGATTGAGGCTGTCGCCCTGATTGTGCTGCGTGCCATCGGGATCGCGCGACCAGAACACCATGGCGAACGGCCGGTGCTGCTTTCGGAAGACCGGCAAAGCGACCCGGGTCGCGACGTCGATGAGATAGTCCTGCTGCACGCGGTTGGCACTCGTCGTTCCGGGGATTCGGGCATCCCCGGACCGTCCGTTACTGCCGCGGTCCGGTGCTTGCAGCGCAAGCCCTGCCTGCGTGAGGCGAGCGGCAACGTCGGCAGACAGCGGAATCCCGCCGGGACGCCCGGTTGAATCGTCGATGATGAGTGTGGTGGCTCCGTCGCGTGCACGATGGTCCTGGATCAATGCGGGACCGAGCTTGCCGATCGCGGCCGTGCCGTACCCTGCTTGCCGCGCCGCTTCGAGAACGGTGGTCTCGTTGAGGTAATTGCCCCCGAAATGCTCGTCGACCTCGCCCAGAACAGCATCGTTCTCGAGGAAGGGCGTCACGCTGCCGGCAGCTGCAGCAATCGGCGCACGAGTCCATATCGTGTTGCTGAAGTCTCCGGTGTCGCCGAGCTGGTGACCGGTTGCGAGCGCCGACGCATTGGCGGTGGTGAACGTCGGGAAGACCGAGTGGCTGTTGGAAAAATAGGTGCCGGTGTCCCGCAATTGCGCGAGCGTCGGCGCGCTCTGGGATGTGACGATCTTGCCTCGCAGGCCGTCGATCACGACAAGAATGACATTGTGGGGCGCCGGGTGGCGCTTTGGCGTGCGCGCCTGAACCGTGGGCGAGACCGTGAGGACCAGGGTCGCAGAGAGTGTCGCAAGGAGGCGCATCGTTGGGTTCCGGTTTCGAGGTTCAGGCAAGGGCGACGAGCACGGCTCCCGCACCGATCAGGACGATCCCAAGCCAGCCGCGGGTGGAAAGATGCTCACCGAGAAACGCCACGCCGAGCACCGCGACGAGGACGACGCTCAGCTTATCGATCGGTGCGACGCGGGCGGCATCGCCGATCTTCAAGGCGCGGAAGTAGCAAATCCAGGAGGCACCCGTCGCAAGGCCCGAAAGGGCAAGGAACAGCCAGCTTCGCGGACTGATCGCATCGAGTGGCTGAAATTTGCCCGTGACCGCAAGAAGGATGGTCAGCACGGCAACTATCACCAGCGTCCGAAAGAGCGTGGCCAAATCGGAGTCGATCCCTTCGACGCCGATCTTCGCGAAAATCGCGGTCATCGCGGCGAAGCCGGCGGAGCCCAATGCCCAGACGAGCCAGGACGCTGAAGCGGTGCTTCTCATCCTCGCGCTCACTCCGGCTCTGCCGCGAGGATCGCGGGCGCGGCATCTTCGTGACGGATACCGGCAGAGCCAATGCTCCAGTGTTCGAGATGCTTGTAGACGATAACCTTGCCACCAAGGATCTCGCCATGTGCTTCGCAGAAGCGTTCCAGTTCGTGGCGCTGCCCGATCAACTCGACACACATGGTCAGGTGCGGATCGGCGATTTCGGAACCATTTTCGCGCACCGGGCCGTGATTGCTGTAGCCGTAGTGCGTGTTGTGAGCGACCGCGTTCATGATGCCGTCGCGCTTCGCTTGCGCGACAAGCTCACGGTAGAGCGGCTTGCGCGACCAGAAGCTGCGCGATCCGGTCGCGATCTTGTCGGATGGCTTTAGATAGATGCGGATCATACCGATCTCGCTCGGCGTCACCTTATGCTGTTGAGACATCAGTCATGCTCCTTGGTGATGACGGGGGTCGGGGATGGACGGGGGCCGCGCCGTGACGCACGAGCATCGCGCAGGGTCGCAGCCCCGGTATGCGCGCGAGACGCGCGCTTTGGCACCGCGATCCGCTGCGACAGGTAGATGCCGTTATGGCCCGAGCAGATGTAGGCGATGAAACAAGCGACTGCGATTGGGACGGCGTGGGCCGCTCCGAACAGCTCGATCCCCATGATCGTGCAGGCGAGCGGCGTATTGGCCGCGCCAGCGAACACCGCAATGAAGCCTAGTCCCGCGAACAGATCGAGCGGTGCGCCAAGCAGCCAACCGAGCGCATTACCGAGCGCTGCGCCGATGAAAAATAGTGGGGTCACCTCGCCGCCCTTGAAGCCGGCGCTAAGCGTCACGACCGTGAACAGCATCTTGAGCGCCCAGCTCCACCGATCGGCAGGGCCGGTGAAAAAGCCGGCGATCGTGGGATCACCGGGAATGGCCGACCATACGCCTAGGCCGAGATAAGCGCGTGTACCAACGATCCAGACCAGCGCGATGACCAGCACCCCGCCCAGCGCCGCACGCGCAGGGCCGTAAGGGATATGGCGCTTCAAAACTCCGCCGAAGGCGTGGTTGGCTTCTGCAAACACAAGTCCGGCGAGACCAAACGCTACGCCGGCTATTGCCGCCTTGAAG
Organism: Sphingomonas sp. PP-CE-3G-477; assembly: GCF_003050745.1. Classification (GTDB taxonomy): domain Bacteria; phylum Pseudomonadota; class Alphaproteobacteria; order Sphingomonadales; family Sphingomonadaceae; genus Sphingomonas. The sequence continues at coordinate 101,435 of NZ_QAOF01000005.1, read as the reverse complement.
AGCAACACCGGCTCGACGAACAAGGCACCGCTCGCGGAGGCCACATAGGTGATGTGGTAAGGCGTATGATGGATGCCCCAGGCGTGACATGCCCAGTCGCCGACCAGCGCGGCTAGCAGACAGGGGATGATGCCGCCGTATTCGATACGTCCGACGGCCAGCACCTCGAGTGCGAACACCGCCCCGGCGAGCGGGGTCCCGAAGACCGCACCGAAGCCGGCTGCGACACCTGCCATAAGCAGAATGCGGACGCTGGCAGGATCGAGCCGGAAGAGGCCGGCAACGGCGCTGGCGAGACTGCCGCCGAGCTGGACCGCAGTGCCCTCACGCCCTGCGGAACCGCCAAAGAGATGAGTGGCGATCGTGCCGATGAAGACCAACGGTGCCATGCGCAGCGGAACGCCGCCTCCGGGCTCGTGTATCTGCTCGACGATGAGATTATTGCCCGCTTCGACCGAACGGCCGGTCAGGTGATAGAGCAACGCGACCGCCGCTCCGCCTAAGGGCAGGAGGTAAAGCAGCCAGGGATAGTCGAACCGCGCCTGTGTCGCGGCGTCGAGGCTCCAGAGGAAAGCCGCGCAGAGTGTTCCCACCAGCGCCGCCATCGGCACGAGGATCAGCGTCCAGCGCAACACCGACAGGGCATGGTCATGGCGATCGCGAAAAAAAGCGGCCAAATTTAATTCGTTATAGAGATTGCGAAACGTCGCGCGCACAATTCCTCCTTGCTGCCTTGCGGCGCCCGGTAGGAATCATCGGCCCTTGCGAGGGCGGTTCGGCCAACATAGCCAGGCGGAAATCCATCGCCTTCGGCCGCTATATGTCGCCGCGGTGCGGCAACGTCAATCCGATGTAGAAATGAAACTGTATGGTTGCCGGATGACAGGCCCGAAACGGCAGGATAACTGACGGACCGATACTGTTGCTCGCAGCCATCCGATTGCTGTGGCCGGCGGAGCAGGCGAAGAGCCGCCGCCCAAGGGCGGCGAGGTCACGCCGCTGTTCTTCATCGGCGCGGTGCTGGGTCATGCGCTCGCCGGCCCGATCGGTGTCCCCGTCGACCTCCTTGCCGCGCTCGGTTTCGTGGCGGTGTTCGCGGGCGCGGCCAATACGCCGCTCGCCTGCACGATCATGGGCGTCGAGCTGTTCGGCGCCGAGACCGCAGTGCCGGTCGCGGTCGCCTGTTTCGTCGCTTACGCCTGCTCCGGGCATAACGGCATCTACCTGTCGCAACGGGTGGCGGTGCCGAAGCGGGCGGGCAGCACCCTGCCGCCGGACCTGACGCTGCGCGATGCGCGCGCGCTCCGTCCCGTGTCCGACCTTTCAGACCTGTTCGCTCCTTACCTCACGGAAGGCTTATCCATGTCCGACGCCCACCACGTGTCGCAGACCGAGATCGGCTGGTCCGCATCTACATGAAGCTAGCCGATAAGGCGGTAAAGCCGGGCACGCGCTCACGCTGGGCTGCCAAGCCGCTCGACCGAACGCTCGTCGCGCAGGCCAAGGCGGACGGAATCATGAACGCTGTCGCCCACTATACCCACTACGGCTACAGCAACCACGGCCCGGTGCATGAGAACGGCGCCGAGATCGCCGATCCACACCTCACCATGTGTGTCGAACTGATCGGCCAGCGCGAGCAGCTCGAAGGCTTCTGCCGGGCGCATGGCGACCTGCTTGCGAACAAGGTCATCGTCTACAAGCACCTGGAGCATTGGACGGTCAGCCCGGCGGGCTTGCGCCAGGAAGATGCGGATACGGCCGAGCTGGTTGGCTGAGGCATGGGGCCATACCTGATTGTGTTCGCCGGGGCTGGTTCCGACGGCATGCTGCGGTATGGGCTGAACGGCCTCAGCCTGCGCCTGTTCGGCCCCGACCTGTCGATCGGAACGCCCATCATCAACGTGCTCGGCTCATTCCTTATGAGTCTGCTGGGGGGCTGGTTCTTGTTGCGAAGCGGATCGAGCCCGGGATGGCGATTGTTCCTCACCACCGGCGGGCTGGACGGCGTCACGACCTTCTCGACCTTCTCGCTGGAAGCGGCCTTGCATTAGGAGAGAGCCGAAGTCGGGCAAGCTGCCCTTTATGTTGTCGGATCGGTTGGGCTGGGCGTGCTCGCGCTGTTCGGCGGCCTCGCTCTCGTTCGCTCCTTCAGCCCGGCTTAGCGGCGCCAACCGGCTCAGAAGCGATCATCTTCCTTGACGTTGTCAACCTTCGCCTTGTGTTTGGCGCGGACCGACTCCTCCAGCTCCAGAATCTCGGCCGATTCTTGCGTGGTGGGCTTCTTCTTGTCGATATCGCTCATGAAGTCCTCCGTCTGCAAAACTACTGGTACACCGTTTCGCGCCAAGGATTATTCAGGGTTTCTGCTCGGCGTCCCGCCGGTCCGCTTCGGCCGGGGTCTGCCGGGCGCGTTCGCGGATACGGCGTTCGAGCGGTGCGCCGACGAACAGCACGAGCATCGCCAGCAGCAGACCGCCCACAAGCAGTGGCCACACCGCCAATCCCGCTGCCGCTCCGAGCGTCGCTGACACCCAGATGCACGCCGCCGTTGCCAGCCCATGCACCTCCTGCCCGCTGCCGACGCGCAGGACCGCGCCCGCGCCGATGAAGCCGACGCCGGATAGGATGCCCTGCATCACCCGACCTGCTGCATCGGCGTTCACGTTCGGCAAGCCGCTGTGGACGATCGCCTGGACGGCGATGCAACTCGCGAGCCCGACCAGCCCTAGCGTCCGCAGACCCATGATCTGTCGGTTCTCGCGTGACCGTTCCCAGCCGAGCGTCATGCCGGCCGCCGTCGCCACGATCATCCTGCCGATCGCGTCGACCCAGAAGGCGAGATCGACCGACAAAGGCGGCGGATTCACTCGACCAGCACGTGGACGTGGTGCCAGGCCGTGCAGAGGTATCCGGCGAAGTTCCACATCGTATCGGGTAGTTCGGGCTGACCCTGGCCCGCATCGTCGAACGCGCGCACCACAAGGTGCTGGCGCCCCTTGGGCAGTTCCGCATCTAGCGACCAGCGCTGCCAGCTCCACTGCCCGTCCGGATCGTCGGAGAAATCGACCTGCCGCCAGTCTCGACCGCCGTTCAGCGACACCTCTACCCGCGACACGCCGCGCTCATAGGCGACGGCATAGCCCTCGATCCGGACCTTGCCCGCGGGCAGGCTCTCGCCCGAACCAGGCGAGCAGATCGCGGCGTTGAGCGGCATGGCGTTGATCGTCAGCCCTTGCGTCCAGTCCGCCGTCTCGCTGGTCACGTCGGCCGGAAAAAGCTTGTAATCGTGCGCCTGGATCGGCGCCTCGGAGGGCGTGTCCTTGACCTCGATCCGGGTCAGCCACTTGGCGCTACGCACGCCAGCATAGCCTGGCACGACCAGACGCAACGGCGCACCGTGCTCGGGTGCCAGCGGTTCGCCGTTCATCGCCCAGGCGAGCAGCACGTCGGGCGCCCGCGCCTTGGTCATAGCGATCGAGACGCCGAACGGTGCCACCTCGCCTTCCACATCCACCTCGTCAGCGCCGGTGAAGCAGACGAACAGGTTGGACGCGTCCGATGCTCCAACTGCATCCAACAGGTCTGCGAGCCGCACGCCCGTCCACTCGGCATTGCCGATCGCGCCTATGTCCCATGGATCGCCTGAAGTCTTGCCCACCTGTTGGAGATCGGTCCGGCGGTTGCCGGCGCATTGAAGCACAGCCGTGACAGTCCGGACCGGAAAGCGCGCCTTCAACTCCGCAATCGAGATGGAGCACTCGCCCACACTGATCCCGCCCACCTCAATCCGGTGATCGGCCGGCAGGTCCGGCACGGGCCCATGGCTGCGCACATAGAACAGGTTCTGTGGCGTCAAAAACCGCTCGATCAAGGCGCCGGGCACCGGCTCGGCGTTGTAGGGCTCGGGGTTCCGCTCTATCATCAGCTCGCTCATGCTATTGTAACGCCTGACAATCGGTTTGGCCTCGGCCTCATCCTCACTATCTTGCCCGATCATGCGATGTGCAGCGCGGCCAGCAGCGTCAGGCTGATCGCGGCCAAGCCGAGCAACGACAACACGACGGCCATGGTCACGCGGCCCCCGGCCTTGGCGACGGTGCGGACGTCCACGCCGAGCCCGAGCGCCGCCATGGAAACGACGGTCAGCAGCGTGGCGCTCCGGCCGATCGGCGCGATGGCGACGGTCGGCACCAGACCTAGCGAGCGGCAGGCGACCAGTGCGAGGAAGCCGATGATGAACCAGGGCACGAGGTGGGCGAGGTCCATCCGCTTGGCCGTAGGCGCACCGGCGACGAACTCGCCTTCGGGAACCGACTGCGGCGCGAGACGAGGCGCCACCAGCGACAGAACAAGGCACACCGGCCCGAGCATCAGCACGCGCACCAGCTTGACGAGCGTACCCATCTGCACGGCGGTGGCGCCCAACGGCGAGGCGGCTGCGATCACCTGCGGCACGGCATAGACAGTGAGCCCGGCGAGCGCCCCGAAGGCGAGCCCGCCCATGCCGAGCGCAATCGCGAGCAGTGGCAGGCCAAGCACTACCACCACACCCAGTACCGCCGTGAACGCGATCGAGGCAGCTACGTCGTCGCTGTCGGCGCCGATTACCGGTGCCACGGCCGCGATGGCGGAGTTGCCGCAGATTGAATTGCCGCAAGCCACCAGCAGCGCCATCCGCGTTGGCAAGCCGAGCAATCGGCCGATCCCAAAGCTGAGCAGGATTGCGCTCACGACCACGCCGGCGATACCGGCGAGGAGCGGCAGCCCGGCCGCCAAGATGGTCGCGGCACTGACCGAAGCACCGAGCAGGACGACCGCCACCTCCAGTAAGTATTTGGCGCTGAATGCGATGCCTTCGTGCCACCTTTCATCCGGGGTCCACAGGCTGCGCACGGCGGTGCCGATCAGGATGGCGAGCACCAGCGCCTCCAGCCACGCCTTGCCGGCCAGTGCGCGCTCGCCCACCTCCAGCGCGTAGGCCGAGCCGGTGACGGCGAGGCAGAGGCCGACGCCGGGCAGCAGCGCGGGCAATCTGCTAGTCTGGACGGTCGGGAATATACGATCGGGATAGGCAAAACTGGCCACGGCGGTGTTCCTTCCGTCGCACGATCTAAACCCTGCCTACCGATCGCTCCAACTTAGCCTTGTTGTCATTCCGATCGTCAATCGTGATCGGTTTCTATATCAGGTGCGGTGTGACACTGGAGCAACTGCGCATCTTCGTCGGCGTGGCCGAGCGCAAGCATATGACCGTCGCGGCGCGGCCTTAAACGTCACGCAGTCAGAGGCTTCCGCAGCCATCGCCTCGCTTGAGGAGCGACACGCAACCAAGCTCTTCCACCGCGTCGGGCGCGGCATCGCTCTGACAGAGGCCGGACGGCTGTTCCTGACCGAGGCTCGCGGAGTTCTTGCGCGGGCCGACGCGGCCGAGACGGTGCTGGAGGAGCTTGGCGGACTGAAGCGGGGCACGCTGCGCCTCGTCGCCAGCCAGACCATCGCCGTCTGCTGGTTGCCGCCCATCCTTTCAACTTTCCATGAGCGCTATCCGGCGATCAGTATCGAACTGTCGATCGGCAACACCGGGCAGGCCGCGGTACACGTCAATGACGGCAAGGCCGATCTGGGTATTGTCGAGGGCGAGATCGAAGATCCAGCGTTGGCGCATTGGCCGATCGGCGAAGACCAGCTGTTGCTCGTCGGAGCACAACCTTTCGCCGACATCGACATCGACGCGACATGGCTGCGACGAGCGCGCTGGGTGCAACGGGAGCCTGGATCAGGCACGCGATCGACGTTGAATAGCGAGTTGCGCGGCTTGGGGGTCGATCCGGCTGCCCTCGACGTGGCGCTGACGATGCCGTCTAATGAAAGCGTCCGAACGGCCGTGGAGGCTGGGGTGGACGTTGCTGTCCTGTCGGCGCTGGTGGTCGACCCGGCCATCAAGGCAGGTCTGTTGCACGTCGCACCGATCACATTCGCTCCTCGCCCCTTCTTCGGGCTGCGGCATAAGGAACGCTATCGCACGAAAGCCGCGGATGCGCTGTTGGACGTGATCGGGTTGCAGCGGCGGTAGGTACGCATCGGCATTCTCAAAACGCCATCCTTTGTGGGACCGCCCGCGATCGCCATCTCCTTGCTGAAACCTGTCTGACCGCACTCCACCAGATTTGCGCCATAGTAGGACGGGACATCGCCCACGAGCGGCCGGATCTGGCAGTAGCTGTTGTTCAGCAGACCGTGCCGGGACGACGCCTTTGTCCCTGAAGGCATCGATTACGGCGGAAAACCCTGTCGCCATCCTGGATGCACGACAAACGGGTGTTTTCCGACATGGCAGGTCAATCGCCTCTCACTCAACAGGGGGATGGCTTGGAGGGGTCGCGAAGCCGAACATCGTGTTCGCGTAGGGTGAGTGGCAGGTTTTGAGAGAAGCCGCCATTTACCCCTTTGCTGAGGAACGGCGTGAGTTGGTCGCCAGCTGCCGCGCCTCCGTGACCCAGTACCGGACGTTCACCGCGGCTTGAACGCTACCCAACTTCGGTCGCCCGTTCATCTCCGTGCCATAGCCAACATTCTGCACCTGGTTCCGCGCCTACAAAAATCTCATCTAGCCTACCAAGTTTAGCTGGGTTTAATTACACAGTTGTTGCAGAGTACGGCCGACCCGGCGGCGGTACTCTTGGCGCTTTGTGTCAACCCATAGAAACCAAGTGCAAGACACAGCGCAGTCACAGCGAGTAACGCAGTGGCTGGTCGACTATTTGCAATTTTTAGCTGCAACCAACCGATCCGGGCTTTCCAATCGTCTACCCCAAAATCCTTCGCGTTCTCCAGCTGGTAACGCAGGTAGTCGATATCATCATGATTCACCGCGTATTTTTCAAGAATTCTGCTATACTTAGCAGAGTCAGTGAGGAACTCATTAGCGCTCATTGTACTGCGGCGAGCTTTTATTTCTCGTCGAAGCTCTTTAAGCTCAAGGGCTGACCTGTGAAATTGCTCTGCCCGTAATACGTCTCCACTGGAGTATTGCAGCAAGGATGACACAAGAATCACGACAGCGATAGCAATCGTCGCTAGATTAATTTTATCTGTCAGATCGGTTTCGGTCTTCAGAATGTACGGAAGAACAGTCAGGATGATTATATATCCTGATGCAAATGCCGTGAGCCGAGTGAGCGATCGATCCCGGTGTTCCAGCCGCTTTGCCGCCGCGAATCGCGATCCTGCCGTACTACGCATGTTGCTCATCAGGTCGTCAATTTGCTCGGGAGCAAATCCTAGCGCATCGTTGCTGCCGTCTGTCGAGTTCCGCGCGTCGGTCACTGTTGCCCCTTACCTTACCGTCGTCGTTCCCGAACGTCGCCTTGTTTGAGCCCGAGGGCAATAGCTAGGAACCGTACAGCACCTCACGTGAAGCTAAACGCTCCGACAGACCCAAAGCGCTCGCTCACGGATTGCTATTGTGATCCGGAACCGGACGTTCCTTCAGATCGCGACACCCTGCGGTCGTTCTGTCGATATAGGCGCCCGACCCTTGCGGGAGAACCGGCTGCTGAACTAGCAGACCCGCTCAGCGCGCCGCGGGGCAGCAGCTGAAACGGAGGTCGCGAACCAAGCGGAGCAGCCACAGCTTCAGTCGTCGGTCCTTTTCGGCGCGCCGATCGTAAAAGTGGGGACGAACCCGACATTCCGAACGTGGTCGTAGATCTTCATCGCCAGGTTCACCTTCGGCATCCAGACCCGCCCCGTCTCGACCGCCAACGAAGCGGGCATGGCAGGAAAGAGATGGAGGAGCGTGCTCTCGCCGTAGCGGGCTTGCAGTTCGCCATACACCGCCCGCAGCGTGCGCCGAAAGGCCGACAGGTCCTCAGGTCGGCGAACCACGTCGTTGCCGGGATCCGCGATCGTGATGGACCAGATTGCGGCGTCCTCGCCGAGGATGGCGACGATCCGATCGTCGTTCACGACGCCGCTGACCGCGATCTTAAGAGCAATTGGTCCGCTTGCGTTCTCAGGAGGACGAGACACTACAAAATCGAGTGGCGGGCGATCACGCTGCCAGTTCCAGGTCTCCGGCTCGCGGTGACGCTGGTGGACCGTGGTCGGCACAATGTCGTAGATGAGGCGACCGAGCTCGATCAGCAGTGGCTGAGGTGCCAGCGCAAAGACGCTGAGGTGCTTGATCTCCTGCCGCTCGATCCGGCCCTGGACCTTCTCGCGGAAGAGCTGGTCGAGGTTACGCTTCTGGATCGCCCAATATTCGGCCTCGTCATCCCGGAAGACCTGGTTCAGCAGCTCCAGGTCGATCGTCTGCCGCGTCGCCGGATGACGCTGCGGCGGCATCGCGGCGAAGATGGCCTGGGTCGACAGCAGCGCCTCGTTGGGGCCGATCGTAGCGCCGAAGCGAAGCACGTGTGAGGCATACTCCGCGCTGATGCCGGTGTTCGTGGCGATCCGGGTCTCATGCTCCTCCTTCATCGCGAGCAGCACTTCCTCAGGATGGCTCGCGACCTCGTCGACGTCCACCAGCTTGTGGTGGCGATGGCATAGGAGCATCAAGTTGCCGAGGTCCGCGGCCAGCTCCGGCGACCGCCGCTCGTCCCCCCTCGGGCCCTTGACGCTGTCGGCTACGATGTGGGCGATGAAGCCGAAGAGGCCGCCGTCCTTGCCGGCGATCAGGTCGCCGACGAGATCGACGTTGCAGCCGCGGTATTCGCAGCGTCCTCCCGCCCGAGCCCAGACGGCAGACTGGATCCTCTGCGGTATGCTCGACTTGGACATTCTAGCTCCTCCCGAGGCGCGCGGTCTCTTGTTCTTCGCGGCTGTCCATCTCGACCACGACGGGTGCCGGCGCCGCCCCCTGCTGGAACAAGGTGGCGCTTAGCAGAAGCCGTCGCCAGCTTGCCCGAACGATGAGAAGCAGCGCGAATGGTATGTCCCGTTCGCCGCCGACCAGCCCCTGCATGGATCGCAAGTCCTCCGTGCTCGGCACCGGCGGGTGGTTGGGATGGGAGTGCCACTCCCCGAGATAGTTGAAGCGCGCGAAATCCGACCCGGTCCGATCGAAGAACGCGGCCAAGGCTTCCCGATGATGATCCACGGACCGCACGAAATGCGCAGCGCCGCCCTTCTCGGCATCGACCGTGAAGTCGACGAGCGAAAATCGGCCGGGCGCAAGCTGTTCCGCCATGAGCACCCCGCCGATCTCCAGCCGTCCCGCGGCCCTCACGGTGTTGTTTAGACGGACGCGCACGTCCCTGGGCACCAGCAGGTTCACTCGGCAGGCCCTTCCGGGGATGCGGGGAAGAACTCGGCCGTGAACGCCCGCAGCTCGTCCTCCAGACCCTCGTCCTGCTGCGGCCCCCACGCCTCCTCGAGCGATAGCGAGATCGGCCAGGTGTCGAAAGGTGCTTCGAAAATCCACCCCTTGCGGAAGCCGATCGCGTAGGCGGGGTGCGGGAAGATGGTCTCGCTTCTGGAGAGCGTATCAAGGACGAACCTCGACATGTGGTCGGCGAGAAGGGACACCTCGGCATCGTCGGCGATCAGCGGCGGGAGGTCCTCTCCGAGATCCAGTCCATACTGGTTTGCCCGCCCCTGCGGCACCTCGACCCCGCATGACGCGCACCAGTCCAGAATCTGCCGGCGGGCCTGGTGCGGGACCGGCTCCACGTCGGGCCGCAGCCGCCCGACGAGCGCACCGATCCCTCCTGCGAAGACCTCGCCCCATACGATGGGCCTGCGCTCGTCGCGTGCGATCGCGGCGCACAGGTTGTAGACCTGCGGATCGGCAGTCGCGTCGACGATGATGTCGCACCCGCCGATCTCCTCGAGAGCCGACTCCGTCGACGCCGAACTCTCCTGGCCGCCGAGCAGCAGCCGACGCCTGCTCACCATGGCCGATGGCAGGATGCTTTTAATGCGTTGGGAGACCGCATCGGGCTTGTTCAGGCCGACCGCGCGCCAGTCGAGATCATTGCGCACGACGTTGCCAGGGAAGACGAGATCGCCGTCCACGAGAACGAAGCGGCCGACCCCGGCCCTCGCAAGCGAGGCCCCCACCTTCGAGCCGACCGACCCGCAACCGACGATCGCGACCGACGCCCTTGCGAGCCGACCGTATTCGGCGGGCAACCTCGGCGCGTCCTCGGGCAAGGCAACGCTGGCATAGTCGAACACGTAACGTTTGCCGGTGCCGGGCGCGAGCGACATCATGAATATCGCTCCGTCACACTCAACCAGCATGGTGAACTCCTCAGTCGCCGAGTCGAGCCTGGCGATGAGATCCTCGCGCTCCGTGCTACGGACAACCGCATCGAAGAACTCGAACGTGGGAAGGACCCTGCCGCCGAGAGCGGCGACTAGCCTTACGGCGAAGCCCTTCCTCTTGGTGAGGTCGGGAAAGATCTCAGCCCCGGTCCAGATCGGCAATTCGGCAGATCCAAGCCGCCGCGGGAAGGCGAGCCAGTGACCGGTCGCCAGGTGTTCGGCTGCCTCGAACTCGACCGGCTGATGAAGGGCCAGCTGCGCGATCATCGCGGCAAGATCCGCCGGGACCAGAAGCCTGTTCGACGAGCCGCGCGTGTTCTGGCCGACAGTCATGCGGTGAGCGCTCGCGACGCTGGCGTATTCGCCTGGCGCTGGCCGCTCGCCGGTCAAAAGCCGGTAAGCGCTCTCCATCATCATGGCCCCGGTGACCGAGGGATCCCAGTTGTCGGGTCTGTACTCCAGGCAGAGCTCGCCTCCCGCGCCCCACTGGTGGCCGGTCAGTCTCGCTCCGTCGCGCGGCGTTATCTGGGGCGGCATATCGGGAAAAAAGCCGGGATAGGTCAGGGTCAGTGGAACGGCCTCACCGAGCCGAACCAGGTCGAAGTCGGCGCAAAGGCGCGCCTGGGGCGTCAGCCGCCAGGTGACGTCGCGGAGCCAGTCCGACCGCTCCTGGAGATCCGCTATTGCACGACGTTCGCTTCGGGCACGGCTGGGTTGGGACGCCCACCAGATCATGCAAAGCCTTGAGGTTTGCTGGGAACGCGGGGCGTGGAGCCGAACGATGGCGACGACGTGGCCGCGACGAAGCCTGTTGCACTGCGCAGCATGGACCTCGAGCCGCCGGATCGGCTTTCGGCACGCTTCGCGAGCTCGGCACCGACATGGGGAGAGAGTACCTCGGCGATGCCCGCTTGCGTGTTGAGCTGCGCGATGCGCGAGAAGTCGGACTGAGCCTGCCTCAGCCAACGGAAGAAAGCCGACTCGCGCTCCGGGCGTTCCGCCCACTTGTCGGCGAAGTTCTCCATGGGATCGCTCGGGTTCGGGATGAACGCGGCGCCCCTTCCGTCACGCAGGATGTGCCGTTCCATTCCCGACAGGATTGAAAACAGCGCGTCGGCCACGTCCTCCTCGCCGCTGTAGGCGTGAGCCGCCAGCGTCGTGATGATGATCGAGATCGGGGCAGAGTTGCTCCGGTCGTCCTGAAACATGATGTCGCGGTGACGCTTCAGGATCATGATCGACGCCTGCAAGGGCGTCCGCACCTTGTAGTCGGGGATTTTCTCGACGCTTGCGTTCATGGACTTCGCGAGCGCACGCTTGCGCTCGTTCAGCGCCACGATCATGCGGGACCGGAACCACTCCAGATAGCCCTTGGGGTTTGATCGAGGCCAGTCGTCGGTCTTGATCGCATAGTCCCAGCGCTCCTTGTCGGTGATGGCGATCGCAGTTGACGCCCATCGCGTATCGAGCGAGCGGGCCTCCAGCAGCTTGCGGACCGAACCTCCGTTCGGAAGCGCCGGCACGACGTCCATGTGGAACTGGGCGCCATCGGCATAGTCGAGCGCCCAGCAGCGACGACATTCGCGCAGCGGCTTCGACATCGACTTTGAGCGGCGGTATCCCTCGATTTCCGCACCGACCATGGTCTTGAGCGCGAATTGGGTGACTTGGGACTTCCCAAGGTCCTTCAGCTCGCAGACCGCGTCGACGTCGTATTCCTCCGTAAGATTGATTGGCTTGATCACCGTCCCGAGGCCGAAGGAGCCCTGCACGTAGACAGCGGGTGCATACGCTGCGATCGAAGATGCCGGCCTGTTAAGCCAGCGCCCAAGCGACATATAGCTCTCATTGGCCTGTTCGTATCTGCTATCGCTGATGTCGAGCTCGTCGACGAGGGCCTCGATGTAGCGGCGAGACGTGCTGGTTACGGTGGCCATCGCGAACTACCCCTTTAGGATGCATCTATTCCCTATATGTTCTTGGTAGCCGGCAGCCGGATTTTCAAGTCATCGAAGAGCCATTCCGGATCGAATAGCTGTCCACGAGCGCGTCTCATCAGTCCTGCTTCTCGGCGTCGGGCGTCTCCATCTCCATGATTCGCGCGAACTCGAGCTGAAGCGCGCGGAGAGGCTCGACCACCGTAGGCGTCATGCCCGGAAGGCAGTGGATGAGCACCAGCGCGATGCCGCGACCATATTCCGCCGCCGATGTCAGGGCGCGGAACACTTGGAAGGAGTCACCAGGGTAGATGCTGCCCTGATCGAACCTCTTCTGCTCGGTCGTTTTCGGCCCGATCTGAACATGGTTGCGGATCGCAAGAGTGTTGGGATGCGCGCCGTAATCGATGCTCGTCTCGTAGAGCGAGCTGATGAAGTCGCCCAAACCCGACTGCTCGGCTTCAAGATGCTTCACTACATCCGCGACCGCCCCGCCGAACGCCTTCCTCGACGCCTTGCGCTCCACATCTCCCTTGTCGCGGTCCGACCAGATGGACTCAAGCGCGGGATCGAGCGAGATGAGCAGCGCGTAGCAGGCGGATTCGAGAGCGGTTCGAAAAAGCGGGTAGATGGCCGTCTCGTGACCACTCAGCGCCATGCGCACGCCGCTCGTCCATATCATGAACGCGTTGGTCGAGAGGAACATCGGCACCTCCCGTATCGGCTGTCCGTCGCTCCACAGCTTCGTCGCGAAGAAGTCGTAGTAGTCATTGACGAGCGGCATCAGTGCGTGATGACCGGCCAGCAGCCCTTCAGTGTTCGCGTTTCCGATGCGGACATAATCCGCAAGGCTGAGATTGATCCTTACCTTCATTCGTCCCCCCGACGCTGCGTCCAATTGGCCGCTTTCCAACTTCGACGCTCGAGATGTCGGCTATGGGGCGGGCCACGGCTCGATCAACCCCGTTTCGCGGAAGACCTGAACTGAGGCGTATTCCCGAGCGCCCGACAAGCCGAGTCCCGACGCGAGAGCGGCGGGGTTGGTGGCAGGCCGAAGCCGTTCGATAAGGTCCATACGCAAGCCAGCGCCTATTGTGGACACCGATCGATGAGCACGCCGTTCCGCCACTCCGCCACTCCGCCGCATTCGGGATACGGGAGTTCGGTATCCTTTGGCGTGCTTCCTGAACGAGCGACAGCTTTTCGGGGCCGACCGTTCGAAAGCGGCCAGTCCGCAATCCACCAATTTTGGCGGCGCCGAACCGCATTAGCGGCAATTATTATATGGAACGGCTGCAGCCCGCATCGGGCTGTTGGCCTCAAGACGAGCTGCCAAGTCGGTATAAATATCTTGCCGACATAATACGTCTTATCTTGGACTCCATATAGTTCATAATCCTCGGTCAGGCTGGAGGCATCGAACGGGTCTCCGCCGCGCGCCTGGGCGATCATCGCCAGCACGTCGGGCGCGATCACGCATCCGGTACCGGCGAGCGGCATTCCCGCGCCTAGCGCGGTCCGGACGATGATCTGTTTTGCATGCGACTCGGCGAACTCGTCGGCATAATGACCCGACACGAGCCGTGCGCCGCGATTGACCAGCGGCAGCACCGGCAGCTGCACCACCTCGTATCGGTCGATCAGGCTGTCGAAGACACGCAACTCCTGCGCATGCACAACGTCCTCGGCATCGTGCAGCACGATTGCCTTTGTCTGCAGCGTCTCCCGCGCGTCGTCACGGCGCAGAGCCCGCCACAAGGTGTTGAGACAATCGGCCTTGGTCGTCGGTCCGTCACGCGGGCCGATCACCATTCGGACACGCGCATCCCGTTGCGCAACCTCCGCGACGGCATCGATCGTGCCGCGATCGTTGGGATAGACGCCGACATAAATCCGGTAGTCGTCGTGATCGTAGCGTGCCAGCGCGGTCGCCAGCATTCCGCCGATGACCGCGACCTCGTCCCAGGCGGCGACGAACACGGCTATCCGACCCGGTCGAGAGGGAGGTGGCAATGTCGCGAGCGTCAGGCGTGGGCGGCGTCCGTACCGAACCCGCAGCACGATGAAGATCACGTCGATGAGCAGATCGTCGAGCCCGCCCAACAACAGCCCGACGCCCGCGAACAACATGGTTTCGCGCGCGAAAACGTCGATCATCCACAACGACTCGATCACGTGCACCCCCGCTGCATGGAGGTACGCCACGTTATGTCCGTTTCGGATTCATTCGGGTCGGAATCGGATGTTTAGGAAATATCTCTCGCGTCTTGCTGCACGGGCTGAACCTTCCTGCCCGGCGAACATTACGTCCTTGATCCCTTTCCCCCCTTTCGGGATCGGTGCCGACCAATGCCCGGCCCGGCCGCACCGCGGTGTAGCGCGGTGCGGCCTAACCCTCGCAGGTCAGGCTGCAGACGTCATACCCGTAGCTTAAGGCCGATCGCGACCGCCGCCGCCGGTGTTGCTGCCACCGCCGCTGCCGCCGGCCCCCGCCGCGCCGACCGTGCCGATGTTGCCGAACAGATCCTGGAAGAACCCGCGCTGGCGGCCGAGCGTCGGCGTCTTCTTGCCATATGGGCTGATCGAGGCGACCTGCTCCAGACCGCCGCGACGGATCGCGGTGACGGTGCCCTTCGCGTCGAAGCTGATCTGCAGCGTGATCTGCGCGTTCGGGCGCGGATTGCGGAAGGCGAGGTTGCGGCTGTCGCGCGCGAGGTAATACCAGTCGCCCTGATCGAACTGGCCCGCGAGCGTCGGCTTGCCAAGCGTCGCGAGCACAGACTGGCGGTTGTCGACGCCCGGCTGGACCGAGTTCACGAGGTCGGTATCGACGACATAGCCCTGGTGCGAGCGCAGCTGGGTGCAGCCACCACTGGCCAATGCGGCGACCGCAAGTGCTGCGGCGAGACCCGTACGGGCGGAAAACACGCTCATATAAACTCCCAACCGGGGCACGCGAAAACACGTGACGGGTCCCACGCGATTGCATCGGCCGCCGATCGCCTCGATATGCGAGGATGCGCGGGCAAACAAGCCGAAGCGCGGCTTCGTGTTGAGGACGATAGATTTTGAGCTGGTTGGGAAGACTGCTCGGCGAGAAGCCCGACGAGGCGCTGCCGCTGTACAACGCCGTCGTCGGCCGAGCGCGTGCGGAGCATTGGTACCGGGCGGGCGCGGTGCCGGATACGGTCGACGGCCGCTTCGACATGATCGCTACCTTGCTCGCGATCGTCATGCTGCGGCTCGAGACGGAGCCCGCTGGCGGCGAACCCGCGGCGCGTCTGGCCGAACGCTTCGTCGACGACATGGACGGGCAGCTGCGCGAGATCGGGATCGGCGACATCATCGTCGGCAAGCATATCGGCAAGATGATGAGCATGCTCGGCGGGCGCCTCGGTGCCTACCGCGACGGGCTGGCGGCGGGCGATATCGCCCCGGCCTTGGTACGGAACCTGTACCGCGGCGTGACGCCCGATGACGCCGCATTGGCGCATGTCCGCGACTCGGTGATCGCTTTTCATGCTGGGCTGGCTGCGACGTCACTACCGAATCTGTTATCTGGAGAATTGCCGTGAAGCCCGAGTTCAGCCGCCCCGAACGCCTCGACACGATCGGCGAGCGCGAGCGGATCGTCGAGATCGCCGCGACCGAGGACGAGCGCGCGGCGCTGGCGAAGCGGTTCGCGCTGCTGTCGATCACGCGACTCGACGCCCGACTCGGGATCAAGCGCACTGACAGCGGCATCGTCGTGAAGGGCCGCGTGACCGGGGCGGCGGTGCAGGCGTGCTCGGTGACCGACGAACCGCTCGACACGAAGATCGATGAGGCGGTCGCACTGTTGTTCGTCGCGCAGTTAGTGTCCGAGGGCGACGAGGTCGAACTGTCCGACGACGCGCTCGACATGGTCGCGATCGAGGGTGGCACGATCGACCTGGGCGAAGCCGCGGCGGACACGCTGGCGCTGGCGATCGACCCGTTTCCGCGCGGGCCTAATGCGGCGGCGGCGCTGGCAGCGGCGGGGGTGATCAGCGAGGACGAGTTCCGTCCGGCGAATGCGTTCTCGGATTTGAAGGCGAGGATGGCGGGGAAGAGCTGAGTATCTTCCGGGTCTTAGTCTTGTTGAGGTGAGCTTACCCCAACCACCTTAACACCCCGGCGAAGGCCGGGGCCCAGTTGGAAAGGTGGGAATAACGAAGCGATGCCCTTCGTTAGCGACGTCCCCCAACTGGGCCCCGGCCTCCGCCGGGGTGGGACCGGTCGCACGGTGCGATGCGCTTGGCGGAAAACCTCCACCCCTTGTTCTCCCGCGAAGGCGGGAGCCCAGTCTGGGTCCCCGCCTTTGCGGGGAAACATGGTTTAGTCCGCGTCGGGGCCTAAAGTCGGGTCAAGATCACGGGGACGGATGAAACGAGTAAGCCGAACCGTACCGGCCGCAACATCCCCCCATTCCCCCTCGAACTGAAGCTCGGCAATACTGGCCGTCGGATACTTATCCTCGACCGCATCGCGCAACGGATCGGCCCCGTCCGCGACCAGCATCAGCACCAGATCCTCCAACCCGGGATTGTGCCCGACCAGCAACGCGCTCTCAGCCTCGGCCGGAAACCCGTGCACCACGTCAAGCAACGTCGCCGCAGACGCCAGATACACCCGCCGGTCTAGGTCCGGCGCGATCGTCCGGCCATAGCCCGATTTGATCTGCGCCAAAGTCTCCGAAACCCGCACCGCCGGCGACGCGATCGCATGGTCGAATGCCAATCCCAGCGACCGCATATGCCGCCCCACCATCACCGCCGCGCGCTTGCCCTTGGCGTTGAGTGGGCGGTCGAAATCGCGCGCGACCGGGTCGTCCCAGCCGGACTTGGCGTGGCGCAACAGCGTCAACGTCTTCATGGCAATCCTCAAGCCGGTTCGCGGCTTTCATGCCCTACCGGCGCTCGCGAGGAAAGCCGGCTTGCGACTCGGGCCACCGCTTCTTCGAGCGTTACGCGGGCGATCGGCACGCCCGGCGGGAACGCGCTGAGCAGTCGCGAGGGCATCGCCGCGGACAGCATCACGAACACGCCGGAGTCGTCCGCGCGGCGGATTAATCGTCCGAACGCCTGCGCAAGACGTGCCCGAACGAGCCGGTCGTCATATGCCGAACCACCGCCCGCGAGCCTGCGCGCGGCGTGCAGTACGGACGGTTTCGCCCAAGGCACGCCCTCCATCACCACCAGCCGCAGCGATTCGCCGGGAACGTCGACGCCGTCTCGGAGCGCATCTGTACCAAGCAGTGACGCCCCCGGATCGTCGCGGAAAATGTCGACCAAGGTACCGGTGTCGATCGGATCGACGTGCTGTGCATGGAGCGGCAGGCCTTCGCGCGCGAGTCGATCGGCGATGCGGCCATGCACGCCGCGCAGCCGCCGGATCGCGGTGAACAGCCCGAGCGTGCCGCCGCGGCTGGCGACGATCAGCTGCGCATAGGCGTTGGCCAGCGCGCCGATGTCGCCGCGCTTCACGTCGGTGACGATCAGCACTTCGGCTTGGCGGGTATAGTCGAACGGGCTCTTCGCCTCGAACCGCGCGGCCGGGCGCAGCAGATGCGGCGCGCCGGTGCGGGCTTCGGCGACTTCCCAGTCTCCGCCGCCGGTGAGTGTCGCGGAGGTGACGAGCGCGCCGTGGGCGGGTTTGAGGACAATCTCGGCGAAGGGTCGGGTCGGGTCGAGCCAGTGACGGTGGAGGCCGATATCGAACTCGCGCCCCTCGATACGGTCGACCGCGAGCCAGTCGACGAAATCGCCATCGACCGGTCCGCCGACGCGCGCGAGCAATGACAGCCACGACGCCACCGTCTCCGCGCGCCAGCCAATCGAGGCGATCGCGCCTTCGACTCGTGCGCGGGCGGGCGCGTCCATCCAGTCGGGCGCTTCGGCGAGCACGGCTTCAAGCCGGCGGCCGAGCGTTACGAGTGGGCGGACCAGTGCGTCGAGCGCGGCGGCTGCGGGCGCGGCTGCCTCGATCAGCGTGGCGTCGGGTTCGGCGAGTTCGGTCTCCAGGCCATAGCCCGCGTCGCCCGGCTGCTCGGCCCGCGCGTAAGTGAGCCCGCGGACGGCGGCGAGCAGCGTTTCGATCGGCCCGAACGGCGCGCCTTCGCCGAGGCGTTGCAGCCAGCCGTCGGAGGCCAAAGCTCCCGCTGCGGTCACCGCGTCGCTGATCGCCCGCGCGCCCTGTTCGTCATAACTGGCGAGATCGGACAGGCGTGCGGCGAGTCCTCGCCTGCGTCCGCGGCCGCTCGATTCGGGGCCGAGAATCCACCGGCGCAGTTCGATCGTCTCCGCACCGGTCAGCGCCGTCGCGAACATCGAATCGGCGGCGTCGAAGATGTGATGGCCCTCGTCGAACACGTACCGCGTCGGTCGGGTCGCGAGTTCGCGCCCTCTCGCGGCATTGACCATCACCAGTGCGTGGTTGGCGATGACGATGTCGGCGTCGGACGAGGCGCGGGCGGCGCGCTCGATGAAGCATTTCCGGTAGTGCGGGCAGCCGGCATACACGCATTCGCCGCGCCGGTCGGTCAGCGCGGTCGAGCCATTGCGGCGGAACAGCGTCGGCAGCCAGCCGGGCAGATCGCCGCCGACCATGTCGCCGTCGGCGCTATACGCAGCCCAGCGCGCGACGAGGTGTGCGAGGATCGCTGCACGCCCCGCGAACCCGCCTTGCAGCGCGTCCTCCAGGTTGAGCAGGCAGAGGTAATTCTCGCGACCTTTGCGCGTGACGACCTTGGCTTTCCGGATCGCGGCGTCGGGATAAAGCCGTGCGGTTTCCTGGCCGAGCTGGCGTTGCAGCGTCTTGGTATAGGTGGAGATCCATACCGCGCCGCCGGCCTTCTCCGCCCAGAGCGACGCGGGAGCGAGATAGCCGAGCGTCTTGCCGATCCCGGTCCCCGCCTCGGCGAGGACTAGGTTGGGCGTATCGCGCATCGCCCGCGGCGCGAAGGCGGCGGTGGCCGCGCCGGCATAGGCGCGCTGGCCGGGGCGTTCCTCGGCGCCGTGGCCGGTGAGATCGACGAGCCGCGCCTCGGCATCGCCGGGCTCGATCGTCACGGTGCGCGGGGCGGGTCGCGGCGCGTGCTCCTCCCATTCGGGGAGCGACGAGAACAGCCAGCGTTCGTTGACCGCGGGCTTCTTCAGCCGCTCGGCAACGACGGGTGCCCAGGGCCAGCGCAGGCGGAACAGTGATTGCGCCGCCGTCCACGCGCCCTCACGCTCGGGCCAGTCGCCATCGGTAAGCGCCAGCATTGCCTCGGCCGCGCGCAGCAGGAACGGCGCAACCTCCGCGTCCTCGGTCGGCACGTCGAGCCCGGTAACCCGCGCGATCCCCTTCGGCGTCGGCACCGCGAACTGCGCCGGGCGCAGGAACGCGTAGAGTTCGAGCAAGTCGAGCCCCGACAGATCGGGATACCCGAGTCGCTGCCCGACCAGCGGCGCGTTGAGCATGATGACCGGCGTATCCGCCGCGATCCGGATCGCCTCGCCTCGCCCTATAGGCCGCGCGCCCTCGGCGTTCGCGATCCAGATGCCGGCGTGGCTGGCGTGGAGGGCGGGATAGCGAAGCACCGCGCAACCTTGCGGGACGGGGAACGAAAGGGCAACCTTTTGTGCAGCCCAGGGTGCTTAGATATGAATGTCAGCCCAATCCTCCCCCGCTAGGGGGAGGTGGCAGGCGTAGCCTGACGGAGGGGGCGGCAGGCGGTGACCCACGTTCCGTGTCCTCCCCCTCCGACGCCTACGGCGCCACCTCCCCCTTGCGGGGGAGGATCATAGATTGGCCCCCATATCGGCCGTTACGCAACTGGCACGGTTCACGTGCGTTCCGCCCTTATCGATACCGAACATTACCTACATCAACAGGGACGATCATCATGCGGAAGTTTCTCATGGCGCTGAGCGCGCTCTCGCTCGCAATTCCGGCGGCTGCCGTGATCCCCACGGGCAAGGCCGAAGCCCGCTCGAAGCGCGAATATCGCGGGCATGACCGTCGTTACCGCGCCAAGCGTTGCCGTCATTCGAGCGGCACGACCGGCCTCGTCGCAGGCGGCGTCGGCGGCGCGGTGCTCGGCAATGCGGTCGGTGGCGGCCTGCTCGGCACGCTCGCCGGCGGTGCAGCGGGTGCGCTCGGTGGCCGTGCGGTCGACCGGACGATCACCGCGAAGGATCGTTGCCGCTGATCGGGATGCGGCGGTGGGGTGACGGACACGGGCGCAGGCGCTAATCGCCCAACGCTATGACCGATGACATCCGCACCGCCGCCCTCGAGTCCAAAGCCTGGCCGTACGAGGAGGCGCGCAAACTCCTCAAGCGCTATCCGAACGGCAAGTCGGGCGATCCGGTGCTGTTCGAGACGGGCTACGGACCGTCGGGCCTGCCGCATATCGGCACGTTCAACGAAGTCCTCCGCACGACGATGGTGCGCAACGCCTTCCACGCGCTGAGCGACACGCCGACGCGGCTGATCGCGTTCTCGGACGATATGGACGGTCTCCGGAAAGTCCCGGACAACGTCCCCAACGGCGACATGCTGCGCGAACACCTCGGCAAGCCGTTGACGCAGATCCCCGATCCGTTCGGCACGCATTCGAGCTTCGCCGCGCATAACAATGCGATCTTGCGCGAATTTCTCGACCGTTACGGCTTCGACTACGAGTTCGCCTCGTCCACCGAATATTACACCTCCGGTCGCTTTGACGAGGCGCTGAAAGGCGTACTACGCCACTTCCAGGGCATCCAGGACGTGATGCTCCCGACGCTGCGCGCAGAACGTCGCGCGACCTATTCGCCCGTCCTGCCGATCTCGCCGACCAGCGGCATCGTGCTGCAGGTCCCGATCGAAGTTATCGACGCCGAAGCCGGGCTGATCGCGTTCGAAGACGAAGGCCAGCGGATCGAGCAGTCGGTACTCGGCGGCAAGGCGAAGCTCCAGTGGAAGGTCGACTGGGCGATGCGCTGGGTCGCGCTCGGCGTCGATTACGAGATGGCGGGCAAGGACCTCATCGATTCGGTCACCCAGTCGTCGAAGATCGCACGCGTGCTTGGCGGCCGTCCGCCCGAGGGCTTCAACTACGAGATGTTCCTCGACGAGAATGGCGAGAAGATTTCGAAGTCGAAGGGCAACGGGCTGAGCCTCGAGCAGTGGCTGACCTACGGTCCCGAGGAATCGCTGGCATTCTACGCGTATCGCGAGCCGAAGAAGGCGAAGTCGTTGCACATGGGCGTGATCCCGCGCGCGGTGGACGAGTATTGGCAGTTCCGCGGCAATTATGCCGGCCAGGACCTGAAGCAGCAGCTCGGCAATCCGGTCCATCACATCCACGACGGCAAGCTGCCGACCGGCGAACTGCCGGTGACGTTCGGGCTGCTCCTCAACCTCGTCGGCGTGATGGGCGATGCGAGCAAGGAGCAGGTCTGGGGGTATCTGGCCAATTATGTGCCCGATGCGTCGGCGGCCAAATACCCCGAGCTCGACCGGCTGATCGGCTATGCGCTGGCCTATAGCCGCGATTTCGTCGCGCCGACGCTGAAGCGCCGCGCGCCCGAGGGTGTCGAAGTCGCGGCGCTGGAGCGGCTGGAGGCGGAACTCGCCGCGCTGCCCGCGGAGGCGAGCGCGGAGGATATCCAGAACATCGTCTACGAGATCGGCAAGACCGGCGGGTTCGACAATTTGCGCGACTGGTTCAAGGCGCTGTACGAGACGCTGCTGGGGTCGGAGCAGGGCCCGCGGATGGGCAGTTTCATCGCGCTGTACGGCGTCGCGAACTCGCGGAAACTGATAGGGGAAGCGTTGGCGCGGTAAGGCCACGCTTTCGACGAAGTACCACCCCGGCAGAGGCCGGGGCCCAATTGGGAGACGCTGCTAACTAACCGCGACGCTTCGTTATTATGACCTTTCCAATTGGGCCCCGGCCTTCGCCGGGGTGGTGAATGGGGCCCTCGATTTCGTGAGTTACCTAGACGAGTCCAGTAGAACATATTAGCAACAAATCCGCCTTCTTCGATTCGGAAACCGGCATGTTTCATCGACCGCTCGCCCGTCATCGCCTGTTCTTCGCGATCCGTCCGCCACTCCCGCTCGCGCGTCAGATCACCGCCGCAGCGTCGTGGTTCGAGGCCGACGGGGACAAGCTGCGCCCCGAGCATCTCCACGTCACAATCGACATCCTCGATGACCAAGACCGCGTATCGACCGCGCTGGAGCGGGACCTGAAGGCGATCGGTGATGCGGTCGAGGCCGCGCCGTTCGCGATCGAGTTCGATACCGTGATCGGCAGCGATCGATCCATTGCGATGCGTCCCCGCCGGCAGAACGCATCCTTCGCCGCCTTGTACCAGCGGATCGCCGTAGCGCGCGAGGCGGCAGGGCTACGCGCCCGCGCCGGCTTTCGCTCGAGTGCTCACATGACGCTCGGCTACCGCGACGGCGGGCCGTTCACGCAAGACATCGCGCCGATCGGCTGGACGGCGGATGCGTCCGTACTGGTCCACAGCCATGTAGGGCGAACGCGACACGACGTACTCGGCCGCTGGCTGCTGAGCGGCGACGACGATCGGCAACTGGCGCTGTTCTGAGCCTTCGAATTTGCCGGGCGCGCGCGATCCCGTAGGACCCCGGACGCGATCGGTTGGTTCTTCCCTCGTGACCGCGCACCAAGGAGCGAACATGCGGCTGTTCTTCGACGATGCTCAGCGAGCCCACGCGCCGGCGCGCGAACTCCATAACGGCGCGTTCACCGCCTATGCCGAGACGCCCGCGCGGATCGACGCGATCCTCCGCGCGTTGGGGCCGGTCGAAACGCCGCAGGATCGTGGCGAGGCGCCGATCCTGGCCGTGCACTCGCCCGCCTATGTCACGTTCCTGAAAGACGCCGCGCGACTGTGGCGCGAGGCGGGGCGGGAAGGCGATGCGACCCCCTATACCTTCCCGATCCGCGGCCGCCGTCCGCTCGACCTCACCCGGATCGACGCACTGATCGGCGCACACAGCTTCGACGCGACCACGCCGATCACGCCCGAGACTTGGGCCGCCTCCTATGGCAGCGCGCAGTCCGCGCTCGCCGCGACTCACGCCGTACTCGGCGGAGACCGTGCCGCCTTCGCGCTGTGTCGCCCACCCGGCCATCACGCCGGTGCGGACTATTGCGGCGGCTATTGCCACCTCAACACCGCCGCGATCGCCGCGCAGGCCGTCCGCGACGCCGGCATCGAACGCGTCGCGATCCTCGATATCGACTATCACCACGGCAACGGTACGCAGGACATCTTCTATGCCCGACGGGACGTGTTCTACGCCTCGGTGCACGCTGATCCCAAATCCGACTACCCGTTCTACTGGGGCCATGCCGATGAGATTGGCGAAGGTGAAGGGCTCGGCACTACGCTGAACCTCCCGCTTCCCCACGGCACGCGAATCGACGCTTTCCGCACTGCTCAAGCCACAGCGCTGGACGCGATCGCCGCGTTCGATCCCGGCCTGCTCGTCGTCAGCTTCGGCGCGGATACGTGGGAGGGCGATCCGATCTCGTACTTCAAGCTGACCACGCCCGACTATGCGGTCCTCGCGCGCGACATCGCCGCACGCTGCTGGCCGACCGTCATCGTGATGGAAGGGGGATACGCGGTCGACGCGCTCGGCCACAACGTCGCGAGTTTCCTCGGTGGGTTCTGAAGCAGCTATCGCGATCGGCACGCCCGCCTATCGTCGGCTGACGCTGGCGATGCTGTTCGCGGGGTTCTCGACCTTCTCGCTGCTGTATTCGGTGCAGCCGTTGCTGCCGTTGTTCGCCGCGCAATACCAGTTGACCGCGGAGGCTGCGTCGCTGGCGGTGTCGCTCGCGACCGGGCCGCTCGCGATCGGCATATTGTTCGCCGGGTTCGTCTCGGACCGCGTCGGCCGGCGGCCGCTGATGATCGCGGCGATGTTCGTGGCGGGCGCGCTGACCTTGGCGGAAGCGGTGGTGCCGGGGTGGAGCGGGTTACTCGTGCTGCGCTTCCTCACCGGCATCGCGCTCGCAGGCGTGCCGGCGGTGGCGATGGCCTATGTTGCGGAAGAGGTCGATTCGGGTGCGGTCGGCGCGGCGATGGGGCTGTATATCGCGGGCAGCGCGCTCGGCGGCATGGCCGGGCGACTGGTCGTCAGCGTCGTCGCCGATCTCGAAGGCTGGCGCTGGGCGCTCGCCGCGGTCGGCGTCGCAGGCCTCGCGATGGCGGAGGCGTTCCGCCGGCTCGCGCCGCTCTCGCGCAATTTCACGCCGAGCGTGGGACGACCGGGCGCACTGCTGCGGAGTGCCGGGTCGCTGTTCACCGATCGCGCGATGCCGTTGCTGTATCTTGAGGCGTTCCTGCTGATGGGCGTGTTCGTCACGATCTATAATTACGCAGGCTTTCGGCTGATGAGCCCGCCCTACGGCCTCAGCCAGGCGGCGGTCGGCGGGGTGTTCCTACTCTACGTGCTGGGGTCGGTCAGTTCGGCGAAGTTCGGGACGCTGGCCGGCCGACTAGGGCGGCGGAAGGTGTTCTGGATCCCGGTCGTGCTGTTGATCGCCGGCGTCGCACTGACTGCGATGACGCCGCTGGTGCTGGTGATCGCCGGGATTGCGGTCGTGACGATCGGCTTCTTTGGCGCGCATTCGATCGCGAGCGCCTGGGTCGGCCGCCGGGCGCAAGGCTCACGCGGGCAGGCGGCGGCGTTCTACCTGTTCTTCTATTACATGGGGTCGAGCGTGCTGGGATCGGCCGGCGGGTTCGCCTGGACGCACGCCGGGTGGCCCGGGGTGACCGCGTTCTGCCTGCTGCTCGGCGTGACGGCGCTGGTGATCGGGCTGGTGCTGCGCACGGTGCCACCGCTGGTGGTGGAGCCGCCGGTACCGCAGCGGATGCCGGATCCGTGACGCACCTCCCACCGTCATCCCAGCGAAAGCTGGGATATCGTCGTTTGGCACGCGTCATCTGATACGGAGGAATACCCCAGCTTTCGCGGGGGCGACGGGATTTGGCGGGGTGGTTCGAAACTCGGGCAACGAGGACTCGTCCCTTCTACCGCGACGCCACATCGGTAGCGTCGACCGGCGGCATCCCCGCCATCGCTTGTGCGACCGCTTCGACCCGCTCCATGGCGCGGAGGACATTGCCGCCGGACAGCTTCGCCATATCGCCATCGCTCCACCCGCGCCGCGCCAGTTCGGCGAACAGTAGCGGATAACCGTCGACGCCCTTTAGACCGATCGGCCCGGTTCCCTGGATACCGTCGAAGTCGCCGCCGATCCCGACATGATCGTGACCGGCGATCTTCGCGATATGCTCGACATGATCCGCGACCGTCGCGGCGGTGACCTGTGGCTCGGGGTGCGCGGCGTCCCATGCCACCAGCGGCGCAGGCGATTTGGCGCCGTACACCCCCGCCGACACGCCGACGCTCTTCGCATAGGCTGAGCGCGCAACGTCCCAGGCGCGCCACTCCCCCGACAAGAACGACGGGTAGAAGTTCACCATCACCACGCCGCCGTTCGCGCCGATCGCGCGAAGCAGGTCGTCGGAGATATTCCGCGGAGCGTCCGTGATCGCTCGCGCGCTGGAGTGCGAGGCGATCACCGGCGCCTTGGTCGCCGCCAGCGCCGCGGCCATCGTCGCGTCGGACACATGCGACACGTCGACGATCATCCCGATCCGGTTCATCTCGGCGACCACCTGCCGCCCGAAATCGCTCAGCCCGTTGGCACGTGGTGCGTCGGTCGAGCTGTCCGCCCAGTTCAGGCTCTTGCCGTGCGTCAGCGTCATGTACGCCGCACCGAGCGCGCGATACTGGCGCAGCACCGACAGCCGCCCGTCGATCTGGTGCCCGCCCTCGACACCGATCAGCGAGGCGATCCGCCCGGCCTTCTCGATCCGTCGGATATCCGCGGCAGTGGTGGCGAGTTCGAACGTTGCCGGGTTGGCGGCAACGAAACGGCGAACGATATCGATCTCCTCCAGCGTCATCTCGACCGCGCGCGGCGCATCGGCGGGAATGTAGACCGACCAGAACTGCCCGCCGACATGGCCCTTTCGCAGGCGGGGAATATCGGTCTGAAGCGGGTTCGGGAGGTGCGCGGTGTCGACCGAGAGATCGACCGCCTCGACCTTCGCGTTGTGCAGCTCGCGAATCTCCCAGGCGAGATCGTTATGCCCGTCGATCACCGGGCTACGCTCCAGCACGCGCGCGACGCGCCGCGCGATCTGCGGGTCCGGCACCGCGGCGGGGCTCGACTGCGCGGCGATGAGCAGGAAGGCGGCGATCATCTCTTGGTCCCCCGTGACGGTCGTTTCATCCTGAAGGAGGTGATCGCGCGCTACAAGCCGGGTACGCCGCGCCGAACCAGCGCGAAGTGGCGGACTTGAAGACCAGATCGACCGAAACACCCGTCGGAAGCAGTGCCCGGACCAGCGACACGCGCTTGTCCACCGCGATCGCGATCGCGCGGCTGATCGGGATCATGGGGATCGTCTACGTCCACGCCTGGACCGGACGCACCGCCGAGGAATTGGCGGCGGTGGCGTTCGGTTGGCAGGCGGTGCTGCGAACGGTGCTCGGCGAAGTGTTCGGACGTAGCGCGGTGCCGCTGCTCGGGATGATCTCCGGTTGGCTGGTCGTCTCGACCGCGACGCGCCAGCCCTACGGCGCATTCCTGCTCGGCAAGGCGCGGACGATCCTGCTGCCGATGCTGCTGTGGAACGCGATCGCGATCCTGCTGGTGGGGGCGGCGGCGACGTTCGGCGACCTGAAGGCACCGACGCCGACGAGCATCGGCTGGACGCTCAACGAACTGGTGCCGCTCGTGCATGCGAACGACGTCAACGTGCAGATGCCGTTCCTGCGCGACCTGTTCGTCTGCATGATGCTCGCGCCGCTGCTGGTGCGCGCGTCGAGTGCGTGGCTGGCGGCGGTCGCGCTGATCGCGGTGGTATGGAGCGTGTCCGGGGTGCACGTTCCGCTGTTGCTGCGACCGCAGATCCTGCTCTTCTTTACCGCTGGGATCGCCGCGCGGCGGTTTGGCGTGGCGGAGCGGGTGGCGGGGTGGCCTGTCGCTCTATCCGCGCTGCCATTCGTCGTACTGATCGCGCCGCGGCTGTGGACAGCGCTGCTCGGGAACGCGTTCTTCGATGCACATCCGCATCTGATGGCGGCATTCGACATCGTGTTTCGACAGGCCTCTGCGGTGCTGTTCTGGCGGCTCGCCTGGGGCTTGGCTGGGAGCAACGTTGCGGACCGATTGCGCGGGATCGAGCGGTACGGGTTTCTCGCATTCTGCGATCACCTGGTGCTGCTGTGGCTGTTCGGGCCGGTGATCGGGTTGGCGACCGGCTCGCTGGGGGCGGGGTTGTATCCGGCCTATCTGCTGGTCCAACCGCTGCTGGTGCTCGGCGTTACCGTCGTGCTGGGACAGGTGCTGATGGCACTCTTGCCGTCAGTCGCGCGGGTGCTCAGTGGCGGCCGGCTAGGGCGATCGGCGTCAGTTACCGCGTGACGGCGGGCCGAGCTGGTTCACCCATTCCTGGTTGTGGACGACGGTAGAGCGAACCGGCCGACCGGTGGCGTCGAGCCAGGGGCGGTAGCGGAACCGCAGCTCGATGAGGCGGCAGGTGGTCGCGTCGAGCACCGCATTGCCGCTGGAACGCGTGATCATGCAGTGCGTGACGCTGCCGTCGGTCTCGACGGTGTAGCGGACGCCGACGATCCCGCCCGCGCCGATCACCGCTTCGGCATTGGGGAAGTCCTTGTTCTTGAAGCGGCCTTTCAGGAGGCGGGGTGGGGTCTCCTGACCACCGTCCCCGTCGCCATTTCCGGAGCGGCCACTGCCCGTGCCGTTGCCCTCGCCGCCTGCACCGGTCCCTGGTCCGGGAATGGCGGCCGCGCCGGTGGTGGCGTCGCTACCGGGGCCTGGTTTCAGTGTAGCGATAACCGGGGGCGGTGGAACAATCGGGGGGACGATCGGCTTGGGGACGACGACTTCGGTCGCCTTCGAACGGAGGTTCGCAGGGGACGCTGCGCCTTCGGGGCGGTGGCTCTTTGCGGGGCGGGGAACGATCTTTTCGGGCGGCAGGGGCGGCGGTGAAGGGCCGACGGCGAAGGTCTTCAGCACGTCGGGAATAGCCGTGGGGATGCTGACGCCGAGGCCGAGGATGAGCGCGTGGCCGATGACGGCGCAGAGTAGCGCGGCGCTGGCGGCTGATATCAGGCGGTCGCGCGGGTTCGAGTGGACGCCGTGCATGCTGGATAATTGGGGAGGCGGGCGGTGGGTGGCAACTGCGCGTGAGGGTGCGAGAACGATCTCAGTACGCCGGACGCATTCGGCACTTATCCCGCTTCGACAGATGCACCTCCCTGGCGCAGGCCGGGGTCCAAGGGGAAAGGTCAATGTGACGAAGGACCATCCGCCGTTACCTCCGTTTCCCAATTGGGCCCCGGCCTTCGCCGGGAAGGCGGTCACTTTTGGGTGAAATTGACCTGGGTTTGTGAACAAACCGGTTCGACGTCTGCAGACCTGTACGTTCGGCAGACACTAGAACGGGCGGTGCGACCTACGTCACACCGCCCGTTCTTGGCGCGCGACGGGAGTAAATCCCGCGTCGTCGGTCGGCGCTGGAGCGCCGCCGGCCGGCCTTTCGCGTGCGAACCTGCGCTTCGCTGGTTCGCAGCGGCGTGCTGCTGCACGCCTCGCTCAGGCCTACAGCTTCGCCGTCAATTCCGGCACGATCTTAAACAGATCGCCGACCAAACCAATGTCTGCGACCTGGAAGATCGGCGCGTCCTCGTCCTTGTTGATCGCGATGATGACCTTCGAGTCCTTCATCCCCGCGAGATGCTGGATCGCGCCTGAAATGCCGACCGCGACATACACTTCCGGGGCGACGATCTTGCCAGTCTGGCCGACCTGATAGTCATTCGGTGCATAGCCCGCATCAACCGCGGCGCGAGAGGCGCCAACGCCCGCACCGAGCTTGTCCGCAAGTGGATCGATCGTTGCGTGGAACTGCTCGCTCGACGCCAGCGCACGGCCGCCCGAGACAATAATCTTTGCGCTGGTCAGCTCGGGACGCTCGTTCTTGGCAATTTCCGACCCGGCGAAGGTCGACAGACCCTTATCGCCGGTCGAGACAACCGCTTCGATCTCGCCCGAACCACCCTCGGTCGCAGCCTTGGCGAACGCCGTGCCGCGAACCGTGATGACCTTCTTAGCATCCGTCGACTGGACGGTCGCGATCGCGTTGCCGGCGTAGATCGGCCGCGTGAACGTATCTTCGCTCTCGACCGACAGGATGTCGCTGATCTGCATGACGTCGAGCAGCGCGGCCACGCGCGGCGCGATGTTCTTGCCATGCGTGGTCGACGGAGCGACGAACGCATCATGGCTCGCCATCAGCTCGACGATCAACGGCGCGACGTTCTCGGCGAGCGCATGCGCGAACGCAGCGTCGTCCGCGACATGCACCTTGCCGACGCCGGCGATCTTCGCGGCTTCGGCAGCGACGCCGTCGACGCCTTGGCCGACAACCAAGAGATGGACTTCACCGAGCTGCGATGCGGCTGTGACCGCCGACAGCGTGGCATCCTTGACGGCCTGACCGTCATGTTCGACCCAGACGAGCGTCTTCACTTGGCGACTCCCATTTCCTTGAGCTTGCCGACCAGCGCGTCGACATCGGCGACCTTGATCCCGGCCGAGCGCTTGGCAGGCTCGACGACCTTCAACGTGGTCAGGCGCGGCGTCACGTCGACGCCGAAATCGGCCGGCGTCTTCTGCGCCATCGGCTTCGATTTCGCCTTCATGATGTTCGGCAGCGAAGCATAACGCGGCTCGTTGAGGCGAAGATCGGTGGTAATGATCGCGGGCAGCTTGAGCGTGTCCGTCTCCGCGCCGCCATCGACTTCGCGCGTCACGTTGACCGAACCGTCGGCGATCTCGACCTTCGACGCGAACGTGCCCTGGCCCCAGTTCAGGAGGCCGGCGAGCATCTGCCCGGTCTGGTTGTTGTCGTCGTCAATCGCCTGCTTGCCGAGGATCACGAGGTCGGGCTTCTCCTCCTCGACGATCTTGGCGAGAATCTTGGCGACGCCCAGCGGCTCGACCTTGGTCTCGCTGACGACGAGGATCGCACGGTCGGCACCCATCGCGAGCGCGGTGCGGAGCGTTTCCTGGCTCTTCTGCTCGCCGATCGAGACGACGACGATCTCCGTCACGCCCTTGTCCTTGAGACGGATCGCTTCTTCGACCGCGATCTCGTCGAACGGGTTCATGCTCATCTTGACGTTCGCCAGATCGACGCCCGTTCCGTCCGCCTTCACGCGAGGCTTCACGTTGTAGTCAAGCACGCGCTTGACCGGCACCAGCACCTTCATCGGGGTTCCTTCCAAGGTGAAATCATTCGTGTCGCCAACCGGCGTTGGCGCGACAGATGGCTGTTTTAAGCCGTTTTCGCAAGTCCGGTATGGAAACATCGCTATGCCGTAGCGTCACGGCGAGATGCCGATCGGACCACCTGCCGAACAGTGTGCGACATCAACGAAAAAGGGCCCGGACGTTTCCGTCCGAGCCCCTCTTTTCGCAGAATCAGTATGCGTCGTCGGCAGCGGTTAGGCCGCGACCTTCTGTACCTCTGCGACGATCTTCTTCGCGGCATCGCCAAGGTCGTTCGCCGGAACGATCGCGAGGCCGGAGTTCGCGAGGATTTCCTTGCCCTTCTCGACATTCGTGCCCTCGAGGCGGACGACGAGCGGCACCGAGAGGTTCACTTCCTTCGCCGCGGCGACGATGCCGTCGGCGATGATGTCGCACTTCATGATGCCGCCGAAGATGTTGACGAGGATGCCCTTCACATTCGGATCCGCGAGGATGATCTTGAACGCCGCCGTCACCTTCTCCTTGTTGGCGCCGCCGCCGACGTCGAGGAAGTTGGCCGGGAACATGCCGTTGAGCTTGATGATGTCCATCGTCGCCATCGCAAGGCCCGCGCCGTTGACCATGCAACCGATGTCGCCGTCGAGCTTGATGTAGGCGAGGTCGTACTTCGACGCCTCGAGCTCGGCGGGATCTTCCTCGGTCTCGTCGCGCAGTTCGAGCAGGTCCTTGTGGCGGAACAGCGCGTTGCCGTCGAATGCGACCTTCGCGTCGAGCACCATCAGCTTGCCGTCGTTGGTGACCGCGAGCGGGTTGATCTCGATCTGCTCGGCATCGGTGCCCATGAACGCGTCATACAGCTTCGACGCGGTGTTCGCAGCCTGCTTGGCGAGATCGCCGGTCAGCTTCAGAGCAGCCGCGACGGCGCGGCCGTGGTGCGGCATGAAGCCGGTCGCCTGGTCGATGTCGATCGACTGGATCTTCTCGGGGGTGTCGTGCGCGACCGCTTCGATGTCCATGCCGCCTTCGGTCGAGACGACCATCATCACCCGGCCGGTGGTGCGGTTGAGCGTCAGCGCGAGGTAGAATTCCTTGTCGATGTCGACGCCGTCGGTGACGTACAGGCGATTGACCTGCTTGCCCGCGTCACCCGTCTGGATGGTGACGAGCGTGTTGCCGAGCATGTCGGTCGCGGCCGCGCGAACCTCGTCCTCAGTCTTGGCGAGGCGGACGCCGCCCTTGGCATCGGGGCCGAGCTCGACGAACTTGCCCTTGCCGCGGCCACCGGCGTGGATCTGCGCCTTGACGACATAGAGCGGTCCGGGAAGCTTCTTCGAGGCCTCGACGGCCTCCTCGACGGTCAGTGCCGCGAAACCGGCAGGCACGGGGACGCCGAACTTGGCCAGCAGTTCCTTGGCCTGGTATTCATGGATGTTCATCGGGAAGGCTCCACGCAATTTTTAGGAAACTCGGGAATTGGTTCGGCGTAAAGCACAGGGCGGGCTGCAAATCCACCCTTAAGGCATTTGCAGTTGCGTCTCGTTTGCAACAATGTGGTTTATGCGCGGAATAAACTCGGTTTCCACTAGGACAATTCGCCTTTTGCCGTGGCGCTTGCCGCCCCTATATGACGTACATGGCGATCTGGCTCGGCATCCTCCTGTTCCTCGGCACCGTGATCGGCATGGAAGCGTTCGCCTATGCCGCGCACCGCTGGGTCATGCACGGCTTCGGCTGGTTCCTGCACGAGAGTCACCACCGCACGCGTCACGGTAATTGGGAATTGAACGACCTGTATGCGGCGATCTTCGCTGTGCCGTCGTTCGTGTTGCTGCTTGGCGGCGTGCAGCTCGGCTGGTGGCCGGGGTTCGCCTGGATCGGTGCGGGCATCGCCGCCTATGGCGCGATCTATTTCGGGTTCCACGACGTGATCGTGCACCAGCGGATCCCGACCCGGTATCTGCCCAAGTCGAAATACATGAAGCGGATCGTCCAGGCGCACCGCTTGCATCATGTGGTCGAGACGAAAGAGGGCAATGTGAGCTTCGGCTTCCTCGTCGCGCCTAGGCCCGAGAATCTGAAGGCCGAACTCAAGCGGCGCTCGCGTGCCGGCATCCGCGCCCCGGTCCAGCCGCGTTCCGCCAAATCCCAAGCCGCCGAATCGTAAGGCGTTTGGAGAATGGTAACCACTTGGGGAGCAGTGTTCCGGACATGACACAGCCCGTCCCCATCCCCCCCGCCGAACCGACCGGCGAGGAGCTCCGTCAGGCGCTACGCAAGGCCGTCAAGATGCGCGCGCATCTGCGCGATCGGGGTCAGACGCGATTCGAGATCGAGGTGACGGATTTGTCGCTATCGGGGTTTCGCGCGGAGACGAGCTTTACGTTGTGGCCCGGGACGGTGGTGTGGCTGACGTTGCCGGGATTGGCGGCGCTCGAAGCGGTGGTCGCGTGGCGTGACAAGTTCAAATACGGCTGCGCGTTTGCCAAGCCGCTGCACCCGGCGGTGTTCGAGCATATCGTGGCGCTAAGCCAGCGATAGGCGCGGCAACGCCAACGCCGGTGCGCACGCGTAGCAGTGCGCAATCGCAGGCTCGGCCGGTGGTCGCCAAGGCGAACCCATCCGACGGCGGCTTTGCCGACCGTAAACTGCTTCAACATGTTTTACTGCGAACGGTAGCACCACGTCGGCAAAGCCGCCGTCGGTCGGTTCGGCATTACCGAACCGCCGGCCGAGTCTGACGCTGCCCGCTATGCGAGCATCGGCGCGGGCTGGCCGCGCCTGCGTCCGTCAATCAAACAAGCTTGATACGCTCGTCTCGTCCGCAATCCGCTTGATCGCCTCGCCGAGCAGCGGCGCGATCTGGAGGTGGCGAATCTTGCCGTGTGCACCCTTGATCACCTCG
The DNA here is from genome assembly GCF_003050745.1 of Sphingomonas sp. PP-CE-3G-477. Lineage (GTDB taxonomy): Bacteria > Pseudomonadota > Alphaproteobacteria > Sphingomonadales > Sphingomonadaceae > Sphingomonas. The sequence continues at coordinate 67,909 of NZ_QAOF01000005.1, read as the reverse complement.
TGATTGCCGATCGAGTCGGTGATCACCAGCTCGCGCAGTTCCGAGCCTTCGACTCGGGCGACCGCGCCACCCGAGAGAACACCGTGCGTGACATAGGCGACGACATCCTCTGCCCCCGCTTCCTTCAGCGCAGCGGCCGCGTTGCAGAGCGTGCCCGCCGAATCGACGATGTCGTCGATCAGGATGCAGAAGCGTCCCTCGACTTCACCGATGATGTTCATCACCTCCGACTCGCCCGCACGCTCGCGGCGCTTGTCGACGATCGCGAGCGGGGCGTTGTCGAGTCGCTTGGCGAGCACGCGCGCACGAACGACGCCGCCGACGTCGGGCGATACGACCATCAAGTTCTTGCCCTTGAACCGCGCGAGGATATCTGCGGACATCACCGGCGCCGCGTAGAGATTGTCGGTCGGGATATCGAAGAAGCCCTGGATCTGGCCCGCATGCAGGTCGACCGACAGCACCCGGTTCGCGCCCGCGACGGTAATCAAGTTCGCGACCAGCTTGGCCGAAATCGGCGTGCGCGGGCCTGGCTTCCGGTCCTGCCGCGCGTAGCCCATGTACGGGATCACCGCGGTGATGCGCCGTGCCGACGCACGCTTGAGCGCGTCGATCATGATCAGCAATTCCATGAGATTGTCGTTGGCGGGATAGCCGGTCGACTGGATCACGAACACGTCCTCGCCGCGGACGTTCTCGTTGATCTCGACGAAGACCTCCTCGTCCGCGAACCGCCGCACGCTGACGTCGGTCAGCGGGATCTCGAGATAAGCGGAGATCTCCTGCGCGAGTGGCAGGTTCGAATTGCCGGTCATCAGTTTCATGAAAGTCTTCCCCGCTCGATCACGCGCACCCCTTAGGCCCAGCTTTCCGCTGGTGGAAGGGTTGCGTGGAAGCGTTTGCCCGGGGGCGTGCCGCTCCGTAGAGCGGCGGCATGACCGTGATCACCCGTTTCGCCCCCTCGCCCACCGGCCGACTGCACGTCGGCAACATCCGCACCGCCCTCCACAACTGGATGTTCGCGCGGGCCAATGGGGGGAAGTTCGTGCTGCGGATCGACGATACCGATCCCGAGCGCAGCGAAGAGCGCTTCGTAGACGCGATCCGTGCCGATCTGGACTGGCTCGGGATGACGCCCGATGCGGAGGAGCGGCAGTCGGCACGGTTCGCGCTGTACGAGGCGCGGTTCGCGGCACTGGTCGCGAGCGGCCACGTGTATCCCGCGTACGAGACGACGCAGGAGCTAGACCTGAAGCGCAAGATCCAGGCCGGGCGCGGGTTGCCGCCGATCTATGACCGCGCGGCGCTGGCGTTGGACGACGACGCGCGGGCGAAGCTCGAAGCGGACGGTGTAAAGCCATATTGGCGGTTCAAGCTCGATCACGACTCGGCGATCGCGTGGGACGACCTGATCCGCGGCGCGGCGCATTTCGAGGCGAAGACGATGAGCGATCCGGTCATCCGCCGCGCGGACGGGTCGTGGCTGTATATGCTCCCGTCGGCGATCGACGATGCCGAGATGGGCGTGACGCATGTGGTGCGCGGCGAGGATCATGTGTCGAACACCGCGCTGCAGTTGCAGATGTTCGCCGCGTTGGGCGTGACGCCGCCGCGGTTCGCGCACGAGGCGTTGCTGACGGGGGCGGAGGGGAAACTTTCGAAGCGGCTCGGGTCGCTCGGCGTCGATCATTTCCGCGAGGTCGGGATCGAGCCGCAAGCGGTGCGTGCGCTGCTCGCGCGGATCGGGACGAGCGACCCGGTCGAACCGATCGCCGACGCCGCGCCATTGATCGCGGGGTTCGACTTCGCGCGGTTCGGGCGGGCGCCGGCGCGGTTCGACGAGGCGGAACTGGCGGCGCTGAACGCGCGGATTTTGCATGCGCTGCCGTATGAGGCGGTGGCCGAGCGGTTGCCTGGGGGCATGGATGTGGCGGCTTGGGAGGCGGTGCAGCCGAACCTGGTGACGCTCGCGGATGCGGTGGACTGGTGGGGGGTGATCGAGGGGCCGGTTGCGGTCGAGGGCGATATCGACGCGGCGTATCTCGATCAGGCGCTGGCGGCGGCTGGGGAGATCGACTGGTCGGCCGATCCTTGGCATGCGCTGACGGCGCGGCTGAAGGCGGAGACGGGGCGCAAGGGGAAGGCGTTATTCCTGCCGTTGCGGCTGGCGCTGACCGGGCGCGATCATGGGCCGGACATGGCGGCGTTGCTGCCGCTGATCGGGCGCGAGCGGGCTTTGGAGCGGTTGGCGGCGCGCTGAGCTGGCATTCCTGAAGGTCGCCCGAAAAAGCATGTTCTCCCGCGAAGGCGGGAGTCCAGTCTGGGCTCCCGCCTTCGCGGGAGAACAAGGAAGGGCGGGCTGCGGTGGAATTGACCGCAACGGACTATACTTTGCCGGCGGTCACGTTGGCTGCGGCCGAAAGAAGCCTCCCACCTTCCCCACCGCCGCCACCCCGGCGGAGGCCGGGGCCCAGTTGGAAAGGTCGCAGTAACGTAGCGCCGGCTTCAGTTAGCAATGTCCCCCAATTGGACCCCGGCCTCCGCCGGGGTGGTGGCGGTGGGACTGAGAACGCTGCAAACCTGATCGGTTGGTGCGTCGAACCATTCCGGCTGGTCGAGCAAATCGCGATCGTATTCGACGCCGACGAAACGTCGATAAAATAGCGCCCAAGACATTCCCTCACCGCCCCTCCAACCCCCTTGCCCCCAAAATGTAATGATGTACCATCCCAACCGGCGGTACCTATCTCGCCGCCATCCTCGAGGAGAAGCGAAGGAGACGGTAATGTACGCGGATCGACTGAACCGGACGGGCGGATTCAATCCCGGGAGCCTCGGCGTCGCGCTGGCGATCAACTGCGCGGTGATCGGAGCCTTGTTCTTCGCGGCGCCGAACGTGCTGCCGTTCGAGCCCGACAAGCCACTCGTCACCTATGTCCCGTACACCCCGCCTCCACCGCCCGAACCGGTGCCGCCCGCCGATCCTCTGGTCCGCCAGCAGCAGCGCCCCGCCCCGCGTCCCGACGCGCCGATTACGGTAGTGCAGATACCGCAAACCGACGGCTTCACGGTCGCCCCCGATCCGATCCCCTATACGCCGCCGATCGGGGTCGAAGGCACTGGAACAGGCACCGTCGCGGTCGAGCCGCCGAAAGCCGCACCGGTATTCGTCCAGCCCGGCATCGACCCGCGCTACGCCGCCGACTTCCAGCCGAGTTACCCGTCCGAGGAACGCCGCGCCGAACGCGAGGGCAAGGTCGTGGTGCGCGTGCTGGTCGGCGTCGATGGCCGGGTGAAACAGGTCGAGCGGGTCAGCGCGACCACCGACACCTTCTATCGCGCGACGCTCGATCGCGCGCTGGCGAAATGGCGGTTCAAGCCGGCGACACGTGACGGCGTTCCGGTCGAGGCATGGCGATCGATGGCGCTGACGTTCGTGCTCCAGAACTGAAGCTTGAGAGGTACGGGGCTGGCCTAGCCGGCTCCGCCCCCCTATCTTGGCGCGCATGGGCTTTTTCAGTCGTTTCACGCCGATCGTCGCCTATCGCGACCTGCGGCTCTTCCTCAGCCAGCGCCGGCCGTACGAGCTCATCTTTCTCGTGGCGGCGCTCTGCGTCACCAGCTTCCTGATCTACGCGTTCATGAAGGATTCGTACGTCGAGAAGGAATACCGGCCGAAGATCATCTACGTCGAGCAGTGGCCCGCGGATCGCACCGATGCGCAGATCATCGCCCAGCAGAAGATCGACGCGCCGATCAAGGCCAAGGCGCTCGCCGAGCAGAAGGCGCGCGAAGATGCACAGCGCGCGTCGTTCAAGCGGCTCGACGACAAGCTGAAGGCCATGGGAATCTGACCCAGGCGGACGCGCGCTTGATGGGCGCCGCGCTGGCACTGGCCGAGCGCGGTCGAGGACGGACCGCGCCCAACCCCAATGTCGGCTGCGTGATCGTGCGCGAAGGCCAGGTGGTCGGGCGCGGCTGGACGCAAGCGGGGGGACGTCCGCATGCCGAAGCGATGGGGTTGGCCGAGGCCGGTGCGGAAGCGCGAGGGGCTACGGCCTACGTCACACTCGAACCGTGCGCGCATCAGTCCCCGCGCGGACCCGCATGCAGCGACTTGCTGATCGAGGCAGGCGTTGCGCGTGTCGTTGCCGGCCTCGAAGATCCCGATCCACGAACGGCAGGGCAAGGGTTTGCTCGGCTGGAGGCCGCTGGCATCGCGGTGACGCGCGGTTTTCGTGCGAACGAAGCCAGACGCTCGATGGCCGGCTTTCTGACGCGGCAGGCGCTCGGCCGTCCGCACGTCACCCTGAAGCTCGCGACATCGCTCGACGGCTGCATCGCGCTGCCGGACGGCGCGAGTCGCTGGATCACCGGCCCGCAAGCCCGCGCCCACGCGCATCTCGAGCGGAGCCGGCACGAGGCAATCCTCGTCGGTCGCGGCACGTATGACGCCGATGCGCCGCGACTCGACGTGCGGCTACCAGGGCTGGAAGCTCGCGGTCCGATGCGCGTGCTTTTATCCTCGACTGTCCAAGACGTGCCTGGCTGGACCGTCATCGCCGCGCCGCACGACATCGCCACGCTTCCGGACGTCGACTATATCCTCGTCGAAGGCGGCGCAGCTGTAGCGTCGGCGTTCCTCGCGGCCGATCTGGTCGACCGGCTCCTACTCTACCGCGCGCCGATCCTGATCGGCGGCGGCAAGCCCGCACTCCGCGACATCGGCCTCACGGACCTGACCAAAGCGCATGGTGGGTGGGCGATCGTCGATGCGCGGCAACTTGGCATGGACCGGCTCGAGGTCTACGAGCGCGAACGAAACGAGGCATAATGTTCACCGGAATCGTCACCGACATCGGCACCGTCACAACCGTGGAGTCGCCAGGCGACACTCGCGTCGTTGTCAGCACTGCCTATGATACCGCCACTGTCGATCTCGGCGCGTCGATCTCCTGCTCGGGCGTCTGCCTGACCGTGGTCGACAAAGGCCCCAACTGGTTCGCGGTCGACGTCTCGGGCGAGACGATTAGCCGTACCGCCAAGGACCAATGGACCGAGGGTCGCAAGTTCAACCTCGAACGCGCGATGAAGCTCGGCGACGAACTCGGCGGCCATATCGTCACGGGCCATGTCGACGGGCTCGGCACCGTCGTCGCATTGGCGGAGGAAGGCGGCTCGCACCGCGTCACCATCCGCGCGGGTGCAGACATCGCGCCGTTCATCGCACTCAAGGGCTCGGTGACGGTCGATGGCGTTTCGCTTACGGTAAACAGCGTTCAAGACATCGATGGAGAGGTCGAGTTCGGCCTCAACATCATCCCGCATACCTGGGCGGTCACCACGCTCGGGACGATCCAGATGGGGCAGTCGGTCAATATCGAGATCGACGTCCTCGCCCGCTATCTCCAACGCATGGAGCATTACCGTGTCAAAGCCAGCTGAACGCACCGCGGAATTGGGCCGTCTCAAGCACGGTTACCTCTCCAGCCCCGAAGAGATCATCGACGAGGCGCGCAACGGCCGGATGTTCATTCTGGTCGACGACGAGGATCGCGAGAACGAGGGCGACCTGGTCATCCCCGCGCAAATGGCGACGCCGGAGAAGATCAACTTCATGGCGAAGTTCGGTCGCGGGCTGATCTGCCTCGCGCTGACGAAGGATCGCACCGAGGAACTCGGTCTCGAACTGATGAGCCGCAACAACGGCACCCGGCACGAGACCGCGTTCACCGTGTCGATCGAGGCGCTCGAAGGCGTCACGACGGGCATCTCGGCGGCGGATCGCGCGCGCACCATCGCGGTCGCGGTCGATGCGACCAAGGGCAAGCCCGACATCGTCACCCCCGGCCACGTCTTCCCGCTGGTCGCACGCGACGGCGGCGTGCTGATCCGTGCCGGCCATACCGAAGCAGCGGTCGACGTCGCGCGGCTCGCCGGGCTCAATCCCTCGGGCGTGATCTGCGAGATCATGAACGAGGACGGCACGATGGCGCGGATGGACGACCTCGTCACCTTCGCGCAGTTCCACAACGTCAAGATCGGCACGATTCGCGATCTGATCGCCTATCGCCGCCGCCACGATCACCTCGTCGAAAAGCGCGCGGAGGCCAAGTTCACGTCCGAATGGGGCGGCGACTGGAGCGCGCTGACGTTCTGGAACAAGGCGACCGGCACCGAGCAGGTCGCGCTGGTCAAGGGCAAGATCGACCCCGCCAAGCCGACGCTGGTCCGCATGCACGCGCTGTCGCCGTTCGCGGACATCTTCGGCGAATCGGGCGATCGCGGCCGTATCCTCGCGCGCTCGATGCAGATGATCGCGGACGAGGGCGCGGGCGTGATCGTCGTGATCAACCGTCCGCGCAGCAATACCTTCACCTCCGCGGTGATGAAGAAGGCGGGCGCGGAGATCACGCCGGACATGGAGGAACTGCGCGACTACGGCGTCGGCGCGATGATCCTGACCGAACTCGGCGTCCACGACATGGTGCTGATCACCAACACGCATCACACGCTGGTCGGCCTCGACGGCTATGGCCTGTCGATCGTCGGCGAGCGCCCGATCGCGTCCCTGAACACGGAAAAGAGCAACTGATGGCGCATCTCCTCATCGTCGAAGCCCGGTTCTACGATCACCTCAACGACCTCCTGGTCGAGGGTGCGAAGGCCGCGATCGAAGCCGCCGGCCATACGCACGAGACGATCACCGTGCCCGGCGCGCTCGAAGTTCCCGGCGCGATCGCGCTGGCAGCCGAGAGTGAGACGTTCGACGCCTATGTCGCGCTTGGCGTCGTGATCCGCGGCGAGACCTATCATTTCGAGATCGTCGCGGGTGAGAGCGCACGCGGGATCATGCAGCTGACGATGGACGGCCTGCCCATCGGCAACGGCATCCTGACCACCGAGAACGAGGCGCAGGCTCTCACGCGCGCAAAGCCCACCGAAGGCGACAAGGGTGGCGGTGCAGCCAAGGCGGCGCTGGCGATGCTGGCGCTCAAGGACCGCTTCATCGCATGACCGCGCCGGTGCTCCTGACGGAGCGCCTGTTGCTCCGGCCCTTGGGACCGGAGGATGCCGAAGCCTGGTATGCGTTCCACACCGATCCCGTGACGATGCGTCATCTCGGCGGCGTCCAGTCGCGCAGCGTCGCCTGGCGTGGTCTGTGCGCCATGGCGGGCGCGTGGAGCATCCGTGGCTTCTCGATGTTCGGGGTGACGCTGCGCGATACCGGCGAATGGATCGGCCGCGTCGGTCCTTGGCAGCCCGAAGACTGGCCGGGGACGGAAATAGGTTGGGGACTGGCATCGCAGTTCGCCGGTCGCGGGTTCGCAGGCGAGGCTGCGTCGGCGACGATTGACTATGCGGTGGATGTGCTCGGCTGGACTGACATCATCCACACCATCGCACCCGACAACGTGGAGTCGATCGCGCTCGCGCAACGGCTCGGGTCGACCAACCGCGGCCGAACGAAACTCCCCCCGCCGCTCGAAGCGCTGCCGGTGGACGATTGGGGCCAGAGCGCCGCCGACTGGCGGGCGCGGAGAACAGGGCGTGGGTGACGTGATCAACCTGCGACTCGTCCGGAAGCAGCGCGCGCGAGACGAGGCATCGGTGCGCGCGGATCAAAACCGCAGGCTGTTCGGGCGGACGGTGGCCGAGAAGGCGGCCGACGCGGCTGCGAAGACTAGGATCGAGAAGACGCTGGATGGCGCGCGGCTCGATTCCACCTCCGACACGTTCGAGGAATAACCTCGCCCTCGTCTTGCCGACGGCCGCTGCGGATCCCTCCCCTTGCGAGCGCCAGACCGAACCAACGTCCAACCTACGATCGTCCTCCTGACGGGGGAGGATCGATGATGTCCGCATTCGACAAATAGCGGCTCGCTTACCGAATAGTCGGTCGTGCACCCTGAAGACAGTCGCGGCCTCGACCGCCTCGCCCGCCCCTGCGCAGGAACGTCCCACGTCGCGCACCGTTATGCCTGCGTAACAAGGGGGCTATCATGATCTCGGATGCGAATGCGACGTGGCTCGCCAAGCTCGGCTTTGCCGCGCGCGGCGTCGTGTATATCCTCGTCGGCTGGTTCGCAGTCGACGCGGCGCTGCACGGTGGCGAGATCGCCGACAACCAGGGCGCGATCGGATCGATGGCGGGCGGACCGCTCGGCCCGGTGCTGCTGGCGATCGTCGCGGCGGGGCTGCTCGGCTATGCGATCTGGCGCCTGACCGAGGCCGCGGCAAACCCTGAGCAGATCACCCGCGATGCCAAGGGCAGCCTCAAGCGGATCGGTCACATCGTCAGCGGCATCGCGCATCTGATCCTGGCCTGGACCGCGACGCGGCTCGCGCTCGATCTGGGCAAGGGGAAGATCGCCGTCTCGCCCGGCGACGAGAGCGCCCGCGACTGGACCGCATTGCTGCTCGATCAGCCGGCCGGGCGTGTGCTGGTCGGCGCGGTCGCGGTCGGCGTGCTGGTCGCCGCGTTCCAGCAGGCGCAAAAGGCGTGGCGCGGCGACTTCATCCACGACCTGCGCGGCGATGCCCCCGCGCCCGGCTATGTCTGCACGATGGGCCGGATCGGCTACGGCGCGCGCGCGCTGGTGTTCCTGATCGTCGCGGGACTGTTCGGACTCGCTGCGTGGACCGCGCATGCGAGCGACGCGGGCGGCGTGGCGGAGGCGCTGGAGCGGCTGCAATCGCAACCCGGCGGCAAGTGGCTGCTCGCGCTGACCGGGATCGGTCTGGCACTGTTCGGTGCGTACAGTCTGGTCGAGGCGCGCTTTCGGCGGCTCCATGTCGACCTGCCGGGGACCGATTAAAGTGAACGACAGCATATCGTTAAGGTGCCGATGCTAGCGGACGGCGGCATGTACACGATCAGCTTCGACACCCCGACCAAGACGCTCATTATCGTCACCGAGGGGTTCTGGTCGGTCGCGACGACCGCGGCGTTCTCCGCCGAACTGCTCGCGCGCGGCACGGCGGCGCGCCTGTATCACGGCCGGTTCGTCGTGCTCGCCGATCTCCGCAAGGCGGCGATCCAGCCGTTGAAGGTCATAGACGCGCTCGAAGCGATGATGCCCAAGGCGCTGAAGGTGACGTCCGCACCGATCGCCGCGGTGGTCGCGTCTCATTTGGCGAAGCTCCAGACCGAACGCTATCTAAAGGCCCCGAATTGCCGCACGTTCCTCGATATCGACGAGGCGAAGACGTGGCTTGCAGGCGACCGCCACGCCTGACAGCTTCAGTCCTGCGCGGCCTTCTCCGGTACGGCCGTTTCCAGCAACGCCGCCTCTACCTCTTCGATCGTGATACCGAACGCGCCGGCGAGCCCCGACACCGACGCGCCGCGATCGGCGAGCGTGCGGATCCGCGCGGTGTCGACGATCGTCTTGTAGCTACGGGTGTCGCGGTCGGTCTTCGATTCCACGCCGCTGCGCGCGAGCGCGCCCGAGCGGCGGCGTTTGGAAATCTTCAACGCCTCGACATCGTTGGTCGGCGGCGCATCGAGCCGCGCCTTGATCCGCTCATCCTCTTCGATACGCCGGCTTTCGCGGGCGCGTTCGCGTTCCTGGGACTGAAGGTCACGCTGGGCAGCGCGCGACTCGGATCGCTGTTCGGACGCGGCCAGCCGCTCCTTCGCCCGCTGCTCGCGGCCGTTGGCACGCTCCTCCGCGCGCTTTGCGGCCCGGTCGGCGGTGCCGGGCATGAGCGGCCCCGTTCCCCTGCCGCCGCTCGGCCAGCCGTCGGTCATTGCACATCCTGTCGTCACCGGTACGCTACACAGAGCGCGGAAGCGCGCTGCTAAGCGATGGCGGCGCGGGTGACCAGAGGCAGCCCTTCGCGATCCTCCCCCGCCAGGGGGAGGTGTCGCCGAAGGTGACGGAGGGGGAGGACACCGAACGACGATTCGCGCGTGCCTCCCCCTCCGTCAGGCTGCCGCCTGCCACCTCCCCCTTGCGGGGGAGGATCAAGCTTAGGCATTGGCGGTTTCCAGCGCGGGGTAGTCGATGTAGCCCTCGGGGCCCTGGCTGTACCACGTCTTCGCGTCGTCCTTCGCCAGCGGTGCGCCGGTGCGCAGGCGCTCGGGGAGGTCGGGGTTGGCGATGAACGTGCGACCGAAGGTGATCGCGTCGGCATTGCCCGAGTCGAGCTCGGCCTGTGCCTCCTCGACCGTCGTGTAGTCCGAGTTGACGATCAGCACGCCGTTGAACACCTTGCGGATCGCCGGGCTGAGCTTCGGCACATCGGTCTTGCCGAAGGTGCCGTCGGGGCCGGGCTCGCGCAGTTCGAGGAACGCGATGCCGAGGTCCGACAGCGCCTTGGCAGCGGCGGTGAACAGCGCCTCGGGGTTGCTGTCGTCGACACCCTGCGAATCGCCGTTGGGCGACAGGCGGACGCTGACGCGATCGGCGCCGGCGACCGAGATCACGCGCTCGGCGACTTCGCGGAGCAGGCGGACGCGGTTCTCGATCGAGCCGCCATATTCGTCGGTGCGGAAATTGGCGTTGTCGCGCAGGAACTGGTCGATCAGATAGCCATTGGCCGCGTGGATCTGCACGCCGTCGAAGCCGGCCGCGAGTGCGTTCTTCGTTGCCAGCTCATAGTCGTTCAGCAGGCGCGGAATCTCGTTGGTCTCGAGCGGACGCGCGACCTCGAAATCCTTCTTGCCCTCGAAGGTGTGCGCCTGGCCTTCGGTCGCGGTTGCCGACGACGACACTGGCTGCGTCTCGTACACCGACGAATGGCCCTGGCGACCCATGTGCCACAGCTGCGCGACGATCCGGCCGCCAGCGGCGTGGACCGAGTCGGTGACGGGCTTCCAAGCGGCAACCTGTGCGTCCGTCCACAGACCCGGCGCGAACGGCCAGCCGAGGCCTTCGCGGCTGATGCCGGTGGCTTCCGAGATGATCAGGCCGGCGCTCGCACGCTGCGTGTAATACTCGACCATGATGTCGGTCGGCACCGCATCCCTGTCGGCACGCCCGCGGGTGAGCGGCGCCATGATGATGCGGTTCGGCGCTTCGACGGCACCAAGGGTAATCGGATCGAATAGGCTAGGCATGGGGGCTCCTTATTGGCCTGACGGGCGGAAGATAGGAGGCTACAGGGCGGCATGCATCGCCCCGACCCGCAAAGATTATCTAGCGTGCCCGATACGCCGCACGGTTTGACGCCGGCCGGTTTTATGCCAACCGCGCAAAGTGTTGCCGCGCCGGGACTTATCGCCTTCGCGGCGTTGGTGGTGGCGAACGTCGCGCTGGCGTTCGGGCCGTGGTTCGTCCGCGCGACCGAGGTCGGGCCGGTAGCCGCGGGGTTCTGGCGCCTCACGCTGGCGGTGCCGTTTCTGATCGCGCTCGCGGTCCAGCAGGGCGCGCGACCGATGCGGCTCGGGTGGAAATTGTGGGCGGGTCTGCTCGCGGGCGGGGTGTGCTTCGCCGCCGATCTCGGCACCTGGCATCTCGGGATCCTGCGCACCACGCTCGCCAATGCGACGCTGTTCGGCAACGTCGCGACACTGATCTTCCCGATCTACGGGTTCCTGATCGCGCGCAGCTGGCCTACGCGAACGCAAGGGTTCGCGCTGGCGTTGGCGGCGGCGGGCGGCGCGTTGCTGCTCGGGCGCTCGTATCAGCTCGATGCGAAGAACCTGGCGGGCGATCTGTTCTGCCTGCTCGCGGGGCTGCTCTACACCGTCTATTTCGTCCTGATGGCGCGGGCACGGGCGACGCTGGCGCCGATGTCCGCGCTGACGCTGGCGACGCTGGCGGGGATCGTGCCGATGCTCGTATTCGCGCTGGCGATGGGTGAGCGCGTGATGCCGACGCATTGGGGGCCGCTGATCGGGCTTGCCCTTTGCAGCCAGGTGCTCGGCCAGGGGTTGATGATCTATGCGCTCGGCCGCTTCACGCCGCTGGTCATCGGGATCGCGCTGCTGATCCAGCCGGTAGTCGCCGGTATCGTAGGTTGGCTCGTCTATGGCGAGCGGCTCGGTGCGGCGGATCTGGTCGGTGTCGTGATGGTGGCGGTCGCACTGGTGCTCGTCCGCCGAGGACCTCCCCCGGAAGTGTCGCCACCCCTTGAAGACACGCTTGATACGCCTGATTTTGGACGGCAGGAGACGGTATGACCCAGGACCTTACGCTTGACGAAATCCGCGCCCTGCTGGCGCCCGGCATCGCCGCCAACGCGGCGTTCGACGGCTGGAGCGACGCCGCGCGCGATATGGCCGCGCAGGCCGAGGGGATCGACACCGACATCGCCGCGCTCGCGTTCAAGGAGGGGCCGGTCGACATGATCGACGCGTGGTTCGCACATATCGACGGCGTGATGCTGACCACGGTCCCGCCCGAGCGGCTCGCGCTGATGAAGGTCCGCGAGAAGATCACCGCGCTGGTCGAGGCACGGCTCGACGCGACGTCGATCGATCGCGAATCGCTGCGGCGTGCGCTGGCGATTCTCGCACTCCCGCAGAATCTGGCGAAGGCGACGCGGCTCGGCTGGCGGACGGTCGACACGATCTGGCGTGCCGCTGGCGATGTGGCGACCGACTATAATTACTACACCAAGCGGACGATCCTGCTCGGCGTGTACGCGTCGACGATCACGGTCTTCCTCGACGACGAGAGCGAAGGCCTCGCCGACACCCGCGCGTTCCTCGGTCGTCGCATCGACGGGATCATGCAGTTCGAGAAGGCCAAGGCCGGGTTCCTCAAGCGCACCGAGCACGGTTTCAGCCTGTCGCGATTCGTCGGCCGACTGCGCTATCCGACCGCCTGAAGTCGGGAACGGTCCGCTAAGTAACTCTGTCCTCTAAGTTTCGTCCGTATGGCGCGACGTGGAGGCGGTAGTAACTAACCGCGGTTAGGGCTTTCCTTCGACCGGGGTTACTGATAATCAGTCGCATCATGGACACTTGCCCCGATCGTTCCGTCAGCCTCGAAACGCTGCCTCGCAAGCAGCATGCGATTGTCGCCGCGATCGAATGGGCGCGGCTCGCTGGGCCCGAGGCGCGTCGGCTGCGCGAACTGGGCTTCGACGAGGGTGTCGATGTCGAGGTCCTGCACCGTGCGACGCTCGGCCAAGGTCCGATCGCCTGTCGCATCGGCCGGATGACCGTCGCGCTCCGCCGTGCGGTCGCGGGCGCGATCCACGTCTCGCCAATGCCGGCCGCGGCCGAATAATCCTTTAGAATGAACGCAGCACCGCTGGTTGCGCTGGTCGGCAATCCCAATGCCGGCAAGAGCGCGCTGTTCAACGCGCTCACGGGTGCGCGCCAGAAGGTCGGCAACTATCCGGGCGTCACGGTCGAGCGGAAGGTCGGGCGGCTGATGCTCGACGACGGCCGGCCCGTAGAGCTGGTCGACCTGCCCGGCGCCTACAGTCTCGAACCCTCCTCCCCCGACGAGCGCGTGACGCGCGACGTCGTCACCGGCACGCAGGACGGCGAGCGTCTTCCCGACGCGCTGGTCGTAGTCGTCGACGCCGCCAATCTCGATAACCACCTGCGCTTCACGCTCCAGCTGATCGCGCTCGGCCTGCCGGTCGTGGTCGCGCTCAACATGGTCGATCTCGCCGAGCGCGACGGCCTGAAGCTCGACCCCAAGGTGCTCGAACGCGAACTCGGCGTGCCGGTGATCCCGACCGTCGCGGTGCGCAAGCGTGGCCTCGACGAACTGAAGGCGACGCTCTCAAGCATCGTCGTCAACGGTCCGATGCGGCTCCGCAAATCCGACGGCAGCGTGCAGGACGACATCGTCACGCTCCAGCGTCGCGCGCGCCAGATCGCGACGTCCGCGACCGTATCCGAGACGCAGGTCCGCCGCTGGACGCACGTGCTCGACGCGGTCGCGCTGCATCCTGTGGCTGGCCCGATCCTGCTGCTCGCGATCATGTTCCTGATGTTCCAGGCGGTGTTCAGCTGGGCGCAGCCGTTCATGGACGCGATCGATGCGGGCTTCACCGCGTTGCAGGGGTTCCTGACCGCCGAAATGCCCGAGTCGCTGCTCTGCTCGCTGCTGGTCGATGGCGTGATCAAAGGCGTCGGTGCGGTGATCGTGTTCCTGCCGCAGATCCTGATCTTGTTCCTCTTCATCCTCGTGCTCGAGGCGAGCGGCTACATGGTCCGCGCGGCGTTCCTGATGGACCGCGTGATGGCAAGCGTCGGGCTGTCCGGCCGCGCGTTCATTCCTTTGCTGTCGAGCTTCGCCTGCGCGATCCCCGGCATCATGGCGACGCGGACGATCGACGACGAGAAGGACCGGCTGACGACGATCCTGATCGCGCCGCTGATGACGTGCTCCGCGCGGCTGCCGGTCTACACGCTGATCATCGGCGCGTTCATCCCCAACACGCAGGTGCTGCCGTTCGTCGGGTTGCAGGGGCTGGTGATGCTCGGCCTGTACGTGATGGGCATCGTCGGCGCGTTCGTCGCCGCGCTGGTGCTGCGCCGGACGGTGACCAAGGGCGTGTCGTCGGGCTTCATGATGGAGATGCCGAAATACCAATGGCCGCAGTGGCGCGACGTCGGCATCGGCCTGTGGAGCCGCGCGCAGATCTTCCTGAAGCGCGCCGGCGGCATCATCCTGACCTCGACGATCATCCTGTGGGTGCTGCTGAGCTTCCCCAAGCCGCCCGAGCAGCCCGCCGGTGCACCGAAGATCTCGGCGGTCGATTATTCGGTCGCGGGCCGGATCGCCAACGGCATCGCGCCGATATTCGCGCCGATCGGCTTCAACCGCGACATCGTCCTCGCGCTGATCCCGGCGATGGCCGCGCGCGAAGTCGCGGTCGCGGCGATCGGCACCGTCTACGCGATCGACGATCCCGACAGCAACCAGGGCGGCAAGGCGATGGTCGAGAACCTCCGCGGTCGCTGGAGCCTGCCGACCGCGCTCGCCTTCCTGATGTGGTTTGTGTTCGCACCGCAGTGCATTTCGACAATCGCCGTCACGCGTCGCGAGACGAATGGCTGGAAATGGCCGGCGTTCATGGTTGGCTATTTGTTCGCCGCCGCCTACATCATGGCTGGCATTACATACTGGCTGGCGGTGTTCGCCGGCCTCTGAGGGGCATCATGGCAGGCAGCGTCAACAAGGTCATCATCGTCGGCAATCTGGGTCGCGACCCGGAGAGCAAGGCGTTCCAGAACGGCGGCAAGGTCGTCAACCTGCGCATCGCGACATCCGAGTCCTGGAAGGACAAGATGTCGGGCGAGCGCAAGGAAAAGACCGAATGGCATTCGGTCGCGATCTTCAACGAAGGTCTCGCGAACGTCGCCGAAAAGTATCTCCGCAAGGGCTCGAAGGTCTATATCGAGGGCGCGCTCCAGACCCGGAAGTGGCAGGACGCGCAGGGCCAGGACAAGTATTCGACCGAGATCGTGCTGCAGGGCTTCAACAGCGTGCTGACGATGCTCGACGGCCCGAACGGCGGCGCAGGCGGCGGTGGTAGCCGCGGCGGTGGCGACGACTGGGCCGGCGGCGGTGGCGGCAACGACTTCGGCGGTGGTTCGTCGGGCGGCGGCGGCGGTTACGGCGGCGGTGGTGGTCGCGGCGGTAGCGCACCCTCGGGCGGCGGTGGCGGCGCCCGCGGCGGCAGCTTCGGCCAGACCGGCGGCTTCTCGGACGATCTCGACGACGACGTGCCGTTCTGATTGCCGTGACGACGCTGTATTCCGTTCCCAATACCGCCACGTTCGACGAGGCCGAGCGCTCCCGCGTGATCTCGGCCTACGACGTTGCCGGCGCGCGCGCGAAGGGCCAGCTCGACGACATCGTGGCGTTCGCAGCCGAGCTCTGCGGCGCCCCGGTCGCGTTGCTGAGCCTGGTCGAGGAGGAATATCAGCGTTTCCTGGCGCGGACCGGGTTCGACCTGGAGCAGACCCCGCGCAGCATGTCGTTCTGTGCGCATGCTATGCACCATCACGAGGTGATGGAAGTGCCCGACGCGCAGGCCGACCCGCGTTTCGTCGACAACCCGCTGGTGACGGGCGAGCCGTATGTCCGGTTCTACGCCGGCGCGCCGCTCGTCTCCAGCGAGGGCGTGCCGCTGGGGGCGCTCTGCGTTTTAGCGAGCGCGCCTCGCGAAGGCCTGACCCGGTTCCAGCGCGATGGCCTCACGTTGCTCGCCAAGGCAGCGATGGGCCGGCTCGACGACCGCCGCTCCGCGCGCGAACAGGCGATGGCAGAGGCCGAGGCGCGGCGTACGCTCGAGGCGAGCGACCTGAAGTTCCGCACGCTCGCCGACACCATGCCACAGATGGTGTGGTCGACGTTGCCCGACGGCTTCCACGATTACTATAACGCGCGCTGGTACGAGTTCACCGGTGCTCCCGCGGGAACGACCGATGGCGAAGGCTGGAACGACATGTTCCATCCCGACGATCAGGATCGCGCCTGGGCGATCTGGCGCCAGTCGCTCGATACCGGCGAGCCGTACAACATCGAATATCGGCTGCGGCATTTCGACGGGACGTATCGATGGGTGCTGGGCCGTGCGCTACCGGTCCGCGACGAAAGCGGCGCAATTACGCGCTGGTTCGGGACGTGCACCGACATCCACGAACAGAAGCTTGCCTATGAAGAACGCGAGATCATCAGCCAGGAGCTGAGCCACCGCATCAAGAACATCTTCGCGGTGATCGCCGGCCTGATCGCGTTTTCCGCACGGGGCAAGCCGGAGTTCGCGGGGATCGCAACCGATCTCCGCCATCGGATCAACGCGCTCGGCCGCGCGCACGACTTCGTCCGTCCGCACAGCGCCAACTCGCGTCCCGCGGCCGCGCAGAACAGCCTGCATGGGTTGCTGCGGGAGTTGTTCGAGCCGTATCAGCGGATCGACGGCGCACGTCTCAGCGTCACCGGCGACGACGTTCAGATCGACGATCGCTCGGCCACGCCGCTCGCCTTGTTGTTCCACGAGCTTGCCACCAACGCGACGAAGTACGGCGCGCTTGCGACCGAACTCGGCACGGTTCGGATCGCCGTCACGGCGAACGACGACACGGTGAGCTTGAACTGGTGCGAACAGGGTGGCCCGTCCGTCGCCAAGCCGACGACGCCAGCAGGTTTCGGTACACAGTTGATCGAGATGAGCGCCGTGCGTCAGTTAGGCGGCAGCGTGAACCGGACCTGGAACGACGATGGCCTGATCGTCGACCTGACGATCCCGAAGGCTGCGTTCAGCCGCTGACCACGCGAATGACGTCGTCATGGCCGATCGGATCGTCGTTGCAGGCCAGCGCGGCCGCGGCCAGGATCGCGGCGTCGCTGAACGGCTTGCGGATGTACCCAAGGCACTCGGCATCGCCTATCTGCGCGGGGTTGGCGGTCACGAACACGACTTTTACGCCGTAATCCTGCGCCATACGCTTGGCGATCTCGGGCCCGGTCGGTCCGTCGCGTAGATTGATGTCGACGAACGCGAAGTTGCACCCCGGTGCCGCCGCAATCGCGCTGTCGCGATCCGCCGCGATCCCCGCGACGCCGTAGCCGGCATCCATGAGGATTCTCTCGAGGTCGAGCGCGACGAAGATTTCGTCTTCGACAATGAGGGCGGTCTTGGTCATCGGCGAAGTAACCAGTCGCCCGCTGATCGGTTCCGCCAAATCGGTGATTTAGATCAACCGCTTGTCCCGATATGGCCTGATTCCTGCAAATTCCTGCAATCGATTACCGTCGCAGCAGGAACACCGCGTGCTCGGCGAGCAGGTTAGCCCCCCCCGCGCCGGTGCGCTTGTCGCCCGACAGAAACCACGCATCCTCGACGATGATCCCGCGTGATTTCACGAAGGCGCGGAAATCGTCGATCGTGACGTGGTGGATGTTGGGCGTGTCATACCAGCTCTCAGGCAACTGCCGCGTCACCGGCATCCGCCCTCCCCAGAGTAGCGACAACCGCACGCGCCAGTGCGCAAAATTCGGAAAGCTGACGAACGCACGCCGGCCGATCCGCAGCAGATGATCGAGCACCAGATCGGGCGCGCGGGCGGTCTGCAACGTCTGGCTGAGGATCGCGTAGTCGAAGCTGGCGTCGGGATAGCCGGCAAGGTCGATATCCGCATCGCCCTGAATCACCGACAGCCCGCGGGCGACCGCCGACGCCACGTTGTGCGCGTCAATCTCCAGCCCGCGTGCATCGACATCGCGCGTGTCGCGGAGTGCGGCCATCAACGCGCCATCGCCGCAACCGATGTCGAGCACGCGACTACCCTGCGCGACGTTCTCCGCGATGACGGCGAGATCGGTCCGCAATGTCTCAGGGGCCGTCATGGCGCGCTCCGCAATTGCTCGGCGAGGCCCGGCGCGAGCCTCTCCATGTAGCGATTGGCACGAACCAGCGGATGGAAGCCGAGGTCGGCATACACGCCGTGCGCGTCGGCGGTGACGAGCCCGAACCTGCGTAACCCGGCAAACGAGGGATGCTCCAGGAACCAACTTACCATCCGCCGCCCGAGCCCCTGCCCGCGTACGGACTCCTCGACCCACACGTCCGCCAGCCACGCAAACGTGGCGTGATCCGTAATCATCCGCGCGAACCCGACCTGCTGTTCGTTCTCGTACGCGCCGAGACAATGCGACCCGGCAATTGCGCGCTCGACCAGACCGCGCTCGATCCCCGGTGACCAATAGCTGCTCGCAAGCCAGCCGTGGATTCGGTCGACCTGCAACTTGCTCGCGTCGTCGGACAGGATGATAGTCATCGGCCGGCCCTCAGGAAGCCGTCGACGACCCGGTTGAGGTCCGGCGCCTCCAGCAGGAACGCGTCATGGCCATACGGGCTCGACAGCTCGACGAAGCTGACCGGCGCGCCGGCTGCGTTGAGCGCCTGAACGATCGCGCGCGATTCGGCGGTCGGATAGAGCCAGTCGGTGTCGAAGCTCACGAGGCAGAACCGCGATTTGGTGGCGCGAAACGCATTGGCGAGCAGCCCGCCATGCTCTTCGGCCAGATCGAAATAATCCATCGCCCGCGTGATGTAGAGGTACGAGTTCGCATCGAACCGGTCGGTGAAGGCGAGCCCCTGGTGGCGCAGATAGCTCTCGACCTGAAAATCGGCGTCGAACCCGAACGATTTCGCGTCGCGCGCCTGAAGCCGACGCCCGAACTTCTCGGTCAGCCCCGCCTCCGACAGATACGTGATGTGCGCCGCCATTCGCGCCACCGCGAGCCCCGCAGTAGGTGCCGCATCGTCGTGATACTCGCCGCCACGCCAGTTCGGATCAGCCATCACCGCCTGCCGCCCGACCTCGTGGAACGCGATGTTCTGCGCGGTATGCCGCGCGGTCGAGGCGATCACGACGCAGGCCTTCACACGATCGGGGAAGGTCGCGGGCCAGCTCAGCGCCTGCATCCCGCCCATCGATCCGCCGACCACCGCATGGAGCACGCCGACGCCGAGATGATCGAGCAGCATCGCCTGCGCACGCACCATGTCGCGGATCGTGATGACCGGGAAACTCATCGCCCACGGCCGCCCGGTCGCCGGGTTGATCGTCGCCGGCCCCGACGTTCCCATGCAACTGCCCAGTACGTTGGCGCAGACGACGAAGTGCCGCGCAGGGTCGATCGGCTTGCCTTCGCCGACCATGCGCGTCCACCAGCCGGGCTTGCCGGTACGCGGGTGGTGCGAGGCGACGTGCTGGTCGCCAGTCAGCGCGTGGCAGATCAGGATGGCGTTCGAAGCGTCGGCGTTGAGCGTCCCGTAGGTCTCGTACGCGATATCGACCGGCGACAGCAGCACGCCGCCGTCTAGCCGCAGCGGCCCCGGCAAGGTGACGCGCCGCGCAAGACCAAAGCGCTGGTCGGTGTCGTGACCGGTCCCGGGGTCGATGGCAGGCGTGTCGAGCATGCCGCGCGCTACCATAAGCGGCGGCCGTCATGCCAGCGCAGCTTCCTCGATCCTCCCCCGCAAGGGGGAGGTGGCTGGCCCTTGCCAGACGGACGGGGAGGTAAGCGACCATGTAGGTTCCTCCCTCCCCGTCCGACGCCTACGACGCCCGACTGTCGGGCGCTGACCGTCCGGACCACACCGTCATCCTGACGAAAGTCAGGACCCAGGGTAACAGGCGGTGACATCCGTGGCTCTGGGTCCTGACTTTCGTCAGGATGACGCTGGACGGGCGGGGTGCCGATCCTTGGAAACGGCCCCCCACCCCCCGCACAAAGATTTGCCACCGCGCCACACCGCCCGCTATGTCCCGCGGCCATGACAAACATCACGCCCGCCCCTGCGCCGAAGCCCTGGATCATGGGGATCGCGCCGTACACGCCCGGCCGCTCGACGACCGACGATGGCCGCACGGTGATCAAGCTGTCGTCGAACGAGAACCCGCTCGGCACCAGCCCCGCCGCCAAGGCCGCATTCGACGCCGCCGACCGCACGCTGGAGCGCTATCCGGATGCGGGCGCGGCGGAACTGCGCGAGGCGCTGGCGGCGCATTACGACCTCGATCCGGCGCGCGTGATCTACGGCACGGGCTCCGACGAGATCCTGCATCTGGTCGCGGGCGCCTATGCCGGCCCAGGCGACGAGATCATCCACGTCCGCTACGGCTTCGCGGTCTACGAGATCGCGACGCGCCGGGTGGGTGCCGAGCCAGTGATCGTCGACGACCGCGATTACGCGACCGACGTCGACGCGATCCTCGCCGCCGTCACCGAGCGTACGCGTGTCGTCTTCGTCGCCAACCCGAACAACCCGACCGGCACGTTCACACCGCGCGCGGAAATCGCGCGGCTGCATGCGGGACTGCCGAAGTCGGTGCTGCTCGTGCTCGACCAGGCCTATGCCGAATATCTGTCACCCGAGGAGGACGATGCCGGCCTCGCGCTGGCGATGACCGAGGCGAACGTGCTCGTCACGCGGACCTTCTCGAAGATTCACGGTTTGGCTGCCGAGCGGATCGGCTGGGGCTATGCCTGCGCGCCGATCATCGACGCGATGCACCGCATCCGCGCGCCGTTCAACGTGACGACGGCGGGCCAAGCGGCGGCGGTCGCCGCGATCGGCGACACCGCGTTCGTTGACGCGACGCGCGCGCACAACGACACGTGGCGTGGCTGGTTCGTCGAGCAGATCGGGCAGATGGGCAATGCCGGGCTTCGTGCGGTGCCGTCGAAGGCGAACTTTGTGCTGGTGCTGTTCGAGGGCAGCCTGACCGCCGACGCCGCGTATCACGGGCTAATGGACGCGGGCTACATCGTCCGCTGGCTGCCGGGCCAGGGCCTGCCCAACGCACTGCGCATCACGATCGGCACCGAGGCGGAAACGCGCGGCGTCACCGCGGCACTGCGTAATCTGGTCGAAGCCGCCTGATGCTGCCGTTCGCGCGCGTCACGATCATCGGGCTGGGACTGATCGGCTCGTCGGTGGCGCGCGCGATCCAGGCGACGATGCCGACGGTTCGCGTTACCGGCTATGATGCCGACGCGATCGTGCGCGAGGCCGCGGACCGGCTGCAGTTCTGCGACGACGTCGCAGACTCGGCGGGGGCGGCGGTGATCGACGCCGACCTGGTGATCCTGTGCGTGCCCGTCGGCATCATGGGCGAGGTCGCCGCCGAGTTCGCAGCCGAACTGCCGGCGGATGCGATCGTCAGCGACGTCGGCAGCTGCAAGGCCGAGATCGTCCGCGCGCTGACCGAAGCCCTGCCCAACGCGACCGTTATTCCCGCGCATCCGGTCGCGGGTACGGAGCGGAGCGGGCCGGAGGCTGGCTTCGCGACGCTGTTCCGCCACCGCTGGTGCATCGTCACGCCCCCCGAAGGCGCCGACCCGGTCGCGGTCGAGCGCATGTCCGAATTCTGGCGCAGGCTCGGTGCGCAGGTCGAGACGATGGCCCCCGAACATCACGACCGCGTGCTCGCGGTTACCAGCCACCTGCCACATCTGATCGCCTATACGATCGTCGGCACCGCGGGCGATCTGGAAGAAGTGACGCAGTCGGAGGTCATCAAATACTCCGCAGGCGGGTTCCGCGATTTCACGCGCATCGCGGCGTCGGACCCGACGATGTGGCGCGACATCTTCCTCAACAACCGCGAGGCGGTGCTGGAGATGCTCCAGCGCTTCTCGGAGGATTTGAGTCATTTGCAGCGTGCGATCCGTTGGGGCGACGGCGATGCGCTGTTCGACCTGTTCACGCGAACCCGGGCGATCCGCCGGAGCATCGTCGAGCAGGGGCAGGACGACGACGTCCAGGATTTCGGGCGTACGCACGGGTAAGGGCTGAGCCCGCGCCGTACCTAAGAATGCCCCCCCCGGCGAAGGCCGGGGCCCAATTGGGTAGCCTCGAGTAACCGCGAGCAGCGCACATTAAAACGTCCCGTCCCCCAATTGGGCCCCGGCCTTCGCCGGGGTGGTGGATTGGTTGGGGTATCCTTCCGATCCTAGTCCAGCGCGTTCATCGCCGCATGGACTCGCTGCTCCACCTCCTCACGTGGCAGGCCCGGCGGCACCACCTCGCCGAACCGGAACGTGATCACCCCTGGCAGCTTCGGCCCCTTCTTCGGCCACACCAGCCCGCTGTCGCACGCGATCGGCACCGTCGGCATCTTCAGCGCACGATACAGCCCGGCGAACCCCGGCTTCAACGGCGGATGCTCGCCCGGCGAAACCCGCGTCCCCTCCGGAAAGATCAGGATCGAGCGTCCGGTCGCCTTCGCCGCGGTCGCCTCGCGCATCATGCTGCGCATCGCCGTCGCCGAAGCCTCGCGGTCGACGACGATCGCGCCGTAGCGCCGCGCTGCCCAGCCCCAGGCCGGGATATCCGCAAGCTCGCGCTTTAACACGATCGCGGGGCCGTCGAGCAACGCCTGCAACTCAAGCGTCTCGAACATCGCCTGGTGCTTGCACGCGTAGAACGCCGGCTCGGTCGGCCGTGTCCCCTCCACGCGGATGTGCACGCCGAGGATCACGCGCGCACACCAGCGGTGGAAACGCGTCCAGATCGTCGAATGCACGATCACCGCGCGGGAGCCGAACAATGCCGAGATCGGCACGGTCACCACGATCGGCACCGAGATCGTGTAGAAAACGAGCATGAACGCCCAGTTACGCAGCCAGATCATCCGCCATATCCAATCCACAACGCGATCCGGCGAAGGATCAACTTGTTATATTCGTTGACCAAAGTCCCGAGCCGCGGCGTCCCCGGCACGCCGTCGCCAAGGATCACGACGTTCTTGTCGAGCGCCGCCGCCAGTTCCATCCGCGCACGCGCGACGTGCCAGTCCGACGTCACCAGCCGCACCGAGCGGTATTTGTGCACGCGCACCCACTGCGCGGTCTCCTCGGCGTTGGAGCGCGTATCGACCGCATCCGCGCCGAGATCGATGCAGCAGGCGAACAGCGCGGGCGAGGTGCGATACTCCAATGCGAGATCGATCGGCCGCACCCCCGGGGCAACGCCCGTCACCAGCATCCGCTTCGCTTGGTGATCGCGGAGCAGCGCGATGCCGCGGTCGATCCGCCCTGCCCCACCGGTCGGCACGACGATCGCGTCGGACGTGAAACCGTCGAGCGGCTTGGGCAGGAGCAGCATGAACACCGCGAACCCGAACGCCCAGGCGAGGCCCAGAATGCCGAGGAACCGCACGATCACAGGATATGCCTCAACGCGCGGACGATCGTCACACGGGCGGCGAGCGTGGCCAGCACGACGAACGCGACCGGGAGCAGCGCAAGCACTACCCAATCGACTCCGCCGAGCGTCACCCCGCCGAGCAGTTCGGAGCCCAGTCCGTGCAACCGGATGCCGATGAACGCGATCACCAGCAACGCCGTGACGCCGCCGCCGACACCACCGATCGTCGCGTCGAGCGCGATCCGCCGCTGGAACAACCGCGCGACCTGCAGATCGGTCGAGCCGAGCATGTGCATCACCGCGATCGTCGCGTGATGCGTCTGTAGCCCCGCGCGTGCTGCGAGCACGACGACCGCGGCGGTCGCGCTGGCCATCAGCAGGACCAGCGCCAGCGCGAGGAACGTCAGCGAGCGCATCACGTCGTTGACCGGCGACATCCAGCTCTCATGGCGGTCGACGCGGACGATCGGGCTCAGTCGACGCACCGCAGTCGCTACGCGCAGAGCGGCGGCCTCGTCTTGGTCGGCCAGATCGACATCGATCATCGCCGGCACCGGCAATTGCGGGTCCGCGCCATCGGATCCGAGCCAGGGTTGCAGCAGTCGCGTGAGTTCGGCGCGGTCGACGGGCGTCGCCGTCGCGACCGCCGGCATGCTCCGCAGCGCCGCCAGCACGCGCGCCGCGACGGCGTCGCGCCGCACCGGATCTCCATCGACGACCTGCACCGTCAGTCGCCCCGCCAACTGTCGGTCGAGCAACCGTGCCGCACCCGCCGTCGCCAGTCCCAGAGCAGCGGCGAGCATCGTCAGGAACAGCATGATCGCCATCACCCACGTCATCGCACGCAGGCCGCCGGCTTCGTCGAGCACGCGGCGTTCGGCCGATGATCGCGCCTTCGACACTCCCATCATTCGGGCCGCGTCGGTGGATAGCGGAGCGAGCCGGTCGGATCGAGCAGCCGCCCGCGATCGAGCCGCATCATCTGCGCCCCCGGTATCCGCCCGAGCAGATGGAAGTCGTGCGTCGCGACCACTACGGTCGTCCCCAGCTTGTTGAGCGATTCGAACAGATGGAGCAGCCGCTCGGCCATGTCGGGATCGACATTGCCGGTCGGCTCGTCCGCGACGAGGATCTCGGGGCGGGCGATGACAGCGCGGGCGATCGCCACGCGCTGTTGCTCGCCACCCGACAGCGTCGCCGGGCGCGCATCGGCGCGGTCGCCGAGCCCGACCCAGGCGAGCATCTCGCGCACCGGTTGCTCGATATCCGCCTCGGGCATACCGGCGACGCGCAACGGCAGCGCGATATTGTCCCAGGTCGACAGATGCGGGACGAGCCGGAAATCCTGGAACACCACGCCGATCCGACGCCGGAACCCGGGTAGCCGATCACGCGACAACACCACCGCATCCTCGCCGAACAGCCGGATCACGCCGCGCGTCGGACGCTGTGCGAGATAGAGAAGCTTCAGTAGCGAGGTCTTCCCCGCGCCGCTCGCGCCGGTCAGGAAATAGAACGCACCGCTGCGCAGCGTGAAGCTGAGGTCCGACAGCGTCTCCGGCCCGGCGTCGGGCCCCGAGTCTGACTCGGTGCCGTAGCGAAGCCCTACATTTTCGAATTGGACGATATTCGCCATGACGTGGTTGCGCCCGCTTTCGCCCGCTTGATGCCCGTATCGGCGCTTTCGCATGAAAGCGCGCGCCGCTTCAAGCTTGCCACCTATGCGGGCCGCGTGCTTATTCGGCACAAGACCGGTCGCGCTCCAGCGGCCGCTGGTGAAGCGCATCCATGATCCTCCAATGTCCCGAGTGCAGCACGCGCTATCTGGTTCCCGACAGCGCGATCGGGACGGAGGGGCGCACCGTGCGCTGCGCCAATTGCAAGCACAGCTGGTTCCAGGCGCCCGCACCGCTGGTCGAGGACGCGCTGGAGATCCCCGAGCCGACGCCGCTCGCGCCCCTGCCGCCGCCGCTCGCTCCGCTGGCGCGCCCGCAGATCGCGACACCCGAGCGCTTCACACCGGCTATTCCGGTTACGCCTGCTCCGCCCGTATATGTTCCAGTTGCGCCCGAGCCTGTCTCTGCAACGCACGCGACGGTGTCCGCGGATCCGGTCGTGAAATATGACGCGTTTGCCGAGCGACCGCCGTTCAAGGCGCGGCGCAATACGGCGCGGTGGTGGACGGTCGCGGCCGTGCTCGCCGGATTGCTGATGCTGATCGCGGTAGGATCGATCGTCTATCTTGGCGCGCCAGGCGTCGTGGCCAAACTCGGCCTTGGCCTGGGCACGGACGAGACTCCGCTGCGGCTGCGCGACAATCCGATCGAGCGGCGCGAGCTGGATAACGGCTCCGAGCTGTTCGCGGTCAGTGGCCAGGTCACCAACCCGTCGAACCAGCGCCAGCGCGTGCCCGACATCCGCGCCGAACTCCGCGATGCGCAGGGGCGGCTGGTGTACAGCTGGACGATCACCCCGCAGCAGCGCACGCTGGCGCCAGGCGGCGCGATCGACTTCAACTCCGCGACGCTGAACGTGCCGGCGAACTCGAAGCGCCTCGAACTGAGCTTTGCGGGCGAGGCGACCCGCTAGGCGCGCCGCAAACGCCGGCTCACGATCCAGAACCGCGCGCCGTGCAACAGCGCCGCGGTCAGCATCCCGAGCCCGGAGGCATAGACCAGTGCCATCGGCCCGATGCCGGCGCGCACCAGCCACCAGCCCGCGCCACCGGTGACGATGAAATACGCTACGATGCTGTTCATGCCCGCGACGACCTGATCGCCGAGCGAGCGGAGCGCGTAGACCAGTACCACCTGCGCGCCGTCGAACAGGATGAACGGCGCCCACACCGGCAGCATCGCCAGCGCGACCGCATGAGTCGCGGCATCGGCCGGAAACGCCGCGACAATCGGCCCCCGCGCGACGATCAGCACGATCCCGCACGCGCCCAGCGCGAGCATCGACAGCCCGGTGGCGATCAGCGCGCGCGAGATACCGGCCTTGGGATCCCCCTCGCCCACCGCATTGCCGACGCGGACGCCACACGCCGAACCAAGCCCTAGCGCCAACCCGAACGTGACATTGTGGACCGAGAACACGATCTGGAACGCGTGCGCGACGTCGTCGCCGAACTGCGTCGACAGTGCGATCAGGATCGAGAAGCCGGCGAGCTCCAGCCCCGACGCGACCGCGGGGACGATCCCGAACACCGCCAGCGCGGCGATTCCCGCCGGCACCCCGCGCCATGCGGCCAGATCGATTCGCCGAACGCCGCGCTCCTTTGCGCGCGGCAGGGTCAGCGCCGCGGCGATCATCCCGACCGCCCCCAATCCCGACGCGATCGCGGTGGCCGTCGCCGCACCGACCGCGCCCATCGCCGGCAGCCCGAGATGACCGCCCGACATCGCCCAGGCGAGTACGGCGTTCAGCGGAAGAATCGACAGATTCACCACCGCGACACGGCGTGGCCGGCTGACGCCCTCCAGGAAGAAGCTTGCGGCGACGATCATCAGCTGCGGCGGATAGGTGAACGCCATCACCCGCACGACCCGCCCGGCGGGTTCGACCAGCGCCGGCGCGACACCGATCCCGGCGAGCATCGCGTCCGCGAACGTGAACATGACGACACCTACGACGAGCCCGAGCAGCAATCCCAGCACGAGCCCCTCGCGAAGCACCTGCCCGGTCCGCGGCAGATCCCCCGCCCCATCGGCGCGCGCGGTATGCACCAGCACGCCCGACAGCCACGCGAGCCCGGTGACGATCGCGATGAACGTCAGCGATCGGCTCGCGCCCAGCGCCGCCACCTCGTGCGCGCCGACCAGTCCGACGACGATCACGTCGGTGACGTGGAGGATCGTCCAGTTGAGGCTGGTCAGCATCACCGGCCACGCGAGCGCAAGAACGCGCCTCGTCTCGACCCTCAGATCGGCCTGCGTATCGGTAGAGAGAAAGCGTGCGGCCATCGTTTGCGGTACTGGACGAACGCTTTTTCGCAAAGGGCGTTGCGTAGCGTTCAAACCCTTGCTAGTGGCGCTCGCCTACCAGATGCCGGGTCCGCCCGGTGATGTTTCATGGGCGGCCATGGCGGAACTGGTAGACGCGCAACGTTGAGGTCGTTGTGGGCGAAAGCCCGTGGAAGTTCGAGTCTTCTTGGCCGCACCATTTTTTACAGATCGAGTAAACACCCCCTTCGAGGGTCCCCCCTTGGCATGTGATGCGTTGGGCTTGGCGGAGGTATTGCATGAGTTCGATAGACGATACGATCATCGAGACCCCCGAGGGCCCGATGACCTTTGCGCAGTGGAAGAAGAAGAACCCGGTCCAGTTGCCCTCGCGCCGGACCAAGGGGAAGAAGTTGCCTAACAAGGTGAAGCTCACCACCGACGAGAAATAGGCGCCGCGCTAGTATGCTCCCCCGCCAGGGGGAAGATCTGGATTCAGTGCCGCCCCGCCGGCGCCCCTGCCCCGGTCTGCGCACGAATCATACGCGCCTGGAACTTCACCCGTTGCCAGAACGTCGCATCGTCGAGCCGCCATTGCCGGATCGCCTGCGTCGCCAGCGTCTCGATCAGCGCCTCGCTGGTTGCCGCATCCTGTTTGGCGAACTCCTGTGCGAGGTCTTCGACGCATGGGCCGTGATCGGTAAAGTCGCGCGGCAGCGGCATGGGTGTGGGCTGCATCGGCATCGGCATCGGCATCGGCATCGGCATATATCTTTCTCCCTGTAATTAACGTCGACCACCGAACAGCGCGCGCGTGGCGCCACCGAGCGTCGTCTGGTCGAACTTCAGCCGCATCGTGACGAACGGCCCCTGCCGCGTGTAGCGGTCGTCCTCGAAATCGCGGTCGCGGTAGCCCGAGACGTTGTAGCCGGCGGTGATCCACATGTTCTGCGCGGGCGACACCCCGACCGACGGCCCACCGCTCCACGACCAGGCGCCGCGCGACCACGCATGCTGGACCGATCCGCTCACGCCGACGTCGATCCGCGTGCCGATATCCTGGCGCAGTTCGAACCCGGTGACGTCGATATAGCCGTCATACGTATCGTCCGCGAACCGCCCGGCGACGTATTTCGCGCCGTAATAGACCGTCGCCTCGGTGCCGTGGCCAAGCCCTTCGGGGCCGGTGCGATAGTTGACCGCGAGGTTGTTGATCGCCCGCGTCGTCACCTGATCGCCGCCGCCATAGGCGGGCACGCCGAGCGCGTTGGAGTCCGAGAACCCCGAGTCCGCGCTCTCGTGCCGCAGTTCGAGGCGTTCGAGCAGCGACCAGCGGCTATCTAGCGGGCGGAACGCGAGCGCGACGTCGGCGGTGGCATAGGTCGCGACCGGGCCGGTCTTGTCCTTGATCGTGTACGCCTTGATGCTCGACGCGAGCGTCTTGCCCTCCCCCAGCGTGCGCAGGAAGTTGGTGGTGATCCCCCAGCGATCGCCGCTGTCGGCGTTGCGGTATTCGAGCCGCCCGTTCACCGACCAGCGCGCCTGGCGATAGGTCGCGCCGAACGTGGCCGCCGCGTAGTCGCCGTTGGTCTGGTCCTGCCCGACATAGCCACCCGAAGTGACCGGCTGGAACGCGTTGACCACCGCACCATCGGGGATCTGTC
This sequence comes from Sphingomonas sp. PP-CE-3G-477, assembly GCF_003050745.1. GTDB lineage: Bacteria > Pseudomonadota > Alphaproteobacteria > Sphingomonadales > Sphingomonadaceae > Sphingomonas. The sequence continues at coordinate 38,718 of NZ_QAOF01000005.1, read as the reverse complement.
CCTTCAGCGTGTTGCTGGCGTCGAGCGTGCCATCGATCGTCCAGTGCTTGCCGAGCGGCACCGACTGGCTGAGGCCGTATTGCGCGTAGGTGCGTGCGCCGTTCTCGCCGATCGCCTGCTGGTTCAGCGTGCTCATCAGCTTGGCGCCGGTCCAGGGGGCGACGTCAACGCCGAACTGCTTGGTATGCGCGACATAGCCGTCGCCCTTGGCGATCTCGTACCCGCCGATCAGGCGGATGCCGGGCGTGATCCGGTAGGCGAGCTGCACTTGGTGGCGGACCGGGAAGTCGACGCTGTCGCTGTCGCCGCCGGGCGCGAATTGGGTCTGTGCGGTAATCGTCACCGCGTTGCCAAACAGCGCCTGGCTGCCACCGAGGGTGAGCAGGCGGCTGTCGCGGTTGCGGCCATCCATGCCCTTGTCCGACGCATACTGGCCACCGACGAAGATCGTACCAGAGTCGCGGCGATATTCGAGGCGCGCGTCGGCGGCGGTGCGCGTACCGGCGCTGTCGAGCTGCTGCTGGTGCCAGGCGACACCGGTGATGCTGAGCCGATCGGTCAGCCGCACGCGGCCGTCGAGCCCGAACTTCCGCGTACCCGCCTCGACGAGGTTCTGCTGGCCGACACCGAACGCGGTATCCTGCTGGCGGGCGTAAGCGAGCAGATCGAGCTTCGAACCGTGATGATCGACTTCGGCGAGGTAGGCTAGGCCCTGCCCAAGCCCGAGGCGTCCGCCCTTGGCGATCTCGCCGCGCAGTTCGGTGTTGGCGGTCACGCGGGCCTTGATGTCGGCGCCGACGACGGTGGCCTTGCCGACGGTCTCGTCGCGGATCACCGCCGCACCGACTTCGACGCGACCGTTGGCCAACTTGGTCGCGACGCGGGCAGCGGCGGCGAGCTTGGCCGACTTGCCGCCCTCGACCTCGTAGTCGGCGACGATGAAGATCGGATTCAGGTTCGAATCACGGCTGAGGATCGGCTGGCGGAAGCGGACCGTGCCCATCGACGTGTCGATGTCGTAGTCGATGTGCCGCGTCAGCTCGGTGGTTGCGACGATCAGTTCGGAGCGGAAGCGATCGCGCGTCTCGATCCGCAGCTTGTCGCTGTTCGGGACGATGTTGCGGCCCGACAGACGGTACGGACCGGACAGGCCGTTGCCCTGGATTTCGTCGCGCGAATACAGCGTGTCGGTGTTGGCGGCGAACCCGGTCGCGCGGATCCGCTTGCCCTCATAGGCGGCCTTCACGCCGTTCAGCGTGCGGTTGTAGCGGGTCAGCTGCGTGTCGGTGAAGCCGGTCTCGAAATCGCCGAACAGCGCATAGAATTCCCGACGCTCGAGCCGCAGGTACAGCTTCCGGCGGGTGGCGGCGTCATAGCCCTGGCGCGAGCCGTCGCCGTAGACGGTGTAGTAGCGATCGGGGTCGATCGTGCCGAGCAGCCCGCGATCGGGATCGTATTTGCGGTCGCTGTCATACGCGATCGTCGCGAGCCACGAACCCTTGACGCGACCCTTGGCGTAGAAGGCGAGCTGGCCGTCGGTGACGACGCTGCCCCGCTGCGACCTCGGCAGGCCCGACTGGCGCTTGCTGAGCATGTCGTAGCCGAGCGAACCCGCGCCGAAGCCGACCACGACCCAGTCCTTGGCGGACGCGGCGAGCCAGGCGCGGATCTCGTGGCTGTGGACCAGCTTGTCCTCGGTCAGCGAGACGACCGCGTGGACGGCGCCGGCCTGCGTGGTCGGCTGGAGCGCGATGAAGGCGAGGCCGTCGTCGCCGACGACGCGCGCGGTGGTCGCCGAGCGTTCGCGGCCCGCAAGCTGACGGCCCTGTTCGAGTTCCGCCTCGACGGCGGCGGTATAGGGCTGGTCGACGGTGAACGGGACGAGCGTACCCGCGCGAACGGGCCGCCCGGTCTTGTCGGTCACGCGCACCGCGATCAGCGGACGGGTCAGGCCATCGGCGACGAGGCGGCTGCTCGCGGCATCGAACACCGCGCGGACCGGCGCACCCGAGAAATGCACCACACGATCGAGGACCTTCACGACGCTGCCGTCCTCGGCGAGGATGCGTGCGCCGAGATGATTGTCGCCGTCGACCAGCGGGATACCCGACCAGCGCGACACCGCCACGGGGCTGCCGTCGCGCGCGTCGGTCCCGTCGAACGCGAGCGGCTCGACCTGCTTGCCGTTGATCGTCAGCGCGACGCGCTGGCCGGGCAGGTGCTTGACGACCGCGCGAGAAATCGGTGCGCGCGGGTTGTAGTCGGCGCTTGGGAACAGCCAGTCAATCCCCGCAGCCTGCCCAGCGCCGAGCCAGTCGCGGTTGCCCGCGGCGGTGGCGTCGTCGGCAATCGCGACAGGGAGGCCGGCATCGGCGACGGCAGCGATGCCGGTCGGCTTCAGCTGGAAATCGACGCGCTTCAGGAGCCCGCCATCGCCCTCGACGAACCGTGAGATCGGACTGTTGGCCTGGCGCGTGTCGATGTCGCAGGCGACCGGCGCGTGCGTCGCGGGGATGCTCGCGGTGTCGATCTGGACGACGTGGCGGCCGGCGCGGACGCCTTCGAAATGGTACAGGCCGTCGCGATCGGTGACGACGAAGGTGCCGTCCTCCATCAGCAGGCGGATTCCGGGCACGCCCTTGCGCTTGTCGACCGGATCGCCGCAATTCCCCTCGGTCACGCGACCGATGATCGTCATCGCGTCGGTGAACAGCAGCGGACGCAGGCGCACGGAGGCGGCGGCTTCGTTGCTGGTGATGGAACCCTGCCCCGCGACACGCGCGCGATTGAGCGCCTCGCCGGTCGGTGCACCAGGCGCGATGCTGACGACGTATTTCAGCTCTGCGGTGGCGCCGGCGGCGAGCACTGGAATCGCGAAGTCGAGGCTACGACCATCGGTCGACACGGTCGGCTCGTCGCCGCCGCGCGCGGAATTACGTTCGTAGCGCAGGCCCCTGGGCAAGGTATCGGCGACGTGCAGACCCCGCGCGGGAATCGAATCGCGGTTGGTGATGCGCAGCAGATACTGGACGAAATCGCCCGGCGACGCCTCGCGGACGGAGGCGACCTTGGTCAGCAGCAGCGTGCCCGCGCCGGGGCTATCCAGCGGAATGTCGGCAGAAAAAGGCTCGGGCGTCGATAGCGTCAGCGCACCGCCGAAACTCGTGTCGTTGAGGATGAACGGCCTGCCCTGCGGGTCCTTCAACGCGGCCAGCGTGGCGCGGTCGACGGTCGACGGCGCGGTATAGGTGCCGGGCGGTGCGACTTTCAGGAAATACCGGCCCGGCGCGGACAACGGAAAGCGATAGCGCCCGGTCTCGCCCGGATAGATGCGCCCGCTGGCGTCGGTGACGGCCTCGCCCGTTACGACCGTCGAGGGATAGCGGCTGACGCCGTCGTCGCCGAACACGGTCGCCGGCTGGCCGCTCTCGTCGACCAGCGACACGGTCGTGCCATCGACCAGCGCGCCGGTGCGTGAATCGAACGTGTAGCCCGCCGGATCGATCAGCAGCGACGCCATGGAGGCGAGACTGTAGCCGTCCTCGACGAAGCTCAGCTTGATCGTCGCGCCGCGCATGTTGCGGACGTCGCAGGCCTGCAACTCGGGGTGTTTGCCGGTCGCGGTCGCAGGGATCCCGCCGACGAAGATGCCGCTGTCGACCGCGGTCTCGGTCAGCGCCAAGGTCGTGTGGAGCGTGCCGACGTCGACGTTAATGATCGACGTCTCGCGCACGTCGGGATCATGATTGCCGGCCTGGTTGTCGAGCACCAGGAGCATGTCTGCATAGATATCGATCGCCGCCACCCAAGGCGATTTCGCGAAGGTCTCGGCGTCGATCGGCGCGGGGGTGAACTGGAAACTGGGGGAGGTCTGACACTTCGCGCCCTTGAGCTCGTAATTGGGCGGCGGCAGATGGAATGTGAGCGTGGTCGGACGCTTGGCCCGGTTCACGTCGAGCGAAACCATGTTGGACGGCACCGTGCGTACCCCGGAGTCGCTACCCGTATCGTCGAACGAAAGGGTTGCGGTGTTCTGGATACGACCCGTCGGGGCGCCCGTCTGCGCTGCCGACGGCATCGTGCCAGCGGCAAGACCCAACAGGGCTCCCAACAAGGGCGCGCAAAGGCGCGAAAGGCGACGAAAGCTGGACATGAAGGGTCCTCTCCCGGCACGTGTCGCCACGCGCCGGGATCGGTCGTTCCTTGTTCGCGAGGGGCGGGTTTAGTTGATCGTCACGCGGAAGCTTGCCGCGACCGACGTACCCCCGAGCAGGGTCGGGATGGTCGCGGTCACCCGTTTCGTCCCGGCATCGTACGAACCGGTGAAGGGGGTGAGCGGGATCGCCGAACCGTCGTCGTTCGCCGGGAAGCCGTTCAGTACGCAGGCGCCGCCGACGCCGAGGCCACCGATCGTGATCGAACCCGGCACATAGGTCGTGTTGGTGGGGACGATATCGGTCAAATTGACGTTGTTCGCCGGAACCAGCAGCGTCGCATTGTTGACCACCAAGCAATATTGCACGACCGCGCCCGGAATCGCCTTTGGCAACAGCACGCCCGATACCGGATCGGAGACCACCACCGACGACTTGGTCACGGTCAGCGCGACGTTGCGCGTCGTGATCTCGTAGCCGAGCGAAGCGCGCCCTTGCCCGTTATAGGCAATGTCGGCGCCGAGACCGTCCGAATCATTGTCGGCAAAGACGATATCGATCGCGTTGTCGTCGTTGGCGAGGATGCTCGGCGTCAGCGCCGTGCCCTGCGCCGCGGCATTGCCGCCCGCTGCGACCTGCGCGATCAGCGTGATGCCGGCAAGCGCGGCGGTCTGCTGGTTCGGCACGTCGCCGACGATGAACACCGTCGCGGTCTGATCGGCGCCGAGTTCGTTGATATAGGTCGCGGTATCGACGCCGACGTCATACGTGCCGTTGCCGTTCGAATCGACGAAGATCCGGATGTTGCTCACGTCGAAGTTATCGCCCGTGAACAGCCCCTGGATCGGCGTCTGGCTCGCCGACAGCAGGAAGTCCTGCGTACCGTTGGTGTTGTTGGTCAGCTGGAACGCGACGACGGCATTGGGCTGGCCGACCGAAACCTGCGTGTTGTTCTGCGTCGCCGGGACGACGGTCAGGTTGACCTTGCGATCGACCACGAACGTCGCTGCGTTCGATGCCGCGGTCTGTTGCACGCCGTTGACGGTGTAGCTCGCCTGCGCGGTGTTGGTGATCGTGGTACCCGCGGCGGTACCCGCCGGACCCGGCGTTTGTGCGTTGGCAGTACCGATCGACACGATGGCGGCCGTTCCGGCCAGCAACGTGCGTATTACCCCTGTTGCATGCATTTCTAAGTCTTCCTTCTGCGGTGTGTTTAGTTTTGGGGAGAGTGAGAGAACGGTATCATTTCAGGACGGCCTGGAACGCGAACTGGCCTTGCGCGCCGGCCGGAATCGGACTCGCGAGGCGCCACCGGACGCTGGTGACATCGTTGGGGCTCGCCGCGCGCGTGCTGCCGTCGAGGCTGCGGACGCGCAGGGAATCAAGCGAACCGAAAGTCTTGCCGTCGACCGACACGTCGGGCGCCGGCGAACCGGGATTGGCCGAGCGGTAGGAAATCTGACGCGGCAACGGGTTGGCCAGCACGACGTTGGCAAGCGGCTGCGCACCCGTGTTGCGATAGGCGAGGACGAAGATCACCTTGTCGCCAGGCGTCACCTTCGACGGCTTGACCAACGCGACGCGCGTGGTGCCGTCGGCCGCGGCGCTGCGGCTCTCGACCAGGATGCTGCTGGTAACCTGCAACGGACCCGCCGCGGCGGACACCGTGCCAGTGGTAGCTGCGAGAACGATGGCAATCATCGGGCGTGTGGTCATGAACGTGCTCCTCTTGAGATGTCTGGTCATTGGATCTTGGTCTTGAACTGGACGGTGTGGACCGAGGCCGCGGCGACCTGGCCGAGCGCGACGGCGATCCCGCCGCGCTGCGTGGTGCCCGCCTGCGCGCCGGGCGCTTCGAAGCGCCCCGCGTCGCCATCCGCGCCATCGGTCAGCGCGGCGCCGTCGAGCATGAGGCTGCCGGGGACGAAGACGGTGCCGTCGGGAATTGGATCGACGATGCGCGCGCCCGTGACGGCATCGCTGAAGCGCGCTTCGAGCGTGTAGGTGATGACCGCGTCGCGTACGGCGTTCTGCGATCCGTCCGCGGCCCGCACCGACTGGCTCTTGAACAGCGCCGGGCCGGCAAGCGCGGTGCCGAGCGGGACCGAAACGGTGGCGATCGCGCCGGTCCGCCCGACCACCGCATCGCCGCCGCCATCGCCCATGCCAGCATACGCGCTGCCGGTCTGGCCCGACCCCGTCGTCGAGCGCGCGGTGACGGTCAGCGTGGCATTCGCCGCGGCGGTGCCGGCCGGGGCGACGACGATCGCCAGCAGCTTGATCGACTGGCCGGGCGAGAGCTGCGGCGTCCTGCCGTCGACCGGCGCGCTATCCTTGGCCGGATCGTAGAGGCCGTCGCCATCGGCATCGATCACCAGCGCCTGCAACGCGACCGCACCCGGCGACACGCTGGCTGCCAGCACGAACGATTCGTTGCCGTTGTCGCGGTTGGTCAGCGTGAAGGGGACCGCGAGCGGGCGCGGCGTGACGACGATCGCGCCCTGCCCATCGCGCACCAGCGCGACGTCCAGCCGCTCGGCGACGATGATCGAGACGGTGTTCGACGTGGTCGATCCCGTCGTCCCGCCAAGATCGTAGCGAAGCGCCGCGGTGTTGACGATCGGCGTACCGGCGGGCGTCCCCGTAGCAGCATCCGAAAACGTCTGCGCCGGGACGGATTGCGACATCGCAGTCCCGATCATGCAGGCGAGGCGCAAAGCCACGCGAGCGCACCGAAGCGCGCCGTTTTCTCCTGCACATCCTGACATACGACGAACCAATTTTGTCCCAATCCTTTGATCGAGACCAAATTGTCCACCGCCACTTAATCAAATACTACCAACTCAAAACGGGCTTTTGCATCTGCATTTTGATACTTAATACAACAACATCCGGTTCGGTGTGTTTAGTCTTCGGCAAAGAACCATAACGGATCAGGATGCCAATTCTGTAAAATTCCTCGGCATACTTCCAGCAACGACGCGAACGCGGACGTTGGCGAAATCCCCGGTGGTTATCGCTTCAGCAGCGCGCGCAGGTAGGATTTCATGGCCTGGTCGCCGACATGGCTCAGCGACACTTCGATCCGTCGCCGATCGGTCGGATCGATGACGCGGTCGATTAGTTTCAGCTTGTGGAGATGCTCGATCCAGCGCTGCGAGGTGGTCACCGGCGCGTCGGACATGCTGACCAGCGCCTTGATGTTCATCGGCATCCGGTCGTCGCGCGATGCGAACAACGCGAGGAGCATGTCCCAGGCGGGCTCGTGAAACAATTCTGCGGGGAGGAACTTGCGGCGCATCCGTCGCTCCGCGAGCACCAGGGTGGCATGTTCGATGAGCGCGTCGTCGCTTGGCTCATCGCCGACCGGTACTGGCTCCGCGGCTTGCGCGACTCGTCCATTGAACTCTTCGGCGACCGCCGACAGCTTCGCGGTCAGATCCTTGATCAACTCGACGACGGACTCGTTTTTCACTCAAGGCTCCCCTTGCCCCCGTTGTTACACCCGACACCCAGCCAAAAAACGATGCCCGCAGCCTGTAGCCGCTATCGCACGTCGCCAACCGAACCGACCCGGACGTACAGGTCCGACGCACCGTCATTGTCGACTACCGCACCGCAAATTCAACCCAAACCTGCAAAAATCGGTAACCATATGAAGATCGAATGCACATCGCCGACTATATTTCCCTTAATCGATCCAATATCGATCGATTAAATCAATCCATTATGGTTTCGATATTGCGCATTCCAGGTCGACCTCTTGAAAACGCAGTTCGTATATTTGTCAGACTCGGAATTCGGCTCGATCGCCGATATCGGGCGCGAACCGTTCCGGGACGCCAGCGATGCCGAAACGATGTCATCGGCGGTCCCCATCGTTTACAGACACCCCGTTCGATGCCGGATCGGTTCCCCCGTGGTCAGACGCAAGCCGTTTGATCGGGTGGTGCGTTAGGGCTCGATCGCATGCGAAAGGGTATCGTGTCCGCTTATCTGAATGCCGTCGGTTCCGCAGTTCCCGGTCATGATATCCACACCGCCTTCATTGGCTGGGCACGGACGCGGGTCGATGCCCGCGCGGAACGCGTGTTCGACCGGATGGCGGCGCGATCGGGTATCGCGCACCGCTGGTCGGTGCTGCCGCCGACCGCGAACGGGGGTTCGCCGATCGACGATGCCGGCTTCTACGCAGTCGAGCCGCATCCGGGAACGGCCGCCCGCATGACGCTATATGCCGAGCACGCCCCCGATCTGGCGATCCGCGCGATCGAGGCGCTGCGCGACAAGATCGCGGTCGAGGGCATCACGCATCTCGTGGTGGCGAGTTGCACCGGCTTCGTTGCGCCCGGCATCGACCAGATCATCGCGCGGCGGCTTGGCCTCGCATCCAGCGTCGAGCGGCTGCTGATCGGCTTCATGGGCTGCTATGCCGCGGTCGTGGCATTGCGCAGCGCCCGCCACATCGTCCGATCCGAGCCACGGGCGCGCGTACTGGTCGTGACCGTCGAGCTGTCCACGCTGCACCTGCAACCCGCGAGTGAACTCGAATCGCTGCTGGCGATGCTCCAGTTCGGCGATGGTGCCGCGGCGGCGCTGGTGACGGCGGACGCCACCGGGTTCGCGCTCGACACGCCGTTCGCCGCGACGCTGGCCGACAGCGAGACCCTGATCCGCTGGGACGTCACCGATGCGGGGTTCGCGATGCATCTGTCGGGCGAGGTTCCCGGACGGATCGCCACCGCGCTGTCCGATGCGGCGTTCCGCGATATCGTCAGCGACGGGCGAAAGCCGAACGAGATAGACGCTTGGGCGGTGCATGCCGGCGGTCGATCGATCCTCGACGCGGTAGAGCATTCGCTCGATCTGAAACCGGATGCACTCGCCGCGTCGCGTCAGGTGCTGTCGGAGAACGGCAACATGTCGTCGGCGACGCTGATGTTCGTATTCGAGCGACTGCTCGCCGGGCCGCGGGTTGAGCACGGCGTGGCACTCGCGTTCGGGCCCGGCCTGGCGGCGGAGGGCTTCGGATTCCGGAGCGCGGCATGAGCCTCGCGGTTCGCAGCCAGGCCGAAGAGCTGATGGACGCCGACGACCTCGACGCGGCGACCTATGCAGACGTCGTCGGCGATCTGGCGACGGTCAACACGGTGACGATGGCGCGCCGCCCGACGCTGAACTTTCTCGCGCGTGCGACCAAGGGACGGAAAAGCTTCCGGTTGCTCGACGTCGGGTTCGGTGACGGCGACATGCTGCGGCGGATCGCACGCTGGGCGAAGGCGAAGGGTATCGAGGCGGAACTGGTCGGGGTCGACCTCAACCCGCGCAGCGAACAAGCGGCGCGGGCGCATGGCGGCGACATCCGCTACGTCACGGGCGACTATGCCGACCTTGCGCATGAGCCGTGGGACGTGATCGTCAGCAGCCTCGTCGCGCATCACATGAGCCACGACCAGCTGATCGCGTTCCTGCGCTTCATGGAGCGCCACGCGAGCGCGGGGTGGTTCGTCAACGACCTTCACCGGCACGGCTTTGCGCATTGGGGCTTCCCGGTTCTCGCGGCGATCGCACGCTGGCATCCGATCGTGCGCCACGACGGCACGTTGTCGATCGCCCGCAGCTATCGCCCAGACGAATGGCCGCCGCTGCTCGCCGAGGCCGGCATCACCGAGGCGAGGGTTCGCCGCGTCTTCCCGTTCCGGTTATGCGTCGAACGCCTGCGCTGATCGTCGGCGGGGGGCTCGCCGGTGCCGCGACCGCGATCGGTCTTGCGCGCGCCGGCTTGCCCCACCTGCTCGTCGAGCGATCTCGCGAGACCGGTGATGCGATCTGCGGCGGGTTCCTCAGCTGGCGGACGCTGGAGACGCTGGCCGGGCTGGGGATCGATCCGGACACGTTGAACCCTGAACGCGTGACGCGCGCGCGCATTTTCGCGGGCAATCGCCGCGCGGAGGCCGCCCTCCCCCATCCGGCGGTCTCGGTTACCCGCCACCGGCTCGATACGGTCCTGCTGGCTGGAGCCGAACGGCTAGGCACGCCGGTCGAGCGCGGCGTCACCGTGCGCGAGATCGACGGAACGAGCGCACGGCTCGCGGACAGTGCGACGATCGCGGCAGACGCGCTCTTCCTCGCGAGCGGCAAACACGACGTTCGCGGTATGGCGCGCCCCGAGGACGCACGCGGTGCCGACCCGACCTTGGGGATCCGGGTAAGGATCGCCCCCTCGCCTGCACTGAGCAAATCGCTCGCCGGCGGCATCGAGCTTCACCTGTTCGACCGCGGCTACGCCGGCTTGGCGATGCAGGAGGACGGTACCGCGAACTTGTGCATGGCGGTCCATCGTTCGAGGCTTCAGGCAGCTGGCTCCCCTGCGCAACTGCTCGAAGCCCTCGGCCGAGAGATGCCCGCACTCGGCGAGTGGGTCGCACTGATCGACCCCAGCGCACAGATCGATGCAATCGCCAACGTCCCCTATGGCTGGCGCCAGCGCACCGGCGTCGACGCGCTCTTCCGACTGGGCGATCAGGCAGGCGTCATCCCGTCGCTCGCGGGCGAAGGCATGGGCATCGCCCTCGCCAGCGGCGCCGCTGCCGCGCGCGCCTACGAAAAAGGCGGACCGACGGCGGCATCCGCTTGGCAGGAGGATTTCGCCCGCCGCCTCGCCCGCCCGATCGGAATCGCCGGCATCGTCCGCCACATCGCCGAGAGCGAACGCGCCGCATGGCTGCTCCCTTTCCTGCGCCCCACACTGATCCAGGTCATCGCGAACGCAACCAGAATGGGGCAACCTTGAATACCGCCCCGCCAGCACGAGATGCATGTCCATGGACCAGCTCAATCTTTCCGAGGCCGAGTGGCGCAAGCGGCTAACCCCCGAGCAATATCACGTGCTCCGCGAAGCCGGCACCGAACGCGCGTTCGCGGGCGTGCTGAACGACACCAAGGCCGATGGCATCTACCGGTGTGCCGCGTGCAGCAACGAGCTGTTCGACAGCGCGGTCAAATATGATTCCGGCTCGGGCTGGCCCAGCTTCACCCAGCCGATCGGCCCCGATGCGGTTACCGATCACGCCGATCGCAGCCACGGCATGACTCGCATCGAGACGCGGTGCGCGCGCTGCGACAGCCATATGGGCCACGTCTTCCCGGACGGTCCGCCGCCGACCGGGCAGCGTTATTGCATGAACTCGCTCTCGCTCGAATTCCGGCCGCGCAAAGCGAACGTCGCGGCCTGATGTCGCTTGTAGGGCGGGACCATCGCGCGTAATTCTGCGGCCACATGGCTCGTACGCGTTCTGCTCCCCCGTCCCGTCGGTCCCCAACTCCCCCGGCGTCACGCTGGCGACGGCGGCTGGTCGTCTTTCTCCAGGTTATGGTCGGGATCGGCGTCCTCGCGCTCGGTGCGTTGGCGATCGCGGTCTACATCGCGATGTCGCAGCTCCCCAGTTTCGACAGCCTGAAGTCGTCGCCCAACGGCCAGATGATCCGCGTCCATGCCGCCGACGGCACCGTGATCGTGTCGATGGGCCCGAGCTTCGGCGAGTGGCTGCCCTACGGCCAGATCCCCAAGGTGATGCGCGACGCGACCGTCTCAGTCGAGGATCGCCGCTTCCGGTCGCATATCGGCGTCGATCCGGTCGGCATCGCGCGCTCCGTGAAGGTGCGGTTCGATCGCGGACACTGGACGCAAGGGGGCTCAACGATCACGCAGCAGCTCGCGCGCACCGTCTTCCTCAACAACCAGAAGAAGTTCGGCCGCAAATTCCGCGAGGGCATCCTGGCGTTCGCGCTCGAATGGAAGTTTTCGAAGGACCAGATCCTCGAACTGTACCTCAACAAGGTTTACTACGGCGGCGGTGCCTACGGGATCGACGCGGCGAGCCGGAAATTCTTCGGCCACGGCGCGGATCATCTGAGCCTCGCCGAGGCTGCGGTCATCGCCGGCCTCGTCAAGGCGCCGTCCAACTACTCGCCGACCGCCGATGCCGAGGCGGCGATGGGCCGCGCGGGTGTCGTACTGGAGACGATGCAGGAAACCGGCGCAATCACCGCGTCCGAGGCTGCCGATGCGGACGTGTCCGGGCTGAAACTGGCGCCCGAGCCCAGGCAGAACAGCGTGCGGTATTTCACCGACTGGGCGTTGCCGCAGCTCGATACGCTGATCGACGAGACCACCGAACCGCTCGAAGTCTGGACGACGCTCGATCTGACGATGCAGCGCCAGGCGGACGACGCGATCCGCGCCAATGCCCCACCCGGCGCACAGGGTGCGCTGGTCGCGCTCGATCGCGGCGGCGAGGTCCGCGCGATGGTCGGCGGCAAGGATTACGTCTCGTCGATCTACAACCGCGCGACACAGGCGGTCCGCCAGCCGGGCTCGTCGTTCAAGCTGTTCGTGTACCTCGCCGCGCTTGAGGCCGGCCACAAGCCGGAGGATTCGATCGTCGACGAACCCGTCACGATCAACGGCTGGAGCCCACGCAACGATTCCCGCCGCAACTCCGGCGCGGTGTCGCTGCGCACCGCGTTCGCCTATTCGCTCAACACCGTCGCCGCCAAGCTCGGCCAGGAGGTCGGCTTCAACACGGTCGCCGACATGGCACGGCGGTTCGGGATCACCACCCCGGTCAACGTGCATCCGTCGATGGTGCTGGGCACGTCGGAGGTTCGCGTGATCGACATGACGCGCGCGTTTGCGTCGGTCGCCAGCAAGGGCGTGGCGGTGACTCCGTACGGGATCACGCGCGTCACGGCGAATGGCCAGACGATCTATACGCACGAGGTCGACCGCAGCCATGTGCTCGTCGCGCCCTATGTCGCCGCCGAGATGACCGACCTGCTGCAGACCGCGGTCAACACCGGCACCGGACGTGCCGCGCAGATCGGCCGCCCGGTCGCGGGCAAGACCGGCACGACCACCGCATCGAAGGACGGCTGGTTCCTCGGCTTCTCCAGTGGCATCACCACGGGTGTGTGGATGGGTCGCGATGATGCCAAGCCGATCGCCGGCCTGCACGGCGGCACCGCGCCGGCCAAGGCCTGGGCTGCGTTCATGAAGCCAGCGACGGCCAACCGTCCGATCGAGCAGTTCGATACGAAGGTCACGCTACCCGAGTGGCAGCTCGAGCCTGACGAGGAGAGCTATTTCGGGCAGCCCGACAATGGCCAGATGGCGGTCGACGCGGACGGTAATCCGATCGAGCAGGGCCAGCCGCCGGTCCCGACCGACGCGCAGACCGGCGACACGATCCCGCGGCCCGATGCGGATCAGCCAGAAGTCCTCGCAACGCCGCCGCAGCAGTTGAATCAGGACTGGATCGACCGGGTTACCGGGCGTGAGCGGCGCGAGCCGTCACCAGCGGGGCGGCAACCGCTTCAGCGCGACGTGCCCCGAGATGGACCACGCGACCAGGTCCAGACGCAACGCTTCCAGAGCGATCAGGAAGAGCGCCCGAACCAGTGAAGGCCAGCGCCGTGCGTGCGTAGCCAGACACGCGCGGGCGTCGGGTCTTCGCCGTAGAGTTGCTCGACCAGCGCGTGGAAGACCGGCGCGTGGTTCATGTGGACGCGGTGTGCGACTTCGTGCGCGACGGTGGCGCGGCGCACCCAGCTTGGCGCGAGGATCAGCCGCCAGCTGTAGCGGATGACGCCGCTCGATGCGCAACTGCCCCAGCGGCCCTTCGCATCGCCGACCGCGACCTGCGCGATGGTCACCTTGGCCTTGGCGGCGTATTCGGCGGTTTCGGTTTCCAGCACGGCGAGTGCGGTGCGTTTCAGCCAAGCCTCGACGCGACGCGCGATAGTTTCGGGGGGCCCTGACAGCGACAGGACCGAGCCTTCGCGAACTACGGTTCGGCGGCTGCCCGGCGTCCACTCGATCGTCAGCGGCTCGTCGGCGACGGTGAGGACCGCACCGGGCACGAATGGGCGCGGCTGGGGGAGCAGCGCGCGCTGTTCGGCGATCCAGTCGGCCTTGTCCTCGGCCCAGGCCAGCGCCTGTTTCAGCGCCGCACGCTTGGGGAGGACCAGCCTAGCCCGGCCGCTCGCGGGATCGATCGACAGACGCGCGCGGCGTGCGCGCGGGTGACGAACAATCTCCAGGCCCTCGATCATCGGGCTATCACCGAGTCAGAGCTCGCGGTCGATCACGTGATATTCGAGCTCGCCGGCCTCGTCCTCGCTGATCGTCCAGCCGCGGACCGATTGCTTGGCGCGGTGGACGGCCTCGCGGTCGCCGCAGACGAGATAGTGCCATTCGGGCAATTGCTCGCCGGCCGCACGCAGTCGGTACGCGCAGGTCGAGGGCAGCCAGTCGATCCCGCGGACGTTGCCGGTCGTCAGCCGCACGCATTCGGGGACATAGGCGTGGCGGTGGCGGTAATCGGAGCATTGCCCGCTGCGCCGGTCGAGCAGACGGCACGAGACGTTGGTCGCGACGAGCTCGCCGGTATCCTCGTCCTCGAGCTTGTGGATGCAGCATTTGCCGCAGCCGTCGCACAACGCTTCCCACTGGCCGCGGTCGAGCTGGTCGATCGGCGTATCTTCCCAGAAGCGCGCGCTCACCGGGCCCAGCGCTTGATTTCCGTCACCACTGCGTCGGGCCCTTGTTCCTGCGGCAGCAAAGCGAGAGGCTTGCCGTCCGGGCCCATCAGATAGGCCTGGCGCGAGTGGTTTACGAGGTAGCCGCCGCCGGGGGATGCGTCGCCCTTGCTGGAATAGACGGCGTATTCGGTCTTGATCTTGGCGATCTGCGCGTCGGTGCCGGTGAGACCCACCATGCGCGGGTGGAAGGCGGAGACGAACTGCTTGAGCACGGCGGGCGTATCGCGCGCCGGGTCGACCGTCACGAACACCGGCACGATCTTCGCGGCAAGCGCGGGGTCGGTCGCCTCAAGCTTTTTCACCGCGGCGCCGATCGCCTGGACATCCGTCGGACACACATCGGGACAGAAGGTGTAGCCGAAATACATGATCCGGTATTTCCCGGCGAATTTACGCTCGGTGATCGTCCGCCCGTTCTGGTCGGTCAGCGTGAAGGCGCCGCCGATCCGGGCGCCTTCGAGCGGCGGTTTGGCGGGCGGTGCCGAGGCGGTGCAGGCTGACAAGGCAAGTGCGCCGAAAAGGATGAAACGGAGGGTCATGGTCCCGCCAGCCTTGATCTGTTCGCTACTGCGGCGCAAGCGTCACCGATATCCAGGACGAACCAAGGAAGTCTCTCGATGCGTATCCGCCTGATGCTCGCCGCTACCCTCCTGACGCCTGCGCTCACCTGCGTCGCGGCACCCGCGTTCGCGCAAGGCCAGTCGGAGGGGTACAAGTTCCTGTCCGCAGTGCGCGATGCGAAGAACAACGAGGTGCTGGAGATGCTCGGCAAGCCCGGCAGCAACATCATCAACACGCGCGACGTGACCAGCGGCGAAGGCGCGCTGCACATCGTCATCAAGCGCGGCGACGAGGTGTATCTGCGCTTCCTGCTGCAGAAGGGTGCGGACGCGAACCTGCGCGACGGCAAGGGCAATACGCCGCTGCTGCTCGCAGTGACGCTGGGCCAGACGAACATGATCCCGATCCTGACCGCAGCAGGCGCGAACCCGAACCTGGCCAATTCGGCGGGCGAGACTCCCTTGATCCGCGCGGTGCAGCGCCGTGACGTGGGCATGATCCGGGTGCTGCTGGCCGAGAACGCCGATCCCGACCAGGCGGACATCATGGCGGGCATGTCCGCGCGCGCCTATGCCAAGCAGGATGGACGCAACCCGATCGTGAGCAAGCTGCTGGAAGATGCGCCGAAGAAGGTGCGCAAGGCCGTGTCGGGGCCAAAGTTCTGATCTTCTGATCCTCCCCCGTTAGGGGGAGGTGGCTGGCGCTTGCCAGACGGAGGGGGAGGAATGGGTAAGGGTCGTTGCGTGTTCCTCCCCCTCCGTCACCTGCGGTGCCACCTCCCCCTGGCGGGGGAGGATTTAGTGTTAGAACGCCAACCCGTCGGCGTCCGGGTCCATCTGCGCGATCAGCCGCCGTGCCGCGCGCCGGGCGAACGCCAGCGTACACCGTTTCCGCACATGCGCCGGCAGCGGCACCGTATGCGCCTCGCGCACGATCGCCGCGTCATAGCGATCGGCGACGATGATCCCCGTCCGCTCGGGCAGGAACGCGGGCCCGTTCAGCGGTCCGACGTCGAACCCTGCCGGGACCGCCCAGAAATACCGGTCGCAATGCCCGAGATAATCCGGCCACTTCCCGTCGCCTAGCAGATCGGCGCGCGACACCTTGATCTCGACGATCACGATCTGGCCGCGCGCGTCCACCGCCATCAGGTCGGCACGGCGGCCGCCATCGAGCGGCACTTCAGTCATCGCGGTGAGATCGTGGCGCAGCAACATCCGGATCACGCCGCGCGCTACATCGGCGGCGCATATTACCGAATCGGGAGGCGATCCAGGTTTGTCGATGCAGGAGTCCGGCGGCATGTCGAGCATGCGCCGGAAATAGAACAATCCGCGAACGAGGCAAGCCCATTCGCGGATCGCCTGGCGGTCAGCCCGCCTCGCCCTTCAGCGGCCGGGCGAGCAGATCGCCGATAACGTCGCTCACCGGCGCGCCTTCCAGCAGCCGGCAGACGGCATCGGTGATCGGCATGTCGACACGCGCGTCGCGGGCGGCTTCGCGGAGGACGGGCGCGGTGAAGGCGCCTTCCGCGACGGTCCGGCGATCTGACAGCAATGTCGCCGCCGACTCGCCGCGTCCAAGGCCGACACCCAGCGAGAAGTTGCGCGAACTCGTCGAGGAGCAGGTGAGCACGAGATCACCCAACCCCGAAAGCCCCGCCAGCGTCTCCGCCCGCGCACCGCGGGCCAAGCCGAACCGCGTCATCTCGGCGAACCCGCGCGCGATCAACGCCGCGCGCGCGTTCTGGCCGAGCCCTGCCCCCTCGACCACGCCGCAACCGATCGCGAGGACGTTCTTCACCGCGCCACCGATCTCCGCACCCGCGACGTCGGTCGAGGCGTAGGTGCGAAAATGGCGGGCGGCGAGGCGTGTCGCGAGCCGCTCGCCAAGCGCCGCATCCTCGCAGGCGAGCGTCACCGCGGTCGGCAACCCGGCGGCGACTTCGTGCGCGAAGGTCGGTCCCGAGAGCACCGCGATCGGCGCATCGGGGTGCACCGCGCGCGCGACCTCGCCGACGAGCCGCTTGCTGCCCGCCTCGATCCCCTTCGCGCAGAGCACGAGCGGTATGTGGCCGATCGGGGCGGCGGCGAGCACGCTGCCGACGTGCTGCGCGGGTGCGACGACGAGAATCGCCTCCATGTCCGCCAGCGCGGCGAGGTCGTCGGTCGCGCGAATCGTCGCTGACAGCGCGACGCCGCCGAGGAACAGCGTGTTCTCATGGGCGGTGTTGATCGACTCGACCACGGCGCCCTCGCGCGCCCACAGGATGACATCGCGACCGCCATAGGCCGCGACCTGCGCAAGTGCCGTGCCCCACGCCCCGCCACCGATGACGCCAATTTTCATGCCTTCACCCCTGCGCCACGCACCGCTTCGGCATTCGGATCGAGCGGCCAGCGCGGGCGCGCGGCGACATCGAGCGGATCAGTAAGGCCCGCGGCAAACCGCTCGGCCCCCGCCCAGCCGATCATCGCGGCGTTGTCGGTGCACAGCCACAAGGGCGGCGCGACGAAGCGGAGCCCGTGCGCGGTTGCGAGCCCCTGCAACGCGGTACGAACAGCAGTATTGGCCGCCACCCCGCCCGCGACGACGAGCGCGGTGGCGCCATGCGATGTCCGCAGAGCCTTGGTCGTGCGGTCGATCAGGCAGTCTACCACCGCCGCCTGGAACGAGGCGGCGATATCCTCGGGCGAATATTGGCCGACGACGCGCGCGACCGCACTCTTCAGGCCGGCGAACGAGAAATGCGGCTCGGCCGAACCTTTAAGCGGGCGCGGCAGGGGGACGGCCTTGGGATCCCCCAACGCCGCGGCCCGTTCGACGGCAGGACCACCGGGGAAGCCGAGACCAAGCAACTTGGCGGTCTTGTCGAACGCCTCGCCCGCCGCATCGTCGATGGTCGTGGCGAGGCGCCGATACGCACCGACGCCCTCGACCAGCAGCAACTGGCAATGCCCGCCCGACACGAGGAGCAGCAGGTATGGGAACTCCAGGTCCGGATCGGACAACCGCGGCGAGAGCGCGTGGCCTTCGAGATGATTGACCGCGATCAACGGCTTGCCCGCGGCGTGTGCGAGCGCCTTGCCGGTGACGAGCCCGACCATCACCCCGCCGATCAGCCCCGGCCCCGCGGTCGCGGCAATCGCGTCGACATCGGCCAGCGTCAGCTTCGAGTCGGCCAGCGCCGCGACGATGAGCGGCTCCAGCGCCTCGACATGCGCGCGCGCGGCGATTTCGGGGACGACGCCGCCGAACGGAGCGTGCGCCGCTTCCTGCCCGAGCAGCCGGTGCGCGAGGACCTGCCGGTCGCCGGTGACGAGCGCGGCGGCGGTTTCGTCGCAGGAGGATTCGATGCCGAGAATGATCATCGCGTGTCTGTATAGGCCTGTGTGAAGCTTGTCGAAGGGGGCCCCTTTCTGCATGGCACCCAGCATGACAGTTTTTCGGCTCGGTACGCGCGGTTCGCCGCTGGCGCTCACCCAGGCAGGCCTGGTCCGCGATGCGTTGTGCGCGGCGCATGGCTGGTCGCCTGATAAGGTCGAGACGGTCGTGATCCGAACGACGGGCGACCGCGTGCAGGATCGGGCGCTCGCCGAGATCGGCGGCAAGGCGCTGTGGACCAAGGAGCTCGATCGCGCGCTGCACGACGGCGACATCGACTGCGCGGTCCATTCGATGAAGGACGTCGAGACGATCCGCCCACACACGCTGAGGATCGCCGCGATGCTGCCGCGGGCCGACGTGCGCGATCGGCTGATCGGTGCGGAGACCTTTGCCGACCTGCGCCCGGGCGCCGTCGTCGGGACGAGTTCGCCGCGACGCCGCGCGCAGATGCTGCGGCTGCGGCCCGACCTGGAGATCGTGCTGATCCGCGGCAACGTCGACACGCGGCTCGGCCGGGTGGCGAGCGGCGAGATGGACGCCACGCTGCTCGCCGCCGCCGGGCTCGATCGCCTCGGGCGCGAGGACGGCCATGCGATCCCGACCGACATCATGCTGCCCGCACCGGCGCAGGGCGCGGTCGGGATCGAAGTCCTCGACGGCAGTGCCGCGCATGCGATCGTCGCCGCGATCGACCATGCCGACACCAGCCTGTGCGTGCTGACCGAGCGCGCGTTGCTCGCCCGGCTCGGCGCGGACTGCCACTCGCCGGTCGCGGCGCTCGCGTCGCTGGCGGGCGAGACGCTGACGTTGCGCGCCGAGCTGATCGCCGAGGACGGGACGTGCGACGTCGCCGGATCGATCGAGGGCAGCGCGGACGAAGACCTGGGCACGATGCTGGCGGTTGACCTTCTCACGCGCGCGCCGGCCAGCGTCCGCCGGTTGTTCGCGGCATGACGTCGCCCCACGCGGTCGTCGTCGTGCGGCCGGAGCCCGGCAACGCGCGGACTGCGGCGGCGCTGCGGGCGTTAGGGCTCGACGTACGGCAGGTTCCGCTGTTCGCCGTAACGCCGGTCGACTGGAGCGTGCCCGATCCGGCGGGGTTCGACGGGCTGTTGCTGACCAGCGCGAACGCGGTGCGGCATGGTGGCGCAGGACTGGACGCGTTGAAGCGCCTGCCGGTGGTCGCCGTCGGCGCTACGACCGCGGCGGCAGCGAGCGACGCGGGCTTTGCGGTCGCGGTGACCGGGTCGGGCGACGCGCGCGATGCCGTCTCCGAAGCGCGCGATCGCGGTTTTGCGCGACTGTTGCATCTCGCCGGGCGCGATCGTGCCCCGACCGGCGACGGGATCGAGGCCATTACGGTCTACGCGAGTGATGATGTGCCGATCGACGCTACGGTTGCGCAGTCGTTCGTCGACACCGTCGTGCTGCTGCACTCCGAACGCGCCGCGGCTCGGTTGAAGGCTATGCTCGATACGGCGGACATTGCCCAATCCGGAATCGAGATCGCCGCGATCAGCGCCGCCGTCGCCGAAGCGGCCGGAACCGGCTGGGCGACCGCCTCTATCGCCCCGCAACCGAGCGATCCAGCACTCGTAGCACTCGCTGCTGCACGTGCGAACATACGCGCGATTGACCATCCGGTGCGTGGCGGGGATAAGCACGCCATGAGCGACTACGTGCCGACCGATCGCCCACGGGCACGCGGACCCAGAATGGGCGTCATCATCGCCCTCACCGCGCTCGCGTTTATCGCCGGGCTCGGGTTAATGGCCTATGCGGCGAAGATGCTGCCGTGGTTCAAGGCCACGCAGGCGACGGCGGCCGCGTCGTCCGCCGCGCGGCAAAAGCTGGCGGCCGGCAATTCGGGCTATATCCCCGCACAACCGCTAGGTCCGGACGGTGAGCCGCAGGCAGCGGCGCCGATCGATACGACGGTCCTGGCCACGCGAGAGGCGACGCTGGCCGGCCAGCTGACCGCGCTCGAGGCGCGCACAGCCACGATCACCACCGATGCCGCCGCCGCCGGCGCGCAGGCTACGCGCGCCGAAGGGCTGCTGGTGGCCTTCGCGGCTCGCCGTGCGCTCGATCGCGGCGTCGGGCTCGGCTATCTGGAGGAGCAAGTACGCCTGCGGTTCGGCCAGGCGCAGCCCCGCGCGACAACGTTGCTGATCCAGGCCGCACGCCAACCGGTAACGCTGGAAGATTTGCGCCAGGGGCTCGACGCGATCGCACCGGACATCACCAGCTCGACCGGCGAGAACTGGCTCGATACCGTCCAGCATCAGATCGACACGCTCGTGGTACTCCGCAAGGCGGGCACCCCCTCGCCGATGCCGGCGGATCGCCTCGCCCGTGCACGCCGCTTGTTGGGCGCGGGCCAAGTCGAGGCGGCACGGGCCGAAGTCGCGCGCCTGCCCGGCGCCGCCCAGGCCGGCAACTGGATGGATGCGGCACGACGCTATGTCGTCGCACGCCAGGCGCTCGACGTGATCGAAAACACCGCGCTGATCGGCCAGGCCGGACAGCCTCAGCCGGCACCGGTGGTGATCCCCGCCACGCCGGTCGAGACGACCGCTCCCGAGTCCGACGGGATCTAAGCCGATCGATTGCTGCGCGCTCTATGGGGGATGCCTCGATTGCGCATGATCAGGTGTCGGACAAGCACGTTGCAGGGCCATCATTTCGGAATGCGGGCCGCTGGCGAGCCGTTCTAGCGATATTTCCAAAAGCTGCTGATCCGCGTCGCCACCATTGGACCGTTATCCCGACCCGCACCTCGGAGGATCAACGATCGCTTTCGGGATCGCATCCTCAGCTAGCGGCGTAGTTCGTGCTGCTCGCTGCCCCAGAATACATCTACCGGTTGCGATAAAGAAGCTTGGTATATTCGTGTCTTAGGGTCTCCTGGTCCGCGTCCGAAAGCGTCCCGCTCTTGAGCGTCACGAGGTTCGCCACCTTCATCCGGAACGCGGCAACACGCTTTTCCCGTTGCTGCCGCATCGTCGGCGTATCGCCCCCCCATCCACGACCGCGCAAGACATCGCGATCCGGGTCTATCCCGCGAAAGGGATCCGAATAAGGTGTGTAGGACTGAGGCGGCTGGAAAGCTTGTGCGTTTGCCATCGTCGAAAAGCACATGACGGCACATGATACTGCCAACTTCATCGAGCGCTCCCTTCAATACAGTAAGGTCGATCGCACGGACCATTGCGGTCCTGAACTACCGTATCGGATTTTCTCTGAACGATCGACCGACTTGTAGCCATGTCGGCAACATATCGAACCTCACCGTCAGCGAAAGCATTACCTGAATACCGCCAGACTTACTCTCGAACCCGCTCGATCAGCGCCATCGCTGCATGGGGTGCGCGAACCTTCGCGCCGTTGATGAAGAACATGAACGTCTCACGCGGCGTCTTCGCCGGCGCGGCGTCCTCGACATAGGGCAGACCGTCGGGCCGTCCCCCCGCAGCCCAAGTCTTCGCCTTGTCCGCCCATTCGTCCAGCGCGGTCGGGGCGTAGCCTGCGACGAAGCGCTCTTCGGCATCCTCCAGTCGCGCATAAACGAAGTCGCCGGTCACGTCGGCGATCGCGGGATATTCGGCCGACTGCGCGAAGACGATCGCGACGCCGGCATCGCGGCACATCGCGACGAACTCCGGCACCGCGAAACTCTCGTGACGGACCTGGATCGCATGGCGCAGCGCGAGCCCGTCCTGCTTGGCGGGCAACAGCTTCAGGAACGCGGCGAAATCGTCGGCGTCGAATTTCTTGGTCGCCATGAACTGCCACAGGATCGGCCCGAGCCGATCGCCGAGCTCGACGATCCCCTGCCCGGTGAACTTGGCGATCGACTCCCCCGCCTCGGCCAGCACCTTCCGGTTGGTGCAATAGCGCGACGCCTTGAGCGAGAAGACGAACCCGTCGGGCACCGCCTTGGCCCACGATGCGAACGTGGCCGGCTTCTGGCTGCCATAATAGGTACCGTTGATCTCGATCGCGGTGACGTGTTCGGCGGCATAATCAAGCTCGCGCTTCTGCGCCCATTTCTCCGGATAGAAGGTCCCGCGCCACGGCTCGTAGGTCCAGCCGCCAATACCGATTCTGATCGTCATGGGCGGGAGTGTAGCGCGCGGGAGAAGGGCTTGGCGATGCCCTATTCGGTGATGATGCCGCGCAACCCCGGCAGGTCGAGGATGCGAACCTGCGCATAGGCCACCGCGACCAGGCCATCGCGCTCGAACCGCTTCAGGTGCCGGTTGAGCGTCTGGCGTGCGATGCCGACCACGCCGGCCAGTTCCTCCTGACGGATCGTGATCCGACCATCCCCCGCCTGCGACGCGCGCATCAGCGCTTGCGCCAGTCGCACGCGGATCGACTGCCCAACGCTCTGCGCGATGAACCGCAAGGCGGTGCGCTGATGCGCGCACACGAGCAGGCCGAGATCGCGGTAAAGCTCCGGGTCCGCTGCCGCCGCCCGCGCGAACGCCGCCACCGGCACATGCAGCAGTCGCGCCGTGCCAAACGCCGTCGCGTCGTGCGGCCTCGGATGGCCGTCCAGCGTCGACAATTCGCCGAACCACGTCCCCGGCCGCACGATCAGCGCGAGCAGTTCGGCACCATTGGCGGACAAGCCCTTTAACCGGACCTGCCCGTCCAGCACCGCCCACAATCCGTTCGGGGGATCGCCCGAGCCGTAGATCCGCGCGCCGTTTTCCAGCACCTCGACTCGCGCCTCCTGCAACAGGCGCTCGCGACGGCCCGCCGGTATCGCGCCGAACCAGCTATCGGTCGCCAGTATCGCGTGATCCGGATCGTGCATCGTACAAGGCTAGGCGAAATTTCAAGATTGTCACCATCGAGACAAAGTTTGCCGAATGCCGGTCGTACAAGGGGCCAAACATAAGGAGGCGGATGATGGCGACGGCATTGAAGGCGATGGAACCGACGGCGGCGGAAACGACGATCAAGGGCCAAGTATCAGCCGAGGAATGGGCGCTGCGCGTCGATCTCGCCGCCGCATACCGACTCTTCGCGCTCTACGGCTGGGACGATCTGATCTTCACCCATTTGTCGGCGCGCGTCCCCGGCCCCGAGCATCATTTCCTGATCAACCCGTACACGCACATGTTCGAGGAGATCACCGCATCGTCGCTGGTCAAGATCGACGTCGACGGCAACAAGGTTATGGACACCCCTGCCCCGGTCAACCGCGCGGGCTTCGTGATCCACTCAGCGGTCCACGCCGCGCGCCACGATGCGGTGGCGGTGCTGCATCTCCACACCCCGCACGGCCAAGCGGTGTCGGCGATGGCCGAGGGGCTGCTCCCGCATACGCAGACGGCGATGATTGCCGGGCACGACGTCGCCTATCACGACTTCGAGGGCATCGCGACCGAACTGGAGGAACGCGAACGGCTGGTGCAGGATCTCGGCACCAAGAATGCGATGATCCTGCGCAACCACGGCACGCTAACGGTGGGCGAGTCGGTGCCGCAGGCGTTCCTGCGGATGTATTTCCTCGAACGCGCCTGCGAGGCACAGGTCCTGATGCTGAGCGCCGGTCGCGAGAACCTGAACAACCCGAACCAGGGCGTCGCGGAAAAGGTCGAAGGGCAATCGAGCGGTGCAGGCATCCGCATGCTCGCCGATGGGCTCGCCTGGCCGGCGTTGCTGCGGAAACTCGACCGGGTCAATCCGGGCTATCGGGACTGACCACGACCAGCTTCGGAGGGCAGCGCATGCCGCATTACGGCGATTACCAGAACGAGATCTATTTCGCCGGGCTCGCCGGTGTCGTCCCGAAGGTCCCGGTCGATTTCGCATCGCTCGAGGCTCGGGCGGCAGCGGCGCTGCCACCGTCGGTGCTCGGTTATCTGCAAGGCGGGTGCGGCGACGAGTTCACGCAGCGCCAGAATGCCGACGCGTTCCGGCATTGGGGCATGACCCCGCGGATGATGGTCGACGCGACGCGCCGCGACCTGTCGATCGACCTGTTCGGGATGACTCTGCCCAGCCCGATCTTCATGAGCCCGGTCGGGATCAACGGCATGTGCACGCAGGACGGCCACGGCGATCTCGCCGCCGCGCGGGCCGCCGCGCTGACCGGCGTTCCGCTGATCCAGTCGACGCTGTCGAACGATCCGCTCGAGGACGTCGCCACGGCGATGGGCGACGTGCCCGGCTTCTTCCAGCTCTACACGCCCAAGGACAAGCCGCTTGCCGAAAGCCTCGTCCACCGCGCCGAGGCGGCCGGATACAAGGCGATCGTCGTCACGCTCGACACCTGTGTCACCGGCTGGCGCCCGCGCGACCTGAACGTCGCAAACTTCCCGCAACTAGGCGGCCATGTGCTGGAGAATTACTTCAGCGACCCGGTCTTCCGCGCGATGCTCGCCAAGCCACCGCGCGAAGATGTGGCGGCTGCCGTACGCCAATGGGCCGGGACGTTCGGCAAGGTGCTGACGTGGGACGACATGCCGTGGCTGCGGTCGATGACCAAGCTGCCGATCGTCCTGAAGGGGATCTGCCATCCGGACGACGCGCGCCGCGCGATCGATCTGGGTGCGGACGCGATCTACTGCTCGAACCACGGCGGACGCCAGGCGAATGGCGGGATCGCCGCGATCGACATGCTGCCCGCGGTGGTCGCGGCGAGCGGGACCGTGCCGGTGCTGTTCGACTCCGGCGTGCGGTCAGGGAGCGACGTGGTTAAGGCACTCGCACTCGGCGCCACCGCGGTCGGGATCGGTCGGCCCTACACGTACGGCTTGGCGCTCGACGGCGCGAACGGCGCGGCGCATGTGCTGAAGTGCATCCTCGCCGAAGCCGACCTGCTGATGGCGGTGAACGGCTACCCGACGCTCGCCGCCGTCCGGGAGGCCGGCGCGACGCGGACGGGGTACTGAAGCAAGACGATCAGGCGGCGGTGTCGTCGAGCCGGCGGGCTTCCTCGACCAGCATCACCGGCACGCCATCACGGATCGGATAGGCGAGCCCGGCAGCGTCCGAAATCAGTTCCTGCGCGGCCTCGTCATAGCGAAGTGGCATGCGCGTCATCGGGCAAACGAGACGTTCGAGCAACCAGGAATCGAGCGCGCTCACTGCAACGTCACCGATTCGTCACCGTCGTGCCGCCCGAAGAACTGCATCAGCTGGATGATCAGTTCGGCGCGCTGCTCGATATCCGGCGCCTCGAGCAGCGCCTGCTTGGCGGCCGCATCGAACGGCGCGATCTGCGCGATGCCGTTGACCAAGCTCTCGTCGTCGAGCCGGCCGACTGCATCCCAATCGACCGCATAACCCTGCATGTCCGCGAACCGCCGCGACTCCAGCTCCAGCGAGGACCGTCGCCCGAGCGACAGCGCATCGTCCTCGATCAACGGCAGCAACTCCGCCTCGACCTGGCGGAATGCGGTCGTCACGTCGAGCTCGCGGACGATCCGGAACAGCGCGATGCCCTCGAGCACGACGTTGTAGCGCCCGTCGTCGAGCGCCTCGACCTCGGCGATCTTGCCGACGCAGCCGATGTCGTACAGCGCGTCCGCGTCGTCATGCGGTCCGCCTCGCGGCTGGATCATCCCGATCCGCCGGTCGCGCGCCATCGCGTCGCTGATCATCGCCCGATAGCGCGGCTCGAACATGTGCAGCGGCAGGTGCATGCCCGGGAACAGCAGCGCGCCCGGCAGCGGGAAGATCGACAGTCGCGTGGTGGCGCGCGGGGGGGCGGACTCGGTGGTCATCCGAACAGGATCGCAGACAGGCGGCGTCGCTGTCCAGACACCCATGGGTCTTCGAGCCCGACGACCTCGAACAATTTCAGCAGCTGCGTCCGCGCCGCGCCCTCGTTCCAGTCGCGCTCGGTGGCGATGATGCCGAGGAACGTGTCGGCCGCCGCATCACGATCGTTCGCTGCCATCTGGCCATTGGCGAGCGCGAACCGGGCCTGCAGGTCGTCGGGGTTCGCCTCGACCGCAGCGAGCAGCGGCGACAGGTCCTCGACCGGCGGCGCCGACTGCGCGAGTGCGAGGGCCGCCTGCGCGCGCGTAATCGCTGGGTCCTTGGCGATCGCCGGATCGAGATTCGCCAGCCAGTCCGCCGCCTCGTCGAGCTGCCCGGTCGCGACCAGCGCGCGGACGAAGCCGGCATGGACCTGCGGATGCTCGGGCGCGATCTCGGCGATCTCGCGGAAGATGCCCAGTGCGCGCTCGCCGTCATTGGCCGCGAGCGCCTCTTCACCGATTGCGATCAACGGCTCGACGTCGGGCACCGCGTCGGTTGCGCCGGCTTCAATCGGCAGCTGCTTGAGCAACTGGTCGAGGATCACCCGCAGCTGCGATTCGGTGCGCGCGCTGGTCATGTCGGCGACCAGCTGGCCCTGGAACATCGCATAGACGGTCGGAATCGACTTGATCTGGAATTGCGCTGCGATGAACTGGTTCTTGTCGGTATCGACCTTCGCCAGCACGATGCCCTTGTCGGCATAATCGGCGGCGACCTTCTCCAGCGTCGGCGTCAGCGCCTTGCACGGCCCGCACCATTCCGCCCAGAAATCGATGATCACGAGGCTCGTCATCGACGGTTCGACGACGTCGCGACGGAACGCGTCGACGGCGTCCTTCTCCGCGGGGGACATTCCAAGCGTGGCCAAGTTCAACTCCCGTGTAATTCTAGCGCGCTATCTGGGGGGCGCTGACGACGAATGCCACCTCTAGGATGGATAGGCATGCACGACAAACGTGCCTTGGCATTCGGCGCGAGCCGTTGATCCTTACCATGCATACGGGTTCCAGCATCCAAGGGACCGCGTAAGCAATAGAGACAGGGTTGCGAAGCGGTGGCCTCCGGAACTGGTTGGCATTTCATCTCCGCCTTCGGACAAGCCGCCTCCCCGGCGGAGGCCGGGGTCCAGTTGGAGAGGTCGTAGTTACGGAGCAGTCTTCATCAGCAGCGTTACCCAACTGAACCCCGGCCTCCGCCGGGGAGGTGCATCTGTTCGGAGGCGCCGACCGGTCTGATAAAAGAGCGTTCGGCGATCTTGCGGACGACACCATCGAGCGCCGGCCATATTAATGAAAGTCGCGCGATTTGGGCAGGACGCGGACGTCGCGCGGATGCTGGCCACGGGGTGTCCGTCCGTCCGGGCCACGCGTGAGGACCGGCCGGATCACTTCGTCGACGCGCGCGAGCGGCGGCTCAAGCGCGTGGTCCTCCGACAACAGCCCCAGCATCTCCGTGCGATCCTGCACCCGCGACGTCATCAGGTGCGTGACACCTTCCTCGCTGCACTGGATCATGCCCTCCAGCACCATCAGCCGCGAGGCCATCACCGCGCGGCGGTTCGCCTCGAAGTCGCGCGCCCACATCAGCCCGTTGGTGATCCCGGTCTCGTCCTCGATCGTCACGAAGATCGCATTGCCCTTGCCGGGGCGCTGGCGGACCAGGACGACACCCGCCACCTTCGCGCGGCGCCCGTCCTTGGTCGCGTTGGCCTGCGCGCTCGACAGGATCCCCTCGGCGGCAAAGCGTTCGCGGAGGAACTGCATCGGATGCGCCTTCAACGACAGCCGCGTCGTCTGGTAATCCGCCGCCACCTGTTCGGACAGCGGCATCGCTGGCAGGTGCGCGTCGGGCTCCGCACCAAGCTCCGGCACCTCTGCCGCGGCAAACAGCGCAAGCTGCTTGGGCGGCGTCCGGCGCACATCCCACAAAGCCTCGCGCCGTTCCTTCGCCACCGATCGAAACGCATCCGCATCGGCCAGCAGGTTCATCGCCCGCTGCGGCAGGTTGGCGCGCCGCGCGAGGTCCTCGATGCTAGCGAACGGCATGGTCCGAACGCGAACGATCTCGTCGGCCCAATCCTTCCGAAACCCATCCACCTGCCGGAATCCCAGCCGCACATCCTCCCCGGCACGGGGAGGGGGACCATCCGCAGGATGGTGGAGGGGGGCCGCCGCAGACGCTCCGCCTGGAAGGGTGGCAGTCGAAAGCTCGCCGTCAGTAACAGGAACATCCGCAAGCGATACGTCCGCGGAAGCCCCCCTCCACCCCGCGTCGCGCGCCCCTCCCGGTGCCGGGGAGGATAAGCTGTTATCCCACCCGCTCGCATTCACATCGACCGGCAGCACGGTAACCCCGTGCTCCACGGCATCCCGCACCAGTTGCACCGGCGCATAAAACCCCATCGGCTGCGAATTGAGCAACGCGCAACAGAACACCGCTGGGTGAAAACATTTGATCCACGACGACACATACACCAGCCGCGCGAACGAAAGGGCGTGGCTCTCTGGAAACCCGTAGGATCCAAACCCCTCGATCTGCTTGAAACAGCGTTCGGCGAACTCGCGCTCGTAGCCACGGGCGACCATGCCCTCGACCATCTTGACCTGAAAGTTCTCCATCTTGCCGACGTTGCGGAACGTCGCCATCGCCCGGCGGAGTTGGTTGGCTTCCTCAGGCGTGAACTTGGCCGCAACGATCGCAAGTTTCATCGCCTGTTCCTGGAACAGAGGCACGCCAAGCGTCTTTTCCAGCACGTCGCGCAGTTCGCCGGCAGGGCCGTGGAGCGGCGAAGGCGAGGGATATTCGACTTTCTCCTTCTTCGCTCGTCGACGTAGATACGGATGCACCATGTCGCCTTCGATCGGTCCCGGCCGAACGATCGCAACTTGAACGACCAAGTCGTACAACTCCTTGGGCCGCAGGCGCGGCAGCATGTTTATCTGCGCGCGGCTCTCCACTTGGAACACACCGATGCTGTCACCCTTGCACAGCATATCGTAGACCGGCTTTGCAGCATCCGGGATCGTATCGAGGTCGTGGTCGCCAAGGCCGTGTGACCGCATGAGGTCGAAGCTCTTGCGGATGCACGTCAGCATCCCGAGCGCCAGGATGTCGACCTTCATCAGGCCAAGACAATCGATATCGTCCTTGTCCCATTCGATGAAGGTGCGATCCACCATCGCGCCATTGTGGATCGGCACCATCTCGTCGAGACGGCCCTGGGTCAGTACGAAACCGCCGACATGCTGCGACAAATGGCGCGGGAACTGAAGCAGCCGGTCGACCATGTCGTGCAGGCGTGCGATCTCGGGGTTTCCAGGATCGAAGCCGGTCTCCTTCAACCGTTGCTCGCCGAACCGACTGGAAAAGCTGCCCCAGACCGTACTGGTCAGCCGATGAGTCACGTCCTCGGTCAGGCCAAGTGCCTTGCCGACCTCGCGTACGGTGCTGCGGGGTCGGTAATGGATGACGGTCGCAGCGATAGCAGCGCGATCCCGACCATAGCGGCGGTAGATGTACTGCATCACCTCCTCGCGCCGTTCATGCTCGAAATCGACGTCGATATCCGGTGGTTCGTCGCGTTCGGCGCTGACGAACCGCGAGAACAGCAAATCGTATTTCATCGGGTCGACCGAAGTGACACCAAGCAGAAAGCATACGGCCGAATTGGCCGCGGACCCACGCCCCTGACATAGGATCGGCGGCTCTACGCTGCGTGCGTATCGGACGACATCGTGCACCGTGAGAAAGTAATAGGCGTATTCGCGTGCGCGAATCAGCCGGAACTCCTCGTACAGCAGCGCCAGCATCTTCTCGGGTACGCGTTCGCCGTACCGATCCAAAGCGCTTTCCCAGACGAGATGCTCCAGCCATCCCTGAGGGTCCCAGCCTGCGGGGACGGGCTCATGCGGATATTCGTATTTGAGTTCGTCGAGCGTGAAGTCGATCCGCGCCAGCAGCTTTGCCGTCTCGGCGATCGCGTGCGGCCGGTCGCGGTAAAGGTGTGCGATCTCGTCCGCATCCTTCAAATGGCGTTCGCCATTGGCACCGAGCCGTTTGCCGGCACGCTGGATCGTCGTGCCCTCACGGATGCAGGTGACGATGTCGTGAAGCGAGCGATCGTCGGCGACCGCATAACGCACGTCGTTGGTCGCCAGGATCGGCACGCGCGCCTTGACGGCGATCCGGGCCAGCCGGGTCTGGCGTCGCCGATCGCGACCGCCATGTGGCATCGTAACCCCAAGCCACATCGATCGCCGCGCAAGCGGACGGAGCGCGGCAAGCGTAGCCTCGAGACTGGCATCGTTGCGGACGGGAAGCACGAAATCCTTGTGCGCGACCACCGGCCGGGCGGTGCACTCGGGCATGACGATCAACAGGATTTCGCCGAGATGCGCGACCAGATCGTCGAAGCCGAGGATGCAGCCGCCTTTCTCTGCCCGCCGGTTGCCCAGCGTCAGCAGCCGCGTCAGCCGTCCCCATCCGGCCCGGGTTGCGGGATAGGCGACGATGTCCGGCGTACCGTCGGCGAATACGAGACGCGCGCCGACCACCAGCTTGAAATCGAACGGCGGCAGCTTCGCGCCGAGCTGCCCCCGTTTTGCGCGTTCCAGTGCATCATAGGCCCGGACCACGCCGGCAACCGTATTGCGATCGGCGATGCCGATACCGGCCAGTTTCAATTCGATCGCACGCCCAACGATGTCGCTGGGGTGGCTGGCGCCATCGAGGAACGAGTAGTTGGTCGCGGCGACTAGTTCCGCGAACGCTGGCGCGGCCCGCCCGTTCATCCGATCCTCACGCGAAGACGCCGTGGAGGTACCAGCGGGGCGTCTCCATCTCGGAATACAGGCCGTGGCGGAAGATCCAAAAGCGGCGGCCGCGGCGGTCTTCGATGCGGTAGTAATCGCGCGTCGGGATGTCCGGGCGTCGCCACCATTCGCCGGCGATCCGTTCCGGGCCTTCGCTGTGCGCTACATCGTGGACGGTGCGGCGCCAGCGGAACCGGTGCGGCGGGCCGTCGGGGACCTCGGCCATCATCGATTCGATCGGTTGTGGCGGGTCGAACAGGTAGATCGGCCGCAACGGCGGTTCGTCGGTTTCCGGCGCGATCCACGGCGTTGGCGCGGGCGCTTCGGCGGCAGGGAGCATCAGCTCGGCCTGTTCGGGAATATGATTGTCGCGCGCGGAGAACCGGCGGACGCGCGTCCGACCCAGCCGCGTACCGAGCTGGTCGACGAGCTGCGCGACCTCCCCCTTCTGCGCCTCGCCGCCCTCCAGCTTCAGCTGCGACGCGTCGAGTTTCTCCGCGAGCGCCACGTCGAGCCGGACCAGATCATAGCCGAACCCCGGATCGAGCGGATCGGCGAGGCTGTCGATCCGCTCGCGGAACAATCGCATCAATAACGCTACGTTACGTGTCGGCTGACCGGTCTCTATTCGCAGCCGCTGGACGAGGCCGTCGGCGCGGAACAGGCGCGCTTCCCAGCGGCGGCCGCCTTCGTGACGGTCGGCAAGCTGGGCCGCGGCTTCGGTAGCGAGTTCGGCCAGCATCTCGAGTGCGTATTCGGTGCGTGCGATGGGTTCGGCGAAGCGGCGTTCGACGCCGATCTTCGGCACCGTCCGCCGCGCGACGATCGGTCCCTTCACTGAGCCATCGAGCCGGCGGATCATCATCGCCGCCTCCTCGCCGAACCGTGCGGCGATCGTCGCCAAGGGCCGCGCCATCACGTCGCCGACCGTCTTCAGCCCCGCGCGCGACAACGCGGTCGTCGCATCCTCGTCCAGCCCCAGCGCCGCCACCGGCAACCGCTTGACCGCGCGCTTTTCATCCGGCGCCGGCGCCCCGGCAAACCGCGCCAGCGCGCGTGCCGTGTCGGGCGTGTCGCCGAACGCATGCCGCACCAGCACACCCCGGCGCGCAAGCCGCTCCTCCAGATCAGCCGCCAGACGGCGTTCGCCCTCGAACTCGTGCACGCACCCGGCGATATCGAGGATCAGGCCATCGGGCTCGTCGAGCGCGACCGACGGCGTATAGCGCTGGCACCCGTCCGCGAGCCGCTCGAGCCATTCGTGATCGGCATGCGCGTCATGCTCGTACACCTCCAGTTCCGGCACGCGCGCCCGTGCGTCGGCGAGCGTCAGCCCAGACTGGAGCCCTGCCCGCACCGCCTCGCGATCGAGCGACTTCAGACGGACCCCACCCGAGACCGATTCGACGAATGCGATCGGCGTCTCAGCCCGTCCGACGAACAGATGCGGCCGCATCGTCCGCAGCCGCTCGATCGGCAGCCACGGGAATACCAGCGCCAGGTAGCGCCGCGGAATCACCAGAGGCGAAGGCGTTTTGGTCGAAGATGTGCGCGTCACGGTCCCACTCCACACGCCAGCGAAGCCCGGCCTGGCCTCCGCGTCGGCGTAGCAATTCGATGTCGAAGGCAGGTTTGCCAGGTGCGTCGGCTTCCAGCAGCCGGGAGCAGGATGCCGCCACCCGCCAGCGCGACGCGGCCGCACTCGGCACCGGTTCGGCACCGATGCGCAGGCTGAGGATCGTCACGCCCGAGGCTTCGGCCGCCAGCATCAGCCGCCGCGTCGCGGTGAGGTCGAGTCCGGGCGCCCTGCCCCAGGATTCCATCAACAACGTGCCGAGCCCATGACACCGCGCAGCATCGGCAGCGGCGCGTAGCAAGCTGGCCTCGTCCTCGACCAGTCCCAGCACCAGCGACGTCACGTCAAGCCCCATCTCGACCAGCCCGGTCGCATGCAACCTGCCCCCCTGCCGCTCGCTGGCCTCGGTCCGCAGCCACATCACCGGCGCTGCCTTTGCCGCCAATATCGAGGCAACCGCGAACCCCGCGGCACTCGCCGAATCATCGATCGTCGCAAAAACCTCGTGCAACTGCGCCTTCGCCATACCCTGCGTCAGCCACGCATCGTCCGCGCGATCGTCGCCCTGGGTCGGCATCCCCACCGTGGCGATCCGCTTCAGGCGGGCTATCAAGGCAAGCGACTCGTTCACAATTGTTCTTGTAATGTTCTAGTGCCGGAGTCGCCAAGCGGAATCGTGTCTGCAGCAAATTTCACACGAAAGTTGAAAAGGCGCTTGCCGTCCCGGAAACACCGGGCTAACAGCGCGCCTCACCCAGTCACCGTGTCGCTTCAGACCGGAGACATAGGCGCCAGAGCGGGCGTAGCTCAGGGGTAGAGCACAACCTTGCCAAGGTTGGGGTCGAGGGTTCGAATCCCTTCGCCCGCTCCAGTCTTTCCCAAACCATTGGGAAAGGCTGACAAACCGTCAAAGCGACGGTCCAGCACCAAGGTTGTCCCCACAGACCGTCTACACAATGATGCCAGTCGAGGTGTCTCAAATCCTCGTAAACGCTCAGAAAATCGTCGTCAGGGCGTCTACACAAGGGGTCTACACAATCGACCCGTTGGCCTGTGCTCGAAGCGTGGCATTTTTCATTACCGACGACGGGTGCCGACCGTCCTCCTGACGGTCCTGAACCAATGCGAAATCTGGAGGTCGCTTGACACTGACAGCTATGCGACGGCGCTCCGACGCATCCATTATGTCGCCGCGACTGTCGAAGCTGAGTTCGAGAGGGGCCGTCGCTTAATCGGGCGTGCGATCGATCCTGCGCTGCTAACCAACACAACCGGCGATCGAGCGGGTTCGACGCAGGTGATGCTCGCTGCTTCCCAGCCACCATTGCCGCCCCCGCTGTCGAGCAGACGCACGATCGGTGATGTTTACGATCGCTTCATCGCCGATCCAAAGCACCAATGGAGCAAGCGCACCCAGATCGCGCACGCCACAACCCGAAAATGGGTCGTCGAGGTATTCAATGAGGACACGGCGCTGACTGATATCACCCGTGAGGGCTGTCGCAACTTTGTGGCCCTCCTGCGCGAGATGCCGAGAAGCGCTCATCAGCGGTTCCCGGACATGACGATCAGGGAGGTGATCGCTGCTGCCAAGGCGAAGGGCGAGTGCCGCCTGATCAGCACCGCGAACCTCAACGCCTACATCAATCGGTTCGGCGGGGTGATGAACTGGGCGATGAACGAGGGCTATCTCGATCGTAATCCGCTCAAGGGCCTGAAACTTCCTGACCCGGTAAGGAAGCGCGACAAACGCAATCCCTTCTCGCTCGAACAGCTTCGCCGCATCTTCGATGCGCCGATCTACACCGGGTGCCGGGACGACATGAACGGCTACGCCGTCTCCGGCGATCAGCGCCCCCGCCGTGCTCGGTTTTGGGTGCCGTTGATTGCCTTATTCAGCGGTATGCGGCTCAACGAGATTTGTCAGCTTGAGGTCTCCGACATCCGAGAGATCGACGGAATATACTGCTTCAGCGTCATGTCGGGGTTCAGCAACACCGGCGACGAAAAGCGCGTGAAGACGAACGCCAGCGAGCGGATCGTCCCGATTCACGATGAACTGATCCGCTGCGGTTTTCTGGCGTTCTCGGCATCGCAACGTCTGCGTGGGGAGACCAACCTCTTTCCCGAGCTTCCGTTCGGCCACCTTGGCTACCGATCCACGGCGATATCGAGATGGTTCACCCGCTTCCTTGATAACGCTGGGGCTGTTGCGCCGCTGACGTGCTTCCACTCGTTCCGCCACAACTTCCGCGATGGACTGCGCGAGGCGAAGATCGATCGCGATTTAGCGCTTTTGCTCGGAGGCTGGACGAGCGATGGCAAGGGCACCGCCGTGGCTGATAACTACGGGAGCGGATATCAGCCGCGCGCGCTGGCCGAGGCGCTGAATGCCGTGCGGTTCCCGGCGCTCAACCTTGACCACCTTGCGGTGCTCGGGTCGTAGCGGGCAAGCGGCTGGATGCTCGATCCGCCACCCGCTTTGAAGCCGTGAGCCGTTCACGTCGATCAGCGTCGTGATCATTGGCGTGCTGTTGAACCATGGGGGTGACCTACCCCGCTAAGCGGGATCGCCAAAGTGTTTGATGACCGTATCATTCGCATCCACCGTGGAGGAAAATGGACCTCCACGTCAGTGCGCAACTTGCTTGCTCGACTATCTGCCGACCGTTAGCTTGCCGCTCGATGAGCAAGGCAAATCTATGAGCACGCCAGCAAGGCTTTACAAATACCGATCTTTTAGCGTGCTCTCGCTACGAATGATTACGGAAGCTGAGGTATTCTACGCTCAACCTAAGACGTTCAACGACCCTTTAGATTGTAACCCGTCTTTCGAGGCTGACATAGGTCGCCTTGAGTTGGAGAAAACGCTTTATCGCCTCTTACGCGCCCGCATGTCAAAGGAGGATGCGTGGAAGGAGATTGACTACAATCGTTATATGTCAACCGAATATGGCGATTACAGAACTGAGCCCGAGGTTGATGAGAGCTTAAAGCGCAATGTCGCTTATCAGATAGAACGCGAGATCAATCGGCAGCTTGGGGTTCAAGGCGTCCTCTCTTTCTCTCAGACGTGGCGATCGGGCCTCATGTGGAGCCACTATGCGGATGAGCATCGCGGCTTCTGTATCGAATACGATACCACCGATATGGCGCACCCAAACCTTGCCCCGGTGAGCTATCGAGCGCCCCGCGCGATCAAGGCTTCCGACCTTTACGCATGGAAGCTGGAGAAGGATGACGCCGCCAAGAAACGCGTGCTCGACACCTACTATTATTCGAAATCGCCCGAATGGCAGTATGAAAAGGAATGGCGGGATATCACGCCAGATCACGGATTAAAGGGTGTAGAGTATCGCATGAGCGCTATACACTTTGGAATGCGGTGTGACCGCTCAGTTATGTCGAGCATAGTTAAGCTTTTAGACAATAACGACGACATTGATCTATATGCCGTCTACCCCCGCAAAACGACGTTTCGCCTCACGCGGGAGCTTGTGGACCGTGACGAATTAGCAGCACTTGCCATCCGCGAACCCGGCTTCCTGATGTTTCGAAAATTCGATGAAGCTGAACCCTCCCCCATTCTTGCCGAACCCGTCAACGACGATAGCGACCCGACGTGAGGCTTTGGTGACGAACTCATGACCGAGATCACCGTTCACACTCTCATCTACACCAAGGCCGATCTCGACCGCGCGCCACCCGCTGAGAGACTATTCTTCCTGATGGCATCCAGCGTCGCCAACGACACCCAGATGTTCAACAAGACGCTCGCTGTGATCCTTGCGCAGGACGATGCGGGGCACCGCCTCATCAACCAAGGCAATTCAGCATTCGGGTTGATGATCCTACGGATGCTAACCGGTCGGCTGAACGAAGCTTGGAAACTCGTTCGTAAGCATCAGGCGATGATCGAAACCACCTATGAGTCAGGCTTGTCCGATGAGGGGAGGATAGCCTTTAGAGCGATACTCGCATACTTTGATCGCCCCAAACCGGGTAGCCTCATCTGGCGCGTTCGTGATGGTATGGCCTTCCACCATGCCCCGGAGCATGTTGAGGCGGCTTATCAGTCACTCGATCCAAACGCCGATATCGGCGATTACATCCACCGCAACATCGGCAACACGCTTTTCTACACGATCGAAATGCTACAGTATGAAACGCTAAAGAACCTCGCTGGCGTGGACGATCATATAATGGCGCTTAGCCAGCTAATCACCGACACGCGCGTTCAGACGGTTAACTTTAACTCGTTCATTTTCAGCTTCACCCTTGCCTTTGCTAAGCGCTACCTGCCGCACGCCCTCAATAGGCTTGCCGATGAGGCAGAAACTATTCCCGTGCCGCGCTTCGATGAGCTAAGTCTTCCCTACTTCTCACTTCTACCGGGTGCGCAATGATCGCTGAGGGCACTATCGATTGGGGCGGTCGCCTTCCGCAAGGACAGGTTCACGGCAAACCTCTCCATGAAGTCACCAGCGACATACACGAATGGATAAGGCAGGTTCGCGGCGGCATTATGGCTGGAGCGTTCGCGGTTGAGCGGATGCTAAGCGCCTCGATCATTCATTACTTTCTCGGCGGCAGGATGCGTGATCTTGAGGTTCAAGACGCGTTCGATGAAGGCATTCTCCAGCGCCTCACCTTTGAGCGCCGCATATCGCTGGCGCTGATCGTTGCCGCGAAGTTTTTTGATCCCGTCGCTTTTAAAGACTTCGAGGGTAAACTCACCTCACTTCGCACCTTACGGAACGCGATGGCTCACAATCCCTTTTGGCTCCACCCTGAGTTTGACGATGAAGGCACGCTTATCAACATCGTGCCCGTAATTAAGCGCGGCAAATCTGTGGTGTCGCTCACGACGCCGTTCATTGAAGAGCAGAACGCGGAGATCAAGTGCACGATCGACCTCGCGCAAGAGCTTGTCGTTGCCGTGGTAGCGAGCATTCAAGGCGAGTTCGTCGCCAAGCTCTTGCCCCGTGACAGCACCACATGACGATCAAATATGACGCGGCACGCGAAGCCGTCACCAACTTGGGACTCCTGACCCTTGACGCCATCCCGACAATCGCCAGCCTGCTTGTCGGTGATCTCAGCGAGCATCCCCGTGCCATTGCGACCCGCTACCGCAAGGAAGGTGAGCAGATATCCGATGCCGCGAAAAGGGCGCTCGGCATTCGCCGCAACGGTTTCCTATCACGCGCCGCTTTCGCTGAGATCGCCCCGGCTGGGCTCGCCGAGCCGCTCGCCGCTCATGAGATCACCCTTCTACGCGCCACCTTCACACGGTTACGCCATGACCGCGTTGCTCAGGGCGAGGCGATGCGTGCGCAGGCTGGCCCCGGTTTCATCGGCTACCTTCACGAAACCCTACATCGCGAGTGCCCCGCCTGTAATCGCCTTGATGGTTTAGTGACGGACGTGGCGAACGCCAAGATCATGCCGCCAAGCGATTGCGTGCCGGGTTGCTCCGCGAACTACGGGATTGGGCTTAAGATCGATTGGCTCGCGGATATTGAGTGATCATCAAAGGCAATCACCAATGCGGATCATAGCCGCGCCGTTAGCGCTAATAATCAGGCTGACCCCTTGTGTAGACGCCCTGACGACGATTTTCTGAGCGTTTACGAGGATTTGAGACACCTCGACTGGCATCATTGTGTAGACGGTCTGTGGGGACAACCTTGGTGCTGGACCGTCGCTTTGACGGTTTGTCAGCCTTTCCCAATGGTTTGGGAAAGACTGGAGCGGGCGAAGGGAACTCGCCTACGCCGTTTCGGGCACCATCTTGGGAAGCCTCGGTTGACGCTGTTTCGATCACCTTCGAGCGTTGGTT
>NZ_QAOF01000004.1 GCF_003050745.1 Sphingomonas sp. PP-CE-3G-477 | reverse complement strand
GAGGAGCCCGAGAACCGCAAGCCGCCGCCCACATGTCCCTTCATCTTAACCTACAATGTCAAAGAGCCGACAAAAATACCGACACTCGCATAACCTCTCCATCAGAAGAAGCTTGCAGCATCTGGTTTTTTGCGACCGTCGCAGAAGCCGTGAGGCACTCCGCTGCGGTGACACCCCTCTAGGGCCACCTCCCGATACCGTCAAACGCTTTTTTACAGTTTCAGGTCACTTTTCGGAAAATTCAAAGCTCGCACGCTCAGTGGCGCCTATCATCCCCTCCCGGCATGCGGTGACGACCATCTCGTCCCTAAGTCGCCCGTGCGAATGATCGCCGAACCGAGGCGAGCTCGCTGCTCATATGCGGAAGGTATGTGTGGGCGACATCTGGATTGCCGAACCTCCACGACGGCTGACGCTCCAAAAGACGCGTTTGCCTCGGCGAGGTATTCCAAGAAGCGACGGCGTTGCCGCGGTACGATCAGGTCGCTGGGTGATCCTGGATGAGCGCATCGAACGCCTTGATCGAAAGCGGGGTTCGGAATTTGCAGCCGGCGGTGAAATCGTCCGCCCACATGACGTCGGCAACGATCTGGCCGATCTGTGGCAGGTTGAGCCAGATGCTCGTGCCACGCTTGAGCGCCGAATAGGTCTGGAGCCGCGCACCGTTGACCGAAATATCGACGACCCTGCACAAAGCGCGGCGCGTCTTGCCGATACTGGCATCGAGGGCGATCGGGGCACGGGGCGAACCGCGGCGGCTCGTGCGCTCTGCGGGTTCGAAGTCGGCGGCGAACATGGCGTCCTCGTCCTTGCGAGTCCTGATATGGCTTGCGTTCACAAGCCTATCCGCCGGCACCTAACGAGGTATTAAAAAGAACCCCCAAAACGAGTTAAATCAAACTCATTCCGGGGGTTACTGGATGTTACTTGCGGAGCGTGAGACCGCCACCGAAACGCTTGTTGAAACGCGCGACCTGGCCGCCGGTGTCGAGCATCGTGCCGCGGCCGCCGGTCCATGCCGGATGCGCGAGCGGATCGATCTCGAGCGTCATCACGTCGCCTTCCTTACCCCAGGTGGTGCGAGTCTGGTACTTGCTGCCATCGGTCATCTGGACGGTGATCATGTGGTAATCGGGGTGCGTATCGGCCTTCATGGGAATTCTCCGTATGTGGCTGGTTCCGACCAGCCTGAAAAGGAAGGCGCGCCCGTACACGGACGCGCCCTATTTTACAAGATTGCCAGGCTAGAGCCCCGACTTCGGGCTCAGGCCTTGGGCGGATCGGCGATCATCGCCGTGAAGTTCGCCTCGGCCACCAGCTGCCCGTCGACCAGCGCACGACCGGCGAACTTGCACACCGAGCTGCGCTTCTGGACGAACGTCACTTCGAGCTTGAGCAACACGCCCGGCTCGACCGGCTTGCGGAACTTCGCACCGTCGATCGCCATGAAATAAACGAGCTTGCCCGACCCTGCGAGACCCAGCGACTCGACCGCAAGGATCCCCGCCGCCTGCGCCATCGCCTCGACGATCAGCACGCCCGGCATGATCGGGCGTCCAGGGAAATGTCCCTGAAAAAACTGCTCGTTCATCGACACCGCCTTGATCGCGGTGATCGATGTGTCGAGGATCAGATCCTCGACACGATCGACCAGCAGCAACGGATAGCGATGCGGCAGCGCAGCCATGACCCGCCCGATATCGAGCGGGCCCAGACCGGTCTTCGCTATTTCAGTCACAGTTTCAGTCACGAGCTGACCTTAGCGACCCTGCGGCGTGCGCGTTGCGGCAGGCGCGCGACCTGCTGAAGCCGGAGCGGCACCCTGTTGCTGGCCACCCTGCTGGTTCGGCTGCCAGTTTGCCGGCACTGCGGTGCTGACGGTCGGCACGAGACGATCGAGCTCGGTCGTGATCGCCGCGGTGATGTCGGCGGTCGGCTGCGCGAACAGAGCTGCTTCGGGGCGCAGCAACAGACTGACGTTCTTGGCACGAACGGCTGCGGTCACGGCGTCGCTGAGCTTCGCCTGAATCTGCTCGATCGCGTATTGCTGTGCACGCTGGGCAGGCTGCGTCAGGCGGGCGAGTTCCTGGTTCGCCGCGTTCTCACGCGTCTGGATCGCCTGAGCCTGCGGGCGCAGCGTCGCTTCGGTCGCGCCGGGCGCACGCTGTGCGGTCTGGAACGCGGTGACCAGCGGCTGGAGCTCGCGGGCCACGGCCTGACGACGAGTCTCGGCCTGGTCGAGCTGGGCCTTGTAGGTCGTCTCGATCTGGGCGCGCGCGGCGTTCCAGGCCTTCGAGTTGGCGATCGCACCCTGCGCGTCGGCGACGGCGATGCCCGAAACTTGTGCATCGGCAGCGGTCGCGGTCATGGCGGCCGGCGCGACGAGCGCTGCGGCGAGGAGAAGCGTCTTGAACGTCGTCATCAGAACTGTGTCCCTACGTTGAAAGTAATAAGCTTCGGGTCGTCGCCCTTCTGCGTGAGCAGAGCCTTGGCGAGATCGATACGGAGCGGGCCGAACGGCGAGTTCCAGTTGACGCCGATACCCACCGACAGACGCGGCTTGGCCGAGTTGCCGAGGAAGGTTTCTTGGAACGGCGCAGTACCTGGTATCACGGTATTAGTCTCGGTCCCGACGCAGCTTGCACCGGTAGCGCCCGGCGTCGCCGAATAGCCGGTCTGGCAGGTCGTCTGACGTATGGACGGCGAGGTCGCGCCTGCTGCCGTGAACACGTTGTTATACAAAATGTTGTTCGCCGCATCCCGCGCAGGAAGCGGCTGGAAAACCTTGTTGCCGTTGTTATCGAGCGTGAACGGGAACTCTGCGGTCGGCAACGGCTTCTTGATGCCGAAAAGACTGCCGACCTGGGCGTATATCGATGGACGCAGGCCCAGCTCGCGCGCGCCCGAACCCAACGGGATCTCGATCTCCGCACGCGCCAGATAATAGGCACGGCCACCCAGCGCATCGTCTTGGATCTGGTCGCGCGAGGTCTGGACAGTCTGCGTGCCGTCTGCATTGTTGATGTACGGCGCACGCAAAACGCGCGGACCGACGCCGCGGATATCGAAACCCCGAAACTGCGGTTCGCCCAGATAAAAGCGATCGGTGATGCGGACTGGATCGACGCCAGGACCGGTGCTGCTTTGCAGCGGGTGGATGTAGCCACCTTCCGCAATGATAGAACCAATGAAGCCGCTGCCAAGGTTGGCGTATTTGGAACCCTCGAAACGAGTTCGGATATACTTAACGTCGCCGCCGAGTCCGGCGAAATCTTGGCTGAATGAGAAACGCGAGCCGGCGGTAGGACGCAGGCGACTGTTCAACGTATCGCGGATCAGCGAATAGCCGACCGACGACGTCCACCGGTTACCGATTGCCTCGCAAAGATAGCGCCCTGCTGCCAAGAAGTTGCAGGAGCCGTTGGGATTCAGGAACTGGTTGTCGAGGCTGACCTCGTCGTACGAAAGACCATAGCGCGCCGACAACGACCAGAATTCGGTCAACGGGACACCGGCACGAAGCTGGAAGCCGGTCGAGACCTGCGAATAGTTGGTTTGGCGATCGTTGCCGTTGAAACTGAACGAGTTATAATCGCGGCGGAAGATGTCGCCGCCGATCGCGATGT
Organism: Sphingomonas sp. PP-CE-3G-477; assembly: GCF_003050745.1. Taxonomy (GTDB): domain Bacteria; phylum Pseudomonadota; class Alphaproteobacteria; order Sphingomonadales; family Sphingomonadaceae; genus Sphingomonas. The sequence goes on along the minus strand of NZ_QAOF01000004.1, from coordinate 382,601 downwards.
TCTTGTCGAACAGATACGGCTCGGTGAAGCCTAGTTCGATCGACTTCGAATAGCTCGAATAGTTGACGCCGGCGCGCAGCTCCTGGCCCTTGCCGCGGAAGTTGCGCTGCGTGATGTTCGCCTGGATGATGAAGCGCTCGAGGCTCGAATAGCCTGCCGACAGCTGGAGTTCGCCGGTCGACTTCTCTTCGAGGTTGGTCTCGAGGATGACGCGATCGGGTGCCGAACCCGGCAGCTGCTTGATCTCCATCTTGTCCTGGAAATAGCCCAGCGAGTTGATGCGATCCTGCGAACGCTTCACCTGGAAGCTGTTGAACGCGTCGCCCTCGGCCAGACGGATCTCGCGGCGGACGACCTTGTCCTGCGTCTGCGTGTTGCCGTTGATCTCGATCCGCTCGACATAAGTCCGCTTGGCTTCGGCGATGTTGAAGTTGATCCCCATCGTCAGCGTCTCGGCGTCCTTGGCGAACTCCGGGTTCACCTCGGTAAACGCGTAACCGAACAGGCCAGCGGTCTGGCTGAGGTTGTCGACCGAATCCTCGACTAGCTTGGCGTTGTACCAATCGCCCTTCTTGAGCGGCAGGCTAGCTGCGAGCTTGGTATTATCGAAGTCGCGGATCTGGCTATCGACGGTGACGTCGCCGAACTTGTAGCGCTTGCCCTCCTCCACCACGTACGTGATGATGAAGTCCTTCTTGTCCGGCGTCAGCTCGGCCACGGCGGAGGTCACACGGAAATCCGCATAGCCCTGCGTCAGGTAGAACTGGCGGAGCTTCTGCTGATCGTACGACAGGCGATCCTGATCGTAGCTGGTCGCCGACGAGAGCAGGCGGAACAGGCGCGACTGCTTGGTGGCCATCTGGCCGCGGATCTGGTCGTCGGAGAACACCTCGTTGCCGAGGATGTTGATCTGGCGAACCTTCGACTTCGGGCCCTCGCTAACCTCGAACACGACATCGACGCGGTTTTGGTCGAGATTGACCATCTTCGGATCGATCACCGCGGCAAAACGGCCCTGGCGACGATAGAGCTCGATGATCCGTGCGATATCCTGGCGAACCGCGGTGCGCGTGAAGATCTGGCGTGGCGCGAGCTTGATCTCTTTCGTGATCTTGTCGGTCTTGAGCGCCTTGTTGCCCTCGATGATCACCCGGTTGATGATCGGGTTCTCGCGCACGCGCAGGACGATGTTGCCGTCCGCGACGCCCGAGATCGAATAATCGGCGAACAGGTCGCTCGCCTGCAGATCCTTCAGCGCCTGATCGAGCGTCTCTGCCGTGTACGGAACGCCGACGCGCAGCTTCGTGTACGACAGCACCGTCTCGGGCTCGATCCGCTGCGAACCTTCGACTCGCAAAGTCTTGATCGTGGTGACGGATACAGGAGCAGCGACGGGCGTTACACCATTAGACGCTCCGGCAACCGGATTGCGAACCGGGGCGGGCGTAGACGTCGCGACAGGCGCCGTCTGCGCGAACGCGGGAACGCCCGACAGGATCGTACCTGCCATAAGCAGGGCGCCCTTACGCGCGAAATCGTAACCGTTGATCGCTGTCACCAAACCCACCTTAAAAACGTGCACATACAAGGCGCGCCCGCCCTGCCCTATCGTCGTCAGCCGATCAAGCCGGCCAAGTTCTTCCACAGTCCGAAATTACCGAGATCGTTGAAGGTCACGAGCAGCATCAGCGCAAGGATCGCCGCCAGTCCGCCGCGAAACGCCCATTCCTGGACTTCCGGCTCGACGGGGCGCCGACGCACTGCTTCGATCGCATAGAAGAACAAGTGGCCACCATCCAGCATCGGCACTGGCAGCAGGTTGATGAACCCCAGATTGATCGAGACCAGGGCGATCAGGAAGACATAGGCGTCGAGGCCGAGCGACATCTGCTCGCCCGACACCTTGGCGATGCTGAGTGGTCCGCCGAGTTCCTTCACCGAGCGGCGACCGGTGATGACCTGCCCTAGCGTCTCGACCATCATCGAGACGATCTCGCCGGTGCGCTTTACCGCGACGACCGGCGCCTCGATCAGGCTGACGGGAACGATGACGGGCTTGCTGCCGGCGATGCCGAGGCGACCGATTCGATATTCGTTGCCGAAGCGATCGCGCTGCAGTTCGGTGCCGATGACGATGTCGCGCGACAGCGTCCGGTCGCCGCGGACCGCGTCGATCCGGGTCCGCTCACCAGCGCGGATGCGGGCATAGCGCGCCATGTCGTCGAACGTCTCGACCGATCGGCCGCCGATGCCGGTGATCCGATCGCCCGCCTGAAGACCGGCAGCTGCGGCCGCGCTGCCTGGAACGGTGCCGCCCACGATCGGCGGCATGCGGATGTCGCCGTATGCGAACGCGAAGCCGGCGAGGATCAGGATCGCGACGACGAAATTGACGACCGGGCCGGCTGCGACGACGATCGCGCGCTGCCATACCGGCTTCGACTGGAACGTACGCTGGCGCTCTTCGGCGGGGAGCGAAAGCCACTCGGCCGACGGCTGGCTGGCTGGGTTCATATCCCCTGCGAACTTCACGTAACCACCGAGCGGGAGCCACCCGAACTTCCACCGCGTGCCGCGCTTGTCGGTAAAACCCGCGATCTCGTGGCCGAAGCCGATCGCGAAGGCATCCGCCTTGATCCCGAAAAAGCGCCCGGCGAGGTAATGTCCCATCTCGTGCACGAACACGAGGGGGCCGATCACCGCGGCGAACGACAATATGGTCAGCAGGACACCGGGTGTTTCGATCAAACCGCGTAATCCTTCACACGCTCGCCGGCCAAGATCCGCGCCTCGGCATCGATCGCCAGCACGGCATCGACGCTGTCCGGCACGGCCGGGTCATAACACGACGACGTATGTTCGACGATTGCGGCAATTTCGAGGAAGCCGATACGTCGTTGCAGGAATGCCTCGACCGCTACCTCGTTGGCGGCGTTGAGAATTGCGGGTCGTGCGCCACCTGCGTCAAGCGCCTCGCGGGCCAATCGCAGAGCGGGAAAGCGGACCGGATCGGGCGCCTCGAAGTCGAGTCGGCCGATCGCGACGAGGTCGAGCGGGGCCATCGGTGTCGCCATCCGGTCCGGCCACGCGAGCGTATGCGCGATCGGCGTCCGCATGTCGGGTGGCCCGAGCTGCGCGAGCACCGACCCGTCGACATGATCGACGAGGCTGTGGATCACCGACTGCGGATGGATGACGATCTCGATCCGGTCGTGCGCAATCGGGAACAGCCGCGCGGCCTCGATCAGTTCGAGGCCCTTGTTCATGCAGGTCGCCGAATCGACCGAGATCTTAGCTCCCATCGACCAGTTGGGATGCTTGACCGCCTGCTCAAGCGTCACGCCGCGCATCTGCTCGGTCGTCCAGTCGCGGAACGGTCCGCCGCTGCACGTCAGGATGATCCGGCGGACACGTTCGGGCCGAGTCGCATCGAAGCATTGAAAGATCGCGTTGTGCTCGGAATCGGCTGGTAACAGCGTCGCGCCGGTCCGCTTGGCCGCGGCGAGGATCACGTCACCGGCGGAAACCAGCGGCTCCTTGTTGGCGATCACGACCGTGCCGCCTTGTTCGATCGCCGCCATCACCGGCTTCAATCCGGCGCAGCCGACGATCGCGCCCATCGTCCAGTCGGCACCAGACGACGCCGCCTCAGCGATAGCCTCGCCCCCCCCGCCCGAGCGAATCCCCGTGCCGGCCAGCGCCTCACGCAACGCCGGCAGGCACTTTTCGTCGGCGACTACCGCAAACTCAGCCTGGGTCCGGATCGCGGCCGCGGCGAGCTTAGTGACGTCGCAATTGGCGGTCAGCGCGACGACGCGGAAGCGGTCGGGTTCACGCTCGATAAGGTCGAGCGTCGAGGTCCCGACCGAGCCGGTCGCGCCCAGGATCGTGACGGTCTTCATGCGTAGAAATATGGCAAGATGACGAGGAGCGCCGCGACTGGCGCGACCGGGACCAGACCGTCGAGGCGATCCATCACGCCGCCATGTCCGGGCAGGATGTTGCCGCTGTCCTTCACGCCTGCCACTCTCTTCAACCAACTCTCGTAGAGATCACCCATCTGCGCGAGCACGGCGAGCACGGGTGTCGCCAGCGTCATCCGCATCGGCAGGCCGTATTGCGTGTGCAGCACCGCCCCGACCGCACTCGCCAGCACGACGCCACCGATCAGCCCCGACCATGTCTTGTTCGGGCTGATCACCGGCGCAAGCTTGGGTCCGCCCAGCGTGCGCCCAGTAAAGAACGCGCCGATATCGCACGCCCACACCAGCGACAGCGCCCACAGCGTAAAGAGGATTCCCTCGTCCTGCCGCCGGATGATCATCAGCGCGAAGACGGGGAGACCGCAATAGATGACGCCCAGCGCCAGCTTGGGTTTGCGCGTCGTGATGACGACGAAGAACGCCGCCCCCACAAGCAGCCCTAGCGTGAAGAAATCATGGATGACGAGGATCAGCGACGCGGGGGCCATGAGCGCGAGCGGCACCGACAATGCGAACTGCGTCATCCGCTTGGTCTTGGCGTCGGCGCCCTGGAGCATCGACCATTCCGCCATCATGAACAGCGCGGCGACCACGCCTAGCACCCAGAACGCAATCCCGCCGAACGTCAGCGCAAGGCTGGCCACCGCGATCATGCCGACGCTGGCGATCATGCGGAGCTGGAGATTGGACGGCGTGCGCAATGCCTGATCGGGCGCCTTTTCAGGGTCGGTGAGGTTCACAGACCACCGTAGCGGCGCTGACGCTGACCAAACGCCGCGACAGCATCGGCGAGCGCGGCCGCATCAAAGTCGGGCCAGAGCGTGTCGACGAACAGCAGTTCCGCATACGCCGCTTGCCACAACAGGAAGTTCGAAAGACGCTGCTCGCCCGACGTCCGGATCATCAGGTCCAGCGGCGGGAGGTCGTGCGTATCGAGTTCGGCTTCGATCGTCGCCTCGTCGATGCTCGCCGGATCCAGCGCACCGTCGCGCGCCCGCTCCGCCAGACGCCGCGCGGCCGTCACCAACTCGGCATGCGCGCCGTAATTCAGCGCGATCGCCAAAATCGGCCCGGTATTCCCAGCGGTCCGCGCGATCGCATCGTCGACCATCGCCACCAGATCCGGCGAAAAGCTGTGGTAATCACCGATCACGCGCAGCCGGACGTTCTCGCGCGCGAGTTCGTCGAGGTCGCTGCGGATGAAATGCCGCAGCAGCCCCATCAGGTCGCTAACCTCTTCGGCCGGACGCCGCCAGTTCTCGGACGAAAACGCGTACAGCGTCAGCGCCTCGATCCCCATCGCCCGCGCGGCGCGCGTCACTTTGCGCACGGCTTCGACGCCAGCCTTGTGCCCGGCGAAGCGCGGCAGGAACCGCTTCTTCGCCCAGCGGCCATTGCCGTCCATGATGATCGCGACATGACGCGGCACCGCCCCGCCTGCAGGAACGGCGCCCACAGGAACAGCAGCGAGCGGCGCGGCCGAGGAGGCCTGCAATCTCACTTGCCCAGGATTTCCTTTTCCTTGGCGGTCGCAGTCGCATCGAGCTCGGCGATGATGCTGTCGGTCAGCTTCTGGACTTCGGTCTCGTGACGCTTGCGCTCGTCCTCGCCGAACACGCCCTTCTTCTCGTCGACCTTGAGCGAATCCATGCCGTCGCGGCGGACGTTGCGGACCGCGATGCGGGCCTTCTCGGCATACTGGCCGGCAAGCTTGGCGAGTTCCTTGCGGCGCTCCTCGGTCAGGTCAGGAATCGGCAGGCGCAGCGTCTGGCCGTCGACGATCGGGTTGAGCCCGAGGCCCGCCGAGCGGATCGCCTTGTCGGTCGGGCCGACGTTCGACTTGTCCCAGACCTGCACCGACAGCATCCGCGGCTCTGGCGCCGACACGGTCGCGACCTGGTTCAGCGGCATCGACGACCCGTACACCGTCACCATCACCGGATCGAGCAGCGCGGTCGACGCGCGACCGGTACGCAGGCCTGCGAGATCGCTCTTCAGCGCTTCGACGGCACCCGCCATGCGGCGTTCGAGGTCGGTCTTGTCGTATGCGGCCATCTTAAAGCTCCTGCTCGTTCTGGACGATCGTCGACACGCCATCACCCGCCAGCACCGCGGCGAGATTGCCGGGTTCGCGGATGTTGAAGACAACGATCGGGATGTTGTTGTCGCGGCACAGCGCGATCGCGCTCGCGTCCATGACCTTGAGGTCGTCGGACAGCACGCGGCTGTACGTGACCGTTTCGTAGCGCACCGCGTCCGGGTGCGTCTTCGGGTCGGCGTTATAGACGCCGTCGACCGAAGTGCCCTTGAACAGCGCATCGCACTTCATCTCGGCAGCACGCAGCGCGGCGCCCGAATCGGTGGTGAAATAGGGGCTGCCGACGCCCGCCGCGAAGATCACGACGCGGCCCTTCTCCAGGTGACGCTCGGCGCGACGGCGGATGAACGGCTCGCACACCGACGCCATCGGGATCGCCGACTGGACGCGCGTGTCGACGCCGATCTGCTCGAGCGCGTTCTGCACGGCCAGCGCATTCATCACGGTCGCGAGCATGCCCATGTAATCGCCGGTCGCGCGGTCCATCCCGCGTGCCGCGCCCGCCATGCCGCGGAAGATGTTGCCACCACCGACGACGATGCAGATCTCGTAGCCCTTCGCCTTGATGTCCGCGATCTCCTGCGCGACGCGCGCGGTGACGGTCGGATCGATCGAAAGACCCGATGGCCCCATCAGGACTTCGCCCGACAGTTTCAGCAGGATACGGTTGTAGCGCGGAGGCGTCATAAATCTCGAATTGTGATTGGCGGGGCGGCGCGGACCTTAGGCGGCGAGGCCCGGGATGTGAAGCGCTGTGCGGCGCGTGCATTGAAACTGGATGGAGATGAGACGGAAAATTCTCGTTTGCGGAAGAGCGCGTATCGGAGATTACCGTCATTCCCGCGGAGGCGGGAACCCATATGGGCTGGCGTCTCGGTAGATCACCAGGTCCGGAATGTATGGATCCCCGCCTTTGCGGGGATTACGGAGCAGCACCAAGGCTGCCCCGCTATCCTTCTCCCCTCGGGGAGAAGGTGGCCCGGCAGGGCCGGATGAGGGAGCGTGAGGTTCGAGACCTCACCACTCCCCTCACCCTTCCCACCGCAAGCGCGGCGGGCCCCTTCCCTCTCCCCGGAGGGGCGAGGGAGGAAGTCGGCTTATGCCTGGGGCACGCCTGATGCAGCAGCAACCTCGGCTGCGAAGTCGGACTGCTCCTTCTCGATGCCCTCGCCGAGCTGGAAGCGGACATAGTCCACCAGCTTGATCTCGGCGCCGGCATCCTTGCCGGCTTTGGCGACGACGTCGGAGATCTTGGTCTTGCCGTCCATCACGAACAGCTGGCTGACCAGGGCGTGCTCCTTGCGGTACTTGGCGATGCCGCCCTCGACCATCTTGGCGATGATGTCGGCAGGCTTGCCCGACTCGGCAGCCTTCTCGGTCGCGATCGCGCGCTCGCGCTCGATCTCGGACTCGTCGAGGTCGGCTTCGTTGAGCGCCTTGGGGAACGCGGCTGCGATGTGCATCGCGAGCTGCTTGCCGAGTGCCTGGAGAACCTCGTCCGAAGCCTCCGACTCAAGCGCGACGAGCACGCCGATCTTGCCGAGGCCGGGGGCTGCTGCATTGTGGATGTACGGAACGACCGCACCCTTGCTGACTTCCAGCGTGCGCGAGCGGCGCAGCGACTGGTTCTCGCCGATCGTCGCGACGTTGTTCGTCAGGACTTCCTCGACGGTCTTGCCCGATGGCATCGCCTGCGACTTCAGCGCCTCGATGTCGCCACCCGTTGCAAGCGCGATCTGCGTGACGTCACGGACGAACGACTGAAACTGGTCGTTCTTCGCGACGAAATCGGTCTCCGAGTTCACTTCGACCGCTGCGCCCTTGGTGCCCGACACGGCGACGCCGACCAGGCCCTCGGCCGCGGTACGGCTGGACTTCTTGGCGGCGGCTGCGAGCCCCTTGGTACGCAGCCAGTCCATTGCCTGCTCCATGTCGCCGGCGTTCTCGCTCAGCGCCTTCTTGCAATCCATCATGCCCGCGCCGCTCTTCTCGCGCAGATCCTTGACCATCGCTGCCGTGATATCGGCCATGTCTCTAATCCTTTTTAGGTCTGAATATGGTTGCGGGCGAGGCAGAGCTTTCGCCCTACCCCGCCCGCATGACGGTTCGGCGACGACGCTTATGCGTCGATCTGGCGCTCACCCTCGGCTGCCAGCTCGGCAGCGATATCGGCGTTCGCCGCAGTCTCGGTCGTGTCGGCAGAAGCCTCGACGACGGGGTCTGCGCTCAGCGCCTCTTCCTTCGGCGGCTCGATCATCGCGCCGATGTCGGCACCGGTGCGGCGCTGCTGCTCCTGGCCGCCGCGCGTCGCTGCGATCGCGATCGCCTCGCAGTACAGGCGGATGGCGCGGGCTGCGTCGTCGTTCGCGGGAACCGGGAAGGCGATGCCGTCCGGCGACACGTTCGAATCGAGGATCGCGACGACGGGAATACCCAGCGTGTTGGCTTCCTTGATCGCCAGCTCTTCCTTGTTCGCGTCGATCACGAACATCACGTCGGGAATGCCGCCCATGTCGCGGATGCCGCCGAGCGAAAGCTCGAGCTTGTCCTTCTCGCGGGTGAGCTGAAGGACTTCCTTCTTGGTCAGGCCGACGGTGTCGCCCGACAGCATTTCCTCGAGCGTCTTGAGACGCTTGATCGAACCCGAGATGGTCTTCCAGTTGGTGAGCATGCCGCCCAACCAGCGATGGTTGACGAAGTGCTGGCCCGAACGACGCGCTGCGTCCGCAACGGGATCCTGTGCCTGGCGCTTGGTGCCGACGAACAGGACCTTGCCACCACCGGCAACAGCCGACGAGACGAATTCTAGCGCGCGCGCTAACAGCGGCACGGTCTGCGAAAGGTCGAGGATGTGGACGCCGTTACGATCACCGAAGATGTAAGGCTTCATCTTGGGGTTCCACCGATGAGTCTGGTGGCCGAAATGCGCGCCCGTTTCGATGAGCTGCTGCATGGAGACGACTGGAGCCGCCATAGGGATATATCCTTCCGGTTGTGCCTCTGGGAAGCGGATGACGTCGTGGCCGAATGACCGTGACGCACCGGGCTATGATGCCTCCCATGCGGGGTTAGAGGCGCGGCCCTTAGCGTGGCTCTATTCGAAAAGCAATCGCACAAGGCCCGCTTGACTAATGGAACGCAATAAGAACATAAAGGGCTCAGAGGGGAACAGATGTTCGACTTGGCGCGGAATCACCCCGGCATGACGGGATTCGAAATGCGACGAGTGGAACGATGTTTCTGACCAAGTGTTTGCGGATATTAGGAATTTGTTCGCAACTCATAGGAAGGCGGACGTGATGTTGGTTCTGAGCTTCATGGTTTTTGCTGGTGCATTCGCGGTCGCGGGCATGATGATCGTCTCGTCGATCGCGCCGCAGTGGGACCGCATCGTCCGTCTCGCGATGGGCAACGTCGAACCCGCGTTCCAGCCGCTCCGCACGCTGGCCGTTGCGGAGCGCCGGATTGCGGTCAGGCGCTGGGCTTCGACATCGGCTCCGGTACCCGCCCGCCGCTGGAACGCTGCCGCCTGATCTTTGCGTAGCTCGCGATGCTGAACGGCATCGAGAGCAGGTACAGCACGCAGATGATACTGAGCGTATGCCACGGCGCGCTCACGATGGCGGCGCCGAGCAGCACGACGAGCGCAATGGCTTCGAACCGGATGTTGCTGCGGAGTTTGACCGAACTCCACGAGTAGGTCGCGATACTCGACACCATCAGCAGCGCGACGAACGCAACCCAGGGTGCCACAAAATACGGCGACGCGAACCGGGGTTCGTCGGTCCAGAACCAGAAGAACATCGGCATCAAGGCGAGTCCCGCGCCGGCCGGAGCCGGAACGCCGGTTAGGAAACCGGCCGACTTGTGCGGCTGGTGGCTCTCGTCGATCTTGGCGTTGAAGCGTGCGAGACGCAGCGCGCAGAACACGGCGAGGATCAGCGAGCAGATCCAGCCGACACGCGGCAAAGCCGTGAGCGACCAGAGATAGACGATCAGCGCAGGCGCAACGCCGAACGAGATCGCGTCGGACAGCGAATCGAGCTCGGCACCGAACCGGCTTTCTCCGTGCAGCATTCGGGCGATCCGACCATCGAGGCCGTCGAGCACGCCCGCGACCATGATCATCGCGACGGCGCTTTCCCATTGTCCACCGATCGCGAACCGCACGCCACTCAGGCCCGAACACAGGGCTAGCGCGGTAACGGCGTTTGGAGCGACGGCGCGCAGGGGAAGTCCGCGCGGCGCCCGACGTGTGCGACCGAACCGCCCCCGGCCCCGCTCCTCGATCGGATCGGTCGAACCGTCGCGGTCCATCACTGGGCGATACCACCGACCGGAACGCCACCGACGCGACCCAGCACGGTCTCGCCCGCGATGCTGCGCTGGCCGAGGCAGACCTGCGGCACGACGTGATCGGGCAGGTACACGTCGACTCGGCTGCCGAACCGGATGAGGCCGATGCGCTGACCGACCGCGACCATGTCGCCGGCCTTCACGAAGCCAAGGATGCGGCGCGCGACCAAGCCGGCGATCTGCGTGAAGCCGATCCGCATGCCGTTGCGGTCCTCGACCACGAAATGCTGGCGCTCGTTCTCATCGCTCGCCTTGTCGAGGTCGGCGTTGAGAAACTTGCCCGAAATGTAGACGACCTGGCGGATCGTGCCCGCGATCGGCGTACGATTGATGTGCACGTCGAACACCGACATGAAGATCGACACGCGCACCAGCGGTGCATCGCCAAGGCCGTTCTCGCCGGCGAGTTCGCGCGGGATCGGCACGCGCTGGATCATCGTGATCAGCCCGTCCGCAGGCGCGACGATCAAGCCTTCGCCTTGTGGGGTGGTGCGGATCGGATCGCGGAAGAACGTCGCGACCCAGATCACGACGCCGACCATCGGCCAGAACAGCACGTGGCTGAGAATCGTCAGCAGCAGCGTGATGCCGGTCGCGATCGCGACGTATTTGTGGCCCTCCGGATGGACTGCGGGAAATCGCCATTTGACCGTGGAGGTCGTGACGGGCGGCTTGTCGAGCGATGCCATAACCTACGGGTCTATCCGTGCACGACGCGCGATACAACGATGAACCGGGTTTTCCTTACAGCACCAACGCTTGGCGAACGGTTGATCGCTGCGGCGCGCTCCCCTAGACGCTCCTCAAACCCCTCCCCCCGAAGGACGCGCACATGGCGAAGATCAAGGTAAAGAATCCGATCGTGGAGATCGACGGCGACGAGATGACGCGGATCATCTGGGAATGGATCCGCGAGCGCCTGATTAAGCCGTATCTCGACATCCAGCTCGATTATTACGATCTCGGCGTCGAGCATCGCGACGCGACCGACGATCAGGTCACGATCGACAGCGCCCTCGCCACGCAGAAGCACGGCGTCGCGGTAAAGTGCGCGACGATCACGCCCGACGAGCAGCGTGTCACCGAGTTCGGCCTGAAGAAGATGTGGAAGTCGCCGAACGGCACGATCCGCAACATCCTCGGCGGCACCATCTTCCGCGAGCCGATCGTGATTAAGAACGTTCCCCGCCTGATCCCGGGCTGGACGCACCCGATCGTCGTCGGCCGTCACGCATTCGGCGATCAGTACCGCGCGACCGACTATCTGGTCCCCGGCCCCGGCAAGCTGCGCCTCGTGTTCGAAGGCGACGACGGCACGGTCATCGACCGCGAGGTATTCCAGTTCCCGTCGGCCGGCGTCGCGATGGCGATGTACAATCTCGACGATTCGATCCGCGATTTCGCGCGCGCATCAATGCACTACGGCCTCAACCTGAAGTGGCCGGTGTACCTGTCGACCAAGAACACGATCCTCAAGGCCTATGACGGCCGCTTCAAGGACCTGTTCGCCGAGGTGTTCGAGGCCGAGTTCAAGGACAAGTTCAAGGAAGCGGGCATCGTCTACGAGCATCGCCTGATCGACGACATGGTCGCATCGGCGCTGAAGTGGAACGGCGAGTTCGTCTGGGCCTGCAAGAACTATGACGGCGACGTCCAGTCGGACCAGGTCGCACAGGGCTTCGGGTCGCTCGGCCTGATGACCTCGATCCTGCTGACCCCGGATGGCAAGACCGTCGAGGCCGAAGCCGCGCATGGCACCGTCACGCGCCACTTCCGCATGCACGAGCAGGGCAAGGCGACCTCGACCAACCCGATCGCGTCGATCTTCGCATGGACCGGCGGCCTGAAGTATCGCGGCAAGTTCGACGATACGCCCGACGTCACGAAGTTCGCCGAGACGCTCGAGCGCGTCTGCGTCCAGACGGTGGAGAACGGCCACATGACCAAGGATCTCGCGATCCTGATCGGCCCCGACCAGCCCTGGATGACCACCGAGCAGTTCTTCGAGCAGGTGCGCTCGAACCTCGAGACCGAAATGGCCAACTGGGCCTGAACTGATGGCCCCGCTCCCATAAAGAGAGCGGGGCTTTGTCTTTCCCGTCGTTCTGGCGAAAGTCAGGATGCCGGAGGATAATACACCTCTTTCCACTGCCGATCGCCGCAGTACGTCACCACGGGTGACAATTCCGTCATGCGTCCCCTAAGGTCGCACGCATGGCATTACGGCTCGACAATCAAGGTTTCAGCGACGCGCTCGTCATTCTTGGCGCGGCCGGGCTCGTCATCCCCGCGTTCGCGCGGTTCCGGGTCAGCCCGGTTATCGGTTTTATCCTGGTCGGCCTGCTGGTCGGCCCCGCCGGGCTAGGCTCGCTCACCGGCTCCGCGCCGTGGCTCTATTACCTGACGATATCGAACCCGGAATCGATCGAGCCGTTCGCCGAGTTCGGGATCATCCTGCTGCTGTTCTCGATCGGCCTCGAGCTCTCGTTCAAGCGACTATGGTCGATGAAGCAGCTCGTGTTCGGCACCGGCGCCGCCGAACTGATTGGCTCGGCGCTCATCATCGGCGTGGCGCTTCACTTCATCGGCCAGGAATGGGCGGGCGCGATCGGGCTGGGGTTTGCGCTCGCGTTGTCGTCCACCGCTTTGGTCCTGCCGCTCGTCGGCACCACCGGCGCGGTCGGGCGTGGTGCGTTCGCGATGCTGTTGTTCGAGGATCTGGCGCTCGTCCCGATCATCTTCGTGCTCGGTGCGCTGGCGCCGACAGCGAGTGCGGACGGCTGGTCGAACATCGCCGGTGTCGCGCTCCGCGGCGGGCTGACCGTCGTCGCGATGTATATCGGCGGGCGGGTCGTCTTGCCCCGGCTGTTCGGGCAGGCTGCACGGACCAAGAGCCCCGAACTCTTCCTTGCCGCGTCGCTGCTGGTGGTGATCGTCGCGAGCGTCGCGACAACGGCCGCCGGGCTGTCGCCGATCGTCGGCGCGCTGCTGGCGGGGTTGCTGATCGCCGAGACCGAATATCACAGCGAGGTCGAGGTCATCACCGCGCCGTTCAAGGGCCTCGCGCTCGGCGTGTTCCTGATCACCGTCGGCATGAGTCTCGACCTACGGCTGATCGCGCAGAACTGGCCGTCGTTGCTGCTGGCGGTGACGGGCGTGGTCGCGACCAAGGCGATCGTGACGTTCCTGTTCCTGCGCGTCGCCAATTCGCGGCGTGGGGTTGCGGCGGAGACGGGCTTGCTGATGGGCAGCCCCTCCGAGACGACGCTGATCGTGCTTGCGACGGCCGCGCAGGCGCAGTTGATCATGCCGTCGACCGCCGCTTTCTGGCAGACCGTCACTGCGATCGGGCTGACGATTACGCCGTTGCTGGCAAAGCTCGGCCGCACCGTTTCGCGTCAACTCGAAAGCCGGTCGGGTGCCGATGCGGGGGATATCGAGATCGACGACGATGGACCGGGAACCGTCGTGATCGGCTTTGGTCGCGTGGGCCGGATGGTGGCGGACATGCTGGCGGTCCACGGACAGAAGTACGTTGCCGTGGAGGCGGATATCGATTCCGTCGAGGCCGCGCGGGCGCAAGGACACCCGGTATTGTTCGGGGATGTGGCGCGCCCGGAGTTGGTGGATCGGCTGAAGCTGCATACCGCCAAGGCGTTGATCCTGACGATGGACGACCCGGTATTGACGGTGCGGCTGGCGCGGCGGGTTCGGGCTTTGGCGCCGGACTTGCCGATCGTGGCGCGCGCACGGGATACGGCGCATGCGGCGGAGTTGTACCGGGCTGGTGTTACGGATGCGGTGCCGGAGACGCTGGAGAGTTCGTTGCAGCTGGCGGAGGCGGTGCTGGTCGATCTCGGCGTGGCGATGGGGCCGGTGATTGCTTCGATCCATGAGAAGCGGGATGAATTGCGGCAGGAGATCAAGAAGGCGGCGGACATGATTGCCGAGCCTCGGATCCGTAAGGCGAAGCGGACGCCTCGAGCGGTTTGACGCTTACCGGTTCGTAAACAGGCTGTTCTCCCGCGAAGGCGGGAGTCCAGTCTGGGCCCCCGCCTTCGCGGGGGAACAAGCTTTGGTAGGTTCCTTGAGAGGTGGCATCCTCAGATGGAGGCAGGGCTTCGTAACCTCCCCGGCGGAGGCCGGGGTCCAAGTGGAAAGGTGGTCGTAACGGAGCGCTGCCCTCCATTATCTTCGTTCCCCAATTGGGCCCCGGCCTTCGCCGGGGTGGTGGTTGCGCGGTGATCGCTTCGTCAGGCGCTATCCTCTTGCCCTCACCCTTCCCACGGCGAAGACGCCGCGGGGACCTTCCCTCTCCCGATGGGAAAGGGCGAGACAAAAGACGGTCGGGGCGGGTTAGGCCACGAAGCGGCCACTTCAGCTTGGGACGACGCCTTTGCGACTCTTCATCAGCGGCTGGATACGCGTTCCAAATGCTTCCACCCCCTCCAGGAAATCATCGAACGTCAGCAGGACCCCGCCGGTGTTGGGGACGGCAGCCATCTCGTCGAGCATCCGCGCGACGCTTTCGTACGATCCGACCAGCGTGCCCATGTTGATGTTGACCGCACCTTCGGGGGCGGCGAGCTGGCGGACGTTGGTGTCCGTGTTGTGCGTGTCCTTGGCGCCCTGATCGATCAGCCAGGCGATCGCGTCGACGTCCACGCCAGCGTTATAGTGTTTCCACTTCGCCATCGCCTCGTCGTCGGTTTCGGCGGCGATGATCATGATCAGGACGAAGATCTGAACGTCGCGGCCGGTTTTCGCGGTCGCTACGGCCAGCCGCTCGTTGTTGAACGCAAAAGCGGTCGGGGTGTTGACGCCCTTCCCCAGGCAGAACGCGTAGTCGGCCCATTTCGCCGAGAACGCCAAGCCGTCGTCGGACGATCCGGCGCAGATGATCTTCATGTCGCCGGTCGGCTTTGGCCAGACGCGGCAGTCGGTCATCTGGTAATAGTCGCCCTTGAAGTCGGACGTCCCCTCCCCCCACAGTTCGCGGAGGATGTGGGCGTATTCGTCGAGCATCTTGTAGCGATTGCGGAAATGCTCGTCGCCGGGCCACATTCCCATCTGCGTGTATTCGGGCGGCTGCCAGCCGGTGATGAGGTTGAGGCCGAACCGCCCATGGCTGATCGAATCGATCGTGTTGCACATCCGTGCGGCGTAGGCGGGCGGCACCAGCAGCGTGGCACAGGTCGCGTAGATCTTGATCTTCTCAGTGACGGCGGCGAGGCCCGCCATCAGCGTGAAGCTCTCCAGCCCGTAGTCCCAGAACTCGGTCTTGCCACCGAACCCGCGCAGCTTGATCATCGACAGCAGGAAATCGAGCCCGTGCTTCTCGGCGGCCTGCGCGATCGCCTTGTTGAGGTCGAAGCTTGGTTTGTACTGCGGCGCGTTCTCGCTGATCAGCCAGCCATTGTTGTTGATGGGCACGAAGACGCCGACCTGCATATGCCGCTCCTATTCGCCGTCGAGCCAGTCGAGCAGCCACATGTTGAAATGCTCCGCGCGCGTCACGTTGCAGGCGTGCGCGCCCGCCGCCATCCGCGCAAGCTGTGCGCCGGGTATGCGCGCGGCAAGCTTCTCGGAGGCGGACGGCGGGACGAGCATGTCGTCGTCGGAGGCGACCAGCAACGTCGGCACGTGGATCTCGTCGAGCCGGCCGGCGATGTTGAACCTGCGGACCGCCGCGACGCGCCGCTGGATCATTTCCGCGCCGGGGAAATGCGCGAGCATGTCCTCCTCCTCGTCCTGGAGCCGGTCGTGGTGGTCGGAAATCCATTGCGGCGGGTAGAGGAACAGCGGTTGCGCGTGGAGATACGCGCGCGGGCCGCTGTCTTTCAGCAGCGCGAGCCGGGTATCGAAGCAGCGCGCGGTGTGCGGGTCGAGCTTGGCCCAGCCGTTGATGACAACGAGGCGTTCGAGCCGTTCGGGTGCGGACAGGGCGAGCGCGAGGCCGATATGGCCGCCGAGCGCGTGGCCGATGAAGGTGCAGTTCTCGAGCCCGATCGCGTCCATGAGCGCGACGACGTCGGCGGCCATTGCGTCGACGGTCAGGTCGCCGGGAACGTGGGCGTCGGAGCGGCCGGTGCCGCGGTGGTCGTAGGTGATAACGCGGTGACCGGCGCCGAGCGCCGCGAGGTTCGGCTGCCAGTAGCTGCCCGAACCGCCGAGGCCGCTCGACAAGAGGATCGCGGGGCCGTCGGGGTGGCCGTGTTCCTCCCAATGGATGCCGCCTGCGATCCCCATCAGGCGAGGTGGGCGATGCTGGCGATCTCGACGAGGCAGTCCGGCTTCACGAGGTCGGTCTTGATGCAGTAGCGCGCGGGCTTGGGGCCGGGGAAATACTCGGCGTAGACCGTGTTGAAGGCGGCGTAGTCGGCAAGGTCCTTCAGGAAGATGTGGTTGAACGCGACGTCGGCCAGCGTCGCGCCGGCGGCTTCGAGCGTGGTCTTGATGGTGTCGAGGACGGCGCGGGTCTGGGCTGCGGCGTCGCCGACGTGGAGGACGGTGCCGCCCTCGCCCAGTGCCAGCACGCCCGAGACGTAGACCGTGTTGCCGGCCTTCGCGGCGGCCGAATAGGGGGCGATGGGGGTCGGGAACTGGGGCGGGTTGATGGCTTCGAACGGCATCTGCTTTCCTTTCAAGTCATCGCCGTTCCCCCGCGGAGGCGGGGGGCCAGGGTTACGGGCGGTAGCGTTCGTGATTCCTGGACCCCCGCGTTCGCGAGGGAACAAGGAAGGGTCACTTCGGCAACTGCCCGAACGAACCGCAGAAATCGCCGACCGTGCTGACCCAGCCGAAGAACTTCTCGACGTTATAAACGGTCGCGGGCTGCATCTCGGGCGGGCCGAGATGGTGCGTCGCGTCCTCCAGCATCACGCCGAAATATTCGAGGTGGAAGCCGTCGCGCAGCGTACTTTCGACGCAGACGTTGGTGGCGATGCCGACGAAGACGATGTTGCGGATGCCGCGACTGCGCAGGATGCTGTCGAGCTGCGAATTGAAGAACGCGCTGTAGCGGGTTTTATGGACGCGGATGTCGCCGGGTTGGGGAGCGAGCGCATCGACGATCTCGTAGTCCCAGCCCCCGCGCGCGAGGAACTGGCCTTGGAGTTCGGGGCGGGCGCGCATGGTCTTGAGCGCGTTGGACTTGTGCCAGTTGGGCGAGCCGGGGCCGCCGGCCTCGACATAGTCGGGGTCCCAGCCGTTCTGGAGAAACACGACGGGCATTTTCGCCGCGCGGGCGGTGTCCAGGACCTTGGCGATCTGGGCGATGGTGCCGGCTGAGCCTGCAATGTCGAAGCCGGCCGTGTCGACGTAGCCGCCGGGGGAGGCGTAGGCGTTCTGCATGTCGATGACGACCACGGCGGTTTCGGCGGGGTCGAGGCGGAGCGCTTCCGGCCGTGCGGGCAACGTGACGGCGTTCGCCTCGTTCGCGCCGGTACGGATGATCGGGGTGGCCTCGGTCATTGTGACAAGCTCGCTGGATCACGGGAATTGTGCAAGTGCGAAATGAATTGGGCGGTTGGGAAGCGTCGGGGGGCAGAAAACTTGTTTCCCCGCGAAGGCGGGGACCCAGACTGGGCTCCCGCCTTCGCGGGAGAACAAGGAACGGCTAACTGACCGCGCAGCGTCTCCTATGTTCGCAAGTTCGTAGCCCGTGGATGCCGGAACGAATCCGGCATGACGAGGCAGGCTAAGCCGTCGCCAACACGAAGTCCCTGAAGCGTTCGCGTAGGGCGGTCTTCAGCAGCTTGCCCGTTGCGGTGTGGGGCAGGTCATCGACGAACACGATCGCGTCCGGGAGCCACCATTTGGCAACGTGCTTGGCCAGGTGTTCGCGGATCTCGGCTTCTCCGACCTCGCTCCCGGGTTTGCGGACTACCAGCAACAGCGGGCGCTCGTCCCACTTGGGGTGGTGGACGCCGATCGCCGCCGCCTCCGCCACGCCCGGACAGCCGACCGCCGCGTTCTCGAGATCGACCGAGCTGATCCATTCGCCGCCGGACTTGATGACGTCCTTCGAGCGATCGGTGATCTGCATCGTGCCATCCGAATGCAGCATCGCGACGTCGCCGGTATCGAACCAGCCATCCGCGTCGACCGCATCCTCGTCAGCGCCGAAATAGCGCTGGACCACCCAGGGGCCGCGGACCTGCAAGCGGCCGGCAACCTTGCCGTCGCGGGCTAGCACCGTGCCTTCGTCGTCGATGATGCGGAGTTCTATGCCGAAGGGGACGCTGCCCTGCTTGCCGACGAGATCGAGCTTTTCCTCGTGCGTCATGTCGTCCCAGTGCGGCGGGTTGAAGCCTGCGGTGCCGATCGGGGAGGTCTCGGTCATGCCCCAGAGGTGCTTTACCGTGGCGCCCATGCCCATGATCCGCTCGATCATCGCGCGCGGCGCGGCCGAGCCGCCGATCGTGACCAGCCGCAAATGCGCGGGCGCGTCACCGGTCGCGTCCATGTGACCGAACATCGCCAGCCAGACGGTCGGCACGCCGGCGGAATGCGTGACCTTCTCGTCGTTCATCAGTCGGCACAGCACGGCCGGATCGTTGACCGCTGAATAGACGACTTTCGCCCCCGAGAGCGCACAGGCGAACGGCAGCCCCCAGGCGGCGGCGTGGAACATCGGCACGACCGGAAGCACGACCGCGTTGGGGGAGAGATCGAACACCCACGGCGCGACCTCGGCCATCGCGTGGATCAGCGTCGAGCGATGCGTATAGAGCACGCCCTTCGGATTGCCGGTGGTGCCACTGGTGTAGCAGAGCATGCATGGCTCGCGCTCGGGGCCCTCGACCCAGTCATAGTCGCCGTCTTCGGCGTCGAGCAGCGCCTGGAAGCCGTCAGGTCCCAGGTCATCGAAGCAGATGAAGTGGCGGATACTGCCCCACTGACTCCGCAGGCGATCGACGAGCGGCTGGAACGCCTTGTCGTAGAGCATCACGCGGTCTTCGGCGTGGTTGGCGATGTAGACGAGCTGCTCGTCGAACAGGCGCGGATTGATCGTGTGGATCACGCCGCCCATGCCGATCGTGCCGTACCAGGCGACGAGGTGGTGCGCGTGGTTCATCGCCAGAGTCGCGACGCGGTCGCCGGGGGCTACGCCGAGCTTTTCGAGCGCTTGGGCCAATTTGCGGGCGTCGCGCGCGATACCGGCCCAATTCGTGCGCGTCTCGCGACCGTCGGCCCAGTAGCTGACGAGTTCCCTCGCGCCATGCTCTCTCGCCGCGTGGTCTATCAGGCGGGGAACACGAAGCTCGAAATCCTGCATTCCACCCAGCATTCATGCTCTCCCAAGCTGTTAACCGACCAGAGCGAGCCTCGTTTCCGAGGTCTTCATCTCCACCTTGGCGACACCGTGCAACGACTCGATGTGCTCGACAAGCTCTCCGTCGAGCAGGAAGTCGCGACCCAGCAGGATGCAGACCTCGCCGTCGGGCAGTTGCGCACGGACTCGCACCTCGCCTCGCGCGCCGCGATGTTCGGCAAGCAGCGAGGCTAGGCCGGCAAACGCGGTCATGTCGGAGATCGTCACGACCACCTGGAAGCGCGCGAGGTTGGCGAGGCCTTCGAATGGCTGGATGCGCTTGATGCTGACGCGCGGCGTGTCCTCGCCTGGCTTGCGGTCAAGTTCGACGGTGATGAGCCCGCAGCCGCCGGCCTTTGCTGCTTCCTCCAGATCCTTCGAGACCTGATCGTCGAAGCAGGTCGCCATGAACTGGCCGCTGGCGTCGGAGCATTGCGCCATCATGAAACGCTTGCCGCGGGCGGACGTGCGGTAGCGCGCGTCCTCGACCAGCACCGCCATCGTCGCACCGGCGCGGCTGCCGTCGTCGGGGATGTTGAGCTCGGACAGCGCGGTGTAGGCGCGGGCGCCGTGGCTGACCGCGATGTGGCGATGCCGATCGACCGGGTGCGCGGAGAAATAGAAGCCGAACGCCTCCTTTTCCTGATCCATGCGCTGGCTGAGCGTCCAGCGGACCGCGGGGGGGAGCTTGATCGCGTCGCCCGCGGGTTCGGCGTCACCGAACAGGCCGCCCTGCCCGCTGGTCTTCTGCTCGTGCGTGCGCGCGGCGATCGCGAGGATGGTTTCGGCGGTGGCGTGGATGCCGGCGCGGTTCTGGTCGAGGCCGTCGAACGCGCCCGCGGCGGCGAGCGTCTCGAGCTGGCGCTTGTTGAGGAGGCGCGGGTCGACGCGCTTGGCGAGATCGTCGAGGCCGGCGAACGGGCCGTTCTGGACGCGCTCGACGATGAGCTTCTCCATCGCGCCTTCGCCTACGCTTTTCAGGGCGCCGAGGGCGTAGCGGACGGCGAGATTGTTCTCCTCGACGTCGGGCAGAACCTCGACGTCGAACTCGGCCTGGCTTGCGTTGATGCAGGGCGGCAGTGCCGTGATCCCCAAGCGGCGCATGTCATCCGTAAAGATCGCGAGCTTGTCGGTCTGGTGGAGGTCGTAGCACATCGAGGCGGCGAAGAATTCGTGCGGGTGGTGCGCCTTCAGCCACGCGGTCTGGTACGCGAGCAGCGCATAGGCGGCGGCGTGGCTCTTGTTGAAACCATAGCCCGCGAACTTGTCGATCAAGTCGAACAGCGCGTTCGCCTCGGCCTTCTTGATGCCGTTGACGCTCAGGCAACCCTCGACGAACCCCGCGCGCTGCGCGTCCATCTCGGCCTTGACCTTCTTGCCCATCGCGCGGCGCAGCAGATCGGCGCCACCGAGCGAGAAGCCGGCCAAGACCTGCGCGGCCTGCATGACCTGTTCCTGGTAGACGAAGATCCCGTAGGTCTCCGACAGGATCGGTTCGAGCAGCGGGTGGGGGTAGTCGATCGCCTCGGTGCCGTTCTTGCGGCGGCCGAACGACGGGATGTTGTCCATCGGGCCCGGTCGGTAGAGCGACACGAGCGCGATGATGTCGCCGAAATTGGACGGGCGCACCGCGGACAGCGTGCGGCGCATGCCCTCCGACTCGAGCTGGAACACGCCGACCGTGTCACCCTTTTGCAGGAGCGCGTAGACGCCCGCATCGTCCCATTCGAGCGCCTCGAGATCGACCGTCACACCGCGCTTGGCGAGCAGTTGCACCGCCTTCTGGAGCACCGACAGCGTCTTCAGCCCGAGAAAATCGAACTTCACGAGGCCTGCGCCCTCGACATATTTCATGTCGAACTGCGTGACGGGCATGTCGGAGCGCGGATCGCGGTAGAGCGGGACGAGCTGCGCCAAGGGCCGGTCGCCGATCACCACGCCGGCGGCGTGCGTCGACGAGTGGCGCGGCAGGCCCTCCAGCTTCATCGCCAGATCGAGCAACTTTCGCACGCCGTTGTCGTTGGCGTATTCCTTCGCGAGTTCGCCGACGCCGTTCAGCGCGCGTTCCAGCGTCCAGGGGTCGGTCGGGTGGTTCGGGACCAGTTTCGCGAGACGATCGATCTGGCCGTAGCTCATCTGCAGCACACGGCCTGTGTCCTTGAGCACCGCGCGTGCCTTCAGTTTTCCGAAGGTGATGATCTGCGCAACCTGATCGCGGCCGTATTTCTCCTGGACGTAGCGGATCACCTCCACGCGGCGGGTTTCGCAGAAATCGATGTCGAAATCGGGCATCGACACGCGTTCTGGATTCAAGAACCGCTCGAACAGCAGGCCGAGCTTGATCGGATCCAAGTCCGTGATCGTCAGCGACCAGGCGACGACCGAGCCTGCGCCCGAGCCGCGGCCCGGGCCGACCGGGATGTCGTGGTCCTTCGCCCATTTGATGAAGTCGGCGACGATCAGGAAATAGCCGGGGAAGCCCATCTGGACGATCACGTCGACCTCGAACGCGAGCCGCTTGCGGTACACGTCGCGCCAGCCATCTTCGCCCTCGCCGTGGAGTTCGGTGATGCGGGCGAGGCGTGCTTCGAGACCGGCTTCGGCGTCGTCGCGGAGGAGCTTCGCCTCGCCCTCGATATCGCCGGCGAGGCTGGGGAGGATCGGCTTCCGATACGGTGCCATCACCGCGCAGCGCTGCGCGACGACGAGCGTGTTGGCGATCGCCTCGGGCAAGTCGGCGAACATCTCGTGCATCACCGGCGCGGGCTTCATCCAGGCTTCGGGGCAGCTGCGGATGCGGTCCTCGGTCTCGACATAGGTCGAATGCGCGATGCAGAGCATGGCGTCGTGCGCGTCGCCGAACGCGCTCTCGGTGAAGCAGCACGGGTTGGTCGCGACCAGCGGCAAATTGCGCTCGTAGGCGATGTCGATGAGGTCGGCTTCGGCGGCTGTTTCGATCGCGTCGTTGCGGCGCGAGAGCTCGATGTAGAGGCGGTCGCCGAACAGGCCTTGCAGGCGGTCGAGATAGGCGCGGGCGCGATCGGGCTGGCCTTCCGCGAACAGCCGGGCGAGACCGCCCTCGCCGCCTGCGGTCAGCGCGATCAAGCCGTCGGTGTGACGTTCGAGCGCGGCGAAATCGACGTGCGCGGGCATCTCGATCGGGCGGTCGAGATGCGCCATCGAGACGAGTGCGCAGAGATTGTCGTAGCCGGTCATGTTCTGCGCGTAGAGCGCGAGCCAGTCGAACTGCGTCGCGACGCCGTCGGGCATGTCGGGGCGCCCGACGCCGAGCATGACGCCGATGATCGGCTGGACGCCGTCCTTCTTGGCGGCGTCCGAATAGGCCATCGCGGCGTAGAGCCCGTTGCGATCGGTCAGTGCGGCGGCGGGGAAGCCCAGCGCGCGTGCCTGCTTGGCGATCGCTTTCGGATCGATGGCGCCGTCGAGCATGGTGTAGCAGGAGAAAACGCGGAGGGGGACGTAACCGGAATGCATCGACCGGAGGTAGGCGCTGCGACGTGATTCGACCAGCCGGGATGAGTCCGATCGGAACCGCGGACACGACGAGCCGTTGCGGCGGGGACTTCTGGGAGCATCTTTATGACCGATCCACGCGGGCACTTTGCCGATACCGAAACCACGGTTGCAGGAACGCCGCGTGCGGGCGCCGGCTGGGGGTGGATCCTGGCGTATGGCGTGTTGTCGGTGGTGCTCGGGATCATGGCGTTCGCGTCGCCGTTTTCCGCGACCTATGCCGCGACTCTGGTGATTGGGGCGTTCTTCATTGCGGCGGGGATCGTGTCGATCGTGTCGGGGTTTGCCGGCACGGGGCATGAGGGGCGCGGCTATGCGATCGGGTTCGGACTGGTGTCGCTGGTGATTGGGCTGATCATGGCGTTCGAGCCGGCGACGGGGGCGATCTCGCTAACGTTGCTGATTGCGGTTTGGCTTGGTGTGCGGGGCACGTTGGAGATCGGGCTTGGGGCGCGGTTTCGGCGTGGCAAGGGGCTGATGATCGCGCTGGGGGTGGTGAACATCGTGTTGGCGGTGATCGTGCTGGCGACGCTGCCTTGGTCAGCGTTGACGCTGCCGGGGTATGTGCTGGGGATCAGCTTCCTGTTTGGAGGGGTGACTTCGGTTGCTTCAGCGCTCGCACACAAGAAGGGGGCGCCGGCGTTTTCGGTCTAGGGTGTTCTCCCGCGAAGGCGGGAGTCCAGTCTGGGCCCCCGCCTTCGCGGGAAAACAAGCTTCTGTTGGGATGAGCTACGGCATCTCCTCAACCCCCGCCCCGGCGGAGGCCGTGGCCCAATTGGAGAGGTTGCAGTAACGGAGCGCAACGGCCTTCACTGCCGCCCCCCAATTGGGCCCCGGCCTTCGCCGGGGTGGTAGTGAAAGTGCGGGTGGTAGAACGCGATGCTACAGCAGCTTCTCGATATCCTTGCGTATGTCCTCGGGCTTGGTCGTCGGCGCATAACGATCCACCACAGCCCCATCGTGACCAATAAGGAACTTGGTAAAGTTCCACTTGATCGCCTTCGACCCCAGCACGCCCGGCGCGTCCGACTTCAGCCGCTCGAACAACGGGTCCGCCCCTGCCCCGTTGACGTCGATCTTGGCGAACACCGGGAACGTCACGTCGTAGGTCAGCGTGCAGAAATTGGCGATCTCCGCCGCATCCCCCGGCTCCTGTCCACCGAACTGGTTGCACGGGAACGCTAGCACTTCGAACCCGCGCTCCGCATAGTCACGGTGTAGCGCCTCGAGGCCGTCATATTGCGGGGTGAAGCCGCATTTCGAGGCGGTGTTCACGATCAACAGCACCTTGCCGCGATACGGTTCGAGCGAAGCCGCGCTGCCGTCGGCGGTTTTCACGGTGAAGTCGGTGATCGCGGTCATGGGCGGTCCTCGTTTCGGGCCAGCAGATACGCCAGGTTCTGACGCACGCCGGGCCATTCGTGGCGGAGGATGCTGTAGACGACCGTGTCGCGCAAGCGGCCGTCGGCCATCACCTGGTGCCCACGCAGCACGCCGTCGCGCTTGGCGCCGAGGCGTTCGATCGCGGCCTGCGAGTTCTTGTTGAGCGAGTCGGTGCGGATCTGGACGCATTCGCAACCGAGTGCGTCGAACGCGTGGGTCAGCAGCATCAGCTTGGCTTCGGTGTTGACGCCGGTGCGCTGGACAGACTTGGCGTAAAAGGTGCCGCCGATCTCAAGGCGCTTGTTCGGCTCGTTCATCCGCATGAAGCGCGTGGTGCCGACGACGGTCCTGCCGGCCACCACCGCAAACAGTCGCGCCCGCCCGAAGTCCTGCTCACGCAACGCCGCGGCGAGCCAGCGGTCGGGCGCCTTCATCATCGCGACGTTGGCGTAGAACGTGTCCCACAAATTGTCCGTCGACGCCGCTGCGACCAACGCGTCCATGTCGTCGGCGACCAGGGGGCGGAGCGTGACGTGACGCCCGGTGAGCGTCGGCGTCTCGCCCCAGGTCACGCCAGCCGTCCCTCGTGCAGCCGCAGCACGCGGTCCATGCGCGCCGCGAGCCGTTCGTTGTGCGTCGCGACCACCGCCGCCGTGCCCTGTTCGCGAACCAGGCGGATGAACTCGGCGAAGACGATGTCTGCGGTGTGTTCATCGAGATTGCCGGTCGGCTCGTCCGCGAGCACCAGTGCGGGCTTGTTGGCGAGCGCACGGGCGACTGCGACGCGCTGCTGCTCGCCGCCGGAGAGCTGGCTGGGGCGGTGCGTCAGGCGGTGGCCGAGACCGAGCTGCGTCAGCAATTCCGCCGCCCGCGCGTCCGCCTCGGCGCGCGCCGCGCCGTGGACGAGCTGCGGGAGGACGACGTTCTCGGTCGCGTTGAAGTCCGGCAGGAGGTGATGGAACTGGTAGACGAAGCCGAGGCTGTCGCGGCGCACCACGGTCCGCTCATGCGCGTTGAGCTTGGCCGCCTCGGTGCCGGCAATCCTGATCGATCCCTGGAAGCCGCCCTCGAGCAGGCCTACGGCTTGCAACAGCGTGGACTTGCCCGAGCCCGACGGCCCGAGCAGCGCGACGATCTCGCCCGGTGCGATCGCGAGGTCGACGCCGCGGAGCACGTCGATGGTCGCGCCACCCTGCGTGAAGCTCTTGGTCAGCCCGCTGGTCTGGAGGACGTAATCGTCGAACTTCTCGATCTGGCGGTCGATACGAAGGCCTTCATTCATAACGCAGCACCTGCACGGGGTCGGTACTCGCCGCTTTCCAGGCCGGATAGAGCGTCGCGAGGAAGCTGAAGATAAGCGCCATCAGCGCGATCACGACGATCTCGACTGGGTCGGTCTTCGACGGGAGTTCGGTCAGATAGCGGATCGAGGGATCCCACAGGTTCTGGCCGGTGACGAGCTGGACGAAGTTCACCACGCCCTGTCGGTAGAACAGGAAGATGAAGCCGAGCACGAGGCCCGCGACCGTGCCGAGCGCCCCGATGGTGGTGCCGACGACGATGAAGATCCGCATCATCGAGCCGCGCGTCGCGCCCATCGTGCGGAGGATCGCGATGTCGCGGGTCTTGGCGCGAACCAGCATGATCAGCGACGAGAGGATGTTGAACACCGCGACCAGGATGATGATCGACAGCACGGTGAACATCGCGACGCGCTCGACCGCGAGTGCCTCAAACAGCTGGGCATTCATCGTCCGCCAATCGGCGATCACCGCGTTGCCGCCGATCTTGTCCGCGAGCGGCTTGAGGATCTCGCCGACGCGATCCGCATCGACCGTCTTCAGCTCGACCATGCCGGCGGCGTCGCCCATCAGGAGGAGCGTCTGCGCATCCTCGATCGGCATGATGATGTACGCCTTGTCGTAGTCATAGACGCCGATCTCGAAGATCGCGCCGACCGTATAGCTGACGATCCGCGGGACGGTGCCGAACGGCGTGGTCTGGCCTTGCGGGCTGAACAGCGAAATCTCCGAGCCGACCTGCGCGCCGAGCGATTCGGCGAGCCGCGAGCCGATCGCGATGCGGCCGGATCCTTGCGTGATCGACTGGAGCGAGCCCATCACGACCTTGTTGCTGATCGTCGAATTGCGGCGGATGTCGTCGACCCGCATCCCGCGCACCAGCACCGCCTCGGCACGGCCGTTGTAGGTGGCGGCGAGCGGTTGTTCGATCAGCGGCAGCGCGCTGGTGACGCCCGGCGTCTTCTGCGCCTGCGCAACGATCTCGCGCCAGTCGGGAAGCCGGTTGCCGACGCCCTGCACCACCGCATGGCCGTTGAGTCCGACGATCTTGTCGAACAGCTCGGCGCGGAAGCCGTTCATCACACTCATCACGATCACCAGCGCGGCGACGCCGAGCATGACCGCGACCAGGCTGATCGAGGCGACGAGGAAGATGAATGCCTCGCCCTTGCCCGGCAGCAGATAGCGGCGGGCTATCATCCGTTCGTAGCGGGACAGGATCATGGGCGGCCAGGTTCGATCGTTAGGGATACAGTGCAGCGGCTCTAGGACGCGGCCCGTTGCGAGGCAACTGTCGGGCCTGTGGGGGAGGTGCAACGGCCTCCCCGGATCGAACCGGACTAGTCCCGATCCGGAAGTGTCTAGATTGGTCTGTTGCGTAATCGCCACAGGCGCAGTTCAATCGTGAACCGCCCCACGCAAAGACCGTGACAAAATGCACCGACGTAACTAGCAACAAACTCGCTGAGACACAGGCAACGGCCGTGGTTCGGGGACTGCTTTTCCGCTCCGTCGCAAGACGAGATGCGAGAGCAAAAAAATGGGGGCTGACGAGCGATCGTCACGCAGGCGCCCGGATCGGCAACGGTCCGGGCGTTTGCTTGTCCGGCGCAGTTTTCCTGAAAAGCTATACTTCGACACCATTGAAACGGAGCGATGATGTGTCGCCACTGTTCGATCGAGCGTAGAATTAGGCCCCGTCAGTGCTTCACTATGCTGGCCAAGGCGAGCGCAAGATCACACCCACCACCTACCGTCCGCGCTACCGGCGGACCGCAGCGGTCCGCCGACAGCCCGCCCTTTATCGCGAAACCGAGGGCATTTCCTGTCGCTGGCCCTTCGCCGCCTCGAAACTCACCGGCAGCGTCCTGTCGGGATAGGCCTGCATCGCCGTAACCTGGGACTGCGGCTGGACCGCGAACTGCATGTCGTCGGCGAGATAGGCGCGCACCAGAGTGCCTGGCGGAAGTTGCGCGCTGGTACCGTGAACGAGAAAACCGAGCGGCGAGGCAAACAATATCGTCGCGACCGACGTGATCGTGCCGCTGGTCCCTTCGTCGTTTGCCTGTCCGCTCAGCCGGACCGGGCCGCTCGGCGTGTCGATATAGAGCAGTCGGATCTCTAGCTTGCCCTTCTTGCCGAAATGCCCGTTGCGCTGCACCGCGGCGACTTCGGCCACCGCCACCGATCCAGCAGGGACGACGACTTGGCCGCGGTACGAGAGACTTTCCGCAACGTCGAGATAGAGGCGATCGCCTGGCTTGTTCACCTTCGTCGAGACCTGAGTGCGTGATCGCAGCGTCAGCGGCGTTCCCATCGGGAAGTACGACATCGGAACAGGCGTTCCGGTGACCGCAGCCGGCGCAGGCCAATAGACGAAGTTCTGCGCGGCGGCGGGTGTCGCGAGCATACCCAATGCCGTGGCAGCGGATACGGCGCCCGCAAGCATAGATCCCGGCAGCCTCGGCCCTGTTGGTCTTGGCGCCGTCAGTCTTGGTGTTTTCACGATCGTCCCCCGAAATGTCGGGACCGGGCCTAGCCGCGGATTCGTATCGATCCGCCGAAAATTAACGGTTTCCAAAGCGCTAATCGAGGGGAACTACCGTTAACCACCAGCCTCGCGCGCAAGACGTCGCAGTCGGTCAGGCGCACGACCCCGAGGGGGTGTCTATTCAGCGATATCAGAAAGTAATGGCGGAGAGGGTGGGATTCGAACCCACGGTACCCTCGCGGGTACGCCGCATTTCGAGTGCGGTACGTTCGACCACTCTGCCACCTCTCCGCAGGTCATCCGAAGCTCTGCGAACAGCGCCTCCGATCGGTCGAAGCGCGGCCTCTAATGAAGTGACCGCAGCGATGCAAGAGGGTTTTGAGCGCTCCGGGCACCGCTCGACGCGTTTTCCTTGTGCAGCGCAAAACAGACCCTAAATTGGCGGATATGCCCCGACACGACAGTATCGCTCACGACATCACCGGCCCGCTTATTCCGGCCGAGGTGATCGCACCGCCGATCTCGCATGCGAATTTCTCGATCGGCGACGTCGTGCGGCACCGGCTGTTCGACTTTCGCGGGGTGATCTTCGACGTCGACCCCGTGTTTGCGAACAGCGACGAATGGTATGCGGCAATCCCGGAGGACATTCGTCCGCGCAAGGACCAGCCGTTCTACCACCTGCTCGCGGAGAACATGGAGTCGAGCTACGTCGCCTATGTCAGCCAGCAGAACCTGGTGCCCGACGATAGCGACGAGCCGGTCGACCATCCGGCGATCGACGGGTTGTTCAGCGACTATGCGGATGGGCGGTACGCGCTGCGACAGGTTCATCGGCACTAAAGAGCGAATCGAATCTTCGTCATGCCGGACTTGTTCGGGCATCACTGCTCCGCTTGATCATCGGCGGTTGATTCGCTGCGCGGTGGACCTCGAAATAAGTCCGGGGTGACGGAGTGGTGGTGATCGCCCTACCTAAACCACCCCTTTCCGCCCCTTCGCGGTTGACAACTCTCCCCCCCTCGCTTAGCTGCCCGGCTTCTCCCGGCGGACCCTGCGTTCGTGGGGTACACGTATTTGGAAAGTGACAAGGGCCATGTTCGCAGTCGTGCGCACGGGCGGCAAGCAGTATCGCGTCGCCGCCGGAGATAAGATCGTCATCGAGAAGATCGAGGGCGATGCAGGTGCGTCGGTGACGCTGGGTGACGTTCTGCTGGCGGGCGAAGGCTCCGAGCTGCGGTCCGTCGAGGGCTTCGTCGTCGCTGCAGAGATCATCGCGCAGGCGAAGGCGGACAAGGTCATCGTCTTCAAGAAGCGTCGTCGTCATAACTATCGTCGTAAGAACGGCCATCGCCAGCAGCATACGATCCTGAAGATCGTGTCGGTCGGCGGCCAGACTGCAAAGAGCAACGAGGGCGACACCGCCCCGGCCGCTCAGGCATAAGGAGTAGCTTCAGATGGCACATAAGAAAGCAGGCGGCTCTTCGCGCAACGGTCGCGATTCGGCCGGTCGTCGCCTCGGCGTCAAGAAGTTCGGTGGCCAGGCGTGCGTCGCCGGCAACATCCTCGTGCGTCAGCGCGGGACGAAGTTCTATCCGGGCACGAACGTCGGCATTGGTACCGACCATACGCTGTTCGCGCTGGTCGATGGCCGCGTCGTGTTCAGCCAGGGCAAACTTGGTCGCAAGTTCTGCTCGGTCGAGCTGGCAGCGAACGATACTGCCGACATGGCAGCAGCAGCCGAATAACATCGGGTAACCATCCGGGTTGCCCACCAGGGTGACCCGGGTCGCGAAAGCGAACCTGAACAAGGGAGACGGGTCACCCCGGCTCCCTTTTTTATTGCTCCCTCCCCCCTCGCCTGTCGCTGCCGTGTCATCCGGACATGGTATTCGTCGGGCGCGATGCGTGAAGGAGAGAGCCGTGTTCGCGCG
Source organism: Sphingomonas sp. PP-CE-3G-477 (assembly GCF_003050745.1). Lineage (GTDB taxonomy): Bacteria > Pseudomonadota > Alphaproteobacteria > Sphingomonadales > Sphingomonadaceae > Sphingomonas. The sequence continues at coordinate 352,205 of NZ_QAOF01000004.1, read as the reverse complement.
CACCAAGAGACTGACATTGCGGCCGGGTTGGCCGGAAGATGCGCCTGCACTGACGCACGCGATCTGCCACGAGTCGGTGGTCGCCAAGCTGGCGCGTGCGCCCTGGCCGTATGCGCTGGGCGATGCCGAGGCGTTTCTCTCGGAGCCGCGTGGGCCGCACGAGCCGCGATTCCTAATCGAGACCATGGAAACCGGTGCGCCGCGACTCGTCGGTGGGATCGGGCTTCAGGTTGCCGAATCGGGCCATGAACTCGGCTATTGGCTGACGCCAGATGCCTGGGGGCGCGGGTATGCTACCGAGGCTGGTGAAGCCGTGGTTGCGATGGCGCGGCATGCGCTGGGCCTGCACCGGCTGGATGCTTTTCATTTCGTGGACAACCCGGCGTCGGGGCGCGTGCTGGCGAAGCTCGGGTTTCGGCCTACGGGGCGGGTCGAGCCGCGGACGTCGCGGGGGCGGGGTGGCGAGGCGCCTGCAGTGATGTTCGAGCTGGATCTGGATGACGATCGATGTTCGCCGATGCCTTTGGCGGCGTGATTCGCAGCACCGTCGCCGCACAATCGCACATTACCTCGGCGAAGGCCGGGGCCCAATTGGAAAGGTCGCAGTAACGGAGCGATGACCTCCGTTCGCAACGTTCCCCAATTGGGCCCCGGCCTTCGCCGGGGTGGTGCTTCAGTTTATGTGGGTAGCCCCTCAGCAATAGCTGTTCCCCCGCGAAGGCGGGGGGCCAGGAATCACGGGCGATGGCGTTTGGTATCCTGGGCTCCCGCCTTCGCGGGAGAACTAGGACGTAAGAGGGAAGCTTGGAGTCCGAGGCTCAGGCCACGGCCACAACCCGCTTAGCAATCGGCAACACCGCCGCCTCATACTCGCTCTCCGCCAAGCCGATCAGCGCGCGATCGTCATGCTTCCACGGGTGGAACCCCGGCAGGAAATACGCCGCCCAGACGCCGGCGATCTTGCGCGCCATTCCCGGATTACCGAACGCGTACCACGCCATCCGCGCCCATACCCGAGGCCCGGTCAGCCCGTCCTGCCGCAGCAGTTCCGCCATGCCTCTCGCGCGTCCGGTGAAGAACCGCCACGTCGTGATCAGCATCACCAGCGACTTCACCCGCCAGCGCGTAAACCGCGGCCAGTCCCGCGTTGCGTGCAGCCACGTGTCGTAGGCGACGCCCTTGTGCTCGATCTCCTCGGCGGCATGCCACAGCCAGAGCGCCGCCGCCTGCTGATCGCCACCCGCGAGGTGCTTCGGATTGGCGATCAGTTCATGCGCCAACATCGCGGTGAAATGCTCGAGCGCAGTGGTGGCGGCGAGGCTCGCAATCTCGGGCCTCCCCTTTGTCAGCGCCAGCGCCGCATCAACGTCCACAATTAGCGGCGCGACGTCATACCCCTGGTCGGTGACGTGGCGGTTGAACGCGACGTGCTCGCGCGTGTGTATCACCTCCTGCTTGATGAAGGCGTTGATCTCGGCGTGGAGTTTGGGCGGCGTGCCCTCGCGGAACTTCCGGACGCTGTCGACGAAATAACCCTCGCCCTTCGGAAACGTCACCGACAGCGCGTTGTAGAACGCCGTCGCGATCGGATCATCGTTCAGCCACCAGCGGCGAATCGTGGCGCTGCGGCCGAAGCGGCGGTCGCGCGGGGTGATCGTCAGATCGGCAGGCGTGGTTGCTTTCGCCACGGAAACCTCCAAACAGGAATGAACACTCGTTACTTACATTGATGTAAATAGGTTTCCCGGTCCGTGACGTCAACACCGCGCAAGCGCCTCTCCCCCACCGAATCGCGTGAAGCCGCCGTCGAGGCCGCGCGGGCCCTGCTTGTCGAGAGCGGCCCCAGCGCCGTCACGCTGAAGGCCGTGGCAGGCCGCGTCGGACGGACGCATGCCAATCTACTCCACCATTTCGGTTCGGCGGAGGCGCTGCATACCGCGCTGATCACGCGGATGGCGGCGGACATCGTCGGGACGATCGGCGCGGCGGTGCTGCGCGTGCGGGCGGGCGAGCTCGACCCGCGTGAGGTTGTCGAGATGACCTTCGACGCGTTCGGCAAGGGCGGCGCGGGGGCGCTGGCGAGCTGGATGATCCTGTCGGGCAATACCAATGCGCTCGATCCGATCCTGACCGCGATCCACGACCTGGTCGACGAGCTGGCGGAGGGCGACATGCCCGGCGATCAGCCGATCCAGGAGCAGACGTTGACGCTGGTGCTGATGGCGCTCGGCGATGCGCTGATGGGGGCACCGATGGCGCGCGCGCTGGGGCTGCCGGTCGGCAAGGCACGCGAACTGGCGCTCGACGCACTGCTCGCGAGCAAGGACGCCGCCGCCCCTGCCCGCTGCTAAGCGCATCGGTTCGGGGCTCGAATCGTGAGCCGAATCGCAGAGGGTGGAGATTTTCGCCAATTTCGCTATGGGGCGGCGATGCATTTTCTAGACCAAGCCAAGATCTACGTACGTTCGGGTGAGGGCGGCCCCGGTGCCGTCAGCTTCCGCCGCGAGAAATATATCGAATATGGCGGCCCCGACGGCGGCAATGGCGGTAAGGGCGGCGACATCGTGTTCGAATGCATCGCCGGCCTGAACACGCTGATCGACTTCCGTTATACGCAGCATTTCCGTGCGCCACGCGGCTCAGGCGGATCGGGCTCGAACCGGACCGGCGCGGGCGGCAAGGACCTCGTCATCCGCGTTCCGCTCGGCACGCAGGTGCTGGCCGAGGACAAGGAAGAGGTGCTGATCGACTTCACCGAAGTCGGCCAGCGCGAAGTGCTGTTCCGCGGTGGCGATGGCGGGCGCGGTAACGCGAGCTACAAGACGTCGACCAACCGCACCCCGCGTCAGCACGGCACCGGCTGGCCGTTCGGCGAGGCGTGGGTCTGGCTGCGGCTCAAGCTGCTCGCCGATGCGGGCCTCGTCGGCCTGCCGAACGCGGGCAAGTCGACCTTCATCAACCAGGTGACGAACGCACAGGCCAAGGTCGGCGAATATGCCTTCACGACGACGCGGCCGCAGCTGGGCGTGGTGCGTCACAAGCAGCGCGAGTTCGTGGTCGCGGATATTCCGGGGCTGATCCAGGGTGCTGCCGAAGGTGCGGGTATCGGCGATCGGTTCCTCGGGCATATCGAGCGCTGCCGGGTGCTGCTGCATCTGGTCGATGCGAACGACCGTGACGTGGCCGAATCGTACCGGATCGTGCGCGACGAGCTAGAGAATTACGGCGAAGGGCTCACCGACAAGAAGGTGATCGTCGCGCTGAACAAGATCGACATGCTCGATCCGGAACTGATCGCGGCGTTGTCGGCGGAGCTGGCCGAGGCCAGCGGTGCCGAGGTTATGGCGATTTCGGGGGCGAGTGGTGCTGGTATCGAGGCGGTGCTGGACCAGCTGATCGAGGCGATCGGGCCGGCGGCGGGCGCGGCGAAGGAACTGGAAGAAGGCGAAGTGCCGGTCGCATGGTCGCCGCTCTGACGTCTTGCTTGGCCCTCTCCCCTGCGGGGAGAGGGTTGGGTGAGGGGCTGTTCCGGGCGCTAACGCTTGTGGCTGCCCCTCACCCCGGCCCTTTCCCCTTAGGGGAGAGGGAGCAGTGATGTTTCCGCCTTCGTCTTGCGCGCGGCTGATCGTGAAGATCGGGTCGGCGTTGCTGGTCGATCCTGATGGGAGCGTTCGGCGAGAGTGGCTGACCGGGCTTGTCGCCGACATCGCTGCTCGGACCGGTGAAGGCCAGCAGGTTGCGATCGTGTCGTCTGGCGCGATTGCCTTGGGCGCACGCCGGCTTGGTCTCGCAAAGGGCGGCCGCGCAAGTCTTGAAGACGCGCAGGCTGCCGCAGCCACTGGCCAGATCGCGCTGAGCCAGGTCTGGGCCGAACTCCTCGCCGCGCAGGGGCTTAACGCGGCGCAGATCCTCGTCACGCTGGACGACCTCGAAGACCGTCGGCGGTATCTCAACGCCGCCGCAACGCTCAATCGGCTGTTGTCCCTCAAGGTCGTGCCGGTCATCAACGAGAACGACAGCGTCGCGACCGAGGAAATCCGGTTCGGCGACAATGATCGCCTCGCTGCCCGCGTCGCGCAGGCAGCGGGCGCGCAGGGCGTGATCCTGCTGTCCGACGTCGACGGGCTCTACACCGCCAATCCGCATACCGATCCGTCCGCGACTCATATTGCCAGCGTGGGCCGGATCGATGCGGTTGCGGGGATGGCGGATGACGGCTCGGGCTCGGGGATGGGATCGGGTGGGATGGCGTCGAAGATCGCCGCGGCGCGGATCGCGACGGGTGCGGGTATTCCGTTGGCGATCGCTTCGGGGCGGATCGAGCATCCGCTGTCCACCCCTGCCCGCCATACGATCTTTACGGCTGAGCGGACGTCGTCTGCGCGGAAGGCTTGGTTAGCGGGGGGACTGACCGCGAAGGGTGCGATCCATGTCGATGCTGGGGCTGCGGCTGCGCTTGGACGAGGGCGGAGTTTGCTGGCGACTGGTGCGACCCGGATCGACGGGGGTTTCGCGCGGGGTGATCTGGTGACGATCGAAGGGCCTGCCGGGACTGTCGCGCGGGGGCTTGCGGAATATGATGCGGCGGATACCGCGCGCCTGCTCGGCCGGCATAGCGACGATCATGCGGCGATCCTTGGCTATGCGCCTCGATCTGCGCTGGTGCACCGCAATCACCTGGCGCTCGTATGATCGGCCAAGCCTTGTTCACCCGCGAAGGCGGGTGCCCAGACTGGGCACCCGCCTTCGCGGGTGAACAATCTTCTGTCTGGGGAATGGGCTCATGATTCTCGCGATCACTGGCGGCACCGGGTTCGTCGGTAGCCACCTGATCGACCACGCGCTCGAGACCGGGCACACCGTCCGTGCGCTCGCGCGGAAGCCGCAGGCCAAGCGCATCGGCGTGACCTGGATCGAAGGCGCGCTGGATCGGCCGAAGAGCCTCGCGACCTTGGTCGAGGGCGCCGACGTGGTCATCCACGTCGCCGGCGTGGTCAACGCGCCCGACCGCGCAGGCTTTGGCAAGGGCAACGTGGCCGGCACCGAAGGCATCCTCCAGACGACGCGGGCGGCCGGCATCCGCCGATTCGTCCACGTCTCCTCGCTGGCCGCGCGCGAGCCGACGCTGTCGAACTATGGCTGGTCGAAGGCCGAAGCGGAGACGCGTGTGCAGACGTCGGGGCTGGACTGGACGATCGTCCGCCCGCCCGCGATATTCGGCCCGCGCGACCACGAGCTGCTCGACGTCTTCAAGGCGGCACGGTCCGGCTACATCCCGATGCCCCCCGCCGGCACGCGCGTTTCGTTGCTGTACGTCGAGGACCTGACCGCGCTGCTGCTCGCGCTTGCCGAGAGTGACGATGCGCCGTCGATCATGGAGCCCGACGACGGCGTGCCGAACGGCTGGGACAATCGCGACTTCGCGCGCGCGATTGGCGTGGCCGTGGGCAAGCCAGTCAAGGTCTTCTCCACACCCCGTGCACTCCTGAAGCTCGCGTCCGCCGCCGACCGGCTCGTCCGCCGTCGCAAGGCAAAGCTCACGCGCGACCGGGTTAGTTATTTCTGCCACCCCGACTGGGTCTCGCACAAGCCGCCGCCGGCCGCGCTGTGGACGCCGTCGGTTCCGACCCCGCAGGCACTCGCGCAAACCGCGGCGTGGTATCGCGCCGCCGGGCTGCTATAGCGCCGAAAAGCCGCCGCAATTTCCTGTCAGGGATTGCTGCGACACCGAAGGGATTATCATGAGCGACCGCCAGCAGATCTACGACACCGTCACCGCGCAGATCGAGCCGTTCAACAAGAAGGGCGTCGCCCTCGCCGACGCGACGACGTTCCAGGGCGACCTGGAGTGGGACAGCCTGACCGTGATGGATTTCGTCGCGGCGATCGAGGACGAATTCGACATCATCATCACGATGAACATGCAGGCCGAGATCGAGACGGTCGGCCAGCTGGTCGATGCGGTCGCGAAGTTGAAGCAGAACTGAAAAACACCGTTCGTCCCGAGTAGCCATCGAGCTTGTCGAGATGGCGTATCGAAGGACATGTACCTCGATACGGGCTCTCGGCTTCGCTCGATCCCTACTCGGCACGAACGGCATAGACCGACACATTCCAACCTCATGGAATCCGATATGACCGAAGCCGCCACCACTGCCCACGCCCTCCCCGTCGACGCTCCGGAGGTCGACCCGAAACGCGACCTCATGTCGAAATTCGACGCGCTGATCGCCGAACGCGAGGCGCTGATCGCCAGTGGCGTGCGCAATCCGTTCGCGATCGTGATGGACGAGGTGAAGGGCCCGACGCAGGCGGTGATCCGCGGCAAGGACACGATCCTGCTCGGCACGTACAATTACATGGGCATGACGTTCGATCCCGACGTGATCCAGGCGGGCAAGGATGCGCTCGACGCGTTCGGCTCGGGCACCAACGGCAGCCGGATGCTCAACGGCACGTTCCACGATCATATCGACGTCGAGCAGGCGCTCCGCGAATTCTACGACGTGACCGGCGCGATCGTGTTCTCGACCGGGTACATGGCCAATCTCGGGATCATCTCGACGCTCGCCGGCAAGGGCGAATACGTCATCCTCGACGCAGACAGCCACGCCTCGATCTATGATGGCTGCAAGCAGGGCAATGCCGAGATCGTCCGCTTCCGCCACAACGACGTCACCGATCTCGACAAGCGGCTCGGCCGCCTGCCGAAGGAGGCCGGAAAGCTGGTGGTGCTCGAAGGCGTCTATTCGATGCTCGGCGACATCGCGCCGCTGAAGGAGATGGTCGCGGTCGCCAAGAAGCGTGGCGCGATGGTGCTGGTCGACGAAGCGCACTCGATGGGGTTCTTCGGCCCCAACGGGCGCGGCGTGTACGAGGAGATGGGGCTGACCGACGAGGTCGATTTCGTCGTGGGGACGTTCTCGAAGTCGGTCGGCACGGTCGGCGGGTTCGTCGTGTCGAACCATCCGAAGTTCGAAATGGTGCGGTTCGCCTGCCGTCCGTACATCTTCACCGCCTCGCTGCCGCCGTCGGTGGTCGCCACCGCCGCGACCTCGATCCGCAAGCTGATGACCGCGCACGACAAGCGCGCGCAGCTCTGGAAGAACGCGCGCCGGCTGCACGGCGGGCTGAAGGCGATGGGGTTCAAGCTCGGCACCGAGACGTCCGATTCGGCGATCATCGCGGTGATCCTGACCGACCAGGAACAGGCGATCGCGATCTGGCAGTCGCTGCTCGAAGGCGGTCTGTACGTGAACATGGCGCGCCCGCCCGCGACGCCCGCGGGAACGTTCCTGCTGCGATGCTCGCTGTGTGCGGAACATACCGACGAGCAGATCACGACGATCCTCGGGATGTTCGAGACCGCTGGCCGCGCCGTCGGCGTGATCGGCTGACGGTTTCCTCCTCCTGCGGGGAGGAGGGAACATCCGTGAAATGTTCGATCCGTACCGGCATTCCAGGTCATTGCGTGTGGGCAACGACGCGTTAGGATACCGGCCGTGACGCAAGACGAGGTCGAGACTGCGGCCCAGGGGGGCGGGGCGAGATGGCGGCTGGCCATGCTCGTCGTGATGGGCCTGCTCGGCGCGGCTGTGCTGGTCGCGCTGATCGTGACGCTCGGCAATGCCAACCGCCAGCGTGATCGGGCGCTGGAACTGCAGGCTCACAGCTATGATGTGATGATCCTCGCGCGGACGCTGTCGGGGACGATCGCGCGGTCGGAGGCGTCGCTGGGGCGCTATGTCATCAGCGGCGACAAGCAACTGGGCCAGCTGTATTTCGACGAATGGCTGCTCGCCGGGACGCAGATCGACCGGCTCGACCGGATCACCAACGACAATGCCGAGCAGCAACCGCGGGTCGACCGGCTCCGGGCCGCCTATGAGTCGCGCGGACGGGAACTGTCGCTGACCGCGCTCAACACGAGCTACGGGAAGAATGGCCAAGCCTTCGCGCGCTATTATCAGGCGCGGAAATCGCCGACGCTCGCCGAGATCAACACGACTCTCGACACGCTGATCGCAGGCGAGCGCGCGTTGCTCGACGACCGGACGGCGGCGGCGATGGGCTCGGTCGAGCGGTCGAGCTGGGTCGCGGGGGTGCTCGCGATATTCGGCGTCCTGATCGTGCTCGGCGCGATCGTGCTTGGCTGGTTCACGATCCGCGCAGTCGGCGATCGGGCGACCGCGCTGGCCGATGCCGAGCTTGAACGCGAACGTGCGGACGAGCTGACCACCGCGGTCGCCGCCGCCACTGCGGAACTGCGCGTACAGGAAGCCAAGCTGCGCCAGATCCAGAAGATGGAGGCGGTCGGGCAGTTGACGGGCGGGATCGCGCACGACTTCAACAACATGCTGGCGGTGGTGCTGGGCGGCCTCGAACTCGCACGCCGCAATCTGGCGAGCGATCCGGCCAGCGTCCGTCGCCATATCGACAGCGCGACCGAGGGCGCGAACCGGGCGGCGGCGCTGACCCGCCGGTTGCTCGCCTTCAGTCGCGAGGATTCGCTGAAGGCCGAGACGATCGACGCGGCCGCGCTGGTCGCCGGGATGTCGGACCTGCTCGACCGCACGCTGGGCGACGCGATCACCGTCATCGTCCGCGACGATGCGGCGGGCGGGTGCGTCCGCGCCGACCGCGTCCAGTTGGAGAACGCGGTGCTGAACCTAGCGGTCAACGCGCGCGACGCGATGAACGGGCGCGGCACGCTGACCGTCGCGACCGGCACGACGGTTTTGGCAGCGGAGCAGGTCGGGCGGTGCGCGGCGGGCGACTACGTCACGATCACGGTCGGCGACGATGGCTGCGGAATGGCGCCCGATGTCGCCGAGCGCGTGTTCGAGCCGTTCTTCACCACTAAGGAGGTCGGCAAGGGCACCGGGCTCGGGCTGAGCCAGATCTTCGCGCTGGTCCAGCAGTTGCACGGCGAGGTCGGCATCGTCTCAGCACCGGGCGAAGGGACGACCGTCACGCTCTATCTCCCGCGCGCCGCCGAGCTCGTCGCCCTCCCGCTGCCGACCGTCCCGATCGCGATGGTCGAGCCGATCGCGCCGACGATGCCCGAGACGTTGCAGATCCTCGTGGTCGAGGACGATCCGCGCGTGCTGGCCGCGACAACTGGCGCGCTCGAAGAGATCGGCCATCACCCGATCGCGTGCGACGATCCGCTTGCGGCGCCTGCGCTGCTGGCGGCGAACCCGGGGATCGGGCTGATCATCTCCGACGTGCTGATGCCGCGCCAGACCGGGCCGGAACTGATCGCCGCGCTCTCGCCGCTGTATCCGCACGTGGCGGTGCTGTTCGTCACCGGGTTTGCCGGCGAAGTGAACGTCGCGCAGTTCGGCGGGCACGAGGTGCTGCGTAAACCCTTCACGCTCAACGGGCTGGAGCGCGCGGTCGTGACGGCGATGGCCACGGAGCGTCGCGAGACGAACCACCCGATCGCCGCGGAATGATCGTTCACTGATCCGTTGCGATTGAGGATGACGCCTCGCGCGTGCGCCCCTATACCCGCGCGACCCAGCATACCGAGCCCAACCCGCGCATGAAATCCATCGACCGCTACATGGCCCGGCTGATCGCGGTGCCGCTCTTTTCGACGCTGCTGATCGCCGTCATGCTGTTCGTGCTCGATCGCATGCTCGGGCTGTTCAATTTCGTCGCGACGCAAGGCGGCCCGATCAGCGTCGTGTGGCGGATGCTCGCCAATTTGCTGCCCGAATATCTGGGCTTGGGCATTCCGATCGGGCTGATGCTCGGCATCCTGTTGGCGTTCCGCCGGCTGTCGACCTCGTCCGAGCTGGACGTGCTGCGCGGCGTGGGGATGAGCTACAATCGGCTGCTGCGCGTGCCGTACATGTACACGATTGCGCTGGCGCTGCTGAACCTCGCGATCGTCGGCTATGTCCAGCCGATCGCGCGCTATTATTACGAAGGCTTGCGGTTCGAACTGCGCACCGGTGCGCTCGGTGCGTCGATCAAGGTCGGCGAGTTCACCAATCTCGGCAGCAAGATGACGCTGCGGATCGAGGAGAGCAAGGACAAGGGCCGCGAGCTGTCGGGCATCTTCGTCCACGCACAGAGCCCGAACGGCGACTGGCTGGGTGTGACCGCGGAGAAGGGCAAGTTCCTCGCGACCGACGATCCCAACGTCATCATCTTCCGCCTTGCCAACGGTACGCTCGTCCACAACCGGCCAGAGTTCAAGACGCCGCGCGTGCTGACCTTCACCAGCCACGACCTGCCGATCAACCTGCCCAAGTTCGAGAGCTTCCGCGTCCGAGGCGGGCGCAATCTCGAATACACGCTGCCCGAACTCGCCAAGCAGGGCCAGCGCGGCGCGACTCTGGAGCAACGCGATGGCAGCCGATCGGAGTTCCACTTCCGGCTTGCCGAAGTCGCGACGATGTTCCTGTTGCCGCTGCTCGCGCTCGCGCTGGGCGTACCGCCCAAGCGATCCTCGTCCGCGCTCGGCGTGTTTCTGTCGATCGTGATGATCGTCACCTATCACAAGGTGAACCAGTATGCGGCGGACGTTGGCGAACTCGGGCGGATCGATCCGATCATCGCGCTGTGGGTGCCGTTCACGATCTTCGCCGGGCTGATCCTGTGGATGTACTATACGATCGCCTATGTGCCCGGCGGACAACCGATCGGTGCACTCGAACGCGTCTTCTCGAAGACGTTCAAGGCGATCACCAAGCGCATTCCGGGCTTCCGTAAGAGCAAAGCCGCATGAACCTGATCAGCTTCTTCCCGTCGCGGACGGTCGCGATCTACATGGGACGGATGTTCCTGGTGCGGACGTTCGCGGTGCTCGCCGCGCTCGTGCTGGTGCTCCAGGCGCTCGACCTGCTGAGCAACTCGGGCGACATCCTTGCGTTTCCGGGCAATGGCGATGCGCAGATCTGGCAATATGTCGCGTTGCGCGTGCCGCAGATCGTGTCGCGGTTCCTGCCCTTCTCCGTGCTGCTCGGGACGATCCTGACGCTGATCACGATGAACCAGAACAGCGAGATCGTCGCGCTCAAGGGCTCGGGGCTGTCCGCGCATCAGGTGCTCGCCCCGCTGCTGGTGGCGAGTCTCGGCGTGGCGGTGATCAGTTTCGCGTTCAACGACCGGGTGGTGGCGCGATCGACCGCGACGCTGAACCAGTGGCAGAAGGTCAATTACGGCCCGCTGCCGATCGATCGCGGCGACCGCGCCAACGTGTGGGTGCGCGACGGCGACGACCTGATCGAGGTCGCGCAGATCCGCGGGCGCGGTGACGCCACGCGGCTTGGCGGCATCACGCTGTACGATCGCACCGGCGGCAACCTCGTCGCGATCCTGCGCGCGGATCACGGCCGGCGCGTCGCGAACGGCTGGGAGGTAAGCCCCGCGACCCGGTTCGACGTGAAGAGCGGCACCGTCCGCCCCTTGGGCGCGGTCGTGATCGCGAAGGATGTGCGGCCGGACCAGTTCACGCTGGCGAGCGTCGATGCGGACGGACTGTCGTTCGGTGCGCTGAAGGCGGCGATCGCCGACCTGTCCGATGCGGGGCGACCGACCAAGGCGCTCGAAGGGTCGTTGTGGCACAAGCTGTCGGGGCCGCTGTCGTCGGTGCTGATGCCGTTGCTCGGCGCGGTCGCGGCGTTCGGGATCGCGCGATCGGGCAAGCTGTTCGTGCGCGCCGTGATCGGCATGGGGCTCGGTTTCGCGTTCTTCGTCGCGGACAATTTCGCGCTCGCGATGGGCAATCTCGGCGCCTACCCGCCGTTTCTTGCCGCTTGGGCGCCGTTCCTGCTGTTCTTCTTCATCGGCGAGGCGGTGCTGATTCGGTCGGAGGAATAGGGCGCCGCGGGTCGATCGCACCCTTTCGCGACACGGCCCGCGTCCCTATCTGCGCTTCCGAACAACCCTCGGAGCAAGCATGAAATATCTCCACACGATGATCCGCGTGACCGACCCGGCGAAGACGATCGCGTTCTTCGAGACGCTGGGGCTGAAGGAGGTCCGCCGGATGGAGAACGAGAAGGGGCGGTTCACGCTGATCTTCCTGTCGGTCCCCGGCGACGAGGGTGCCGAGGTCGAGCTGACACACAATTGGGACCCGGAAGAGTATGGCGAGGGTCGCAACTTCGGTCACCTCGCCTACCGCGTCGACAATATCTACGACACCTGCCAGCGGCTGATGGACTCGGGCGTGACGATCAACCGGCCGCCGCGCGACGGCCACATGGCGTTCGTGCGGACCCCCGACAACATCTCGATCGAACTGTTGCAGGCCGATCGCCCGCTCGATCCCGCCGAGCCGTGGGCGTCGATGCCGAACACCGGCAAGTGGTGACCTGCTGATGCTCGATATCGTCCGCGTACCGGTGCTTACCGACAATTACGCCTGGCTGATCCATGACACCGTCTCGGGCGAGACGGTGGTGGTCGATCCGGGCGAGGCGGGGCCGGTGATCGCCGCCGCGAAGAAGCGCGACTGGCGGATCGACCGGGTGTGGACGACGCACTGGCATCCCGATCATACTGGCGGCAATGCCGAGATGAAGGCCTATGGCGCCACGATCGTCGGACCGGCGGCCGAGGCGGACAGGATCCCGACCCTCGACAAGCAGGTCGGCGAAGGCGATGTCGTCCGTCTTGGTGCGCACGAGGCGACCGTGATGACGGTGCCTGGTCATACGCAGGGGCATATCGCGTTCCACTTTGCCGACGATGCTGCGATCTTCACCGGCGATACGCTGTTCGCAATGGGATGTGGGCGGCTGTTCGAGGGCACGCCGGCGGATATGTTCGCGAACATGCAACGATACGCGACGCTTTCGGACGAGACCGAAGTGTTCTGCGGGCACGAATATACGCAGAGCAACGGGCGCTATGCGCTGGTTGCCGAGCCGGACAATGCGGACATCGTCGCGCGGATGGCCGAGGTCGATGCGGCGCGCGCGAGGGGTAAGCCTACCGTGCCGACGACGATCGGGCTTGAGCGGGCGACCAATCCGTTCCTACGGGCGACGTCGGTCGAGCAGCTTGCCGCCTATCGCGCGGCGAAGGATGCGTTTCGCGGATAAAGAGCGCATGAGGGTGGCGGGGATTTTGAGGAGCGTTGCGATGCGGATGCGAACCCTGCCACTCTTGATATTGCCGGCCGTCATGCTTGGTGCCTGCACGCAGACCCAGGCGGAGGTCGAGCGCGCGCAGGTCCGCGAGGCTGGCGTGCAGGAGAAGCTGGCGAAGGAACTTGCCGGGCTGGTACCGGGCAAGCCTGAATCGTGCATCAGCCAGTTTCCGCAGAAGCAGAGCTCCGGCTACGGCGCGACGATCCTGTACCGAGTAAATCGGGGGCTGGTCTATCGGAGCGACACGGTAGGTGGCTGCGAGGGCATCGCGCGCGGCGATATCCTGGTGACGCGGACGCCAAGCGGGCAGCTGTGCCGCGGCGATATCGCGCAGACGTTCGACCAGACCTCGCGCTTTCCGACCGGGAGTTGCAGCTTTGGCGACTTCGTGCCGTATCGGAAGCCATGATGCGCGCGGTGCTCCTCGCGGCGTTGGCGCTGCCTCTTCTCGCCGGCCGATCGGACCCGCTTCAGGGGCGCATCGCGGGGGCGCCCGTGCGGTGCATCGACCTTCAGCAGCTCAACGGGCCTGAGATCGTCGATTCGCAGACGATCCTGTATCGGCAATCGGGCAAGCGGATCTGGAAGACGGGGCCGGTCGGCGAGTGTGCTTCGTTACGGCCATTCGATACGTTGATCGTTGACGTTTATGGTGGGCAATTATGTCGGAATGACCGGTTTCGGACGGTGTCCGGGGGTATGTCGATCCCGTCGGGCTATTGCCGGTTTCGCGATTTCACGCCGTATGACAAGGTGAAGTAGACGCATCCCACGCTCCCCAACGATACCACCCCGTCTGTTGCATCACCCCGGCGGAGGCCGGGGCCCAATTGGGGGACGGCGCTGGCTAAGGACGGCACTCCGTGACATCGACCTTTCCAATTGGGCCCCGGCCTTCGCCGGGGTGGTAGAAGTGGAGCCGAACCTCTCCTGTCATCCTGACGTTCGTGGATGACAGGAGGGTTCAATCCTCGAATACCGCCGCCCGCTTCTCCATGTTCGCGCGGACCTGCTCGACCTGGTTGGGCGTGCGGATGACCTTCAGCTGCTCTTCGGTTTCCGCATGCAAGACCGCGGTCGCATCCGCATCCGCTGCGAGGTTATAAAGAGCCTTCGACCCGCGGATCGCGTGGGGGTTCCTCACCGCGATCTCGCGGGCGAGCATCATCGCCTCGCCGAGCGGGTCTTCCGACAGCCGCGTGACGAAGCCGTGCCGCAATGCTTCCGCACCGTCGAACTCGCGGGCGGTGTAGGTGAGTTCGCGCAGCACGTCGTCGCGGGCAAGCGTTCGCCAGAGCGCGATCCCGGCCATGTCGGGGACCAGGCCCCAATACGTCTCGCGGATTGCGAAGCGGGCGCTCGGGTGGGCGATGCGGATGTCGGCGCCCGACATGATCTGGAAGCCGCCGCCGAACGCGACGCCGTGGACCGCGGCGATCACCGGCATCGGCAAGGTGCGCCAGCCCCAGGCGACCTGCTGGACGAGGTTGGCCCCCTCCTCGGTCCGGTCGCCTAGCGCCAGCCCGGAGCCGCCGTTCGCCATCGAGGCCATGTCGAGGCCGGCGCAGAACGCCTTGCCCTCGCCGGAGAGGACGACGCAGCGGACTTCGGCCATCCCCTTGAGCCGGTCGATCGCGGCGGCGATGCCCTCGAACATTGCGGGGTCGATCGCGTTCATCTTGTCGGCGCGCGCCAGGCGGACGTCGGCGATGCCGTCCGTGACGGTAATGGTGACCCGGTCGTTCATTGTGGCGATCCTCTCGATCTTTGTGCGGACGCTAACCGCGCCTGGGTCCGCTCGCAATGTTGCGCGCGGCCACCCGGCGTGTAGAGGCGGGCAATGGCTGGTTTTGATCCACAATGGTTTGCGACGCGCGGGTTTGGCGGGCACGGGGCTGCGCTGGGGATGCGCTATCATGCGCATGGCGACGGCTGGGCGGAGCTTGCGCTGCCCTATGATGAGCGGCTGATCGGCGACCGCGCGAGCGGCGTAATTGCGTCGGGGCCGATCATCACGATGATGGACATGGCGACGAGCCTGGCGATCTGGATCAAGCGCAACGCGTTCGTGCCGCATGCGACGCTCGACCTGCGGGTCGATTACCTGCGGCCCGCGACGCCGGGGAAGACGGTGATCGGGCGCGGCGAATGCTACCGGATCACGCGCTCGATCGCGTTCGTGCGCGGGCAGGCGCATGACGGCGACCCGAGCGATCCGCTTGCGCATGTCGCGGGGACGTTCATGGTGGTGGGCGACGTCGCCGGCATGGGTCTCGACAGGAGGATCGAGCCGTGACGATCGGTTTGCCTCCCTATGCGGAGATTCTACGCGTGTCGGTCGAAGCCGAGGACGGTGCGCCGCCGGTATTGCTGATGCCGTTTGCCGATGACGTGCTCGGGCGGCCGGGGTTTCTGCATGGGGGTGCTATCTCGGGGTTGCTGGAGATGGCGGCGATCGCGGCTTTGCAGCATGCGCTGGAGGCTGAGGGTGGCGGACGGATCAAGCCGGTGAACGTCACGGTCGATTTTATGCGGGGTGGTCGGGATAAGCCGACGCGGGCGGCGGGCGTGGTGACTCGGTTGGGGAACCGGGTGGCCAATGTCGAGGCGACCGCTTGGCAGGATGAGCGGGAGAAGCCGATTGCGGCGGCGCGGATGAATTATCTGATCGTGCGGGACTAGCGCGCTTCTGCTCCCCTTCCGCTTGCGGGAGGGGTCGGGGGAGGGGCGTGCCTCACAGACCGGACGCCAGTACGTACGTCGTGCCCTCCCCTGACCCCTCCCGCAAGCGGGAGGGGAATTTCGGTTACTTCGCGGTCAGTTTGATCAGGCGGCCTTGTGAGTCGCCGCCGTCTTCCAGCACCCAGATCGCGCCGTCGGGGCCTTGTTCGACTTCGCGGATCCTCGCACCCATGTCCCATTGGTCGCCCTTGGCGGCGTTGGTGCCGTTAAGGTCCACGCGGACGAGCGACTTCGAAGACAACCCGCCGATGAACGCGTCGCCCTTCCATTGCGGGAACATGCTGCCCGAATAGATCATCAGGCCCCCGGGCGAGATGACCGGGTTCCAGAACACCTTCGGGGCTTCATATCCGTCGCCGGGCTTGTGATCGGGGATGTCGGAGCCGTCATAGTTGCTGCCGTTCGAGGCGTTGGGCCAGCCATAGTTGAGGCCGGGCTTGATCAAATTGACCTCATCGCCGCCCTTGGGCCCCATCTCCTGCTCCCAGAGATTGCCCTGCTTGTCGAACGCGAGCCCAAGCAGGTTGCGGTGGCCGTAGCTCCAGACTTCGGGTGCGAAGCCCTTCGCCACCAGCGGATTGCCGGGGGCGGGCTTGCCGTCGAGCGTGAGGCGGAGGACTTTCCCCAGCGTCATCTTCGGGTCCTGCGCGGGGGTGAATTTCTGGCGCTCGCCGTTGGTGAAGAACAGGTATTGGCCGTCGGGCGAGAACGCGATGCGGCCGGAGTAATGGCCGTTGCCCTCGACGAACGGCCGCGCGCTGAACAACGCTTCGATCTCGCCGAGACGCGTGCCGCCACCACCATCCGGACGCAGGCGACCGCGTGCGAGGACGACGCCCTTCCCGCCCTCGCCTGCGGTCGAATAGCTGAAATAGACGCGCTGGCTGGTCGCGAAGTCGGGCGCGAGGACGACGTCCATCAGGCCGCCCTGCCCGGCCGAATCGACCGTGAGCGTCGCGACCGTCTGGCGCGACTTGCCGTCGGCGGAGACGAGCAGCATCTGGCCCTTCTTCTCGGTGACCAGCATGCGCTTGTCGGGCAGGAACGTCATCGCCCAAGGCGAATCGAAGTCGGAGACCATTGTCTCCTTGAACGGCTTGCCCGGCGCCGGTTGTGCGGAACAGGCGGTCGAGGCGAGCAGCGTGGTTGTCAGCAACCCAGTGGCAAACAGCGTTTTGCGAATCATGATCTTCTCCCGGAAATCCCTGCGCTAACGCAGCGTACTAAACGAAGGTTGCTCCCGCTTGCGGAGCAGCGCCACCCCGCGTATAGAGGCACCACTTCTCTACATCGCCAGATGAAGAGGCTGCGGGGCTTGCTCCGCGGCGGCAATCACCTGTGCTTTGGCCCTGTTTGGAATTTCGATGGCGAATATCGCCCTGCTGACCGACCTGATCGAACCCGAGGCGACCGCGCTCGGCCTCAGCCTCGTGCGCGTGCGCATGCAGGGCGGCAAGTCCGATCCGACGTTGCAGGTGATGGCCGAGCGCCCCGACACCCGCCAGCTGGTGATCGAGGATTGCGCCGAGCTGTCGCGCCGCATCTCGGACAAGTTCGACGCGCTCGAAGCCGAGGGCAAAGACCCGGTCGGCGAGGACGCGTACCGTCTCGAGGTATCGAGCCCCGGTATCGATCGCCCGCTGACCCGGCTCCAGGACTTTGCCGACTGGGAAGGCCAGGAGGCACGCATTCGCCTCGTCGAGCCGTTCGAGGATCGCAAGCAGATCTCGGGCAATTTGATGGGCGTCGAGGGGACGAAGATCACCGTCGACGTCAACAAGCACAAGCTCATGACGATCGACTTTTCGCAGGTCGCCGACGCCAAGCTCGTCATGACCGACCGACTCATCGCCGCGACCGCGCCGCTTTCCACCGAAGGCGCGGACGAAGTTTTCTATCAAGACACGCCCACCGATGAGCCCGATGCTCACGAGGCCGACACCGAAGAAGGACAGCATTGATGGCCACGGCAGTCACCGCAAACCGCGCGGAACTGATCGCGATCGCGAATTCGGTCGCGTCGGAGAAGATGATCGACAAGGCGATCGTGATCGAGGCGATGGAGGACGCGATCCAGCGCGCCGCCCGCTCGCGCTACGGCGCCGAGAACGACATCCGCGCGAAGCTCGATCCGAACACCGGCGATCTGCGCTTGTGGCGCGTCGTCGAAGTGGTCGAGGCGGTCGACGATTATTTCAAGCAGGTCGACGTCAAGGGCGCGCAGAAGCTCCAGAAGGATGCGGCGCTGGGCGACTTCATCGTCGACCCGCTGCCCCCGATCGAGTTCGGCCGCATCGCCGCACAGGCCGCCAAGCAGGTCATCTTCCAGAAGGTCCGCGACGCCGAGCGCGAGCGCCAGTTCGAAGAGTATAAGGACCGCGCGGGCGAGATCATCACCGGCGTCGTCAAGCGCGTCGAGTTCGGCCATGTCGTCGTCGACCTGGGCCGCGCCGAGGGCGTGATCCGCCGCGACGCGCAGATCCCGCGCGAAGTGGTGCGCGTCAACGATCGCATCCGCTCGCTGATCCTCAACGTCCGCCGCGAGAACCGTGGGCCGCAGATTTTCCTGTCCCGCGCGCACCCAGACTTCATGAAGAAGCTGTTCGCGCAGGAAGTGCCCGAGATCTACGACGGCATCATCGAGATCAAGGCCGCTGCGCGCGATCCGGGTTCGCGCGCGAAGATCGGCGTCATCTCGCATGATTCGAGCATCGATCCGGTCGGCGCGTGCGTCGGCATGAAGGGCTCGCGAGTCCAGGCCGTCGTGCAGGAAATGCAGGGCGAGAAGATCGACATCATCCCCTGGTCGCCCGACATCGCGACCTTCGTCGTCAACGCGTTGCAGCCGGCCTCCGTGTCGCGCGTCGTGATCGACGAGGAAGAAGAGCGCATCGAGGTGGTCGTTCCCGATGACCAGCTGTCGCTGGCGATCGGTCGTCGTGGCCAGAACGTGCGACTTGCGTCGCAGCTGACCGGCAAGGCGATCGACATCCTCACCGAGGCCGATGCGTCGGAGAAGCGCCAGAAGGACTTCGTCGAGCGCTCGGCGATGTTCGAGAAGGAGCTCGACGTCGACGAGACGCTCGCGCAGCTGCTGGTCGCCGAAGGGTTCACCAACCTCGAAGAGGTCGCGTATGTCGAGGTCGAGGAGATCGCCGGCATCGAGGGCTTCGACGAGGACCTGGCAGGCGAGTTGCAGAACCGTGCGACCGAGGCGCTGGAGCGTCGCGACGCTGCAAGCCGCGAGGAGCGTACCGCGCTCGGCGTCGAGGACGCGCTGGCCGGTATGCCGTATCTCAACGAAGCGATGCTGGTCACGCTCGGCAAGGCGGGCATCAAGACGCTCGACGATCTCGCCGATCTCGCGACCGACGAGCTGGTCGAGAAGAAGCGCGTCGAGCCACGCCGTCGCAACGAGGACGCGCCGAAGCGTCCTGAGCCAAAGGGCGGGATTCTCGCGGAATATGGCCTGAGCGACGAGCAGGGCAACGAGATCATCATGGCCGCTCGCGCGCATTGGTTCGAGGACGAGGCTCCGGAGGCTTCGGCTGACGAAGTCGAGGCGGACGAGACTCCGGTGGAAGAGGCTTCGGCTGATGACGCCGTGGTCGAGGACGTTGCGACTGAAGAGACGACTGTCGACGAAGCCGTGGCCGAGGACGTTTCGGCGGACGACGCTTCGGATGAAGACGCTTCGGTTGAAGACGCGGCGGACAAGACCGACACGAAGAGCGAGGGCGACAAGGCCTGATGCCCTTCGTCAGCATCCGCATCTCGGGGTCCGCCACCAAGGACCAGAAGTCCGGCATCGTCGCCGACGTCACCCAGTCGCTCGTGCAGCGGCTGGGAAAGAACCCGGCTGCGGTGCAGATCGTGATCGAAGAGGTCTCGACCGAGAATTACGGCGCGGGCGGCCAGTTGCTGGTCGACCGCGACGCCGCGAAAGCAACTCCGGCGCAGGAGGACGCACATGCGGAACCCTCCCGATGAGGCGCTAGGCGCTACCGAAACCCTGCCTTCCTCCCCTCCTGCAAGCGGGAGGGGACCGAGGGGTGGGCGCCCGGCTTCGGCCAAGGGCGACGCTTCGGCCAAATCTCACGCTTCCAAGGCTAAAGCCAAGGGCGGCAAAGGTGGTGAGCGTGAGCCCACCCCTAGCCTCTCCCGCTTGCAGGAGGGGGATGACGACATGCCCGTTCGCAAGTGCATCCTCTCGGGTGAGCGCGACGTGCGGCCGCATCTTGTGCGACTCGCGTTGTCGCCCGATGGCCAGATCCTTCCCGACGTGCGCGCCAAGGCTCCCGGCCGCGGCGCGTGGATCGGTGTCACGCGAGTCGAGCTCGAAGCCGCGATCAAGAAGGGCAAGCTCAAGGGCGCTCTTTCCCGCGCGTTCAAGACCGGCGAGTTCACCATCGATCCCGAGCTTCCGGCCAAGATCGAATCCGCGCTGGAGCGTAACGCGCTCGACCGGCTCGGGCTCGAATCGCGCTCCGGCACGGTGCTGATCGGCTCCGACCGGATCGAGCAGAACGCACGTCAGGGCAAGCTGAAGGCGCTGTATCACGCGTCCGACGCTGCCGAGGACGGCAACCGCAAGCTCGATCAGGCGTGGCGCATCGGCAACGATGTCGAGGGCTCGGGTTTGCGGGGGTTGGCACTCCCGGTATCGCGCACCATATTGGCGTTGGCGCTGGGGCGGGAAAATGTGGTACACATTGGTCTGACCGACCGCGCTGCAGCAAAGCGGGTGAGCGAAGCGCTCGACCGTTGGCTGCATTTTATCGGCCCCGAACCTTCTTCCGTGTCTTGCGAAACGGCCTCGCAGGGCGCATCGGCGTCACCACAAAATGGGGCGCCACCGATACAACAGGCGTCCGGATCGACCGGAACACGCCCGGCCGTGGACATGACTGAGGAATTTGAGTGAGCGACACGGACAACGAGAAGCCGAAACTTGGCATGCGCGCACCTTTGGGTGTGAAGCGCACGGTCGAGACCGGCCAGGTGAAGCAGAGCTTCAGCCACGGCCGATCGAATACGGTGATCGTGGAAACCAAGCGCGCGCGCGTCCTGCGCCGTCCGGGCGAGCCCGACGTGCAGGTCGCGGATGCCGCACCGGTTGCCGCGCCCGCCCCGGCGGCTGCCCCCGCAGCCCCGGCACCGCAGGCGCGCGCACCGCAGCCTGCGCCCGCCCCCGTGCGTCAGCAGCAGAGCAATCTGTCGCCGCAGGAGCGCCAGGCCAAGCTGCTCCGCGAGGCTGAAGAGCAGCGCATGAACACGCTGGAAGAAGGGCGTCGTCGCCAGGAAGCCGAACGGGCCAAGGCGATCGAGGACGAGCGTAATCGCGTCGCCGATCGTGCGCGTGCCGAGGCTGAAGCCAAGGCGCCGAAGCCCGTCGAGGCCCCTGCGCCCGCACCGGCACCCGTGGTCGAAGCCGCTCCCGCTCCGGTCGCGGCACCGACGCCTGCGCCGGCTCCCGCTCCGGTCGAAGCTCCCGTTGCTGCGGCGCCTGCCCCGGCTCCGGTTGCTGCGGCACCTGCGCCTGCACCGAAGCCCGCTCCCGTAGTGGCTGCTCCTGCGCCGGCTCCCAAGCCTGCGCCGGCGCCTGTCGCTCCGCCGGCACCGCCGCCCATTCTCGAACTGACCCGCGACCCGGCGTTCCCGGCACCGCGCCGGTTCTCGCCGGTGGCGCGTCCCGAGCGTCCTCCGCCGCCGCCAAAGCCTGTCGCAGCACCCGCTGCCGCAGCGCCGACCACGGCTGCGAATGCCGGCACGACCGCGGCTCGCCCCGGTGCGACCGGCGTCAATGCTCCGGCCGGTGGCGTTCGTCGCGACGCAGTGCCAGCACGTCCGCAGCAGCGTGACCGCAAGGGTGACGATCGTCGCACGTCGGGCAAGCTCACCGTCAACCGCGCGCTCGGCGATGGTGATGGTGCACGGGCTCGTTCGCTTGCCGCGCTGAAGCGTGCGCGCGAGAAGGAGCGTCGTGGTTCGGGCGGTCCGCGCGAGGCGCAGGCCAAGCAGATCCGCGACGTCGTCGTCCCAGAGGCGATCACGGTGCAGGAACTCGCCAACCGCATGGCCGAGAAGGGTGCCGACCTCGTCAAGGCGCTGTTCAAGATGGGCATGCCCGTCACGATGACGCAGACAATCGACCAGGACACCGCCGAGTTGCTCGTCACCGAGTTCGGCCACAACCTGACGCGCGTCAGCGATGTCGACCAGGATCTGGCCAACGACACGATCGACGACGCCGAGGAGACGCTGCGCCCACGCGCGCCGGTCGTCACGATCATGGGCCACGTCGATCACGGCAAGACGTCGCTGCTCGATGCCCTGCGCGGCACCGACGTGGTGCGCGGCGAAGCGGGTGGCATCACCCAGCATATCGGCGCGTACCAGGTCACGCTGAAGGACAAGTCGAAGATCACCTTCCTAGACACCCCGGGCCATGAAGCGTTCACGCAGATGCGTGCACGTGGCGCGGACGTCACTGACATCGTCATCCTGGTTGTGGCGGCGGACGACGGCCTGATGCCGCAGACGGTGGAGGCGATCGCCCACACCAAGGCGGCGGGCGTGCCGATGATCGTCGCGATCAACAAGATCGACAAGGAAGGCGCCAATGCCCAGAAGGTGCGCGAGCGCCTGCTGAGCGAGGAGATCGTGGTCGAGGACATGGGCGGCGACGTCCAGGACGTCGAAGTCTCCGCGACCAAGAAGATCGGTCTCGATGCGTTGATCGAGAAGATCCAGCTCCAGGCCGAACTGCTCGAACTGCGCGCCAATCCAGATCGCGCGGCCGAGGGTACGGTGATCGAGGCCAAGCTCGACAAGGGCCGTGGCCCGGTCGCGACGATCCTCGTGAACCGCGGTACGCTGCGGGTCGGCGACATCTTCGTGGTCGGTGGCGAGAGCGGCAAGGTCCGTGCGCTGGTCGACGACAAGGGCAAGCAGATCAAGGAAGCGGGTCCGGCGATGCCGGTCGAGGTCCTCGGTCTGTCGGGTGTTCCGCAGGCGGGCGATCCGTTCCAGGTCGTCGAGAACGAGGCACGCGCCCGCGAAGTCGCGGAATATCGTCGCAGCGTGAAGACCGACAAGCGGACCGCCTCGGTTCCTGCGAGCCTCGAGAGCATGTTCTCGGCGCTGAAGGAAAAGCAGGCGATCGAATATCCGCTGGTCGTGAAGGCGGATACGCAAGGCACGGTCGAGGCGATCGTCGGGGCGATCAACAAGATCTCCACCGACCTGATCAAGGCGCGCGTGCTGAGCTCGGGCGTCGGCGGGATCACCGAGTCGGACGTCACGTTGGCGGCCGCATCGGGCGCACCGATCATCGGCTTCAACGTTCGCCCGAACGCCAAGGCACGCGAGATCGCCGAACGCCAGAAGGTCGCGTTCAAGTATTACGACGTGATCTACGACCTGATCGACGAGATCCGGGCGGGGATGGCAGGCGAGCTTGGGCCGGAGGCGTTCGAGACGGTCGTCGGTCGTGCCGATATCCGCGAGGTCTTCTCGGCGGGCAAGCATGGCAAGGCGGCAGGTCTGCTCGTCACCGAGGGCAACATCCGCAAGGCGCTCAAGGCACGTATCACGCGCAACGACGTCATCATCTACCAGGGCGAAATCGCATCGCTGCGTCGCTTCAAGGATGATGTCGCCGAGGTCCGTGCGGGGCTCGAGTGCGGCGTGACGTTCACGTCGAACTTCGTCGACATCAAGGCGGGCGACGTCCTCGAGACGTTCGAAGTCGAGATGCGCGAACGCACGCTTTGATGAACTGAAGCCCTCTTCCCTGCGGGGAGAGGGTTGGGTGAGGGGCGGTATCGTGCGACAGCGTTCGTGGCAGCCCCTCACCCCCACCCTCTCCCCGGAGGGGCGAGGGAGTTAGAAGAATGAAGACCGATACCCCAGAAGCAAAAGCCGTCCGCTCGTTGCGCGTCGGCGAACAGGCGCGCCATGCCTTGTCGGACATCCTCGCACGCGGCGACGTCCACGATCCGGTGCTCGAAAAGCACCTCGTGACGATCACCGAAGTCCGCATGTCCCCCGATCTCCGCCACGCGACTGTCTTCGTGAAGCCGTTGCTCGGCAAGGACGAGGAAAAGGTACTGAAGGCGCTGCGGACGAACACCGCCTACCTCCAGCGCGAAGTCGCGAACCGTGTGCAGATGCGGTATGCCGCCAAGCTGAAATTCCTCGCGGACGAGAGCTTCGACGAAGGCACGCACATCGACACGCTGCTGCGTGACCCGCACATCGCGCGGGATCTGGCGACCGACGAAGGCTAGGCGAGGACATTCCGCCGTCCCCACTGGACAAGCGCGATGCAGCTTACCCAAAGAATAATCGCGCAGGGAATACCGGTGGCGAAATACCGGTCCGCCGCGGGCAGCAACAGCGCGATTGCACCCGCCGCGATCATCGCCGACCCGGTAGCGTAGTAGACCGGCATGGGTATGCCGCGCGCGAGCGGCAGAAAGTGCAGCCCGACGATGATCGCCAGTATCGGGACCGCGGCATCGGGGATCCCGAACCTGGGGCATAGTGCGAACGTCGCGAATATCGCGACACCCTGAACAGCGGTCCAGGCTCCGATCAGCCGACCAATGCGCTTGGCTTCCGCCGCTGTCCGTACAGGCGACGGTACCCGGCTTGCCCAAACGATCAACGCAGTCGAGATCACGATTGGGACAGCCATTGCGGGCCATCCGAACCCGGTGAAACCGATAGTACCCCAGATCGCTGCGAAGATATTGAGAACCCAGATGGCACCGCGCATTACAATCCCCCGATATCGTGACCGATGGTATCGTGTGGGCGTGCAATGTCCATCCGCACAGTGGACGCATCCCTTGGCGCGCGCCTAGAGACGTCCGATGGCAAAGCTGTATTTCTACTACGCGTCGATGAACGCGGGGAAGTCGACGAACCTGTTGCAGGCGGACTTCAACTACCGCGAGCGGGGGATGCGAACGATGCTGTTCACCGCGGCGATCGACGACCGGTTCGCGGCGGGGACGATCACGTCGCGGATCGGGCTGGAGGCGCCGGCGATCGCGTTCGATGCGGGGACGGATATCGGGGCCTGCGTGGTTCGGCAGCACGGCGAGGACGCTATTTCATGCGTGCTGGTGGATGAGGCGCAGTTCTTGACGTCCGCGCAGGTCGATCAACTCGCGCATATCTGCGACGTGTTTGGGATACCGGTGCTGGCGTACGGGCTGCGGACCGATTTTCAGGGGGCGCTGTTTCCTGGGTCGGCGCGGTTGCTGGCGCTCGCGGACTCGCTGGTGGAGATCAAGTCGGTTTGCGGGTGTGGGCGGAAAGCTACGATGAACCTGCGGGTCGATGGGAACGGGCGGGCGATTGCCGAGGGGCAGCAGACTGAGATTGGCGGGAACGATCGCTATGTCGCGCTGTGTCGGCGGCATTTTTGTGAGGCTTTGGGGTAGGCTTCACCCCTCCCCGTAGATGGGTGGCTGCTCCCGCCTCAATTGAATTCTAGGACTTACGCGCATGCATGGCTGGATCATTCTCGACAAGCCGCTGGGGCTTGGCTCGACGCAGGGGGTGTCGGCGGTGAAGCGTGCCTTGCGCAGCGGCGGGTATGGGAAGTTCAAGGTGGGGCATGGGGGGACGCTTGATCCGCTTGCCACCGGGGTTCTGCCGATCGCGGTTGGGGAGGCGACCAAGCTGGCTGGGCGGATGCTCGATAGCGACAAGATTTATGATTTTACGGTAATGTTTGGGGTTCAGACGGACACGCTCGATGCTGAAGGCGTGAGTATTGCTACGTCCGACGTGCGGCCGACTCTCGCTGCCGTGGAGGCTGTGCTTGCGCAGTTTACCGGGCCTATTTCGCAGGTGCCGCCGGCGTATTCCGCGCTGAAGGTGGACGGGGAGCGGGCTTACGATCTGGCGCGGGCCGGGCACGAGGTGGTGCTCGCGAGCCGGAATGTTACGATCCATTCGCTATCCTCCCCGGTACGGGGAGGGGGACCAGCGCAGCTGGTGGAGGGGGGCTTCCGCGAACGTACCGTTGGTGGCGAGCCCCCCTCCACCCCCGTCCAAGCGGACGGCGGTCCCCCTCCCCGTGCCGGGGAGGAATTGCAGGACGAGCCCCTGCCCCACATGCCGCTCGATGAGATCACGCTTACCGCGCATGTGTCGAAGGGCACCTACATCCGCTCCCTCGCCCGCGACATCGCGATCACCCTCGGCACCGTCGGCCACGTCACCATGCTGCGCCGGACCAAGGCCGGTCCGTTCGACCTCACATCCGCGATATCGCTGGACAAACTGGACGAACTCGCTAAGGCCTCCGCGCTTGAAGATGTACTTCTGCCCTTGAGGGTGGCGCTGGACGACATCCCGGCTCTCTCCCTCACCCCCGACCAGGCAGGGGCGCTCCGACAGGGGCGTATCTTGGCCGGGATCGCCGCAGACGATGGCCAATACTTCGCCGAACTGGACGCTGTCCCGGTCGCGCTGGTCGAGGTCGAGGACGGAGACGTCCGGGTCGTTCGCGGTTTCAATCTGTGATGTCGAGGACATGAATTCATGACGATTACCGCTGAACGCAAGACCGAGCTCGTCAAGGAGCATTCGCGCGCCGAGGGTGACACCGGTTCGCCGGAAGTCCAGGTCGCGATCCTGACCGAGCGCATCAAGAACCTGACCGAGCATTTCAAGGGCCACAAGAAGGACAACCACTCGCGTCGTGGTCTTCTCATGATGGTCAACAAGCGCCGGACGCTGCTGGATTATCTCCGTCACAAGGACGGCCAGCGCTATCTGGATCTGATCGCGAAGCTCGGTCTCCGCAAGTAACTTAGACGGCTCCCCTCGGGGGGCCGTTTTCGTATATAGGGTTGTTCTCCCGCGAAGGCGGGAGTCCAGACTGGGCCCCCGCCTTCGCGGGGGAACAAGGAACTGGAGGGGCGGCAATTCGGCCACCCCTTCCGGGATGACAATTCATCCCACACCGCCGCGGGCCGGCTAAGCCCGCACATAGGCCCCAAACGCATCTGGCGTTTGGAGTGAAGGAAAAAGAATGTTCGATACCAAGACCGTAAGCGCCCAGTGGGGCGGCAAGACGCTGACGCTCGAGACCGGCCGCGTTGCGCGCCAGGCAAACGGCGCAGTCCTCGCCACCCTCGGCGAGACCGTCGTTCTGTGCGCCGTGACGGCTGCACGGACCGTCAAGGAAGGGCAGGATTTCTTCCCGCTCACCGTCCATTACCAGGAGAAGTTCTCCGCAAGCGGCCGCATTCCCGGCGGCTTCTTCAAGCGTGAGCGCGGCGCGACCGAAAAGGAGACGCTGACCAGCCGTCTCATCGATCGCCCGATCCGTCCCCTCTTCCCAGAGGGTTTCTACAACGAGATCAACGTGATCTGCCAGGTTCTGTCGTACGACGGCGAGAACGAGCCGGACGTCCTCGCGATGGTCGCGGCGTCGGCAGCGCTGACGATCTCGGGCGTGCCGTTCATGGGCCCGATCGGCGCAGCCCGCGTCGGTTACGTCGATGGCGCGTACATCCTCAACCCGACCCTCGAGGAAGCCAAGGCTGGCGAGCTCGACCTCGTCGTCGCCGCCACCGGCCAGGCCGTGATGATGGTCGAATCGGAAGCCAAGGAGCTTTCGGAAGAGATCATGCTCGGCGCCGTGCAGTTCGCCCACAAGGCCTGCCGCGAAGCCGCGAACCTGATCATCGATCTGGCCGAGAAGTCTGCCAAGGATCCTTGGGAAATGGCCGAGCAGGCTGACCTGTCGACCGCCAAGGACAAGCTGAAGAAGCTGATCGGCAAAGACATCGCGGCCGCCTACAAGGTGACCGACAAGTCCAAGCGCTCGGACCTGCTGAATGCCGCTCGTGCGAAGGGCAAGACCGCGTTTGCGGACGCGTCGCCGCAGGACCAGATGGCAGCCGGCAAGCTGATGAAGAAGCTGGAGGCGGAGATCGTCCGCGGCGCCATCCTCAAGGACGGCACCCGCATCGACGGCCGCACCACCACGCAGATCCGTCCGATCGAGGCTATGGTGCATTTCCTCCCGCGTACGCATGGCTCGGCGCTGTTCACGCGCGGCGAGACGCAGTCGATCTGCACCACCACGCTCGGTACGCGTGACGCGGAGCAGATGATCGACGGTCTCAACGGGCTTTCGTACGAAAACTTCATGCTGCACTACAACTTCCCTCCCTATTCGGTTGGTGAAGTCGGTCGCTTCGGTGCGCCGGGTCGTCGCGAAGTCGGTCACGGCAAGCTCGCATGGCGCGCGCTGCACCCGGTGCTGCCGACCAAGGAAGAGTTCCCGTACACGATCCGCGTTCTGTCGGACATCACCGAGAGCAACGGCTCGTCGTCGATGGCGACGGTCTGCGGTGGTTCGCTGAGCATGATGGATGCGGGCGTTCCGCTGAAGCGTCCGGTGTCGGGTATCGCGATGGGCCTGATCCTCGAGGGCAAGAACTTCGCGGTTCTGTCGGATATCCTCGGCGACGAGGATCACCTCGGCGACATGGACTTCAAGGTCGCTGGCACGTCCGAAGGCATCACCACGATGCAGATGGACATCAAGATCGCCGGCATCACCGAGGAGATCATGGGCAAGGCGCTGGCGCAGGCCAAGGAAGGCCGCGCGCACATCCTGGGCGAGATGGCCAAGGCGCTCGACCACACCCGTGAGGAACTGTCGGCGCACGCACCGCGCATCGAGAGCTTCCAGATCGACAAGTCGAAGATCCGTGAAGTCATCGGCACCGGTGGCAAGGTGATCCGCGAGATCGTCGCGCAGACCGGCGCCAAGGTCGACATCGACGACGAGGGCGTGATCAAGGTGTCGTCGTCCGACCCCGCGCAGATCGAAGCCGCGATCAAGTGGATCAAAGGCCTCGTCGAGGAAGCCGAAGTCGGCAAGGTCTATGACGGCAAGGTCGTCAACCTGGTCGATTTCGGGGCGTTCGTGAACTTCATGGGTGGCAAGGACGGTCTCGTCCACGTGTCCGAAATCAAGAACGAGCGCGTCGAGAAGGTCTCGGACGCCCTGACCGAAGGCCAGGAGGTCAAGGTCAAGGTTCTCGAGATCGATCCGCGCGGCAAGGTTCGCCTGTCGATGCGCGTCGTCGACCAGACGACCGGCGAAGAGCTCGAAGACACGCGTCCTGCTCGTGAGCCCCGTGAGGGTGGCGATCGTGGTCCGCGCGGTCCGCGTCGTGACGGCGATGGCGGTCGTGATGCCGGCAACGGTGGCGGCGGTCGTGGTCCGCGCGGCGAAGGCGGCGGCGATCGTGGCTCGCGCGGCCCGCGTCGTGACGGCGATGGCGGCCGTGACGCAGGCGGCAACGGCGGTGGCCGTGGTCCGCGTCGCGATGGCGGCGGCAACGGCGGCGGCGAGCGTGCTGCACGCACCGACGGCGACAAGGCCCCCGAGTTCGCACCGGCCTTCCTGACCGGCGATCGCGACTAAGCCTTTGCCGCGTAACGGCAAATGATCGAGGGGCTCGGGAAACCGGGCCCCTTTCTCATGTCAGGCTCGCTTTGCCCCGTTCTGTCCCGAGAAGACGATTAATATCGGAACGGAGCAGCATGCCGGATGTTCGAACCGATATGAACGCCATTCGCAAATCTGTCATACTCGTCGTCGACGATGACCCGCTGGTCCGGGTCCATTCATACTTTGCGCTTGAAGATGCCGGTTTCGAGGTCGTCGAGGCTGGCAACGCGTCCGATGCGCTCGCATGTCTTGATCGACGTCCCGATATCGGCGCGTTGTTCACCGATATCAAAATGCCGGGTGCGCTGGATGGTGTAGGCCTGGCCAAGGCAGTCCACGATCGTCGTCCGGATATCTCGATCGTCGTGACGTCTGGCGCAGGCGACATTTCGGCAGCGACCTTGCCCGGCGCCGCTCGCTTCATCGCCAAGCCGTTCACCGGTGCTCAGTTGAGCCGCATCCTGCACGAACATATCGACTGATCTTCAGGCAATGCCGGATCGGCAGTCGGTAGCCTCGACAAACCCGATCATCGTTTAACCTTTACCTCATTCTCACCCTCTAGACCGGGCTTCCTGACAACGGGTGAGGCGCAGTGGCGCGAGGCGACGACGAAATTGATCACCAGCGGATAACCGGCATACCGGCCGCCACCGCCGCCGCCGCCGCCGCCGCCGGCGATGGCGAAACCTGGCGGGCGTCGTTAGGCAAATTCGCTTTCGCCGTGACGGTGTTCGCGGTCATTTTCGGTGGCGCGATTCTGTTCATGCAGTCCCGTGCCGCGACGCGCGCAGCATCCGCGACATTGCCTGGCCGCGGTGCCGTCGATCGCTGTAGCATCTGGTTCGTCGGCAGTTCGACGATCCATAAATGGGCGACATTGCCGGACGACATGGCCCCGCTGGCAGTACGCAATCGGGGCGTCAACGGCGCGATGATGCCCGAGTTGATCCAGATGGCTGGCAACGAGCCACGTGCAGTCCCTCCCCGTGCGATCGTGTTCTACGCAGGAGAAAACGATATCGCCAATGGCGCCCGCGCGGTGGACGACATTGCGAACCTGCGGGCGTTCCTGGCACTGAAAACGCGCCGCTGGGGCGACATTCCGGTGATCGTCGTCGCATTGAAGCCGACGCCGGCACGGTGGGGCAATCTTCCCGAGCAGACCACCGTCAATACCGCGATGCGTACCCTGGCAGCGCAGAGGCCGGACATGACCTTCGTCGACGTCGTCCCGCTATTCCTGGTGAACCACCGTCCAGGTGACTTCTACGTCGATGATGGCATTCATCTGAATCCGGCCGGTTACGCCAGACTGACCGCTGCGATTCGGCCATCGCTAAATGCCGTTCTTCGGCGCGCACCGATCCCCGGCTGCGACCGGGCAATGGTCGCTGCCCGATCCGGCACGTGGCGATAACAGCAACCGCTTCCATAAAATTCAGCACAATCACGCCTTCCCCGGGCGGCAGGATCGAAGGTTTGGCGTTCTGGCGAGCCGTCCTGATGCTTGCCGGCGTCGTACTGCACGCCGTGATGGGCCTCGAGAATATTCCCGTCCTGGGGGCGATACCCCTGATATCGCATGCCTTCCGGATGGGCAGCTTCATGCTGATATCCGGGCTGCTCTGTGGCTACGCCCTCGCACGCAGGTCTTCGCCGCTCGCATGGCTCGGCCTGCGAAGCGTGCAGATCGGCGTGCCTTTGCTGGTCGGCTTGCTGGTGATTTGCCCGCTGATTGGCATGATGTTCGGCGATCCACCGGATCGGTTGGGCTGGCCATTTCCCCTGGCGCATGACTGGTACCATTTGTGGTTCCTCGCTGCCCTGCTGGCCTATGCCCCCCTCAGCTATGCGCTCCATCAGTTTGATCACCGGCAGGACGTGATCGGCACGATCGACAGACTATTTATGAAGGATGGGGCCAGTGACAGGCGCTGCGCACAAACAGTCATCCTGTTGGGCGCGGCGATCACCTGCTATACGCTGATGACGGTCACACGCACCATTCTCGCGGGATATAGTGGCTCGCCCTACGCAGCGGCGCTGGCGCAGGTGCCACTTATCATGGGCTACGCGCCGTTCTACCTACTGGGATTCCTGCTGGCGCGTTCACCGAACTTGTATCGAACCCTGACCGTCTCGTTCCAGATGCCCACCATCATCCTGCTCGCTACATGCGGCCTTTACGCGGTCTGGTTCGGCGGCCTCAGTGCAATGGTTGATCCGGCGCGACGGATGCTGGTCAGCGATATGGTGGAAATAATCGGGATGTCCGCGTGCCCGCCCGCCGCGTCGGTTCTCATCTTACGGTCCGCCGGCGCAATCCGCGCTATCCCGTCACTTGTAAGCCGCTTCGCAGAGGCCTCTTTCACGATCTACATCCTGCACTTTCCGATCATCGTGGTGACCAAGATCGTTCTCATGGACGTCGCCTGGAACCCCTATGTGGAGTTCATCATCGCAATCGCCGCAGGATCCGTCGTCGCGTACGCCGCGCATGTCCTGCTGGTCGAACGATTTGCCGTCGTCGCGTTTTTGATCAACGGACGGCTTCCGCGTGCCGTCGAGCCTGTTCTGCCGGTCTTGGTCTGAAGGCGGCTTGAATGGCGAACATCATGACGGCCGAGGATCGATCCCGTACTCTGCGCGCGTGGGCGTACCTGCCACTACGACAGCGCGTACGGCACAATAGCGGACGGATGGCTCGATCTGACTACGGTTGAGTGGGGAGCTTCTGTTGCTCGGTGCCCCCCGTACCGCCGGTGTCCACTTCTGTTGCCCGGTGTGGCCCGAACCGCGCTTTCGTCCGTATAACTTAGGTCGTTAGACCGTCAGTTATGCGGCAATTGCGAGTGCTTCGTTATCGTTGGCACTTGTGTATGGGCCGTTGCGGTGGTCCCATTCCGAGCGAAACATAGCGTCGTTGAACACACGTCGATCCTAGTTCGACCCCGTCATCGTCCCCCTCTTGCGAAGAGGGCGGTGGTGGAGTCGCCGGGTACTGCCCCCGGGTCCGCTGTGTCTATGACACGCCACGGTTTATCGCCATAGCCGCCAAGAGAAGATTCCCCCGACGGCATGTCCGATATAGGGGGGCCGCATCGATCTGAAAAGCCCGGCCAATTGAAAAGACTGGCGTGTTGGCTGCGCGGCTTCGGATAAATCTCCAACGGGTTAGCACACAGCGTGCCAAACCGCCTTCCGCTCGCCACAAAGCGCGTGCATAGCAACCTACATTATGTTGACGCAGCGCTCCCGCTACGCGCTCCGCGCGATGATCTTCCTTGGCGGCGCCCCCGCCGGTGGCCCTCCCATCCCGATGACCCGGATCGCCGCCGAGGCGAACGTGCCGCGCAAATTCCTCGAGCTGATCCTCGCCGACCTGCGCGAGTCCGGCCTGTTGCACAGCCATCGCGGCAAGATGGGCGGCTACCGCCTCTCACGGCCGAGCCATCTGATTTCGCTGGGCGAGATCATCCGGATCATCGAGGGCCCGCTCGCGCTGGTGCCGTGCGTAAGCCGGACCGCGTACCGCCCGTGTCTCGATTGCAAGAGTGAAGCCGACTGCGCGATCCGCTTTGCGATGATGCGCGTACGCGACGAGACCGCGCGGATCCTGGACGGCACGAGCCTGGCGGATGCGAACGCCGAGGAACTGGTAGCAGCGTAACTCTATCCTTCTCCCCTCGGGGAGAAGGTGGCGCGGCAGCGCCGGATGAGGGGGAGTTGGGATCCCGTCCCGTGCCTCAAGCCCCTCACCCTTCCGTCGCCTGCGGCTCCTCCCTCCCTCTCCCCGCAGGGGAGAGGGACAAATACATCACCCCCGCGCCTTCAACTCGTCGCGGATTTCGCGAAGCAGCGCGATCTCGACCGGCTCCGGCGCAGGCGCAACGGCCACCGCCTCTTCCTCACGCTTCAACCGCGCCGTCTCGCGCTCGATCAGCGCCGCCGTCCGGTTCACCACGCGCAGGATCATGAAGATGATACCCGCGACGATCACGAAATTGACCAGCTGCGTCGCGAACGCGCCATAGCCGAGCAGCGGCACGCCCGCCTTCTTCAACGCCGCGTAATCGCTCAGCGAGCCCGCATAGTTCGCCGGCACCGGCCCCATCCGCCAGAAATAGCTCGAGAAATCGAGCCCGCCGAAGATCTTGCCGATCACCGGCATCAGCACGTCGTCGGTCAGCGACGTGACGATCTTGCCGAATGCCGCGCCGATGATCACCGCGATGGCGAGATCGAGCACGTTGCCGCGCATGATGAACGCCTTGAATTCCTTGAGCATCTACGCCCCCTCTGTTGCCCCACCGACGCTAACCATCGATTTCGGTTTCGCCAACCCTGCGGACTGTCCTATGAGGGTGACACAGGTATTCAGGAGAGCCCCGATGTCACGTGCCCCAATCGCCCGCGGTACCGCCGCGATCCTCCTCGCATCGGCGCTGGCCGGGTGCGGGATCAACAGCATCCCGACCGCGGAAGAGACCGCGAAGGCACGCTGGGCCGACGTCCAGAACAATTATCAACGCCGCGCGGACCTGATCCCCAACCTCGTCGCGACCGTGAAGGCGGCGGGCGCGCAGGAGAAGGATATCCTCGTCCAGGTGACGCAGGCACGCTCCGCTGCGAACTCCGTGCAGGTGTCGGCCGCCGATCTCTCCGATCCGGCGAAGATGGAGCAGTATCAGCGCGTCCAGGGTGCGGTCGGCGTATCGCTCCAGCGCTTGCAGGAGGCGTATCCCGAGCTGAAGAGCCAGGCCAACTACACCACGCTGATGAGCCAGCTCGAGGGCACCGAGAACCGCATCACGATTGCGCGACGCGATTACAACGGCGCGGTGCAGGCGTATAACACCAAGATCCGCACCTTCCCCGACGCGGTCGGCGCGAAGATCTTCTATGGTGCCAAGCCGATGGTGCCGTTCGCGGCGACCACGCCGGGCGCCGAGACCGCGCCGACGGTGAACTTCGGCAACGCGAGCTGATCGGGGCATCATGCTCCGCCGTCTCCTGACGCTGGCGTTCGCGGTGCTGCTGGGAAGCGGCGCCGCAACCGCGCAGACGCTTCCCAAGTTCACCGGCTTCGTCGTCGATGCGGCGAACGTCATCCCGCCCGATCAGGAAGCGGCGCTGACCAAGCGGCTCGACGACCTGCAAAAGACGACCGGCAACCAGCTGGTGGTCGCGACGGTGCCCGATCTCGAAGGCTATCCGATCGAGGATTACGGCAATAGCCTGCTGCGGAGCTGGGGCGTCGGGCTGAAAGACGCGAACAACGGCGCGATCCTTCTGGTCGCGCCGAACGACCGGAAGGTGCGGATCGAGGTCGGTTATGGCCTGGAGCCGGTGCTGACCGACGCGTTCTCCAGCGTGGTGATCAACCAGCAGATCCTGCCGCGCTTCAAGGCGGGCGACATTCCCGGCGGGATCGTCGCGGGGACGAACGCGGTGGCGGACCAGCTCGCGCTGCCCGATGCGGAAGCGCGCGCGAAGGTTACGGCCGCGGCGGCCGAGTATGACAAGACGCACGCGCGCAAGACCAGCAGCGGCGGCGGCGTGCCGATCGGGCTGATCTTCTTCGGGATCGTGCTCGCGGCGATCGTCATTCCGATGATCTCGCGGCGCGCGGGCGGCAAGCATTACGTCGATGGTGGCAGCCGCGGCGGTGGCAGCGGCGCCTTGCCGATCGTGTTGTGGAGCATTGCCGATGCGATGACCCGTGGCGGCGGTAGTGGCGGTGGCGGAAGCTGGGGCGGCGGCTGGGGCGGCGGTGGTTTTGGCGGCGGTGGCGGTGGATCCGGCGGCGGCGGCGGCGCATCGGGGGGATGGTGACATGCGGTTGAGCGACACCGACCACGACCGAGTCACCGCGGCAGTCACGCAGGCAGAGACCGCGACGACCGGCGAGATCGTGACGATCGTCGCGCGGCAGTCCGATGCGTATCACGACGTGTCGATGCACTGGGGCGTGCTGGCGATGCTGCTGACGCTGGCGCTGCTCGCATATCATCCGGTCGCGGCGGACCATATCTACGCGTTGGTCGATCCCTGGCAGGCAGCACCGCAGGGTGCGCTGTACGTGGTGGCGCTGGTGCTGGTGACTCTGGTGTTCCTGGGCGTACGGCTGGTGCTGGCGTGGACTCCGGCAAGACTCGCGCTGACGCCGGGTGCGACCAAGGCGCGGCGGGTGCGGCGGCGGGCTCTGCTCCTGTTTCGTGCGGGCGCGGAGAAGCGCACCAAGGGCTCGACCGGCGTGCTGCTGTACCTGTCGCTTGCCGAGCACCGCGCGGAGATCATCGCCGACGACGCGATCCACTCGCGCGTGCCGAACGAGACCTGGGGCGCGGCGATGGCGGCGGTGCTCGCCGGCGTGCGCGACGATCGCCCCGCCGACGGGATGGCGGATGCGGTCGCGCAGATCGGGACGGTGCTCGCCGAGCATTTCCCGCGGACCGGTGCGCCGGTGAACGAGCTTCCGGACAGGCTGATCGAACTATGAGCAAGACCGTATGGGCCGGGAAATTCCTGACCGTGCAGACCGAAGGCACGTGGGAATTCGCCGCGCGCCAGGGCGAGATCGCGGCGGCCGTGATCGTCGCGATCGACGAGGGCGACGTGATCCTGGTGGAGCAGTTTCGCGTGCCGCTCGGGCGGGCGTGCCTGGAGCTACCGGCAGGCTTGGTCGGTGACGAGACCGCGGGCGAGAGCGTCGCGGTCGCCGCCGGACGCGAACTGGAGGAAGAGACCGGCTACCGCGCAGACGCGATCGAGGATCTGAGCGTGTTCTACTCGTCGCCGGGGATGACGTCGGAATGCTTCACGCTGGTCCGCGCGACCGGGCTGACGAAGGTAAGCGACGGGGGCGGTGATGGTGACGAGAACATCACCGTGCACCGGGTGCCGCTGGCGGACGTGCCGGCGTTCGTGGCCGAGAAGCGGGCCGCTGGCGTGGCGATCGATACCAAGATGCTGCTGATCCTGGCGGGTTCGATCCTCTAACCAATGCCTGTTTCCCCACGAAGGCGGGGACCCAGACTGGGCTCCCGGCTTCGCGGGAGAACAAGGAGGTGCGGGAGGGCCTAGCGCCGCTCCCTCCCAGCTTACTTGAAGTTATCCGCGTAGCTCTGCAGCTTCAGCGTCTTCTGCGGCGCGGGCACGACGGTGTAACCGAACCCCTCGCGCTCGCAGTGCGCGATCGCCGCCTCTGCAGTCGGGAACAGCAGGCGCAGCTGGTCGCGCGTGTCGCCGCTGCCGGCCCAGCCGGTGAGCGGGTCGGGGCGCTTGGGCTCCGAGGGTTCGAATTCGAGCTGCCAGGCGTCGGTCCGGTGCTTGCCGGACTGCATGGCGTTCTTGGGGCGCTGGAAGATACGGGCGGTTGGCATGAGCCCCCCTTATCGCGAACCGGCGGCCCTTGCATCCGCCTTTTTCGTGCGCAGCGTGGCGGACGCCGCGGCGGGGTCGTCGGGCCAGGGATGCTTGGGGTAGCGGCCGCGCATTTCCTTCGCCACCGCGGTCCAGCTGCCTGCCCAGAAACCGGGCAGGTCGCGCGTTGTCTGGATCGGACGGCCGGCGGGCGATGTGAGGCTCAGCACTAGCGGTACGCGGGCCTCGCCGATCACCGGGTGGACCGCGAGGCCGAACAAGGCTTGCACGCGGAGTTCGACCCGGGGGCCACCTTCGGCTGCGTAGTCGATCGCGTGCGTGCTGCCGGCGGGGCTGGTGAAATCGGGCGGGGCAAGGCGGTTGATCGTCTGCATCGCGTCCCAGCCGAGCAGGTTGCGCAAGGCTTCAGCCAGCGCACCGGGGACGATCGCGTCGAGTCGGCGTTTGCCGGCCAGGAGCGAGGCGAGCCATTCGTCGGCGCGGTCGAGCAGGATCGCGTCGTCGAGTTGAACGCCTGCATAGGCGGCGCGGTCGCGCAGCGCTTGGGCGCCGTCGCTCCACGGTAGCAGCGCAACGCCGTGTTCGCGGACGCCGTCGATGAGCGCGGCGAGGATCGCATCGGGGTCGGCGCCGCTGTCAGGGCCGCTCGACAGGCGGATCGCCCCGAGGCGGCGTTCGCGCAGCGTTTGGATGCCCCCGGTCGTGGGGTCGAACGTGACGGTGCGGCGGAATTCGATGCGGTCGGCGAAGAGGGTTTCGACTGTGGCCTGGTCGATCACCACTGCTGAGAGAATGCGCGCGCCAGCGGCCGAGCCCTGCGTGTCGGCGACGGCGAGCCATTCGGAGCGGGCGAGCGGTGACGTCGGGTCGAGCTTGAACCCGCGTCCGCCGACCGAGGCCCAGGTTTCGCCGGACGGGTCGCGCCGTCGCGCGACGCGATCAGGGAAGCCGAGCGCGACACACACTTCTGCTCCCCTCCCGCTTGCGGGAGGGGTCGGGGGAGGGGCTGACCCAGCAGTGCCGCGCGCTTGGGGTATGTCGCGCCCTCCCCCGACCCCTCCCGCAAGCGGGAGGGGGGCAAGTTTTGCCCACCTTTCCGCCATTGCTCGCGCCGCTTGTGCCTTGGCCCCGCGCTCGGTTTTCCAGCGGCGGAGGCGGGTTTCCAGATCAACGTCCTGTCCACCGATCCCGCGCTCGCCGAGCAGAACCGCGATCTGCGCCGCTGTGTTTGCCAAGCCGCGCTCCCCCGCCCTCAGCAGCATATGCGCGAGTCTCGGCGGCATCGGCAGCTTCGCGATCGCGCGGCCATGCAAGGTCGGGCGACCGTCTTCGATCGCCTCCAGCGTCGTCAGCCGCGCCATTGCCTCGTCGATCGCGGCGGCGGGGGGCGGGTCGATCCAGCGGAGGTCGCGCGGATCGCCGACACCCCATAATGCGCACGCCAGCACCAACGCGGACAGGTCCGCCTCCAGGATTTCCGGCGGGTCGTACCTTGGGAGGCCTGCGGTCGCCGCTTCTTCCCACAAGCGATACGCGATGCCCGGCCCCAGCCGCGCGGCGCGGCCAGCGCGTTGGGTGACCGCGGCCTGGCTTGCGCGCTCGGTGACCAGGCGCGTCATGCCGGCGGCGCGGTCGTAGCGGGGGCGTCTCGCCAGCCCCGAGTCGACGACGATGCGGATGCCATCGAGCGTCAAGCTGGTCTCGGCGATGCTGGTCGCGAGCACGACCTTCCGGCGGCCGTCTGGCTCCGGGAGGATCGCGGCGCGCTGCGCGGCGGGGTCAAGGCTGCCGTGGAGTTCGTGAAGGACGATGTCGTCGGGCAAATTGGCGAGGCGGTCGGCGGTCCGTTCGATCTCCGCGACGCCGGGTAGGAACGCGAGCACGCCACCCTCCGCTTCGCCGAGCGCGCGGCGGATCGCGACGGCGACCGAGTCCTCGATGCGGAGTTCGGCTTGCCGCCCGATGTGGCGAAGGGTCAGGGGATAGCTGCGGCCTCCGCTTTCGATGACGGGGGCGCCGTCCATCAATGCTGCGAACCGTGCACCGTCGAGCGTTGCAGACATCGCAACGATACGGAGGTCGGGGCGGAAGCCGGCCTGGACATCGAGCGCCAGCGCGAGGCCGAAATCGCCATCCAGGCTGCGCTCGTGGACTTCGTCGAACAGCACTGCCGACACGCCGGCGAGTTCGGGATCGGCCTGGATACGGGCTACGAAGATGCCCTCCGTGATGACCGTCACGCGGGTCGCAGCGGAGCGCTTGCTGTCCATGCGGGTGGCGTAGCCGAACGTATGGCCTACCGGTTCGCCAGCGGTGGAGGCCATGCGTTCGGCGGCGGCGCGCGCGGCGAGGCGGCGGGGGGAAAGGAGGAGTATCTCGCCGGTGCACCAGGGTTCGTTGAGGAGAGCCGGCGCTACTGCGGTGGTTTTGCCGGCGCCCGGGGGGGCTACCAGAACTGCCGAAGTTCGGTCGCGGAGGGTTGCGAGGAGGTCGGGGAGTACGGCTAGGATCGGGAGCGGCGGCGGAGTCATCCGCGCCTGCTGCCACAGTAGCGGGGTTGGCGACAGGTTTTGCTTGGGCGGTCCGTTGGGAAGGTGCGGATTCAAACCGATGATCGCGCGCTTTCGATCCTCGCCCGCCAGGGGGAGGTGGCAGGCACTTGCCTGACGAAGGGGGCGGTAAGCGACGACTTCGGGTCCGTGTCCTCCCCCTCCGTCACCTTCGGTGCCACCTCCCCCTGGCGGGGGAGGATCGTTCGAGCTCACGGACGTCGA
This sequence comes from Sphingomonas sp. PP-CE-3G-477, assembly GCF_003050745.1. Classification (GTDB taxonomy): domain Bacteria; phylum Pseudomonadota; class Alphaproteobacteria; order Sphingomonadales; family Sphingomonadaceae; genus Sphingomonas. The sequence goes on along the minus strand of NZ_QAOF01000004.1, from coordinate 312,690 downwards.
TGGCTTACCTACCCGCCAACCACACCGCCCCGGCGAAGGCCGGGGTCCAATTGGGAAACGGCGCTGACTGCTGTTGCGCTCCGTTATTGCCACCTCTCCAATTGGGCCCCGGCCTCCGCCGTGGTGGTGCGCATATCCGAACGGGCCGGGCATCAGACGAGTTTGTCCGTGACGAACGCGTTGCGAGAGCCCACCCCGCCCCTATCCCACCGAAGGCTGGCAAGCGCCCGCGAACCTGCTAGACGCTGCGGCAGTAATCATGGCGTCCGATCCCTCCCCCACCTCGACGACGGCGACAGGCCGCACTTCCGACCGGCTGCGCGGCAGGGTCTCGCGCGCGTGGGCGAGTCGGTGGACCAAGGCGGCGCTGGTGCTGGTCGTGCTCGGCTTCGTCGCGATCTTCGCGTTCTGGTTCGCGGTCATGCGTGACCTACCTTCCGTGGACACGTTGCGCACCTACGAGCCGCCGCTGCCGACCAACGTCCGCGGGATCGATGGCGCACCCATCCACAGCTACGCCCGCGAACGGCGCGTCGAGCTGAGCTATGCCGAATATCCGCCGCTGCTCGTGAAGGCGTTCCTCGCCGCGGAGGACAAGTCGTTCTTCGAGCATCACGGCGTCGACTATCCCGGCCTCGCCGGCGCGGTGTACGACTATGCGACCAAGCTCGGCACCGGCAAGCGCGCCAAGGGCGGCTCGACGATCACGCAGCAGGTCGCGAAGAACCTGTTGATCGGCAACGCCTATTCGCCGTCGCGCAAACTGCGCGAGGCGGTGCTGGCGTACAAGATCGAGGATACGCTGACCAAGGAGCAGATCCTCGAGCTGTACCTCAACCAGATCGCGCTCGGCCGCAACGCGTTCGGCGTCGAGGCCGCGAGCCATGCGTATTTCGACAAGGAGCTCGATCAGCTCGATCTCGCACAGATGGCGTATCTTGCCATCCTGCCCAAGGGTCCGTCGAACTACGATCCGATGCGCAACACCGAGCGCGCGATGATCCGACGCAACTATGTGCTCAACCGGATGCTCGACAACGGCTTCATCACGCGCGCGCAGCATGACCAGGCCAATGCCGAGCCGCTCGGCGCGGTGATGCGGCGGACGCCGAAGTTCGAGAGCGTCGGCGGCTATTTCGTCGAGGAAGTCCGCCGCCAGCTGATGGCGAAGTTCGGCGAGAACGCGAAGGACGGGCCGTACAGCGTCTATTCGGGCGGGCTGTGGGTGCGGACGTCGTTCGACGCGAAGTTGCAGGATCTGGCGCAGCAAGCCCTGCGTGATGGTCTGGTGCGGTTCGACAGCGGACGCGGCTGGAACGGCCCGATCCGTCATGTCGAGATTGAGGACGACAACTGGCTCCAGCCGTTGCTCAACAGCAATATCGCGCTCGATTACCGCGACTGGGTCGCCGCGATCGTGACGGGCAAGGACGGTAACGCCTGGAGCCTCGGCTTCCGCACCGGCAAGACCGGCACGCTGCCGCGCTACGCGGCGCAGATGCCGGTGCGGGGCAAGGGCGGCAACGCGTTCGGCGCGATCAAGGTCGGCGACATCATCGCGGTCGCGCCCGACGGCGGCGACTTTTCGCTGCGGGCGATCCCCAAGGTCTCGGGCGCGTTCGTCGTCGAGGAGCCGGCATCGGGCCGCGTGCTGGCGATGCAGGGCGGCTTTGACGACCGCTTGCAAGCGTTCAACCGCGCGACTCAGGCGATGCGCCAGCCAGGTTCGACGATCAAGCCGATCGTCTATTCCGCCGCGCTCGACAACGGCATGACGCCCGCGTCGATCATCGTCGACGGGCCGTTCTGCGTCTATCAGGGCGCGCGGCTGGGGCAGAAATGCTTCCGCAACTTCGGCAATTCGCGCGGGTCCGGCCCGCACACGATGCGCTGGGGTATCGAGCAGTCGCGCAACCTGATGACGGTGCGCGCCGCCGCGCAGACCGGGATGCCCAAGGTCGTCGCGACGATCAAGAAGATGGGCGTCGGCGATTACGCGCCGTATCTGTCCTACGCGCTCGGCGCCGGCGAGACGACCGTCGGGCGGATGGTCAACGCGTATTCTATTCTCGCCAACAACGGCAAGGGCGGCCCGCCGTCGCTGATCGACTTCGTCCAGGATCGTCACGGGAAAGTGATCTGGCCCGAGAACTGGCGGCCCTGCGATCGCTGCAACGCGCCCGACTGGGACGGCAAGCCGATGCCGCGGCCGATCACGCGCCAGCGCCAGGTGCTCGACGCGATGACCGCCTACCAGATGGTCCACATCACCGAAGGCGTCGTCCAGCGCGGCACCGCGGTGACGTTGCGCGATCTCGACCGGCCGATGTTCGGCAAGACCGGGACCAACAACGGCCCGACCGACGTGTGGTTCGTCGGGGGTACGCCGCAGTTCGTCGGCGGACTGTACATCGGTTTCGACACGCCGAAGAACCTCGGTGGCGCAGCACAGGGCGGGACGCTCGCCGCGCCGATCTTCAAGCAGTTCGCGGTCAAGGCGTATGAGGATCTGCCCAAGCTGCCGTTCCGCGCGCCCGCCGGGATCCGCATGGTCCGGATCGATCGCGGTAGCGGCCGTCCGGTCTATGGCACGTGGCCCGACACCAGCGATCCCAAACCCGCGGTGATCTGGGAGGCGTTCAAGCCCGAGAGCGAACCGCGGCGTGCGGCGCGACGCTCGGATGTCGCCCCCACGGCTGCTACGACGACGACCGCGGTGAAGAAGGCCGAAGCCCCGCGCGATAGCGATTTCTTGCAAAGACAAGGCGGAATCTACTAGCGCACTTATATAGACGTCATCCCGGCGCCCGCCGGAGACCCGCCCCGCTCGCTTGGGACGGCGATCCCGGCCTCCGCCGGGAAGACGGAATTTTTGGAGAATATCATGCGCGCCGAAGCGCAGGCTCACGTAGACACCATCAACGACGCGCTGGCGCTGCTGCGCCGCTTCCTCGACTGGGACCGCGCGCTGCGTCGTCTCGACGAGCTGAACGCGCGCGTCGAGGATCAGGCGCTCTGGTCCGATCCCAAGGCCGCGCAGGAGGTGATGCGCGAGCGTCGTCGTCTCGACGAGGCGATCAGCGCGACGCGCGCGATCCAGAGCGAGCTGTCGGACACGTCTGAGCTGATCGAGATGGCCGAGGCCGAGGGCGATACCGAGATGGAGGCGGAGGGCGTTGCGTCGCTCGCCGAACTCGCCGCGCGTGCCGACAAGGACAAGATCAAGGCGCTACTCGCGGGCGAAGCCGACGCCAACGACACCTATATCGAGGTGAACGCCGGCGCCGGCGGGACCGAGAGCCAGGACTGGGCCGGCATGCTCAGCCGGATGTATTCGCGCTGGGGCGAGCGCCACGGGCTGAAGGTCGAGCTGGTCGACCAGCATTCGGGCGAGCAGGCCGGGATCAAGTCCGCCACGCTGCTGCTCAAGGGCGAGAACGCGTACGGTTACGCGAAGACCGAGAGCGGCGTGCACCGGCTGGTGCGGATCAGCCCGTACGACTCGGCTGCGCGACGGCATACGTCGTTCGCCAGCGTCTGGGTGTATCCGGTCGTCGACGACAATATCGAGGTCGAATACAACGAGAGCGACCTGCGCATCGACACGTATCGTGCGTCGGGCGCGGGTGGTCAGCACATCAACACGACCGATTCGGCGGTGCGCATCACGCACATTCCGACCGGCATCGTCGTGCAGTGCCAGAACCAACGCTCGCAGCACAAGAACAAGGCCGAGGCCTACAACCAGCTCCGCGCGCGTCTGTACGAGCGCGAACTGGCGATCCGCGAGACCGCCGCGAACGCCGAGAATGCCGGCAAGACCGACATCGGCTGGGGTCACCAGATCCGTTCGTACGTGCTCCAGCCGTACCAGATGGTGAAGGACCTGCGCACCGGCGTGGTCTCAACCAGCCCGTCGGACGTGCTCGACGGCGACCTCGAGATGTTCATGGCGGCGGCGCTGTCGCAGCGCGTGACCGGCGAGGCCGTCGAGGTGGAGGACGTCGATTGAGCTTGCGGGGTGCCCTTGCCCTGATGGTCCTACCGATGCTTGCGCTATGCGCGTGTGACGGCAGCAAGCCGCTGATCAAGCGCGAGCCCAAGGAGCCGGTGTTCCCCGCCGCAGACCGTCCGGTCGCGTCGATCGTCTCGACGCGCTGGTCGAACGAGGAAGCGCGCGACCGGCTCAACGAGGCCGGCGAGGTCATGAACAAGGGCGAGATCCGCAAGGGCATGACGGTCGCGGACATCGGCGCGGGCGAGGGATACTACACGATCCGCCTCGCCGCGCGCGTCGGCAAGGACGGGCGCGTGCTCGCCGAGGACATCATCCCGGCGGTGCGCGACCAGCTCGCGGAACGCGTCGCGCGCGAGGATCTGGCGAACGTCAGCGTGAAGCTGGGCGAGGCGAACGACCCCAAGCTGCCCGAGGCGAGCTTCGACCGGGTGCTGATGGTGCACATGTATCACGAGATCGAGCAGCCCTACGAGTTCCTGTGGCGGTTGCGGCCGTCGCTGAAACCCGACGGGCTGGTTGTCGTGGTCGACGCGAACCGCCCGACGCAGAACCACGGCACGCCGCCGGCGCTGCTGAAGTGCGAGTTCGCGGCGGTCGGGTATACGCAGGTGGATACCGACGACATGCCCTCCGCCGGGGGCTACATCGCGACGTTCCGCGCGACCGGGCCACGGCCGGCGCCTGAGGCGATCCGGGCGTGCCGGCTGGGGTGACATCGGGTTCTCATTCCTAACCGATCCAGATGCCCCACCCCGGCGGAGGCCGGGGCCCAATTGGAAAGGTCGCAGTAACCGCGAACTGCGCTTCGTTGGCGACGTCCCCCAATTGGGCCCCGGCCTTCGCCGGGGTGGTGTGTTTGGGGCAAACACTCCTCACACCACGCCATTCCCGCAGAGTTGTAGACCTGTCGCCCGCAGTCCGACGACAGCCCACGCTTCCTTGTTCTCCCGCGAAGGCGGGAGCCCAGGCTGGGTCCCCGCCTTCGCGGGGAAACAACCTTTTCTGTCGTCATCTGGGAGACGGCCCCATCTCGCTGATGCTAGCTACAGGTTCGGTAAGAATCGATGCGACAAGTCAGACGATCCCCATCGCGCGCAAACTCGTCACCTCGTTCCCCGCAATTACCAGGTGATCGAGCAACACCACCTCCAACGTCCGCAACCCAGCCGCCAGCGCCCGCGTGAACCCTACGTCTCGCTCGCTTGGCGTCGCATCCCCGCTCGGATGGTTGTGCGCGATGATCACCCCGTGAGCGCCGAACGCCAGCGCATCCACCGCGACTGTCCGGATCGAGATCGTCACTTGATCCCGCCCCCCGACGACATGCCGCATCCCGAGAAGCCTCCGATCCGGATCAAGATACGCGACCGCCACCGTCTCTACCGTGGCATCACGCAAGCTGGCGAAGAGCGCGCTAGCCGCGGCAAGGTCGGCGATACGACACGAAGGCACGGACGGCAGCGGCACATACCCGCCTGCCCCGCGACACCAGCCACCGCACGCGCAACTACATCCGCTTGAGCCCCCGCCCCCGCGCCGCTACGCCCCCAGCATGCGCCAATATCTAGACCTCATGGACCGCGTGCTCTCGACCGGCGTCGAGACGATGGACCGCACCGGCACCGGCACTCTCAGCGTGTTCGGCGCGCAGATGCGGTTCGATCTCGCACAGGGCTTCCCCGTGCTCACCACCAAGAAGCTCCATCTCCGCTCGATCATCGTCGAGCTCCTGTGGTTCCTCCGCGGCGACACCAACGTGCGCTGGTTGCAGGAGCGCAAGGTTGCGATCTGGGATGAGTGGGCTGACGAGAATGGCGATCTCGGCCCGGTCTACGGCAAGCAATGGCGCGACTGGGCTACCGCAGACGGCCGCCACATCGACCAGATCGCTGAGCTGATTGCGCAGATCAAGACCAACCCCGCCTCGCGCCGCCAGATCGTCAGCGCGTGGAACCCCGGCGACCTGCACGCGATGGCACTCGCGCCGTGCCACTGCCTGTTCCAGACGCACGTCGCACGCGGCAAGCTCTCGCTTCAGCTCTACCAGCGCTCGGGCGACATCTTCCTCGGCGTGCCATTCAACATCGCCAGCTACGCGCTGCTGACGCACATCCTCGCGCAGCAATGCGGGCTAAAGGTCGGCGAGTTCATCTGGACCGGCGGCGATTGCCACCTCTATTCGAACCATCTGGAGCAGGCACAGCTGCAACTGACGCGCTCGCCGGGACCGCTCCCGCACCTTGAGATTCTCCGGAAACCGGTTTCAATCGACGCGTACGAGTATGAGGATTTCGTCCTCCAAGACTACGTCGCGCAGGCGCATATCAAGGCGCCCGTCGCGGTCTGACGAGAGCGAATCGCAATAGGAACCGGGCGGGCGCTGTGCGGTTCAGATGTGCATGGATATCACACAGCTTATTCTCGACGAACACGCGCAGCAGCGTGCCCTGTTCGCACAAATCGATTCGATCGACGCCAAGGACACCGAGGCGCTGTCGGCGCTCTGGACCCGCCTCAAGAACCTGCTCGACGCGCATGCCGAGGCGGAGGAGCGCTTCTTCTACCCGCGGCTGATGAAGATCGGCACCGGCGGCAACGACGCCGACTCGGCCGCCGAGGAGACCGAGGATGCGATCGAGGATCACAACGACATCCGGGACACCGGCGAAGCGGTCGACAAGCACCCGGTCGGATCGGACGCATGGTTCGCAGCGGTCGGCGAATGCAACAAGGCGAACAGCGATCACCTGGCGGAGGAAGAGCGCCAGGGCCTGACCGATTTCCGCAAGCATGCGACGCTGGAAGAGCGACACGAGCTTGGCGTACGGTTCGCGGCGTTCGAGGCAAATCATCTGAACGGGGTGAAGGTCGTCGACAAGGACCCCGAGGCGTATGTGAAGGAACACGCGCCGAGCTGAACCTCACATGTCCCCAAACTCCACCTCCCCGGCGAAGGCCGGGGCCCAGTTGGAAAGGTGGGAGTGACGGGACGCAGCGCTCCGTTAGCAACGTTTCCCAACTGGACCCCGGCCTCCGCCGGGGAGGTGCTAGCGTTTGGTTCGGGCGTAATCCCCGGACTAGAACCCCGCCACCCATTCCGGCATGACCCCCGCATGATCACCTTCTACCTCGCCCGCGCCAGCAACGGCGTCATCGGCCGCAACGGGCAACTCCCCTGGCGCATCCCCGCCGATCTAAAGCGCTTTAAGGCGCTCACGATGGGCGAGCCCATGGTGATGGGCCGGAAAACGTTCGAGAGCTTCCCGAGCCCCCTGCCCGGTCGCCGTCACATCGTCCTCACGCGCGGCAACTGGACTGCTGACGGTGCGGAAGTCTCGCATTCGGTCGACGAGGCACTGGCGATGGCGGGCGACGACGTCGCAGTGATCGGCGGTGCGCAGATTTACGCGCAGTTGCTCCCCCATGCGGACCGCATCGAACTGACCGAAGTCCACGCCGCCCCCGACGGCGACGCGACCGTGCCCGCCTTCGACGGCTGGCACGAGATCGCCCGCGAAGACCACCCCGCCGAAAACGACCGCCCGGCCTACAGCTTCGTCACGCTCACCCGCCCCTAAAGACTGTCCGGGGCAACAAGGTTACGGAAGGACTATCGCCTTTCGCGACGGCTGGTTACTGACCCGCGCATGCAACGTCTCGACGGCGGTGCGGTGCTCCCGTCGTATCTGGCGAACGGGATCGTCGCGCTGGGGAATTTCGATGGATTTCACCTTGGTCACCAGGCGGTGGTCGCGCGTGCGGTCGCTTGGGCGCGTGCCGAGGGGCGCCCCGCGCTGGTGGCGACATTCGATCCGCATCCGGTCCGCCATTTCCGCCCCGATACCGCGCCGTTCCGCCTGACGACGCTCGATCAACGCCTGGAGCTGTTCAAGAAGGCCGGCGCCGATGCGATGGTCGTGTTCAATTTCGACGGCGATCTCGCCGCGCTGACGGCCGAACGCTTCATCACCGAACGGCTCGAACGCAACCTGCGCGTCGCGGGCGTCGTCACCGGCGAGGACTTCACCTTCGGCAAGGGCAAGGCCGGTACCGTCCGCACGCTCGCCTCGCGCGGCCCCGCGCACGGATTTCGCGCGGAAACGGTGAGCGCGATCGAGCTGGAGGGCGAGACCGTCTCGTCCACGCGCATCCGCGAGGCGCTGCGCGCTGGCGACATGGCCACCGCCACCCGCCTGCTGACGCGCCCGTTCGCGATCCAGGGTTTCGTCCAGCACGGCGACAAGGTCGGCCGCACGATCGGCTATCCGACCGCCAATCTCGACATGGGCAATTACCTGCGCCCCGCCTACGGAATCTACGCGGTGACCGGGCGGCTGGAGGATGGTCGCGTGCTGAAAGGCGCCGCGAACCTCGGCATCCGCCCGAGCTTCGATCCCCCCAAGGAACTGCTCGAGCCACATTTCTTCGATTTCGGCGAAGACCTGTACGGCCAGCGGATCGAGGTTTCGCTGATCGAGTATCTCCGCCCGGAGGCCAAGTTCGCCAACCTCAATGCGCTCATCACGCAGATGGACGCCGACTGCGCGCGCGCGCGGACGATCCTGGCATAACCGCGCCCCTCGCCGCGAGGGAGAGGGATGGCAACGTGAGCCGCTACCGGCTACAGCCCGGCCCACTTATGACCGATACTCCTGCGCCCGCCCGCGATTACCGCGACACCGTCTTCCTGCCGAAGACCGACTTCCCGATGAAGGCGGGCCTCGCCGCCAAGGAGCCGGCGATCCTGGAGCGCTGGGCCAAGCTCGGCATCTACGACCGGTTGCGCGAACAGCGGCTCGGGCGCGAGCGGTTCATCCTGCACGACGGCCCGCCCTACGCGAACGGCGACATCCACATGGGCCACGCGATGAACAAGGTCCTGAAGGACATCATCGTCCGCTCGCAGTCGCTGATGGGGAAGGACGCGCCGTACGTCCCCGGCTGGGACTGCCACGGGCTGCCGATCGAGTGGAAGGTCGAGGAAGCGTATCGCGCGAAGAAGCTCAACAAGGACGACGTCCCCGTCGACCAGTTCCGCGCAGAATGCCGCGCCTATGCCGAGAAATGGGTCGCCGTGCAGAAGGCCGAGTTCGAGCGGCTCGGCGTGATGGGCGACTGGGCCGATCCGTATCTGACGATGAAGTACGAGGCCGAGGCCGCGATCGTCGGCGAGCTGCTCAAGTTCGCCGAGAGCGGCCAGCTGTACCGCGGCGCCAAGCCGGTGATGTGGTCGCCGGTCGAGAAGACCGCGCTCGCCGAGGCCGAGGTCGAGTATGAGGACATCGTCTCCACGCAGATCGACGTCGCGTTCGAGATCGTGGAAGCGCCGAACGCGCCAGAACTGGTCGGCGCGCATGCGGTGATCTGGACGACGACGCCATGGACGATCCCGGTGAACCAAGCGCTAAGCTATGGGCCTGAGATTTCCTACGAACTTATTGAGTGGCGCGGCAAGCGCTACGTCATTGCTGCTGGCTGCCAGCCGCAGTCGATGACGCGTTGGGGCTTCGAGCCGACATCCGGCGAAGGCACAACGCAAGGCACTTTCAGCGGCTCGCAACTTGAAGGCGCAACCGCACGGCATCCTATGCACGCACTCGGCGGGTTCTTCGCGAAGCCGCGTCCGTTCCTCCCCGGCGAGTTCGTCACGACCGACGCGGGTACCGGCCTCGTCCACATGGCGCCGGACCACGGCGAGGACGATTTCGAACTCTGCAAGCAATACGGCATCGACCCGGTCTTCGCGATCGACGGCGCCGGGATGTACCGTGCCGACTGGGTATGGCTCGGTGGCCAGGGCAGCGTCATCAACAAGAAGTTCGTGAGTGCCGACGGTCCGATCTGCGAGGACCTGCGCGAGGCTGGCGCGTTGCTCGCGGCGAGCGACGACTTCAAGCACAGCTACCCGCATTCGTGGCGCTCGAAGGCCAAGGTGATCTTCCGCGCGACCCCGCAATGGTTCATCCCGATGGACTCGTCTTCTACTCCCTCTCCCCTCCGGGGAGAGGGTCAGGGTGAGGGGCAGCCCAGCAATGCCGCGCCCGGAACAGCCCCTCACCCCAGCCCTCTCCCCGACGGGGAGAGGGAGCCAGGCAACGGCGCCACCCTCCGCGAAATCGCACTCGACGCGATCGCCGCCACCACCTGGATCCCCGCGCGCTCCGAAAACCGGATCACGTCGATGGTGCAGGGCCGCCCCGACTGGGTCATCTCGCGCCAGCGTGCCTGGGGCGTGCCGATCGCGCTGTTCGTCAACCGCGCCACCGGCCAGTACCTCAACGATCCCGCCGTCAACGCGCGGATCGTCGAGGCCTTCCGCCAGAACGGCGCGGACGCGTGGTATGCCGACGGCCACCAGGCGTTGCTCGGCCCCGACTACGACCTCGCCGACTATGAGGTCGTGAAGGACATCCTCGACGTCTGGTTCGACTCCGGCTGCACGCACGTCTTCACCGTCGAAGCGCGCTACGGCGAGGGAACGCGCGCGAACCTGTATCTCGAAGGCTCGGACCAGCATCGCGGCTGGTTCCAGTCGTCGCTGCTCGAAAGCTGCGGCACGCGCGGTCGCGCACCGTACGACGCGGTCCTCACGCACGGCTTCGCGCTCGACGGCCAGGGGCGGAAGATGTCGAAGTCGCTCGGCAACGTCGTGGATCCATTGAAGATCATCGGCGAGTCCGGCGCGGACATCCTGCGCATGTGGGTCGCCTCGACCGACTATTTCGACGACGTGAAGATCGGCAAGGAGGTGCTCGCCACCGCCTCCGACGCGTATCGGAAGCTGCGCAACACGTTCCGCTACATGCTCGGCGCGCTCGAAGACTTCGACGCCTCGGAGCGCGTCGCCGTGTCCGACATGCCCGAGCTCGAGCGCTACGTGCTCCACCGCCTCGGCATGATCGACACCGAACTGCGACAGGCCGCCGAAGCCTACGAATTCAACCGCTACACGCGCCTGCTGACCGACTTCGCGAACGAGGACCTGTCCGCGTTCTTCTTCGATATCCGCAAGGACTCGCTCTATTGCGACGCGCCGAGCGACATCAAGCGCCGGTCGTACCGCACCGTCCTCGACGTGCTGTTCCACGCGCTGGTCCGCTACGCTGCGTCCGTCCTCTGCTTCACCGCGGAAGAAGTGTGGCAGTCGCGCTTTCCCAACGACGACAGCTCGGTGCACTACCTCGAATGGCCGTCGCTGCCCGAGGTGGAGGACGGCGTTGAGGTCGGGAAGAAGTGGACGCAGGTCCGTGCACTTCGCGAAACGGTTACCGAAGCGATCGAACCCATGCGTCGCGAAAAGACCGTGCGCTCGAGTTTGGAGGCAGAGGTCACGATCCGATCGATGTCGCCTCTTGGGGCGACTGAAGCTGCGGAACTGGCCGAGGCGTTCATCGTCGCCAAGGTCACGCCAGGCGACGCCGTCACTGTGACGCGCACCGACTTCCACAAATGCGGCCGCTGCTGGCGCCACCTCCCCGAGGTGACGGTCGACGGCGAGCTTTGCAACCGATGCGACGAGGTAGTGGCCGATGCGTAACCTGCCAAAAGCCGGGTTCGGCGCCGCGATTGCGCTCTTCCTCGCCGACCAGATCAGCAAATGGGCGGTGACCAAGCCGCTCGGGATCGATTCGCTCGGTGATTCGCAGACGATCACCTCGTTCTTCGACCTGCGCTTCGTCCCCAACATCGGCATCTCGCTCGGCCTGCTCCCCGCCGACGGCCACCTCACCCGCTGGGCGCTGGTGCTGCTGACCGGCGCGATCGCGGTCGGCGTCGCGGTGTGGATGACGCGCGAGAAGAACCCCGCCGACCAGGTCGCGCTCGGCTTCGTGCTCGGCGGCGCGATCGGCAATATCCTCGACCGGATTCGGCTCGGCTATGTGGTAGATTTCGCCGACCTGCATATCGGCGAGTGGCGTCCGTTTTTGGTCTTCAATGTCGCCGATGCAGCGATTACTGTCGGCGTGCTCGTCCTGCTTGTTCGGGCGCTCCTCGTGCGCGAGAAGCCCCCTGTGGAGAATTCCCATGCGTAAGTTCGTACCCCTGGCCGCCGGCCTCACATGCGTCGCGCTGCTCTCGGGTTGCGGGGCAGGCCGTAGCCTCGATCACGCACGTCCGGACGAGTTCGCCGTAGCGCGCCAGGCGCCGCTCGTGATCCCACCCGACTTCGCACTGGTCCCGCCACAGCCCGGCGCCGCACGCCCGCAGGACACCGCCGCCAACGCGCAGACGCTCGACGCGCTGTTCGGTGGTACTGCGCCGCGTAGTGCTGCCGAGACCGGCGTGGTCAACGATGCCGGCGCAGACAGCGACGATCCCGGCATCCGGTCGAGCGTCGGCGATCCCGGCACGACCGTGGTCGACAAGGGCTCGACGACGCGCGACATCGTCGCAGCACCAGAGGGCGACGGCCAGGACGCACGCACGACCGCGAACTGATCGCGTCCCAGCGGCTGACGAAAAGGGCGGCTCCTCGCGGAGCCGCCCTTTTCGTGTCTGACGGTTCGTTCCGCCGCCCCCCCCCGTCATCCTGACGAAAGTCAGGATTCAGAGCCATGAGCGCGACGCGTGCGGCTCTGGATCCTGGGTCAAGCCCAGGATGATGGGTCGGGTGGGGCGATCAAAAAGTTGAAGGCCCTGATGCAAGCTCAGAGCGCCCTTCCTTGTGCTCCCGCGAAGGCGGGAGCCCAGACTGGGTCCCCGCCTTCGCGGGGAAACAAGCTTTTAGGTTGAAGGGCGCGGAAAGCTCGCCGCGCCCTCTCCTCAGAGCGCTCAGAACGCCGCGGTCAGCGACACCAGCACCTTGCCGTTGGCGATCGAGCCATTGCCGTCCTGCCCGCGGCTGAAGCTCGGCTGGAGATACGCCGACTCGCCCTTGCCGATGTCGGTATCGACATACGCGACGCCCAGCGTCAGCGGCGTCGTCGGGATCACGTAATCCGCGCCGAGCAGCCAGTCCCAATATTCGCCGGTCGGCGACACGCTGGTCGCGAACGGCCCGAGGCCCTTGTTGCCGCGCGAATAGCCGACATGCGCCTTCACGGTCACGCCGGTGGTCGGGATCCCGCTGCTGACGTCGCCCCAGAGATAGAGGTTGTCGTCCTTCGCATTGACGCGGTCGTATACGCCGGCCGCCGCCGACGCACCGTTGGTATACCACGGCCCCAGCGCCTGTTGCTTGGGCGCGTAGGCTACGCCGGCGAGCAGTGCGACCGGGCCGACGGTGCCCGACAGCTTGGCATAGGGCTCGATGAAGTCGGTGTTGTCGAAGCCGCTCGGGTACATGTACCAGGTCGCGCCGACGTCGAGCGCGCCGCCGCCGACCGGCACCTTGTAGCCCGCGATCAGATCGAGCTCCATGTTGGCGCCGCCGAACGTGCCCCAGCCTGCGAGGTTGGAACCCCAGGTGCCGATGTACAGCCCGCTCTTGTGCGTGATCGTGATGCCGCCCTGGACGGCGAGGTTCTCGTCCGACTGCGACACGCCGCGGAAGCGATAGTCGCTGACGAGCCCGACCGCGCCGCTGACCGTGACCTCCTTGGGAGGAGCGGTGTCGTCCTGCGCGAACGCTGGCGTTGCGGCAGCCAAAGCAATGCCGCCGAGAAGAAGTGTGGTGAAGCGCATCGTTTCCCTTTCGATACCGGAAGTCGATGTCCGCCCTGCATCCGTGGACGCCGCATCTTTCGGGGCCGAACCCCAGTGCGGTCTTTCCAACGGTGACACCGCGATGACAGTCCATGGTGCGTTGCACAAGCGAATCTTGCGTACAATCGGGCTTTGACAGCACGCATGTTGCGCAATCGCCACAGTGCAGCCGGGCAGTTGAACCGGGTATCTAGCGTGTCTCAGCGCACCACGATGTTGATCGAACGCCGTTTTTCCCAGCCTTCGCGCTCCAGTTCCGGGGTAATCGCCTCGATTTCCGGATATCCGACGCAAAGATAGGCCACGAGCTGCCATGTCTCGGGGATTTCGAGGACCTCGCGGATGCGGGAGGGGTCCAGGATCGAGACCCAGCCGAGGCCGATTCCGTGCGCGCGCGCTGCCAGCCACAGGGTGTGGACCGCGATGACGGCGGAATACGCGACGCTTTCGGGCATGGTCCGGCGACCGAGACCATGGCCCTGCTCCGGGTCGGGTTCGACGAACACCGCGACGTGACACGGCGCCTGTTCGAGCCCGGCGAGCTTGAGCCGCGCGTAGTTCGCCATCCGCGCCCCATCCTGCGTCGCCAACGCCGCTGCATTGCACGTCTCGAAATCGGCTCGGACCGCGGCGCGGCGTGCAGGGTCGTCGACCGTGACGAACCGCCACGGCTGACTCAGCCCGACCGATGGGGCGGCGTTCGCCGTCGCCAGCAGCCGATCGAGCAGCCCGGCCGGCAACGCATCGCGCCGAAACCGCCGGACGTCTCGGCGCCAACGGAACAGCGTGTCCAGCTCGGCCTGGAACGCGGGGCCGAAGATGGGGGCGTCAGCCTCCCGCACGGACACGCCTCGATCGGAAATCGTCTAGACCTTTGCGGCAGAGAAGGCGGCGAGCCCGGCTTCGAGATCGGCGATCAGGTCGGCGGGGTCTTCGAGGCCGATCTGGAGGCGGACCATCGGGCCGGCGGCTTCGCGCTTGGTGACGCTGCGGTAGCGGTGCGGGTCGGCGGGGATGGCGAGGCTTTCGAAACCGCCCCAGCTATAGCCGATGCCGAACAGTTGCAGGGTATCGATCAGGGCGGCGCGGGACGCTTCGTCACCGCCGTTGAGGACGAACGAGAAGAGCCCGCTGGAGCCCTTGAAGTCGCGCACGAATAAATCGTGCCCAGGGCAATCCGGGAGTGCGGGGTGGAGCACCTGCGCGACTTCGGGCCGCGATTGCAGCCATTTGGCGATGGTGAGCGCGCTCGACTGGTGTTGCGCGAGGCGGACCGCCATCGTGCGCAAGCCCCGGCTGCCGAGCCAGCAATCGTCGGGGCTCGCGACCTGACCGAGCTGGAAACTCGTCTCGCGGAGCTTCTTGAAATGGCCGGGCGCGGCGGTGACCGAGCCGAGCATGACGTCCGAATGACCGACGACGTACTTGGTGCCCGCGAGGATCGTCAGGTCGACGCCGCGCTCGATCGCGGGGAAGAACAGCGGGGTCGCCCAGGTGTTGTCGAGCAACGTCGTCACTCCCCTCGCCTTCGCGGCGGCGACGATCGCGGGGACGTCCTGCACCTCGAAGCTCAGT
This sequence comes from Sphingomonas sp. PP-CE-3G-477, assembly GCF_003050745.1. Classification (GTDB taxonomy): domain Bacteria; phylum Pseudomonadota; class Alphaproteobacteria; order Sphingomonadales; family Sphingomonadaceae; genus Sphingomonas. The sequence goes on along the minus strand of NZ_QAOF01000004.1, from coordinate 297,452 downwards.
GAACCGGGGCTTTCCATGAAGATCGCCCGCGTATTTTCGCCGATGAGGTCGGCGATGCCCGCACCGATCATCGGGTCGTAATAGCGCGTGGTAATCCCGAACCGCTTGAGCAGCCCGCCCGCCAGCCCACGCGTCGGGTCGTAGGCGCTGTCGACCAGCAGCAGTTCGTCGCCGGGCGACAGCACAGACAGCAGGGCCGCCGCGATCGCCGCGACGCCCGAGCAATAGAGGAACGTCCCCTCCGCGCCGGGCTCGAGCGAGGTCAGCGCGTCAGCGAGGCTCCACTGCGTCGGCGTGCCCTTCCGCCCGTAGAACAGCCGGTGATGCGTATCGCGCGTCGCGCTGTCGCGGAGATGGCCGACCGAATCGTACAGGATCGTCGAGGCGCGCCAGACCGGTGGGCTGACGATTCCCTGCGTCCACTCAGGGCGACGGCCCGCGAGGACGACCTTGGTCGCGTCGCCGACGGGCTTGTTCGTATCGCTCATGCTGTGCCTGTCGCCTTTGGTGTCTCGGGATCGCCGCCCCATTCGGACCAGCTGCCGTCGTACAGCGCCGCGTCGTTACCGAGCAGGTGCGCGCCGAACGCCAGTACCGACGCGGTGATGCCCGAGCCGCAGGTCATCACGATCGGCTTCGCCAGGTCGATGCCAGCCTTATCGAATTCGGCTTTCAACGCGTCACCCGTCTTCCACGTCCCGTCCGCATTGAACACCGCGCCTTGCGGCAAATTCTTCGAGCCCGGAATATGCCCCGGCGCGGTGCCCGGCCGCGGGTCTTGCTCAGCGCCGATGAAGCGCGTCGCAGAGCGCGCGTCGAGCACCTGCTCCGCCCCGCTTGCAACGTTCGCCTTCATCTGGTCGAGATCGCGCACGCCCTTCAGGTCCGCCCAGGTCGTGAAGTGCCGATGCCGCGGCGTCTCTTTCCCCGTCGCGATCTCGCGCCCCTCGGCCTGCCACTTGGCGAACCCGCCATCAAGGATCGCGACGTTGTGCGCGCCGAACAGCCTGAGCATCCACCACGCCCGCGCGGCGGTATGCCAGGGCGAGCTGTCGTACAGCACGATCCGGCTGCCATCGCCGAGCCCCAGCGTCTGCATCCGGCTCGCGAACTTCTCCGCCGAGGGCAGAGTATTCGGCAGGTCGCTGTCGGTATCGCGCAACTCGCTGAGGTTCATGAACACCGCGCCGGGGATGTGCGCCGCCTCATACTTCGCCGCCGCATCGCGGCCCTCGGCGTAGGTCGCGTCGACGATCCGCAGATCGCCCAAGCCTGATGCCGCGCCCAGTTCGTTCGCCAGCCATTCGGTGCTTACCAACGCGTCCATATGCGGCTCCTTGTGCTCGATCGGTCAGTAGCCAGCCGGGCCGCTCGCGTCGAGGGAGGCAAGGAACCCCTCCGCCTGCGCACGCGTCGCCTCGCGGTCCGCCTCGGACTGTTTCGCCCAGTTGCGATACGGCATCGCCAGCCGGTTGTTGCGCCCCAGCTTGTCCTCGTGCCGCGCGAGGAAATCCCAGTACAGCGCGTTGAACGGGCACGCATCGGGCCCGATCCGCTGCTTCACATTGTACCGGCACGTCCCGCAGTAATCGGACATCCGGTCGATATAAGCCCCCGACGAGATATACGGCTTAGACCCCAACAAGCCGCCATCGCCGAACTGGCTCATCCCCAGCGTATTGGGCAGCTCGACCCATTCATACGCGTCGACATACACCTCCAGATACCAGAGGTGCACCTTGGCCGGGTCCGCGCCGATCAGCAGCGCGAAATTGCCCGTCACCATCAGCCGCTGGATATGATGCGCGTGTGCCGTCTCCAGCGTCTGGCCGATCGCCTCGCGCAGGCAGTGCATGTCGGTCTCGCCGGTCCAGTACCAGCCGGGCAACTCGCGGTGGTGATCGAGGAAGTTGCGTTCGACGTACTCCGGCCCCTCGCGCCAGTAGATGCCGCGCATATACTCCCGCCAGCCGATGATCTGCCGGATATACCCCTCGACTGCGTTGAGCGGCGCACGACCGGCGCGATATTCCGCCTCCGCGCGCCGGCACAGGTCGAGCGGATCGAGCAGCCCCGAATTGATGTACGGCGACAGGATCGAGTGCCACAGATGCCGCTCGCCGGTGAGCATCGCGTCCTCGTAGTCGCCGAACTGCGCAAGCGCGTGGCGGAAGAAGTTCGCCGCCTGCCGCTCCGCATCCTTTGCGGTCACGGCATACTCGAACCCGTCGAGGCTCCCCGGATGATCGGCGAACCGCTCCGCCACCAGCATCAGCACGTCGCGCGTGATCGCATCCGGCTTGAACACCAGCGGGCGCGGCATCAGCAGGTCGTTCTTGGCGGGCTTCCGGTTCTCCTTGTCGAAGTTCCAGCGATCGCCCTCGGGCTTGCCAGCGGTCATCAACAGCCCGGTGCGCGTCCGCATCTGGCGATAGAACCACTCCATCGTCAGCGACTTCCGCTCCGCCGCCCACGTCTCGAAATCGGCATGGCTGGCAAGGAAACGATCATCGCTGCAGATCTCGACGGGGATGCCGAACAGCGTCTCCCAGCTTTCGAGCATCGCCATCACGCGCCACTCGCCACCCTCGGTGACGACGATCCGCTCGGGGTCATGCCGCTCGACCGCCCGCGCGATCTCGCCGGTGAAGCTGCCCGCATTGTCGGGGTCGTCGAGCTGTGTGTATTCGACCGTCCACCCGGCCTCGCGCAGCGCCTCGGCGTGGTGCCGCATCGCCGACAGGATATACGCGATCTTGCGCTTGTGGTGGCGGACATAGGTCGTCTCCTCGTCGACCTCCATCATCAGCGCGATCGTGGTTTCGGGATCACAGTCCCGCAGCGAGGCCAGGTCGATCGTGAGCTGGTCGCCGAGGATCGGTACGAGTGTGGTTTTCTTGCGCGTCATCGCATCCTACATGGCGGCACATGACCGCTCCCCAGAACCCATTGCATCTCGGCCAGAACAGCGCCCTCCCCGCCTCTCCAGAAGAGGCCGTGCTCGATTATGTTCCGAACCCGCGGCCGGGCCGGACGTATCTCGTGCGGTTCGCGGCGCCCGAGTTCACGTCGCTGTGCCCCGTCACCGGCCAGCCCGACTTCGCGCACCTCGTCATCGACTACGTCCCCGGCGAGACGATCGTCGAATCCAAGTCGCTGAAACTTTTCCTGAGCAGCTTCCGCAACCATGCCGGGTTCCACGAGGATTGCACCGTCGGCATCGGCGAGCGCCTGTTCGACGAGATGAAGCCGGTGTGGCTGCGCATCGGCGGCTATTGGTATCCGCGCGGCGGAATTCCGATCGACGTGTTCTGGCAATCGAGTGCACCGCCGCAAGATCTGTGGCTCCCGGACCAGGGAGTCGCCTCGTATCGCGGTCGCGGTTGAGGGCCCAGGACGACGACGCGAAATATCGATTTGATTTAGATTGATATTATTCCCGTGCTGCACTGCAGTATGTGATGAAACTTTATGCTACCTGAACCGTTCAAATGGATGCGCGACCGGGTTCTCCCAGAAGTGCGCGCTCAAACGAGGGACAGGGTATGGTGAAACCGGCGGACGGTGGGAATATCGCGCGACTGGCGCTGATCGGTAATTTCCTGCCGAGACAGTGTGGCATCGCCACCTTCACGACCGACGTTTTCACGGCCATGCGCGCGCGCTTCCCCGAGATCGCCGTCGACGTCTACGCGATGGACGATCACCCCGGCAAATACGACTACCCGGCCGAAGTCACGGGCACGATCCCCGAGCCCGATCTGTCCGCCTATATCGACACCGCGCGGAAGATCGAGGCCAGCGGCGCGCAGGCGATCTGGCTCCAGCACGAATACGGCATCTTCGGTGGCCCGGCCGGCGAGCACATCCTCGCGCTGCTCGATCGCACGACGCTGCCGGTCATCGTCACGCTGCACACGATCCTCGAAAAGCCCAATGCCGACGAGCGCCGCGTGCTCGAAGGCCTGCTGCGTCGCGCCGCTCGCGTGATCGTGATGGCCGAGCGTGGCCGCGACATTCTCCAACGCGTCTACGGCGCCAATTCGCGCCAGATCGTCATGATCCCGCACGGCGTGCCCGATCGCGACCTGCTCGATCCGGCCGCGCTGAAGGACAAGTTCGGCTGGGAAGGGCGGAAGGTCATGCTGACGTTCGGCCTGCTCGCCCCCAACAAGGGGATCGAGACGGTCATCAACGCGCTGCCCGCGGTGATCGCGAAGCATCCCGACCTGCTGTACGTCGTGCTCGGCGCGACCCACCCGAACCTCGTCGCGTACGAGGGCGAGAAGTACCGCGACAAGCTGAAGGCGCTCGCCGCAGAGAAGGGCGTCGCCGACAACGTCTCGTTCGTCGATGCCTTCCTCGATCATGGCGAACTACTCGATTATCTCCAGGCGTCGGACGTTTATGTGACGCCCTATACCAACCCCGCGCAGATCACGTCGGGCACGCTCAGCTACGCGATCGGCGTCGGCAAGCCCGTCATCTCGACGCCGTACGTGCATGCGACCGAGATCCTCGCGGATGGCCACGGCGTGCTCGTCCCGTTCGGCGACGTCGACGCGTTCGCACGCGAGATCGACGCGCTGATGTCGAATGACCGCGATCGCAACCGTCTGGCCGAGCGTGCCTATGCGCGCGGCCGCACGATGATCTGGCCGAAGCTCGCCGAAGCGATGATGACGGAGATCCGTGCGATCGTGGCGGCGCGCCCTTTTCGCCTCGCCAAGGTGCCAGCCCCGCTGAAGCAGCTGACGCCTGATTTCGCCGCGGTCGAGCGCATGAGTGATTCGACTGGCATGCTCCAGCATTCGATCTATTCGATCCCCGATCGTCGCCACGGCTACTGCATCGACGATAACTGCCGCGCGCTGATGCTGATGAGCGCGCTGCCCGATCTCGACGACGTCACCCGCGACAAGTGGATGACGATCTATGCGTCGTTCGTGCAATACGCCTGGAACCCGGACACGCGCCGGTTCCGCAACTTCATGAACTTCGATCGCACCTGGTGCGAGGATTCGGGCTCGGAGGATTCGAACGGCCGCACGCTCTGGTCGCTCGGCGTCACCGCGCGCGATGCGCAGGCCGCCAAACACCGCGATTGGGCGACGGCGATGTTCGATTCGACCGCATCGATGGCATTGGAACTCGGCAGCCTTCGTGCGCAGGCGTTCGCGATGCTTGGCGCAGCGGCGATGCTGGAGGCCAAGCCCGGTCACCAGCTGTCGCTGTCGATCCTCGAAGCGTTCCCCAAGGTCCATCTTGACCTGCTCGCCAAGGCGCGCCGTCCGGAATGGCAGTGGTTCGAGATCGTCCTCGCCTACGACAATACGCGCCTCCCGCAGGCGCTGATCCGCGCAGGCCAGGCGCTCGGGCGTCAGGACCTGATCGAGTGCGGCCTCGCCACGCTCGACTGGATCGTCGCCAAGCAGACTTCGCCGGAGGGTCGCTTCCGCGCGGTCGGGTCGGAGAGCTTCAACCGGCCCTATGCGGAGCCGTTGCAGTTCGACCAGCAGCCGCTGGAGGCGCAGGCGACCGTGGACGCGTGCGCTGCTGCGTACAACGCGACCGGCGACGTGCGCTGGCGTGACGAGGCGTTGCGCGCCTACGGGTGGTTCCTCGGCGTCAACGACCTCGACCTGCCGCTGGCGAGCGTTGCGGATGGCGGTTGCTATGACGGCCTGATGCCGACCGGGCTCAACCGAAACCAGGGTGCCGAGTCGATTTTGGCGCTCCAACTCGCAAGTTGTGCCATTTCAGGGGTATCAAAGGCAGCGCAAAGCGTGGCAGGAGCGGCGCGCGTCGTCGCCTAGCCACGCTGGTGACAGCCTGACAGGCGACGGTGCGCTGAGTGGAACGACGCGGGGCACTGCTACGATGGATCTGTTCAACCACCAGCTGCGGCTGCACGCGGACCCTTCGCGTGTCGTCGTGCGGCCGTTCCATATCGCCTGGGGCGGTCATGGCGGCGCACCGAGCCGCACCGAGCGGCTCGTCGGCGAAGTCCTGGAGATGTCGCCCGCACAGGCGCGCGCGCAGCTCGAGGTCGTGCTGAAGGATTTCGAGGCACGCCACTGGCAGACGCGGCGCGTGTTTATGACGCGCTACGACCAGATCGAGGACATGCTCGGGCTGAACGGCGCGGAGATCGGCGACGAGAAGCGCCAGCTGATCGGTGCGTATTTCTGCCACGAATACAGCTATGCCGCCGCCGCGCTGATGAACCCCAGCGCGGTGCCGCATTTCGACCAGTCGGGCATGCCGCCGGGCTCGATGCGCATCCTGATGAGCCTGCGGGCGGTCGGCGAGGGTCACATCTCGTCGGTGGCGTTCCGCGAAGGCATCATCACCTGCGAAAACCAGATGAAGCTTGCGCCCGAGCCCCCGTTCGCGACCGCGACGGATGCGGTCGGCAGCGGCGAGGACGAGATGCCGATCGGCCCGGTCACCGTCTATCGCCACCGCGACAGCACGCTCAGCGGCACGGTGATCTTCCCGATCACGCAGGCGCAGTCGAAGGGCCTCGAGGATCTGCGCATCGTCCGCTTCCAGCACGAGGACGGCGATTACGAGTGGATCGGCACCTACACCGCGTATAACGGCTCGGTGATCCAGTCGGAACTGATGCGCACCCGCGATTTTCGCGCGTTCGACCTCGTGCCGATGACCGGCCCGGCCGCGCGCAACAAGGGCATGGCGCTCTTCCCGCGGAAGGTGAACGGCCAGTACATGATGATCGGCCGGCAGGACGGCGAAAACCTGTTCCTGCTCAAGTCCGACACGCTGACCGACTGGGACGACGGCGAGAAGATCCTGACGCCGGAATATCCGTGGGAGCTGGTGCAGATCGGCAATTGCGGCCCGCCGATCGAGCTCGACGAGGGCTGGCTGCTGCTGACGCACGGCGTCGGCGCGATGCGGAAGTATTCGATCGGCGCGGTGCTGCTCGACAAGGACGATCCGTCGAAGGTGATCGGCCGGACGAGCCAGCCGATCCTGGCGGCGAAGGACCAGGACCGCGAGGGCTATGTGCCCAACGTGGTCTACAGCTGCGGCGCGCTGAAGCATGGGGATACGATCTTCATGCCGTACGGGATCGCCGACAGCTCGGTGGGCTTCGCGTTCGTGCCGATCAAGGACATGCTTGCCGCGATGAAGTGAGGGGGGGCCAGACGGACGCCATCCTTCTCCCACGCGTAAACACCGTCCCTGCGTAAGCACCACCCCGGCGAAGGCCGGGGCCCAATTGGGGGACGCAAATAACGGCGAACTGCGCTCCGTTACGCCCACCTTTCCAATTGGGCCCCGGCCTTCGCCGGGGTGGTCGACTAGGCCAAGGTCCCAACCCAATCTTGTTCTCCCGCGAAGGCGGGAGCCCAGTCTGGATCCCCGCCTTCGCGGGGAAACAAGCTCACTTACCCCCTCTCCCCTCGGGGAGAGGGAAGGGGCCCGCCCGGCGCTTGCCGGGTGGGAAGGGTGAGGGCACGCGCCTACCGCGAAGCCGCCATTGTCCGCCGGTACATCACCCACGTCAGCACCGCGAACAGCAGCGTCCCGCCAACCAGCGCCACGCTAGCAAACCCATCCCCAACCAACGCCAACGGCGTCTCCTTGTTGGTAAGGTACACGATCCCCGCAAAGCCAACGCCCCACAAGGACTCTCCGACGATCATCCCGGTAGCCGTCAGCACACCCATCCGCTTCGCCAACTCGGGATCGCGCGCGCGGTCCGCCCAGCGATCGTAAGCAAACCCCACGACCGCCCCGATCGTCACCGGCAACGTCACCGACATCGGCAGATACACGCCGAGCCCGACCCCCAGAGGCGGCAACCGCAGCTTCCCCGCCTTGCCGAGCAATTCATCGACCGCGATCACAACCACGCCAGTCAGCGCCCCATACCCGATCATCGCCCAGTTGAGGTTCCCCCCCAGCACGCCCTTCGCGAGCGCCGAGATCAACGCCGCCTGAGGCGCCGCCAGCGCATTCGGCCCCGCCCCCGGCGCACCCGCAAACCCGAGCGTGCTCCCGAGCAAGTTCAACACCGGCGGCACAACGATCGACCCGAACACCACGCCGATCAGCAACGCAACCTGCTGCTTCCACGGCGTCGCGCCGACCAGCTGGCCCGTCTTCAGATCCTGGAGATTGTCGTTCGAGATCGTCGCGACCCCGAACACGATGCCCGTCACGATCAGCCCGTAGGCGACCAACGCCTGCGTCGTCCCCGGCTCGACAGCACGGCCGAACCACGACACCAGCAGGATCGACGCCGCGAGAATCGCGAGGATGCCGATCCCCGACACCGGCGAATTCGACGCACCGATCAGCCCCGCCATGTACCCGCAGACCGCCGCGATCACGAGGCCGATGACGAGGATGAACACAAGGCTCCCCGCGATCAGCCCGATCGCCGACGCCTCCAGCGGACCACCCTGCAACACCGTCCAGAGCAGGATGCCGATCGGCACCAGCATCGCCAGCGAACCGATCCCAACGATCCCGATCGGAATGTCGCGTTCTTCCAGCGCCAACACTTCGCCGCCACGCTTGGCCGCCGATGCCGCCAACGCCGAGCGGACGCCGCCGACCACCGGCCCGGCGATCTTCAGCAACGTCCAGATCGCCGCGACACCGATTACGCCTGCCCCGAAGAAGCGGACGTCCGAGCGGAACACGGTGTTGGCGATCACCTCGGCGGTCCCGGTGACGCTCCCGCCCGAGGTCAGGATCGGCAGCAGGATCCACCAGCCGATCACCACGCCCGCGAACATCGCCATGCCGACCGAGATGCCGACCAGATGCCCCGCGCCGAGCAACGCGAACGACAGCCCGCCCGAAATCCCGGTCGCACCCGCGCCGACGCGGAACCACGTCGCGGCCTCCGCGGCGGCGAGCTTGGTCTGCGTGAGGATCGCGAACCCGGCCGATACGACGGCGTTGGCGACGATGATGCCGAGCCCGCGCGCGCTCTCCTCGCCGCCTTCGCGACTACCCGCGCCGACCTTGAGCACCTCAGCAGCTGCACGGCCCTCAGGGTACGGCAGCACGGTGTCGACGACGAGCGCTCTGCGCAGCGGCACCGAGAACAGCACGCCGAGCACGCCGCCGAACATCGTGATCGCCGCGGTGGTGAAGAACGGAAAGCCCTGCCACCAGCCGATCATCACGAGCCCCGGCAGCACGAAGATGATCGCCGCCAGCGTGCCCGCGGCAGACGCGATCGTCTGGACAATGTTGTTCTCGAGGATCGTCGAATCCTTGAACAGCCGCAGCACCGCCATCGAGATCACCGCGGCCGGGATCGACGTCGCGAACGTCAGCCCGATCTTGAGTCCGAGATAGACGTTGGCCGCCGTGAACAGCAGCGTGATGATCCCGCCGAGCACGATCCCGCGAAACGTCAGCTCGCGCATGCTGGTCTCGGGGCCCGTGTCGGTTACGCCCCGCGTCGCGTCGGTCATCTGGTCAGCCTCAAAGCAATTTGGGCGACTTGTGGCATGATGTGGGGCGGGAGGAAACCGCCCTACGCATCACCGCATGGCGTCGGACCAGCACTTGCATGAGCGCTGGCGCCACGGCGATCGTCTCCACTTCCCCCCTCCCTCTTCAGGGGAGGGGCCGGGGGTGGGGTTCCTCCACGAGCGCATCGCTGCTGGTGAACCCCCACCCCAACCCCTCCCCTGAAGGGGCGGGCTAATTGCCTCGACCTATGTCCGGCTTTACCGCGCCGCCATCCGCCGCGCGAAATGCACCTCGACCGCCCGCGTGACGCTCTCCGCGATCCGGTGCCGCCCCTCTTCGCTGTCGAGAAACGCCGCATCCTGCGGGTTCGAGATATACCCCGTCTCGAACAGGATCGACGGCATGTCCGGCGCCTTCAGCACCATCAGCGACGCCATCCGGTGGAAGTTCGCCTTCAACGGCATCAACGGCCTGGCCTCACGTCCGAGCAGCCGCGCGAACGTCGCCGAGGCGTTCATCGTCTCGCGTTGCGTCAGGTCGATCAGGATCGACGACACGTCCGCGGGCGCCTCGCCAAGGTTCACCCCCGAGATCACGTCCGCCTTGTTCTCGCGCGCCGCCAGCCGCGCCGCCTCCTTGTCCGACGCCACCTCCGACAACGTGTACGCCGTCGCGCCGGTCGCGTTTTCGGAACCGGTGCTGTCACAATGGATCGAGATGAACAGATCGCCCTTCAACCGCCGAGCAACCCCATACCGCTCGCGCAAGATCAGATAGCGGTCGTCGTTCCGCGTCAGCGCCACGCGCACGCGCCCCGATGCGAGCAACTCGTCGCGGATCGCCTTGGCGACCTTCAGCGTCACGTCCTTCTCGCGCAGCCCGTTCGGCCCGATCGCGCCCGGATCGACACCGCCATGCCCCGCATCGATCACGACGAGCGGCCGCGTGTCGTCGCCCTGCACGCGTGGCAATTTCATGCCCCGCGCCTTGGGCGGCACCGGCACCGACACCTTGTACTTGGGCCGCGACGCAGCCCCGAAATTGAACGGAAAGAAGTTCAGCGGCCCGGCGATGCCGGCTTCCGCGAACTGGTCGTAATCGACCGTGCGCAACGCCAGCGTCAGCTCGCGCCCGTCGGAGTCGAACCCGCCATCGGTCACGATCGCCGGCTCGGCCAGATCGAACACCATCCGCATCCCCGACCGTCCGCTGCGCATCTGCGTGACGCCGGTGACCAGCCCGCGCCCGGCGACCTCGCGGCCCGGCGTAGCGCCCGACACGTCGACCGCGATCTGGCGCGGCCCCGTGAGCACGCGGCTGGCGGCATCGCCGACCGCCTCGTCGAAGCGGATGACGATCCGCCCGTCCCTGATCGCGACGCTCTGCACGGTCGCCGCCCAGGCGGGGACGCTCGCCAGCCAGCCGGCGATGAGGGCGATGACCGTCAACACCTCGCGTCCTTGCCGTGCGGCCCTGCCGCCGGTCCAGCGAAAACCCATGCTACACCCCTTTGATCGATACATCCGATCTCTGTGAGCGAGCGATAGCGCCTCGCATCACAAGACGCGGTTGCGCAGTGCGGTTAATTTGCCGTTTGCCATGTATTTGCCGGCAAGGCTCTGCCGCCCCGGCAAGTCTGCGCCTCGCTGCCCCTATTTCGAGCCGAAACGCCCTCGAAAGCGACGGTTCCGGGGCTAGTTGCGGGATCGGGTATGCAGTGCTAGTCCTGTCGTACAGCCGTGTGTCGCCTAGTTTTTACCAGCGACGCGCCGGTCTCGACGCCCGCCAGCGGATTCTCGCCGGCGCGGCAATTCAGGTTGACGCTCGAATGACGCATTCCCCCCGCCCCGCACTCCGACCGGCCTTCGCCGACGGACTCGCGGTCGTGCGGGCGCCGCAGGGAGAGTTCCCGCGGCATGCACTTCGCGCAGAGGCAGTTTCGCACACCATCCGCGAGTCCGGGCGTCCGTGCCCGACCGCCCCACCATCAAGCGCGCGACGGCTGCCGACAGGCCCGGCGCGCGCGCGGAGAATCTATAATGACAACGCGCATGCTGATCGACGCACGCCACCGGGAAGAGACCCGGATCGCAGTCGTCAAGGGTAACCGGATCGAGGAATTCGATTTCGAGAGTGCCGAACGCAAGCAGCTCAAGGGCAATATCTACCTCGCCAAGGTCACGCGGGTCGAGCCGTCGCTCCAGGCGGCGTTCATCGATTACGGCGGCAATCGCCACGGCTTCCTCGCATTCAGCGAGATCCACCCCGATTACTACCAGATCCCCAAGGAAGATCGCGACGCGCTGCTCCGTGAAGAAGCAGAGCACGCCGCCGAGGAGGCAGCACTTCGCGCCGACTACGACTCGGACGACGAAGAGGGTGACGACGAGGACGACATCGAGCGCTTCGAGGACGATGGCGGGGTAGATCCCGACGTCGCCGAGGAGCTCGAAGGCGGCGAAGCGGGTGAAGCCCCCCGTCGCAAGCGCAAGCCGAGCGCCGACGATGCCGCGGTCGAGGACCTGCGCGAGCGCCGCATGAACCTGCGCCGCCGCTACAAGATCCAGGACGTGATCCATCGCCGCCAGGTGCTGCTCGTCCAGGTCGTCAAGGAGGAGCGCGGCAACAAGGGCGCGGCGCTGACCACGTACCTGAGCCTCGCTGGTCGCTACTGCGTGCTGATGCCGAACACGTCGCACGGCGGCGGCATCTCGCGAAAGATTTCGAACGCCGGCGATCGCAAGCGCCTCAAGACGATCATGGCCGACATGCAGTTGCCGCCGTCGATGGGCTGCATCGTTCGCACCGCGGGCCTCCAGCGCTCGAAGGTCGAGATCAAGCGCGACTTCGATTACCTCGCCCGCCTGTGGGACGGCATCCGCGAAGCCACGCTCAAGGCGTCGGCCCCCGCGCTCGTCTACGGCGACAGCGACCTGATCAAGCGCGCGATCCGTGACATCTACAACAAGGAAATCGAAGAGGTCATCGTCGAGGGCGAGGACGGTTATCGCCAGGCGCGCGAGTTCATGCGCCTGCTGATGCCGACGCATGCCCGCCGCATCAAGCATTATGCCGATCCCGTGCCGCTCTTCCAGCGCGCCGGCGTCGAGGATCAGCTTGCCGCGATGTACCACCCCGTCGTCCAGCTGAAGTCGGGCGGCTACCTCGTCATCAACCCGACCGAGGCGCTCGTCTCGATCGACATCAACTCCGGCCGGTCGACGCGCGAGCATTCGATCGAGCAGACCGCGACCGCGACCAACCTCGAGGCAGCCCAGGAAATCGGCCGCCAGCTCCGCCTGCGCGACATGGCCGGGCTCGTCGTCATCGACTTCATCGACATGGATAACAATTCCAACGTCCGTAAGGTCGAGAAGGCGATGAAGGAGGCGCTCAAGAACGATCGCGCGCGCATCCAGATCGGCCGCATCTCGTCGTTCGGCCTGATGGAAATGAGCCGCCAGCGCCTCCGCACCGGCGTGCTCGAAGCCTCGACCCGCGCCTGCCCGCATTGCGAGGGCACCGGCCTGGTCCGCACCGCATCGTCGTCGGGTATTTCCGCACTTCGCCTGATCGAAGACGAGGCCGCCCGCGGTCGCGGTTCGCTGCTCACCCTGCGCGCGAGCCAGGAAGCCGCGGTCTACATCCTCAACCGCAAGCGTGCCGACATCGCCGAGATCGAGGATCGCTACGGCGTGATCGTCGAGATCATCCCCGGCCAGGACGAGGAAGGCGCGCACATGACGGTCGAGGCCAGCGGCCCGCCGCCTGCGCACGCGCCGAAGTTCGTCCAGATCATCGAGGAAGACGAGGACGACCTCCCCGAGGAGATCGAGGACGAGATCGAGGAAGAGGAAGTCGAGGAAGCCGAAGCCGAGCAGCCGCGCCGTCGCGAGCCGCGCGAAGGCAATGGCGAGCAGCGTGCTCCCCGTGAGGCTCGCGATGCGGACGGTGAAGGCGGCAAGAAGCGCCGCCGTCGCCGCGGTCGTCGCGGTCGTGCACGTCCCGGTGAGGAAGGTGCCGCAGAGGGCGTCAACGAGGACGGTACGTTCGAGGACGCCGACACCAACGTCGAGGAAATAGACGAGGTCGAGGGCGACATCGTCGAAGTCGGCGGTGGCGAAATGGTCTCGGCTGGTGCGCCATCCGAGCAGGCCAATGGCGCAGAGGGCGAAGGTCGTCGTCGTCGCGGTCGTCGGGGACGTCGTGGCGGTCGCCGCAACGAGCAGGGCGCCGAGAACGGCCAGTCGGTCGCCGTCAGCAGCGTCGACGACGCCCAGCTGATCGCCGAGGCGCCTGAGCCGGAAGCGTATGAGCCGGTCGAGTCGACCTATGCCGAGCCGCCTTACGAACCGGCGTTGGAACCAGTGGTCGAAGAAACCCCGGTCGCGGAAGTCGCCGAGGGTCCGAAGATGCGCCGTCGTCCGCGTGCCCGTGCGGCAGCCGCAGCGGCGAACATCGCCGAGGCGGTCGCCGCTGCAGCCCCCAAGGCTCGCCGTGGTCGCAAGCCACGCGCGGTCGAAGCGGACGCCGAGACGGTTGCACCGGAACCCGTGGTTCCGGCGCCGATCGCTCCGGAGCCCGTCGCGGCCGAGCCCGCTGCACCCAAGACCGGTCGTCGCCGTCGCGAGGCGGTTGCGGAGGCGACGATGGACGAGGTGAGCGCAACGCCCGCCGAGACCATCGAAGCGTCGGCGCCGAAGCCCAAGCGTGCGCGTCGCAAGGCGTCGGACGCAGTGGTCGAAGCCCCGGCGGTTGAAGCGCCGGTCGTCGAGGAAGCGCCCGCCAAGGTCGCCAAGCCCCGCGGTCGTCCACGGAAAGCAGCCGTGGTCGATGCCGGCGATGCCGCCCCGACCAGCGAGCCCCTCGCCGTGCCGATCGCAACCACCCCGCCCAAGGCCGAAGTCCAGCCCCAGGACGTCGCGACCTCGGACACCAACGACGGCGCCAACGACGACCCCGACGGCGCCCCCCGCCGCGGCTGGTGGCAGCGCACCTTCGGCTAAACCTGGACGCTGAGACCAAAGAACGGGCGCGACCGAAAGGCCGCGCCCGTTTTTGTTTGTGGGGAAGCGCCGAAGCTACCGGTGAAACGCTCCATCCGACAAAAGTATGTTTCCCCGCCAAGGCGGGGACCCAGACTGGGCACCCGCCTTCGCGGGTGAACAAGCCACGCGGGCGGTACGAGGTTTGAGTTCCAGCGCCTTTGTGAAACACGCCGAACTCGCCCCACCCACCACCACCCCGGCGAAGGCTGGGGCCCAATTGGAAAGGTGGCAATAACGAAGCGCCACCCTCAGTTAGCCCGGTCCCCCAATTGGACCCCGGCCTCCGCCGGGGTGGTAGTTATCTAGCGGAACTATCTCGAACGCGCCGTCGACACCCCAAACCAAAACCCGTCACCCCAGCGAAAGCTGGGGTATCCCACATGGCACGCGACACCCGCCAAACGGGGAGATCCCAGCTTTCGCTGGGATGACGGTGGGAGAGAAACAAGCACGACACGCCCCCAGCAACCCATAATGCCCCTCTCAAACCTCTGTCCTACACACCCAAACCCTGCTCCCCTCCCCCACACTCCCCGCACCCCCGCAAAACCGCTCCCAGCGTCTGCACTTCCTATACTTCACTCCACCGCACGCCCGACCGCACGACCATTGCCCCCCCGCCCCCAATCGACGATACCCCGTAATATGAAGCGCCTAGTAGCCGCCGCAGCCACCGCCCTCCTCCTCTGGACGACGCCCCTCCAGGCCCAGTCGATCCTCCGCGACGCCGAGACCGAAACCATGTTCGCGGAGATGTCGAACCCGCTAATCAAGGCGGCCGGACTTTCGACGCGCGACGTGAAGGTCGTCCTCATCAACGACGAATCGATCAACGCGTTCGTCGCCGGCGGGCAGACCGTCTATGTCCACTCAGGGCTCATCCAGGCCGCCGACAACGCCAACGAAGTCCAGGGCGTCATCGCGCACGAACTCGGCCACATCGCCGACGGCCACGTCGTCCTCGCCGATCGCGGCACCAAGCCGGCAATGGGCATGTACCTGCTCTCGATGGTCCTCGGCCTCGCCGCGATGGCGGCCGGCAGCGGCGAGGCAGGTGCCGGCATCATGGCGGCAGGCCAGCAGGCGGCGATGGGCAGCTACCTCTCGTTCAGCCGCGTCCAGGAATCGACCGCAGACGCGACCGGCGCAAAATTCCTCCGCGAGGCCAACGTCTCCGGCCGTGGCATGCTCAGCTTCTTCAAGAAATTGCAGCAGCAGGAATACCGCTTCGGCACCGCCAACATCGATCCCTTCATGCAATCGCACCCCCTGTCCGGGGAACGCGTCGCGACGCTCACCGCCGACCTGCAAGCCTCGCCCGCCTGGGCCAACAAACCCGACGCCGCGCTGGAGGAACGCTTCCGCCGCGTGAAGGCCAAGCTTGCCGGCTACGTCATGCCCGCCGACCAGACGCTGCAAGCCTACCCGCCCAGCAACCAGTCGATCTACGCGCACTACGCCCGCGCCTACGCGTATCACAAAGCCGGCTACCCCGACAAAGCCGACGCCGAAGCCAACGCGCTGGTAAAGGCCGAGCCCACCGATCCGTATTTCCTCGAGATCAAGGGGCAGATTTTGCTCGAAGCCGGCAAGCCGACCGAGTCGCTGGTCCCTCTACGCGAAGCCACGGAGGGTTCTCGCAACAATCCGCTGATCGCCACCACCTTCGGCCACGCGCTGATCGCGACCGAGAACAAGGCGAACTACCCCGAGGCGACCAGGGTCCTGCGCACCGCAGTAGGCCGCGACGACCAGAACCCGTTCGCCTGGATGCAGCTCGGCACCGTCTACGAACTGACCGGGGATACCGCACGCGCCGCGCTCGCCACCGCCGAGCGCGCCAGCATGGGCGGCGACATGCGGACCGCGTCGGCGAGCGCGCAATATGCGCTGGCGAACATCCCGGCGAACACTACCGACTGGATCCGCGCGCAGGATATCGCGATGGCCGCGCAGAACGAGATGGACGACAATCCCAAGCAGTATAAGCGCCGCAAATGAGCAAACTTACATTCCCGGCCATTGCGATTGTCGGCGCCGTCCTCGGAGGCCTCGCGGTCTGGGGCTATGATCGCCAGGGCGGCGGCGTGGAGCGCGCGCAGGTCGAGGCAATCGTCCACGATTACGTGTTGGCGCACCCCGAGATCCTCCCCGAGGCGATGGAGAAACTGCGCGACCGCGAGTCGGGCAAGACGGTCACCGCCAACCGCGACGCGATCGTCACGCCGTTCGGCAGCGCCTGGGCCGGCAACCCCAGGGGCGACGTCACGCTCGTCGAGTATTTCGATTACAATTGCGGATATTGCCGCGCGAGCCTGCCGATGATCGCCAAGCTGATCGCCGCCGACCCGAAAGTCCGCGTCGTCTTCCGCGAACTCCCGATCCTCAGCGCCGAAAGCCGCATCGCCGCCCGCGCCAGCCTCGCCGCCGCGCAACAAGGCAAGTTCGCCACCTTCCACGACGCACTCTACGCCGGCGGCCCCGTCAGCGACGCCTCGATCGCCGCGGCAGCGGGGAAAGCCGGAGTCGACACGACGCAGGCGAACTTCACCAAGACCGCCGACGCCGAGATCGCCAAAAACATGGAAACCGCCGCCAAACTCGGCATGACCGGTACGCCAAGCTGGGTGGTCGGCGACCGGGTCCTGTCTGGCGCACTGCCGCTCGAAGACCTCCAGAAAGCCGTGGCAGCCGCCCGCGCCGGTTGACGCTCCTCTCCTTGTTTCCCCGCGAAGGCGGGGACCCAGTCTGGGCTCCCGCCTTCGCGGGAGAACAAGAAGGGGAGGGAAGACCTATCATTCACGTCCCACCACCCCCATCTTCCCCTCACAAAAAGGGGTGCCAATGACCGAACCGATCCTGTCCATCGCGGGCGTCACCAAGACCTACAAGAGCGGCACCACTGCCCTCCACCCAGTCGACCTAGACATTCAAAAAGGCGAGATCTTCGCCCTCCTCGGCCCCAACGGCGCGGGCAAGACGACGCTGATCAGCATAATCTGCGGTATCGTCACGCCGTCCGCCGGGACGATCAAGGTCGCCGGCTACGACGCGATCCGCGATTACAAGCAGGCGCGCAGCCGCATCGGCCTCGTGCCGCAGGAACTGAACGTCGACATGTTCGAGACGGTGCTCGCCACCGTCACCTTCAGCCGCCGCCTGTTCGGCCGCTCGGGGCATAGCGCGTACATCGAACAGGTACTCCGCGACCTCTCGCTCTGGGACAAGCGCGACGCGAAGATCCGCGAACTCTCCGGCGGGATGAAACGCCGCGTGCTGATCGCCAAGGCGCTCGCGCACGAACCCGAGATCCTGTTCCTCGACGAACCCACCGCGGGCGTCGACGTCGCATTGCGCCGCGACATGTGGAAGCTCGTCCACCGCCTGCGCGAAGGCGGCACGACGATCATCCTGACGACGCATTACATCGAGGAAGCCGAGGAAATGGCCGACCGCGTCGGCGTCATCAACAAGGGTAAGCTGCTGCTTGTCGACGACAAGGCGTCGCTGATGAAGAAGCTCGGCAAGCGCGAACTCGACATCGCGCTCCAGGACCCGATGATGGCGATCCCCCCGGAACTCGTCGACTGGGACCTGTCGCTGGAAGACGATGGCAAGCGCCTCCGCTACGTGTTCGACGCGCAGGCCGATCACACCGGCATCCCGTCGTTGCTGCGCAAACTCGGTGAACTCGGCATCGGCTTCAAGGATCTCGAAACCAGCAAGTCGAGCCTCGAAGACATCTTCGTCGATCTCGTCGGAGAACGCGCATGACCCCCTCGCTGATCAACACTCACGGCATCTGGGCGATCTATCGCTTCGAAATGGCGCGCGCGCTGCGCACTCTGTGGCAGAGCCTCGTCACCCCGGTCCTAACGACGTCACTCTACTTCATCGTCTTCGGCGGTGCGATCGGCAGCCGCATGCAGCAGGTCGGCGGCGTCGGCTATGGCAGCTTCATCGTTCCCGGCCTGATCATGCTGTCGCTGCTCACGCAGAGCATCTCGAACGCGTCGATCGGCATTTACTTCCCCAAATTCACCGGCACGATCTACGAGCTGTTGTCGGCGCCCGTCTCGGCAATGGAGATGGTGATCGGCTATGTCGGCGCAGCGACCACCAAGTCGGTGATCCTCGGGCTGATCATCCTCGCCACCGCCTCGTTCTTCGTGCCGCTCCGCATCGAACACCCGTTCGCGATGATCGCGTTCCTGATCCTCACGGCCGTGGCGTTCAGCCTGTTCGGGTTCATCATCGGCGTGTGGGCCAACGGCTTCGAGCAGTTGAACTTCGTCCCCGCGCTGCTGATCACGCCGCTGACGTTCCTCGGCGGCGCGTTCTACTCGATCGACATGCTGCCCCAGCCGTGGCGGACGTTCAGCCTGTTCAACCCGGTCGTCTACCTGGTCAGCGGCTTCCGCTGGAGCTTCTTCGGGCAGGGTGATGTCGCGGTGGGAGTGAGCCTAGCCGTGACGGCGGGCTTCCTGGCGGTGTGCCTGATCGCGATCGCGTGGATCTTCAAAACCGGCTGGCGAATGAAGAACTAACCGAAGAACCATGTTTCCCCGCGAAGGCGGGGACCCAGTCTGGGCTCCTGCCTTCGCGGGAGAACAAGCTTCTTACCTCATCACCGGCAACGTAATCCGCGATCCCGCGCAGACCTTCTGCGTCGCCTTCACGTAATCCGCCGCTTTTGCCCGCCCGATGTTCGGCACGAACGACTGCGGGTTGCCGTCGATCATCGGGAACCAGCTCGACTGCACCTGCACCATGATCCGGTGCCCCGCCTTGAACACATGGTCGTGGTCGCGCAGCGGCACGTCCCACGCGACCACCTTGCCCGGCACGAGAGGCTGCGGTGCCGTATCGCTCGCCAGGAAGCGCCCGCGCCGCACCTCCATCGCGATCGGCAGCTGATACCCGTTGAGCGTCCGGGCATAGTCGCCCGGCTGCAGGCTACGCCCCGTCATCGGCTCGGTATCGTCGGCCAGCACATCGATCAGCTTCACCACGAAATCGCTGTCCGTCCCGCTGGTCGACGCCTGCAACGTCGCCGACAGCGCCCCCGTCACGGTCAGGTCCGTGGTCAACGGCTCCGACACATACCCCAGCACATCGGGCCGGTGGTCAACGAACCGCTGGTCGTCCGCTTCCCACCACGCCCAATCCGGGCTGGCATAGGTCGCCGACATCGGCCGCCGGCGGAACGGCACCGGGTTCGCCGGATCGGATACGTAATCGCGACATCCCTCGCTAACGGCCGGCGCGGTGAACGACAGGCTGCCGTCCGCGTGCAGATACAGTTCGGTCGCCTTCGTGCCCGTCGGAGGCCAGGCCGCATAGGTCTTCCACACGTTCGACCCCGACTGGAACATCTTCGCCGCAAAGTCCGGCCGCGGCCCCTTGCCGTGCAGCCAGTACGCGAAGAACGGCGCCTGGATCTGCTCCTGGAATTGCGTGCCGCTCGCCGTGCCGAGCGGGATCGGCCCGAGGTGATCCGCCACACCCTGCCACCCGCCATGCCGCCAAGGCCCCGCCACGATCTGCGCCAGATGGTTCGGATCGTTGCGCTTCTGCTTGGCGTAAATCTGCCACGAGCCCCAAGGATCCTCCTGATCCCAGAACCCCGCAACGTTCAGCGTCGGCACGGTCGTCTTGCCAAGCGAATCGGTCCAGCGCTGCGCGGTATAGAATGCGTCGTGATTGGGATGATCGAGCAGCGCCGTGAACATCGGCACACGCCCCTTGAACACGGTCCGGTCGATCGCCTCCGCCGAGCCCGCCTTGAGGAAATAATCGTAGGTATCGCTCGGATAGGCGAAGTCGGAATTCTTCGTCTTGTCGAGTTGCAGCGACGACACCCAGTCGGTCGCATAGCTCAACCGCAGCGCGCCGTTGCGGTGCAGGTCGTCCGACTGCCAGTAGTCGATCCACGCCGCCTGTGGGGAAACCGCCTTCAGCGCCGGATGCGGGTTCGCCAGCGCCACTGCGGCAGCGAACCCTGGGTATGACACGCCCCACATGCCGACCTTGCCATTGTTGGCGGGGATATTCTTCACCAGCCAGCCGACGGTGTCGTACGCATCCGTCGCCTCATCGACCGCTTTGGGATCGCCGGGGTGGACCGCAGTCGACAGCGTGAACACCCCGTCCGACTTGAACCGCCCGCGCATCGACTGGAACACGAACACATAGCCATCCTTCATCAACGGCGCGAAGCGATCGGCGGTGGGAAACGGCGCGTCGGGCACGCCGTAGGGCGTTCGCTGGAGCAAAATTGGCAGCGGCCCGGTGATTCCGCGCGGCCGCATGATCACCGTCTGCAACTTCGCGCCGTCACGCATCGGCACCATCACCTCTTCGAAGGTGAACGGCGACTGGGTCACGGTTTGCGGCGCGGTCTGCGCGAGCGTGGCGGCCGGCACGGCTGCGGTGATGGCAAGCGCGAGCAGGAGGGCGTGACGCGACATGGAATTTCCCTTCGTGGACCGTGCAACGATTGGACGAACCCACGCGCGCGAAGTCAAGCCGCGCGCCATGCTCCAGTCAGCGCCGGTCGCAATGCCAGCGAATTGAGATCGATCAGCGCGTGCAGCAGCATCGCCAGCCACAGTTCGCCGGTCATCAGATACACCGCCGCCATCAGCGCGCCGACCAGCGTGGTCGCGATCACGCCCGCCCGCCCCTGATACAGATGCATAGCGCCGAACGCCGCCACGGCGACGCCGAACGCGACGAACGCGTTGCCCGATACGAGCGCGACCAGCAGCGGCAGGAACAGGCGGAAGGCGAGCTCTTCCGAGATGCCCGCCGCGATCGACATGGCGGCGGCGTGTACGATCTCCGGCCGGTTGCGCGGGAGCAGCGAGCCGACATTGCCGATCGTCTTGAGGATCCGCCAGTTGCCCCGAGTCGCGAGCACCGCGCCGACGATCAGGCCACCGAATGCACTGCCGCCGATCATGCCGAGCAGTTCCGCACGGCTGTCGCCTTCGAAGCTAGGGAGGAGCGTGCGGAGGGTGTCGAACTCGGGCGGCACCGTGAGGAGCGCGTCGAGGCGTCCGAGTAGCGTGAGTCCGATCACCGCCGGCAGGACGAAGCCGATTGCGGCCTTGGCGATCCACAGGCGGTAGGTCTTCTGGCGCGATGCTGTGTCGGAGCGGCGCTTGATCCGGCGGTAGCCGAGCAGGTCGCCCTTGAGGAACCAGACAAGGCTCATGATCGTGACGAGGAGGAGGACGTTGGGCAGGATCATGCCGACACTTCGCCCTTCCTGCGTTCCACCGCTTGGCCCTTATGTTCTCCCGCGAAGGCGGGAGCCCAGTCTGGGTCCCCGCCTTCGCGGGGACACATGGTTGGCTGGTTCACCACCCTCACCCAGCGTTCCACCCCGGCGAACGCCGGGGCCCAGTTGGGGGACGTTGCCGACTACGGACAACGCTCCGTTACTCCGACCTTTCCACCTGGGCCCCGGCCTCCGCCGGGGAGGTGCTGAGCTGCCGGTCAGAGAGTAGCCGATCAATCAGTCCGATGCTCACCCTTAACCCAACGCACCGTCCCCGAAGACGCCCGCATCACCACGCTCTCGGTGGTCATCTTGCCCTTCTTCCGCTTCACGCCAGCCAGCAAAGAGCCATCCGTAACCCCGGTCGCCGCAAAGATGCAGTCGCCCTTCGCCAGTTCCGAAAGGTCATACTGCTTGTCGAGATCCGTAATCCCCCACTTCGCCGCACGCCCACGCTCGTCGTCGTTGCGGAACAGCAACCGCCCCTTGAACTGCCCGCCGACGCAACGCAGCGCCGCACACGCCAGCACGCCCTCGGGCGCGCCGCCGGAGCCCATGTACACGTCGACCGTGGTCTCTGGATCCGACGTGGCGATCACGCCGGCAACGTCGCCGTCACCGATCAGCATGATCCCGCAGCCGACTTTCCGGAGCTCGGCGATCAGCGCCTCGTGACGCGGCCGGTCGAGCACGCACACGATCAGGTCGCGCGCCGGCACGCCCTTGGCAGCGGCGACCGCGTTGATGTTCTCGGTCGGCGTCTTGTCGAGATCGATGATTCCCTCGGGATAGCCCGGCCCGACCGCGATCTTGTCCATGTAGACGTCGGGCGCGTTGAGCAGCCCGCCCTCTTCGGCTATCGCCAGCACGGCGAGGCTGTTCGGCCCCGCGGTCGCGCAGATCGTCGTGCCTTCGAGCGGATCGAGCGCGATGTCGATCTTCGGGCCCTTGCCGATCGCCGAGCCGACCTTCTCGCCGATGAACAGCATCGGGGCCTCGTCGCGCTCGCCCTCGCCGATCACGACGGTGCCGTCCATGTACAACGAGTTGAGCGCCTCGCGCATCGCCTCGACCGCGGCCGCATCCGCCGCCTTCTCGTCACCACGACCGACGAGCGTGGACGCGGCGATCGCCGCAGCTTCGGTCACGCGGACCATTTCGAGGACGAGAACGCGGTCGAGAACCTGGCTGGCGGCAGCGGTCAAAATATTTCTCCTCGGTATGTTTCGTCCCGGATAGGCAGCGTCCGCGTCGTTGTCGACCCGACACGAGCCTCGCCGGGACGAGACGTGGGAGACGAGACGTGGGGCGCGCGCCGTCAGTCCCGCAGCAGGTCGTTGATGCTGGTCTTCGAGCGGGTCTGCGCATCCACGCGCTTGACGATCACCGCGCAGTACAACGCCGGCTTGCCGTCACCACCACCGATCGAGCCCGGTACGACGACAGAATAGGGCGGCACTTCGCCCTTGAACACTTCGCCGGTCGCGCGGTCGATGATCTTGGTCGAGGCGCCCAGATACACGCCCATCGACAGCACCGCGCCCTCGCCGACGCGCACACCCTCGGCGACTTCCGCACGCGCGCCGATGAAGGCGCCGTCACCGATGATAACCGGATCCGCCTGCAACGGCTCGAGCACGCCGCCGATGCCGGCACCGCCCGACAGATGCACGTTCTTGCCGATCTGCGCGCACGACCCGACCGTCGCCCACGCATCGACCATCGTTCCCTCGCCGACATACGCGCCGATGTTGACGAAGCTCGGCATCAGGATCGCACCCTTGGCGATGAAGCTCCCGCGCCGCGCGACCGCGCCCGGCACGACGCGAATGCCAGCCGAGCGGAACTCGGCTTCACCCCAGCCTGCGAACTTCGACGGCACCTTGTCGAACCCCGGAGCGCCCGCCGAACCGCCGTCGATCACGACGTTGTCGTTGAGCCGGAACGACAGCAGCACCGCCTTCTTGAGCCACTGGTTGACCTGCCAGCCGTCAGCGGTCGGCTCCGCAACACGCGCGGTGCCGGCATCCAGCATCGCCAGCGCGGACTCGACGGCATCGCGTACTTCGCCCTTGGTATCGAGCCCGAGGTTCGCGCGGTTGTCCCAGGCGGCGTCGATGATGGTCTGCAAGGTCATGATGTCTCCAGGATGGTTTCGAGCCATGGCGCAAGCACCGGCACGGTAAAATCGATGTGATCGCGCGCCGCGTCGGGCGACTGCTCGGAGCCGTTGTCGATCCACACGGTCGTCATCCCAATCGCCTTGGCGGGCGTCAGGTTGCGCGCCATGTCGTCGGCGAACAGCGACTCCCGCGGATCGATGTCGAACGCCGAGCAGAACCCCGCATAGGCCGACGCATGCGGCTTCGGCATCAGGTTCATCGCGTGGATGTCGTGAATCGCCTCGAAGCTCTCGCTCAACCCGAGCCGCTCCAGTATCCGCGTAGCATACGGCGTGTCGCCGTTGGTAAAGACGAGCTTTCGCCCCGGCAGCTTGGCGATAGCGGCGACCAGCGGCGCGTCATGCTCGATCACGTCCATCTCGATGTCGTGGACATGCGCCAGGAACGCGTGCGGATCGACATGATGCTCGGCCATCAGCCCCGACAGCGTCGTGCCGTGGTTGTGGAAATACCCCTTCTGCACGCGCCGCGCCTCGTCATGCTCCAACCCCAGCAGCTCCTGGATGAACCCGGTCATCCGCGCGTCGACCTGCGCGAACAGGTCCGCGCTCGCCGGGTACAGCGTGTTGTCGAGATCGAAGATCCAGTTGCGGACATGGTCGAGGCGGGGATCAAGGCGGACAGGCATCGATCGAAACCTCTAAGCAGAGCGTCGCTAGACGACAAGCAGGCTCTGTCCCCGGCGCGGTCCAAGCCGATGTTTACGATCGCTCAACGCTTTCAATTCCAGTACGTTATCAAGACCACAAAGGGGTGACGTTCATGTACGGCGTAAGAGCTGGCCTATTGCGGTCGGCGGCATTGGGGACGACGGTCCTGGTCGCGGCGTGCGGCGGCGGCGGCGGCGGCGGCATCAACAGCACCCCGACCCCACCAGCAGCACCGTCTCCGACGCCAACTCCAGCCCCTGCGCCGACGCCAACCCCTGCTCCCACGCCTACGCCGACTCCCACGCCGGCACCTTCGACAAACGACACTGCCGAATATCGTGCGACCGTCGGTGCCGTCTCGATGAACGCGCTCGCCGCCTATAACGTCGGCGCGACTGGCAGGGGCGTCAACGTCGGCGTGATCGACAGCGGCATCGACCTGCAGAGCCAGGAGTTCGGCTCCCGCGTCTCCTCGGCATCGCAGGATGTCGCCGGCAACAGCACGATCGACGACGAAGGCGGCCACGGCACCGCGGTCGCGTTCACGCTCGCGGGACGGCGAAACGGCGCGGGCTCGCACGGCGTGGCGTTCGACGCGACGCTGATCGTCCTGCGCGCCGACCGGCCGGGCACCTGCGCCACCGCCAGCAAGGATGACGAGGATACGGGCTGCAAATTTCCGACCGACGCGATAACCCGCGGCCTCGATGCGGCACGCACGGCGGGTGCGAAGGTCGTCAACATCTCGCTCGGCGGCTCCGACATGCCGCAAAGCCTCAAGGACGCGATCGGCCGCGCGACCGCCGCTGGCCTCGCCGTCGTGATCGCCGCGGGCAATGACGGTTCGGTCAACCCCGACCCCTTCACCAACGTCGCCAGCGAGGCACAAGCGCGCAACCAGGTGATCATCGCCGGTTCGGTCGGGTCCACCGACGGCATCTCTACGTTCAGCGACCGGGCGGGCACCGGCGCCGCGCACTTCCTCACCGCGGTAGGCGAAAGCGTCCGTGCGCCCGACGCGACCGATACCCCTTATCTCTGGTCGGGCACCTCTTTCGCTGCGCCACAGATTTCGGGCGCGATCGCGTTGCTGGCACAGGCTTTCCCCAATCTCACGGGCGCGCAGATCGTCGATATCCTGTTCAAGAGCGCGCGCGATGTCGGCGCCCCCGGACTCGACGCGGTCTATGGCAACGGCGTGCTCGACCTGACGCGCGCGTTCCAACCGCTCGGCGGAACCACCGTGGCTGGCTCGAAAGCGGTCGTCTCGACGACGGGCAATGCCACCCTGTCCGCGCCGATGGGTGACGCCGCGCAGGGCGAACTCGGCGCGGTGATCCTCGACGGCTACAGCCGCGCGTTCGCGATCGACCTCGCCAAGACGATCGCGCGTCGCAGCCCGGAACGCTCCCTGGGCGGCGCGCTCCAGTCGCGATTCCGCACCGTCGCGCTGGCGCAGGGGGGCATGACCGTCGCGATGACGCTCGCTCCGCGGGCCAACGGCGACATCGCGCTCGATCGCACCTCGCTCTCTACCGCCGACGCGACCAGCGCGCGCGCGATCGCCGGGATGGTGACGCAGAAGCTCGGCAGCACATTGTCGTTCGGGTTCGGCTTCGCGCAAGGATCGGCCGCGCTGAGCGCACAACTCTCGGGCCAGTCCGAACCCGCCTTCCTGATCGCCAACGCTGGCGGCATGGGCTTCGACAGCACCACGAGAGCGTCGAGCGCGATGCGGCAGAGCTTCGGTGGATTCGGGGTCACCGCGGGTATCGAGAATGGCGACGTCCTGACGCAGCGTGACGGCGACCTCCGCCTGCGCGACCGCTGGCAACGCTCAGGCTACAACCGCGTCTCGCTGGCAGTCGATCGACGCTTCGGCGCGCTGTCGACGATGGTCGCCGCGACGCGGATGGACGAGCGCGATACCGTCCTCGGCGCGCGCTTCGCCGCGGCGCTCGGCGCGACCCGCGCCGCAACGTGGTTCGTGGATACCAAGGCGCGGTTCGATGCCGGCGCTGGCTGGAGCATCGGCGGATCGATGCGCCAGGGCTGGACCCACGCGGCGGTGCGCGGCGGACTCGGCGGCGACGGTCTCGTCCGCACCAACGCCTTCGCCGCCGACATCGGCAAGGACGGCGTGTTCGCCCACGACAGCATCGGCCTCCGCATCGCGCAACCGTTGCGCGTTGCCCGCGGCGGCATCGACCTCGGCCTCCCGACCTATTACGATTACACGTCCGGTACCGTCACCAACTGGACCAGCGAACGCCTCAACCTCGCCCCGCGAGGCCGCGAACTCGACGTCGAACTCCGCTACGGCGTCCCCGCATTCGGCGGTGGCCTAGACACCAACCTGTTCTTCCGCCGCGACCCCGGTAACTTCGCGGCGCTCCCGAACGACTACGGCATGGCGATGCGATATAGTCTGGGCTTCTAACTCTCCCCTCCCCGGAAGGGAGGGGTGTAGAGGTCAGCCGAACAAACCATTTGGCGCAATCACTGGATAAGCTACCGTTCGGTACCTATCTCTGCCGCATGACACGCTATTCCCTGCTCGATCTGGTCCCCGTCATCGAAGGCGGCACCGTCTCCCAATCGCTCGCCAACGCGGCCGACCTCGCGAGGCACGCCGAGAGCGTCGGGTTCCAGCGCTACTGGGTCGCCGAACACCACGGCATGACCGGCATCGCGTCGGCCGCGACCGCCGTCGTGATCGCGCACATCGCCGCCGCCACCAAGACCATCCGCGTAGGCTCGGGCGGCATCATGCTTCCCAACCACGCGCCGCTGACGATCGCCGAGCAGTTCGGTACGCTCGACGCGCTGTTCCCAGGCCGCATCGATCTCGGCCTCGGCCGCGCACCCGGCTCCGACCAGCGCGTCGCGCGCGCCATGCGCCGCACGCTCGAAACCGACGCCAACGCGTTCCCGCAGGACGTGATGGAGCTCCAGAGCTACTTCGCCAATGACGGCCAGACCGGCATCGTCGCGACGCCGGGCGCAGGCGCGGACGTCGAGATGTGGATCCTCGGCTCCAGCACGTTCGGCGCGCAGCTGGCGGCGGCGCTGGGCCTGCCCTACGCGTTCGCCTCGCACTTTGCGCCCGATGCGCTGGATGCCGCGCTGGCGGTCTACCGCCGCGACTTCCGCCCCTCGGCGTGGCTTGCCAAGCCGCACGTCATGGCCGGCTTCAACGTGTTTGCGGCCGAGACCGACGCGGAAGCCGAACTGCTCGCCACCTCGCAGCAACAGTCGTTCGTCGCGCTTCGCACCGGCAACCCCGGCCTGATGAAGCCGCCGCTCGCCGGCTACCGCGAGTCGCTCGGCGCGCAGGGCAACCAGATCCTCGACCACGTCCTGCAATGCTCGGCGGTCGGCAGCCCGGCCAAAGTCGCGCGCGGCATCGCGGCGTTCGTCGAGCGGACCGGCGTCGACGAGGTCATGGTGACCAGCGCGATCTACGACCACGAGGCCCGCAAGCGGAGCCTGTCGATCACCGCAGACGTGATGCAGGAATTGAAGATCGCTGCGTAGGTAGGCGCCACCGCTCCCGCTTAAGACACCACCCCGGCGAAGGCCGGGGCCCAATTGGGGGACGGTGGTAACGGAGGGCAGCACATCGTTACTGCGACCTCTCCAATTGGACCCCAGCCTCCGCCGGGGTGGTGCATCCCGGCGGGTCGCGCCCTATTCCCCCGCCCATTCCTTCAGCAGCGTATACGCAATCGCATAGGGCGGCGGCGCCACGAACGGCCCCTCCTCCCCCCGCAGCACCGCACGCACCATCTCGCGCGGCACCCACATCGCATCCTCGAGCTCGTTCACATCGAGCGTGATCGCATCGTCCTCCGCCTCCGCGACGCACGCCATCATCAGCGACGACGGAAACGGCCAGGGCTGGCTCGCGACATACCGGACCTTGCCGACCCGAACCCCCGACTCCTCGAGAATCTCGCGCGCGACGGCTTCCTCGATCGACTCGGCCGGCTCGACGAAACCGGCGAGCGCGGAATACCGCCCCGCCGGCCATCCCTTGCCGCGCCCGAGCAGCGCACGCCCGTCATGCTCGGCGATCATGATCACCACCGGATCGACGCGCGGGAAATGCTCGGTCCCGCAGTTCGGGCATTTCCGTGCCCACCCCGCCCGGAACGGCTCGGTCGGCGATCCGCATTTCGCGCAGAAGCCGTGCCGGACATGCCAGTCGATCACACTCCGCGCACCCGCGTACGTAGCCGCCTCACCCGGCGCGAGCGCAGCCAGCACCGCCATCAGCGCGGGCGAGCGCATCGCCGGCGCATTGTCGACGCGCATCCCGTTCAGCAGCGCCGCGAAATGCGGCCTTCCGCTCTCGTCGAGCCCAAGCAGGATCGGCTCGGCATCCTCGGGCATATCCGCCATCGACGTCCAGGCAAGATGCCCGTCGTCGGTCGTGCCCGGCAGCAGCCCATCAAGCACCAGCAACCGCGCACGCCAGTCGCGCTGCGCCGCCGCCAGCCCTTCGGGATCGTGCCGCAAAGCATCCGACCGGTCGAGCATCCCGCCGGTAAACCCAGGTGCCTCCATCACGCTCATCGGCGCAACCTCGCCGCATCCTGCATCAACGCCGCGACCACCTGCTCCCGCAGCGGAATGCGGTCCGCGGGGAAGTAGTTGACCATCACATTGCCGCGCGACCGCTTGAGCGGATCGACCCACGCGATCGTCCCCGCCGCGCCGCCCCAGGCATAGGTGCCCTTGCCCGGCCCGTTCGGCGTCGTGGCCAGCACCACCGATCCGCCCGCGCCGAAGCCCATGTTGCTACCCTTCGTGCCACCGGTACCACCGCTCACGCCGCCATAGGTCACCCCCGCCGGCAACAGGTTCGACGTCGCCAGCGCGATCGTCTCGGGCTTCATCACGCGCACGCCCTCGAGCGTGCCGCCGTCCTGGATCATGTGCAGGAACCGGTCATAATCGCGCGCCGACATCACCAGGCCCGCACCGCCATACGGGAAGCTCGGCTTCTGCAGGAACACCGACGTCGCCGCCGGATCGAGCGGCGTCCGCGTGTCGCCGACAAACGCATAGTTGGTCGCCAGCCGGCCGACCTCGCTCTGCGGGACCTGCCAAAAACTCGACCGCATCTTCAGCGGATCGAACAGCCGCGTCTGCACGAACCGTTCGAAGCTCATGCCGCTGGCGACCTCGATCACGCGGCCCATCACGTCGAGCCCGATCGAATAGCTCCACTTGGTGCCCGGCTCTGCGATCAGCGGCAGCGTCGCGACGCGGTTGGCGAACTCCTCCAGCGATTTCGGCCGGACGGGCCGCATCTTCTCTTCCATCGCCGCGCTGACCGACAGCGGCAGGATACCAAGCCGCTCATATTCCTTGAGCAGCGGCCCTTTGGTGACGATCGTGTAGCCGAGCCCGGCGGTATGCGTCAGCAGGTTGCGGATCGTAATCGGCCGCGTCGCCGGGCGCGTGGCAAGCGACGTGTCGGGGCTGGTCGCGACCTTCATGTCCTTGAACGCGGGGATGTATTTGCTGACCGGATCGTCGAGGTTAAGCTTGCCGTCCTCGACGAGCATCATCGCCGACATGCCGGTGATCGGCTTGGACATCGAATAGACGCGCCACAGCGAATCGGGGCCGGCGGCGGGCGCGTTCGGGTCGTCGCTGATCTTACCCGCGGACGGGAACAGCGTGGGACCATCGCCAGCACCAAACGCGCCGACGATCCCGGGCATCTTGTCCTGCGCGACATAGCTGTCGAACAGCGCAGACGTGGCAGGCAGCAATGCGTTGACAGGGATCGTCATCCGCGGCGTCGGCCGAGCCTGCGGGCTCACCTGCGGACGCGGCTGCGCCTGCTGGGCATAGACCGTGGCGGCAGCCAATGCGGCAAGTCCGCCAGTCGAAATCCAGTGCACCAGTTTCATGCAGCTCTCCGTATGGTCTTGCCGGCCTTGGCGAAAACGGTCGGGAGCCCGGCGGTATCCAGCTCGTCGATCGGCCACCATTCGCTTGCCGTTGGAACGCGCGGTTGATGCGCCTCGACCGTCGCCACCGCAAGCGTCAGTTGCAGATCGAAATGGGTAAATCCGTGTGCGACGGTCGCGTCCAGTATCCGCCAATCCGCCTGCGCCGGTGCATCCTCGAAACCGGGGGGAACATCATCCCAAGGTCCGGTCGGAAACGCGCGCATCCCGCCCAGCAAACCTTTGTCCGGCCGCCGCACCAGCAACACCTGCCCATCGCGCTCCAGCCAGAAGATCGTCCCGTAGCGCTGAGGCTTGGCCGCCTTCTTCGCCTTCACCGGCAACCGCTCGGGCGCGCCCCGCGCAAAGCCTTCGCAAAACTCACGGATCGGACACAGCAAACATTTCGGCGCGCGCGACGTGCAGATCCCGGACCCCAGATCCATCATCGCCTGCGCGAAATCCCCCGCCCGAACGTCCGGCGTGATCGAGTCCGCCGCGACCCGAATCGCAGGCCGCGCCGCCGGCAAGGGCGTCTGAATCGCAAACAGCCGCGCAATTACTCGCTCGACATTCGCATCGACCACCACCGCGCGCTCGCCAAACGCGATCGCCGCGACCGCCGCGGCCGTATAAGCGCCCAGCCCCGGCAACGCGCGCAGCTCCACCTCGGTCCGCGGGAACACGCCGCCATGCTCGGCGACCACGGCCTTCGCCGCCTTCACCAGATTGCGCGCCCGAGCGTAATAGCCAAGCCCTGCCCAGGCCGCCATGACATCGGCATCGTCCGCCGCCGCCAGACTCGCGAAGTCCGGCCACCGCGCGGTCCACGCGAGGAACCGCGGCGTCACCGCCGCCACCGTCGTCTGCTGCAACATCACTTCCGACAGCCACACCCGGTACGGATCGACCGCCTCGCCCGGCTTCGCGCGCCACGGCAGGTCGCGACGATGCGCGTCATACCAGTCGAGCAGGGCCCCGGAGACCGAAGAGCGCTTGGCGTTCACGCGTCGCCTATGGCATGGGTTCGCAGATGAGCAAGCCGCCCGTTTCTGTGCCTAAATCTGCGACGCCCAAGCCGGCGACCAAGCGCATTAAAGGCAGGACCGATCCAGACGCCCCGCGCGAGAACCGCTCACGCGCGGTTGCCGAACTGTTGCCCGCGATCGGCGGCGCGGCATTCCGGCGATTCGGCTTCGTCCAGTCGTCGATCGTCAGTCGCTGGCCCGAGATCGTCGGCGCCAAACTGGCCGGCGCGAGCATCCCCGAATCGATCCGCTTCCCGGTCGGCAAGAAGCAGGACGGCGTCCTGACCCTTACCGTCCGCGGCGCACATGCCCCGATGATGCAGCACATCGCCCCAGAGATCATCGAGCGCGTGAACCGCTTCTTCGGCTATGCCGCGATCGTGAAGGTCGCGATCCGCCAGGGCGAGGTCGCCGCCCCCGTCCCGCGCAAAGCCCCGCCTTCGATCCGCCCGGTCCCCGTCGATCTCGGTATGAGCCTGAAGGGCATCGCCGATCCGGAACTGCGCGCCGTCCTCGAATCCCTCGCCGCCGGCGTCGCCTCGACGCACGGCCTTCCCAGGATCAACTGATGCGCGTCCTCTTTGCCGTCTTCGCCCTCTTCCTGCTGACCGGTGCCGCGCCCAAGCGCGACTGGTCGCAAACCGCGCGCATCCTCCCCTCGGGCGCCTACCTGATCGGCAACCCCGCCGCGCGCGTGAAGCTCGTCGAATATGCCAGCTACACCTGCTCGCACTGCGCCGACTTCTCGGTGAAGTCCGAACCCGTGCTCAAGCGCCAGATGATCGCGTCGGGCTCGACCAGCCTCGAAGTTCGCAGTTTCATCCGCGACCGGCTCGACCTGGCAGCAGCGATCCTCGCGCGCTGCACCGGCCCGAAAGGCTTCTCCGCCACCTCGTCCGCGATCTTCGCCGCACAGCCGCAATGGCTGGAGCGTGGGATCGAATACCAGCAAGGCAACGCCGCGCGCCTCGCGATGTACCCCGCAGCCTCCCAGATCCGCGCCAACGCCGACGGCTCCGGCCTGACCGCGATGATCAAGGCGCGCGGGCTCTCGGACGCGGCGATCAACGCGTGCTTCGCCAACCAGCCCGAGATCGACCGCATCGTCAAACTGACCGCCGACGCGCCGAAGGAGATCGACTCGACGCCGACCTTCTACCTCAACGGCAAGATCGTACCCCATGTCGGCTGGGAACAGCTCGAACCCGCGCTCCGCAAGGCCGGCGCCCGTTAATTCACGTGATCCACTGGAGTAACCCGATGAAGTTCCTGACCACGCTCGCCGTCCTGCCGCTCGCGCTCGCCGCCTGCTCGAAGAACGATTCGACCGGTAACGTCGACCAGCCCGCCGCCGCGCCCGTCGCGGCCGCCGCAGCCCCCGCCGGCCAGAACTGGACCGAGACGGTCGTGAAGACCCCCGAGGGTTACCTGATGGGCAACCCGAACGCACCGATCAAGCTCGTCGAATACGGCGCGCGCTCGTGCCCGACCTGTGGCGCGTTCGGCCGCGAGGCGTACAAGCCGCTGACCGAAAAATACGTCTCGACCGGCAAGGTCAGCTTCGAATTCCGCGACTTCCTCGTCCACGGCGCCCCCGACGTGGCGCTGACGCTGCTCGGCCAGTGCGGCGGCGTCGCGCCGTTCTTCCCGATCCTCGAGCAGATGTACGGCAACCAGATCGCCTTCCTCGACAAGCTCCAGGCGATGACCCCCGACCAGCAAAAGGCGCTCGCCAACCAGCCGCCGACGGTCGTCGCCACCAAGCTCGCCGAACAGATGGGCGCGATCGATTTCGTCAAGCAGCGCGGGATCCCGGAAGCGAAGGCGCGCGCGTGCCTGGCGGATCAGAAGCAGCTGGAGGTGATGGCCAAGCCGACCGAGAACGCGATGCAGGCTGGGACGGTGACGGGCACGCCGACGTTCCTGATCAACGACAAGAAGCTCGATCAGGTCGTGAGCTGGGACCAGATGGAGAAGGCACTGAAGGCGGCTGGGGCGTAAGCTAACCCCGCCACCAGTAATTACCACCCCGGCGGAGGCCGGGGCCCAATTGGAAAGGTCGCAGTAACGGAGCGCCACCTTCGTTAGCGCCTTCTCCCAATTGGGCCCCGGCCTTCGCCGGGGAGGTGCAATGTTGGCGCACTCAGTCGAATGGCAGCACCGCCTTCCTTGTTCTCCCGCGAAGGCGGGAGCCCAGTCTGGGTCCCCGCCTTCGCGGGGACACAAGGTGCAACGGCCCGGTATAAGAAGAACATCGCTTACAGCCGGGGGGCGCAAGAAATGCAGATCAAGCGCCTCCGCATCACCGGCTTCAAGAGCTTCGTCGACCCCGCCGATCTCCGCATCGAACCCGGCCTCACCGGCGTCGTCGGCCCCAACGGCTGCGGCAAGTCGAACCTCCTCGAAGCGCTCCGCTGGACGATGGGCGAGGCCAGCGCGAAATCCCTGCGCGGCGCCGGCATGGAAGACGTCATCTTCGCCGGCACCGCGACCCGCCCCCCGCGCGACTTCGCCGAAGTCTCGATCCTCGCCGAAATTGCGGGCGACGAACGAGAAATCGTCCGCCGGATCGAGCGCGGCGCCGGCTCCGCCTACCGGATCGACGGCCGCGACGTCCGCGCAAAGGACGTCGGCCTGCTCTTCGCCGACGCCGCCACCGGCGCGCACTCCCCCGCGCTCGTCAGCCAGGGCAAGATCGGCGCGGTCATCGCCGCCAAACCCGCCGACCGCCGCGCCATGCTCGAGGAAGCCGCCGGGATCGCCGGGCTGCACGTGCGCCGCAAGGACGCCGAGGGGAAACTCCGCGCCACCGAAGCCAATCTCGCCAAGCTCGACGAGATCATTGCCGACCAGGACGCGCGCGCCGCCACACTGAAACGCCAGGCCCGCGCCGCCGAACGCTACCGCCTGATCTCCGCGCAGATCCGTGTCGCCGAAGCGCGCACGCTCTTCGCCCGATGGCGCGAAGCCGCTACCGCAGCCGATTCCGCCAAGGCAGAAGCTGCCGCCGCCGAAACCCGCGTCCGCGCAATCACCGAAGCCGAACGCGCAGCCGCCGCAGCACAGCATCGCGCGATCGAAGCCGTCTCGACAGCCCGCACCGCAGCGCTCGCCGCGCGCGACCTGGTCGGCGACCTCGCCCACCGCCTCGCCGCGCTCA
The DNA here is from genome assembly GCF_003050745.1 of Sphingomonas sp. PP-CE-3G-477. Taxonomy (GTDB): domain Bacteria; phylum Pseudomonadota; class Alphaproteobacteria; order Sphingomonadales; family Sphingomonadaceae; genus Sphingomonas. Next base: position 262,664 of record NZ_QAOF01000004.1, on the reverse strand, counting down.
AAACCGAGAAGGCCAGCGTAGAGCGCAGGATCGCCGACCTCACCTACGCCCGCGCCCGGATCGCCGACGACCGCGACCGCGAAGGATCGCTCGCCAGCGACGCCGCCGCCGCGCTCGCCCGCCTCGCCGACGAGGCCAAGACGCTCGACACCGCGATCGCCGACGCCACCGCCGCAATCCCCGATCTTGACGCAGCGCTCGCCGACACCGAACGCAAAGCCCGAGACGCCGAAGTCTCCCTCGCCCAGGCGTTAGCCACGCAAGCCCGCGACGCCGCCGAAGTCCGCGTCGCCAGCGCAGCCCTCGCCGCAGCCCGCACCCGCGCCGACCGCGCCGACCGCGACGCCGCGCAGATCGCCGCCGCCCTCCGCGCCCTCGGCGACCCTGCCCCGCTAGCCGCAGAGCGCGAAACCGCCGCCGAAGCCCGACGCGCCGCGACCGCCGCAGCAGAGTCCGCCCGCCAGGCCATCACCCAGGCAGACACCGACGAAGCCGCCGCGACCAGCGCGCGAGACGCCGCCGAAACCATCCGCGCCACCGCCCGCGCAGACCTCGCCGCGATCGACAGCGAAGTGACGGCGCTTACCAAGGCAACGCAGCGCAGCGGCCGCGATCGGCTGCTCGACCATGTCTCGGCCAGCACCGGCTACGAACGCGCACTCGCCGCCGCGCTCGGCGACGATCTCGACACCGGCCTCGACGCATGGGCGGGCGCCGAGTCTCGCCAAGACGACCCCGCCGCGCCCGCTGACGCCGAACCGCTGGCAAAGCATGTCGACGCGCCCCCCGCCCTCGCCCGCCGGCTCGCGCAGGTCTTCGTCGTCGACACCCATGGCCAGCAACACCTCGCCGTCGGTCAGCGCATCGTCACCCGAGACGGCCAACTCCGCCGCTGGGACGGCTTTACCGCAACCGGCACCGGCGCGGCCGCCGCCGAACGCCTCGTCCGCCGCAACCGCCTCGCCGCACTCCAGGCCGCTCGCCCCGCTGCAGCCAAGGCGCTGGACGACGCCGAACGAACCCGCGCCGCGATCGACGAGCGGATCGCCCAAGCCCGAAGCCAGTCGCAAACCGCCCGCGCCGCCCTGCAACGCGCCGAAACCGCCGCGCGCGACGCCATCCGCCAGGAGGACCGCGCCGCCGCCGCGCTCGAACGCCTCGCCACCCAGCGCGCAGACCTCGACATCCGCGCGCACCGTATCGCCGACGACGTCGCCGACGCGCACGCCGACCGCACCCGCGCCGAAGCCGCGATGGCCGCCGTCCCCGACGGCACCGCCAACGCGCGTCAGGTCGCCACGCTCCAGTACGACGCCGAACGCGCCCGCACCGCCGTCGCACAGGGCAGTGCCGATCGCACCACGCTCGACCGCAGCATCGCCACCCACCGCGAACGCCTGTCCGCAGCTCAGGCCGACACCCGAAGCTGGCGCGCGCGCGCCGGTGAAGCCGCCAAGCGCATCGCTGCCATGGACTCGCGCGAAACGACGCTGGGCGCCGACCTCGCCGCGATCGCCGCTCGCCCCACCACCCTCGACGCTGAAATCGAGACGCTCGACGCCGAACACCAAGACGCGCGCACAACCGCCGATGCCCTCCTTGCAACCGAACGCACCGCGGAGACCGCCGTCCGCACCGCCGACGACGCCCACCGCGCCGCCACCGAAGCGCTCGCCGTAGCCCGCGAAGCCCGCGCCGGCGCGATCGCCCGCGTCGAAAACCACGAAGCGCGCCGCCTCGATCTCGGCCGCCTCTCGGGCGAGCGCTTCCAATGCCCCGCGCCCGTCCTCCCCGAACGCCTCGGCTTCGCGGTCGCCGACGTCCGCGCGCCAGCCGAAGAGTCCGCCACGCACGACCGCCTCACCACCGACCGCGAGCGGATCGGCCCGGTCAACCTCGTCGCCGAAACCGAACTCGCCGAACTCGAAGAGTCCGCGCGGGGCAACGCGGTCGAGCGCGACGAACTCGGGCAAGCCGTCAACCGCCTGCGCGGCTCGATCGGCACGCTCAACCGCGAAGGTCGCCAGCGCCTGCTCGCTGCGTTCGAGGCGGTGAACGGCCATTTCCAACGCCTCTTCACCACGCTGTTTGACGGCGGCGCCGCGCACCTCGAACTGATCGATTCCGACGACCCACTCGAAGCCGGCCTCGAAATCATGGTGCAACCCCCCGGCAAACGCCTCCAGTCGCTCACCCTCCTGTCGGGCGGCGAACAGGCGCTGACCGCGGTCGCGCTGATCTTCGGCCTGTTCCTCACCAATCCCGCGCCGATCTGCGTCCTCGACGAAGTCGACGCGCCGCTCGACGATGCGAATATCGAGCGCTTCTGCGACCTGCTCGACCGCATGTCGCGCGACACAGACACGCGCTACCTCGTCGTCACGCACAACGCCGTCACGATGAGCCGCATGCACCGCCTGTTCGGCGTGACGATGATCGAACGCGGTGTCAGCCGCCTCGTCTCGGTCGACCTGCAAGCCGCGACCGGACTCATTGCAACGGCGTAGGGAGACAATCCCCGTTCGCGACGTTGACCCTCGATGTTCCTCGACGAATCCAGCATCTGGCCGCGCAAGGAGGACCTGCCTCCGCGCAAGCCCGTGTATCGTCACGAGAAGGCGCTCACCCGCCTGATCTTCGTCTATCTATTCCTGTTGCTGCTCCTGCCCGTGAGCCTCGGCGGCATGGTCGACTTGATCCGCTATGTGTTCGACTGACTGCTCGCTGTCCTACACGTCCCGATCCTGACAGCGTTCCGACGCCGAGATCCCGAGACTTTCCTACCCGAGAAACCGCCCCTGCGAAAACGCTCCCAGCGTCTGTACTTTCTATACTTCACTCTGCCGCTACGACCGAGAACCGCCCCGCATCAGCGACATAGCGACAAGTTGATCTCCATCACTCGACACCCCTTTTCGCGGAACGTAAGACGAACGAATGGCCCAACTCGACACCCGTGAAAAGCTCGAGATCCTCGCCGATGCGGCCAAATACGACGCGTCCTGCGCGTCGTCGGGCACGACCAAGCGCAATTCGAAGGACGGCAAGGGGCTCGGCTCGACCGAAGGCATGGGCATCTGCCACGCCTATGCGCCCGACGGCCGCTGCATCTCGCTGCTGAAGATCCTGCTGACCAACAGCTGCATCTTCGACTGCCATTACTGCATCAACCGCAAGAGCTCGAACGTGCGACGCGCCCGCTTCACCGCGAAGGAAGTCGTCGATCTCACCATCGCCTTCTACAAGCGGAATTATATCGAGGGGCTGTTCCTCTCGTCGGGAATCATCGCCTCGTCGAACTACACGATGGAGCAGATGGTCGAGGTCGCGCGGTCGTTGCGCGAGGATCATCATTTCCGCGGGTATATCCACCTCAAGACGATCCCCGACGCCGATCCCGAACTCGTCCACCAGGCCGGGCTGTATGCGGATCGCGTTTCGATCAACGTCGAACTGCCAACCGCGAACGGCCTGAAGCGTCTCGCCCCCGAGAAGGACGGCGTCCGCATCGAGACCGCAATGGCGGAGGTGAAGGCCTCGATCATCGACGGCAAGGACGCCAAGGCCAAGTACAAGTCCGCACCCCGCTACGCCCCCGCCGGCCAGTCGACCCAGATGATCGTCGGCGCCGACGCCGCAACCGACGGCGACATAGTCCGGAAGGCGTCGACCTTGTACGACCGCTTCGGCCTGCGCCGCGTCTATTATTCCGCGTTCAGCCCCATCCCCGATGCGAGCGCAGTGTTGCCACTCCAACGCCCGCCCCTGATGCGCGAGCACCGGCTGTACCAGTCCGACTGGCTGATGCGCTTCTACGAATTCCAGCCGCATGAGGTAGTCGCAGCAGCCGACGACGCCACCGGCATGCTGCCGCTCGACATCGACCCCAAGCTCGCTTGGGCGCTCAAATTTCGCGGCTCTTTCCCGGTAGACGTCAACCGCGCCCCCCGCGAAATGCTCCTCCGCGTCCCCGGACTCGGCGTAAAGGCAGTCAACGGCATCCTAACCAGCCGCCGCTGGCGCCGCCTGCATTTGGCGGACATCGCCCGCTTGACCGTGTCAGTCGCCAAGCTCCGCCCCTTCATCATCGCCGAAGACTGGCGCCCGGTAGCTCTGGCGGACAAAGCCGAGCTCCGCCCCATCATCGCCCCAAAACCCAAGCAAATGGAAATGTTCGCGTGACGCCGACGCATTCCTCCCTGTGCCAGGGAGGATTATGCGCGTCGTAACCCTAACCGAACCCGACGATTTCGACGGCTGGCGCGACGCCGCGCGTGGCCTGATCGCCGAAGACGTCCCCCCCGACGATGTCGTCTGGCAAGTCGGCGACGAACCGGTCGACCTGTTCGCAACCGTAGCCGATCCAGCCCCCGCCCCACCCCCAGGCGCATTCTCCGTCCCACGCGCCTTCATTGACCTGGCCCGCAACGCCATCCTCGGCAGCGATCCCGAACGCTTCGCCCTGCTCTACACGCTGCTTTTCCGCCTCCGCCGCGAACCCAAACTGATCGAGGACCGCGCCGATCCGCTCGTCCGCCGCCTCGACCGGATCGCCAAGGACGTCCGCCGCGACATCCACAAGATGCGCGCCTTCCTTCGCTTCCGCGAGGTCGAGGAAGACGGCGGCACGCGCTTCGTCGCGTGGTTCGAGCCCGACCACCACATCGTCCGCGCCAACGCAGCCTTCTTCGTCAACCGCTTCGCCAGCATGCGCTGGTCGATCCTGACGCCCGAAGTCTCGATCCACTGGGACGGCAAGGCGCTCACCGAAGGCCTTGGTGCAAGCAAGTCCGACGCCCCCGAAGGCGACCCGACCGAGGAAGTCTGGAAGACCTATTACGCCAGCATCTTCAACCCAGCCCGCGTGAAGATCGGCGCGATGCTGAAGGAGATGCCGAAGAAATACTGGAAGAACATGCCCGAAACCGCGCTGGTCCCGGGCTTGCTTGCAGCGGCGCAAGCAAGGGAGAGCGGCATGATCCAGAAAGCGCGCGACAACGTCGGCGGCAACAGCCTGATCGCATGGGAAGCCCTGCGCGACGAAGCCGCCGGCTGCACCCGCTGCCCGCTCTACAAGCCGGCGACGCAAACCGTGTTCGGCGAAGGCCCAGTCGACGCTCCACTGATGTTCGTCGGCGAGCAACCCGGCGACCAAGAGGATATCGCCGGACGCCCATTCGTCGGCCCCGCCGGCCAGATGTTCGACAAGGCGATGGCAGAGGCGGGAGTCGACCGCTCGCGCGCCTACGTCACCAACGCAGTAAAACACTTCAAATTCGAACAACGCGGCAAACGACGCATCCACGCCAAGCCCGGCGCCGGCGAGATCGACGCCTGCCGCTGGTGGATCGAGCAGGAGCAGATGCTGATCAAGCCAAAGGTCACGGTGGCGCTAGGCGCCACCGCGGCCCGGTCGCTGTTCGGCAAGGTGATGACCATCGGCCGCGAGCGTGGACGGGCATTGCAGCTGCCGGATGGTGGGGAGGCCTGGATCACAGTGCATCCGAGTTACCTGCTGCGGCTGCCGGACCCAGCGCAGGCGGCAGAAGAATATGCGCGATTTGTCGAAGACTTGCGCGTCGTAGGCCGACAAATTGCTTGATCCTCGACGGAGCAAATCGCACGCTCTTTTCCTCCGTCATCTTGATGAACGTCAGGATGACGAACTGGTCAGTCGAATCGCTTCCTCACCCTCATTACATACTGTTCGGTTCTGGTCCCAGCCGGCCCGCAGGATCGTCGAGCGCTTCGATCGCGGCCATGTCCTCGTCATCCAGCGTCAGATCCAGCGCCGCGAAATTGTCCGCGAGATGCTCGGCATCCGACGCCTTCGGGATGACCGAAAAACCATTCGCCAAATGCCACGCTAGAATGACCTGCGCCGCACTCCGACCATGCTTGTCCGCAATCCGAACGATTGCGCCGTCCTGCAGCAACGTCTTGCCCTGCCCCAGCGGGCTCCAGCTCTGCGTCACGATGCCATGCGCTTCGTGATAGGCGCATTGCTCGCGCTGCTGGAAATTCGGGTGGAGTTCGATCTGGTTGACCGCTGGCGTCACGCCGGTCGCAGCAACAATCGCGTCGATATGCTCGGGCAGGAAGTTCGACACGCCGATCGATTTCGCCTTCCCGGCATCGCGCAACGCGATCATCGCCTTCCATGCTTCGACGTACTGGTCCTGCTTCGGCACCGGCCAGTGCATCAGGTACAGGTCGACTGATTCGACACCTAGCAGCGCAAGGCTCTCGTCCATCGCCGCTTCGGCGTCACCCTGCCGGTCGTTCCAGAGCTTGGTCGTCAGGAACGCGTCCGAGCCCTTGTAGCCGTCACCGACGCCGCGTTCGTTCTCGTAGATCGCGGCGGTGTCGACCAGCCGGAAGCCGATATCGAGCCCGGAGCGGACGATCGCCGCAGCCTGGCTGTCGGGGATCTGCCACGTGCCCATGCCGAGCTGGGGCATCGTGCGGCCGTCGTTGAGTGTAAGATCTGTCATGCCGCAAACAGCGCACGACACGGCCGGCGGTTCCGATTGGCTCTTCCCTTCCGCGCCCGGTTCGCGCAATCGACCGAGCCATGTTCGAAAAGATCCTGGCCGTACTGGCCACCTTCACGATCGGCGTCATCTCGTCGGGTGGCTATGTCGGTATCGCCTTGCTCATGGCGATCGAGAGCGCGTGCATCCCGCTGCCGTCCGAGATCATCATGCCGTTCGCCGGCTACCTCGTCTCGACCGGGCGCTTCGACCTGTATCTCGCCGCGACCGCGGGCGCGATCGGGTGCAATCTCGGCTCGATCGTCGCGTACGAGGTCGGCAAGCGCGGCGGGCGACCGATGGCCGAGCGCTGGGGTCGCTTCGTCCTGATCGGGCCGGGCGAGCTCGACGCGGCGGACCGGTTTTTCGCCCGCTGGGGCTCGATGGCAGTGCTGATCGGCCGCCTGCTCCCCGTCATCCGCTCGTTCATCGCCTTCCCCGCCGGCGTCGCGCGGATGAAGCTGGTGCCGTTCCACGTCTACACGTTCATCGGGTCATGGCCGTGGTGCTTCGGGCTGGCATGGGTCGGCATGAAGCTCGGCGACAAATGGGACAGTGATCCGCGCGTGAAGGCCGCGTTCCACAGCGCCGACCTGCTGATCGGCGTCGTCCTCATAGCCCTCGTCGGCTTCTACATCTGGCACCGGGTACGCGGGCTGAAGCGCCACCCGTAACCGCGGCGCGCTGTTCTATACGATAGCTTTGGATTGGCGTTCCTCCTCCCAGCAGGAGGAGGAACGATGATCATACCATTCAGGGCAGGACAGGCACTTCCGCGGCGCGCGTCTTATTTTCCAGGCGCGATTCGCGAACGCGCTGGCCGAAGCAGCCAGTGGCGCCGCCGGCGCCGACTGCGGAGCAGCTGCCGATCGTGTTGACGCCTGACCCGGCGTCCATCGTGCCCTGTGCCTTGGTCGCCCAGCTGGCATTCTCGGGCGTCACGACGAACTCGCGGAGTTCCTTGGGGACGCGGTACTGTTCCTGCGCGCTGCGGCGGACGCAGACGACGATCTCTTCGCCGTTCTGGTTGGTCGGGCAGCGTTCGTTGCCGAACAGCGTCAGGACGCCGTTGATCGGTGCATTGCGCGAGACCTGCGGTGGCGCGACGACCGGCTTCGGCTTGGCCGTCGCACCGGGGAGTGCGGGGGCCTTGGTTGGCAATTGCGCCAGCGTCGGACCCGTGTTGCCGGGCGAATTTGGTTGCGCGGTCTGTGCGACCGCGGGTCCGGCGACGAGCAACGCCGCCGCAAAAAGCATTTTCATACGCATCACTCCCACAATCCGTATTCCCGTCACTGGCCGTATTCTCATTGTATCGGCCGCATTCAGATCCGCTTGGCGGTAGCGATCGCGACCTTGCAGCCCAGCCGGATCGCGGCGCTCAACACCGGATAGCCCGGTGTTTCCTCGGCACCCGCGGCGATCGCGGTCGCCTTGTGCTCGAGTTCCTCGGCCTGAAAATCGAGGATCGCTGCGGATAGCTCGGGGTCGCTGGCGCCAAGCTGAACGAGTTGTTCCTCGTAATGCTTGTCGATTTCGGTCTCGACCGCTGCCGTGCACGCCATCGCAGCTCGCGGGCTGATTGCCGCCGTCACTGCGCCGAGCGCGAAGCCGGCGACCTTCCAGATCGGCTGCAACACCGTCGGGCGCACGCGGCGATCGACGATCATCTTGTCGAAGAACGCGCGGTGGCGTTCCTCCTGCTGCGCCATGTGATGGATCGAGCGCGCCGCCGGGTGTCGATCGCCAAGCACCGCAAGCTGGCCCGCATAGATGCGGATCGCGCCATATTCGCCAGCCTGATCGACCCGGATCATCGAGTCCGTCGCCCGCTTGGCGTCTCCTGGCTTCCAGCCGCTCATCTCGTCTTCCTCATGAGTGCGAATATGGTGAACGCACCGACGAGGGAAAAGATCGCGTTGAACCCGGCGAGCGAAATGCCGAGCAGCTTCCATTGCGGCGAATCGCAGCGCACCATCGGCGCGTTCATGATCGCGGCGAGACGCTCGGCAGCGGTCGTGCCGGCCATCGAGACGGTCGTGGTGCAGGCGGTGAAGCCGTTCCACCAATGATATTCGACGCCGGCATGCGCGACGCCGATCAGCCCGCTCAGGCCGATCAGCAGCCCGGCGATGATCACCAGCGATGCCCGCAGCGAACGGCCGGGGACGAAGAACGTCGCACCGGCGACCAGCACTGCCGAATAATGTGGCCAGCGCTGCCAGTGACACATCTCGCACGGATACAACCCGCCGAGATATTGAGATCCGAGCGCCCCGAGCAGCAGGAATGCCGGCAGCAGGAGCGCGATGGCGCGCGCGATCTCTTCGTTCTTGGTCATGCCAAGCCCGCGACGCACGCTCACTTGGTCGCTGCCTTGTTCGCGTCGGCTTCGGGCTTGATCGGGCGCGGCTTGGTCGCGGCGGCGACCTGCACCGGGCCGCCGAGGCGCGCGACGGTCTTCAACGCGTAATAGAGCTGGAAATCGTCGATGCCCTGCTTCTTCAGCTGATCAGGCGTCTGCGAGAAGCGCGGGTCCGTCTTGGTATCCTCCTCGAGCACCGCGTTGTCGGCCTTCACCTCGTTGATCAGGTGTTTCCGGAGATCGGCCTCGCGGAACACCGGGCGCGACTTGTAGTCGGGATCGGTGAGCTGCGGCACCTTGATGTCGGGCTCGATCCCGCCCTCCTGCACCGAGCGGCCGGACGGCGTGAAGTAGCGCGCGGTGGTCAGGCGGAGTGCGGTCTCGGGGCCGAGCTGGAGCACGGTCTGGACCGAGCCCTTGCCGAAGCTGCGCTCGCCCATGATCAGCGCGCGGTGGTGATCCTGCAATGCGCCGGCGACGATCTCGGAGGCGGACGCGGTGCCGGGATCGGTGAGCACGACGACCGGAAGGCCGTGCGCGTCGTCGCCGGGCTTGGCGTAATAGCGCTCGATATCGGTCTTCTCGCGACCGCGCTGCGAGACGATCTCGCCGTGATCGAGGAAGGCGTCGCTGACCTCAATCGCCTGAGTCAGGAGGCCGCCGCCATTTTCGCGCAGGTCGACGACATAGCCGAGTGGGCGGTGGCCGAGCGACTTGTCGATGCTCATGATCGCCGCGCGGGTATCCGCACCGGTATGCTCGCTGAAGGTGTTGATGTTGATATAGCCGACGTCGCCGCGGACTTCCCACTTCACCGGCTTCTGGACGATGATCTCGCGCATCATCGTGACGTCGAGCGGCTTGTCGCGGCCGGGGCGGACCAGGCCCAATGTGATCTTGCTGCCGGGCTTGCCGCGCATCTTGCCGACCGCCTCGTCGAGCGAATCGCCGTAGATCAGCTTGCCGTCGATATGCGTGATGTAATCGCCGGACTTTACACCCGCGCGGGCGGCGGGGGAGTCTTCCTGGGGCGAAACGACCTTGATCGCGCCGTCCTCCATCTGGACGGTCAGGCCGAGACCGCCGTAATTGCCCTCCGTCATGATCCGGAGATTCTCGTAGTCGAGTGCGTCGACGTACGAACTGTGCGGATCGAGGCTGGCGAGCATGCCCTGGATCGCGCCCTTGATCAGCGTCTTGTCATCGACCTTGTCGACGTAATCCGCCTTCACGCGGTTGAACACGTCGAGGAACTGGTCGAACTCGCGGTACGTGTCGGTGTCGACCGCCGCCATCGCGGAGGTGGCGAGCGGGATCAGCGTCAGCGCGCCGACGATCGCGGTCGCGGCAAGGAACGGGGTACGCAGTATAGGACGAGGCATCGATGGTCCTGCAACCTGAGAAAAGACGTGTCGTACGATCGTGACGGCGTAGCGTAGCGGAACGCTGGCGGCAACGCGCGCGGAGTGAAGGCGCGTGGGGGTTAATGGGGGCTGACTAGGGGGTGACGTTCAGGGCGGCACGTACCCACGATGCTCCGTCATCCCGGGCTCGTTCCGGCATCCACGGTTCCGCATACTCTATAGAACTGGGTTTGCGGAACGGTGCCCCCAACCGGTCGGCGCTTATCCCCCGTCAAACACGTAAGTGTCATTCCCGCGGAGGCGGGAACCCATACTGGCAAACCTCGCGACATAATCGCAGCCGTTTGAACATCTGGATCCCCGCCTCCGCGGGGATGACGGAGCATTACATGTCGTGGAGCGATATCTGCCGAACCGGTCCGGAGTGACGGGATGTCTTGGCAAGGTTCAGATCCGGAACACCAGCCAGCCGCCGGCTCTCAGTTGATCAACGAAGCGACGTCGACGGGGCGGCCCCGGCGGCGGAGTTCGACCGTGATGCGCGGATCTTCGCGGGGGGCGGTGCCGAGCGGCGCGCCCATCGCGACGCGGTCGCCGGGCTTTGCGGAGGTTGTCGCGAGGCCCGTGATGAGGCTGGTCCAGCCGTCGGCGTGGTCGATGATGACGATCGTGCCATAGTCGCGGAAGCGATGCGCGTAGCGCACCGTGCCCGCCGCGGGGGCGACGACGCGGGCTCGGGGGGCAGTGGCGAAGGTCAGGCCGCGCGATCGGACTCCGGCGTCCGAGACTTCGTCAAAGCCGGTGACGAGCCTGCCCGCTACCGGTGTACGGTACACGCCGCGCGGGGGCGCCGGGGGCGTCGTGCCGGGCGCGATCGGGCGGGGGATGGGACCGGCGAGCGCGATCAGGCTGGCTGCGGTCGCCATGGCGTTGGTGGTGGCGGCCATGCCATCGACGAGATCGCGCGCGCGTTCGCCGAGCGCCAGCGCGCGATCGGACTCGCTGAGCGCACCGCGGCCGAGCGTCTGGCTGCGCTGGCGATGGCGCGCTTCGAGGGTGGCCAGTGCGATACGGTCGTTCTCGAGGCGCGCGCGGCCGTCGGCGAGCGCCTTGGCGGCGAGCGTGGCACTGGCCTGCAAACGGCGCGTTTCCACGAGTTCGATGCGGACGGCTTCGGTGCGCTGGCGGACCACGGGAAGCGCGCTGCCGAGCACCGCGCGGACATGGACGAGGTCATCGACCGATCCCGGCTGCGCGACTGCGACAATCGTCGGGCGGCGAGCGAGGGATTCCAACGCTGCGAGGAGCCACGCGACGGGGGCTTGCGCGCGACCGAGCTTGGCGCGTTGATAGGATAGCAGACGCTCAACGAGTGCCACGCGCGCACTGGCGGTGGCTAAGTTCGCCTCGGCAGCCGTTACGCGGGCGGCTAAAGCCTGTTCTTCACGCCGCGCCTTGTCGGCGGCGTTTCGCTCCTGGATAGCCGCTGCGGTGAGTTTAGCGGCACGGCGTGCGGCGATCGCGGCATCGCGCTTTGCCGCGACCAGACGCCCCTGTTCGCTCGCGACCTCAGCCGTGTCATTGGTCTGCGCGGTCACGCCGCCCGCAACCGCGAGCAGCGCCGCGACCGCCAGGCCCCTCCCCATCCTCATGCATCACCCTTCGCGGTGATAGGGGTGGTTGGCAAGGATGCTGGTCGCGCGGAAGAGTTGTTCGGCGAGCATCGCGCGCGCGAGCAGATGCGGCCAGGTCGCGCGGCCGAACGAGAAGAGCAGATCGGCCTCGTCGCGCGCCGCATCGTCGAAGCCGTCGGCCGCCCCGATCATGAATCGTGCCTCGCGCACGCCGTCGTCGCGCCATCGCTCGAGCTTTTGCGCAAACTGCGTCGACGACAGCGTCTCGCCCTTCTCGTCGAGCAGAATGCGCTTGGTCTGCTCGCCGACCAGCGGGATCTTGCCGCCGGTGTCGGGGAGCTCGCTGACCTTGGTCGGCCAGACGATACGCTTCAGATAGCGGTCGACGAGGTCGGCCTCGGGCGAGCGCCCGATCCGACCGCGGGCGACGATGTGGAGCAGCATCGCCGCCTCGGAGCCGGCTTAGTCTTCGTCGGTGAAGGTCGGCACCGGCGGCGGCGCTGGTGCGTCGCCGAATGCCCACATCCGCTCCAGGTTGTAGAAGCTGCGGACTTCGGGGCGGAACAGGTGGACGATGACGTCGGTCGCGTCGATCAGCACCCAGTCGGCGGTCGGCAGGCCCTCGATCTTCACCGGGCGCTTGAACTCGGCCTTGATCCGCTCGGCCAGCTTCTGCGCCATCGAGGCGACCTGGCGGGTCGAACGACCGCTGGCGATCACCATGTAATCGGCGATGCTGGTCTTGCCCGCGAGCGGGATCGAGATGGTCTCGACCGCCTGGTCGTCGTCGAGCGACGCGAGGATCAGGCGATGCAGCGCCTCAACCTCTTCGGGGTCGGTCGCGCGAGGGGCAGTAGGGGAAGTGGCCAAGTCAGCTCCTGGGTAAGACTACCGAGCCAGCAACGTGCTGGGCCCAGTCGGGATTTTCGGCGCGCAGGCCGGTTGCGGAGGTCGGGTCGGGTCGGAAGCGCAACAGCACGAGGGCCGGCAATCTCCACGTCGTCCAGCTCTTCGCATGGTCTGTGCGCCGTTGGAAGCGCCGCAGCCAACCCATCGCGGGGGCCGCGAGGGCGCGCCCGTCATATCCCGGACGCGCGATTACCGCAATCGGAACCTCGCGGGCGATCGCGCGCCAGTTCTTCCACCGGTGGAAGTCGGCGAGATTGTCCGCCCCCATCAGCCAGATGAAGCGCATTTTGGGATAACGCCGCTTGAGCTTGCGGATCGTGTCAAGCGTGTAGCGAGTGTGCAGCCGCGCCTCGATGTCGGTCGCGCGGATCGGTGCGCGGCGGGCCATTTTCCGCGCCGAGGCAAGGCGGGCGGAGAGCGGCGCCATGTCGTTGGCTGCGTCCTTGAGCGGGTTGCCAGGGGATACCAGCCACCACGCCTCGTCGAGCGCGAGCGCGTCGATTGCAGCGAGCGTGATGCCGCGGTGGCCATTATGCGCGGGATTGAACGACCCGCCTAGGATGCCGACGCGGGTCACCGCTGTTTACGCCAGTTCTCACGACCATGATAAGCTCGCAGGATTTCAACGCCGTGCGGGACGATGCGGTAGATCAACACATAGTCGGTATCAGGCACGCGCCACTTGCGCTCGTCGCGGTCGACGATCGGACCTGCGGCGGGAAAATCGGCGAGGAAATTACCTGCCGCGATCGCAGCGCGGCCCACTAGATCGGCATAGTCGAGATCGCGTCGAGCGTTGAAATCATCGATTCGTGCGAGATCGATCTGCGCGAGGGGAGTCCAGGTTGCGCGACTCATCCTCGCCGACGAGCAGCCACGCGCTCTTCGAACCAGATTTCCATCTCTTCCTGGCTTATCAGTTCGCCGCGATCAGCGGAGTCGATCCCCTCTTGGATGAAGGCGCGCATCCCTGCATGATGCTCGGCTGCCTCTCGGATCGCTTCGGCAGCGAACTCCTCGCCGGTGATACCGCGATACCGCGCAAGTTCCTCGACCATCGCGAAGGTCGTGGGATCGAGCGGAGTGGTGATCGAGATGGGCGCGTTCATGGGCTTAAGCTACGCCGATCGGTAGGGAGCATCAACCGCGCACCTGGCCGGTGCCGCGGCCGATCCATTTGTAGGTGGTGAGGCCTTCGAGCGCGACCGGGCCGCGAGCGTGGAGGCGGCCGGTGGCGATGCCGATCTCCGCGCCGAGGCCGAACTCGCCGCCGTCGGCGAACTGGGTAGAGGCGTTCCACAACACGATCGCGCTGTCGACTGAGGTCAGGAAGCGCTCGGCAACGGCGGCGGCGTCGGCGACGATCGCGTCGGTGTGGTGCGAGCCGTGGCGGGCGATATGCGCGATCGCCGCGTCGATGCCGTCGACGATCGCGACCGAAGCGATCGCGTCGAGATATTCGGTGTCCCAGTCGGCCTCTTCGGCGGCGGCGATCTCGGAAACGAGGGCGCGCGCGCTTGCATCGCCGCGTACTTCGCAGCCCGTTGCAGCGAGTCTTCGGATCAGGGCGGGTGCGTCCGCATAGTCACAGTCGATCAGCAACGTCTCCATCGACCCGCAGACGCCGGTGCGGCGCATCTTCGCATCAACGACGACGGCCTCGGCCATCGCCGGGTCCGCGGACGCATGCACGAAGACATGATTGATGCCATCGAGATGCGCGAGGACGGGGACGCGTGCTTCGGCCTGGACGCGCGCGACGAGACTTTTGCCGCCGCGGGGAATGATCAGGTCGATCACCCCGTCAGCCTTCAGCATCGCGCCGACCGCTGCGCGATCGGTGGTCGGCACGAGTTGCACGGCGTTGATGGGTACCCCCCCCGCCTTCAGCCCCGCGACCAAAGCCGCGTGGATCGCACGATTGCTCTTCACCGCTTCGGACCCGCCGCGCAGGATCGCTGCGTTGCCGGCCATCACGCACAGCGCGGCCGCGTCCGCAGTGACGTTGGGACGGCTCTCGTAGATGATACCGATGACGCCGATCGGCACGCGGACGCGCGAGAGCTTAAGTCCGTTCGGACGCTCGCTGGCGTCGATCACCTGCCCGACCGGATCGGCGAGCGCCGCCACCGCCGCTACGCCGTCCGCCATCGCCGCGACGCGCGCCTCGTCCAGTCGCAACCGATCGAGCAGCGCACCCGACAGACCCGCCTCTGCCGCGCGCGTCATGTCCTCCGTGTTGGCCGCAACGATCTCAGCAGATGCCGCCCGGATCGACTCCGATGCCAACACCAGCGCGGCGGCCTTCCTCTCGGACGGCATCGCCGCCAAGACCAGCGCGGCAGCGCGCGCGCGCGCGCCCATTTCGGCGATCATTTCGGTCGGATTTTCTGCATCGGCCATGGCCGACGCGGTACCATGCGAAGCCTCTCGCGCCAACGTCACGAACTCGTTACGCTGCCGATATTGCAGGGGGACGCATGACTGGGGATATCGGGGCAGCGGCGGATATCGCCACGGGTACACTCGTCGGGCGCGCGTTCGAACCAAGCGCGGGCGAAACGCATGCCACGCATACGGACCATTCTCCGAACGGTGCGCTGTGCCTGAATTGTGGGACGCGATTAGTAGGCGAGCACTGCCATACCTGCGGCCAATCGGCACACGTCCATCGGTCGCTCGGCGGGATCGGGCATGAGATCGCACACGGGGTTTTCCATTTCGAAGGCAAGATATGGCGGACCTTGCCGCTGCTGGTACTGCATCCAGGCGCGCTTACGCGGCGGTACGTCAATGGCGAGCGGGCGCGGTTCGTGTCGCCGCTGGCGCTGTTCCTGTTCACCGTCTTCCTGATGTTCGCGACGATCGGTGCGGTCGGCGGCGAAATGACGAAGGACTTCATCCGGGACGAGCGCACCGGCAAGACCTCCGATTATGCACGCGAGGCCGCCAGGGCTCGCGCAGCGCTGAACAAAGTCGAGGCGCAGCAGGAGGTTGCGAAGCGTGCACCCGCCAAATATTCGGGAGAACAGCTTGCCACGCTCGATCGGCAGGCAAGCGCCCTTCGTACTACCGTTCGTGCACTTGGCGTGGCGGCGGATATGCAGAACGGTGCCGCTTACGGCACGGTCGTCGATCTAGGCGACTTCAAGACCGGTTGGGAACGACTCGACCACGGGATCGCCAAGGCGAACGGCAACCCGGGCCTCATGTTCTACAAGCTGCAGACCAGCGCGTACAAATACAGCTGGGGCCTGATTCCGTTATCCGTGCCGTTCATGGCGCTGCTTTTCGTCTGGCGACGCCGACATCACCTCTACGACCACGCTATCTTCGTGACCTATTCGCTCGCGTTCATGATGCTGCTGACGATCGTGTTGATCATAGCGGGCGTTATAGGCGTCGCGGAGGGCTGGATCGTTATGGCGGCGATATGCGTGCCGCCAGTCCACATGTTCGCGCAGCTTCGTGGGGCTTATGAGTTGCGGAAGTGGTCGGCGGCTTGGCGGACGGTTGCGCTGCTGACGTTCGCGTTCACGGTTTTGCTGGCGTTTATCGTGCTGTTGTTGCTGCATGGTTTGACGGACTGAACATTATTAGGCGGGTCCTGCCAACGCCCGTTCATGCTGAGCGAAGTCGAAGCACTTTCGCGAGGGGCATGTCCTTCGACTTCGCTCAGGACGAACGGGAGAAAGAGGGCACCCTCGACATCCTTAACTTTCCCACGACTCCGAACATTCTCAACGGCAGGGGTAGAGGTTCGCCAGGACGCGGGCGTAGCCGTCCTTAAGCGGGCGCTTCTGGTAGCTGGCGGGGAGTTCGTTCAGGCCGTCGAGCATGTCCATGATACCGACGGACTCGCCTTCCGGAACGCAGGCGATCGGTGGCTTGCCGGCGGCGGCGCGGGCGGCGCGTTCTGCCTTCAACTGATTGGTTGCGGCCTTGGCTTCAGCCTTCAGGGCGGGGAGGTCGGGGGACATCAGCGCCATCGGGCCCTGGTCGCGCAGCGCGTTGGCGCGGGCCAGGAAGGTGCCGACGGTCATCGCCGCGCTTGCCGGCATCGCCACGCCGACCATGAGCAACGCTGCAACTACAGCCTTCGAACGCGAATACGACATGGGCGGCCTTTCCGAGAAAAGACCGCCCATAGAGCTACTTAAGTGACTGTCCGGTGAACCGGATCACGCCCCCAAAGGGGTTGGTGTCCCGAACGGACCCGAGGGGCGCCGCGTCTTGGGGATCGACGTACCCGCACGTGGGACGGTTGACGCCTTCGCACCCGGATCCGGACGATCGAGATCCTCGCCCGCGATCAGCTTCTTGATCTCGTCACCGGTCAGCGTCTCGAACTCGAGCAACGCGCCGGCCACGGTGTGAAGCTGGTCGACGTGATCACTCAGCACCTGCTTGGCGCGGTCGAGACCACCTTCGACGATCCGCTTGATCTCGTCGTCGATCAGCTGCGCGGTCTGGTTCGACATGCGCGACGGACGGCTCGACGAGTAGCCGAGGAACGACTCGCCCTCGGGCTCACCATATTCGAGCGGACCGACCTTGTCCGACATGCCCCAACGCGTGACCATGTCGCGTGCCAGACCCGTGGCGTACTGGATGTCGCCCGACGCGCCGGACGAGACCTTGTCGTAGCCGAAGATGACTTCCTCGGCGACGCGTCCGCCCATCGAGACCGCGAGGTTCGCGTACATCTTGTCGCGGTGATAGCTGTACGAGTCCCGCTCCGGCAGACGCATGACCATGCCCAGCGCACGACCGCGCGGAATGATCGTCGCCTTGTGAATTGGATCCGAAGCAGCCTCGTGCATCGCGACGACGGCGTGGCCGGCCTCATGATACGCGGTCATCCGCTTCTCGTCGTCGGTCATGACCATGCTGCGACGCTCTGCGCCCATCATGACCTTGTCCTTGGCCTCCTCGAACTCGGCCATCGCCACCAGACGCTTGCCCTTGCGCGCGGCATGCAGCGCCGCTTCGTTGACGAGGTTGGCGAGATCGGCACCGGAGAACCCAGGCGTACCGCGCGCGATGACGCGAGCATCGACGTCGGGCGCGAGCGGCACCTTCTTCATGTGCACTTCAAGGATCTTGATGCGACCCTCGATATCCGGACGCGGCACCGTGACCTGCCGATCGAAACGGCCCGGACGCAGCAGCGCCGGATCGAGCACGTCGGGACGGTTGGTCGCGGCGATGATGATGATGCCTTCGTTCGCCTCGAAGCCGTCCATCTCGACGAGCAGCTGGTTCAGCGTCTGCTCGCGCTCGTCGTTACCGTTGCCGAGACCGGCACCGCGATGACGACCCACAGCATCGATTTCGTCGATGAAGACGATGCAAGGTGCGGACTTCTTCGCCTGCTCGAACATGTCGCGGACACGGCTCGCGCCGACACCGACGAACATCTCGACGAAATCAGAACCCGAGATCGTGAAGAACGGCACACCGGCCTCACCCGCGATGGCGCGGGCGAGCAACGTCTTGCCGGTACCGGGCGAGCCGACCAGCAGCGCGCCCTTGGGAATCTTGCCGCCGAGACGTGCAAACTTGGTCGGATCTTTCAGGAACTCGACGATCTCCTCAAGCTCTTCGCGAGCCTCGTCGATGCCAGCGACGTCCTGGAAGGTGACCTTGCCTTCTTTCTGCGTCAGCATCTTCGCGCGGCTTTTGCCAAAGCCCATCGCGCCCGAGCCCGAGTTCTTCTGCATCTGCTTCAACACGAAGAACGCGATGCCGAGAAACAGCAGGAACGG
The DNA here is from genome assembly GCF_003050745.1 of Sphingomonas sp. PP-CE-3G-477. Lineage (GTDB taxonomy): Bacteria > Pseudomonadota > Alphaproteobacteria > Sphingomonadales > Sphingomonadaceae > Sphingomonas. Next base: position 244,091 of record NZ_QAOF01000004.1, on the reverse strand, counting down.
CAGCGACTGATAGAGGAGCAGCGCCAGCATCGAGGGGCCCTCTTCGGGCTTCGCGCTGATCGACACGCCCTTGTCGCGCAGCTTCGGCACCAGCGTCGAGTCGGGGATCGGGTACGCCTTGAACTTCTCGCCGGACGACAGCGTGCCGGAAATCATGTCGCGCGAGATGTTGACGTCCTTGACGGTGCCCTCGTCGACCTTGTCGAGGAACGCCGAATACGCGATCGTGTTGCCACCCGACGCCGCGGTGCGGCCGTCGAACATGGTCACGAACAGCGCCAGCGCGAGCAGGATGCCGACCCAGATCAGCAGGCTCTTCATCCAAGGATTGCCGCCGCCATTTTCGGGGCCGCCGTTTCCGGGGCCCTGGGGCTTCTGACCGCGGTTGTCGTTGTCGCTCATGGGTGCACGATACCTTTCAGCGCACAAGATAAGCGCGCGCAGGTTAATGGCAATGGAACAACGCGTGAGTTGCGTTGATCAGTGTGAACGGACCGGCGCGCGGGTCAGGCTGCGGTTCGACGCGGCGGTGCCTCGCGGAAGCGCCAGACGTCGCCGCGAACGCTGGCGATGATCCCGGCTTGGGTGGTGCGCTTGCCGGTCATCAGCGAGTCGAGCAGGCTTTCGATGTTGGCCGCCTCGGTCCATTCGGGTGCGACGATGCCGGCGTCTTTGCGGACCGTGCCGATCGCACGACGAGCAAGACGGCGGAGGATCTCGCGGGGCAGCTTCTCGACCGCAAGCTTCACCTCGCCGCCGCCAACCTTGGCGCGTTCGGTCCAGATCCAGTCGACCATCGCGCGGACGTCGGTATCGGTCTCGGCGAGCGCAGCGGCGGCGCGCGCGAGGTTGGGCGTACCGAGCCATTCGTTCTCGCCGAGCAACCGGCGGAAGCGGGTGCGATCGTGGCGGTCGTCGTGGTTCGAGGGGTCGTCGAAGAACGGCACTTCGGCACGGCGGACGATCGCGCGGAGTTCGGCGCGGCGCCAGTCGAGCAGGGGGCGGACGACCGTGACGCCGTGGACTTCGGTGCGGGCACGGACTCCGGCGAGGCCGGCGAGGCCGGAGCCGCGAGCGGCGCGCATCAGGAAGGTTTCGGCCTGATCGTCAGCGTGATGTCCGGTGACGAGCGCCCCTGCCCCGATCGTACGGGCGTGATCGGTCAGAAGGGCGTAGCGCGTGGTGCGCGCCTGCGCCTGGATGCTGGCACCGGTGATCGGTTCGCTGGGGGCGAGCGTCGCGTGTGAGATGCCAAGCGTTGCGCAATGCGCGGCGACCATCGCCGACTCTTCCACCGCTTCGGGGCGGAGGCGGTGGTCGATGCTGGCGACCGTGAAGCCGGGCGGCAGGGCCTCGTGCGCGAGAGTTAGCATCGCCATGCTGTCGGGGCCGCCGGAGACGGCGAACAGCGGGTTGGTGATGTCGCTTGCAAGGCGCGCGAAATCGGCGGCGAAGCGGCGTCCTTCGTCGGTCATGCGGAGACAGTCCTGACGGTCGAGCAGTCACCACCCCGGCGGAGGCCGGGGCCCAATTCGGAGATGGTAATGGCTAAGTGCAGCCCTTCGTTACGACGACCTTGCCAATGGGGCCCCGGCCTCCGCCGGGGGGGTGGTAAAGTGCGACGTGAGATCAAGGACAGGCAGGTACGCGTGCGCACTGGAAGATGCCTTACTTGCACTTCGCCGCGCTGCGCCCGGCGGCAACCTGCCCCTTCATCGCCGATGCCATCTTGGCGCCGTAGACGTCGTTCAGTTCGTCATACACCTTGCACGCATCCGCCGGCTTGTTGAGCTTGGTCAGCGCCTGGCCGAGATACAGCAGGCTGTCCGGCGCGCGTTCGCCCTCGGGCATCTTCTTGTAATTGTCGTAGAACGCCATCGACGCGAGGCTCGGCTTGCCCTCGTCGAGATACGACCGGCCGAGCAGATTCTGCGCGTAACTGGCACGCTTGCTCTTCGGGTATTCGGCGACGACCTTCTTCAGTTGCGCCTCCGCCTGCGGATACTGCTTAGCCGCCCAGAGGCGGTAGCCGTACATATACTCGTCCTCCGCCGGATCGCCGGTCGAGGGCTTTTCGACCGATACCTTGATCGGTGTCGCCGCGCCGGGCTTGCTTGCGGTCTCGGGGCGCGTGGTCGGGCGCGAGGGGCCGCTCGACTGGTCATCGGACTCGATCGGGCCGCCTGCCCCCGTCGCGATCGGCGCGGGACCGGTCTCGAGCGTCTTCAGCCGCGCGTCGTTCGAGCGGCGGTAATTGTCGAACGCGTCCTGCAACTGGCGCGTGCGGTTCTGGTTCTGCTCGATCTGCTCGGTGAGCGAGGTCATCTGCTGTTCGAGCGACGTGACGCGCTGGTTCACGTCGGCGAGCGCGCTGGTGGCGGGCGAGCCTGGCCCGGGGCCCTGCTCGCTCTGCGGCGCGCGGACTTCGGGCTGGAGCATCTGGCCCGCTCCGCCCGGGAAGACCTTCCGCTGGACCGCGCGCATTTCGCTTTCGAGCTTGCCGACGCGGCCCTCGACATTTTGTGCCTGTACGGCAGCGGGCAGCAACGCCGCGAGGCAGACGCCGACCAGAATTGACTTACGCATGGGCCACACCCCCCGGTGGATTGGTTAATCGTCCGGGTATAGCTGCACTACCCATCCTGTCGCCAGCCTTAAGACCCTGGCGCCGGTCTGCCGCCGTTACGGATTGGGCGTTGCCGTAGCGGCGGACGGTGGATTAGCGGCCGCATCCAAATTGGCGCGCTGCGTTTCGCTCAATGGACGACGCGGCGTGCGGGGACGGTTGGCGGTGCGCGACCGCTCGGACGACCGCGTCGATGTCGCTTCGGTCGCGGTCGGCGTGGCCTGAGGCTCGGGGGTGCCGGCGATCCGCGCGGCGATGGCCGGTGCCCCCACGGACACGTCCTTGATCGCGCGCTCGCCCGTGCCGAGCGCAGGGGCAGCGGCGCCGTTGAGCGTCACCGCCAGCTTGTCCGCACGACCGATGTTGATCTTCGGATCCTTGGCATTCTTCGGCACGTCGAACTTTTCGCCGGGCTTCATCGTGCCGAGGTACAACGTCTTGTTGTCGGCATCGTAGACGCGCATCCATACCTCGTCCGAGGCAGTCAGCGTGACCTGCCCGTTGGCAGGCGTGGCCGGCGCAGGGACCGGTTGCGCGGTCTGCGCGGCGGGGTTCGGCGCGGTCTCGGCGATCGGCGTCGTGGTCGAGGCGTTGTTCGAACCACGGAACATGTCGGTGCCGTACCACAGCCCGACCAGCACCAGCACCGCGATCGCGATGCCCAGCGCGACGATCGCCAGCCCGCGCGACGGCACGCGCGACGGATCGGTCATCTCGTACGGTTCGTATTCGGGCTTCTTGCTGCCCAGCTTCGCGACGTCGCTCCGGACGATGTTGGCGATCTGCACCTCGTCGATACCCATCGCGCGGGCATAGGCGCGGCTGAAACCGACCGCGTAGGTCGAGGACGGCAGCGTGGAATAATCGGACGCCTCGATCGCTTCGAGGTGACGCAACGGCACACGAGTACGCGTCGCGATATCCGCGACGGTCAGGCCCTGCGCCTCGCGCGCCTTGCGGAGAATGTCGCCAGCACGCTCTGGTTGAGCGGGTGCTGCGTTCTGGCCGGTTTCGACCTCGTCCATTCTTGTCTCCGAACACGGGTGCGTAGCGTTTCCCGCCATGGCACCCGTCTTTCAGAGGGCCCCAGCCGTGTCAACGCACCGCGCGTCTTAACCGCAGCTTTCCGCCGATCAGACGATTTCGACGCCGTTCTCGGTTGCCCAGGTCGTCAGCGCACCGCGCATGTCGCGCGGGGGGTTGGCCAGCAGCCCTGCCATGTATGCAGTGAGCGCGGCGCGATCGAGCGAGCGCGTCATCGCCTTGATCGGGCCGACCGCCGCGGGGGTGATCGACAACCGCTCTATGCCGAGCCCGATCAGCGCCATCGCCTCCAGCGGACGCCCACCCATCTCGCCGCAGACCGCCAGGTCGACACCCGCCGCGCGGACCGGTGCGACCAGCCGCGCGATGAAGCGGAGGATCGACGGGCTGAGCCAGTCGTAGCGCTCCGCGAGTTTGGGATTGGCGCGATCGGCGGCGAACAGGAACTGCGTGAGGTCGTTGGTGCCGATCGACAGGAACTCGATCTTCGGCAGCAGGATGTCGAGCATCTCGGCGAGCGCCGGCACCTCCAGCATCGCACCGTAGCGGATCGCCAGCGGCATCTTCCGCCCGCGCCCTTCGAGCCACGTCCGCTGTGCCTCGAACAGCGCACGCGCCTCGTCGAATTCCCACGGCTCGCTGACCATCGGAAACATCACGTTGAGCGTGCGACCGGCGGCGGCTTCGAGCAACGCGCGCGCCTGCACCTTCATCAACCCGTCGCGCTCCAGGCCGAGGCGCAGCGCGCGCCAGCCCATTGCCGGGTTCTCCTCGTCGGCATCTTCCTTGTTAAGATACGGCAGCGCCTTGTCGCCGCCGATGTCTACGGTGCGGAAGATCACCGGGCGATCGCCCGCCGCGTCGAGCACTTCGCGGTAGAGCCGCTGCTGCCGCTCGCGCTGTGGTAGCGTGGCGGAGACGAGGAACTGGAACTCGGTGCGGAACAGGCCGATGCCGTCGGCTCCGGTGACGTCGAGCGCGGCGACGTCGTCGCGGAGGCCTGCGTTCACCATCAAGGTCAGGCGGTGGCCATCCTTGGTGACCGGCGGGACGTCGCGGAGCGCGGCGAACGCCGCCTTGCGCTTCTGGCGCATCGCGAGGCGCGCCTCGAACGCTTCCTCCATCGCCGCCGAGGGCCGCGCGAAGACGTTGCTTTCCGCGCTGTCGAGCAACAGCATGTCGCCCTCTGCGACCAACCGGCGGATGTCGCGAACGCGGCCGAGCACGGGTACGCCCATCGCGCGCGCGACGATCGTGACATGCGCGGTCAGTGAGCCTTCTTCCAGGATCACGCCCTTCAGCCGGCGCTTGTCGTATTCGAGCAGTTCGGCGGGGCCGAGGTTGCGCGCAATCAGGATGGTGTCCTGGCGAAGACCCATCTGCGCGGCGGTACCCATCTGGCCCGAGACGATGCGGAGCAGCCGGTTCGACAGGTCCTCCAGATCGTGCATCCGGTCGGCGAGCAACGGATCGTCGATCTGGCGCATGCGCTGGCGGGTACGTTGCTGGACGCGCTCGATCGCCGCCTCGGCGGTCAGGCCGGAGTCGATCGCCTCGTTGATGCGCCGTGCCCAGCCCTCGTCGTACGCGAACATCTTGTAGGTCTGGAGCACTTCGACGTGCTCGCCGCCGACGCCGAATTCGGCCTCGCGCGTCATCCGGTCGATGCCTTCGCGCATCTTGTCGAACGCGGCGTAGACGCGGTGGCGCTCGGCGTCGGTATCCTCGGCGACGGTGTGCTCGATGTGGATGCGCGGCTGGTGATAGACCGCGAAGCCCGCGCCCATGCCGTCGACGAGCTTCTGGCCAGGGATGCGCATCGCCGCGGTCGACTGCGGCCGATCCGCGCCGCCGCCGGTGGTGTCGATCAGGCCGGCATTGGCGATCAGTTCGGAGAGCACCATCGCCACCGTCTGCAACGCCTCGATCTCGACGTCGGCATATTTGCGACGGTCGGCGTGCTGGACGGCCAGAACTCCCACGGAGCGCTCGCGGCGGATGATCGGCACGCCGGCGAAACTGTGGAAACGGTCCTCGCCGGTCTCGGGCTTGTAGGCGAAATCGGGGTGGCTCGCGGCTTCGTCGAGGTTGAGCACCTCGACATCCTCGGCGATCGTGCCGACGAGACCTTCGCCGAGTGCAAGCTTGGTGACGTGGACGGCCGCCTGGTCGAGGCCGCGGGTCGCGAACAGTTCGAGCACGCCCTCTCGCAACAGGTAGATCGAGCAGACTTCGCTATCGATCGCAGTGGCGATGATGCCGACGACGGCGTTCAGCTTGGCTTGCGCAGAGGTGCGCGACGCCATCACGTCGTGAAGGCTGGTGAGGATTTCGCGGGCGGAGGCGGCGGCCGAAAGGGGCATTCGGGTTGGCTATCAGATGAAACGCTTGGGTGCCACGCAACAAAAGCAGTGTCGGGGTGAAGTTCTATCGATCTGGCGGTGGGGATTATTACAAATGAGATTGGTGCTGATCGCGGCGCGTAAATCTCATCGGCTCCGGTTGCCCCTCCCCCTTGTTCTCCCGCGAAGGCGGGAGCCCAGTCTGGGTCCCCGCCTTCGCGGGGAAACACGGTAGCGCGTACGCAACCAGTTACGCGTCGAACAGGCCGTCCTGGCTGCCGGCGGGCGGGTTGAGGCCGAGGTGCTTCCACCCTCCCGCATTCAGGAACCGACCGCGAGCAGTGCGCGCGATCAGACCCAACTGGATCAGATATGGCTCGATAACTTCCTCGATCGTGTCGCGCGGTTCGCTGAGACCTGCCGCAAGAGTCTCCACGCCGACCGGGCCGCCGCGGTAGATGTCGGCGATCATCATCAGATAGCGGCGGTCCATCGCGTCGAGCCCGAGCGAATCGACCTCCAGCCGGTTGAGCGCCGCATCCGCCGCGCGTGCATCGACTGTCTCATGCCCTGCGACATTGGCGAAATCGCGCACTCGCCGCAGCAAACGCCCGGCGATGCGCGGCGTGCCACGCGCACGACGAGCGATCTCCATTGCGCCGTCCTTGGCGATGCCCAGTCCGAGCAACCCCGCCGCGCGCGTGACGACGCGCTCCAGCTCCTCGACCGTGTAGAATTGCAGCCGCACCGGGATGCCGAAGCGATCGCGCAGCGGCGTCGTCAGCAACCCCTGCCGCGTGGTCGCGCCGATCAGCGTGAACCGCGGCAGGTCGATCCGCACCGATCGCGCGCTCGGGCCCTCGCCGATCATCAGGTCGAGCGCACGATCCTCCATCGCCGGGTACAGCACTTCCTCGACCGCAGGCTGCAACCGGTGGATCTCGTCGATGAACAGCACGTCGCCATCCTCGAGATTGGTCAGCAGCGCGGCGAGATCGCCCGACTTGGCGATCACGGGCCCCGAGGTGGCGCGGAACCCGACTCCCATTTCGCGCGCGACGATCTGCGCGAGCGTGGTCTTGCCGAGTCCCGGCGGCCCGAAGAACAGCACGTGATCGAGCGCATCGCCCCGCGATTTTGCCGCCTGGATGAAAATGCGCAAATTCTCCCGCGCGGCCTTCTGCCCGACGAATTCGTCGAGCGTCTTCGGGCGCAGCGCGGCGTCGACGTCTTCGGGACGCTTGGCGGCAGTCAGGATGCGGTCTGTATCGGTCACACCCTGCGATAGCGCGCTCGCGGTGAAGGGGGCAAGGCGGCTATGGGGGTGGGATGACCAACGACACCTCGCACCACGATTTGTATCTGCTGGGCGGAGTCTCGCCCGCGCTGGAGGCGACACTCGCCGAGCGCTTCACGTTGCACCGCAAGGATCCGCCCGGGACGACGCGCGCGATCGTCGGTGGCGGGAGCAGCGTGGTGGATGCGGCGCTACTCGATCGTTTTCCGGCGCTGGAGATCGTCGCGATCCACGGCGTCGGCTATGACGGGATCGACCTTGCCGCGACCAAGGCACGCGGCATCGCGGTGACGACGACGCCGGACGTGCTGACCGACGACGTCGCGGACCTCGCGATCGGGCTAATGCTGGCGGTGCAGCGGCGGATCGTCGCGAACGACCGTGCGGTGCGGGACGGCGGGTGGCAGGTCGATCTCGCGCGCCGGGCGAGCGGGCGACGGATCGGGATCTTCGGGCTCGGCCGGATCGGGAGGGCCATCGCCAAGCGTGCTGCGCCGTTTGCGAACGAACTTCACTACACCGCGCGTTCCGCCAAGCCGGATTTCGCGGGCGTATTTCATGCCGACATCGCTTCGCTTGCGGGAGCATGCGACGTTCTGATCATTGCCGCACCTGGGGGCGAGGCGACGTCGCATATCGTGGATGCGGGTGTTCTCAAGGCGCTTGGCGAGGACGGTATCCTCGTCAACATCGCTCGGGGGAGCTTGGTCGACGAACCGGCGCTGCTAGCCGCGCTTCAGGCTGGGACGATCGCCGGGGCGGGGCTCGACGTATTCGCCGACGAACCTGCCGTTCCCGACGCACTCGAGGCGATGAACCAAGTGGTCCTGTCACCGCATCAGGGTAGCGCGACCGTCGACGGGCGGGCGGCGATGGCGGCGTTGGTGGTTGCGAACCTCGACGCGCATTTTGCCGGACGACCGCTGCCGACCGCACTCTGAGACAGGGACCTTGTGAAACCAAGCCCCCTTCCCGTTCGCCCTGAGCGAAGTCGAAGGGTGTGCCCCAAGAGATGGTGCTTCGACTTCGCTCAGCACGAACGGACGTGGGAGCGAGCGGAGGGTTAAGAACGAACCGAACGAGTCCGAAACTACGACTTCGACGCCTTGCGCAACGCCAGCCGCACCAGCGCGTCGAGCGAAGCCCCAGGCCCCAGCTCCTCGTCCGCCGCCGCTACCGCGACACTCGCCTCGTTCGGGCGGAACCCAAGGTTGAGCAATGCCGACACCGCATCCGCAGACGCGCCCGGCGCGGCGTTGACCACCGCCGGCCCGAGCCCAAGCGCGATGCCGCCGACCTTGTCCTTCAGTTCCATCACGATGCGCTGTGCAAGCTTCGGCCCCACGCCGTTCGCGCGCGCGACCATCGCCTTGTCGCCACTCGCGATCGCACGGCTCAGGTCGACGGGCTCCAACGCCGACAGGATCGCGAGCGCGACGCGGGCGCCGACCCCCTGCACTCCGGTCAGCAACCGGAACCAGTCGCGCTCGTCTGCGCTCGAAAATCCCACGAGCCGCTGAAAATCCTCGCCCACCAGCAATTCGGTGAACACGGTACAAGCCTCGCCGATTGGGCCCAAGGCCGACAGCGTGCGCGCCGACGCACCGACCAGATACCCGACGCCACCGACGTCGATCACGGCATGGTCGATACCCGTTGAATCCAGACGTCCCTTGAGATGCACGATCATTCGGCATGCGGTAGATCAAAGGAGGAGCGTCGTCATCCAGTCAAAATCCGCTCTCCGCACTTCACGGCCCATTACACGCTGGGCCGCAACCGATCTTCCCCGGTCGTCGATCGCCCCGTGACCGGCGCAGGCGGTTTGACGACGCCGTGAAGGGCCTGGGTCGGCGCGCCGATCACGGCAGCGCGCGCACGCAGGCTTGCCCTCAGAAATACCGTGTCGGATGCCACGAAACGCCGCGGCGTCGTGCCGAGGAAGGTGCCTGCGTCGCGCAGGAAATGCGAAGCATCGAAATAGCTGCTGTCGATCTTCGAATAGTCGGCCATGCCGTCCGTCCGGATCAGCCCGATGAACGACCGGAGAAACCGCGCGCGACGCAGCAGCAGCTTCGGCGGCATGCCGAAATGCCGCGTCGCCATGCGCCGCAGTTCGTGCGTCGGGATATCGAGTCGATCGGCGACGTCCTTCATCTCGATCACGCCGTCGGTCACCGTCAGCGCGGTGAAGGCGCGGATCAGGTCTTCGCGCGGGTGCGCTCGCTGGAACAGCGGACCGAGAACCGCGTCGAGCAGCGGCTTGATGAACGAGTCATCGTCCAGCGCATCGAGCCCCTCGATCAGACGCGCGGAAAGCTCTGCACCGAGCACTGCCGACAATGGCGTGACCCGATTGTGGAAATCGCCTGCCGACCGGGCCGTCAGTCGCGACCAGCCCAGCGCGCTCAGGCCGATGCCTACGGCGATCCCACCGGTCGTTTCCGTCCGGAAGGCGCGGCTGGTAGGGCCGTAGAAGCTGGCCCGATCGACTGGCCCGAACCGGTGATTGCCGATCGATACGGTCAACGGGCCCGCATCGACGACGACCGAGATCATCGCCGGGGCGGGCAGATACCAGTTGAGCATCGGGGTACGATCGTCCGATGCATAGATCGCATAGCCCGTCAGATATTCGGACAGACTGGGATCGGGGAGATCGTACCGCATCCGCATTCCGGGTGGCATCGCAAACGCGCCTGCCGGAACATTATGGCTGTTGGTGCCGCCGCTTACCTGATCGAGGTTCATCGCTCTACCTTGATCTATATTAAAAATTAACCATGGCGCGACTGCCACACTGTCATCGGTCTGGCCAGAAAAACTTTAATGGCCGGTAAGTCTTGGAATTTGCATCCGTTATGGACCCAAATCTAGAAACGCATCGAGCACGCGGAGTGTCAGTCGGACAGTCCGTCTTAGTTACGATCGTCGTCCGTGAACGCCGTCGATAAGTTCTGCGGGGAGCAGTTTACCTGCCAACTCTAGATGTCGGACTTTGTCCGATCTCAGCGTCATGATCGACGTTTGACAAAGACTATCACGCGTCGCCGGGTCTTCAAAGCTTCTAAGACCGAGCCGGACGCGCCGGCGAGGATCAGGCGCCGATACCGGATCGCCGCGCCAGGGCGGCGGCACTCGCGACGTGATGCGCATGCGTGATCGCGACCGCGAGCGCATCGGCGGCGTCGGGCCCGGCAAGCTTGGCGCCGGGCAGCAGTACCGCCATCATCGCCTGGATCTGCTTCTTGTCCGCGCCGCCGGTGCCGACGACGCCCTTCTTGACGGTCGAGGGGTGATATTCGCCGATATGCAGCCCTGCGCCGGCGGCAGCCAGAAGCACGACGCCGCGCGCTTGCCCGAGCTTCAACGTCGATTGCGCGTTGGTGTTGCCGAGCACTTCCTCGACCGCGGCACCATCGGGGCGTTCGGTGCGGATGACGTCGATCAGCGCATTGTAGAGCGCTGTCAGGCGGCGAGGGAGCGCCATCGACGGGTCGGTCTTGATCTGGCCGTTGGCGATATGGCTCAGGCGGTTGCCGTCGGCGCGGATGATGCCCCAGCCTGTTGTGCCTAGGCCCGGGTCTAGTCCTAGGATGATCATGAGAAGGAAGAAGAAGATTGGTTCGCGCGGAGGCGCGGAGGCGCGGAGGGGGTACGCTTTTGGCTATCGTCTCGCGTCAGCGGGACTTTCACTTCATCGGGCTGGCCGACAGGTGACAGGCCGCTAGCGCGGAAGACGATTGCACGAAGCGCTACTCTCCGCGCCTCCGCGCCTCCGCGCGAACCAACCTTCTTCATCTCAACCCCGAGCCGTTCAACCGAGCGTCTCCATGATCTCGTCGGAGATCTCGTAATTGCCCCAGACGGTCTGCACGTCGTCGTCGTCGTCGAGCGCGTCGATCAGCTTGAACAGGGTCGCCGCATCGTCTGCACCGACCGCGACCATCACTTGAGGGCGCCAGGCGAGCTTCGCGCCTTCGGCCTCGCCGAGCTTCGCTTCCAGAGCCTTCGCCACCTCGTGGAGGTCGCCCTGCGCGGTCCAGACCTCATGGCCGTCCTCGCTCGACGTGACGTCCTCGGCGCCCGCTTCGAGCGCCGCTTCGAACACCGTGTCAGCATCGCCCGCGCTCGCCGGATACGAGATCAGACCGACGCGATCGAACGCGTGGCTGACAGAGCCGCCCGCGCCGAGGTTGCCGCCGTTCTTTCCGACCGCGACACGCACGTTGGTCGCGGTGCGGTTGCGGTTGTCGGTCAGCGCCTCGATGATCAGCGACACGCCGCCGGGGCCGAAACCCTCGTAGCGGATTTCCTCGTAATTCTCGGCGTCGCCGCGGCTAGCCTTGTCGATCGAGCGCTGGATATTCTCCTTCGGCAGCGACGCCGCCTTGGCCGCGTTGACCGCCGCACGCAGGCGCGGGTTCATGTCGACGTCGGGCAGGCCCATCTTGGCCGCGACCGTGATTTCCCGGCTGAGCTTGCTGAACGCCGACGAGCGCTTCTTGTCCTGCGCGCCCTTGCGGTACATGATATTCTTGTATTTGGAATGGCCTGCCATCGGTGCCTCTAATAGCCTGATGCGGTGGCTTTAGGACGGTGAGGCCGTTTTCGCCAGAGCGTCGATCTTCTGCTCGATCGCGTCGAGCCGCGCGAGCACCAGATGATCGATCTTGTGGTGCACGCGCAAAATGTCGAGTTCGGCGCGCAGGTTGGTCTCGTAGTCGAGGCTCGCCGCCAAGCGATCCTTCGCCGATTGCCGGTTCTGGCTCATCATGATCACCGGCGCCTGGATCGCGGCCACGGTCGACAGCAGCAGGTTGAGGAAGATGTAGGGGTACGGATCGAACGCGCGCCCGAAATGCGCGAGGATATCCGAGTTCAGCAGCATCCAGCCGATCAGCACCGCACTGAACGCGATGATGAACCCCCACGACCCGCCGATCGCGGCGACGCGGTCCGATAGCCGCTCGCCGAACGTCGATCGCTCATCCGACACGTCGGCAGCATCGCGACTGACCGTTGTGCCCGCCTCGATGCCGGCGAGGACACGGCGTTCCTCGTCGTCGAGGTCGCCCGGTGCCTTGCCGAGCAGTCGCTGCGAGAGATCGGCGAGCAGGGATTGTTTCGTAGCCATGTTTTGCGCCCTAGCCCGGAATGCGGATTATGCCAGTGCGCAAAGCCCCCCACTTGCGACGGAAGCGACAAAGACTCCTTGCTCCCACACGCCCGCACCTGCCAAACGCGCGGCATGACGGTTAGCGTGAATATGGGCACCGACGGCAATGGTACTGCCGTCGGCGTCGACCTGGAGGAACTACTCGCCACCCGCCTGTTGGTGCAGGGCAATTCGGGCTCGGGAAAATCGCATCTGCTTCGCCGCTTGCTCGAGCGATCGGCGGGGCATGTCCAGCAGATCGTGATAGATCCGGAGGGCGATTTCGTGACGCTCGCGGGGCCGCACGGTCATGTCGTGATCGAAGCCGGCGACTATAGCGAACGCGAAATCTCGCGCATCGCTACCCGGTTGCGCGAACATCGGACGTCCGCGGTGCTCAGCCTCGAAGGGCTCGAGGTCGAGGGCCAGATGCGCTGCGCCGCGTCGTTCCTGTCCGCGCTGTTCGATGCGCCGCGCGAGCATTGGTACCCGGTGCTGGTGGTCGTCGACGAAGCGCAGATGTTCGCGCCGGTGACCGGCGGCGAGGTCTCCGAGGAGGTCCGCCGCGCATCGCTGGCGGCAATGACCAACCTGATGTGCCGTGGCCGTAAGCGCGGCCTCGCCGGCGTGATCGCAACACAGCGTCTGGCGAAGCTGGCGAAGAACGTCGCGGCGGAAGCGTCGAACTTCCTGATGGGCCGCACCTTCCTGGACATCGACATGGCGCGCGCGGCGGATTTGCTCGGCATGGAACGGCGCCAGGCGGAAGCGATTCGCGATCTCCAGCGCGGCACGTTCATGGCGCTCGGGCCGGCGGTGTCGCGGCGACCGATCACCGTGAAGATCGGCGACGTGGCGACGTCGGCACGGAGCGGGAGCCCGAAGCTCACCCCCCTCCCCAGCGCCGCACCGATGGACCTGCAGGATCTGCTGTCCGAGCCGGTAGTCGACGCACCCGAACTCAGCCTGATGTTCGATTCGCGCCCACGTCGCGTGCCGGCGGAAGAACTGCTCGACGGCATCGCCCGCCCGCCCGAGCCGCGCACAGCCGCGCCGCCGCCGCCTGAGAAGACCGACGACGAGGTCGAAGCGGTCTACGCCGACGTGTTCCGTGCGATCGTCGAGGATCCGGAATCGACGCTGCGACCTCCGTCGGTGCTGTTCCAGGATTTCCAGGTGCGCTGCCGGATGGGCGGTCTTGCCAAGCCGCCGCTCGATCTCCCCGGCTTCGTCCGGCGCCTGAGCTGCGCCCGCGCCGGCATCTTCGACATGACCGACGAAGCCTGGACGGCCGCCCTCGACGTTGCGAGCGGGCTGCCGGACGACATGCTCGGCGCGTTCCTGCTGGTCGCGCGTGCGGCGCGCGAAGGCGAACCCTGCCCTTCGGACGCGCGCATCGCAGCGACGTACGGCACGAGTTCGATCGGCCGGGTGAAGCGGCTGATCGGCTACATCGAAAGCCGCGAACTGATCGTCTGCCGCACCGATCTCGCCGGCAAACGTTCGATCACGATCCCAGGGCTGGGCTGGACGACGCTGCCAGCGGAAGCGGCCTAGCGGATCGGCGTGAACTGCGCCGACACGAAACGCCACTCCTTGCCGATCCGTCGCGCGACGAAGCCGGCGCGCAGCGCGCGTGATTGTAGCTGACCGTCCTTGCCAGGCACCGCATAAGCGATCCGCATCGTGACGACGCCGAGCGCCCCCGCCGGCCGCGCGACGGTCTCGGTGATCGTCATCGGCGGCGCGGGCTTCTTCTTGTCGGACGCATAGAACCCGATCACGCGCTCGCGGGAATCGACCTCACCGACGGGCGACACTTCCTGGTATTCGGGCGCCATCATCGCGATCATCGCCGCCTGGTCGAACCGGTTGCGGACCTGGACGAACGCCTCCGCCCGCTGGGCGAGCCGATGCGCATCGGTCTCGATCGATTGCGCCGCGACGGGAGCACTGACCAGTGCCGCCGCAATTCCCAGAAATACCCGCATGCTTGCCCCCGATGCAATGTTGCATAACGGCAATACACCCAAGCGTCAGTTGCGACAATGACGGTGCAAGTCGTCGAACCTACATTGCGAAAGCGATGACGAGACCTGCAACGACGCCAACTTGTACCATCGCGATCAGCTGGAGCCGGCCAACGAACGGTTGCTTCCGTGTCTTGTGCCGGTATCGCCCCCGCGCCCAGAACGCACCGGGGCTACCGCCAAGCGCCGCGAACCATAGCAAGCGGGACTCCGGAATGCGCCAGGCACCTGTCGACGATCGCCGCTTGTCGATCGCGAACGCGGCGACGGTAATCGCGTTGATGATCAGGAACAGGACGAACGCCGCGAAGATCGGGAGAAACATTCTCTACCGGTACATCGAGCGGGTTAACGCGGTGCCCCCTAGCGACCCGACACCATGTCGGGGGAGGCACCGCGCGAGATCAGAAATCCTCAGATCATCCCCAACGCCTGGAGATACACCTCGAGGATCGCTTCCTCCTCCTGATATTCTTCCTTCTTCTTCTTCCGGATCGACAGGATCTTGCGGATCGCCTTGGGGTCGTACCCGCGCCCCTTGGCTTCGGCCATCACGTCCTTGATGTCGTCCGAGATACCTTTCTTCTCTTCTTCGAGACGCTCGGCGCGCTCGATCAGCAGGCGCAGTTCATCCGCTGCGACCGCGCCGCCGCCCATGCCGTGTTGCCGTTCGTCAGACATCGAAAATTCCCCACTCGCCAGCGCCCACGCGCCGGTCAAAAGCCAATCAAGATACAAGCCCGCACCGGTGATCGCCGTCCGGAGACGTCCTGAATCATGCCGAATTGGGTGCGGGCCTGCGTCTAGGCGTTTACCGTGTTAGGCTCAATCGCCTGAATCAGACGGCCCCGTTTTTGGGCGCGTTCTTCGCGACGCTCGCCTTCATACGTTCAAGCTGCTCGGGGCTCGCGTCGCCCTGGTGGTGCGCCTTCCACTCCGCGTACGGCATCCCGTACACCGTTTCCCGCGCCGCATCCTTCGACATGCCGCCGGCCTCTTCGACCCAGTCCGACAGGCAGTTGCGGCAGAAACCGGCTAGGCCCATCAGGTCGACGTTCTGCGCGTCCTCGCGGTGTCGGAGGTGGCGGATCAGGCGACGAAAGGCCTGCGCCGCTACGGCATCGTCGAGTGTGGCAAGCGAGTCGCTTTCGGGATTCATTCGTATGCTCCGTGGTTGATCCCGCGGAGATAGGGTTTAAGGCCCGTCGCGGCAAAGACCTCCCCCAGGAAACGCACGCATGACAATGGCCATCGCCCCCCGTTCGCGGAAAGTCCGCATCCTCGCGACGCTCGGCCCTGCCAGCAGCACCCCCGAGATGATCGCGACGCTCTTCCGCACGGGCGCAGACGCGTTCCGGATCAATATGAGCCACGGCGACCAGCAATCGAAGATCGCCGTGATCCAGGCGATTCGCGCGCTGGAGAAGGAATTTGGCCGCCCCTCGACCATCCTCGCCGATCTGCAGGGGCCGAAGCTGCGCGTCGGCAAGTTCGATGGCGGCCGCACGGTGCTCGAAACCGGCTCGATGTTCGTGCTCGATCGCGACCCGACGCCGGGCGACGCGACGCGGGTGGAACTGCCACACGACGAGATCTTCGCGGCGATCGAGCCGGGCGCCCGCCTGCTGCTTGACGACGGCAAGCTCGTCCTTCGCGTCGTTTCGCATAGCCCGCGCGAGATCACGACGCGGGTCGAGGTCGGCGGCGCGTTGTCGAACAGCAAGGGTCTGAACGTCCCCGACGTGGTGCTGCCGATGGCCGCGCTGACCGAGAAAGATCGCAGCGATCTCGACTTCGCGGTCGACCAGGGCGTCGACTGGATCGCGCTGTCGTTCGTCCAGCGTCCCGAGGATCTGTGGGAAGCGCGGAAACTGATCGGCGGCAAGGCGGCTCTGATGGCGAAGATCGAGAAGCCGGCGGCGATCGAACGGCTCGAGGAGATCGTCGAGGCGTGCGACGGCGTGATGGTCGCGCGTGGCGATCTCGGTGTCGAACTGCCGCCGCAGCAGGTGCCGCCGCTGCAGAAGCGCATCGTCGAGGTCTCGCGCCGGATGGGCCGACCGGTGGTAGTCGCGACGCAGATGCTCGAATCGATGATCACGTCGCCCTCCCCTACGCGGGCGGAAGTGTCGGACGTCGCCACCGCGGTGTATGACGGTGCCGACGCGATCATGCTGTCGGCGGAGAGCGCGGCAGGCGCATGGCCGGTCGAATCGGTGGCGATGATGGATGCGATCGGCGTGTCGGTCGAGGCCGATCCCGAGCATGGCGACCGCATGCACTTCACCGTGATGAAGCCCGATCCGACGACCGCGGATGCGCTGGCCGAGGCGGCGAAGAACATCGCCGCGACGGTGTCGGCGGTGGCGATCATCTGCTTCACCACCTCGGGCTCGACCGCCCGCCGGATCGCGCGCGAGCGGCCGTCGGTGCCGCTGCTGGTGCTGACGCCGAGCGATGAGACCGCACGGCGCCTGGGGCTGCTGTGGGGGACGCATGCCGTGCATACGCGCGACGTCGAGTCGTTCGAGGACATGGTGGCCAAGTCGAAGCGGATGGCGTTGCGGCATGGGATGGCGAAGGCCGGCGACCGAGTGATCGTGCTCGCGGGCGTGCCGTTCCGGACGCCTGGGTCGACCAACGTGCTGCACGTGGTGCGCATCGTCGGCGATGAGTTGGAGGGCCACCACTCGCAGGTTTGAGTTTGCGGGGCGGGTTGATTCGGACACGGCGGCGCTCACCCTAACGATGAAGGGAAGCGCTCGCCCAAACTGTTCCCCCGCGAAGGCGGGGGGCCAGGGTATCTCGCGCTACGGTATTCAGCCGGGCCTCCGCCTCCGCGGGGGAGCGGCTCGGCGCAGATCGTGTCTTCCTCGCACCCGCACAATGTTCAAGTTGAATACCAAAGAGCGCCACCCCTTCCTCGTCATGCCGGGCTCGTTCCGGCATCCACCATTCCGCATGCTCGCGGCCCGTGGAGGATGCGGGACGGTGGGCCCCGGCCTCCGCCGGGGTGACGGGATGGGGTTGAACTGCGTTTTGCATGCCGCCTGCTCAGATCGAGCCCCGTTGACCGGGGAGCGCCACCTTTATCCAACCAAGCCACCACTCCGGCGAAGGCCGGGGCCCAATTGGGGAACGGTAACGGTGAAGCTCTCACTGCGTTACGACGACCCTTCCAATTGGGCCCCGGCCTTCGCCGGGGTGGAGCTGTGGGGCGGGTGTACGAGCTAATCTAGGCTAGCGCTCCGCGCCTGAATACGCGATGCCGCGCGTAACGGACCGCGGGAGGGCGAACGCAATGACATTACGCGAGAAGATCGGTTGGGGCGCCCTTGCGCTCCTCGCAGCCTGCGCGCTTGCCGTCGTCGCGTTCGAGCGCGGCGAGCATGTCAACGCGCTGTGGATCGTCACCGCGGCCGTGTCGGTCCAGCTGATCGCCTACCGGTTCTACGCGCGATATATCGCGCGGCATGTGATGCAACTCGACCCAAGTCGCCAGACCCCGGCGCTGCGCCGCGCGGACGGCCTCGACTACGTCGCGACCGATCGCAACGTCCTGTTCGGCCACCATTTCGCAGCCATCGCGGGCGCAGGCCCACTCGTCGGCCCGGTGCTCGCCGCGCAGATGGGCTATCTCCCCGGCACGCTCTGGATCCTCGCCGGCGTCGTGCTCGCGGGTGCGGTGCAGGACTTCATGATCCTGTTCATCTCGATGCGCCGCGACGGGCGGTCGCTCGGCGAGCTGATCCGCATGGAAATGGGCGCAGTCCCCGGCGTGATCGCGCTGATCGGTGCGTTCGCGATCATGGTCATCATCCTCGCCGTCCTAGCGCTGATCGTGGTGCGCGCGCTCGCCGGGAGTCCGTGGGGGCTGTTCACCGTCGCCGCGACCATCCCGCTCGCCTTCCTGATGGGCATCTACACGCGCTGGATCCGGCCCGGAAAGGTCGGCGAGGTCTCCGTTCTCGGCGTCATCGGGCTCCTCGCCGCGATCGTCTATGGCGGCACCGTCGCCGCCTCGCCGACGCTCGCGCCGCTGTTCACGCTGACCCCGGTGCAGTTGTGCGTGCTGATGGTCGGCTACGGCGCGGTAGCCTCCGTCCTGCCGGTGTGGCTGTTGCTCGCGCCGCGCGATTACCTGTCGACCTTCCTCAAGATCGGCGCGATCGTCGCGCTCGCGATCGGCATCGCGGTCGTCGCGCCGCCGCTCAAGATGCCCGCGCTCACCCCGTTCATCGACGGCAGCGGCCCGGTCTGGTCGGGCGGGCTCTTCCCGTTCCTGTTCATCACGATCGCGTGCGGCGCGGTGTCGGGCTTCCACGCGCTGATCGCCAGCGGCACGACACCGAAGCTCATCGCCAGCGA
The DNA here is from genome assembly GCF_003050745.1 of Sphingomonas sp. PP-CE-3G-477. Classification (GTDB taxonomy): domain Bacteria; phylum Pseudomonadota; class Alphaproteobacteria; order Sphingomonadales; family Sphingomonadaceae; genus Sphingomonas. The sequence continues at coordinate 225,226 of NZ_QAOF01000004.1, read as the reverse complement.
AGGCGACGCGCAGTTCATCGGCTACGGCGCGATGCTGATGGAGAGCTTCGTCGCGATCATGGCGCTGGTCGGTGCGTCGATCCTCGATCCCGGCGTCTATTTCGCGATGAACAGCCCGGCGGCGGTGGTCGGCACTGACTTTGCCTCCGCTGCAACTGCGGTGACGGCAATGGGTTTCCCGATCACGCCGGAGACGCTCGCACAGACCGCGAAGGACGTCGGCGAGACCACGATAGTCAGCCGCACGGGCGGCGCACCGACGCTGGCGGTGGCGATGTCGGAGATCTTCAGCCACCTCGTCGGCGGGCAGGCGATGAAGGCGTTCTGGTATCACTTCGCGATCCTGTTCGAGGCCTTGTTCATCCTTACCGCGGTCGATGCGGGCACGCGTGCCGGGCGGTTCATGCTGCAGGATTTGATCGGGCTCGCGGTGCCATCGTTCCGTAACGCCTCGGCGATCGTGCCCGGGCTGATCGCGACCGCGCTCTGTGTGATCGCCTGGGGCTTCTTCTTGTACCAAGGCGTTACCGATCCGCTTGGCGGCGTGAACACCTTGTGGCCGCTGTTCGGCATCTCGAACCAGATGCTCGCGGCGGTCGCGCTCGTGCTGGCCACAGTCGTGCTGTTCCGGATGAAGCGCCAGCGCTACGCGTGGGTGACGATCCTGCCCGCCGCGTGGCTGTGCCTGTGCACGATCACCGCCGGACTAATGAAGCTGTTCGCGAGCGATCCGAAGGTCGGCTTCCTCGCGCACGCGTCGAAGTTCTCAGGAGCGGCGGCGCGGGGTGAACTGCTCGCGCCCGCCAAGACGATGGCGGAGATGCAGCGGATCGTGCTCAACGACCGGATCGATGCCGGGCTGTGCGCGCTGTTCCTGGCGGTGGTGCTGTCGATCGTCTTCTTCGGCATCCGCACGTGTCTGGCAGCGCTGAAGATCGACCGGCCGACGGTGACCGAAGTCCCGCCTCAGCTGGTCGCCGCAGAATGATCCGCGCGCTCTACGCGAAGGTGCGCGAGACCGCGTTGCTGATGGTCGGCGTGCCGTCCTACGCTGCCTATTGCCAGCACATGGCCGAGCGGCATCCCGACCACGCGCCGATGGACGAGCGCACGTTCTTCCGCGATCGGCAGGAGGCGCGATACGGCAGCAAGGGCGGGGGGCGCTGCTGTTGACCGATGGGGTTTCCACCGTTGCGCGATTGCGGAGCGCGACGGCAGCGGATCACGACGCGGTCGATGCAGGGTTCGGACGCTACGACCTGGCCGATGCGGATGACTACCGGGCGTTCCTGATCGCGCACGCGAAGGCCTTGCCCGCGGTTGAGGCTTGGCTGGCCGCGATTCCGGGGCTGGCGACGGTTCGGTCGCGCGGGACAGAGCTCGCCGCGGACCTCGCCGCGCTGGGCGAAGACATGCCCGCGCCGATGGCGTTCGACGTCCCGGCGAGCGCTGCCGCCGGATGGGGTGCGATGTATGTGGTCGAAGGGTCGCGGCTCGGTGGTGTCATGCTGTCGCGGTCGGTCCCCGAAAGGATGCCGTCGGCGTATCTCGGCGCGAAACATCTGTCGGGCGAGTGGCGCGCGTTGCTGACCGCGATCGACGGGGAGAACGCCGACGATGCCTGGGTCGAGCAGGCCATCGTCGGCGCCAAGGCGGCGTTCGACCTGTATCGGCGCGCGACGGCCTGATCTCCCTGATCTCAGCGCAGGAGTTTCGGCGCTTCCTTGCGGATCATGTCCTGCACCTTGCTCGCGAACAACCCTAGGATACCGGGAAGGTCGACGACCGCGTGGACGTTGGTCTCGAACACGGTGACCGCGCTGGCAATCGTCTGCCCCATCGCCTTGACGGTGAAATGCAGCGTGTCGCCGTCCCAGCGGTGATCGGTCACCGAGCCGCCGGGAATGTTCGCGCCGATCTTGTCGATGCTGCCATCGAGCCGCGCGCGAACCGCCGCCTTGCCGAGCTGATGGGGTACGTCGACGGTGATGGGAGTGCCCATGTCTATTCCTTAAGTCGCGAAAATCATGTCGTCGTTGGCGAACGCCTTGAACTCGAGTGCGTTGCCGCTGGGATCGAGAAAGAACATCGTCGCCTGCTCGCCGGGCTCGCCCTTGAAGCGGATGTACGGCGCGATCCCGAACTGGACCCCGGCGGCGGTGACGCGTTCGGACAATGCGGTCCAATCGTCCATCGTCAGCACGACGCCGAAATGCGGGACCGGGACGGCATGGCCATCGACCGCGTTCTCGACCGCGACGGGTTTGGCCGAGGGGTCGAGGTGCGCGACGATCTGGTGGCCGAACAGGTCGAAGTCGATCCACTGGTCGCTGGAACGCCCTTCGCGACAGCCGAGCGTGGCGCCGTAGAAGGCGCGTGCGGCGGTCAGGTCGTGGACGGGGAAGGCTAGGTGGAAGGGGCGTAGGGTCATGCGAGGAAGAATAGGTCGTGGCGGTGGGTTCGTCGACCCAGCGGATTGCGTGGGAGTTTTGAACCACCGCAATAACAGGAGATGAGCCCAAAACCTTGTTCTCCCGCAAAGGCGGGAGCCCAGTCTGGGTCCCCGCCTTCGCGGGGAAACAAGGTGGGAAGGGCACACCTCACCCAACCATATCGCACCACCCCGGCAAAGGCCGGGGCCCAATTGGGGGACGTAGCTAATGCAGGGGAGCGCTCCGTTACGACCACCTTTCCAATTGGGCCCCGGCCTTCGCCGGGGTGGTAGAAGAAGTAGCGAACCCGCTCTTCATGCAGCCCCCCCATCAGACCGAAAACATTGCCCCCCCTTCCCCGCCACGCCATAGCGCGAGCGTGAACCGTTACCCTGCCCTCGCCTGCCTCGTCCTCGGCGCGCTTGCCGCGACCGGGTTCGCCCCGCTCGACCTCTGGCCGCTGACTCTCGTCGCCTTCGCGCTGTGGATGAAGCTCGTCCACGACGCGCCGACCCTGCGCGGTGCACTCTGGCGCGGGTGGGTGTTCGGGGTCGGGCATTTCACCGTCAACAACAACTGGTTCAAGCACGCGTTCGACTTCCAGGATGCGATGCCGCCGGTGCTCGGCTATTTCGCCGCGGTCGGCCTGGCGCTGTATCTCGCGCTGTTCCCGATGCTCGCCGCAGGATTGGCCTGGCGGACCTCACGTCGCCCCGGCACGCCCGACGCGACGTTCGTGCTGATCTTCGCCGCGGCCTGGATCGCCACCGAATGGCTCCGCGCGACGCTGTTCACGGGCTATGCCTGGGATCCGCTGAGCGTCGTCTGGCTCCCCGCGATCGGCATCGCGCGGCTGTCCGCCTGGATCGGCACCTACGCGCTGTCCGGCGTGACGATCCTCGCCGCAGGGGCGCTGCTGATGCTAGCCGCGCGGCGTTGGACACTGCCGGCAATTGCGATCCCCGTGCTGAGCATCGCGGCGCTTTCAGCACTCTGGACCAACGCACCGCCCCCCGCCCCCGGCACGCCTCTGGTCCGCGTGGTCCAGCCCGATATCGGCCAGGAAGACCGCAACGAATCCGACGGCGAACGCGTGCTTTCCGCGCTCGAAAAGCTCTCCGGCCAGGGCGGCACCACCCCGCGTCTCGTGGTCTGGCCCGAGGGCGTCGTTCGCGACTATCTCGAGGATGGCTATCCGTTCTACGCCTATGGCTGGTCGAGCCCGCTCTATCTTCGCCGTCGTATCGCACGCCTGCTGGGCCCCGAGGACATTCTCCTCACGGGCGGCACCGCGCTCGAGTTCGACAGCCAGGACCGCATATCGGGTGCCGCCAATTCGGTGTTCGCGCTGGACTCGCAGGCCCGGTTGCGCAGCCGTTACGACAAGGCGCATCTGGTGCCGTTCGGTGAATATCTGCCGCTCCCGTGGCTGCTCAAACCGCTCGGTCTCGCGCGCCTGGTGCCCGGCGACATCGACTTCACCTCGGGCAAGGGGCCGGCCAATCTGACCTTCCCCGGCTTCGGTTCGATCGGCATGCAGATCTGCTACGAGATCATCTTCTCCGGTCACACGGTCGACCCGACCCACCGCCCGCGCCTGATCTTCAACCCGTCGAGCGACGCGTGGTTCGGCAAATGGGGCCCGCCGCAACATCTCGCCCAAGCTCGGATGCGTGCGATCGAGGAAGGGCTGCCGATCGTCCGCGCGACCCCCACGGGCATCTCAGCGATCATCGCCGCCGATGGCCGCCTCGTCGCGACCGTGCCGCATGAGACGGCGGGCGCGATCGAGCAGCCGATGCCGTCCGCGCTCCCGCCCACGCTGTTCTCGCGCGTCGGCAATGCAATGGCCGCGATCGTCGCCGGATTGATGCTTGCAAGCGCGGTTGCCCTGCGCCGTCGCCAGCGTTAGAAGGTCATATAAAGCTTTCCTTATATGACGCTCTATCGGCAGTTCGCCGGCGGGCATGACGAAGAGGCCCTCATGCGCAAGTCTTTCCTGTTCACCTCCGAATCGGTCTCCGAAGGCCATCCCGACAAGGTCGCCGACCAGATCAGCGACACGATCGTCGACCTGTTCCTCGCCAAGGACCCGCAGGCGCGGATCGCCTGCGAGACGCTGACGACCACGCAGCTCGTCGTCCTCGCCGGTGAAATCCGCGGCAAGGGTATCTACGAGAACGACCAGTGGGCCGATGGCGTCCTCGACGAGATCGAGGCGGCTGTCCGCAACACCGTCAAGGAAATCGGCTATGAGCAGTCGGGCTTCCACTGGGAGACGTTCCGCTTTGAGAACAACCTCCACGGCCAGTCCGCGCACATCGCGATGGGCGTCGACGAGAGCGGCAACAAGGACGAAGGCGCCGGCGACCAGGGCATCATGTTCGGCTATGCGACCGACGAGACCCCCGGCCTGATGCCCGCGACGCTGTATTACAGCCACAAGATCCTCGCCAAGATGGCCGAAGATCGTCACTCGGGCGCCGCGCCGTTCCTCGAGCCCGACGCGAAGAGCCAGGTCACGTTGTCGTACGAGAACGAAGTGCCGGTCGGCGCGACCGCGCTGGTGGTCTCGACGCAGCATGCACCGGGCTATTGCGAAAAGGGCGACAACGCCGATGCCGCCAAGTACGCGGTGCTGCGCGACTACGTCATGGGCGTGTTCCAGGACGTGCTGCCCGACGGCTTCATCACCGACGAGACCGCGATCTACATCAACCCGACCGGCCAGTTTGAGATCGGCGGCCCCGATGGCGACGCCGGTGTGACCGGGCGCAAGATCATCGTCGACACCTACGGCGGCGCTGCCCCGCATGGCGGCGGTGCGTTCTCGGGCAAGGATCCGACGAAGGTCGATCGTTCGGCCGCGTATGTCGCGCGCTATCTGGCGAAGAACGTCGTTGCGGCCGGCCTTGCGCGTCGCTGCACGATCCAGCTGAGCTACGCGATCGGCATCGCCGAGCCGCTGTCGGTGTATGTCGACACGCATGGCACCGGTACGGTCGACGAAGCCAAGCTCGAGGCGGTCCTGCCGAAGCTCGTTCGCCTGACGCCCAAGGGCATCCGCGAGCACCTCAAGCTCAACGCGCCGATCTACAAGAAAACGGCGGCGTACGGTCACTTCGGTCGCGAGCCCGAGGGTGACACGTTCACCTGGGAAAAGACCGACCTGGTCGACGCGCTGAAGGCTGCCGTCGCCTGATAGCAACGCATTTGGTGATGTAAAAAAGCCTCCCGCGGACCAGTCCGCAGGAGGCTTTTTTGTATTTTGGAGCGAAGTTTCGAGTCCCTCTCCCCACTGGGGAGAGGGAGGGAGGAGCCGCTTGCCGACGGAAGGGTGAGGGGCGTTGGGGAGAGGGTCCGAGCCTCACTCCCCCTCACCCTCCCACCCGGCTTCGCCGTGCGGGCCCCTCCCTCTCCCCGAGGGGAGAGGGGGTATAGGGCGACTCGTATCAACGCACGGGTCACGAACGCCGATCCTTCGGTACGCCGCTTCGACAGGCTCAGCGGCTACTCCGGACGAACGGGGCGCGAAGGATTGGGTGCGTGCTCACCCACTTGCGCATGCCGCTGCTCAGTGAGAATCTGCCACGCCGTCAGAAACAGCGCAGCAACCAGCGGGCCAACAACGATGCCGCTGAGCCCGACGATTTCGATCCCGCCCAATGTCGTCACCAGCACGATATAATCCGGAATCCCGGTATCGCGCCCGACCAGGATCGGCCGCAGGATGTTGTCGGCCAGGCCGATCACCACCACGCCCGAGACGATCACGACCACACCCTGCCATATCGCGCCCGTCGCCAGCAGGTATACCGCGACCGGCACCCAGACGATCGCAGGCCCGAGCGCGGGCAGCAGCGACGTGAGTGCCATCAGCAAACCCCAGAGCAAAGCCGCCGGTACGCCGACGATCCAGAAGGTCAGGCCGCCCAGTGCACCCTGGACGAGCCCGACGATCACCGATCCCTTGATCGTCGCGCGCACCACCGCGACGAACTTGTCGACCAGCTTCGCCGCCACCGAATGCTCGAACGGCAGTGCGCGACGGATCGCAGGTCCCACCTTGTCACCGTCGCGAAGCAGGAAGAACGTCACGTACAGCCCGACGCCGAACGACAGCAGGAACGCGGCTGCGTTACGGCCGATCGACAGCGCTTGCCCCGCGATCGAGCGGACGCTGTTGCCGAGAATGGTCGACACGCGCGACTGCGCCTGCTCGAAGCTGTTGAGCCCGGCCTTGTCGAGCGCACCCTGAATCCGGTTCGGCAGCGCATCGTGGATCTGCTGAAAATACGCGCCGAAGTTGATCTGGCCGCTCTGCAGCTTGGCGTAGACCGAGGCGGACTGGTCGATCATCAGGCTGCCGATGAACAAGGTCGGCACGATCACCGCGACGAAGATGATCAACAACGTCAGCGCGGCCGCCAGATTGCGACGGTCGGGCCAGCGCTTGAGCAACCACTGATAGAGCGATTGGAACAGGATCGCCGCCAACGCACTCCACAGCAACGCCGCCGCGAACGACGACACGACCACGCACAACGCGATCGTGATCGCCACCAGGAAGGTGATGAAGCCCCCCGTTTCCAGTCGACGCCTGTCGATCATTGCCGTGTCCCCTATCGTCGTATTGGTGTCGTCGTATTCGTATCGTCGTACTGGCCGGTCGAGCCGGTTCGTTTCAGAACGTCAAAACCGCCCCCCGGTGCGTACCGGAAGGCGGTCAAGACGCCGGCGCTGGTGGAGCGCCTAGAAGATCAGCGCAGCTTCTCGCTGCCGTTGATCAGTGCATCCTTCTGCGCCTGCGGCATCGCCTGCGCGTTCACGTCGGCATCGTCGATCGCATCCGACTGGTGCTCGGCGTTGTCACGGACGGCCTCGGCCTGGTCTTCGAGATTGTCGGCAGTCGCCTCGAGCGCGTCGGCGCGGTTGTCCGCGGCCTTCTCGACCTGGCTGCCGAGCTTGTCATCCCCCTTGCCGCCGCATGCTGCGAGCGAGACGGCCATGGCGGCGAGCGTGACGGCGATGGAAAGCTTCTTCATGGGGATAGTCCGTTCTGGTTACGATGCGGTGGCAACCGTCACGCGGGCGTAACGGTTCCGCTATCTCTTTCCGTAGCTTCACAAATCTTCGGTTTCACCGGCGAGTGTGTTCGTCGGGTAACACCGTGCCGCTCCATCGGCGTTCAGGCTTTGGCGTGCTCGATCAGCAACGGTGCCGTGTTCGCCACCGCCGTCTCGACCACGGGCGCGACCCGGTCGAACACCGCGCTGACAAGCGCTTCGGCGATCCATCCGACTGCCGCACCGACGACCAGATCGGACAGATAATGCTTCCCGTTCACCGGTTGCGCCGCCGCGACCGCGCCGGAAATCAACGCCGCCGGACCACCCGCACCGGTGATGTCGCGCGACGCGGCACGCGCGACCGCAACCGCGCCCGCGGTGTGACCGGAGGGGAACGACGTCTGCTCGTGATCGTCGCTGTTGCCCGGTTCGAACCGCGCCTTGCCGTCCTCGATCGCCTTTTCGGGACGCGTACGATCGATCGACGCCTTGATCGCCGACTTGACGAAGGTTGCCGCCGCGTGTGCCGCCAGCATGCGCACGCCGCCGCGGATCACCTCCGGCCTGCGTGCGATCAGGCCGATCACGACGGTGCCGATCGACGTCGCAACGAGTTGCGGCTGGTCGCCGATCTCGGCGAGGAACCCGGTCGCCTTGACCAGCGGTTCGTCGCGGTGCTCGGCGGCCTTGTACGTCGCCTCGCGGTCCACCTTTTCGACGGCCTTTGCGGCGTCCTTGGTCTTGCCCATCACGTCTCGCCCTGCCCGTCCATCTCGCCGCGCACCTGTGCATGCGCGAGCAAGGCGAACAACCCCGCACCGCCCAGCAAGTTGCCGAGCACCGCGGGCAGTATCAATTCGACCAACGCCTGCCAGACGCCGACATGGCCGGAGAACAGCAGCAGGAACGCCTCGTCCGAGCCGACGATCGAATGGCTGAACCCGCCGAGCGCGACGACATAGGTGATCGCGAAGATCACCAGGAACGCCTGCTGCCGCGCGTTGGGCAGCGACCAGGCGAGGATCGCGATCATGAACCCGGCGGGGATCGCGTTGACGAACGTCGCCCAGGCCGACAGCTCGGTGATCCGCATCGACACCTCGATCATCGCGCCGCGCAACTCGCTGCTGCCGAGCACCTCTGCCGCGATCGCGCCGCCGGTAATCGCCGTCCCGATCAGATTTGCCACAAGCACAACGCCCCACAGTCGCAGCGTCCGCTTCAGCGCCCAGCTCGACGGCTTCGTCACCAGCGGCAGCATCGCACTGATCGTACTCTCGGTGAACAGCTGCATCCGCCCGAGGATGACGACCAGAAAACCGATCGGATAGCCGAGCGACACGACGATCGTCCGCCATGGCGTGTCGGGCAGCGCCTGATGCAGCGCGCCTTCGGTAATCAGCGAACTCGATATCGCCATGCCCGCAGCAAGCCCGGAAAAGAACAGCGACGATAGCGGACGGTCGAGCTCTTCCTCGCCCGCCTCGCGCACGGCCTTGTGCAGGTCCTGCGCATCGGCGGCCTTGAGGTCCTCAACGTCTTCGCCGGGCGGTTTGGATGCATCATCGACCATTACGAGCGTGTAACGGTTCGCGTCATGCTTTGCTCCGGCGCAATCGCCCGCTAGAGCGCGCGGCGATGAACGATCCTTCTGTTATCCGCCGCCTCTATGGCCGTCGCCAGGGCCACAAGCTGCGTCTCGGCCAGGCCGCGCTCGTCGAGGAAACGCTCGCCGACCTGTCGGTGCCCGAGGAAGGGCCGATCGATGCGATGACGTTGTTCGGCGACAACCGCCCGCTCCACGTCGAGATCGGCTTCGGCGCGGGCGAGCATCTGGCGGGACAGGCCGCGATGAACCCGGACGTCGGCTTCATCGGCTGCGAGCCGTTTCTCAACGGCGTCGTCGGCGCGCTGGCACACATCCGCGACGGCGAACTGACCAACGTCCGCCTCCACATGGGCGATGCGCTGGAAGTGATCGAGCGCCTGCCCGACGCCAGCCTCGACCGGCTGTACCTGCTGCATCCCGATCCATGGCGAAAGGCACGCCATGCGAAGCGCCGCATGGTCAACCACGGTCCGCTCGACACGATCGCCGCCAAGCTGAAGCCCGGCGCGGAATTCCGGCTCGGCACCGACGATCCGACCTATTGCCGCTGGTCGATGATGATCATGAACGCCCGCCGCGATTTCGAATGGCAGGCAAACACCCCGCACGACTTCCTGACCCGCCCCGACGACTGGCCCGAGACGCGGTACGAGCGCAAGGCGCGGCGGCAGGGGCATGAGGTCTGGTATTACCGGTATATTCGGATATGACCGGATACCGGGAAAGCCATTGATCTTGGTATCGAAAAGCCGCGCCTTGCAAAGCGTATGGGTCTGAGACGCCAACGGCCAAACTGCGACGATCTATCGGTCGGACGACGCTCACGATCTTCCTATCCGGCATATTTTCCCACATGGTGCCGGCATGCCGACGATCCCCGCCATTTCGACGATCGCCCAGACGATCCAGCTTTCGCTTGCGCCGGTCTTCATGCTGGCGGGCATCGGACAGTTGCTCAACGTACTCGCCGGACGATTGTCGCGCGTGATCGACCGCGCGCGGAAGCTGGAGCAGTTGCACCCGAATTTTTCCGCGGCCGATCGCACGCGCTACGGCTGGGAGCTGCGATTGCTCGACCGCCGGATGACGATCATTAACGCGGCGCTGTTCCTAGCGGTGTCGAGCGCGATCATGACCTGCGTGCTAATCGCGCTGCTGTTCATCGCCGAACTCGCCAAGCTTCATTTCGGCACCGCGGTCGCGCTGTGCTTCATCCTCGCGATGATCCTGCTGATCGCAGCGCTTGTCTCGTTCATCTTCGAGGTCCGGATGTCGTTGCGGGCCTTCCGGATCCGGCCGGAGTTGCTGAAGGACCTGTTATGATCGAGAAGCGCGTGCTGCAGGCGGTGATCGCGGTCGCGTGCCTGTTGCCGCTGATCGTCGGCGGCCAAGGCGTGCTGCAGGGCCCCACGCCGTTCGGCCATCTCGCCGAAATCCCGCGCGATCTCGACAGCCATTTCCGGTATATCTCCGGCATCTTCTTCGCGACCGGTCTGGGCTTCGTCAGTTGCATTCCGGATATCGAGCGCAAGGGACCGCGGTTTCGCCTGCTGGGCGGGTTGATCTTCGTTGGCGGACTGTCGCGCGGGATCTCGTTGCTCGCGGTCGGTGTGCCGTCGCAGGGCCACGTGCTCGGGCTGGCGATGGAGACGGTGGTCGTGCCGTTGCTGATGCTCTGGCAGTGGAATTTCGCCAAGCGGGCTACCCGAGCCTGACGATCCTCCCCCGCCAGGGGGAGGATCGATCGATCAGCGTGCAGCGTCCAGGCCCGGACCGGCATCGGCGGTCGGCAGATACCGTGGCGCGACCCGCGCCTTCGCCCTCTGCTCATACGCATAGCCGGCACCGAGAACCGCTGCGTCGCCATACTTCGTCGCGATGAACGACAGCCCGACCGGCAAACCGCGAACCAGCCCCATCGGCACGGTCAGGTTTGGATAGCCCGCCACCGCCGGCAGTCCGCTCGAACTCGGGCCACCGTATTGATCGCCGTACACAGGCTCGCTCAGCCACGCGGGGCCGTAGGTCGGCTCGACCAGTAATGTAGCGCCCGCGGCCTTGAGCATCGCGTCGATCCCCTCTGCACCCGCGAGCCGCAGCGATTTGGCGCGCGCTGCCTTGTACGCCGGATCGTCCAGCCCCTTGGTCTTCGCCGCGGCCTCGAATGTCTCCTGCGCGAAGAAGGGCATCTCCGTGCCCGCGTTGGCGGTGTTGAACGCGATGACCTGATCGAGCGTCCGCGTGCCGACCGCCGCTGGCGTGGTCGCGAGATAGGTGTCGAGATCGGCCTTCAACTCGGTCTGGAGCACCAGTAATTCCGCCTCGCCGAGCCCATCGAGCTTGGGCTGCTTGACCTCGACCAGCACCGCGCCCGCCGCCTTGAGCACATCGAGCGAGGCCTGGTATTTCGCGGCAAGGTCCGCGGTCATCTCAGGCCGGATGACGCCGACGCGCAGACCCGACAGCGCGCTGGTCGACAGCCCCGCCGCATAGTCGCGCTTGTAAGCCCCTGCCCCCGCGGTCGCGGCATCGGCAGGATCAACCGCAATCATCGCCGAGAACAACGTCGCGACATCACGCACGCTTCGCGCCATCGGCCCCGGCGTATCCTGGCTGTGGCTGATCGGCACGACGTGCGTGCGGCTGACCAGGCCGAGCGTCGGCTTCAGCCCGACCAGCCCGTTAAGCGACGACGGACACACCACCGAACCATCGGTTTCCGTGCCGATCGCCGCCGCCGCGAAGCTCGCCGCGATCGCCGCGCCCGAGCCGCTTGACGATCCGCAGGCGGTACGGTCGAGCGCGTAGGGATTTTTGACCAAGCCGCCGACCGCACTCCAGCCGCTCATCGACCGGGTCGAGCGGATGTTCGCCCATTCGCTGAGGTTGGTCTTCCCCAGGATCACCGCCCCCGCAGCGCGGAGTTGCGCGACGACGGGCGCGTCGCGACGCGTGAGATTGTCCTTCAGCGCGAGGCTGCCGGCCGTCGTCGGCATCGCGTCGGCGGTCTCGACATTGTCCTTGATCAGCACCGGCACGCCGTGGAGGGGCCCGCGAATACGCCCGGCCTTGCGTTCGGCGTCGAGCGCCTTGGCCTGCGCCAGCGCGTCGGGGTTGAGCGCGATGACGGCGCGGAGAGTGGGGCCCTTGCGGTCCATGGCCGCGATCCGCGTGATATAGGCGCGGACGAGGTCGACGCTGCTCGCTTTACCCGCGGTCATCGCCGCCTGGACCTGGTCGATCGACTGTTCCTCGACCGCGACCGTCTTGGCGCTCGCGACGAATGGAACGGCGGTTGCGAGCAATAGCCCGATGATAAGCTTACGCATTTTGCGAATCCCCTTTGGCGCGAGGCTATCGGGGTTGCGGGCCTGCGCCAAGCGGTCTGAACGATGCTCGACACGATGCGTTACGGACCAGCAACGGATAGGGGAATGGCGTGCGTCTCGTGTTGAAGATCGTCGGGGGCATCGTGCTGCTGGCGGTCGTGATCGTCGCGCTGGCGATGACGATCGTCCCACGCTTCCTCGACCGCCTCTACTACCGCGGACCGGAGAGCGGCCATTTCGACGGCGCGCACTTCGCCAATCCCGACAACGACGCCGACACGCAGCAGATCCAGCCGGCCGGCGGTGGTCGCGCGAGCTTCTTCTGGCACTATTTCACGGGCAGCGATGGGCGGCCCGCATGGCCCAAGTCGGTCCCGGTGAACCGCGTCGCGCCGCCCGCCCGGGTCGAGGGCGAGCGGATGGTCGTGACGTGGGTCGGCCATGCCAGCGTTCTGATCCAGACGCAGGGGCTCAACATCCTCACCGATCCGGTCTGGGCGGAGAAGGCCGGGCCGCTGGGCACGGGCCCTAGTCGTGTCGCCGAGCCGGGGATCGCGTTCGATGCGTTGCCGAAGATCGACGTCGTTCTGGTCAGTCACAATCACTACGACCATCTCGACAAGGCGACGCTGAAGCGGCTCTGGCAGCGCGATCGACCGCGGATTGTTACCAGTCTGGGCAACGACAGCGTGATCGGCCAGACCGGCGCGCAGGCGACCGCGCTCGACTGGGGTCAGCGGGTGGCGATCAGGCCCGGTGTCGCGGTCACCGTGACGCGCAACCATCATTGGGGCAGCCGTTGGTTCACCGATCGCAATCGCGCGTTGTGGTCGAGCTTCGTCGTCACGCTGCCAGGCGGGAACGTGTTCTTTGCGGGCGATACCGGGATGGGCGACGGCCAATGGCCGCGCGAAGCGGCAGCGTTGGGACCGATCCGGCTGGCGCTGATCCCGATCGGCGCGTTCCGGTTCGTCGACGGGCAGATGGAGTCGGGCAGCCATATCGGGCCGGTGGATGCGGTCGAGGTCTATCGCCGGCTGGGCGCAGCGCACGCGATCCCGATCCACTGGGGGACGTTCCGGCTGTCGTTCGAAGGGTATGATACGCCGCCGAAACTACTGGCGGCGGCGATGCGGTGTACGGGGCAGACTGGGTTCGAGCCCGTGGCGATCGGGCGGCCCACGGAGGTTGCGGGGTATGTAAAGCCGGTGACGGTAACGCCGATGGCTCGGGCGGCTTTGTTGCAGTGTCTCGATACGCCGCAGGTTCGCGCACTCCGTTAATTCTTCCGCCACCCCGAAGCTGTTCGGCGGGTATCCCCTGCGACCGAGTAAGCCTGTTTCCCCGCGAAGGCGGGGACCCAGACTGGGCTCCCGCCTTCGCGGGAGAACAACGAGAGAGAAACGTAACGCCGGCCCCACCACCCCGGCGAAGGCCGGGGCCCAATTGGGGAAGGCTGCGAACGGTGGACAGCCCTTCGTTACTGCCACCTTTCCAATTGGGCCCCGGCCTTCGCCGGGGTGGTATTCCCCTCAATCGTGCCCGCACCTCACCCCATCTTGAACACGCAGAGCTTGTTGCCGTCCGGATCCCGGAAATACGCGCCGTAGAAGCCCATTTCCTCGGGTCCACGCGTGCCGGCAGCGCCTTCGTCCGCGCCGCCGAGTTCGATCGCCTTGGCGTAGACCTGATCGACCTGCTCGCGGGAATCCGCCGCGAGCGCGACCATCGTGCCGTTGCCCGCGGTCGCCGCTGCACCGTCATAGGGCTTGCCGATCACGAGCATCGGCTTGTCGGGGCCCGCGCCGTAGAAGGTCAACTGGCGCGCGTCGGGCATCTGCATGAGGCGCTTGCCGCCGACCGTCGCGAACAGCGCGTCGTAAAATGCCAGCGCCGAGTCGATATCGTTGGTGCCGAGCGTCGCGTAACCGATCATGGGTCTCTCCTATTATGAATAAGGAGCGATATCGGAGGGTTACGCGGGGGACGCAACTAGCTGTTCCCCCGCGAAGGCGGGGGTCCAGGCCCGAACCCTCCGGCATGCGACAGTGATGTAATCCCTGGGTCCCGCGTTCGCGGGGGAACAGCTAGCGTTGCGGTCGTGGATTACCCGACGAAAGCGCGCTCGATCACGAACGTACCCGGCTTCGAATTCGCGCCCTCCTCGAAGCCGTTAGCCTCGAGCATCACCGCGAATTCCTTGATCATCTCGGTCGATCCGCACAGCATCGCGCGATCGGTCTCGGGGTTGAGCTTCTGCTCGCCGCGGACCGGATGGCCGAACAGCGACGCGTCCTCGATCAGCGCACCGATCCGCCGCGTGGTGCGAAACGGCTCGCGCGTCACGGTCGGGATGTAGTGGAACTGCGTCTGCGCTTCGTCGGCGATCAGCGGGTCCTCCGCCAGCAGGCCGACCATCTCGTCGTGATACGCAAGATCGCTCACGCGGCGCACGCTGTGCACGACGATCACCTGCTCATAGGCGGCATAGACGTCGGGATCGCGCATCAGGCTGAGGAACGGCGCGAGGCCGGTGCCGGTCGAGAACATGAACAACCGCTTCCCCGGCAGCAGCGCGTCGAGCACCAGCGTACCGGTCGGCTTCTTGCCGAGATACACTTCGTCGCCGGGCTGGATTAGCTGAAGCTTCGAGGTCAGCGGGCCGTCCTCGACCTTGATCGACAGGAACTCGAGCTCCTCCGAATAATGCGGCGACGCGATCGAATAGGCGCGCATGATCGGCTTTCCGCCTTCCTGGGGAAGGCCGATCATCACGAACTCGCCCGAGCGGAAGCGGAAGGTCGATGGCCGCTCGATCGCGAAGCTGAACAGATGTTCGTTCCAGTGACGCACCCACAGCACCTTGGCGTTGAGGAACGCGGGGGTCTCGGGGATCAGCGCGGGCGCGCGGGTTGCTTCGACGGTCGGGGCGGTCATGCGTCTATTCCTTGGCCTACGCGCGGGCGCTGGCGGATCGATGGCTTGCGAAACGGTCGCATTATGGGCGTGAGCCGGACGGGTCAACAACAGCTAAACTTGGCCGCTCCCAAACCGCCGCCTCGTATCTCCGCGTTCTCCTGCGAACGCAGGAGCCCAGGGTTGCTAAGCGGCGTCCCTCAGTAACCCTGGGCCCCTGCGTTCGCAGGAGAACGAAGTTGGCTATCACGGTGATCACTGGCCGTTGCCGACTCAGGCCATGTTCCCCATATTCCCCCTCGATGGCCATTCAGATCCGCACCAGCCTCGCCGAGCCCGAAACCGGCGAAAGCTTCGTCCCGCACCGCCCGACCGCGCGCCCCGAAAAGGTCGAGGGCGGCAAGCGATTCAACCTCGTCAGCGAGTATGAACCCGCGGGCGACCAGCCCACCGCGATCGCCGAACTTGTCTCCGCGATCGGCGACGGCGAGAAGGACCAGGTGCTGCTCGGTGTCACCGGCTCGGGCAAGACCTTCACGATGGCCAGCGTCATCAACCGCGTCCAGCGACCCGCGCTGATCCTTGCGCCGAACAAGATCCTGGCCGCACAGCTGTACGGTGAGATGAAGTCGTTCTTCCCCGACAACGCGGTCGAATATTTCGTCAGCTATTACGATTATTACCAGCCCGAGGCGTATGTCGCGCGCTCCGACACCTACATCGAGAAGGAATCGTCGACCAACGAGTCGATCGACCGGATGCGGCATTCGGCAACGCGCGCGCTGCTCGAACGCGACGACGTGATCATCGTCGCGTCGGTGTCGTGCCTGTACGGTATCGGCTCGGTCGAGACCTATTCGGCGATGATCTTCGACCTCAAGAAGGGCACGACGGTCGACCAGCGCGAGATCGTGCGCAAACTCGTCGCGCTCCAGTACAAGCGCAACGACGCGGCGTTTCAGCGCGGCAATTTCCGCGTGAAGGGCGACACGCTCGAGATCTTCCCGTCGCATTACGAGGACAGCGCGTGGCGCATCTCGTTCTTTGGCGACGATATCGAGGAGATCACCGAATTCGATCCGCTGACCGGAAAGAAGGTCGCGTCGCTGAACTCGGTACGCGTGTACGCGAACTCGCATTACGTGACGCCCGGCCCGACGCTCAAGCAGGCGGGCGAGGCGATCAAGCATGAACTGGCCGAGCGGCTGAAGGAGTTGGTGCTGGAGGGCAAGCTGCTGGAGGCGCAGCGGCTTGAGCAGCGGACCAACTTCGATCTTGAGATGATCGCGGCGACCGGCTCCTGCGCGGGGATCGAGAATTACTCGCGCTTCCTTACCGGCCGCATGCCCGGCGAACCGCCGCCCACTTTGTTCGAATATCTCCCGGACAACGCGCTGCTCTTCGTCGACGAGAGCCATGTCACGATCGGCCAGATCAACGGCATGTCGCGCGGCGATCACAGACGTAAACTGACGCTCGCAGAATACGGCTTCCGCTTGCCGAGCGCGATCGACAACCGGCCGCTGCGCTTCAACGAATGGGACGCGATGCGGCCGCCGACGACCTATGTCTCGGCCACTCCGGGCAGCTGGGAGATGGAGCAGACCGGCGGCGTGTTCGCCGAACAGGTCATCCGCCCGACCGGGCTGATCGATCCGCCCGTCGAGATCAAGCCGGTCGAGGAACAGGTCCAGGACCTGATCGTCGAAGTCGGCAAAACGACCGCGCTCGGCTACCGCACCCTAGTCACCACCCTGACCAAGCGGATGGCCGAAGATTTGACCGAATACATGCACGAAGCGGGCATAAAAGTCCGCTACATGCACAGCGACGTCGAGACGCTGGAACGCATCGAACTTATCAGAGATCTCCGTCTGGGCGTCTACGACGTCCTGATCGGCATCAACCTGTTGCGCGAGGGGCTCGATATCCCCGAATGCGGGCTGGTCGCGATCCTCGATGCGGACAAGGAGGGCTTCCTGCGCTCCGAGACGTCGTTGATCCAGACGATCGGCCGCGCGGCGCGCAACGTCGATGGCCGCGTGATCCTGTACGCCGATCGCGTCACCGGATCGATGGAGCGCGCGATGAACGAGACGTCGCGCCGTCGCGAGAAACAGGTCGCGTACAATACCGAACACGGCATCACCCCGACGACGATCCGCCGCAACATCGGCGACATCATCGCACACGTCGCGAGCCAGGATCAGGTGACGATCCCTATCGACGAGGACCGGCCGCACATGGTCGGCCACAACCTCCGCGCGTATATCGAGGATCTCGAAAAGCAGATGCGCAAGGCTGCGAGCGATCTGGAGTTCGAAACCGCCGGGCGCCTTCGCGACGAGATCCGCCAGCTGGAGAACGAGGAACTCGGCCTGCCGGTCGACCAGCAAAAGGCGCCGGTCATGGGCCGCTCTAACGAGGGCAAGCCCGGCACGCGAAAGACGCGTTACGGCAAGAGCCAGAAAATGCGGATGGGAGGCTCACGGTCGCGGTGATCGCGGACATCACCGGTGCGGGCAACTTACCCGCACCGGTCGAAGTGGAGCTTAACCGACGACGAGGTCCTCGCTGTTCGACCCGTAATAGCTTGCCACACGGTCGGCATAGGCCTGGTCGAACACCGGTGCGTTGTTCGCCCAGCTGGGGCCGCCTTCCAGAACGCGCTTGTCGATCGTGACCACGTAGAGGTCGCGGACGGCGTCGAACTGGAGCAGCGAGAACGGCAGCGGGTAGAAGCTCTTGCCCATGCCGAGGAAGCCGCCGAGGCTGAGCACGGCATGCGTGACCCGGCCGGTGCCCTTGTGAACCATGAACGCGTGGACCGAGCCGACATTGTCGCCATCGCGGCTCTCGACCTTCATCGTGCCGGAGATGTTCGACTGGACGAGCAGCTGGGTCGGCGTCTGGGCGGCGGTATCGGACATGGACGTTCTCCTGATTTCTTCCGTCGCTGAACCGGTATCACCGTGCGGCGGTTCCCGGCTAGCGCGCTTCGTCGTACTTGAGCGACCGCCGGGCGTGCCGCATAGCGATGCGATGCGCACTCTGCCCCCTTCCCTCGTCGGCTTGCGATCGCTCGCCAGCCCCCGCGTGCTGGCGCGACTCGCCGGCCTGGCGACGCTCGCTTCGATCGCCGGCTGTGTCCCGCCGCCGCGGGCCGAAGCACCGCCGCCGCCGCGCACCGTGGCCCGCCCCCCCGCGCCGGCGCCGCGCCCGGTACCGATCGCCGCCGATTGGCGCGACTGGACATATTCGCCGGGGACATGGGTGTATCGCCGCGATGCGCGCGGTTCGATCGCGCTGTTCGGGCCGGCCAATGCCGATGCGTCGCTCACCTTGCGTTGCGACACGGCAGCACGCGCAATCTATCTGTCGCGCGCGGGGAGCACGGCGACGCCGCTGACGATCCGCACGTCGAGCGTGACGCGCGCGGTGTCCGTCCAGCCGACCGGGGGCACGCCGCCCTATGTCGCGGCCGCGCTGATGCCGAACGATTCGTTGCTGGAGGCGATGGGGTTCAGTCGTGGGCGGTTCGTCGTCCAGCAGCCCGGACTGCCGCCGCTGGTCGTGCCCGCCTGGGCCGAGATAGAGCGGGTCACCGAAGATTGCCGCGGCTGATTTCGACCAACTGGCAGTCGCACAGGATTGCCCGAAAACTTCCGTAAAACAAGGCTTGTATCGCAGGCGCGGTCGGCACACATTGGCGTTGCGGTCAGGCTTGGCCGCGTTGTTTCAACAAGCGAAAGGAGGTGATCCGATGTCTCATGGTTCAGCAGTGAGTTCGGTTCGGTTCGTTCGGGGGACGCACCGCTAAGTCCGCCGGTCCGCGTGGGGAGTATCCTCTCCCAGTCAACACGTGGTCCATAGGATAGGCGGTACGCATGGTCCTCCGGGCTGGAGCTCTCCGGCCGCTGACCATGTCAGGAGGCTGTCGGTTCGTCGTGAGACGATCCGGCAGCCTCTTTTCGTTTGTGGGAACTACGGGGCGTGGGGGCAAGCTGCGCTCGGGGGCAAACCCATTGCCCGGCCCGCGCCGCCTAATGTGGGGCCAATTCCAGACTCCACCGCCCTACGGACTTGATCGGTTAAGTTTTGCGGCATTGTGTGGCCGAAACTATCCAGAGATTCCGGAACGTTTGGCACGCCGCCGTCCGTGACAGATCGAAGGGGCAGCGCACGTCCTTGTTCTCCCGCGAAGGCGGGAGCCCAGTCTGGAGCCCCGCCTTCGCGGGGAAACATGCTGGTTCAGGTACACACGCTGCGCTTTGCACGGTAGAGGCGCCGGCTGCCCAAGACCGCCGCCCTACAGGAACGACTTCGCCCGGTTGAGGACGATGCTGCACATCCGCGTCTTCACCTGCCCGCCGAGATCGTCGAGCGAAAACGCTTGGCCGTTCGGCGCCTGCACTTCGCCTTCCTGCCCCGCGGCATAGCCCGGCGACGTCTGCACACCCTGTCGCCCGGTCAGACGCTGAAGGATCGACTGCGCGCCGGTGGCCGGGGCCTTTGCGGTGCCCGTTCGTGACGCTGCATTCCGCCCGCCAGTTAAGGCGCCAAGCGCACCGCCTTGCCCGAGCAGATTGTTCTTCAGGCAATAGCCGAGCAGGCCAGCCGCGTTCCCAGCACCGATCGATCCGACGTTCGGCAACGCGCCACCTAGCAGACCGCCGAGTCCCCCGAGGCTGCCCAGGCCACCCTGAGTCGACGCCGATTGCGGCGCGGTGGTCTGGGCCGAGGCCGTGGTAGCGAGGGTGAAGGCTGCGACGAGGGCGATTGCGGTCTTGGGCATGATGAGCGTGCTCCGATAAGGTCGTATTACCAACAGGACTGGCCGGGGTGCGTTCCGGGCTCGGCTTCGTTCAGCCGCCCGCGAAGAACGCGTCGACCGATCCGCGCTTGGCGCTCAACGCCGCCGCGACCCGTCGGCGGGCATCGTAATATACCAGTGCCGGCGCCGCCGGATCGGTCTCGCGAAGGCGTGCAGCGTCCGCGTCCGTCAGGCTGCTCTCGCGCGCGACATGATCCGCATACCCCTCCTGCTGCCAGGTCGGGAGCATCGCGCTACGTACTTCGCCAAGATGGTTGGCGATCATGATGTGCGTCGTCTCGTGCGCAATCACCCCAGACAGCGTGCGAGTGCCGCCGATCGCACGACCGTTCGTGACGCGATCCGCGGCGACGTCGCTGTGGTTGAAGACGATCGCCGAGCTGAAGGGCCGGCGGAACGCGAAGGCGCCCGGCGACTGGATCGCCAGAAGGCGCCATCGCCAGCCGCCGCCCGTCAGGAACAGCGACCGATCGACCGGCCCGGTGTAGATCGGACTGGCGCGCAACAACTCTTCCGCGCGTGCCAGTTCGCTGGCGATCCGCGGATCGATCGGACGCTCTGCATAGACGGTGACGGTGCCGACGCGCTGTTTATACGGAAACGCTAGCAACTGCGGCGCGTAGACGACCGCGATGGCGAGCAGAAGGAAGATGGCCACGATCCACCGGACTGGGCCCTGCCCCCTTCTGCGTGCGCGGGTCGTCATGCCGGCGTGAGTAACCCCTCGCGCGCGATCTTCTCGCGCCAGACCAGAGGCGCAAGCTGGTGGACGTTCTCGCCCGCGGAATCGACCGCGACGGTCACCGGGAAGTCCGCGACCTCGAACTCGTAGATCGCTTCCATGCCAAGATCGGCAAAGCCGACGACCTTCGATCCCTTGATCGCGCGCGCGACCAGATACGCGGCGCCGCCGACCGCCATCAGATACGCGGACTTGGCCTCGGCGATTGCCTTGGTCGCATCGCCGCCGCGCTCGGCTTTGCCGACCATCGCGAGCAGGCCCTGGTCGAGCATCATCCGGGTGAACTTGTCCATCCGCGTCGCCGTCGTCGGCCCAGCAGGTCCGACGACCTCCTCGCCGACCGGATCGACCGGGCCGACATAATAGATCACGCGCCCCCTGAAATCGACCGGCAGCGGCTCGCCCGCATCGAGCATGTCCTTGATCCGCTTGTGCGCCGCGTCGCGCCCGGTCAGCATCTTGCCGTTGAGCAGCAGGCGGTCGCCGTGCTTCCAGGTCTGCACGATTTCGGGCGTCAGCGTGTCGAGATCGACGCGGATCGCGGCCTTGTCGGGTGTCCAGTTCACATCCGGCCATTCCTCAAGCTTCGGTGCTTCGAGATACACCGGGCCCGAGCCGTCGAGCGTGAAATGCGCGTGGCGCGTGGCGGCGCAGTTGGGGATCATCGCCACCGGCTTCGACGCGGCGTGCGTCGGCCAGTCGAAGATCTTGACGTCGAGGATGGTCGACAGCCCGCCCAAGCCCTGCGCGCCGATACCGAGCGCATTGACCTTGTCGTAGATCTCGATCCGCAGCGCCTCGACGTCGTTTTTCGGCCCGCGCGCCTTCAGCTGCGCCATGTCGATCGAGCCCATCAGCGACTGCTTGGCAAGGATCATCGACTTCTCGGCAGTGCCGCCGATGCCGATCCCGAGCATGCCCGGCGGGCACCAGCCCGCGCCCATCTGCGGGATCATCTCGAGCACCCAGTCGACGATCGAATCGCTCGGGTTCATCATCTTGAACTTCGACTTGTTCTCGCTGCCGCCGCCCTTCGCCGCGACGTCGATCGAGACGGTGTTGCCGGGCACCATCTCGACATGCATCACGCTCGGCGTGTTGTCCTTGGTGTTGCGCCGGGTGAAGGCGGGATCGGCGAGGATCGACGCACGCAGCTTGTTCTCGGGATTGAGATAGGCTTTCCGCACGCCCTCATCGATCACTTCCTGAAGCGAGCGGGTCGAGTCGAGGCGGCAATCCTGGCCCCATTTGACGAAGATCGTGACGATCCCGGTGTCCTGGCAGATCGGGCGGTGGCCCTCCGCGCACATCCGGCTGTTGGTCAGGATCTGCGCGATCGCATCCTTGGCCGCGGGGCTCTGCTCGGCCTCGTACGCGACGCCCAGCGCGCGGATATAGTCCATCGGGTGGTAGTAGCTGATGAACTGGAGTGCGTCGGCGACGCTTTCGATCAGGTCGGCTTCGGTGATGACGGTCATGCAGCGCCTTTACGGATACAGGTTTGCAGACGTCTTAGCGGCGATCGCGTGATTTTTGAAGACGGGGTCGTCGCGGTGATCGGGGCGCAAACGGCCAAAGGTTACGATAAGGTCACACCAACGTGCCCTCGCATATACGATGCCACCAAACAGAAAAGGTCGGGATGACCTTAGCACCACCCCGACATTTCCTATTATATCAAAGTGTTAGTTCGATTACATCGGTGGCGTCAGGCCGTCCTTGCCCACTGCGACCGACCTGGCGCCCTTGGAGTCCGCCGAGATGATCGCGAACAGCTTCTGGCCCTTGGCGAGGACCGTGCGCTCGGCCGGCTCGAACCGGACGATCGGCGTGCCGACGGGGACGACGACCTGGGCCTTGCCGCCCTTGTACGAGATGCTCAGCTTGGTCTCGCCGGGCTTGCCTGCGCCGCCGGTAACGGTGCCATTCGTCATGCCGCTCTGCTGCGCGACCGTGCCATTCGTCATCGCGCTCTGGCCATCGACCGTGCCGTTGGTCATCGCGCTTTGCCCGTCGACGGTGCCGTTGGTCATTGCGCTGGACCCGTTCGTGCCGCCGCCTGCAGCCGCGACCGCGCCGGGGACGTCCCAGGGATAATGACCCTCGCCGGTGCCGCGCATCGCCTCGGGGAAGATCACGAGTTCAACCGCGCGCAACGCGTCGTCGGGACCGGTCGTCGCGGTGCCGATGAAGTCGCCGTCCTTGAGCGTCGACAGGTCGGACTTCACCACCCAGGCGAACTTGGTGTTGGCGCCGAGCGGTACGGTGGCCGACTTGCCGTCATAGGTCTGGACGGTCAGCGCATCGGTGCCGATCGCGGTGATCACGCCGCGGACGCGGTTGACCGCCGGGGTCGCGCTCGCCGCGGCGCTGGTGTTGCCCATGGCGATGTTCGCGGTCGTGGTGTTCGAGTCCGTCGAAGTCGTCTGACCACAGCCGCCGAGGACCGCGACCACGCCACTCAGCAGCATCAGCTTTTTCGTCAACATCGCAGTAAATCCTTCACAATATCAAAGCGTAGCGCCGAGACGGCACCGGCGATCGGTTCGCAGACGGCCATGATGATATGGTCGATGTACTTCAACGCCGGAAGGGACAATCGGTCGCATCGCACGGACACGGCGTGCGGGCGACCGGAAGGCGATTTCGGCGGCGGCAGACCGACTTCGGCTTTCCGCGCGTCGCTGCCCCGCCTAGAATGTGCCGATGCAGGATATCAGAAACATCGTCGTCCTGACGGGCGCGGGCATCTCGGCGGAAAGCGGGATCGCGACGTTTCGCGGGCCGGGCGGCTTGTGGGAAGGGCACCGTGTTGAAGACGTCTGCACCCCCGAGGCGCTCGCGGCGGATCCCGAACTGGTACACCGGTTCTACGATCTGCGGCGCGCGGCTCTGGCGGGGGTCGAGCCTAACGCCGCGCACCACGCGCTGGCGCGGCTGGATGCGGCTTGGGAGGGCGAACTGCTGATCGTCACGCAGAATGTCGATGACCTGCACGAGCGGGCGGGGGCGACGCGGATGCTGCATATGCATGGCGAGTTGTTGTCGGCCTTGTGTGCCGTTTGTGGGGCGCGTGCGCCTTGGTCGGGGGCATTGCCGGAGGGGTCGGTGTGCGGCGCGTGCGGGGCCGCGGCGTTGCGGCCGGACATCGTGTTCTTTGGCGAGATGCCGTACCAGATGGAGCGGATCGAGGCCGCGCTGGCGAAGGCAGATCTGTTCGTGTCGATCGGCACGTCGGGCGCGGTGTATCCGGCGGCGGGGTTCGTGCAGACCGCGGCGTATCACGGGGCGCGGACACTGGAGCTGAACCTTGATCCGTCGATGGGGAGCGTGTTTTTCGAGCAGACGCGGATCGGGGCGGCTGGGGTGTTGGTGCCGGCGTGGGTGGACGAGGTTCTGTCCTAAGCTTGCTCCCCCGCTTAAGCGGACGCTACGCCACATCGCCCCCCCCCGGCGAAGGCCGGGGTCCAATTGGAAAGGTTGCAGTAACGATGCGCCGGCCGCCGTTATGGACGTCCCCCAATTGGGCCCCGGCCTTCGCCGGGGTGGTTGTGAGTTGGTGGCTTCGGCGCACCTAGTGGTCGACAGAAGATTTGTTCTCCCGCGAAGGCGGGAGTCCAGTCTGGGCCCCCGCCTTCGCGGGGGAGCAGTCTTCTGAGTGACGGTTAATCGACCCAGTCGAGGCCCATGTCGCGGTAGACTTCGCGGTCTTCGTCCCAGCCGGGCTTCACTTTAACGTGCAGGTACAGATGCACGGGCTTGCCGGTGATCGAGGCGAGTTCGATGCGGGAGCGGGCGCCGATCTCCTTGATGCGGACGCCGCCCTTGCCGAGCACAATCGCGCGCTGGGTGGGGCGTTCGACGAGGATCTGCTGGTGGATCTCCAACGAGCCGTCCTGGCGTTCGATATACTGCTCGGTCTCGATCGTGCTCGCATAAGGGAGTTCGGCGTGGAGCTGGAGGTACAGCTGCTCGCGCGTGACTTCGGACGCCAGCGCGCGCTCGGTCGAGTCGGAGACCTGGTCCTCGGGATAGTGCCACGGACCTTCGGGCATCGCCTTCGCAAGCTGCGTCTTGAAGTGTGCGAGGCCGTCGCCGGTGCCGGCACTGATGAAGAACGTCTCGGCGAACGGGAGCAGTGCGTTGAGTTTCTCGGCGTGGATCAGCAGCTTGGTCTTGTCGGCGAGATCGACCTTGTTGAGGATCAGCCAGATCGGCTCGGTCCGGCCGACCAGCGACTCGACGATCGTCGTGACCTTGCCGCCGATGCCGCCCTTCGCATCGACCACCAGCGCGATGATGTCCGACCCTTCCGCGCCGCCCCAGGCGGCGGCGACCATCGCGCGGTCGAAGCGCCGCTTGGGCTCGAAGATGCCGGGGGTGTCGACGAGCAGGATCTGCGTGTCGCCCTCGATCGCGACGCCCATCAGTTTCGCGCGCGTCGTCTGCGCCTTGGGGCTGACGATCGCGACCTTCTGGCCGACGAGCGCATTGACGAGCGTCGACTTGCCCGCATTCGGCGCGCCGACGATGGCGACCAGGCCGCAATGCTTGGGGGCGGAGATTTCAGGAGTAGCAGGTTCGGTCACTTAGGCTCTTTTCGGCATCGGGATATTCGGGGGCGGTCATACAGACAAAACGCCCTCGCGTCATTCCCGCCAAACTGCGGCCTCACTCGCCGGCGCGTCGGGCGCCGGCCGAGAAGAAAGAGTTTGTTCGCGCAGAGGCGCAGAGGCCGCAGAGATGAAGTGAATGAGGGGCGCACTCGCTGAACCAAACGCCGCCGAATAATCGGTGTCTTACCGGGCACGACCTTGCCCCGATCGCACCATCTCCGCGTCCTCTGCGCCTCTGCGCCTCTGCGCGAAAAATCCTCTTTAGCCCAGCTTTTCGAGCAGTGCCTTGGCCGCTGCGGTCTCGGCTTCCTGTTTGCTGGAGCCGGTTGCGGTCGCTTCGGCGAGTTTGCCGACCGAGACGAGCATCGTGAATTTCGGGGCGTGGCCGGGGCCGGTGCGTTCGACGATCGTGTATTCGGGGGGCTTGCGGTTGTGCGCCGCGGCCCATTCCTGGAGCGCGGACTTGGGGTGTTGCGGGGCTTTGGCGCCGGCTTGTACTCTGTCCCCCCAGGCGCCGCGGACGAATTTGCGCGCCGCGTCTAGGCCGGCTTCCTGATACCAGGCGCCGATCAGCGCTTCCATCACGTCGCCGAGTACGTTGTCGCTGTCGCTCGCGCCGTCGTCGCGGGCTTGCTTGCCGAGTTTCAGATGCGCGCGGACGCCGAGTTCGCGCGCTACGTCGGCGCAGACAGGACCGGTGACGAGCGCGTTGAGGCGTTTCGACAGCGAGCCCTCGGGGTCGGTCGCGAACAGTTCGTAGAGCCATTCCGCGATGATCAGGCCCAGGACGCGATCACCTAGGAACTCTAGCCGTTCGTAGTTCGCCGCGGCCTGGCTGCCGTGCGTCAGCGCGCGCTCATAGGGGGCGAGGTTGGTCGGTGCGCGGCCGAAGAGCGTCTTCAGCCAGCCGGCGAGGTCGCTCAAAAGCCTTCCCCGATACGGCTCCAGCGCGCGGCACTGACCCAGGTCCAGGGCTTCAGCCATTCGGCATCGCCGTCGGTCGAGAAGAAATTGACGACCGCCTTGCCCTCGACGTTCTCAAGCGGGACGTAACCCATGCCCTGCGGCGCGGGGAACCGGCTGTCGCCGCTGTCGTCGCGGTTGTCGCCCATCACGAAGATGTGGCCGGCGGGGATCGTGTAGAGCCCGGTGTCATCGCGGTCGGGGAGTTCGGCCTGGTCGAGCACTTCGTAGCTGCGACCGCCCGGAAGCGTCTCGCGGAACCTCGGGTAGCGGCAAATCTGGACGTTGGCGACGACGTCGACAAACGGCGCTCCGCATTTCTCGGCGTCGAAATTGGCGGTTAGCGGGATCGTGAAGTCGGCAATGCGCAGCTTCGGGATCGCCTTGCCGTTGAGGTAGACGGTGCCCTGACGCATCTGGATGGTCTCGCCGGGGAGGCCGATGACGCGCTTGATGACGTCGTGGTCGAGCACTTCGGGCGCGCGGAAGACGACGACGTCGCCGCGGGTGGGCGTGCTGCCGAAGATGCGGCCAGGGATCAGCGGGATGCCCGCGGGGAGCGACCAGCGCGAGTAGCCGTAGTTCCACTTCGAGACGAAGAGATAGTCGCCGATCAGCAGCCGGGGGAGCATCGATTCGGACGGGATGCTGAACGGCGCGAAGATGAAGCTGCGCAGGATCAGCACGACTACCGCCAGCTTCAGCAGGAAGCGGAACGTTTCGCTCGTTTCGGAACGTACGGGTTTGGTCTTCACGTCATTTGCCATGTGCGCGGGTTTGCGCAGACCGCGCCTATCGTCAAGCGTGCGCGGGATACGTGTCACCGAAAGAGCGTTGTCGCGGTCTCGCGCTTGCAGCATGACCGGCGCGCACGTCTATTCGGAGAAGCAGCATGACCGCCGATTGGTCCAAGATCGAAGCCCTGCCCGCCACCAAGCTGACCGACCTGTTCGCGGCGGACTCGGAGCGCCTCTCGAAGCTGAGCCTCGACGTCGCGGGGATCCACTTCGACTGGTCGAAGACGCATCTGACGACCGACATGGTCACCGCGTTCGAGGAAATGGCGAAGGCGCAGGATCTGTCGGGCAAGCGCCAGGCGCTGTTCTCGGGCGAAATCGTCAACGTCACCGAGGGCCGCGCGGTCGAGCACACCGCCGAGCGCGGCGAGGGCAAGCCCGAGAGCGTCGCGATCGCGCAGGCGAGCCACCAGCGGATGCGGACGCTGATCGATGCGATCGAGGCGGAAGCGCTGGGTCCGGTGCGGCATATCCTGCACGTCGGGATCGGTGGGTCGGCGCTGGGGCCGCAGTTGCTGGTCGATGCGCTGGGGCGTGACGACAAGCGCTACGACGTGGCGATCGTCGCCAATGTCGATGGCGTCGCGCTTGAAGACGTGTTCGCGAAGTTCGATCCGGCGGCGACTCTGCTCGTGGTCGCGTCGAAGACGTTCACGACGACCGAGACGCTGATGAACGCCGAAAGCGTGCTGCAGTGGATGACCGAGCATAATGTCGAGGATCCGTATGGCCGCGTGATCGCGCTGACCGCGTCGCCCGAGAAGGCGATGGAATGGGGCGTCGATGAGACGCGAATCCTGCCGTTCGCAGAAAGCGTCGGTGGGCGGTATTCGCTGTGGTCGACGATCGGGTTCCCGGCGGCGATCGCGCTGGGCTGGGACCGGTTCGAGGAGCTGCTCGAGGGTGCGGCCGAGATGGACCGGCATTTCCGGCTGTCGGCGCTCCACGAGAACGCGCCGGCGCTCGCGGCGTTCGCGGACCTGTATTACACGCAGATCCGCCATGCCGAGACGCGCGCGCCGTTCGCGTATGACGAGCGGTTGCGGTTGCTGCCGAGCTATCTCCAGCAGTTGGAGATGGAGTCGAACGGCAAGTCGGTGACGGTCGACGGGCAGCCGCTCGGGCGTCCTTCGGCTGCGATTACCTGGGGTGGGGTGGGCACCGAGGCTCAGCATGCGGTGTTCCAGCTGCTCCACCAGGGCACGCATCTGGTGCCGGTCGAGTTCATCGCGGTGATCGAGCCGGGCGATACGTTGCCTGAGGAGCATCACCGGGCGCTGCTGCTGAACGCGTTTGCGCAGGGGGCTGCGTTAATGGCGGGCAAGCAGGTCGAGGATCCGGCGCGGAGCTATTCGGGCGATCGGCCGTCTTCGACGTTGCTGCTCGACGATCTGGATGCGCGGACGCTGGGCGCGCTGATCGCGTTTTACGAGCACCGGGTGTTCGTGAACGGGGTGCTGCTGGGGATCAATTCGTTCGACCAGTTCGGGGTGGAGCTGGGGAAGGAAATGGCGAAGGCCGCGGAGAAGGGCGGGCAGACGTTCGATCCTTCGACGGATGATCTGATCAAGCGCGCGTTTGGGTAATTCCGAGAGGAAACCTCTTTCGTGTTCCCCCGCGAAGGCGGGGGCCCAGGATACCACCTACAGCGCTTGGGACCCTGGGCTCCCGCCTCCGCGGGAGAACTAGAAGGCGCGGGAGAACTGGAGAGGCTGAGCGTTACATCCTCATGCCTCTACTCCTTGCCATCGCGCTCGCAGCCTCACCCACCGTCGCGCAGATGAAGTGGGAGCGGCGGATATTGATCGTGTCCGCCCCAGCCGCCGATGACGCATCGCTCGCCGAGCAACGTCGTATTCTGGCCACTTGGAAGACCAACGCCGCCGCTCGGGACCTCACCATCGTCGAGGTCGTCGGCGACACGGTTCGTGGCGCAAGCGACCCAGCCGCAGCGCTCCGCCGCAAATACCGCCTCCCCACCAGCTTCACCGCGATCCTGGTCGGCAAGGACGGCGGCGAGAAACTGCGTAGCGCCAAGCCCTTCCCCGCCGCCGCGCTGGAGGCGACGATTGACGCGATGCCGATGCGCAAGGCGGGGCAGCGATAGGCTTAGACGATCAGCGTGATCGCCGCGCCGGGGTTGCCGCCTCGCGCCCCCTGCCCCAGATGGCATGCAAAGCCGCTCCGCGGCACGCGACGTACGAGGACTGCCCGTGACCGACACCACATCCGCGACCGATACCCAATTCGACTATGACCTGTTCGTCATCGGCGCAGGCTCGGGCGGGACGCGGGCATCGCGCGTCGCCGCCGCGCATGGCGCGCGCGTTGCGGTCGCGGAGGAGTACCGGGTCGGTGGGACCTGCGTCATCCGCGGCTGCGTACCGAAGAAACTGCTGATCTACGGTGCGCATTTCGCCGAGGATCTGAAGGATGCCAAGCGGTTCGGCTGGCAGGTGCCCGACAACTGCGCGTTCAGCTGGCCGACGTTGCGCGACAACGTGATGGAGGAGGTCGACCGGATCAACGGCGCCTACACGACCACGCTGCAGAACAACCATGTCGACATCATCCACCACCGCGCGGTTGTCTCTGGCCCGAACGAAGTCACGCTCGCCGATGGCACCGTCAAGACCGCCGCGAAGATCCTGATCGCGGTCGGTGCGCATCCGCTGGTGCCTGAGTTCCCCGGTGCCGAGCATGGCATCACCTCGAACGAGGTCTTCCATCTCGATGACGTGCCCAAGCGCGTGCTGATCGCCGGCGCGGGCTATATCGCCAACGAATTCGCCGGCATCTTCCACCAGTTCGGCTCGCACGTCACGCTGGTCAACCGGACCGACGTGATCCTGCGCGGCTATGACGAGTCGATCCGCGACCGCCTGCTCCAGATCTCGATGAGCAAGGGCATCGACTTCCGCTTTAACGCTGCGTTCGAGAGCATCGAGAAGGACTCGGATGGCTGCCTGACGGTCAAGATGAGCGGGCATGAGCCAATCGTCGTCGACCTCGTGATGTTCGCTACCGGCCGTTTGCCTAATACGAAGGGCTTGGGGCTCGATACCGCGGGCGTCGAGATGGACGCGGCTGGCGCGGTGATCGTCGACGAGGACAACAAGTCGAGCTGCGACTCGATCTTTGCGGTCGGCGATGTCACCAACCGCATCCAGCTGACCCCGGTCGCGATCCGCGAAGGGCAAGCGTTTGCGGACACGTTCTTCGGTGGCAAGCCGACACGCGTCGATTATGCCAACGTGCCCGCCGCGGTGTTCAGCCATCCGCCAATGGCGGGTGTCGGGATGACCGAGTCGCAGGCGCGGGAAGCACTCGGCTCGGTTAGGGTGTATTCGAGCGATTTCCGGCCAATGAAGAACGTGCTGGCGGGCCGCAACGAACGGTCGTTGTACAAGATGATCTGCGATGGCGAGACCGACCGGGTGGTGGGCATCCACATGATCGGGCCGGACTGCCCGGAGATCCTGCAATCGGCTGCGGTGGCGGTTAAGGCGGGACTGACCAAGGCCGATTTCGATGCGACGGTCGCACTGCATCCGACGATGGCGGAAGAGCTTGTCTTGATGAAGTGAGGGCGCCCCGCTTCAAGCTTGTTCTACCGCGAAGGCGGTAGCCCAGTCTGGGCCCCCGCCTTCGCGGGGGAACACGTTTTTAGGTGCCGGTAAAATTTCCCGGCCGCCTCTCGCTGACCGCGCGGACGCCTTCCGCAAAGTCGTTGGTCTTCTGCAGCCAGGCCTGTTCGGCGAGTTCGTGATCGGTCTGTGACTGGACCAGCGCGAACAGGTCTCCGCGCATCGTCTTTCGCGTCGAGCCTACCGCGAGCGGCGCACCTGCCGCTATCTCCGATGCCAGCGCCAACGCCTCGGCGCGCAACCGGTCCGCCGGAACGACTGCATCAGCCAGCCCCCAGGCCTCCGCCTGCTCCGCCCGAATGCGGCGCCCTGTCAGGTTCATCAGCAGCGCGCGCTGGCGACCGATGACACGCTCCAGCACCGCGGAGATACCGAAGCCGGGGTGGAAGCCGATCTGGACGAAGTTGGCGACGAACTTCGCATCGGGCGAGGCCACGCGGAAATCGGCGACCAGCGCTAGGCCGAGTCCCGCCCCGACCGCAGCACCCTGGATCGCCGCGACGACCGGCGTCTCGACCGCGAACAGCTTGGCGGCGGCGACGTAGAACGGGTTGCGCTCGCCTTCCGTTCGGTCCGCGGCCACCGGATTGGCGTTGACGAGGTCCGCCCCCGCGCAGAACACCTTGCCTTCGGATTGCAGGACGATCGCGCGCACGTCGCGGTCGGCATCCGCGGCGGCGAACGCAGCGCCGATCGCCTCGATGAGCGCGAGATCGGCGAAGTTGTGCGGCGGCCGCGCGAACGTGACGATCGCGACGTGCCCGTCGCGGGTGACGTCGACGCCGTTTGTGCGTGCCTGATCGGTCATTGCATTCTCCTCGAAGCCGTCTCGATATCCGCCCGCTTGCGCGCCGGATAGCGTCAAAGCACTTTCAAACGATCGGGCCACCGCCTAGATTATCTGCATACCCGATCCTCGAAAGGTTCCAGCATGCGTGAAGCCGCCATCGTCTCGACCGCCCGTACCGCTATCGGCAAGGCGTATCGCGGCGCTTTCAATGCGACCGAGGCGCCGGTGCTGGCGGGGCATGTGATGAACGCGGTGGTCGAGCGCGCGGGGATCGATCCGGCGCGGATCGACGAGGTGTTCTGGGGCGTCGGCAATCAATGGGGCACGCAGGGCGGCAATGCAGGGCGGATGGCGATCTTCGCGGGCGGGCTGCCGGGATCGGTGCCCGCGTTTACGCTCGATCGGAAGTGCGGGTCGGGGCTGACCGCGGTGGCGCTCGCGGCGCGGACGATCATGTGCGACGAGGCGGATGTCGCGCTGGCGGGCGGGATGGAGTCGATCAGCTACACCGTGACGAAGGACGCGCCGCGCTTCGTCAATGCGAGCGTCCTGGCGAAGGAGCCGGCGGCTTATATCCCGATGATCGAGACCGCCGAGATCGTCGCGGAGAAATACGGCATCAGTCGCGAGGCTCAGGACGAATACGCCGCGATGAGCCAGCAGCGTGCTGCCGCCGGGCTGGCGAGCGGAGCATTTGCCGAGGAGATCGTGCCGATCACCGTCGAAAAGGCGCTCTACGACAAGCAGGGCGCGCATGCCGGGATCGAGAGCGTCACCTTGTCGCAGGACGAGGGCATTCGCGCGGGGACGACGCTGGAAGGATTGCGCGGGCTGAAGACGGTGTGGCCGGGCGGCGAGTTCTCGGGGCCGGGATCGAGCGTGACTGCGGGTAATGCGAGCCAGTTGTCAGACGGGGCATCTGCGCAACTACTGATGGATCGCAAGACCGCGGAGGCCGAGGGCAAGGACATCCTCGGCATCTACCGCGGGTTCCAGGCGGCGGGGTGCAGCCCGGCGGAGATGGGTATCGGGCCGATCTTCGCGATCCCGAAACTGCTCGAGCGGGCGGGGTTGTCGGTTGGTGACATCGGGCTCTGGGAGCTGAACGAGGCGTTCGCGTCGCAGTGCCTGTATTGTCGCGATTTCCTCGGGATCGATCCGGAGAAGTACAACGTCAACGGCGGCGCGATCGCGGTCGGGCATCCGTTCGGGATGACGGGGTCGCGGCTGGTCGGGCATGCGCTGATCGAGGGACGCAAGCGCGGGGTGCGCTATGTCGTGGTGTCGATGTGCACCGCGGGGGGCATGGGCGCGGCGGGGTTGTTCGAGATCGTTTGACGCGGGGGCTGATGGAGCCGTGCCCTCACCCTTCCCACGGCGAAGACGCCGCGGGCCCCTTCCCTCTCCCCGATGGGAGAGGGTGTAGTTGCCAAGACATCGGCGGCGGCGCAGGTTCTTGGCTTCTCGGATAGGGATGCGGGCTATGACGACGGCATTGATCACCGGCGCATCGGCGGGTTTGGGCGAGGGTTTTGCGCGGGCGCTTGCGGCTGAGGGCAATGCGCTGATCCTGACCGCGCGTCGGGTCGATCGGTTGGAGGTGCTGGCCGCCGAACTGCGTGCGGCGCACGGCGTCACGGTGCACGTGTTTGCCGCCGATCTCGCGGACCAGGCTGGTCCGGACACGCTCATGGCTGCCATCGCAGCCGCCGCGTTGCCGATCGACATACTCGTCAACAATGCCGGGTTCGGCGCGCGGGGTGATTTCGCGGCGCTCGATAGCGCGCTGCAACTGGGCATGATCGACCTGAATTGCCGTGCGCTGGTGGCGCTGACGCATGCCGTGCTGCCGCAGATGATCGCGCGCGGATCGGGCGGAATCCTCAACCTCGCTTCGGTCGCGTCGTTCCAGCCGGGGCCGTGGATGGCGGTCTATTATGCGAGCAAGGCGTTCGTGCTGAGCTTTTCCGAGGCGTTGCACGAGGAGGTGAAGGGCAAGGGCGTGCGCGTGGCGGCGCTGTGCCCCGGGCCCACGCGGACCGAGTTCGCCGATGTGGCTGGGCTCGGCGATACCGCGCTGTTCGAGCGACTGGCGAGCGATCCGGCGGCGGTGGTGCGTGACGGGTTGGCGGCGCTGGCCGCAAACCGGGCGGTGAAGGTGTCGGGTGCGCTGAACTTCGCGATGGCCGAGGGGATACGGTTTACGCCGCGGAGTCTTGCCCGGCGGATCGCGGGGTCTTTGCAGAAGGCTCGGGGGTGATGTGGGTCTAGGGGTGTAAACACCGGTTCCGCTTGCCGCCCCCTCCATCAGGCTTTGCCTGCCACCTCCCCCTGGCGGGGGAGGATTGTCTGGGTACTTCACGTCTGCGGCGTAGGCGCGCGGCGGTTAGCGGCTGACCATGCCGGTTATGGTGATCTGACCGCCACGATCGACGATCTCGCCGTCGACCATGCCGCTCACGAGCACGGTTGCGCCCGGTTCGACGATCAGCATGCCGTCGATCATCCCGGCGATCTCGGCGGTGGCGCCGGCTGGGACGATCGCGGTGCCGTCGAGCATGCCCTCGAACTTACCCTCGATCGTCAGGTCTCCGCGGTGCATGCCCTTCACGTGCGTTCAGTCCGCGAAGAGCAGGACGGGGGTTTCGAGGTACTTCTTGAGACCCTGGACGAAGCTTGCCGCGTCCCAGCCATCGACGACGCGGTGGTCGCAGCTGATCGACAGGTTCATCAGCTTGGCGCGGACGACCTCGTCGCCCCCTCTTCCATCAGAACGGAAGACCGGGCGTTCGACGATCTTGTTGGGGCCGATGATCGCGACTTCGGGGCGGTTGATGACCGGGGTCGTGGCGATGCCGCCGAGCGGGCCGAGCGAGGTCACGGTGATCGTGCCGCCGCCCATTTCGCTGGGGGCGAGCTTGCCGGCGCGGGCGGCTTCGGCGAGGCGCGTGATCTCGGTGGCGAGCTGCCAGACGTTGCGGTCCTGTGCGTCGCGGATCACGGGAACGGTGAGGCCGGCGTCGGTCTGCGCGGCCATGCCGAGGTGGATGGCGCCGTGGCGCGTGACCACGCCCGCCTCGTCGTCGTAGCGCGCGTTGAGCATCGGGAAGTCGGGGATCGTCTTGCAGATCGCGACGATCATCAGCGGCAGCATCGTCAGCTTGGGGCGACCGCCGCGGTTGGCGTTTAGGTCGGCGCGCATCGCTTCGAGGGCGGTGACGTCGATCTCGTCGACATAGGTGAAGTGCGGGATCGCGCGCTTCGATGCGGCCATGTTCTCGGCGATGCGGCGACGCATGCCGATGACCTTGATGGGCTGGTCTTCGCGAACGCGCGACGCGTGCGGGGGGTGGTAGCCTTCGCCCGAGCCGTAGCGGAGATAGGCGTCGAGGTCGGCGTGGCGGACGCGGTCGGAGTCGGTCTTTACCGAGGCGAGGTCGATGCCGAGGTCGCGGGCGCGGGCGCGGACTGCGGGGGATGCGAGCGCATGGGCCTTTTGCTCCGCCTCAGCCACAGGAACGGCTTGCGCCTGCTGCTCCCTCTCCCCGTTGGGGAGAGCACGTGCTTGCTGCTCCCTCTCCCCGTTGGGGAGAGGGCTGGGGTGAGGGGCTGGGGCAGTTGCCTGCGTTTCCGCCTGGGGCTGCCCCTCACCCCGACCCTCTCCCCGGAGGGGAGAGGGAGGTGTCACCACCTCTTCGACGCCCGGGTTCTCGGCTTCGTATTGTTCGGCTGTTTCCGCCTGCGCCGAGGTCAGAGGCGCGGCGACGACTTCGTCCGCGGCGTCGACCGCGTCCGTCTCGATCACCACGAGCGCAGCGCCGATCGAGACCTGATCGCCGACTTCGCCCGCGAGTTCGACGACCACGCCGGTCACCGGCGACTCCATCTCGACGGTGGCCTTGTCGGTCATCATGTCGGCGATCGGCGAATCCTCCTCGACGCGGTCGCCGATGGCGACGTGCCACGCGACGATCTCGGCCTCGGAGATGCCTTCGCCGATGTCCGGCAGCTTGAAGGTGAAGCGGGCCATTATGCGTCCTTCATGATCTTTTTCAGGGCTTCGCCGATGCGAACCGGCCCCGGGAAATACGCCCATTCGAGGCTGTGCGGGTACGGCGTGTCGAACCCGGTCACGCGCTCGATCGGCGCTTCGAGATGGTAGAAACAGCGTTCCTGGACGATCGCCGACAGCTCCGCGCCGAAGCCGCTGGTGCGAGTCGCCTCGTGGACGATCATGCAGCGGCCGGTCTTCTTCACCGACGCCTCGATCGTCTCGATATCGAGCGGGACGAGCGTGCGCAGGTCGACGATCTCGGCGTCGATCCCGGCCTCGGCGACGACGGCCGCGCAGACATGAACCATCGTGCCGTAGGCAAGGATGGTGAGCGCCTCGCCGGCACGGACGATCTTCGCCTTGCCGAGTTCGATCTTGTAATAGCCGGTCGGGACTTCGCCGGCGGGGTGCTTCGACCAGTTCTGCGACGGGCGATCCCAATAGCCGTCGAACGGGCCGTTGTAGATGCGCTTGGGCTCGAAGAAGAGCGTCGGATCATTGTCCTCGATCGCGGCGATCAGCAGGCCCTTGGCGTCATACGGCGTCGACGGGATGACCGTCTTGATGCCGGACATGTGGGTGAAGAGCCCCTCGGGCGACTGGCTGTGCGTCTGGCCGCCGAAGATGCCGCCGCCGAACGGGGAGCGGACCGTGATCGGCGAGGTGAACTCGCCGGCGGAGCGGTAGCGCAGGCGTGCGGCTTCGGACACGAGCTGGTCGAGCGCGGGGTAGATATAGTCGGCGAACTGGATCTCGGGGACGGGACGCAGGCCGTAGGCGCCCATGCCCACCGCGACGCCGATGATGCCGCATTCGGTGATCGGGGTGTCGAACACTCGGGTCTTGCCGTGCTTGGCTTGCAGCCCGGCGGTCGCGCGGAACACGCCGCCGAAATAGCCGACGTCCTCGCCCATGACGATCACGTCGGGGTCGCGCTCCATCATGATGTCCATGGCGGAGTTGATCGCCTGGATCATGTTCATGCGGGTGATGGGTTCGGCGTCCGTTGCCTCGGACTCGGGTGCTTGCGTCATGTCGCTCATGCCTTGCGATCCCATGGACGGCCGCTGGCCGTTTCCTCGTCGAGCATCTGCTGGCGCTGCTCCTTCAGATGCCACGGCAGTTCCTCGAACACGCCGTCGAACAGCGATTCGAGCGGCTGATGGAGGCCGTGGCCGAGGATGCCATTCTTCTCGGCTTCCTTCTGCGCAGCCTTGACCTGCTCGGCGAGTTCCTTGTCCTGCGCGGCGTGGCGCTCGTCGTCCCATTCGCCGATCGCGATGAGGTGATCCTTGAGGCGCTTGATCGGGTCGCCGAGCGGCCAGGCATTGGGTTCGCCTTCGCTGCGATACTGGCCCGGATCGTCGGAGGTCGAATGGCCTTCCGCGCGGTAGGTGAAGTGCTCGATCAGCGTCGGGCCCTGGTTGGTGCGCGCGCGCTCGGCGGCCCATTCGGTCGCTGCATAGACCGCCAGCGCATCGTTGCCGTCGACCCGAAGCCCGGCAATGCCGTAGCCGACCGCGCGTGCCGCGAAGGTCGTTGCCTCGGCGCCGGCGAACCCGGAGAAGCTAGAGATCGCCCACTGGTTGTTGACGACGTTGAAGATCACCGGCGCGCGGTAGACCGCGGCGAAGGTGCAGGCGGAGTGGAAGTCGCCCTCAGCGGTCGAGCCTTCGCCGCACCAGGTTGCGGCGATCCGCGTGTCGCCCTTGGCGGCGGAGGCCATCGCCCAGCCGACCGCCTGCGGATACTGCGTCGTGAGGTTGCCCGAGATAGAGAAGAAGCCGGCTTCCTTGACCGAATACATGATCGGCAACTGCTTGCCGCCGAGCCTATCGGCCGTGTTCGAATAGATCTGGTTCATCATGTCGACGAGGCTCCAGCCCCGCGCGATCAACAGCCCCTGCTGGCGGTACGAGGGGAAGCACATGTCCTCGTAGTCGAGCGCATAGGCCGCCGCGACCGCGACCGCCTCCTCACCAAGCGCCTTCATGTAGAAGCTGGTCTTGCCCTGCCGCTGTGCGCGGAACATGCGCTCGTCGAATGCGCGGAGCAGCGCCATGCTGCGCAACATGCGGCGCATCACGTCGGGCGAAAGCTTGGGGTCCCAAGGCCCGACAGCGTTGCCGTCGTCGTCGAGTACGCGGACCAGCGTGTAGGCGAGATCGATGAAGTCGGACGCCTTGTCCGCGGTGTCGGGGCGGCGCGCTTCGCCGGCGGGCGGCACGTCGACTTCGGCAAAGTCCGCCGCATCGCCGGGGCGGAACTTCGGCTCGGGGACATGCAGCGTAAGTGGCTGCAAATTGGCGCGCGGATGCTCGCTTGCCATCGTCATTCCATCTCCATGAGGCCGCTGTGACCGCGGAACACTCTTACCGAGGCTTGTTATTAAATTTCAACGCATATTGTGAGGGGGAGTTGCGCATTCACGATGTGCCGCGCGGATTTTTTCTCCCCCTCCGCCGAATTCAGCCGCCGACGGTCTGCTCGATCACGCCGAAGATCGGATGGCGCTTGTCGTCTTCCGCCCAGATGCGGACGACGTCGCCCTGCTTTAGGAACGGCGTGACGGGCTTGCCGCCCTGGATCGTCTCGATCGTCCGCACTTCGGCGAGGCAGGAATAGCCGACGCCGCCTTCGGCAACCGACTTGCCGGGGCCGCCATCGGCACCGCGGTTCGAGACGGTGCCCGAGCCGATGATCGTCCCCGCCCCCAGCTTCCGCGTCTTGGCCGCGTGCGCGACGAGCGTGCCGAAATCGAACGTCATGTCCTCGCCGGCTTCGGCGCGACCAAGCGGCTGGCCGTTGAGGTCGACCATCAGCTTGCGGTGCAGCTTGCCGTCCTTCCACCAGTCGCCGAGCGCATCGGGAGTGACGAAGACCGGCGAGAACGCGCTGGCCGGTTTCGACTGGAAGAAGCCGAAGCCCTTGCCGAGCTCGCCGGGGATCAGGTTGCGAAGCGAGACATCGTTGGTGAGCCCGACCAGCAGGATCGCCGCCAGCGCCTCGTCGCGACTCGCACCGAGGGGGACGTCGCCGGTGACCACGACGACCTCGCCCTCCATGTCGCAACCCCAGGACTCGTCGGCGAGCGGGATCGGATCGCGTGGGCCGAGGAACCCGTCCGAGCCGCCCTGGTACATCAGTGGGTCGTGCCAGAAACTGTCCGGCATGTCCGCCGCTCGCGCCTGTCGCACGAGCGCGACGTGGTTCACATATGCCGAGCCGTCCGCCCATTGATACGCACGCGGCAACGGCGACTCGGCGTCATGCTCGTGGAAGCGCCGCATCGGGATCATCTCATGCTCGAGATCGGTCGCCAGGTTCTTGAGGTCCAGCGACAATCGATCCCAGTCGTCGAGCGCGGCCTGCAGCGTCGGCGCGATATGGCTCGCATCGGCATACCAGGCGAGGTCGTTGGAAACGACGACGAGCTTGCCGTCTCGCCCGCGGGTGGCATCGGGATGCTTCAGACTGGCCAGTTTCATGCAGCGGATCCTCTATTTGTTTGCAACGTCCTACGCCCCTGAGGCAGTTCAAGTCGAGTATGCCGCTGGTGCCAAACCTGATTTTGGTGAAAGCGGTTAGATTTCCAGCCTGTTAGGATCGGGCTTGCGTAACGGTAGAGGAAGTCGAGCATGCCCAGATACTTCTTCGATACCGACAACCATACGCACGACGGCGACAACGAGGGCACGGACCTCGCGGACGACGACGAAGCGCGGGTCCAGGCGATTATCTTCGCCGGCGATTACCTGCGCGATCATCCCGGGATCGTCAGCGCAGGCAACCGCTTCAGCGTGTCGGTCCGCGATGCACGAGATACGATCCTGTTGACCGTCGTCGTCACGGTCGAAGACCCCCGCGAACCAGGCGAATGATGGCACGCGCCTGACTGGCGGCGGGGAGTCTTTCGGCCCGCGCATCGAGGCGAGACGCCGTCATATAGTTTAACATGGGTTTTACCATTCGGCTCAATCCTGGGATAAGGTGAGCACGTTCGCAACGCGCTATCCTTATGAAGGGGAGAGCGAGAAACCAGTGCTCCTGCCTTTGATGCGGAGCGTGCACGTGGATAATTCCACCGTGACTGAACAGTTGATTCGAAAGTTCGCATCGCGAGTCGCGATGAGTGCGGCCGATCGTGCGCACGTAGCGACATTGCCCTTCAAGGTCCGGACGATCGACGCGTCGACGTATGTTCTGCGCGAGGGGCAGCGACCGACCCGGTGCGCGTTCATCGTCGAAGGCCTTGCCTACCGTCAAAAGCTGACGCCCAACGGCGAACGCGAGATCGTATCGATCCTGACGCCCGGCGAATTCGTCGATCTTCAAAACCTGTTTCTCGATGAATCCGACCACGACATCCAGGCATTGACCCGCGTCACGCTGGCGGAAATCCCCATCACCGCGTTGCGACAGCTTATTGCGGCATGTCCGGCGGCGGGTCATGCGCTGTGGATCGATGCGCTGGTCGAATCGTCGATACACCGGGAATGGCTGCTCAACATCGGTCGTCGCAACGCCCGCAGCAGGCTCGCGCATCTGCTGTGCGAGTTTTCCGTTCGGTTCAACAAATCGACCTCGGGCGGCGACATCGCCTATGAGCTGCCGATGACGCAGGAACAGCTCGGCGATGCACTCGGGCTGACCCCCGTTCATGTGAACCGCGTGCTGAAATCGCTGGAGACGGACCAGTTGATCGTCCGCAAGAAACGCCAGGTCAGCGTGGTGGATTGGTCGCGATTGCGCGACGTCGCGGAATTTAACGAACGCTATCTGCACCTTGGGCAGGTCATCGGCTAAACCGCGATCCGCACCGCGATCCGCAGGGGGCTACGCTTGCCGTCCGAACGGCAAAGCTTGACTTTTCGCGCGGTTTGCTTCACCTGCGGCATATCGAGGCGTAATGCAGCGTGATTGGACCCTAGCCGGTCTTAGCTCCGCCTCGGTCGTTTCCAACGGGCTTCCCTTTTCACGCGGGGTGTCAAAACACCACCGCCCCTCGCGCGTCCTTGTGTGGATTCGCGAGCCCGGCATCTATTTGAGAGACTATTCATGTCATTTGCAAACCTCGGCCTCGCCGAGCCGCTCGTCCGTGCGCTCGAAGCCAAGGGCTATACCGAGCCGACGCCGATCCAGGCCCAGTCGATCCCGATCCTGCTCGAGGGTGGCGATCTGCTCGGCATCGCGCAGACCGGCACCGGCAAGACCGCGGCATTCGTGCTGCCGTCGATCCAGCGGCTGACCGAAAACCAGAAGCGCGTCCTGCCGACGCATTGCCGCATGCTGGTGCTCGCACCGACGCGCGAACTCGCCAGCCAGATTGCAGACAGTGCCCGCGCTTACGGCCAGTTCAGCAAGATGTCGGTGACGACCGTGTTCGGCGGAACCAGCATCAACAAGAACCGCCAGGACATGAGCCGCGGCGTCGACATCCTCGTTGCCACGCCGGGCCGCCTGATCGACCTGATCGAGCAGGGCTTCGTGAACCTGTCGATGATCGAGATCCTCGTGCTCGACGAAGCCGACCAGATGATGGATCTTGGCTTCATCCACGCGCTGAAGAAGATCGTCCGCATGCTGCCGAAGAAGCGCCAGACGCTGTTCTTCTCGGCGACGATGCCGGTCGCGATCCGCGAGTTGGCCAGCCAGTTCCTGCTCGACCCTAAGACGGTGTCGGTGAAGCCGGCCGCGACGACGGCAGAGCGCGTCGACCAGTATGTCACCTTCTGCAACCAGTCGGAGAAGCAGGCGCTGTTGACGATCACGCTGGCCGATCCGGCGATCGACCGTGCGCTCGTGTTCACGCGCACCAAGCATGGCGCGGACCGCGTCGTGAAGCTGCTGGCCGGCAACGGTATCGCGTCGAACGCGATCCACGGCAACAAGAGCCAGGGCCAGCGTGAGCGCGCCCTCGGCGAATTCAAGCAGGGCAAGGTCAAGGTCCTGATCGCGACCGACATCGCCGCACGCGGCATCGACGTCTCGGGCGTTTCGCACGTCATCAACTTCGAGCTGCCGAACGTCGCCGAGCAGTATGTCCACCGCATCGGCCGTACCGCGCGTGCGGGCGCGAGCGGCATCGCCGTCGCGTTCTGCGCGGATGACGAGAAGGCGTACCTGCGCGACATCGAGCGGATCACCCGCCAGAAGGTCCAAGTCCGTTCGCTGCCGGACGATTTCGTCAACCTGTCGAACCAGATCAAGCAGACGCGCGTGAAGACGATGGGTGCCGATCCCGAGGTCCGGATCGACCGTCCGCGCGATCCGGCACGGCCGCGCGCGACGCATTCGCCGCGGGCGACCGGGACGACCGGCCGCAACTATGCGGGTGCTAGCCGTGGTGGCCAGGGTGGCGGCCGCGGTCAGGGCGGCGGCGGCGGTCGTCCGCAGGGCGGTGGTCGTCCCGGCGGCCAGAGCGGCGGCGGTCGTCCGGCTGGTGGCGGCGGCGGTGGTCGTGGTCCGAGCCGCGGCGCGGGCCCGAGCTCGGCACGCTAAGGAGCATTCGTTCGCCTCGCGGGTTTGGTGTAGACCGGTCCCGCGAGGAGAATGCTCATGGACGTTTCCACTACACCTGTCGCCGAACGCGTCGCGCGCGTGCTGGCGGGACAGCGGATCAGCGCGAACGCCGGCGGCGATGCCGAATCAGCGTCGCGGCTGATCGACGATGCGTGGGCGGACTATCTGCCCGATGCGCTGGCGGTCCTGAAAACGTTGCGCGAGCCTGACAAGGCGATGGCCGCGGCGGGTGACCCTGCGGTCTGGGAAGCGATGATCCTCGCGGGGATCAAGGGTGCCGAGCCGGTTACGGTAATCCTCTAAAAACCTGTTTCCCCGCCAAGGCGGGGACCCAGTCTGGGTACCCGCCTTAGCGGGTGAACAAAATGGGGGCGAGGCACTTGGCCCATATACACCACCCCGGCGAAGGCCGGGGCCCAGTTGGCAAGGCCGGCGTAACGAAGCGCTTTCATCCGTTACAATCGTCCCCCAACTGGGCCCCGGCCCTCGCCGGGGCGGTGGCTTAATTTTGAGGTAACTGCGCAGGTTAGCTGATCGTTGTCAGCCATTCCGCCTCGTCCGCACGCTCCGTGCGCAAC
This sequence comes from Sphingomonas sp. PP-CE-3G-477, assembly GCF_003050745.1. Taxonomy (GTDB): domain Bacteria; phylum Pseudomonadota; class Alphaproteobacteria; order Sphingomonadales; family Sphingomonadaceae; genus Sphingomonas. The sequence continues at coordinate 182,328 of NZ_QAOF01000004.1, read as the reverse complement.
GCGTTGGCAGTCGCACTCTTGTCCTCATAACCGATCGCCATGCCGCAGAAGAGCATGCGGTCGTCGGGCATGTCCAAGACCCTTCCGACCGTTTCCGGATACATCGCCCAGCATTCCTGTGGGCAGGTGGCGAGGCCGGCGTCGACCGCGAGCAGCATCAGGTTTTGCAGGTACATGCCGAGGTCCGACCATTGCGGCGGCCCCATGCAGCGATCGACCGTGCAGAAATACGCGGCGGGGGCGCCGAAGAACTGGAAGTTTTGGGCGAACCATTTTTGGCGTGCGGGCTTGTCGTCGCGGGGGATGCCGAGGTGCGCGTACATAGCTTCGCCGACGGCGTAGCGGCGGTCCCGGTATGGGGCGACGAGGTCGCGAGGGTAGACGTCGTAGGCTGGGGTTTCGGTTGCGCCAGTGGCGATCTTTTCGGCCATTATGGCCTTGAGCCGGGTCATGGCGTCACCCTGGACGATGGCGATGTGCCAAGGCTGGAGGTTGCCGCCGGTCGCGGCCCGGGACGCTTTTACAGCGAGGTCGCGGAGGAGTGCGGGATCGACGGGGGTGTCGAGGAAGCCTCGGACGGAGCGGCGAGCGGCTATGGCTTCGGTCACGTCCATGGTTTCTCCTCTCCAATTTTGTTCTCCTGCGCACGCAGGAGTCCAGGGTTACGAGCGTTTCGCCACGTTACCCTGGATTCCTGCGTTCGCAGGAAAACGGTTAGGCTTGGCCCTTACAGCACGAACCGGCTCAGGTCGGTGTTGCGGGCAATTTCCTTCAGCTGGCTGTCGACGTACGCGCCGTCGATGACGAGGTTCGAGCCGCCGCGGTCCTCTGCATTGTAGCTCACCTCCTCGAGCAGCTTTTCCATTACCGTCTGCAGACGCCGGGCGCCGATGTTTTCGATCTCCGAGTTCACCTCTGCGGCGATGCGCGCGATCGCGGCGATGCCGTCTTCGGTGAACTCGATGCCGACGCCTTCGGTGGCGATCAGCGCCTTGTATTGCAGCGGCAGCGACGCTTTGGTGTCGGACAGGATCGCGACGAAATCGGCTTCGGTCAGGCCCTTCAGTTCGACCCGGATCGGCAGGCGGCCCTGCAATTCGGGGAGCAGGTCGCTCGGCTTGGCGACGTGGAACGCGCCGCTTGCGATGAAGAGGATGTGGTCGGTCTTCATCGGGCCGTACTTGGTCGCGACGGTTGTGCCCTCAATCAGCGGGAGCAGGTCGCGCTGGACGCCTTCGCGGCTGATCGAACCGCCGCGGCCGTCCGAGACGGCGATCTTGTCGATCTCGTCGAGGAAGACGATGCCGTTGGCCTCCGCGTCGGCAAGGGCCGCACGGCTGACCTCGTCCTGGTCGAGACGCTTGTCGGCCTCTTCCTCGACGAGCTTGTCCCACGCCGCGTGGACGGTGAGCTTCCGGCGCTTCAACTGCTGGCCGCCGCCAAACGACTTCATCATCTCGCCGAGATTGATCATCTGCGGCGCGCCGCCGGGGATTTCGAACGGCGTGGTCGGCGCCTGCTCGACTTCGATCTCGACTTCGGCGTTATTGAGATGGCCGTCGAGGAAGCGCTGCTTGAAGCTCTCGCGCGTCGCTTCACTCGCGTTCTTGCCGGTGAGGGCGTCGAGCAGACGTCCCATCGCCGCTTCTTCCGCCTTGTCCTTGACGGCTATACGACGCCGTTCCTTTTCGAGGCGGATGGCTTCCTCGACGAGGTCGCGGGCGATCTGTTCGACGTCGCGGCCGACATAGCCGACTTCGGTGAACTTGGTCGCCTCGACCTTCACGAACGGCGCGTCGGCGAGCTTGGCCAGACGGCGGCTGATCTCGGTCTTGCCGCAGCCGGTCGGTCCGATCATCAGGATGTTCTTGGGCGTGACCTCGTCGCGGAGATCTTCGCTGAGCTGCTGGCGGCGCCAGCGGTTGCGCATCGCGACGGCGACCGCGCGCTTGGCGGCGGCCTGGCCGATGATGTGAGCGTCGAGCGCGGCGACGATGGCCTTTGGGGTGAGCTGGTCGTTCATGGTTTTCTCGCTCCCCTCCCGCAAGCGGGAGGGGCTGGGGGTGGGCTCGCGCTTCCCTCGAAGGTTGCGCTGGAGGTGAGCGGGCGCCCACCCCCTGCCCCCTCCCGCTTGCGGGAGGGGGAGAAGGAATTACGTCGTGCTGTCCATCGTTTCGACCGTGAGGCGGTCGTTGGTGTAGACGCAGAGCTCGGACGCAATGCCCATTGCCTTGCGGCAGAGGACTTCGGCGTCGGTCTCGTATTCTACCAGCGCTCGGGCCGCGGCGAGCGCGTAGTTGCCGCCGGAGCCGATCGCCGCGACGCCGTTCTCGGGTTCGAGGACGTCGCCGTTGCCGGTGAGGATCAGCGTCACGTCCTTGTCGGCGACGATCATCATCGCTTCGAGGTTGCGGAGGAACTTGTCGGTGCGCCAGTCCTTGGCGAGCTCGACCGCGGCGCGGAGGAGCTGGCCCTGGTGCGCTTCGAGTTTGCGCTCGAGGCGCTCGAACAGCGTGAACGCGTCGGCAGTCGCACCGGCGAACCCGCCGATGACGCTGCCGTCGCCTAGGCGGCGGACCTTGCGCGCGTTGGGTTTCATGACGGTCTGGCCCATCGAGACCTGGCCGTCGCCGATCACGACGACCTTGCCGCCGCGGCGGACCGAGAGGATCGTGGTGCCGTGCCATGTCGGCATGGCGTGGGGGTCGTTGCTCATAGGCGCGATGTAGGGTTTGGTTTTGGGGGTGCAACGGGGCCCGACCATGTCCGCTTACGCTACCCCTGCCGTTCGTCCCGAGTAGCGATCGAGCTTGTCGAGATTGCGTATCGAGGGATTGAGGTTGCGCGCGTCACCTGTACCTCGATACGCGCCCTCGATACGCCCAAGGGGGCTACTCGGTCGCTACTCGGCACGAACGGGTGTGGGGAGTGCGGGCGATTTATTCTGCGCGAATGACGTCCCAAGGCGAGCACATCTCACCGCCCCTTCCCCCATTCGCGCGCCACCGTGTAGCCGAGATAGCCGGTGGCGAAGAGTGCGTAGAGGGGTTCGGGGATCGCGTTGAGGTACGCGGACATCCCGGCGGCGATCGCCTGTGCCGTTTGTGGGCGGACGGCGGCGATCAGGCCTGCGGGGATTGCGCCGAGCAGCAAGGTGTACATCACGTAGAGAAACGTCGGGCGGGCTCGCGTGATCCAGGGATCTGGTGCGGGATCAAGGGGTTGCGCGGTCATTGGCTGCCTCCGGCAAAAGTGAAGTATAGGAAGTGTAGACGCTGGGAGCGTTTCGTCGGGGCGTCTCAGGTGCGGTTGGCGAGCCAGCCGTAGAGGAAGGCTTCGTTGGCGGGACGCGTCTCGGCGAGCGCTACGTAGCGTTCGCCCTGGAGCGCCTCGATCGCTTTCAGCAGCACGGTTTCGCCGCGGGGTTTTCGGCGGGATAGGAAGGCGTCGAGCGCGGTGAGCGTCGCTGGGCCGATGCGGCCGTCGAGGGTCATGTCGGGGTAGTCGGTGGCGCCTCGGTTGAGCGCGTTGAGCGCGCGTTGGAGGAAGGTGGCGGCGACCGCGGGGCCCATGTTGACGCCGGTGTCGAAGAGTTCTTCGGCGATCTTGGGGGTTCGGGGGGCGATCTGGTCGAAGGCGGGGCGGGTCCAGTAGAGACGGCGGTAGATGGTTTCGGCCTGGTCGCGGGGGAAGTTGCGCATATCTCCGGGGTAGCCGTTGGTGCGGGCTACTTGTTGCGTGATGCCGTATCTGGTGGGGCCGCCTCGGTCGGCGGGGTGGTTGGTGTAGCCGCCTTCGCGGTCGATGACGGCGTCGATTAGGTGGTCGATGGTCATGGCTGGCTCCCGGTTTTGTTGGCGGGAGCGAACCATATTGGTTCGCTTTAGGACAGGGGATTCTTGGCGGGTCATGCCCTGCATCGTTCCCTCACTTCCGCTCTCTACCGTTCCCCCGCGGAGGCGGGGAGCCAGGGTTACGGCGGACGCCGCTCGTGATTCCTGGGCTCCCGCTTTCGCGGGAGAACGAAAAAGGGGGCCCGGCCCATCCGATCAGATCGCACCTCCCCGGCGGAGGCCGGGGTCCAATTGGGGGACGGTTGTAACGGAGGACGGCGCTTCGTTACCTCTGACGTTCCAACTGGGCCCCGGCCTTCGCCGGGGTGGTGGCCAGTTCCAGGGTAGCCGGCGTGCACCCGCCCCCCACCCAAACCGACGCTACGTCCGCGCGGGGTTGGCGGATTGGTGCCCCTAAGGCTATGCGCTCCCTTGAACATTCGCCGCGGGCCTTGCCCGCGCCCACCCGGTCGCCGCCGCGGCCGACAGGTTAGGAAGACCATGGAAGACGATTTCCGCAAAGCCGCGCTCGATTATCACCGCTATCCAAAGCCCGGTAAGCTCTCGGTCGAGGCGACCAAGCGGATGGCGACGCAGCGCGATCTGGCGCTCGCGTACTCGCCGGGCGTGGCCGCTGCGTGCGAGGAAATCGCCGCCGATTCGGACAAGGCGCGCGACTATACCGCGCGGGGCAATCTGGTCGCGGTCATCACCAACGGTACCGCGGTGCTGGGGCTCGGTGCGATCGGTGCGCTCGCGTCGAAGCCGGTGATGGAGGGCAAGGCGGTGCTCTTCAAGAAATTCGCCGGGATCGACTGCTTCGACATCGAGATCGACCAGCTCGATCCGCAGGCGTTCATCGAGGCGGTCCGCGTGCTCGAGCCGACGTTCGGCGGGATCAATCTCGAGGACATCAAGGCACCCGAATGCTTCGAGATCGAGACGAAGCTGCGCGAACTGATGAACATCCCGGTGTTCCATGACGACCAGCACGGCACCGCGATCGTGTGTGCCGCCGCAGTGCGCAACGTGCTCGAACTGCGCGGCAAGCGGCTCGACCAGATGAAGCTGGTGACGTCGGGCGCAGGCGCGGCGGCGCTCGCGACGGTCGACCTGCTGGTGTCGATGGGGCTCAACCCCGAGAACGTGACGCTGACCGATATCGCGGGCGTCGTGCACAAGGATCGCGGCGACGTGATGCCGCCAAACATGGCACGGTACGCGCGCACGACCAACGCGCGGACCCTGCCGGACGTGCTGGAGGGGGCAGACATCTTCCTCGGGCTGTCGGCACCGCGCGTGCTGAAGCAGGAATGGCTGCATCTGCTCGCGCCCGATCCGCTGATCCTGGCGCTGGCGAACCCTGAGCCGGAGATCCAGCCGGCGCTGGTGCATGCGACGCGGCCCGACGCGATCATCGCCACGGGCCGCTCGGATTTTCCGAACCAGGTCAACAACGTGCTCTGTTTCCCGTTCATCTTCCGCGGGGCGCTCGACGTCGGCGCGACCGAGATCAACGAGGCGATGAAGGTGGCGGCGGTCGACGCGATCGCGGCCCTGGCGCGCGCTACGGCTTCCGATGTGGTCGTCACCGCCTACGGTGGCGCGACGCCGGTGTTCGGGCCGACCTACATCATCCCCAAGCCGTTCGATCCGCGGCTGATCCTGCATGTCGCGCCGGCAGTGGCGAAGGCGGCGATGGACTCGGGCGTAGCGACGCGGCCGATCGAGGATTTCGATGCGTACCTGCGTGACCTCGAAGTGTTCGTGTACCGCTCGGGCCAGCTGATGCGGCCGATCTTCGCGCGCGCCAAGCAGGCGGGGCGCTCGATCGCGTATGGCGAAGGCGAGGACGACCGCACGCTGCGCGCGGTGCAGACGGTGATCGACGAGGGTATCGGGCGGCCGGTGCTGATCGGGCGGCGCGAGGTGATCGCCGAGAAGATCCAGTCGAGCGGGTTGCGGATGGCGATCGGCACCGATGTCGAGGTGCTCGATCCGGGTACGGACCGCGAAGTGTTCGATCCGTTGCTTGCCGGGTACAACGCGCTGGTCGGGCGTCGTGGGTCGCCGCCCGACAGCGCCGAGCGTGCGCTGCGGACTCGTCCGAGCGTGGCGGCGGCGATGCTGCTGCGTGAGGGCCGCGTCGATGCGGCCTTGTGTGGGGGCATCGGCGACTGGTGGACGCAGATGACGTACGTCATGCCGTTGATCCCGCGGATGCCGGGCGTCTCGCGGCTATATGCGATGTCGGCAGTGATCCTGCGCACCGGCAGCTTGTTCTTCTGCGATACGCACGTGACGGTCGATCCGACCGCCGAGCAGATTGCCGAGATGACCTTGCTCGCGGCCGAAGCGGTGCGGGCGTTCGCGATCGAACCGAAGGCGGCGTTGCTGTCGCATTCGAGCTTTGGTGCGTCGCGGTCGCCCTCGGCGCAGAAGATGCGCGCGGGGCATGCGTTGCTGAAGGAGTTCGCGCCGGAATTCGAGTTCGACGGCGAGATGCACGGCGATGCGGCGTTGTCGGAGGCGCTGCGGCGGCGGTTGGTCGCGGACAGTCCTTTGACCGGGTCGGCGAATTTGCTGGTGATGCCGAACATCGATGCGGCGAACATCGCGGTGTCGTTGCTGTCGGCGTCGACCGAGTCGTTGCCTCTGGGGCCGATGCTGCTGGGGCTTGCGAAGCCGTTGCAGATGATGGTGCCTAGCGTGACGGCGCGCGGGATCGTGAACCTCAGCGCGGTTGCCGTGGGTCATGCGGCGACGGTGAGCGAGACGGCGTAAGATCACCGGACGGGGCCGGCATCAGGGTCGGCCCCATTCCAAGTTCAGTCATCCCCGCGCAGGCGGGGACCCATACGGGCTGGCGTTGCTGGTGACAGGCAACGTTCGAGTTTATGGGTCCCCGCCTCCGCGGGGATGACGACGAGTGTAACGGGATGCGCTCGCACAAGAGCTGCACGAGTCCGTCTTTTCATCGATATAAGAAAATGGTCGGAGCGACAGGATTCGAACCTGCGACCCCCACACCCCCAGTGTGGTGCGCTACCAGGCTGCGCTACGCTCCGACCGAACGGGCCGCATAGCAGCCCGAGCCGCGCGCTCTACGCAGGGTCGGCGTGCGATGCAAGTCGCAACGCCGCTTGGCCGCAAAGATTACATCACTCGCCCATCAGCGTACGCCAGAACCTGCCGTCGTACGCCTTCACGCTGATCTGCTCGATCGTGTACCCGCCGAGCGCGCGACCGAATGCCTTCTGGTGATCAGCCTGGCCGTGCGCGGCGATCGCCTCGGGACTCGCCCAGCGTTCGGAGATCCGGATCAGGTCGGGATCGACCAGATCGAGCGCGAGATTGTAGAACTCGCAGCCGTCCTCCGCGGCGCAGGCGGCCATGTGCGCGACCAGCATGTCGGCGATCTTCGCGCCCTCGCCTGCGGCCAGCTTGATATGCCCCATCACCAGAATCATCGCATCTCTCCTGTTTCGCCCCGGTTTCGCCGCAACTTCATCGTGGTCTCTACACGAACCGTCTACGCCCGCGTCAGTTGCACGGGACCCCAAGCGATGATAGCGGGCGGACCATTGCGACCGGCCGCGCGGCGCGCGAACCGAGCCACCCTTCACAGATACGGAACTCCATGTTCATCTCACCAGCATACGCCCAGGCCGCAGACGGCGCCGCCACGGCCGGAGGCGGGATCGCCTCGTTCCTGAGCCTCGCGCCGCTCTTCCTCGTGTTCGTCGTGTTCTATTTCCTGATGATCCGTCCGCAGCAAAAGCGCATGAAGGCGCTGCAGGCGTCGGTCGCCGCGGTGAAGAAGAACGACAGCGTCGTCACCTCGGGCGGGATCCTCGGCAAGGTGACCAAGGTCGAGGATAATGTCGTCGAGGTCGAGATCGCGCCGAATGTCCGTGTGCGCGTCGTCAAGGCGACGCTGACCGACATCACCAGCCCGAACACGAAGCCGGCCAACGACTGATGTTGGATTTTCCGCGCTGGAAGGTCGGGTCGATCATCGGGTTGCTGGCGGCACTCTGCCTGCTGGCGATCCCGAGTTTCCTCCCCGAGAGCACCACGAGCCAATGGGCGCGGATTCCGCATCCGCACATCAACCTCGGGCTCGATCTCGCCGGCGGCAGCTATCTGCTGCTCGAGGCGGATACCGCCGACCTCGCCGCGACGCGGATCGAGGCGATGCGCGACAGCGTCGCGGGGACGATGCGCAACGGGACGCCGCGGATCGAGATCGGCGACATTTCGACGCGGGGCGGCCAGCTGAGCTTCCTGCTGCGTGATCCGAGCCAAGTCGACGCGGCGCGCGAACGCCTGCTGGCGATCACCGGCGGTGGCGCCGGGATGAGTGGCCAGCGCGAGTGGGACATCACCGTCGTCGACACGAGCCGGTTCGTGCTCAAGCCGACCGAGGCCGGCCTGACCCAGGCGATCGACACCGCGATGAAGGACGCGACCGAAGTCGTCCGCCGCCGCATCGACGAACTCGGCACCAAGGAGCCTACGATCGTTCGCCAGGGCGCGACCCGGATCGTCGTCCAGGTGCCAGGGCTGCAGAACCCGCAGGCGCTGAAAAGCCTGCTCGGCAAGACCGCCAAGCTCGAATTCAAGCTGGTCGACCAGACCGCCAACCCGACAGACCTGGTCAAGGGCATCGCCCCGGTCGGCAGCCAGGTCCTCCCCTACCCCGGCAACCCGCAGGGCGTGCCGTTCATCGCGGTCAAGCGCTCGGTGATCATCTCGGGCGACCAGCTCGCCGATGCACGCCAGGAGTTCGAGCAGCAGTCGAACGCGCCGCAAGTCGCGATCACGTTCGACGCGGTCGGCGGCCGTCGCTTCGCCAAGGTGACGACGGAGAACACGAACAAGCCGTTCGCGATCATCCTCGACAATTCGGTAATCTCGGCCCCGAACATCAACGAGCCGATCCTCGGCGGTCGCGCGTCGATCTCGGGCAATTTCACGGTCGAGTCCGCGAACGCGCTCGCGATCTCGCTCCGCTCGGGCAAGTTGCCGGTCAACCTGAAGATCATTGCCGAGAGCACCGTCAGCCCCGATCTTGGCAAGGATTCGATCCGGGCCGGCGTGCTGGCCTCGATCATCGCGGCACTCGCGGTGATCGTGTTCATGTTCGTCACCTATGGCCGGTTCGGTGTCTATGCGAACCTTGCGGTGGTCATAAACATCCTGGTCATCGTCGCGGTGATGGCGATGCTGAACGCGACGCTGACGCTGCCCGGTATCGCCGGATTCGTGCTGACGATCGGTACCGCGGTGGATGCCAACGTGCTGATCAACGAGCGTATCCGCGAGGAGCGGCGACGCGGGCGTAGCGTGATCCAGTCGGTCGAGCTCGGCTACAAGGAAGCATCGCGGACGATCTTCGAGGCCAACGTGACGCACGCCATCACCGGCGTGATCATGCTGCTGCTCGGCTCGGGTCCGGTGAAGGGCTTTGCGGTCGTTCTGCTGATCGGGATCTGTACGTCGGTGTTCACCGCCGTCACGTTCACGCGGATGATGGTCGCGTTGTGGCTGCGGAAGAACCGCCCCACCACGATCAATATTTGAGGCGGGAGATAACCATGCGCCTGCTGAAACTCGTACCCGACAACACCAACCTGAAGTTCGTGTCGCTCCGTAAATGGGCGTTCGGGCTGACCCTGATCCTCTCGCTTCTCGCGGTGGGCCTTGTCGCATTCCGCGGCCTGAACATGGGCGTCGATTTCGTCGGGGGCGTCCTGATGGAGCAGAACTTCGCGACTGCGCCGTCGATCGAGGCGGTGCGGACCGAGGTCGATCGACTCGGCGTAGGCGAAGCGGCAATCCAGTCGTTCAGCGATCCCAAGACGCTGTCGATTCGTCTTCCCCTGCCGGAGAACGGCGACGAGGGTGCCACCAACCGACTCGTCAAGAAGGTGTCGGACGATCTCGCGGTCAAGTTCCCCGGCTCGACCTTCTCGAAATACGATACGATTACCGGTAAGGTGTCCGACGAGCTGATTACTAAGGGCCTGCTCGCGGTGGTGCTCTCGATCCTCGGCATCGCGCTGTTCGCGGTCGTGCGGTTCGAATGGCAGTTCGGCGTGTCGACGATCGTCGCGATCGTCCACGATCTGCTGATGACCGTCGGCTTCTTCGCGCTGATGCGGAATTATTTCGAGGTCGATCTCAACATCGTCGCGGCGGTGCTGACGATCATCTCGTACTCGATCAACGACAAGATCGTGATCGACGACCGTATCCGCGAGAACATGCGCCGGTATCGGAAGATGGACATGCGCGAGATCATCGACCTGTCGGTGAACGAGACGCTGCCGCGCACCGTGATGACGTCGGTGACGATCCTGCTCGCGCTGGTCGCGATGCTGGTGCTCGGCGGCCATGTGCTGCGCGGGTTCACTGCGGCGATGATCCTGGGTATCGTCGTGGGGACGTATTCGTCGATCTACGTGTCGTCGTCGCTGCTGATCACGCTGGGTCTGCGGGCCGATCCTGCACCGCGCAAGGGCGGCGTGCAGGACGGAGCTGAGCGGGTTGGTCCGAAGGTCGAGCGTTGATTTACATGCTTCCGTCATTCCCGCGGAGGCGGGAACCCATAGTGGCTGGCGTCGCGATCGAGTCGCTGGCGGTTGCCAATATGGGTCCCCGCCTTTGCGGGGATGACGGGGTTTTGTCATGAGGATGGACCGCGAGAAGACCGATGGACCGATGATCTCGGCGATCGGTCGGGCCGGGTTCAAGGTCGACGACGGCTATTATACCGCACTGTCGATCAGTCCCGAACGCGCGGATGGCTGGGAGCCGCCGGCGTTCGAAGCGCTCGGCGAGGTGGATGTGGCGGCGTTGCTGGCGCTCGATCCGCCGCCGGAGTTCCTGTTGCTGGGGACCGGTTCCGCGCTTCGCCAGCCGCCGCTTGCGTTCAAGAAGGCGGTTGAGGCGCGGGGGTTCGGCATCGAGGCTATGGACAGTCGCGCCGCCGCTCGGGCGTGGGCGGTCCTTCGCGGCGAAGGTCGCTGGATCGTGGCGGCGCTCTACCCTCTCGAGGGGTAACCCGCGACGAGCGCCACAAAGTGCGCGTACAGCGTTGCGGTATTTCTTTCCCAAGTGAAGCCGGCGGCCATCGCGCGCGTCGCGGACCGAGCGGGCGGACTGCCCAGCAGATCCTTGATCGCCGCCGCAAACGCCAGCGGATCGCCGATCGTCACGCGACCGGCCTCGGACGATGTGACCACCTCGCGCGCGCCGCCGGCGTCGGTAATGACGACGGGCGTGCCGCAGGCGAGCGACTCGACCCAGACGTTGGCAAGCCCTTCGGACTCCGACGCCAACGCGCTGACATCGGCGGCAGCGATCAGCGCGGGCAGGTCGGCATGCGGCAACGCGCCGAGCAGGCGAACGCGGTCGCCGACGCCGAGCCGGGCGATCAACGCCTCCAGGTCGGCGCGAGCGGGGCCATGCCCGGCGATCAGCAGCGAGACTCCGGGCAGCGCCGCAACCGCTTCGATAACGACATCATGCCCCTTGCGCGGCAATAGCCCGCCGATCGCGATGACGAGCGGACCTTGCACGCCGAGTTTCACCTTGGCCGATGCCCGATCGTCGACGGGGCGGAAGCGGTCCTGATCTACCCCGGTGTGATGCACCGAGATGCGGTCGGCCGGCATGCCGAGCGTCACCATGTCGGCCTTCATCGCCGCGCTGACCGCCAGCAGTCCGGCTGCTCCCTGCCCGGCTTTGCGCACCTGCGCTGCGGTCGCGGGCGCTTCGCCCCAATAGTGGATGTCGGAGCCGCGCGCCTTGATCGAGACGGGGACGCCGTAGCGCTTGCCGAGCGCGACTGCGGCGGGGCCTTCGGGAAAGAAGAACGACACGTCGATCACGTCGAACGCGAAGTCCGCCCGGATCGCGTCGAGCACGGGGACGAGGGCGCGTTCCAGGGCAGCGGCATGGTGCCGTCCTTGCGTGAACGGGAGCGCGGTGAAGCGGGGCCGGTGGACGTCGACGCCCTTCCAGCGTTCGCGGTGCGGTAGTTTCGCAAGCGGCGCGTAGTGGCGGAAATTGCCCAGAATGCCGGGTGGGAGGCCGATCGGCGCGACCACTTTCAGGTCGACGTCGGGATGCGCCGCCAGGCTCAGCGTCTGCCGCTCGACGAAGCCGCCGAAGTTCGGGCGGGTGGCGTCGGGGAACAGGGTAGAGAGGGTGAGAACGCGCAGCATTGCGCGGGGGTATAGCGCGGCAGTTAATGGGTGGTGAGTGCGAAGCGGCGGTTACCCGTTACTCCACCCCGGCGGAGGCCGGGGCCCAATTGGAGAGGTGGCAATAATAGCGTGCCACGTTTCGTTAGCAACGTTCCCCAATTGGGCCCCGGCCTTCGCCGGGGTGGTGGTGATTTGGGCTGGTAACGACCTTCGATTACCCTGTTTCCCCGCGAAGGCGGGGACCCAGGTTGGGCTCCCGCCTTCGCGGGAGAACAAGGGCGGGAAGCGCTCTTCCCGCCCAGCTTGATCAGATCCGCTTCGCCAACGGATACGCGAACAGCAGGTCCGCATCCGCGCTGGTCGACACGGTCTCGCTGCCCGTCATCGTCGCGCATTCGCCTGCCTTGAACGCGACGCCGGCGACTTCGCCCGAGCCGGCGATCGGGATCACCCAGCCGGTCGTGCCCTCGGGCAGGTTGACGACATGGTCGCCGCCCTTCCAGCGCTCGAGCACGAACTTCGGCCCTTCGACCATGATTGTCCGGCCCGTCTCGATCTCGATCGGCGGTGCGACCGGGACGTACGGCGTAGGATCGGCGACCTCGATCCCGTCCTTCAGATGGAGTTCGCGGTCGCTGCCGTAATCGTACAGGCGATAGGTGGTCTCGGAGTTCTGCTGAACCTCGATCACCGTCACGCCGCCGCCGATCGCGTGGATCGTGTCCGACGCGCAGTACATGAAGTCGCCTGGCTTCACCGGCTTCCAGTCGAGCTTGTCCTCGATCGTGCCGTCGATCGCCGACTGGCGCAGTTCGTCCTTCGAGATCGGCTCCTTGGTGCCGACCGCGATCGTCGAATTGGGTTCGGCCGCCAGGATCGTCCAGCATTCGTCCTTGCCGCGCGGCAGGCCGCGGGCGTGCGCCTGCTCGTCGTTCGGATGAACCTGTACCGACAGTTTCTCGCTCGTGAACAGATACTTGATCAGCAGGTCGGGCGTGGTGTTGCCGGGCTCCTGGAACCAGACTTCGCCGATCGGCGGCGTGCCGGCGGCAGGGTCCTCGAAACCGGGCCAGAGCGTGTCGCGACCCCATGGCTTTTCGACGCGGTGGGTGTGCAACAATGTGGCCGGCATGACATGATCCTCGACTGAATGGCGTAACGCGAACGCATGACTATTGCCGTGCGATCCGGCGCACGTGAAGGGGCAAGCGCGGTCCGGCGAAAAGGATTGTTCGCGGCTATCCGCTTACGCTAAGGATCACGCCGATGCGTATCACCCAGTCTCGTGCCCTCGCGGTCACGCTCATCGCCGCGCTTGCGCTCCCCATTGCCGGTTGTGCGAGCGGTCGTGCCGCGAAGGGCGACCTCCCCTATGTCGCGCGCGACGTGGGTACGCTGTATTCGACCGCCAAGCAGCGGCTCGACCAGGGCCGCTACAAGGAAGCAGCGCAGCTGTTCGACGAGGTCGAGCGCCAGCATCCCTATTCGATCTGGGCGCGCCGTGCGCAGATCATGTCGGCGTTCAGCTATTACCTCGCGCGCGATTACACCGCCTCGATCAGCTCGGCGCAGCGCTTCCTCGCGGTCCATCCGGGCAACCGCGATGCGCCTTACGCCTATTACCTGATCGCGCTCGGCTATTACGAGCAGATCACCGACGTCACGCGCGACCAGAAGATCACGCGCCAGGCGCTCGATTCGCTCGGCGAACTGATGCGCCGTTATCCGAACACGCGTTATGCGTCGGACGCGCGGCTCAAGATCGATCTGGTCAACGATCATCTCGCGGGCAAGGAGATGGAGATCGGGCGGTTCTACGAGACGCGCGGCCAGTGGCTCGCGGCGAACGGCCGGTTCCGCACCGTGATCGACAAGTTCCAGCAGACGACGCACACGCCGGAAGCGCTGATGCGGCTGACCGAGACGTATCTGGCGCTCGGCGTACCCGTTGAGGCCGAGAAGGCCGGTGCAGTGCTCGGGCGCAACTATCCCGGTACCGACTGGTATCAGCATGCGTACGACCTGCTGAAGAAGAACCAGGTGCCCGCCGTGCCGCCGCTGCCTGCGGGCGAGCAGGTCGTGCCGGTCGGAACCAAGGGTACGCCGTCGGTGATGGTCGAACTCGACGAGCCGGGTTCGACGCCGACCGGTCCCTCGATCCGTACGCCCGAGAAGCCGCGTTCGGCGGGCCAGCCGTCCAACACCGGCAGCTGACGCGAGCCCAGATCGTTCGGTTGGAACATAGGGGGATCGCATTGCGCGCCCGTTCGTCTATGGCGGACATCCTATGCTGACCGAACTTTCCATTCGCGACGTGGTGCTGATCGAAGCGCTGGATCTGGGATTCGGCGAAGGGCTCGGCGTGCTGACCGGCGAGACCGGTGCGGGCAAGTCGATCCTGCTCGATGCGCTCGGCCTTGCGCTGGGCGGGCGCGGCGATAGCGGTCTGGTGCGGCATGGCGCCGCGCAGGCCGTGGTGACCGCGACGTTCGATGCTCCTGCTCCCGAATCGCCGCTCGCGCTGCTGTTCGACGAGAACGGGGTGGAGATCGAGCGCGGCGAACCGCTGATCGTGAAGCGGATCGTCAAGGCGGATGGCGGCAGTCGCGGGTTCGTCAACGACCAGCCGGCGTCGGCGGGGCTGCTGCGCGAGATGGCGCCGCATCTGGTCGAGATCCACGGGCAGCATGACGAGCGTGGGCTGCTGAATGCGCGGGGGCACCGCGCGTTGCTCGACATCTTCGGCCGGACCGAGCCAGGCGCGACGGGCAAGGCTTACGCGGCGTTTCGTGCGGCCGAGGCCGAACTGGCCGCAGCGCGCGCCGACATCGAGACGGCGGCGCGCGATCGCGAATGGCTCGAGCATACGGTTGCCGAACTGACCGCGCTGGCGCCTGTCGCGGGCGAGGAGGAGACGCTGGCGGATACGCGGCGGTCGATGCAGCGCGCGGAGAAGATTGCGGACGACCTGGCGGCGATCGACGATTTCCTCGAGGGCAAGGACGGCGGGATGGCGAAGCTGCGCCAGGCCGCGCGCGTGCTGGAGCGGATCGCGGAGGATCATGTTGCGCTGGGCAATGCGCTGGCGGCGGTCGATCGCGCGGTGATCGAGGCTTCGGTGGCGGAGGAAAGCCTGCGCGATGCGCGGGCGGACATGGCCTATGATCCGCGCGCGCTGGAGGATGACGAGGCGCGGTTGTTCGAGCTTCGGGCGATGGCGCGGAAACATCGCGTGCAGCCGGATGATCTGGCGGCGCTGGCGGACGAGATGCGCGCGCGGCTGGAGCGACTCGATGCGGGCGAAGGCGGGATTGCAAAGATCGAGGCGCGGGTGGCGGCGGCTCGGAAGGCTTTCGATACGGCGTCCGATGCGTTGACTAAGCGGCGGTTGGCGGCGGCGAAACGGCTCGACGTGGCGGTGGCGGGTGAGTTGGCGCCGTTGAAGCTCGATGCGGCGCGGTTCCAGACCGTTGTCGCGCCGCTGGGTGAAGAGGGCTGGTCGGCGGCGGGCAAGGACCGCGTCGAGTTCGAGATCTCGACCAATCCCGGCGCGCCGTTTGCTGCACTGACCAAGATCGCGTCGGGTGGCGAATTGTCGCGCTTCATCCTCGCGCTGAAGGTGGCGCTGGCGGAAGAAGGCGGCGCGTCGACGATGGTATTCGACGAGATCGACCGCGGCGTTGGCGGCGCAGTAGCGAGCGCGATCGGCGAGCGACTCGCGCGGCTGGCGCTGAGCACGCAGCTGCTCGTCGTGACGCACAGCCCGCAGGTTGCTGCACGGGGGGCAAAGCATCTGCTGATCGCCAAGAGCAGCGACGGTACGGTCACGCGGACCGGCGTGCGGGCCTTGAGCGAGGACGAGCGGCGGGAGGAGATCGCACGGATGCTGTCGGGCGCGCAGATCACGGATGAAGCGCGGGCTCAGGCGGAGCGGTTGCTGGAGCGGGCCTGAGGTTTGCGGCTTTAGTCTCGACTTCGTGAAGCCAATACCGTCCCCCGCGGGGGCGGGGGTCCAGGATACCACCCGCAGCGCCTGTAACCCTGGGCTCCCGCGTTCGCGGGAGAACCGTGCGGCGAAGGGCTGACTTCAGGGCATTGCCTGCCGCGGGTGACCCAAGTGAATCTTCAGCACCGGCACGACGATGTAATCGCCGCCGACTTTCCGCAGGCCGTGGAGCGCGCGACTGCCGAACGCGCCGTCTTCATGGATCGCGGCGCGGACCGGCGCCTGCTCGGCGTGAATCATGTCGTCGAGCCCAGCCGCGCTGGCATCCGACCGTGGCCATAGCGGCTGCTGGACCCGGTCGTCGGCGGAGGAGTCGTCGTTCCAGTCGTAGCCGATCGCCGGAGCGGGCGTTGGCGTGACGTGCGTCTGCTGGGCTGCGACGGGCACCGAGCAGAGTAGGAGTGACACAAGAGCTGCTATTTTCATCGCACCCTCCCTACTTCCACCCCGGCGAAGGCCGGGGCCGAGTTGGGAAACGATAGTTGGTGAACGCGGCGCCTCGATACAACGACCTTGCCAACTGGGCCCCGGCCTTCGCCGGGGTGGTGTTGGGGAGAGTTAAAGAACCCCGCTGCCGCCGGTCGCCGCGAAGGCGCTGCCGCTGGTGAAGCTCGTGCCGGTCTCAGCCAGCGTCACGAACAGCGATGCCAGTTCCGCCGGCTGACCCGCGCGGCCGAGCGGCGTGTCCTGGCCGAACTCGCCCATCTTGCCCGGCAGCTGACCGCCCGCGACCTGAAGCGGCGTCCATACCGGGCCCGGCGCGATCATGTTGACGCGGATGCCCTTCTTGCCGAGCTGTTTCGCCAGCCCCTTGGTGAAGATCAGGATCGCGCCCTTGGTGGTGGCGTAGTCGAGCAGTTCCTCGCCCGGGTCGACCGAGTTCACCGACCCCGTGTTGATGATCGACGCGCCCGGCTTCATCAACGGGATCGCCGCCTTGCAGAGGTGGAACATCGCATAGACGTTGGTCTTCATCGTCCGGTCGAACTGCTCGAAGCTGATCTCGGCGATCGACGCCTTCGACTGCTGGTACGCGGCGTTGTTGACCAGGATATCGAGCCCGCCGAGTTCGCGGTTGGCGCGCGCGATCAGGTCGTTGCAGAACTTCGCGTCGGTCAGGTCGCCGGGGATCAGCACCACCTTCCGCCCCTCGGCACGGAGCAGCTTGGCGACGTCCTGCGCGTCGGGTTCCTCGGTCGGGTAATAGTTGATCGCGACGTCGGCGCCCTCACGCGAGAACGCGATCACCGCCGCGCGACCAATCCCCGAATCGCCGCCGGTGACCAGCGCCTTCCGCCCCGCGAGACGCCCCGAACCGCGATAGCTCGCCTCGCCGCAATCGGGGACGGGGCGCATGTCGCGCTGGAGCGCGGGCCATTTCTGGCGCTGTTCGGGGAACGGCGTCGAGACGAAGCGCGTCTGCGGATCGGCCAGCGGCGCGGCGCCTTGCGCGAAGGCGGGCGCGGCGGCGGCGGCGAGGCCGGTGACGGCGGCACCCTTGAACAGGTCTCGGCGGCTGGTGTCGGTCATGATGGCGTGTCCTTGGGAAAAATTCTCTTGGGATGTCAGCGCGCAACTCGGGCGAATGTTCACCGAGAGTTGATCGAGGTCTTGTCGAAAGACGCCCCCCTCCCCTAACCCGACGCGATGACCGACCTTCCCGCGACCGAGACCGAAGCCGCCGCCGAGTTGGAGACGCTCGCCGCGCAGATCGCGTATCATAACGCGCGCTATCACACCGACGACGCGCCCGAGATCAGCGACGCCGACTATGATGCGCTGGTGCGGCGCAATGCGGCGCTCGAGGCCGCGTTTCCGGCGGCGGTGCGGAGCGATTCGCCGAGCCGCACCGTCGGTGCTGCACCCGCAGGGCACCTCGCGAAGGTCGCGCATGCCAAGGCGATGATGAGCCTCGACAATGCATTCGCGGACGAGGAGGTCGAAGAGTTCGTCGCGCGCGTGCGCCGATTCCTGAAACTGGCGGACGACGCGCCGGTGGCGCTTACCGCGGAGCCGAAGATCGACGGGCTGTCGTGTTCGCTGCGGTATGAGGATGGGCGGCTGGTCCAGGCGTTGACCCGCGGCGATGGGCAGGTCGGCGAGGACGTGACGGCGAACGTCCGCACGATCGGCGATATTCCCCAGCAATTGCACGGCGAAGCGCCGGCCGTCTTCGAGGTTCGCGGCGAGGTCTATATGGCGAAGGACGACTTCGCCGCGTTGAACGCTCGCCTGCTCGTCGAGGCCGAGGAGACCGGCAAGGACGCACGGCAGTTCGCCAACCCGCGCAACGCCGCCGCCGGGTCGCTGCGCCAGAAGGACGCGAGCGTCACCGCGAGCCGCACGCTCCGGTTCCTCGCGCATGGCTGGGGCGAGGCGAGCGTCGTACCGGGCGAGACGCAGGCGGAAGTCGTCGACACGTTGCGCGACTGGGGCTTCCCGATCGCCGACGGGTTCGCGCGGGTCGAAGGAACGGCCGCCGCGCTCGACGTGTACCGCAAGATCGAAGCCGAGCGCGCCGACCTGCCGTTCGACATAGACGGCGTGGTCTACAAGGTCGACCGGCTCGATTGGCAGGCGCGGCTGGGTCAGGTCGCGAAGGCGCCACGCTGGGCGATCGCGCACAAATTTCCTGCCGAGCGCGCGCAGACGTTGTTGGAGCGGATCGACATCCAGGTCGGACGGACCGGCGCGATGACCCCCGTTGCGCGACTGTCACCCGTCACAGTCGGCGGCGTCGTCGTGACCAACGCGACGCTGCACAATGCCGACGAGATCGAGCGACTCGGCGTACGCCCCGGCGACCGCGTACTGGTGCAACGCGCGGGCGACGTGATCCCGCAGATCGTCGAGAACCTCACTCCCGAGGCCGAGCGCGAGGCGTATGTCTTCCCGCACACCTGCCCCGAATGCGGATCGGCCGCCGAGCGCGAAGAAGGCGAGGTCGTCTATCGCTGCACCGGCGGGCTGATCTGCCCGGCGCAACGCGTCGAGCGACTGATCCACTTCGCGTCGCGCCACGCGTTCGACATCGGTGGGCTCGGCCAGACGCTGATCGAGGCGTTCTTCCGCGACGGCCTGATCGAATCGCCCGCCGACATCTTCCGCATGACCGAGGAACAGCTTGCCGCGCGTAAGAAGGACGGGCGCGTGTGGGCGGCCAAGGTCATCGCGGCGATCGAGACCAAGCGGACGATCCCGCTCGACCGATTCCTGTTCTCGCTCGGCATCCGCCACGTCGGCGAGATTACCGCGCGTGACCTCGCGCGACGCTATGTGTCCGCGCGCGCGCTCGGCACGGTGCTCCGCCACGCGGTGTTCCTCCGCAGCCAGATCGAGCCCGTCATCGGCGAACCCGAGCGGAAATTCGTCCTTCGCCGCGACAAGCTTCTGGTCGGCGCGATCGAGACCGCCGGCATCGGCCCCGAGGTCGCAAGCGCACTCGTCGGCTTCTGCGCCGAGCCGCACAACCGCCGCGTCGTGTTCGACCTGTTGCGCGAAGTGAAGCCCGCGGACGTCGTCCACGAGACCCGCGAGTCGCCGGTAACCGGGCAAATTCTGGTATTTACCGGCAGCCTGGAAACACTCAGCCGCGACGAAGCCAAGGCGCAGGCCGAAGCGCTCGGCGCCCGCGTCGCGGCATCGGTGTCGAGCAAAACCGGCCTCGTCATCGCCGGGCCAGGCGCAGGATCGAAGCTCAAGAAAGCCACCGACCTGGGGATACGCGTGATCACCGAAGCCGAATGGGCGGAGATCGTCGCCGCCAGCTAGGCGGCTATAATGCCCTGGCAGGGGTTGGTTCCAGTCCCCCGGAAACGGTTCGATTGCGTGGCTTTTTTGCAACGCAACATCACCGAGTGTGTCTGTGACAATTCCAGACTCGCCAATGTAACATAACCGAAATATCCCGAGTGCAGGGGCGCGTCTGACCGAACGAAAAGTCGCGGATCTCGAGCAAAAGCTCAAAGGGGAATTTTCAATGCGTAACAACCTGTTCCTGGGAGCGGCAGCGATTGCGCTGATCGCCCCGATGGCCGCTTCCGCCCAGGAAACGACCTCCTCGATCCGCGGCACCGTGACGGCAAACGGCGCACCCGTCGCCGGCGCGACCGTGACCATCCTGAACGTCCCGTCAGGCTCGCGCTCGGTGCAGACGACCGACGCGTCGGGCAGCTTTAACGCGTCCGGCCTACGTGTCGGCGGCCCCTTCACCGTCACGGTGGCCGCTGCCGGTTACTCGGGCACATCGATCACCGACATCCAGACCACCGTCGCACAGTCCTACGAGCTCCCGATCGAGCTGGCTGCTGGCGCTGAGGGCGGCGACGAGATCGTCGTCACCGCATCATCGCTGCCCCGCGCGCGCAACGTCAGCCAGGGTCCTGCAACCGTCCTGAACGCCGAGCAGATCGGTTCGGTCGCTTCGGTCAACCGCGACGTCCGCGACCTCATGCGCCGTGATCCGTTCGCACGCCTCGACGACACCCCCTCGGGCGGGCGCGCTGTCTCGTTCGCAGGCCAGAATGCACGCTTTAACCGTTTCTCGGTTGACGGCGTGCCGGTCACCGACAATTTTGGCCTTAATCCGGATGGTTTGCCGACCCGCCGCTCGCCCATCCCGTTCGATTCGATCGGCCAGTTCCAGACCAAGGTCGCGCCGTATGATGTGCGTGAAGGCAATTTCCAGGGTGGCGCGATCAATGCGATCCTGAAATCTGGCACCAACGAGTTTCATGGCACCGGCTTCTACGCGTATTCGGGTGATGGCCTGACCGGCAAGAGGACCAAGGCTGGCCCTGGCGTCCCGACGGGCCGCGTCACGATCCCCAATTTCAAGTTCGAGAACTACGGCGCCGAACTGTCCGGGCCGATCATCCGTGACAAACTGTTCTTCATGATTGCGGGCGAGCGCATTCGCGCCAACACGCCGATCGCAGAGGGCACTGCGGGTACCAATGCGGGTACGGTCGTCCCGAACATCACGGACGCCCAGATCGGTCAGATTCAACAAATCGCGCAGTCGCGCTACAGCTACGATACGGGTGGCGTCCTTCAGGACTCGAACGATCGCGATGACCGTCTGGTCGCACGCATCGACGCCAACCTGTCCGATACGCAGCGCGCTTCGATCACGTATCTGTACACGAAGGATTCGATCCAGCTCGGGCAGAACACATTCGTCACGGGAACGCCTGGCCTTGGCCTCGAATCGAACGGCTATATCGCGTCCAACCGGCTGCACACTGGCGTCGCACAGCTCAACAGCGACTGGACCGACGAGTTCTCGACCGAGATTCGCGGCTTCTACAAGGATTACAAGCGCGGGCAGGACCCGATCCTTGGCCGTGGTTTCGCGCAAATGCAGGTCTGCACCGCGCCGACTTCGGACCGTTCAACCGGCACCGGAGCTTCACTCGATTTGTCGAACACTTGCCAGTCGGGTTTTGGCAATGTTTCGTTCGGCCCGGACGTCTCGCGCCAGTCGAACGAGCTAACCAGCCGAACCTATGGCGGTCTGGTTCAGGCTCGACTGACGCGTAACAATCATGACGTGCGCGTTTTCGGGGAGTTCTCCGACTCGAAGATCTTCAACCTGTTCGTGCAGCGTACAGCAGGCGACTATTATTTCGACTCGATCGCTGACTTCCAGGCGGGCAACGCACAGCGCTTCCGCTACGGCAACGCCGTACCGAGCCTTGATCCAATCAACGGTGCCGCGCGCTTCCGCTATCAGTCGTACACCTTCGGCGTGCAGGACACGTGGCGGGTCAGCGATCTGCTGACGCTGTCGTACGGCGCACGCTACGACATGTTCGGCGGCAACAGCCGTCCGGAACTCAACTCGGCGTTCCTGACCCGCTACAACTTCCCGAACACTGCATACATTTCGGGTCGCGGCGTGTTCCAGCCGCGGGTTGGCTTCGAACTGAAGCCGGCATCGGAATTCTCTGTGCGCGGCGGCATTGGCATCTTCTCGGGTGGTTCGCCTGACGTTTACGTCTCGAACAGCTTCTCGAACACCGGTTTCCTGACCAATGCGATCGACGTTCGACAGAACAACAACAACAGCTATGTCGTCCCCGGCATCACGGGTGCCGCCGCACAAACCAGCGGCGCTGCGATCCTGAACAACGTCAATGGCACCACGATCCCGGCCGCTGGCAATGCCGTCCTCACCAATGCAGCCGTCAATCAGCTTTCGCCAACCAACGCACTCGACCCGAACTTCAAGGTACCCTCGCAGTTGCGCGGTACGCTCTCGGCGGATTACGATCCCAACTGGGGCGGGACGTTCGGCGACGGCTGGCACTTCGGCGCCGACTTCCTGTGGTCGGACGTCCGCAACCAGGTGTTCTTCACCGATTTGCGTGTCGCGCCGACTGCGTTGCGCACGCCGGACGGCCGCGTCCGCTATGCCTCGCTCACGACGTTCGCGGATACCAACTCGGATCTGTACCTGACCAACACCAAGCGCGGCCGGAGCTACATCGGCGTCGCGCGTGTCAGCAAGGATTTCGACTTCGGTCTGAACCTGAGCGTCAGCTACACCTATCAGGACGTCAAGGATCAGGCGCCGGCGACATCGTCGACTGCATCGTCCAACTACGGCAATGGTGGGTTCCTGGACGCGAACGGTGCCGCTTACGGCATCTCGAACGACCAGGTGAAGCACAACATCAAATACAACGTCGGCTTCAATCACGCGTTCTTCGGTGACTACAAGACCAACTTCACGCTGTTCGGCGAAACCCGGATCGGTCGCCCATACAGCTACACCATGCAGGATTTGTCTTCCGCTCGTTCGCCGGTGTTCGGCACGATCGGCAGCGCGTCGCGCTATCTGCTGTACGTACCGACGTCGACAAGCGACGCGCTGGTATCGTACGACAGCGTAGCGACGCAGAACACGTTCGATGCGTTGATCAATTCGACCGGCCTTAAGAAATATCGCGGCAAGATCGCACCACGCAACGGCTTCAACTCGAAGTGGTTCACACGCTTCGACCTGCACATCTCGCAGGAAATCCCGACGTTCGTCGGCAAGAGCCGTATCCAGCTGTTCGCGGATATCGAGAACGTCACCAACCTTCTGAACAAGAACTGGGGCCAGATCCGCGAGTACCAGTTCCCGTACACGATCCCGGCTGTCCGCGTTCAGTGTCTCCAGGCTCCCGTTGCAACGGGTACGGCCCCGGGTGCGGCGCTGACCAGCACGTCCACCCAGGCTTGCGCGCAGTATCGCTTCAGCGCGCCAGCCTCGGCGCCGTCCGACACGATCTATGCGCGTCAGTCGCTCTACTCGATCCGCGTCGGTGCTCGCGTCAGCTTCTAATCGAAGTCTGGCCTGATCGGCTGAAAGGGCCGCCGTTCCTATGGGACGGCGGCCTTTTCGTTGCCGAAGGCGTTCGCCAAGGAGTGGCTGCCAGTGAGAGGTGCAGAGCGCTAGACTTTTGCGCCCACCGGCCGCGCCGTGTAAGAGCGCAGGCTATAATGGCTACCTCTCCCGCCCCG
The DNA here is from genome assembly GCF_003050745.1 of Sphingomonas sp. PP-CE-3G-477. Lineage (GTDB taxonomy): Bacteria > Pseudomonadota > Alphaproteobacteria > Sphingomonadales > Sphingomonadaceae > Sphingomonas. Next base: position 158,761 of record NZ_QAOF01000004.1, on the reverse strand, counting down.
CCTCCCGGCTCGTCCGCCTTGAACTCCGCCCGGCGCCTGCCCTTCACCGCGCGACCGTTCTTCGAGAACAAGGCGCGGGCGTTCTGGATCCTCCAGGCGGTCGGGTGGAGCGGGTATCTGCTGCTGCGCGGGGTGGTGTCGATCTCGAACGGGCTGTCGCTCGACGGGGTGATCCCGGTGATTGTCGAGGCGATCGTCGGATATTGCATCACGCTGCTGCTCTCGACGATGTACGGCCAGTATCGGCGGATGAACCGGCTGGTCGGGATGTTCCTGACGATCGCGACGCTCGCCGCGGCGACGTTCCTGTATGCGGTGCTCGACGCGTTCACCTTCTCGTTCATCGCGACCGCGACGCCGGGAGTGACGCTCACGCGGCTGCTCGGGTCGGTGTACGTCACCTTCACGGTGCTGTTCGGGTGGTCGGCGCTGTATTTCGGGATCAACTTCTACCTGATCGTCGAGCAGCAGATCGACCAGATGGAGCATCTCGAGAATCAGGCGTCGTCGGCGCAGTTGGCGATGCTGCGCTATCAACTCAATCCGCATTTCCTGTTCAACACGCTGAACTCGATCTCGACGCTGGTGCTGCTCAAGCAGACCGAGCGGGCGAATGCGATGCTGAGCCGGCTGTCGTCGTTCCTGCGCTATACGCTGGCGAACGAGCCGACCGCGCACGTCACCGTCGCGCAGGAGGTGGACCAGCTGAAGCTGTATCTGGAGATCGAGAAGATGCGCTTCGAGGATCGGATGCGACCGAAGTTCGACATCGATCCGCGCGCCGAACGCGCCCGGCTGCCGTCGCTGCTGCTGCAACCGCTGGTCGAAAACGCGATCAAATACGCGGTCACACCGCAGGAGGAAGGCGCCGAAATCTGCGTCGAAGTGCGGCTCGCCGGGGAACGCGTGCAGATCGCCGTATCCGATACCGGTCCGGGCTTGATCGAGGGCAGGATCGGTTCAAGCCAATCCACAGGCGTGGGGCTCGCTAATATTAGAGACAGGTTGGCTCAGGCATATGGGCCCGACCACCGTTTCGAAACCCGCTCCACGCCCGCTGGCGGCTTCTCGGTGGAAATCGAGATTCCGTATCAGCTTGAAGACGTGAACAGAGAGGCCGCATGACCATCCGTACCATTCTCGTCGACGACGAGCCGCTGGCGATCCAGGGGCTGGAACTCCGACTCCAGGCCCATGAAGACGTCGAGATCATCGAAAAATGCTCGAACGGCCGCGAGGCGATTCGCGCGATCAAGACGCACAAGCCCGACCTGGTCTTCCTCGATATCCAGATGCCGGGGTTCGACGGGTTCTCCGTCGTGCAGGGGCTGATGGAGGTCGAGCCACCGTTGTTCGTGTTCGTGACCGCCTATTCGGACCACGCGTTGCGCGCGTTCGAGGCTCAAGCGGTCGATTATCTGATGAAACCGGTCGAGGAATCGCGGCTGGCCGATACGATCGAGCGGGTTCGGCAGCGTCTATCCGAGAAGCGCGGCGTCGAGGAGGTCGATCGGTTGCGTGAAGTGCTCGCCGATGTCGCGCCGGATGCGGCGGCGGACATGCCCGACGGGGACGCCGTGTCGGCGAACCGGTTCGAGAAGCTCATCAACATCAAGGATCGCGGGCAGATCTTCCGCGTCGATGTGGACACGATCGAGCGGATCGATGCGGCCGGCGATTACATGTGCATTTATACCGGCGATAATACGCTGATTTTGCGCGAGACTATGAAGGACCTGGAGAAGCGGTTGGATCCGCGCAGGTTCCAGCGGGTGCATCGGTCTACGATCGTGAACCTCGATTTGGTGAAGCAGGTTAAGCCGCACACTAACGGCGAATGTTTCCTAGTGCTGAATTCCGGGGCGAGCGTGAAGGTTTCGCGGTCGTATCGTGATGTGGTGGCGCGGTTCGTTCACTGAGGCCTTGATCCTCCCCTGCAAGGGGAGGTGGATGGCGAAGCCAGACGGAGGGGTATCGCCCTCTCGAGAGCGTGATACCCCTCCGTCAGCCCTGCGGGCTGCCACCTCCCCCTGCAGGGGAGGATTGGGGGTTCCGCATTAACCAGTCCCTAAACCCCGCGGCCTAGAGCGGGGGGATGAAGACGTCGGGTTTCGGCCTTTATCCGCATGTGCTGATCAGCTTGCCCGCTCTGGTGATGGCGACGTCGTGCGTGCCGGCGGATCGGCCGGCGGCGATCGATAGGGTCCAGCCGGAGCGCAATTCACGCGCCTTGCTGAGCCGGATGGCGTTGCATGTGCCCGACGACATCTCGGCGAAGATCGCGACGGCCGCGCCTGATGCGCCGTTTGCGGCTGCGGCGCCGTTCGTTGCTCCGCCGTTTCTGACTTCGAACTCCGTTGATGATGCTAGCCGAGCAGCCGAGTGCCTGACGGCGGCGGTGTACTATGAAGCGCGGTCGCAGTCGGAGGATGGGCAGCGGGCGGTGGCGCAGGTGGTGTTGAACCGGGTCCGCGATCGGGCCTTTCCGAACAGCGTTTGCGGGGTTGTGTACCAGGGGGCCGAGCGGCGGACCGGGTGCCAGTTCAGCTTTACCTGCGATGGCTCGATGAACCGTGCGCGGGAGCCGGGGGCTTGGGATCGCGCGCGGGCGGTGGCGAGCGCGGCGCTGGGTGGGAGCGTGTATGCACCGGTCGGGGCTGCGACGTCGTTTCATACGACCAGCATCCTGCCTTGGTGGGCTTCGAGCCTTGCGCGGATCACGACGGTCGGGGCGCATGTGTTCTATCGCTGGCAGGGGGCGCTGGAACGGGCGCTGACGTTTCGGCAGGCTTATGCTGGGGTTGAGCCTGGGGTTCGGGGTGGTGGCTTTTCCGGTGGTGGTGTGGCGGCAGTTGCGGCGCAGATTGCTGGGGTTTCGGTGCATTATGGCAATCGGGACGACGTTGCGGACTCGGGTGCGGAGCCGGGCGATGTGCTGCACGGGGTGACGGTGCACCGGGGGGTGTTGCGTTCTGGTTCGGCGATTGCGGGCGCTGCGATCATGCCGACGCGGTTGGTTTCAGGGGTGCGGGTTCATGTTGGTGGGCGGGCGTCTGCGATGATCGGCAGTGGTAACGCCGCCGACGCGGTAGTGTCGGACGAAACCTGATAGCTCCCTCCCCTTCAGGGGAGGGTCGGGGTGGGGTGTTTCCGCGGACGTATCGCTCGGGGCGGTGCGCCACCCCAGCCCTCCCCTGAAGGGGAGGGAGTTTTAGAGGCTTCCTATTCCAATACCTGCACCACCCCGGCGAAGGCCGGGGCCCAGTTGGGGGACGTTGCTAATGGCGAACCGCGCTTCGTTACGACCACCTTGCCAACTGGGCCCCGGCCTTCGCCCGGGGTGGTAGTACATTGCGCGAATCGCCCCTTCTTGTTCCCCCGCGGAGGCGGGGGTTCAGGATCTCGGGCGGTAGCGATTGTGATCCTGGGCCCCCGCCTTCGCGGGGGAACTAGCCGCGCTCGATCGGAGGCTTCGGCTCCCGGAACGCCTAAACCCCTCCCCTCGCAAAACCATGCTGCATCTGCTAACGGCACGCGCATGCTGAACCTGAACAATATCACGGTGCGCCTGGGCGGACGCGTTATCCTCGATGGCGCCACCGCCGCGTTGCCGCCGGGCTCGCGCGTCGGGCTGATCGGGCGCAACGGCGCGGGCAAGTCGACGATGGTGCGCGTGATCGCAGGGCAGCTCGAGCCCGACGACGGGTCCGCCGACATGCCGAAGGGCGCGCGGATCGGCTATCTCGCGCAGGAAGCGCCGCACGGCGTGAAGACCCCGTTCGAGACCGTGCTCGAAGCCGATCTGGAGCGCGCGGCGCTGATGATCGAGGGCGAGACGAGCGAGGATCCCGACCGGCTCGGCGACGTGTACGAGCGGCTGATCGCGATCGACGCCTACACCGCGCCCGCGCGCGCCGCGCAGATCCTGCTCGGCCTCGGCTTCGACGAGGACATGCAGGCGCGCACGCTCGACAGCTTCTCGGGTGGCTGGAAGATGCGCGTCGCGCTTGCCGCGCTGCTGTTTTCGCAGCCGGACCTGCTGCTGCTCGACGAGCCTTCGAACCATCTCGATCTCGAAGCGGTGATGTGGCTCGAGGATTTCCTCAAGGGCTACAAGGCGACGATCGTGGTGGTCAGCCACGAGCGCGATTTCCTCAACAACGTGGTCGATCACATCCTGCATCTGCAGGGTGGCAAGATCACGCTGTATCCGGGCGGCTACGACGCGTTCGAGCGGCAGCGCGCCGAGCGGCTCGCGCAGATCGAGGCGGCGCGCGCCAACCAGGCGGTGCAGCGCGAGAAGCTGCAGGAATATATCGCCAAGAATAGCGCGCGTGCCTCCACCGCCAAGCAGGCGCAGTCGCGGCAGAAGATGCTGTCGAAGATGCAGCCGATTGCCGAAAGCTACAATGATCCGACGCTGTCGTTCGGCTTCCCCAACCCGACCGAGCTGCGCCCGCCTTTGATCACGCTCGACATGGCGACGGTGGGCTATGCCGACGTGCCGATCCTGAAGCGGCTCAACATGCGGCTCGATCCCGACGACCGGGTCGCGCTGCTCGGGCGCAACGGTAACGGCAAGACTACGCTCGCGCGGCTGCTGGCGGCGCAGTTGACGCCGATGGACGGCGAGATGTCGTCGTCGGGCAAGATGAAGGTGGGATACTTCACCCAGTATCAGGTCGAGGAACTCGATCCGACCGATTCGCCGATCGAGCATATGTCGCACCTGATGAAGGGCGCGACGCCGGCCGCGGTGCGCGCACAATTGGGGCGGTTCGGGTTCTCGGGCGACAAGGCGACGACGCGGGTCGGCAAGCTGTCGGGTGGCGAGCGGGCGCGTCTGGCGCTGGCGCTGATCACGCGCGATGCGCCGCATCTGCTGATCCTCGATGAGCCGACCAACCATCTGGACGTCGATGCGCGCGAGGCTCTGGTGCAGGCGCTCAACGCCTATACTGGCGCTGTCGTACTGGTCAGCCATGATCGGCATATGCTGGAACTGACCGCGGACCGGCTGGTGCTGGTCGATGACGGGACGGCGAAGGAATTCGACGGCAGCCTCGACGATTACATCGCGTTCGTCCTGAAGGGCGATGGCGGCAAGGGCGATGCGGCGTCGAAGGCCGACAAGAAGGCGGGCAAGAAGGCTGCGGCCGAGGCGAAGAGCAATGACGCCGCTCTGCGCAAGGCTTTGCGTGAGATCGAGGAGCAGACCGCGAAGTTCACCAAGGAGCGGAATGCTCTGGACCGCGCGATGGTCGATCCGGCGAATGCGGAGCCGCGGTTCTCGCGGATGTCGATGGGGGATTTGAGCAAGCGTCGCGCTGAAGTGCATGCGAAGCTTGAGGCTAGCGAGGCCAAGTGGCTCGAGGCTAGCGAGGCTTTGGAGGGGGTGGAGGCTTAAGGCCCCCCGCCCCGCGTAACGTCCCTAGCCCCTCGCCGTCATCCCAGCGAAAGCTGGGATCTCCCCATTCGGCGCGCGGCGTGCGCCAAGCGGGATACCCCAGCTTTCGCTGGGGCGACGGACTTTGGGTTGCGGCTGTATTGCCGCGACGTTCCGCGCTTCCATGTTCTCCCGCGAAGGCGGGAGCCCAGTCTGGATCCCCGCCTTCGCGGGGAAACATGTTTGCCTGGTTCGGAGGCAGGCTTCGACCTCGTCGAGATCAGCCCTCGTCGGTGTCCGCGCCCGCTGCCGGACGTTCGAACCAAGCCTCTACGGGGCCGACCAGCTTGAGCGTCAGAGCGTTGCCGTTGCGGTCGACCTTCTTGCCGAGCGCGACTCGGATCCAGCCTTCCGAGATGCAATATTCCTCGACGTCGTGGCGCACCTTGTCCTTGAAGCGGATGCCGATGCCGCGCTCGAGCAGGTCCTGCTGGAAGAACGGGCTGCGCTGGTTGATCGACAGGCGATCGGGGGGCGTATCGCCGGTTGCGGCCGGGGTGGCGGCGGCTTCGGTCTCGGGGGTGTTTGGCGTGTCGGTCATGGTCGCGCGTCTAGCGGCAAGCGCCCGCACCACGCCACAAAAAAGACGCGCCACGAAAAAGCGGCGCCGGGATTGCTCCCGACGCCGCCCTTCGATCCTAAGATCGGATCAGTTGCAGACCTGCACCGCGACCCGGTCGCCGTAATAGGGATCGACGCGCCACTCGTTCCAGCACCGCGGACGGTAATCCTCGCGGTAGTAGGTCCGCACTGGCTCGGCGTAATACGCGCGCGGCGGGGGACCGCGGTAATAGCCGTCGTCGTAATAGCCGCGGTTGCGGTTGTTGTTGCTGGCGATCACTGCGCCCACGCCGAGACCCAGGATGCCGCCGAGCACCGCTGCGCCCGCCGCGTTACCGCCGCCACGATGACCGTGCCAGCCGCCGCCATAGCCTCTCCCATAGCCGCCACGACCCCAACGCTGCGCATCGGCCGGTGCCGCCGCCGTCAACGCGGTTGCGGCGAGTGCTACGCCCAAGCCTGCCTTCTTCAAAAATCCGTTCATCTCTTCCGAACTCCGTTACTGGTTACGCCCGGTCCGCTTGGGACAAACGCATAAGTGTCCGACCGTGTTTCAGGATTTAGGCGATTCGGTCTGAACTGGTTCGGAACGGCTTGTTAACCCACGGTATAGCTGGAGTCCCGGTCGAGGACACGGGAGTCTCGGCCCGGCTGGGTATTGTTCATGAATATCGGATAGGGTGCGGCGATGCACAGGATGATGACGACGCGAGCGATCGCCTTTGCCGTGCTCGGCGGGAGTGCGGTGCTGATCGGTGGGCTGGCGCTGTCCGGGTCGCCGGTGAAGGTGCGGGCGATCGAGGCTGCGCGGGTGGCCAAGGCTTCCGTTGCTACGCCGGTTGCCAAGGTGCCGCCGAAGCCCGTTGCCGTCGCTGCGGAGGACCCGGCCGATGCGTATGTCGTGAAGCGGGTTCTGAACGTGCCGGAGCCTTTGCGGCATGGCGCGTATTATTGGGATACCGAGGGCGTACCCGAGGGGCCGATCGTGATCACGGTCGACCTGGTGGCGCAGACCTTGTCGATCTTTCGCAGTGGGTACGAGATCGGGACGGCGGCCGTGATCTATGGCGCGGACGAGAAGCCGACCCCGCTTGGCGTGTTCAAGATCACGCAGAAGGACGCGCATCATGTGTCGAACCTGTACGGGGCGCCGATGCCGTACATGATGCGGCTGACCAATGACGGAGTTTCGATTCACGGCAGCGCGCTGATGGATGGGAAATACGCGACGCATGGGTGCGTTGGGGTGCCTACGGCGTTTGCCAAGCTGATCTTCGAGCAGGTCAAGTTGGGGGATCGGGTTATCGTTACGAGTGGCGAGATGTTGGAACGGGGTGGGCGGATTACGGCTGCTTGAGGGGGGCGAGCGGGGGTGAATTGCCGCGGACCGCTCCCCTCCGTCATCCTGACGAAAGTCAGGATCCAGAGTAATGGCTGGCGACCTTCGTGGCTCTGGATCCTGACTTTCTTCAGGATGACGGCCGCTCGCATGATCACTACCGCGTCGACCGCTGCTTCGTGCCGCCCTTCCCCCAACGTCCGTCATCCCCGCTTAGGCGGGGATCCATATCCTCTGACGTCTGCAATCTACTCGCTAGGCTAGCCAATATGGGTTCCCGCCTCCGCGGGAATGACGGCGTTTGGCTGGGTGATCGAATCGGGCCAAGCAAACGAAAAGGGCCGGAGGTTTCCCCCCGGCCCTTCTTCAATTACTAGCCAGCGCGCCACGGCAAAGCCGCGTCGTCGGACCTCGCTTGAGCGAGGCCGGCCGAGCGCCTGATGCTCAGCCGGCTCCGCCTTTGCTGGCCTCAGGCGCTCTGCTTAGCCCGGCTAGCCCGCTTGCGCTCGTTCGCGTCCAGGAAGCGCTTGCGCAGGCGGATCGACTTCGGCGTGACTTCGACCATCTCGTCGTCGTCGATGTACGCGATCGCCTGCTCCAGCGTCGCGCGCTTCGGCGGAGACAAGCGGACCTGGTCGTCCTTGCCGCCGCTCGCGCGGAAGTTGGTCAGCGCCTTGGTCTTCATCGGGTTGACCTCGAGGTCGTCCGGCTTGGCGTTCTCGCCGACGATCATGCCCTCATAGAGAGCCTCGCCATGGCCCACGAACAGGATGCCGCGCTCTTCGAGCGGACCCAGTGCGTAGTTGTTCGCCTCGCCCGAGCCGTTCGAGATCAGCACGCCGTTCTTGCGACCCTCGATCGCGCCCTTGTGCGGACCGTACTTCTCGAACAGCCGGTTCATGATCCCCGTGCCGCGCGTGTCGGACAGGAATTCGCCATGATAGCCGATCATCCCGCGCGACGGCGCCGAGAAGGTGATGCGGGTCTTGCCGCCGGTCGACGGACGCATGTCGGTCAGCTCGGCCTTACGCGTGTTCATCTTCTCGACGACGGTGCCCGAATGCTCCTCGTCGACGTCGATGATGACGGTCTCGTACGGCTCGGTCTTCTTGCCGTTCTCGTCCTCGCCGAACAGCACGCGCGGACGCGAGATGCCCAGCTCGAAACCTTCGCGGCGCATCGTCTCGATCAGCACGCCCAGCTGAAGCTCGCCGCGGCCGGCGACTTCGAAGCTGTCCTTGTCGGCCGCCTCGGTCACCTTGACGGCGACGTTCGACTCGGCCTCGCGGAACAGGCGCTCGCGGATCATGCGGCTCGTCACCTTGCTGCCCTCACGGCCCGCCATCGGCGAATCGTTCACGGCAAAACGCATCGACAGCGTGGGGGGATCGATCGGCTGCGCGTGCAGCGGCTCGGTCACCGTGATGTCGGCGATCGTGTCGGCAACGGTCGCGACCGAGAGACCTGCGAGCGAGATGATGTCGCCAGCCTTGGCTTCGTCGACGGGAACGCGCTCGAGACCACGGAACGACATGATCTTGGACGCACGACCGGTCTCGATGATCTTGCCGTCGTTATCGAGTGCGTGAATCGCCTGGTTGGTCTTCACGGTACCCGAATTGACGCGACCCGTGAGGACGCGGCCGAGGAACGGATCGCGATCGAGCAGCGTGACGAGGAAGGTGAACGGCACGCCGGCGACTTCCACGGCGGGCGGCGGCACGTGCTTCACGATCGTCTCGAACATCGGGATCAGCGTGCCTTCGCGCGCGTCCATGTCGGTCGAGGCATAGCCGTTGCGACCCGATGCGTAGAGCACGGGGAAGTCGAGCTGGTCGTCATTCGCGTCGAGCGACACGAACAGGTCGAACACTTCGTCGAGCACTTCCTGGATGCGCGCGTCGTTACGATCGACCTTGTTGACGACGACGATCGGCTTCAGGCCGAGTGCCAGCGCCTTGCCGGTGACGAACTTGGTCTGCGGCATCGCGCCTTCCGACGAATCGACCAGCAGGACGACGCCGTCGACCATCGACAAGATGCGCTCGACTTCGCCGCCGAAATCGGCGTGACCGGGCGTGTCGACGATGTTGATGCGGATGCTCTCGGACTCGCCGGGAGGGGTCCAGTCGACCGAGGTCGGCTTGGCGAGAATGGTGATGCCACGCTCTTTTTCGAGGTCGTTCGAATCCATTGCGCGCTCTTCGACGCGCTGGTTGTCGCGGAAGGTGCCGGACTGGCGGAAGAGCTGGTCGACCAGCGTCGTCTTGCCGTGATCGACGTGCGCAATGATCGCCACGTTGCGGAGGCTCATGAATGTATTCTCTTGATCGAGGAACGGGGTTGGCGCGCGCCATAGCGTAATTGTTGCGCCGCGGGAAGGTGCAGCGGCATTTCGTCGCCTTTAGAGGGAACCTCCGCGGCGCTTGTATGTTCCGGCGGCGAGAATAGCACGAGGATCGCGGACCGCCAGCATTGCCCTCAGCGCGGCGTGCTTGTCAGGCGTCGCGGCATAGTAACGCTGCCAGATTCGCAGTCCCATCCAATAGCCGAGTTCGGGTGGCCAGCCGGCGGGCGGCGTGGAGTAGTTGCCGATCCAGCGGGCGTACGCCTTGGCTTCGGGCGAGCCTTCCTCGGGGTCGTCCTTGTCGGTGAGCTTGCGGGTGAGCGCGATGTCGGCCTGCATCTGGCGCCAGAGTTCCCCTTCGCGCGGGGTCGCCCAGGTGGCGCGGGCGGCGTCGGGTTCCTCGCCGGTGACGAGTTGCGCGATGAAGTCGGCCGCGCCCTCGACGAGGATCGCGGTGAGCAGGGGATCGCGGGCGAGCGTCATGCCGGCATCCTGCTGGAAGGAATGCACCGTCTCGTGTGCGAAGAAATGGCGGAGCGTCTGGCGCAGTTTCTCGGGCGTCGGCGACATTCGGCACAGCACTTCGAGACCGAGCACCTGCGCGCCGGGCTTGGCGGTGCCGCCAGAGGTGTTCGCGCCGAAGACTATATAGACCTGTGGGAGCTTCACGTCGGGGAGTGCGCCGTGGAGGGCGAGATAGATCGCGCGGAGATCGGCGGTGGCGGCCTTGGCGGCGGGGAGGCAGGTCTTGATCGCCTGAGCATACCGCGTCGGGTTGGCGGCGATGGCGCGCGCGAGCGTGTCCGCGTCGACGATCCGGCCAGGTGTGAAGACGCCGATCCCGAAACTGCCCTTGTCGAGATAGTCGCGTTTGAGTTGCGCGGCGGTGGGCTTGCCCTTGGTCTTGGCGAACAGCGCGGCGAATCGGTCAGCGTCTTCGGTGTGGATCGTGGCGGTTAGCGGGTCGGCTGGCGGGGGACGATTCGTGGCGGCCGCTGGGAGGAGGGCGAGCGCAAGGATCAGCGGGCGGAGCATGGTGCAGAGTATCGTGTGTTTGCGCCGCCGCCAGTCTCATTCGGCGGGAGATGCGCCTTCCGCCGAACCAATGCCGTTCCCTCGCGAAAGCGGGGGCCCAGGGTTACGAGCGATGACGTCCTTGGCTCCTGGGCCCCCGCGTTCGCGAGGGAACAAGAAGGAGTGCCCCGCCCTCCACTTTATCCACCCCGGCGGAGGCCGGGGCCCAGTTGGAAAGGCAGCAATAATGACGTGCCGCGATCCGTTAGCAACGTTCCCCAACTGGGCCCCGGCCTCCGCCGGGGTGGTGCACACCCTTGCAAGTCTTCTCCGCCGAGGCCGGGGCCCATATTGTCAGGAGGCTTGCGACGCTGTCTCAAGGCTTGCCAGTATGGATCCCCGCCTGCGCAGGGATGACTAGGGCGGTGTCAGAACCCCTCCAGCACGATCTTCCCCTTGGCCGTATGGCTCTCGATCCGCTCATGCGCCCGCCGCAAATTCGCCGCGTCGATCTTGCCGAAATTCTCCGCGAGCGTCGTCCGGATCGTCCCCGCATCCACCAGCCGCGCGACCTCGCCGAGCAGCACCCCCTGCTCGCCCATGTCCGCGGTCTGGAACAGTGAGCGCGTGTACATCAGTTCCCAGTGCACCGAGATCGACTTCTGCTTCAGCGGCACGATGTCGAGCGTCTTCGGATCGTCGATCAGCGCCAGCCGGCCCTGCGGCGCGAGCAGCTCGCCGATCTCGGCGATGTGCTCGTCGGTATGCGTGGTCGAGAACACGAACCCCGGCGCCCCCAGCCCGAGCGCCTCGACCTGCGCGGCGAGCGGCTTGCGGTGATCGATCACGTGATGCGCGCCGAGATCCTCGACCCAGCCCCGCGTCTCGTCACGCGAGGCGGTAGCGATCACGGTCAGGTCGGTGAGCTGCCGCGCGAGCTGGATCGTGATCGAGCCGACCCCTCCTGCCCCGCCGATGATCAGGATCGCGTTCGCCGCGCCGGGGACGGGTTTGCGCACGTCGAGCCGGTCGAACAGCGTCTCCCACGCCGTGACCGACGTCAACGGCAACGCCGCGGCCTGCGCCCAGTCGAGCGACTTGGGCTTATGCCCGACGATCCGTTCGTCGACGAGGTGATACTCCGAGTTGGTACCTGGCCGGTCGATCGCGCCTGCGTAGAAGACCTCGTCGCCGACCGCGAAGCCCGTCACGTCCGGGCCGATCGCTACGACGATGCCCGATGCGTCCCAGCCAAGCACTTGCGGCTTGCCGTCGGGATCGGCGCGACGCTGGCGGATCTTGGTGTCGACCGGGTTGACCGACACCGCCTTCACCTCGACCAGCAGGTCGCGGCCAATAGCCTCGGGCTTGGGGAGGTCGAGGTCGACGAGCGACTGCGGATCGTCGATCGGGAGCGACTTGGTATAGCCGATGGCGCGCACGCTGGAACTCCTGTGATGTCGCCGACAAGCTGTCCACACGGCCACCCGGTTTCAAGGAGAGCTGTTGGCAAGCCTGGGTGTATTATCTATATACGCCACTTGAACGCGGGGCGGGTTCCAGCCACGATGCCCCACCGAACGGAGACATAAGCATGGCGACGACCCCGAACACGCTGACGGAAGAGCCGGGCCTGGTGCTGACCCCGCCCGATCCGGTGCCGACCGTTGCCGCCGCGAAGGCGTCCGGACTGGTGCCCGTCGATGCCGGCGTGAAGTCGCAGCTGGAGGAGCGCGTGTCGGGCTTCGTCACCGATCTCGTCGCGCAGGACGTCAATTCGCCCGAATTCGGCAAGCGCGTCGATGCGATCACCGCGATGGGCGCGAAGGAAATCCGCGAGGCCGCCGGCCAGTCGAACCGCTTCCTCGATCGCCCGGTCAAGGCGATGGATCAGGAAACCGGCGTCGGCAAGGACCTCGCCGAGCTGCGCCGCGTCGTCGAGGATCTCGATCCCGGCAAGAAGGGCAACCTTACCGCGCCGCAGAAGCTGTTCGGGATCATCCCGTTCGGTGGCAAGATGCGCAATTATTTCGACGGCTATAAGTCCTCGCAGACGCACATCGCGCAGATCCTGAAGAGCCTCGGCTCGGGCAAGGACGAGCTGCTGATGGACAATGCCGCGATCGATACCGAGCGCGCGAATTTGTGGGCGGCGATGGGTCGGCTCGAGCAGATGATTCATCTGTCGAAGACGATGGACGCCAAGCTGGAGGACGTCGCCAACGACCTCGACCACAGCGATCCCGCCAAGGCGAAGGCGATCCGCGAGACGGCGTTGTTCTATACGCGCCAGCGCACGCAGGACCTGCTGACGCAGATGGCGGTGACCGTGCAGGGCTATCTCGCGCTCGACCTGGTCAAGAAGAACAATGTCGAGCTGGTGAAGGGCGTCGATCGCGCGTCGACCACGACCGTCTCGGCGCTGCGGACCGCGGTGACGGTGGCGCAGGCGCTGACCAACCAGAAGCTGGTGCTGGAGCAGATCACCGCGCTCAACACGACGACCGCGAACATCATCGATTCGACCGGCAAGCTGCTCAAATCGCAGACCGCGCAGATCCACGAACAGGCCGCGTCGGCGACGATCCCGCTGGAAACGCTGCAACGCGCATTCCAGAATATCTACGACACGATGGACGCGATCGAAGTGTTCAAGCTGAAGGCGCTCGATTCGATGAAGGTCACCGTCGGCGCGCTGTCGAACGAGGTCGATAAATCCCGTGGGTATATCGCGCGGGCCGAAGGCGCGACGCAGGGGCAGCTCGGCGGACCTTCCGCCAGCCCGTTCAAGCTGGAGGCGATGTAACCCCCGTGAGCGAAGTCGACGACGCCATCGCCAGCGCCCGCGCCTCCTGGTCGCGCATTTCCGTCGACCGGACGGGCACCGCCATCGGACGCTCGCCATCGCGGGGGCGGACCAGGCAAACACAGGCGATCGGCAAGCGACTGACCCGGATCGCGGTCGCCGACGTCGCGATCCTGATCGCGGCGATGGTGATCGGCTGGATCGTGCCGCTCGGGATCGGCGGCGCAATGCTGGTGATGGCGCTGCTGGTCGCCGCCACGGTGTTGTTCGCGGTCTGGCCGGCGGAACGTGCGCCCACGCCCGAGCGGCTCGCGGCGGTCGATATCCGTGCGCTGCCGGCGCAGACCGAACGCTGGCTGGAAGCGCAACGCCCCGCCCTCCCCGCACCCGCGATGACGCTGGTCGACCGGATCGGCCTGCGTCTCGAAACGCTGACCCCGCAACTCGCGACGCTCGACGCGAACACGCAGGAAGCGGTCGACGTCCGGAAACTGATCGGCGAACAACTCCCCGCCTTCGTCAAGGATTACGAAAAGGTGCCGGCTTCGCTCCGCACCACCCCGCGCAACGGTCGCTCGCCCGACGCCGAACTGGTCGACGGCCTGAAGCTGATCGAACAGGAAATCGGCGAGATGACCGCCCGCCTCGCACAGAGCGACCTCGACAATTTGTCGACCCGCGGCCGATTCTTGGAGATGAAGTACAAGGACTGATCGGGTGAAGCGTACCCGTCTCAGCGTCTGCCGCAGAAAGGCGCGCTTCGTCTCCGAAGCCGACGCGCTCGTCGTGGCGCAGACCGGACGCGTACCGCTGAGGGCCTATCGCTGCGATCGGTGCCTGCACTTCCACCTGACCAGCCGGACGAAGGGCAAGCGCGTATCCGGGACGCCGACGGGTCTTTGATCGACGGGAGATCGAGCACCGGCATCACGATCATTAGGTTCAAACTCGATCGTATCTCGACTTTGCAGCCCGGACGATTCGCTTAGACTGGGCGCACGTATTCGGAGACCAGGCCATGATCGCGCTGTTGCTTCTGCTGACGACACAGATCGCTCCCGAAATCGTCGTTGCCGGGAAGCGGCTGGACGATGCCTATCGGGAATGCATCCAGCAAGCCTGTCCGCCGCTCTGCGATGCGCAGGTTTCGATAGCGTATGCCGAACGACAGTTTCGCGAAGGGGCGTACGTCAAGGCGCGCAATACCTTGGCCGCGGCGGCATCGCGCAACAAGCGAAACGCCGCGACGGCACCGAAACCGCTCGCGGCGATCTATGAGGCCTATGCGACGGTTTCGCGACACGACGGCGATATGGATGCCTTCAGAACGGCGGTCGGTCGACAGGTGCGGGTCTTGCGCGATAACCTCCCGCCCGACGATCCGGCGGTGCTCGCCGCGGCGTTCGCGACGGGCGACATGTGGGCCCAGCTGGGGAATGCGAGATCGGCCGAGCTTTCGTACCACGCGGTCGAGCGGCAAGCGCTGCAACACGGTAATACGATATTGGCGTTGCAGGCGGTTCTGCGGCGCGTCGGCCTTGCGAACGCACACGGCGATACCGCAGGCGCCGCGCGATTGATGACCGAAGCCGAAGCGCGACCCGACGCGTCGGATCCGACGCTCCGCATGGCGATGCAGGTGGTGAGGTTACGGCTGGCCGCGAAGCGTGCCGATGACGGGCAGGTCGATCGGCTGGTACGCGCGATCGATCATGACGCCTCGACGCGCCCCGTGCTGATCTGGGCGCCTCCCTACAAGCCGACCGCGGAGATGGCGGCCAAGATCAACACCGCAAAGTTCGATGTCGTTGATCCAATTCCCACCCGGCCGTCCGACTATGGCCCGATCCAATGGGTCGATATCGGATTCTGGATTAGGCCCGACGGCAGGACCAGTGAGCCGGAGATCTTGCGTGGATCGCGATCGACGGCGTGGGCGAAGGATCTGTTGAGCCAGATATCCGACCGTCGCTACACGGGAAATGCCGCAACCGCAGGCGATCCCGGCACATATCTGGTCGAGCGGTTCACCTTGCGCGGTACCTATCTCGTCCCGACCGGCAGCTTGGTCCGTAGGCGGGCGGGCCCCGCCGAATTGCAGGTTCTCGATCTGACCGAGCCTGAAAAATCGGTGACCGCTCACCGCTGATCGTAGGGTATTTAGTCGGTACCCACGCGTGCCCGGTCGGCGAGCCGCGCCACCGCGGCGGCATGAATGCCCGGTACGCTGGTCAGCACGCCGAACGCCTGCGGACGCGGCTTGTTGAAGACCAGCGGCGCGCCGAGCGCGTCGCTCACCGTCGCACCCGCTTCGCTTGCGACGAGGATAGCGGCGGCGATGTCCCATTCGTTGCCCCAGCGGAGCGTGGCGACGAGGTCGGCTTCGTCGGCGGCGACCATCGCTATGCGTAGGGCGATCGAGTTGGGCTTGTGGACCATGACGAGGTCTCGGTCGGCTTTGGGGAGGGCGTCCACCGAGGTTCGGCTACCGGGGAAGTCGGTTCGGTCGCCAGCCTTCAGCGGGATGCCGTTGCGGGTGGCCCCCTGCCCTGCGACCGCGTGCCAGCGTTCGTCGCGGGAGGGGGCTTCGAGGATGCCGATCACCGGCTTGCCGCGATCGACCAGCGCGACCGAGACGCACCAGCCGGGACGTGCGCGGATATAGTCTCGCGTTCCGTCGATCGGGTCTACCACCCAGAGCAGGTCGTGGGCGAGGCGGTCGGCGTTGTCGGCGGTCTCCTCGGACAGCCAGCCGGCTTCCGGGAGAAGGGTCGACAGCCGCGCCTTGAGCATCCCGTCGATCGCGATGTCGAGTTCGCAGACCGGGCTGCCGGGGGTCTTCTCCCAGCGCTGAAAGTCGGTGTCGAAGCGGTCTAGCGCCATCGCGCCCGCCTCCGCGGCAATCTTAGCTACCGCGTCCGCCATTGCGCGCAGCCATGCCGGCGACCGCTCCGGGGATCGCCCAGAACTGGGCCGCCGGTCAGCCACTCGCCACCGTCATGCCCTCCACGCGCAGCGTCGGCACATTGACGCCGTAGCGGAATTCCAGGTCGTTCGCCGGGGTCATCGCCAGGAACATGTCCTTGACGTTGCCCGCGATCGTGAACTCGGCGACCGGCGTGGTGATCTGTCCGTTCTCGATCCGGAAGCCCGCTGCGCCACGGCTGTAGTCGCCGGTCACGCCGTTCGCGCCGCCGCCCATCAGTTCGGTGACATAGACGCCCGATTCAATGTCGGCGATCAGCGTTTCGAGGGGTACGTGGCCCGGCTCCATGAACACGTTGCTGGTGGAAACGCCGGGCCCGCCGCCGACACCGCGCGCAGCATGGCCGGTCGGTTCGAGGCCGAGTTGCCGCGCCGAGGCGGAATCAAGCAGCCAGCGTTCGAGCATGCCATCCTCGATGATGTCGCTCGGCGAGACGGGCAGGCCTTCGCCATCGAACGGACGCGAGCGCAGGCCGTGCGGGCGGTGCGGATCGTCGCGGATGGTGATGCCGTGCGCGAACACCTGGCTGCCGAGCGAGTCGAGGAGGAAGCTCGTTTTCCGCGTGATCGCCTGGCCGGAGATCGCGCCGAGCATGTGACCGACCAGCGATCCGCCAACGCGGCGATCGTAGACGATCGTCGTGGGGCCGCTGACGAGGCGACCGGGGTTCAGGCGGGCGACCGCCTGTTCGCCGGCGCGGCGACCGATCGCTTCCGGTGATTCGAGATGTGCGCGGAGGCGGGCGCTGCTGTGCGCGTAGTCACGCTGCATGCCGCCGCCTTCACCGGCAAGCACACTGGCCGACACGCCGTAGCCGGTCGCGGCATAGGCGCCGGCGAACCCGTGGCTTGTGGCCAAGGCCCAGACGCTGCGCGAGGCGCTGGCGCCGCCGCCTTCGCTGTTCGAGACGCCGGGGACTGCGCGGGCGGCGTCTTCGGCTTCTAGCGCGGCGTCGCGGAGTTGCTCGGGGCTGGCTTCGCCACCGTCGTCCAGGCCGAGCATCGGGATGATGCCATGGAGCAGGCGATCGGCGGGGGCAAGGCCGGCCCATGGGTCCTCCGGGGCCTCGCGCGCCATTGCCACCGCGCGTTCGACGAGCGCGTCCATCGCCGCCGTCGAGAGGTCGGAGGTCGAGACGCTGGCGGAGCGCTGGCCGACGAATACGCGCAGGCCGAGGTCCTCGCTTTCGGAGCGGCCTATATCCTCGAGCTTGCCGAGGCGGATCGACACGTCGAGCGCGGCATCGGCGGCGAAGACCGCGTCGGCGGCGTCGGCACCCGCCGCCCTCGCGCGCTGGACGATGTCGTGGGCGCGGTCGCGGGCTTGGTCTGGGGTCAGCATATCAGCGAGTTAGGGATGCAGGCCCGTGCCGACAACCACGCAGGCTAGGAACATCAGCAGTCCGGCGAAACGGTTCGCGCGAAAGCGGGCCAGTGCTGCGGTGCCGGCGCCCTCATGCGTGTTCGGTTGGAGGGTACCGACCTGCCATGCAAGGTGGAGCGCGACGGGCACGAGCGCAGCAATCGCGAGCGGGTCGGGGCGGACTTGCCAGAAGGCTGCGGCCCATAAAACGACGGTGGCGACGTAGAAGATGCCGACGCCGGCCTTCACATGCGTACCCATGCGAAGCGCGGACGAGCGGATGCCGATCATCGCGTCATCCTCGCGGTCCTGCAGCGCGTAGATCGTGTCGTAGCCGATCACCCATGCGATCGAACCCGCGTAGAGCAGCCACATCGGCGTATCGAGCGCGCCGGCAATGTCGCTCCAGCCGACCAGCAGCGCCCAGGAGAAGACGATGCCGAGCCACGCCTGCGGCCACCAGGTGATGCGCTTCATGAACGGGTAGGCGGCGACCGGCGCTAGGCTGGCGAGCGCGACGATCGCGGCGAAGAAGGTGAGTTGCAGCAGGACGACGAACCCGATCAGGCACAGCGCCACGAGCCAGACCCAGGCAAGCTTGGTCGAGACGAGGCCGCTCGGGATCGGTCGCGCGCGGGTGCGCGCGACCTGCGCGTCGAGGTCGCGGTCGATGATGTCGTTGAACACGCACCCCGCGCCGCGCATCGCGATGCTGCCGAGGAGGAGCCACAGGATTAGGTCCCAGCGCTGCACCGCGCCACCGGCGAGCGCGACGCCCCAGGCGCCGGGCCAGAACAGCAGCCACCAGCCGATCGGCCTGTCGAAGCGGGCGAGGAGGGCCAAGCCGCGGAGAGTTGGCGGGAGGCGGTCAACCAACCCTCGGTGTTCGCTGTCGGGGACGATTTCCGCGTGGCTCGGCTTGGTCTGCATGGCGGAGGCGTAGGAAGACGGGGTTTGGCGCGCAAGCCTTTGCCGGGTACCGAGGGGGCGTGACGCGTTCGGACCCTCTCGCATGATCGGCCTTTCGGTGGCGGTCGGCCGCTTCGTCGAGGCGTTGTTCTGGGGGATCTTTCGGGTCGCCGGAGCGGTTGCGGGCGCGTTGATCCTTGCAGTCGTAATTGCGGTCGTGCTGTGGATCGTCGTGCGAAGGATCTGGGCGCGGCGCTGATCGCGCCGGATCGACTGCATAATCACTTGTCGGCTTCGTAAACAGGTGATGGCGTTCGCATAGGTGTGCGGGATCCGGAGCGTCGCTGCCGCCATCACGGATGCTACAGGCAGCCCCGGTCTCCAACCCTCTTCAGCAAACTCACCGAGCCACGGTCCGCACGCTCGACAAAAGAAAAGGGAGGCCGGCTTTCGCCGACCTCCCCGATCTTCATTCCGTAACCGACCCGAGAGCCGATCGGCGAAAGTCTTACTGGCCCGAACCCGGACCGTAGGTGACTTCCACGCGACGGTTCTGCACTTCGCGAACGCCATCGGCGGTCTCGACGCGCGGACGGCTCTCGCCGAATGCTTCCGTCGAGATGACGCTGTCCGGGATGGCATGCGAAGACAGGTATGCCTTCACGCCATCTGCGCGGCGCTGCGACAGACCGACGTTGTACGATGCCGAACCCGACTTATCGGCGTGACCTGCCAGCATGACCTGTGCGTTGCCACACGACTGGTACTGCGTGACGGCGTTGTCGAGGATCGACGCTGCCTCAGGCGTGATGTCCGACTTGTCCCATTCGAAGAACACGATGAACGGACCAGGCGAGCAGACCACTGCTTCCGGAACGGGTGCCGGCGGGGCCGGAACTGGCTCAGGCGCAGGTGCCGGCGGCGGCGGCGGCGGAGCTGCTGGCTCGCCGAAGTTGTACGTCACACCACCAAGGATGCTGTGCGAACGATAGCGACCGTCGAACACGCGGTTCGAAACGTCGACCAGCTTGACGTTCTCGGCGTTGAAGAAGCGATACTTCAGCGTCGCGTCGATGTGGTCGGTCAGCGGTGCGCGGATACCGGCAAGACCCTGATACGCGAACACGGTGTCCGAGTCGTTCAGGAAGTCGCCACCGTTGGTGAGTGCATACTGCGCCTTGACGCGAGCAACACCGACACCACCGCCGACGAAGCCCTGGATGCCATCGTCCGGACCGAAGTCCAGAAGGCCGTTCAGCATGAAGCTGAGAGCCGACGACGAACCACCGGCGCCGCCGTAGTTACCTGCGCCTGCGTTACCGCGAACGCCGGTTGCACCGAACGTTGGCGTGGTCGTCGTCGACGAATAGCCGTCCACGGTTGCCTTGCGGTAGCCGACTTCGGTTTCGAGGCGGAAACCGCCAAAGTCGTAGCCCATTACGGCGTCGACATCGTACCCATAGTCATGATCGACCGAACCGGCATTGTTCAATGCGCCGATATCATAGTCGATGTCTTCAACGATCATCGCACCGCCTTCGACGCCAACGTACCACGACTTGTCGCGGGCGAGGGCGGGAGTAGCAAGAGCGGTGGAGGCGAGTGCCAGAACGACGGCAAGCTTCCGCATATAAATCCCCTTTCATGAGTGTCACACGGACATCGCAAACTCCCTATCCTCGGCCTTGTTTCCACGCAAGCTAACAAAAGTTGGGGGTGTTGCCGGAACGACACAGTTTTGGGGTGTTTTAGCCAGCAATCAGTCCGTGACCCCGCAAACCACCCAATATCGCCGCGATCGCCGCTCTGGCCTCGATATCGACGATGCTTCCGCCGATCGGTTCCGGAACTGCCGCGCGGCGTGCGCCGACGACGTCGTTGCCACCGATCGCGACGCGGCTCCCGGCGATGACACCCAGCGTCCAAACGCCGTCACTGAACCGCGCGACCTGCCCGTCCGCGACGCTCCAGACCGCCATACCCTCGCGTGGCACGAGGAATCGCCAGCCGCCGCTCGTCCACCCCGCGATCGTGCCAGGCTGCCCCAGCCAGCCGCCCGTCGGCGCGGCACCGACGATCCAGGCCTGTCCCGCCGCCGGAGCGACCGGCGGCACGTTCGTTCCCACGGCCAGCACGCTCGCCTGCACTGCCAGGTCGAGCAACACGAGCGCCTCGTTGTGAGTCGTTTCCTTCTGCGCCTGTCCCGGCTGCAACAACGGCAATGCCAGTCGCGGTGTGATGTCGTCGCTCATAATTCGTTCCCCCGTTCCGAAATCATGCCGGTACGTTCAATTCCGCCGCCGAAGATTCGCCGAACATGCCGCGTTGCCGCACCACGACGCTGACCGCCCCCGTGCGCTCGGCCGCGGTGATCGAAACCGACGGCACCGCCACATCGACGTCACGCAAGCCCAGAGCAGTTGCGATCGTCACGCGGTATGCCTCGCGCTCCTCGGCAAGGGGCGCATCGACGCCGTCGATCCATCGCCACCCCGCCCTGCTCCGCCGCGTCCAGCGCACCGTTGCACTCCCGTCAGCCTCGTCGCGATAGCCAAGATGCACCGGCGATGGCGGAACCACCGAAGCTCCGCGCATCACGCACCGCGTCTCGACCGGCGTCTCGTCGCCGACGCCCGACGCCATCACGCGCACCTCGCGTCCCAGCACGGAGAGTGGCAAGTCGAACGCCCGCGCGGCCTGCCGTGCAGCATCAGATGCGCCGCCACCGTCTCGATCAGCGTCTGCCCCCCCGACCGCACCGTCGCCAACGCCAGCAACGCCGGATCCGACGCGACGATCGGCGCGCTCCCCAGCCCCTCGACGACCAGCTTCACCGCCCGCTGCGCTATCGGATTATCCAGATACGCCTCGCGCACCTGCGCCTCGTAACTCCGCGGCCACTCGCCAAACGCCGCCCCCCCGATCGCCCCCGCCGAAGACCGAGACAACACCGGCCGCGACTCATCGCGCCCGGATTTCCACCCGAACAATTTCATGCCGATCTCCTCCAAATTCCCTCGCCCCTACGGGGAGAGGGAGGGGCCCGCGCGCGCTTGCGCGTGGGAGGGTGAGGGGAGTGAGGCTAGGAACACCCGCCCCAAAGCCCCTCACCCTCCCGTCGCAAGAGCTCCTCCTTCCCTCTCCCCAAAAGGGAGAGGGCCAAACCTAAAGCACCCGCACAGAAACCCGAGCCCGCGGCCCCAGCATCACCTCGGTCATAGCCCAAACCAGCGCATCCGCCCGATCCGGCGACCGCCCCGGCCCCTCATACCCCCCGCCCGCGATCAGCCCGCAAAGCTCATCCTCCAGGTCCGGAAACGCCCCCACATGCCAGGCCCGCCCGGACTCATACAAAGCCGCCACCGGCTCGGCCCGCGCCACCTTCCCCAGCGAAGCATGCACCAGCTTCACCGGCATCGCCCGGTCGGCGCCAGAGAGAACGCTCCCCACCATAGTATCCCCCTGGTTGGCCTCCGCGATCACCCGATCCGCGCCATGCCGCGCCGCGCACTCCGCCACCGCCCGAGCCCACCCCTCGGGAGACGCCCCAGATACGCTGGCGTCCTCCAGCACATACGCAAACCCGTTATCCCCGAGCGCCACCACCACGATCCCGCAAGCATTTCCAGGCCCCCCGGAAACACTCCCCGCCGGAGGATCCACCCCAACGACAACCCGCACGACGGCAGGCGCAAAAGCCACCCGCCGGGACTCCACCAGCTCCCGAGTCCAAAGCGCCCCGACGACATCCTCGATCAGCTCGCCATCCAGCTCCTGCCGCCCAAACCGAGTCCCCGCATAGGACGCCGTCACCGCCTCGACGAAGCTCACCGGCAGATGCACATTATCCCGCGTCCGCCCCTGCGACCGCACCACCCCCGGCAGCGCCAGGATCCGCCGCAGCAACGCCACCGGCTTAGGCGTCGTCGTCACCACGATCCGCGGCAGCGTCCCCAGCCGCAGCCCCATCATCAGATTGTCCCACGTCGCATTCCCGTTGCGCCACTTGGCGACCTCATCGCACCACGCCACATGGTGCTCGGGCCCGCGCAACCCCTCCGGCGCCTCAGCAGAATACGCCGAAGCCAACGCCCCGTTCGCAAACCGCAGCTCCCCCAAGCCAGCCCGCCACACCGGATCCTCGTCATCGCGCGCGACGGCGAGCAGCCCGCTCTCCCCCTCGATCATCACCCGCCGCACATCGTCGACGGTCGCCCCGACCAGCGCGATCCGAGCCCCCGGATTGTCCCGCGCCACCTGACTGACCCACTCCGCCCCGGCCCGCGTCTTCCCAAATCCGCGCCCGGCCAAAATCACCCAGATCCGCCAGTCGTCCGCCGCCGTACCAGCCCGCGTGCGCGCGCCGAGATGCTGCCCCGGATGCGCCCACACCTCCCACCGATCATGCAGCTCCCGCCGCTGCGCGGTGGTCAGCGCACCCAGCACCCAATCCGCCCGCGTCCGCAGCAACATCGCCAACTCCGCCACCGGATCGCGCACCGGAGCCCCCTCGTCCGCACTCATTCCGAAGGCGTTCCGGGCACGCCGGCCCGCTCAGCGCCATCAGGTTCGATGGCGCTATGCTCGACCATCCTGCCTTCGACCATCCTGCCGTCGACCACCTTGCCTTCGACCCGCTTGACCTCCTTCGTCGCGATCCGCCGCGCCAGCGCATCGAGCTGCTTGATCAACGCCGCATCGGTCTCCTCCGCCGAAGCCCGCGCCTTGCGCCCGCGACCCCCTGCCGTACCCGCAACCCGGTCCGTATTCCGCGCCAGCAACCGCAGCGCCAGGTCGACGCTCGTTATGGTCGGCGTAACGCCCGGCGACCCCACGATCACGCCATTGCCGCCTCGCGCACCAGCGCCAGCCTCGCGCCCGGCGCCCGGAACCACCGCATCCCCGCCACCGTCCGCCGCACGAGCCGCCGCCGCTCGGCCCCGAAGCCTTCGGTCTTCGCCTCGCCGCACGTCGCCGCCCGCGCCTGCTCGATCCCCGCCTCGATCGCCGGCGCCGGGTCGATCCCCTCCAGCGCCAGCGCCATCAACGCCTGTTCGAGCCGACCATAGCCCTCCGCCAGCGCCTCCCGCCACTGCGCCGCAAACACCGGATCGCGCCGCCGCACATGATAAGCGCCGCAATCGGTCATCCCCATCGCCGCCGCCGAAGCCCGCACGTTGCACGTCGCGCTCAGCACCGCGAAAAACCCCTCGCGCCGTGCCTTGGTCCACCCATCCTTGCGCACCGCGGCGCACTGCACGATCCGATTATCCGCCGCCACCAACCGCACCATCCCCGCTCTCCCGACAACAAGGTCCGCCAGAACGCGACGAGGCCGGCGACACCCGAGGCTCCCACCCCGACCGTCCCGGCCTCTCTCCGCCCGAGCCACCAGCCCGACCCGCAATTCTTCAGCGTTCCCGTTATGTACCAAACGAGCGTGACGATGTCAAGTGATTTAACCGATCTGGTTCGCAAGCGTGGCCTACACCAAGCAGCGAGCATGTTTCCCCACGAAGGCGGGGATCCAGTCTGGGCTCCCGCCTTCGCGGGAGAACAACAAGTAGCCAGCCTAACCAACAGCGCCTTGGCTGCTCACAACGCCCGAAATTGCTCGCCGCGCTGCTGAAGCTCGAACACCCCAGGCCGTACGTCGCGGGCCAGACCGACCATCCGGTCCCACACGCTCAAGATTCGCGCTGCCTTCTTCGGCAATGGCAACTCCATCACTGCCGCACGCGGAAAGAAACCGACCAGACGGGACCGGAAGAACAACTCCCGCTGGGGACGCCGTCGCGCGATATTGAGATCGCCGGACAGCACCACCCAATCTCCCTCGACACCCAGAGCCGGTATCCATTCTTCGTCGAGTAGGTGCGTATCGCCGTATTTGTCACGGTGGCAGATGACCTCGTGATCCCCCTCGAACAACGCTGCCAGCCCCCGCGCGAGCCGCGGTGGGAGGTTGTTGTCGATGAAAAGTTTCAAGCCGCCTTACGCAGTTGGAGATCGCTTTCGAACTTGAGCGCATCGCGGATTGCACGAACGGGTAGATCGTACAGCTTGGCAACTCGCTCTACCGATCCCTCGGCCTTCAGTTCCTGCACGACGCGCGCCGTCAGCAGCCCGGATGCCGCCACGATCGGCTGCCCGAAGGAACGCTCGGGATCGGCAACGATCGTCCGCTTGCCCGGTACCAGCCACCACCGCTCGGCGGCATTGGGCCCAAAATCCAAGTCGGACAGCGACGGCATCACGACGTCGCGGAACACCCGTTGTCTCGCCTTGAGGTCGTACATCGCAGGGTCTTGAACGCCGTCCGTGATATCCAGAAACAGCCTGCGCCCATCGGTCTTGAACGCACGTGTCGAGAACGGCCGTTCGTCGCCAAGCAGATCTCGCCCCGCCGTGATGCAGGCGCGGATGGTCGGCAAACCAAAATGCGCCTTGGTCAGCGCGGCGACGATCCGCGCTTCGACCAGGTCGCGAAAACCGAGAAGCTGGCCATCCGCCTCGACGTCGTACTGCGGCTGCCAGAGGGCCGGTTGCGTGCCCCTTTCGCCGTCATGGCCACCATCATATTCGTAACCGTACAGCCAACGCCGCAGCCGCGCCGCCGTCATCCCGATCAGGCTTGCGGCTTCAGGGATCGTGTAGGCCCCGATTCCATACTGTGCCGCTGTCATTTCAATTCGCCCGTCGGTCGCCGCGCATTCGCCCCTGTGACAGTCAAATGCTCACACATTGCGAAGGCCCGCAATGGACTATCGCAAGACAGTCCATTGCGGTGGCGGTCCCTTCAGATGGCGAAGCACGCCCGATGAGATCACATCGAACCGCGCCCCCCTCACCGCGTAGGCACAGGCTCGGCCCCCGAATAATCATAAAACCCGCGCTTCGTCTTCCGCCCCAACCACCCAGCCTCGACATACTTCACCAGCACCGGCGCCGGCCGGAACTTCGGATCGCCCGTCCCCTCGAACAGCACGCGCGTAATCTCCAGGCACGTGTCCAGCCCGATGAAGTCCGCCAGCGTCAGCGGCCCCATCGGATGGTTCAGCCCCAACTGGCACGCCAGATCGATGTCGCGCACGCTCGCCACACCCTCGCCGAGCGCGAAGCACGCCTCGTTGATCATTGGCATCAGCACGCGGTTGACGATGAAGCCCGGCGCGTCGTTCGCGTGCACCACCTGCTTGCCGAGCTTTTCCGCAAACGCCTCGACCGCCGCCACCGTCGCGTCCGACGTCGCGAGGCCGCGGATCAGCTCGATCGGCCGCATCATCGGCACCGGGTTGAAGAAATGCACCCCCATGAACCGCGCCGCATCGGGCGCCGCCTGCGCGAGGCGCGTGATCGGGATCGACGACGTGTTCGACGCCAGGATCGCATCCGGCCCCAGCACCTCGCCGACCTCGGCGAAGATCGCGCGCTTCACTGCCTCGCGCTCGGTCGCCGCCTCGACGACGAGTCCACAGTCGCCCATGCCCGCCACGCTCGCGACCGGCTCGATCAGCGCGAGCGCCGCATCACGCGCCTCGCCCGCGATCTTCTCCTTTTCGACCAGCCGGCCAAGCGCCTTGGCGATCCCCGCCTTGCCCTTGGTCGCAGCCTCCAGCGACACGTCCGCGAGCAGCACGCGGTAGCCCGCCTGCGCCGAAACCTGCGCGATCCCCGCGCCCATCTGCCCTGCACCAATCACGCCGATCGTCTGCACATCACTCTCCTGATTTGTTGCCCCCTCCCTAGCCGCTTTTCCCCGCGCAGCCAGAGCGCTAGACTGCAACAATGCTGTGCAAACCGATCTTTTCCGCCCTCGGCCCCCTCGTCGCGCTGCCGCTCGCAGCCTGTTCGCCGAGCCAGCCCGCACCCCAGCCCAAGGCGGAGACGGTGCCAACAACCGAGCCAGCCCCCGCCACGCCGACGACACCCCAGCCAACCCCCGCCACCGACTCGCACACGCCCCCAAAGCCGGGCGTGCTGAAGACCTTCACCGAATGGACCGTCGGCTGCGACAACACGCTCCGCTGCACGCTAGCCTCGCTCCTACCCGAGGCTGGCGGCGGCGACATGATCACGCTCAACCTCACACGCGAGCCCGGCGCGGCATCGCGCGGCGGCGGCAAGATCTCGCTGGCGCTGGAAACCCGCAACGACCAGGCCGCCACCAAGCGCCCGCCCGCCAGCTTCTCGGTCGACGGCAAACCCATAGCCCTGCGCGACGCCACCGCGCTCGCCGCCGCCATCGCCAACGCCCAGTCGCTCAAAATCCTCGATGCAAATGGCGGTACGCTCGCCACCCTCTCGCTGAAAGGCGCCGCCGCCGCGCTCCGCTACATCGACGCGCAACAAGGCCGCGCCCGCAGCATCGACGCGATCGTCGCCAAGGGCCCCGCCACGTCGACCGCCCCCACACCGCCGCTCCCGGTCATCGCCGCGATCGCGCCATCGGGCAGCGCCGCAAAGCTCACCGCCACCCAGGTCGCAGCACTCCGCAAACGCGCCACCTGCGACCTCGAAGGCTTCACCCCCGAAACGCACGCGCTCGGCGGCGGCAAGTCGCTGGTGATCTTCCCCTGCTCGACCGGCGCCTATAACCTGATCAGCGCGCTCTTCATCGTCGACGGCGCCAGCATCACCCCAGCCCAACTCGACGCCCCCGCAGGCTTCGAAGCGACCGGCGCGGACACCGGCACCCGCGTAAAGAGCATCATCAACGGCGACTTCAAGAACGGCATCCTGACCAGCTACGCCAAGGGCCGAGGTCTCGGCGACTGCGGCTCGCACCAGAGCTTCGTCTGGGACGCCACCCGCTTCCGCCTCTCCGAACAAGCCGACATGAGCGAATGCCGCGGCAACATCGACTACATCACGACCTGGCGCGCGAAGGTCGTGCGCAAATAAACCGACTAAAAACTTTACGCATCCACGCCGACTTACTTGGCATCCTCAAATTGAAACCAAAACCGATTAACAATTGTAAGCATTGCTACATTGATGCTCCGTATTAGCTTATGATAAGAGCGCCCAACGTGGATGGGGATCCACGGTACATGGGGGCATAATGAAGACTTTGTTTATATTCAGCGCGTTAGCGCTGACGGCTACGCCTGCGTTCGCAAAACTCGAGATCAAGCCGGCACCGACATCTGCACAAGTCGTTCGCTTCGATCGCGGCGTGCCGACGATCGAGGAGGACCTGCCCGATCAGCAGGCTGCCGTCCGCGTCGTTCCCCTGCCGGGTCTCGATCACGGAAGCCTGACGTTCCGGGTCGCGGTCTACAACAAGTCGAAAGCGCCGATCAACGTAGGCGTCGAAAACATGTCGTTCTCCTATGGAACCGAGATGCTGCCCGTCTTCACCAAGGAACAGGTGGAGTCGAAGACGAAGAAGCGCGCGATGTGGTCGCAGATCGGCTACGCGATGCTCGCCGGTGCCGCTGCCGCAGCGCAGAACAACGACACGACGGTGACGACCTACGCCCCGGGCGGCCGTGTCTACCGCACCGTCATCGATCGCCCAGGCCTTAGCGATGGACAGCTCGCTTCCGTTGCCGCCGGCGGCGGTGCGATCGCGCTAAGCCAGATCGGCCTGAACAAGACGCTCGAGATGCTCAACGACGAGTATGTCCAGACGACCACGCTAGACCCGGAGAGCGGGTATGGCGGGCGCATCATCTGCTCGAAGCTGAAGACGGCGAAGGTCGGGGAAATGGTGGTTCTTGCGGTCGAGTTGAACGGCGAGAAGCACCTGTTCAAGTTTCGTGTCGAGAAAGCCTGATCAAAAAAGAATGCCTCGTATCAACTCGATACGAGGCACTTAATATGTCCACCGACTTCCGCAGGCCTCAGCCCGAAGTTTTAGCCCACTCTAAGTCAGGGTGCCGGCCGCTCCACCTGAGCCTCTGCCAGATACACGCCGAAGAGACCCTCGGGATCGGTCCACGCCGCCACCGGCGTCCACCCGCCCGACCGCAGCAGGATCCGCGCATCCCGCGCGCCATACTTATGCGAATTTTCGGTGTGTATCGTCTCGCCCGCAGTCATTTCGAACGACCGCCCATCGACGGTAAACGCGACGTCGCGCACCGCCTCCAGATGCATTTCAATCCGCGCGCGATCGTCGTTCCACACGGCTTTGTGCCGGAACGCGTCGACCGGAATATCGCCGTCCAGCTCGCGATTGATCCGCTCGAGCAGGTTCAGGTTGAACGCCGCCGTCACGCCCTGCGCATCGTCATACGCCGGCACCAGCACGTCCTCGCTTTTGATCCGGTCCATCCCGATCAACAGCATCGCCCCCACGCCGAGCGACGTGCGCATAGCCCGCAGCAGGTCGACCGCCATCAGTGGGATCATGTTGCCGATCGTCGACCCCGGAAAGAAGCCGAGCTTCGGCGTATCCGCGATCGTCTTCGGCAGGCTCAACGGCCGCATGAAGTCCGCCTCGAACGGCAGGACCAGCAGGTCCGGAAACTGCTCGCCCAGCACCTTCGACGACTCGCGCAGGAAATCGCCCGAAATATCGATCGGCACATAGACCGACGGCGCCACGGCATCGAGCAGGACCGGAGTCTTGGTCGACGATCCCGACCCGAACTCGACGACCGCACGGCCCTCGCCTGCAAGCGTCGCGACTTCCGGGCACGCGGTCTCAAGGATCGAGCGCTCGGTCCGAGTCGGATAATATTCGGGCAGATCGGTGATCTTCTCGAACAACTCCGAGCCGCGCCGGTCATAGAACCACCGCGCCGGGATCGCCCGCGGCCGCCGCGCGAGGCCGTCCAGCACGTCCGCACGGAATTGCGGATCGGCGAGCGTCTGCTGGCCGTCCTCGATCTCAGGCTTCAACATCAGATATCTTTCGCGAGACGCACGCCGGTGAACTGCCACCGTTGATGCGGATAAAAGAAATTGCGGTAGCTCGGCCGGGCATGGCCACGCGGCGTGGCACAACTGCCACCGCGCAGGATGAACTGCGAACTCATGAACTTGCCGTTGTATTCGCCGACGGCGCCGGCCGCGGTCACGAAACCGGGATAAGGGCGGTACGCGCTGCCGGTCCATTCCCAGACATCGCCGAAAAACGCCGGGCCATTTGCCGCAGGCCGAGGCTCGACCGGCCCTGCCACGTCCATCTGGTTGCCGCCGCGCGCATCATGCGACGCCGCGGCCGCTTCCCATTCGAACTCGGTCGGCAGTCGTGCACCAGCCCAGCTCGCATACGCATCCGCCTCGAAGAAGCTCACATGCGTCACCGGCGCCGCCGGATCGATCGCGCGTCGGCCGTCGAGACCGAACCGCGTCCAGCCCGCCTCGCCCTGCTCCCAATACAGCGGCGCGACGATGCCCTCGGCCTTCACCCACGCCCAGCCATCCGCCAGCCAATGCCGCGCTTCGGTATAGCCGCCATCCGCAATGAACGCCGCCCACTCGCCGTTCGTCACGGTCCGGTCGGCGATCGCATGCGGCACGAGCAGGGCAGCGTGCCGCGGTCCCTCGCAATCGAACGCGAACCCGTCGCCGTCATGCCCGACCTCGACGATCCCGCTCTCGCGCGCAATCCAGCCGATCGGCCCCGGCATCGCGACCGGCACTTTCCGCGGCGCCGGCCACATCGCGGGCTCCAGCGGGTTTTCGGAAAACATGTGGAGGATATCCGTCACCAGCAATTCCTGGTGCTGCTCCTCGTGATGACACCCGAGCGCAACCAACGCCTGCGCATCCGCCGACAACCCCGGCAGCGCATCGAGCAGCGCCGCATCGACATGCGCGCGGTACGCCCGCACCTCGTCGAGCGACGGCCGCGTCACCATCCCGCGCCGATCGCGCGCATGGCGCTGCCCCTCGGCCTCGTAATAGCTGTTGAACAGGAACGGAAACCGCTCGTCGTGCAGCGCATAACCATCGACATGATCGCGCAATACGAAGGTCTCGAAAAACCACGTCGTATGCGCCAGATGCCACTTGGTCGGCGACGCGTCGTCCATCGACTGCACCGTCGCATCGGCATCCGACAGCGGCGCGGCCAGCGCCAGCGACAACGCGCGTACAGCCGAGAAGCGCTCGCTAAAATCCGACGAGTGAGCGGGGGTGAGTTCGGGACGAATAGGCTGAGGCATCGGTTATCCTTCAATGCGTCGCCGAGTACGGCAACGCGCGAACGCCGATCACGCCTGCGCGCGCGTAGCCCCCGGTCGCCATAGAACGTCGCCGGCGCCGTTTTGGTTCACCGCCCGCGACGCCACGAACAGGAAATCGGATAGCCGGTTAACATACGCTAATGCCGCCGGATTCAGCGGCATATCGTGCGTCGCCGCGACCGCGGATCGCTCCGCGCGCCGCGAAATCGCCCGCGCCAGATGCAGCGCGGCGGCCTGCGGCGATCCGCCCGGCAGGATGAAGCTCCGCAACGGCGCAAGGTGCGCGTTCATCGCATCGATCTCACGCTCCAGCCGCTCGACCTGCGCCGGCACGATCCGCAGCACCATCTCCGACGGTGCAAATCCGTCGTCGGTTGCAGGCGTCGCAAGGTCGGCACCAAGATCGAAAAGGTCGTTCTGAATCCGCTCCAGCGCGGTGGCGAGCGGATCGTCGCCAAGCGCCACCACCGCCAAGCCGATCGCGGAGTTCGCTTCGTCGACATCGCCGATCGCCTGCATAAGCGCGCTCGCCTTCGACACGCGCGACCCGTCTACCAGCCCCGTCGTGCCGTCGTCACCCGTTCGCGTGTAGATCTTGTTGAGCTTGACCATTTTTATCCACCAACACTAGGCCTCGTCGTCCTGACGAAAGTCAGGAACCAGAGCCCGGAGCGCGTCGCTAATTACTCTTGATCCTGACTTTCGTCAGAATGACGGACGCACATCGACTACGGAAGTGGCCGAACCCCGTGAGTGGGGCAGTCCCTTTCCTAGTTCCGTCCCGCCGCGAACAGGATCACGACGACGATCAGGATCGCAAGCGCCTGGAAGAAGATCCGCTGCTGCATCATCCGATTCGATTTCAGCGACGCCGCGCTCGGGCCATTGCGGTCGCGGACCTGCGCCGTCCCCTCCTGCAGGAACGACACGACGCCCCGCACCAGGGCCACGACGGTCGCGATCATCGCCGCGATCAGGAGGATGACGAGGAATGTGTTCATGAAAGGAATGTAAGCGCACCGGATGCTGCTAGCA
Source organism: Sphingomonas sp. PP-CE-3G-477 (assembly GCF_003050745.1). GTDB lineage: Bacteria > Pseudomonadota > Alphaproteobacteria > Sphingomonadales > Sphingomonadaceae > Sphingomonas. The sequence goes on along the minus strand of NZ_QAOF01000004.1, from coordinate 126,813 downwards.
ATGGCCGTAGCAGTGTTGCGGAACCCTTCGTGATGCGTGCAAATGCTGCATGTTATACTTGACGTTGAAAGCCCTGATTTCCGGCATTCTTATCGCCGCCGCGTCGGAGATCGCCAAGCGCTATCCCGGCTTCGGCGCGCTCGTGGCGTCGCTGCCGCTGGTGTCGGTGCTCGGCATGATCTGGCTCTGGCGCGACAAGCCCGACCCGCGGACGATGGCCGCGCACGCCGGCGCGACCTTCTGGTACGTGCTGCCGTCGCTGCCGATGTTCCTGCTGATCCCGGCGATGCTGCGACATGGTGCGCCGTTCTGGGTGTCGCTGGTGGCAGGGTGCGTGCTGACGATCGCGCTGTATGTCGCGATGACGTGGGCCGCGCCAAGGCTAGGGATCGAGCTTTAGGGCACCTACTCCGAGCAAGAGCACCACCCCGGCGAAGGCCGGGACCCAATTGGGAAGGCCGAGGTACTAAGCGATAAGCCTCATTATCACCGTCCCCCAATTGGGCCCCGGCCTCCGCCGGGGTGGTGGTACTGAGAGGACACCGCGCTTCCACCATGTTTCCCCGCGAAGGCGGGGACCCAGTCTGGACTCCCGCCTTCGCGGGAGAACAAGGAATTGCAGGCTACGCTGCGTTGGCGACCGCACCGTGTTCGAAGGATATTGGCACCAATCCGGTCATGCGTTCACCCGGCCTCCGCTAGCCGATCGCGATCACCCCACTCCGCACCCGAGCCGCCAACACCACCCCATCCTCCCCCGCCGCCCGCATCTCCGCCAGCGCCACCGCCCCATCCCGCTTCGCCAACCGCCGCCCCGCCGCATCCACCACCAGCGGATGATGATGATAGCGCGGCACCGCCAACCCCAGCAAAGTCTGCAACACCCGGTGCACATCCGTCGCCGCAAACAGGTCCACCCCGCGCACCACGTCCGTCACCCCCTGCGCCGCATCATCCAGAGTCACCGCCAGATGATAGCTTGCCGGCGCATCCTTCCGCGCCAGCACGACATCTCCCTGCGCCAGCGGATCGGCGACAACCGTCCCGGCAATCGCATCATGCCACGCAAGCACGCCGGTAATCGCCACAGCCTTCGCCATGTCGAGCCGCCAGCAATGCGCCACATCCCCCCGCGCAGCAACCTCCTCCGCGCTCAGACCGCGACAAATCCCCGGATAGACCGGCCCGACATCCCCCTGCGGCGCCGACGCGCTCGCCGCGATCTCCGCCCGCGTACAGAAACAGGGGTAAGCCAGCCCGCGCGCCTTCAAAGCCTCCAGCGCAACATCATACGTAGCCAACCGCTCCGACTGAAACACCAGCGAGTCCCAACGAAGTCCAAGCCACGCCAGATCCTCCAAAATCCCCGCAACGAATTCAGGCCGACTCCGCGTCCCATCGATGTCCTCGATCCGCAGCAGGAACCGCCCGCCCCGCTCCCGCGCGAAATCATGCGCCCTGATCGCCGACACCGCATGGCCCAGATGCAACCGCCCCGTCGGGCTCGGCGCGAACCGCGTTACGACCGGTCCGTCGCTCAGCATGCTTGACCGACCGCCACGCGGCGTGCTGTCATGGCGGTGTCATCGCTGTCGTCCATAGGGCGCTCTGCGAAGCCTGAGTGGGAGGAGCCGTGTTTCACCCCGATCTGATGCGTCATCCGGATGGTTGTCCGGCGCTCGTGCTGAATGCCGACTACACGCCGCTTTCCTACTATCCGCTCAGCGTCTGGCCGTGGCAAACCGCGGTCAAGGCGGTGTTCCTCGACCGTGTCGACATCGTCGCCACCTATGAACGCGAAGTCCGCAGCGCCAATTTCGCGCTGAAACTGCCCTCGGTGATCGCGCTCAAGCAGTTCGTCCGACCGTCGCAATTTCCCGCCTTCACCCGCTTCAACCTGTTCCTGCGCGACAAGTTCACCTGCCAATATTGCGGCAAGCTGCGCGATCTCACCTTCGACCATGTCGTCCCCCGCGCGCAAGGCGGTCGTACCACGTGGGAGAACGTCGTCACCGCCTGCTCGCCCTGCAACCTCAAAAAGGGCGGGCGCACGCCGAAACAGGCGGCGATGCCGCTGCATATCGAGGCGATCCGCCCGACCAACTGGCACCTCCAGGAACACGGCCGCAGCTTCCCCCCCAACTACCTGCACGACACGTGGCACGACTGGCTCTATTGGGACATCGAACTCGAGGCCTGACGGCATCGATACGACGGGAGATTCTATGCGAGTGAAACTGGTAGCGGCGCTCGCCGCGACGGGAATTCTGGTGTCCGCGTGCGGCAACAAGGACGAGCAGCGCGCACAGGCCGACGCCAACGCGGTCGGCTTCGTGCCGCCCTCGGTGACGTCGCGGCTCGATTTCGGGGCCAGCATGGAGCGCCGCTTCCGCACGCTCGACCGCAACGGCGACGATCGGGTCACCAAGGACGAACTCCCCTCGCCCAACACGCGCATCAAGGCGTTCGACCGCAACAAGGACGGCGTCATCACCGCGATCGAGTGGAGCGAAGGCACGCTCGCCTGGTTCGACCGGATGGACCTGAACCACGACGGCACGGTGACGTCGGAAGAGCGCGCGGAGTCGCGCAAACGCTGATTTGTGCAACAATCTGTCGTCCAAGGCGCTAAACAAGCGACTATTTAAGCGTGTCGCGCGGTGTTCGTTGTTGACCTGATCCCTGCCGCAGCGCAGCAGGGAATCATGGCAAGCCTCCCCGCAATCGCGAACAATTCCGACATCCGGTTCCTCGGCAAACTGCTCGGCGACGTCATTCGCGCCTATGGCGGCGAACGCCTGTTCGCGGCCACCGAGACCATTCGGAAAGCGTCGGTCGAGCGCCACCGCGACGCCTCCGAAGGCAAGCCCGGCGACGATCGCGCGGTCGATCTCAGCCTCGAAAAGCTCAGCCTCGACGAGACTCTCGACTTCGTCCGCGGCTTCATGCTGTTCTCGATGCTCGCCAACCTCGCCGAGGACCGCCAGGGCATCGCCGCGGAAGACGGCGCCGATCTCGCCTCCGCGATCGCGCAGCTCGAATCCGAAGGCATCGACCGAGCCCAAATCCGCACGTTGCTCGACCACGCACTGATCGCCCCCGTCCTCACCGCGCATCCGACCGAAGTGCGGCGCAAAAGCATGATCGACCACCGCAACCGCATCGCCGAGCTGATGGCGTTGCGCGATCTCGGCCGCGACACCACGCCGGACGGCGACAGCGTCGACGACGCGATCCTCCGCCAGATCGCTTTGCTCTGGCAAACGCGCGTCCTGCGCCGCGACCGCCTCTACGTCACCGACGAGGTCGACACCGCGCTCAGCTACCTCCGCGACGTGTTCCTCCCCGCGCTTCCCGCACTCTACCAGCGCTGGGACCGCGCCCTCGGCGAACGCACGCCCAGTTTCCTGCGTCCCGGCAGCTGGATCGGCGGCGACCGCGACGGCAACCCCTATGTCACCGCGGACTCGCTCAAGACCGCACTGGCGAAGGCGAGCGAAGCCGTACTCGGCTACTACTGCGACGCAGTGCACGCACTCGGCGCCGAACTCTCGATCTCGACCGAGCACGCCCCCGCCGAGGCCGCGGTGCAGGCGCTCGCCGACGCCAGCGGCGACGATGCCGCCAGCCGCAGCGACGAGCCCTATCGCCGCGCGCTCTCCGGCATCTACGCCCGCCTGTCCGCGACGCACGACTTGCTCACCGGCAAGCACGCGCCCCGCCCCGGCCGCCTCGTCGGCGAACCCTATGCGAACCCTGCCGACTTCCGTGCCGACCTCGTCACGCTCGCGCACGGCCTCGGCATCGCGCTGAGGACCGGCGGCGCGCTCGGCCGGCTGATCCGCGCGGTCGAGACGTTCGGCTTCCATCTCGCAACGCTCGACCTCCGCCAGAACAGCGCCGTCCACGAACGCGTGGTCGCCGAACTGCTCAAGGTCGCTGGCGTAGAAGACGATTACCTCGCGCTCGACGAAGACGCCCGCGTCGCGCTGCTCCGCCGCGAACTCGCCAACGCCCGCCCGCTCACCTCACGCTTCGCCGAATATTCGGAGGAAACCGCCGGCGAACTCGCGATCGTCCAGGCCGCCGCCGACGCGCACGCCGCGTACGGCCCGGCGTGCATCACCAACTACATCGTCTCGATGGCGCAATCGGTCAGCGACCTGCTCGAGGTGAACCTCCTGCTGAAGGAAGTCGGCCTCTACCGCCCCGGCGACACGCCGACGGCAGCGATCATGGCCGTCCCGCTGTTCGAGACGATCGGCGATCTCGAAGCCGCCCCCGCCGTCATGACCGCGTGGTTCGCGCTCCCCGAAATCGCAACGATCTCCAAGGCACGCGGCCATCAGGAAGTGATGATCGGCTATTCGGACAGCAACAAGGACGGCGGGTATCTCACCTCCACCTGGCAACTCTCGAAAGCCTCGACCGCACTAAAGCCCGTCTTCGCGGCGGCCGGCGTCGGCATGCAGCTGTTCCACGGCCGCGGCGGCGCGGTCGGGCGCGGCGGCGGCTCGGCGTTCCGCGCGATCCGCGCGCAGCCCTCGGGCACCGTCCAGGGCCGCATCCGCATCACCGAGCAAGGTGAAGTCATTGCCGCCAAATACGGCACGCGCGACGCGGCGATGACCAATCTCGAGGCGATCGCCTCGGCTACGCTGCTCGCCAGCCTCGAACCCGAACGCCTGTCGAACGCCGACAACGCGAGCTTCTCCGCCGCAATGGACACGCTCAGCGACACCGCGTTCCACAGCTACCGCGACTTGGTTTATGGCACGGAAGGCTTCCGCACCTTCTTTCGCCAGATGACGCCGATCGCGGAGATCGCCGGCCTCAAGATCGGCAGCCGTCCTGCCAGCCGCACCAAGTCCGACCGCATCGAAGACCTCCGCGCGATTCCCTGGGTGTTCAGCTGGGCGCAGGCGCGCGTCATGCTGCCCGGCTGGTACGGGGTCGGCCGCGCGATCGCCGATTTCGAGGACAAGGCGCTGCTGAAGGACATGGCGCAAGGCTGGCCGCTATTTGCCTCCGCGCTGGCGAACCTGGAGATGGTGCTCGCCAAGTCCGACATCGGCATCGCCGAACGCTATGCCGGGCTCGTCGAGGACGACAAGCTCCGCGAGATCTTCACCACGATCCGCGACGGCTGGCACCAGACCCACGACGGGCTTCTGCAAGTCACCGGCCAGTCGCGCCTCCTCGAAAAGCACCCCGCGCTGGACGCCTCGATCCGCCTCCGCCTCCCCTACATCGAGCCGCTCAACCTCCTCCAGATCGAACTGATCAAACGCCGCCGAGCAGGTGAGGAAGACCCCCGCATCGGCGAAGGCATCCTCCTCTCCATCAACGCAATCGCCACCGCCCTGCGAAACAGCGGCTAATCTGCTCCCCTCCCGCTTGCGGGAGGGGTCGGGGGAGGGGCGTGCCCCAAAGACCGGACGCCAGTACGTACGTCGCGCCCTCCCCTAACCCCTCCCGCAAGCGGGAGGGGGATTACGAGTAAAACGGCGCAGCGACATCCTCGCGCACTCGCATCAACCGCCCGGTCCTACGATCCAGCAAAGCCCAGGTCGTAACCGCCTCAAGCTTCACCCGCCCATCATCCCCCAAAAACCGAACATGCCGATCAAACCGAGCCCCCTTAGGCGCCCCCTCGACCCAAGTCTCCCCGACAACGGTCTCCCCCGCGACGACACTCCCGCGGTAATCGATCTCATGCCGCGTCACGACCCACACATAGGCCCGCTTATGCTCAGCCGGCGCGACAGCCTCCCAATGCGCGGTCGCGATGGCCTGGATCCACTGCACCCAGACCGCATTGTTCACATGCCCAAGCTCGTCGATATCCGCGTCCTGCGCCGTGATCGAGAGCGTGAACCGGCTCACCCCGCGACGCCCAGCTGCCACAGCACGAACGCGTGTTCCTCCGCACCCTCACGCAACGATTCGAACCGCCCCGACTTGCCGCCATGCCCCGCACCCATGTTGGTCTTGAGCAACAACACATTGTCGTCGGTCTTCATCAGCCGCAGCTTGGCCGCCCACTTCGCCGGCTCCCAATAGGTCACGCGCGGATCGTTGAGCCCCCCGCTGATGAACATCGGCGGATAAGCCTGCGCCTTGACGTTGTCGTACGGCGAATACGACTGGATCAGCTTGAACGCCGCCTCGTCCTCGATCGGATTGCCCCACTCCGGCCACTCGCCCGGCGTCAGCGGCAGGCTCTCGTCGAGCATCGTGTTGAGCACGTCGACGAACGGCACGTCCGCGATCACCGCACCCCAGAGTTCGGGATCGGAATTGACCACCGCCCCCATCAGCTCGCCGCCAGCAGACCGCCCCGCGATCGCGATCTTCCCCGCCGACGTCCACTGCGCGTCGACCAGCGCCTTCGCGACATCGACGAAATCGTTGAACGTGTTCGCGCGCTTCTCCAGCTTGCCATCGAGATACCATTGCTGGCCAAGATCGTCGCCGCCACGGATATGCGCGATCGCGTAGGCAAACCCGCGATCGAGCAGGCTCATCCGCCCCGTCGAGAAGCCCGGCGGGATAGCATAGCCGTACGCGCCATACGCATACAGGAACAAAGGCGCCGACCCATCGCGCACGAACCCGGCCGGATACACGATCGAGACCGGAATCTCGGTCCCGTCCCGAGCGGTGATCTTGAGCCGCTCGGTCGCATATTTCGCGGCGTCGTAGCCGCTCGGAATTTCCTGCACCTTGAGCATCGTCCGCTCGCCGGTATCGACGTCATAGTCGTACACCGTCCCCGGCGTGACCATCGACTCATACCCAAGCCGCAACACCGTCATGTCGTATTCGGGATTGTCCCCCAGCCCGGCGACATAGCTCGCCTCGGGGAAGTCGATCCGCTTGCCCTCGGTCGGCGTCTCGTACCGGTGGATCGCGATCTGATCCAAGCCATCCTCGCGCCCATCGACGACGAAGAAGTCCTGATAGCACTCCACGCCGGTCATATAGAACGTCGGGCTCGCCGGAATCAGCTCGCTCCACGCATCCGGCTCCTCGACCAGCGCGGTGCACAGCCGGAAATTCGGATCGACGTCGTTGGTATGGATGAACAGCGTCCCGTCATGCTCGTCCACATCATATTCGCGGCCCACCTTCCGCGCGGAGACGAGGATCGGCACCGCCAAAGGCTCGTGCGCAGGCAGCAGATACAGCTCGCTCGTCACATGATCGCTCGTCGCAATCACGATCCACTTGCGCGAACTCGTCTCGCCGACCCCGACGCGGAACCCCTCGTCCTCCTCGTGGAACAGCACGACGTCCTCGGAGATCGGCGTCCCCAACCGGTGGAACCGCGCGTTGTCGGTCCGCCACTGCTCGTTCGCCAGCCCGTAAAGAAAACCGGCATCGTCCGCCGTCCAGACGATCTCGCTCAGCATGCCCGGAATGACATCGGGCAGATGCTCGCCGGTATCCAGATCCTTGACCCGAACCTCGAACCGCTCGCTCCCATTGTCGTCGATCGCATAGGCGAGATAGCGCCCGTCATTGCTGATCGAGAACGCCCCAAGCCGGAAATACTCGTGCCCCTCCGCCAGTGCCGGCTCGTCGAGCAACAGCTCGTCGTCACCACCCGCAACGGGCTTGCGCCACCATTTCTTGTACTGCCCACCGGTCTCGTACGCGGTCCAGTAGAGCCAATCGCCGTCCTTCTGCGGCACCGAGGATTCATCCTCCTTTATCCGTGCCTTCATCTCTTCGTAGATCGAATCGACCAGCGCTGCGTGCGGCGCCATCTGTGCTTCGAAATACACATTCTCGGCGGCGAGATACGCGAGCACGTCGGCGTCATCGACCTCCGGATAGTTCGGATCCTTCAGCCACGCGTACGGATCCTCGATCGTCACGCCATGCGTGGTGAAGCTGTGCGGGCGCTGTTCGGCGATGGGGGGCGTGGTCATGCAGCGGTGTTAGCGGGGCGGAGGGTGGAAGCCAAACGCTGCGGCGTTGCAAGCGTGACGGCTGACCCAACCAACACCACCCCGGCGAAGGCCGGGGCCCAATTGGAAAGGTCGCAGTAACTGCGCGCAATCCCTCGTTACCGTCGTCCCCCAATTGGGCCCCGGCCTCCGCCGGGGTGGTACAAAACTTCGGTGACGCCCCTACCCTGTTTCCCCGCGAAGGCGGGGACCCAGACTGGGCTCCCGCCTTCGCGGGAGAACAAGGGGGCCGTAAATGTGGTTCGTCAGCCCTGCGAGAAAGCCACCCGACGAAGCTCCCCCGCCCGCACCCGCTGTCCTACTCATCTGCTTTCTGTCACAACGCCCGGCATCGACCGCGACCGCCGATCCGCACCCATATCCATGCCGTCGCACGCGTCCGCAACGCCCGCCGGATGCAAGTATTGAAACCTCGCCAGCATCTGCACTTTCTATACTTCACTCTTGACGAGAGACCGAACCGATGACCCCGACCGCCCGCATAGCCGACCGCCTCGCCGCTCTCCGCGCCCAGCTAACTGCCGATACTCTCGACGGTTTCGTCATCCCGCTCACCGACGAGCACATGAGCGAATATGTCGGCGGCTACGCGCAGCGCCTCGCCTGGCTCACCGGCTTCGGCGGCTCGGCCGGCACCGCGGTCGTCCTCGCCGACCGCGCCGCGATCTTCACCGACGGTCGCTACACGATCCAGGTCCGCGAACAGGTCGACGGCGCGCAGTGGGACTATGCCGACGTCCCCCAGACCAGCCCCGCCGCCTGGCTCGCCAAGCACGCCCCCGAAGGCGGCCGCATCGGCTACGACCCGTGGCTCCACACCGGCACCTGGGTCGCGGAAGCCACCACGGGCCTCGCCGACCGCAGCGCGACGCTGGTAGCGGTCGACACCAACCCCATCGATGCGATCTGGACCGACCGCCCCGCCCCCTCCCCCGCCAAGCTGACCGTCCAGCCCGACCAGTTCACCGGCGCCTCCTCCGCCAAAAAGCGCGCCAAGATCGCCGACTGGCTCTCCGAACAGAACGCCGACGCGGTCGTCCTCACCGCACTCGATTCGATCGCCTGGACGCTCAACATCCGCGGCGGCGACGTCGACCACACCCCCGTAGCGCTATCCTATGCGATCGTCGGCGCGGACGGCACGACCGACCTGTTCGTCGCCCCCGACAAGCTCGACGACGCAGTCCGTCAGCATCTCGGCAACGCGGTCCGCCTCCACGACCGCAGCGCGTTCGCCGCAGCCCTCGCGACCTATGCCGGCAAGCGCGTCGCCGCCGACCCCGAACGCGCGGTCGCCGCGATCACGCAAGCACTCCATGCCGGCGGCGCCAAGATCCTCCCCCTGCGCGATCCCGTCGTTCTCGCAAAAGCCATCAAGAACCCGGTCGAGATAAGCGGCCACCGTGCCGCCTCTGCCCGCGATGGCGCAGCACTCGCGCGCTTCCTCCGCTGGGTCGAAACCGAATGCGTGAAGGGCGGCCAGACCGAACTCAGCGCCGCCGCCAAACTGCTCGCCTTCCGCGAACAGACCGGCGTCCTCAGGGACACCTCGTTCGACACGATCTCCGCGACCGGTCCCCACGGCGCGATCCCGCACTACCACGTCACCGAGGAATCGAGCGCGCCGATCGAACCCGGCCAGCTCTACCTTATCGATTCCGGCGGCCAGTATGCGGACGGCACCACCGACGTGACGCGCGTGATGCCGATCGGCGAACCCACCGAAGAGATGCGCGACCGCTTCACCCGCGTCCTGAAGGGCCATATCGGCATCGCCACGGCGGTCTTCCCCGACGGCACCATGGGGGGCCAGATCGACGCCTTCGCGCGCCGTCCGCTGTGGGAAGCCGGCCTCGACTTCGCGCACGGCACCGGCCACGGCATCGGCGCCTATCTGGCCGTCCACGAGGGCCCACAGCGGATTGCCTCGCCCAATTATCCCGGCGGCGCAGCAATGGAGCCCCTGCGCGCCGGCATGATGCTGTCGAACGAGCCCGGCTACTACAAGGCGGGCGAATACGGCATCCGCATCGAGAACCTGATCCTGATCGAGCCGCGTTCCATCCCCGGTGCCGACCGCGCAATGCTCGGCTTCGAGACGCTCACCTTCTGCCCGATCGAACGCACGCTGATCGAGCCGACACTGCTGACGGCAGGCGAGCGCCAATGGGTCGACGACTATCACGCACAAGTGCTGGCGGTCCTCACCCCCGAAATGACCGACGCGGAGGATCGCGCCTGGCTCACCGCCAAGTGCGCACCCCTCAGCTAGAAGGCTCGTCCTTCACCGCAGGCGCAGCCCCGACGGCACGCGCCTGCGCCTTCCGCCGCCGCAGGTTCTCGCGCAGCGCAGCCGCCATTCGCTCGGCCTTCTCCGCCGCCTTCCGATCCCGATCGTCCATAAATACGCCCTATATCGGGCCGCGATGCCTTGACAACCGCGCCGCCCTCGTCTCTTAGCCCCACTCCGCCGGCAGCGATGCCAGCGAGTGCTGCCGTAGCTCAGTGGTAGAGCGCATCCTTGGTAAGGCTGAGGTCGTGAGTTCAATCCTCACCGGCAGCACCAGTATTCCCCGGCTGGTCGACGATCCGAAGCGACGTCGACCAGCGCGGACCACCCAAACAGCGCCGCTTACGGCTTCCTGAACTTGTAGACGAACTGGTCGGTCTTGCCGCGGATCTCCGGGTCGAACACCGCCTTGCTGTGGTCGTCCGCCGGATTGCGCAGCACGGTCGATTCGCCGACGAACTTGAAGCCCGCCGCCTGGACCTGCGCCTTCACCGCCGCCGGATCGATCCGGTGACGCGTCTCGGTGCCGCTCATGCCCGTCCCAGCGGCATCGGCGTGATCGATGACGATATACGTGCCGCCGCGCTTGAGCATCCGGAACACCGCGCCGTCGAACGCACGCAACGCCGGTTCGCCCGCGCCCTTGTTGGGGATGTCGTGGTAGTTCTGCGCGGTCCAGACCAGGTCGACCGGCACCGGCGAGGTCGGTAGGTTGGTCGTCTGTACCTCCGCGGTGACGTTGGCGAGGCCACGCGCCTGCAACGCCGGTAGCGACTTCTCGGCGTACTTGGCCCCGGATGCGGGCCATACCGCATAAACGCGCCCCTTGGGACCGACCACACCCGAGAAGATCCGCGTCCAATACCCGGCACCCGGAAGGTAATCGACGACAACGTTACCGGACCGGACCCCCGAGAAAGCCAGCACCTCGGCCGCCTTGCGCCGCGCGTCGTCGCCCTGTTGGTCCGTCCGTGCAGGGTCGGCCAGCGCCTTGGCGATGGCCGGGCTGGCCTTCTGCGCGCCTGCGGGCACTGCACCACCGGCAATTGCCACTGCCATCGTTGCGCCCATCCAGATCGATTTCATCATCCGTCTCCCACCGGTCCGGACGATAGTGCCGGATTCGGTGGGGAGGATCGTCCCGAAGACGGCGCTAGTCCAGATCGTTCTCGCTGATCACGACGATCTCCTGATCCGGATCCCGCGCGAGGGCCACGACACCGAGGTCGGCGATCTCGTCGGCATGCTGTCGAAAGATAGCCACCGCATCGCCCTCGGGCGATACCGTGCTGAGCGCTTCGAGCACATCATATTGCACCGCGAACTGATAGCGCTCTTCGCTCACCTCGGCCTCGAACTCGACCTGGCGCAGGTCGCTGTTATCCTCGAGAGTCTTGGTATCGATGTTCAGACGGTCGTCGGCCATATGTTCACTCCTCGCTTATGCGCGGACAACAGTCCGGAGGCGGAATCGAGCCATCCCCGCCCCCCGAAAAGCTGTCGCTTCAGAGCCCGATCTGCAGGCTCGCGCGCAGCGACAGCGCGACGCGGCCCTGCTGCTGCTCGGCGTTGAACTCGCCGCCCATGCGGAAGATGCCGTTGCCACCGACGCCGCGCAGCTTGCCGACCCAGCCGCTGGTGCGCTTGTCGGGAGTCAGCGTGAACGACTGGCCGCCCTCGAACGATGCGGTGGTCGCGCCGAGCCCACCACCAACGAGCTGCCGGCGCCCGCCCTCCGCTTCGACGCGGAACCAGCCGTCCTGGTACTCGGGACCACCAAAGTTCAGCCCCAGCGCGCCGCTGCCCGTAACCGCCAGCTCGTCGCTCGTGCGTGACCTGACGACGAGGTCGATCGCCTTGCCGCCGCCGGTCTCGCCATAGCCGTCTTCCTTCAACTTGTAGTAATCGATCGCGAGCACCGGGCGAAAGATCAGCATGCCCTTGCCTGCTTCATACGACAGCCCGCCGGATGCGGCGTAGAGCGTACCGTCCCACTCGCCCTTCGCGGTCCGGGCAACCGCCTCGCTGCCGATAGCACCGGTGAACTGCCGGATACCGTCGAACTTCACCTTCGCCCCCGACGCCCGCGCGTTGGCCTGCAGCCTGCCCCAACGCCCGCGCCAGTATCCGGCCAGCTCATACTGGTCCGAATTCACTTCATTGTCCGTGCCGTCGTCCGCGTCCTGTCCGTGGAGATAGGCGATCGAGGTGCCGAAATTGCCGACGCCGGTCTTGTACTCCGCGCCTGCCGAAACGCCCCAGCCGCTGATGTCGTAGCCTGCGGTATCCGCGACGCTCTTCGATGTCCCCCACGCGACCTGCGTCACCCAATAGCCCCATTTGCCCTCGTCCTTGAACGGGCCGTGCGGGTCGGCGAGCACGCGGGCCGTCGCGCGCGAGCCCATCGTGACCGCCTCGAACGTGCCGCCGGCATGGTCGGGCAACATCTGGCGGACCGAACCGCGGAACGCGTCGCCGTCGGTGATATTGAGAAACGCGCCGCCGATCTTGGCGTCGCTGCCGAGCGCCTTGTAGATCGCATCATACGCCGATGCCTGGGAACGGTTGAGCCCGAGTTCGGTCGACGATTTGCGCGCCACGTCGACCGCGAGGTCGTTGCCCGTGCCGGTCGCGATGCTGCCCTTGTAGAGGAACGGGAGCAACGTCGTGGTCGCGGTGAGGTTTGCAGCGCCCGTCAGCGTGCCGGCGCGCAGGACGGTGTAGCGGCCCTCCGCATCGACGACGCTGGTGAGCCGCAGCGCGAGCTTCGAATCCTTGTCGAACGATGCGGTGCCGGCAACCTGGATCATCGTGCCGGTGCCGCCGGTCTTGTCGAGCGTCACCGCCAGCACGCCGCCCCCGGTCACCGCAAGCGAGGCGATCGACGCGGCCCGGGTGATGTCCAGCGTGCCGCCGCTGACTGCGACCGCGAGCCCTTGCGCATTGGCGAGCGTGCCGGAGAAGCGCGACGTGCCGCCGAGCGTCAGCGTGTCGGCACCGCCACCGAAGTCCGCCGCGCCGCTGAACACCGAAGTCCCCGCAAGCGTGAGCGCGTCGTTGCCCGCACCGAACACCGCGCCGCCGGTGAAATTGGCGTCGCCCGATAGCGCGAGGCGGTTGTTGCCGGTGCCGAATCGCGCGGTACCGGCGACCGTACCGTCCGCGACGTCGAACACGTCGTTGCCGCTGCCGAAGCGCACGTCGCCGACGATCGCTGGCGCCGCGATGCCGGTCGCGACTGCGGTCTGGCGAACGATCGTGCCAGTGGTGTTCGCCGAAAGGTCGATCGCGACGTTGCGCTCGGACGTCGCAAGCGCGCCCGACGCGCCGATCCCGCCGCTGTTCTCGACCAATGTGACGGTGCCCGACCGATCAAGGATGGCGATCGCGGTGCCGTCGGCGGCCTGCGCGGTCGCCTTGATCGTACCGCTGTTGCGGATCGTGGCGACGGATGCGCCGGTGTCGACCAGGACCGCCGTCGAACGCGATGCGGTTGTGCCGCCGCCTGCCGCGGAGATCGTGCCGGCATTACGGATCTCGGGCGTGGAGGCACCCACGCCAATCTTCAACGCGGTCGCACTCGCGCCGTTCGCGGTTGCCGCCACGGTGCCGTTGATGCCGATCCCGCCCGCGATCGTCACCGTGCCGCCAAGGCCACCGATCGCCAGGCCGTTGCCCTCGACCCCACCATAGACACCGCTGCCGGCGATGCCGCCATCGACGATCAGGCCGTAGCCGGTCCCCGTTCCCGCCACCGCACCGATCGCGATGGCGCGCGTGCCCGATCCGATCTGCACCGCTGGCGCCGCGCCGTAGGAGGTGATCGCGGCCGAGCCTTCGGTAGCGTCGGGAAGACCGTCCTTGTCCTCGTCGGCATCGGTCGTGCTCGCGTCCTTGGGCGGGACCGCGAAGATGATTCCGCCCGCCACGTTGCCCGCGACGACCAGCGCGGATCCGCCCTGCAACAGGTCTTCGGGGTCGAGCTTGGTCGTATCGGCCGGCGCCGTCGCATAGCGATAGCCGGTCGAGCCAAGCGCGCCCTGCACCACCAGCGCACCCGCGATGTCGCCATCGACGCGTGCGGCGACCGCGCCCTGCCCGATCGCCGCGATCGTGCCCGCGAGCCGGACGTTGCCGGTGACGTCGGCGATCCGCACGCCGGTCGATCCGTTGCCGGTGACCGTGGTCTGGCCGTCGTGCGTGAAGGCGCCGGTCAGCGGTCCGCCGAGCCAGATGCCGGCGGAGTTGTTGCCCTTCACGGTGATCGCGCCGCTGTTGACGATCGCGCCGGTATACGCGCCCGCGGTGCGGATGCCGGTGCGTCCGGTGCCCGCCGCGAACGGACCGTCGAGGTCGCCGTCCTTGTCCGTGTCGGTCGCGACATAGCTTTCGTCGATGATGATCTTGCCGGCCGCCGCGTTGGTGATCCCGCCGCCAGTGCCTGCATTGGCGAGGATGCCGGTCGATCCGTCGGCGTTGGTGACCTGGATTGTGCCTTCGTTGGTGACCGAATTGACGCTGTCGACAGTGACCGCCGTGCCGGTGGCCGGCGTCACCGAACCGGCGGCGGCGATGCGGATATTGTCGGGCGCGCCGGCTTTGATCGTCGAGGTCCGCACCGCGTCGGTCCGCTTGGTGTCGATCACGGTCTGCGCCTGGGCGCCCGTCGTTACCGCGAACAGGCAGGTGGTGGTCAGCAGGAGACGACGCATACGGAACCCTTTTCGATGTGTTTTCGAGAAGAGGACGGAGACGCGGCTCGCGAACCTTGAAGCGCGCTTTATTATCGTGCGGCACAATGGCGGAGGCGGCGCGTTGTGCGGCGGATATCTTCAGGGAAATGCCAGCATGATCACCACCATCGCCGAACTCGACCGCATCCGCGACGACAGCAAGCGCCTCGTCACGACGCGCTCGGTGATGTCGGCGGGCGCGGCGGTCGTGCCGATCCCCGGCGCGGACATCGTCGCGGATATCGGCCTGCTAACCAAGCTGCTGCCCGAGATCAGCAAGCGCTTCGGGCTCGATCACGAGCAGGTGAAGACGATGGAGCCACAGCTCGCGCAGCAGGCGCTCGTGATGGCGTCGAGTCTGGGCAACACGATGATCGGCCGCATGGTGACCAAGCGCATCGTCGCCGCCCTCCTCCGCCGCGTCGGCGCCCGGGTAGCGGTAGGATCGATGGCAAAGTTCATCCCGTTCGCCGGCTCGGCCGTGGCGGCAACGATCAGCTTCGGCGCGATGAAACTTGTCGGTAATTCACACGTGGACGACTGCTACAAAACCGCCCTCGCGTTGCTGCCGGCCGATCAGCGAGCACTGGTGAACGCGAAGGGGTGAGTTGTCGCTTGCTAGCTCCCCTCCCTGAAAGGGAGGGGAGAGAAGTTAGAAGGCTGCGTCCAGGCCGATGCGGATTGCCCGCGGACGCTGTGGCGTGATCTGCCCGCTCCCGACTTGGAACGGTGTCCCCAACGCGAACCGGTTGCCTACGCTATCGGTCAGGTTCGTCACCCCGAGCGTCACGCCCAACGACGGCCGCCCGACCCGAGCGGTGAGCGCGGTATCGAGATAATCCCCCTGCTCCTCGCCCAGCACAGGCCCAACCCCGAGCCGCGACCGCCCGACATAGCGCGCCCAGCCATACATCCGCAGTTCCAGGTCCCGCCCGACATCACGCCGGTAATCCGCCCCCAGCCGCCCAGCATAGCGCGCGATGTTCGGCACCTGGCTCATCCGCGCGAGTGCCACGAACAGCGCCGCGCTCGGTTCGGTCACGCGGCTGTCGTTATAGGTGAAGCCCGCATCGAGCGTCAGCCCGGCGATCGGCTTCCAACCGCCCGCCGCGCTGAACGTCCAGATCCTTCCGTCGCCGATGTTGGCGGTGCTCGGCAGGCCCGTCGCATCGATGAAGTCCGCCTGGATATCCTGCCACATCGTGTGCGAGACGCTCGCCGTCAGGTACGCGCGATCGACTCCGGCGAGCCCGAAGCGCACGCCGCTCTCCAGCGTCCGCACGCGATCATTCTCGAACCGCCGGACGAAATCGCTCTCGATTGCCAGCCCGCCAGGTCGAAAACCCTGCTGGTATCGCCCGTACAACGACACCTTCGGCAGCACCGCCGCGATCAGCGAGGCGGACGGCAGCACGCTCGTCTCGATCCGGTCCGCCGTCACGCGCGCACGGGCGAGCGCGACCACTTCCAGCCGCGCCGGCGCGATATCCTCGCCGGTCCCCGCGAGCCACGCCCGGGTCACGCGCGCGCCCGCGGTGGCGGTCAACCCGCGCACCAGTTGCACGCTGCCCTCGCCGTACAGCGTCGCCTCGTCGATGCTGTTGGTTACACCCGTTACCGGCTCGGGCGCATCGACCGGGCCGAGCGAGCGCGACAGTCGCGTGCGATTATGCGTGTAACTGCCGCCGACCACCCAGCCGAACCCGTTCCGCATCGGCCGCCATACCCGCGTCTCGTTCGCGATCATGTCGGTCGCGTTGCGCTGCGCGAACACGCGCGGACTGCCCGCGGCCGTCGTCAGGGGGCTGCCGAATGCAGGCCAATTGGTAATCGGTAGCGTCGGATCTACTGCTGGCTGGGTCGCGTCGTACCGTTCGGTCAGCGTCTGGCTGACGATCCCGGTCGAGGATTTGACCTTCAGCCCGCCGATCGTGCCCGACACGACGACCTGCCCCATCGTGTAGTCCGCCGAGAAGCCCTGCACGATCGCGCTCGACCGCGTCAGCGGCGGCGCGTCGCGGTCCGCGTACTGGCTGTCGTCGCCCTTGGTCCATTGCCCGATCCCGCCGAGATCGACCGTCCAGCCATTCCCCGCATCGAGCCGCAGCGCCGCCCGGCCACCACCGATCCGAGTCCGGTTGACGTCGCGGCGGTCGAGCACCGGGTTGTCGATATACCCACCCTCGCTGACGCCGTAGCCGACGACGCGCAGCGCCACGCGCTCGCCGAGCGGCACGTTCAGCGTCGCGCCGAGATCAGCCCCCGGATCGCCGTGCCACGTCGCGGAGAGGCCGCCTGCGATCGACGCCGACACCGCGCCCAGTTCGGGTGCGTTCGGCACGGTGCGGATGATGCCGCCGAGCGAGCCTGCGCCGTACAGCGTCCCTTGTGGTCCTTCGAGCACCTCGACCGACGCGATATCGTACAACCGCAAATACGGATCGGGCGCGTTGTAGCTCAGCCGCAGGTCGCCGAAATACTGGCCGACGGTGGTCTGGGTCGGTCCGGTGAAGCTGGAATCGGCGATGCCGCGAATGAACAGCTTGTTGCGGCCGGCGCCGAGATGCGTCGACGATACGCTCGCCAGCCGCGCGAGGATCGCCTCGGTCCCGCCCGCGCCGCCGAGCGCAAGGTCGACCCCGTCCAGCAACGCCACCTGCCCTGCGAAATCGCGCAGCCGCACGTCGCGCTTGCTGCCGGTGACGACGATGTCCGCGCCCTGGACCGCCGGCGGTGCGGCGATCGGCACGACTTTCGGCCGCTTCACCCGAACGACGCGGGGCGTGCGGGCAGTCAGCCGCCACCCGAAAGCGCCCGCTGCGACGACATCGGCATTCGCGGCATTCGCCAGCCGGTCGAGTGCCTCGCGCGCGCTCATCCGACCGCGTACCGCGGGCACGCGCCGCGCCCAAAGCCCTGGGTCGCCGACGACGATACTTGTCCCCGACTGCCGCCCGAGCGCCAGCACCGCATCCCCAAGGCGCCCCGCCGGCAAGTCGACCGCCCCCTGCCCCGCCTGCGCGGGAGCGGCGACGGCGAGCGCCGCGACGACCAGACATCCGCGCATCCTCACGAGCGCGAGGACATCACCCAGTGACCGCCACGCTTGCGGATCGCGACACCCAGCAACGGCGCGGCAAGCCGGGGATCGCCCGACAGCTTGGCGGTCGCGATGCTGCCGCTGAACGCGCGCTTGGCGATGCCCGGATCGACGCGCAGGTCGACGCCGAGCGCACGCGACAGGTCGTCCGCGACCTCCGCCAAGGTCGCGCCTTCATACGCCAGCACGCTGTCACGCCACGATCCGACGCTGGCGACATCGACCGCGGTCACGGTCGCCTTGCCGTCGCGGACGACCAGCCCCTGCCCCTTCACGAGCCGGATGCCGCCCTGCCCCGGGTTATAGTCGACCGCGCCTTCCGAGACCTCGACACGCGTTTCGCCCCGCGCGCGCTTCACGTCGAACGCGGTGCCGACATCGACCAGACGCGCGCCGCCGACGCTCACCTCGAACGGATCGTTGTCGTCGTGCCGGACGACGAACATCGCCTCACCACGCTCCAACGTCGCGATCCGCTGATCGTCGCGATCGAGCATCAGCCGCGTTGCACCACCCATCGCGATCGTGCTGCCATCGGCGAGCCGAACCGTCCGCATCGCCCCTGCTGCCGTCTCGACCGCATAAAGATGCGCGCGCGTCTCGATCGACTCATACCCGACGAACAGCGCGAGCGACGCGGCGATCGCTCCACCGACCCATACCGGCCACCGTCTCCGTGGAGGCTGCATCACGATCGGCGCGGCCTGCACGGGCGGCACCGTCGCCGCCATCTCCTCGATATCCATCGCCATCGCATGATACGCCGCCGCATGACGCGGGTCCGCCTCCAGCCAGGCGTGGAACGCAGGCCAGTCGTCGAACGCATCGCTGCCGGTGCGGACCACCCAATCCAGCGCGGTCTCGTTCAGCGCAGGCGCGTCGATATCGTCATGCTCCGCCATCATGGCCTCCTATAGCCGAAGACGGAGACGTTGCGATCAAGCCTCATCGTAACGTCGCTTTGCATCGATCATCGCACGATAGGCTTTGCGCAGATCACCCTCGACCGTGCTGAGGCTTACGCCGAACTCCGCCGCGACCACACGCTGCTCGACGCCGTCGATCCGGTGCCGTCGGAAGATACGCGCCGCCCGGTCGCCGACCGACTGCAACGCCGACTCCGCCAGCGCCGCCTGCTCGCGCGCGATCACGACGCGTTCGGCGGAGGGCTCCTCGGAGCGGTCGAGTGAAGGTCCCCCCGTCGCCTCGGTCCATTCGCGATCGCGCTTCTCGGCCTGCCGCACCGCGCGGTGGCGATCGAGCATCAGGTTGTTCGCCATCCGGTAGAGGTACGACAGCGGCGCCGCGATCGGGCCGGTCGGGGCGGTCGGGGCGGTCTGGATCCTCACCCATAGTTCTTGCACAAGATCCTCTGCATCGCTCGCGCCGAGCGAGCGGATGAACCGCAGCAGCGTATCGCGATTTGCTATGAAAACGGCCTCAAGGCCCGAGGAGTCCATGTCATGCCCGTGTCGATAGGCCGCCGATCGGTGCTCGGCGGCACCGTGTTCCCGGCGGGACGTACAGCGCTTGGCGAGGAGACACAATCGACCCGCCTCGCCACCTATCGATGCAGCAGCGTCCAGCCCTGCGGCAGATAGTCGGTCGACATGTAATAATAGAACAGGCACGTCCCGTCGCGGCGATAGGTGCCACCCTTGACGAGGCCCAGCGCGGTGCTGCCCTCGAACACCGGCGCGCCGCTGTCGCCGGCCTTGCACGTCGGCCCCTCGACCGCGACCCAGGTCGGCAGGCACGCGCCCCCGCACAGATCGCCCGCCGGCGCGAAATCGACCATCGCGATCACCGCACAGCTATAGCCGGTACGCTCGCCGCGATGGCACACGAAGTCGCCCGCCCGCGTGCTCGTCCGGTAGCGCCACGTGGCGACGGGCCGCGCGAGCGTCTTGGCGGTGTCGGCGTAGAACAGCGGGGCATAACTGACGTCAGGCGCGGTCGCGACGTTGACCTGTACGTCCTGATACCCCCAGCCCCATTGCCCGACGAACGCCAGCGGCCATTCCTCGCGGCCGCCGTCCGAAAAGCGCTTGCCGACATAGGAGAGCGTGTCCGGGCAATGCGCCGCGGTGACCACGCCGTTGCGCACCCCGTCGGATACGACGAAGCCGGTCGTGCAGGCATAGCGCTTGCCATCGACCGTCCCGATGACACGCGCCCCGCCTTCGATCGCGCCGCTATCGACCGGGGCAGGTATGAGCGTGGGGACCGGAGCGACCTGGTCCTGCGCCATGTCGACTGGCGGCCGATCGACGATATCGATCCGCACCGGCACGCCCGTCATCGCCGCGATCCGCGCGCGCAATTCGCCGTTCCGGTCGAGATCGGCGTCCGCACTGGCGGTCATCACGACGAGCTCGCCCGTCCTCTGGTCCACGCCCAGTCCTGGCGGGTGCGGGAGGGAATCGCGGATCTTCGCCTGATAGCGAGTGATCGCCGCGAGCACGGCCTCGCGCGTCGCGGCAGCGCCGGTGCGGAAGACGATCGGCACGGTCATGCCGCCCGCCATCACCGACTGCTCCACGACCGGATCGGTGCCGGTCAACAGCACGACGATGCGGTAATTCGGCAGATGTTCGATTGCGATCCCGGCCCAGCGATCCTTGAAGGTTTCGCGCAGCGCGTCGGTTGCCGGTACGCTGTCGCCCTGCGCACGCATCCGCCGCATCGCCTCGTCGAACGGGACGCCGAACCGCTGCGCATATTCGGCTGCATCCTGCATCAGTGCATCGACCGGCAATTGGACACGCGCAGCTCCGCCTGCGGACGGAGGAACGACCTGCGCCACGGACGCGGTCGCCATGCCAATCACCAGCAGCGCGCTCGCCGTCGCACGGATCAAGGTCATCAACATACACGGCGATCCTGGAGGCGTTGGGCGATTGTGGCCTGATACCGCCATGATCTGAACCGGTGCTGTCTTGCAAGCGACCTGAAACGTCCAAGGCAAACAAACCCTGGTGATTGCGCGCGATCCCGCATGCGTCCTATCAAGCGGCCCATGAAGATCATGCTCTCCGCCAGCCTCGCCGTGCTCGCCTTTGCGAGTGCCCCTGCCGCCGCCCGGCAACTCACTATCGACGACGTGACGATGCTCAGCCGCGTCGGTGCGCCGACCGCGTCGCAGGACGGGCATTGGCTCGTCTGGGCACAGCGCGAGACCGATCTCGCGGCGGACAAGGGACGCTACGATCTCTGGCGGCTCGACCTGACCACGCCGGGCGCGACGCCGGTGAAGCTGCTCGCCGATCCGCAGGTCAACGAGAACGACCCGCAGATCGTCGGCAACACCGTGTATTTCACCTCGGACAAGGGCGGCGAGGATGCGGTCTGGTCGGTGCCCGTCACAGGCGGCACGCCGCGGCGCGTCACCAGCTTCAAGGGCGGGTTCAGCGGCTTCAAGGTTGCGCCGACCGGCGACAAGTTGCTCGTCTGGGCGGATCGCAAGCCGGGTGCACCGAGCCTCGAGCCGGCGATGGTGAAGAGGGATGCGAACGCGGGGGCCGGGCGGACGTACGACCAGCTGTTCGTGCGGCATTGGGACACGTGGGCGGACGGCACGCGCTCTCAGCTGTTCGTCCTGCCGCTGACCGCCGCAGGTGCGACCGGGAACGGCGTTCCATTGGTCGGCGCGCTGGTCGGCGATGCGCCATCGAAGCCGTTCGGCGGCGGCGAGGAAGTGTCGTGGAGCCCGGACGGCCGCACTGTCTATTTCGCGCTGCGCGAAGCCGGCCGGATCGAGGCGCTGTCGACCAATCTCGACATCTTCTCGGTGCCCGCCGACGGTTCAGCCGCGCCAGTCAACCTGACCGCGACGAACAAGGCGACCGACAACCTCCCGACGGTATCGCCCGATGGCCGCACGCTTGCATACTTCGCGATGCGCCGGCCGGGGTTCGAGGCGGATCGCCAGGTGCTGACGCTGCGCAATATCGCCAGCGGCAAGACGGTGTCGCTGACCGAGCGCTGGGACCGGTCGGTCGGCTCGATCGCGTGGGCACCGGACTCGAAGTCGCTCTACGTGACGGCGGACGACACGCAGGAAACGCCGCTGTTCCGGGTCGATGCGACGAGCGGTGCGGTCGCGCGGCTGACGCAGGAGGGTCACGTTAGCGCGGTCGCGATCACGCCGCGGGGGCCTGTGGTGGCGATCGACAGCCTCACCGCACCCGCCGATTTCTACCGTGTCGCGGGCACCGGCACACCGCAGCGCCTGACGCAGGTCAACGCGACGAAGCTTGCCGGGATCGACATGCCGACGGTCACGCGGTTCAACTTCAAGGGCGCGAACGCGGACACCGTCTGGGGCTATGCGGTGAAGCCGTACGGCTCCACGGGGAAGGTCCCGGTTGCCTACATGGTCCACGGCGGCCCGCAGGGATCGAGCAACAACAGCTGGTCGTATCGCTGGAACCCCGCGGTGTTTGCGGGCGCAGGCTACGGTCTGGTCGCGGTCGATTTCCACGGGTCGACCGGCTACGGCCAGGGCTTCACCGATGCGATCAGCAACAATTGGGGCGGCTGGCCGCTCGAGGATCTGAAGAAGGGGCTGGCTGCCGCGACCGACAAGTTCGCGTGGCTCGATGCCGACAATGCGTGCGCGCTTGGTGCGTCGTATGGCGGCTACATGATGAACTGGATTGAGGGGCAGTGGCCCGATCGCTTCAAGTGCATCGTCCAGCATGACGGCGTGTTCGACGCGCGCGCGATGGCGTACGAGACCGAGGAGCTCTGGTTCGACGAATGGGAGCATGGCGGGAAAGCCTATTACGAGGACCCGCAGGCGTTCGAGAAATGGAACCCGGTCAATTACGTCGCCAAGTGGAAGACGCCGATGCTGGTGATCACCGGCGAGAAGGACTTCCGCATTCCGTACACGCAGGGGCTGGCGACGTTCACCGCGTTGCAGCGGCGCGGGATTCCGTCGCGGTTGCTGGTCAATCCGGGCGAGAACCACTGGGTGCTGAAGCCGAAGAACTCGCGGCAATGGTATGGGGAAGTGTTGGGATGGATGGGGAAGTGGACGGGTAAGTAGGGGCTGCCTCTTTCCCTCCCGATGCCACCACCCCGGCTAAATGAGCACCACCCCGGCGAAGGCCGGGGCCCAATTGGAAAGGTCGCAGTAACGACGGGCTGTCCATCGTTACCTCCGTTCCCCAATTGGGCCCCGGCCTTCGCCGGGGTGGTGTTTTGTGGTGGTGGTAGCGCGTTACAACCGCGACATGTTTCCCCGCGAAGGCGGGGACCCAGACTGGGCTCCCGCCTTCGCGGGAGAACAAGGTTAGAGCGGACAACGCCCTCCCGGTCAGTGCGCCTTCGGCTTCTTCACTGCATGGAGCCCCAGCGCGATCGCACCACCCAGGATCAACCCGACGATCCCCGAGAAGAACGCATTCATCACCCAGTTCACCGCGCCCTTGGCGAACGGCACCGCATGCGAAGCCGCCTCAGCCGTATCGTGGATCCAATGCGGCAACGTCGTGAACCCGAACTCCTCGATCCCGTGAACGATGATCTGCCCACCGACCCAAACCATCGCCGCCGTCCCGATCACCGACAGCGCCGACATCACGATCGGCATGCCCTTTACCAGCCCACGCCCGATCGCCTGCACAGCCGCGCTGCTGCGCTGCGCCAGATGCAGTCCGATATCGTCCATCTTCACGATCAGCGCGACCACGCCGTAGACGCCGATCGTGATGACGATCCCGACCAGTGCGAGCACGATCGCCTGCTCCCAGATCGGCTTGGTCGCGACATCCGACAGCGCGATCACCATGATCTCGGCGGACAGGATGAAGTCGGTACGGATCGCGCCCGAGACCTTCTGCGCTTCGAGCGTTGCCGCATCGACCGGCGCCTGGACGACCTCTTCGGCATGACCGCCACCGAACGCCTCGAGGATTTTCTCCGCGCCCTCGAAACACAGATACGTGCCGCCGATCATCAGCAGCGGCGTCAGCAGCCAGGGCGCGAACGCGCTCAACGCCAGCGCCGCGGGCAGGATGAAGACCAGCTTGTTGCGGAACGATCCGAGCGCGATCTTGCCGATCATCGGCAGTTCGCGCTTGGGCTCGAACCCGACCATGTAGCGCGGCGTCACGGCGGCATCGTCGACCACCACGCCGATCGCCTTGCTGCCCGCCTTGCTGGTGGTCGCGGCGATATCGTCGAGGCTGGCGGCGGCGAGCTTGGTGATCCCGGCAATGTCGTCGAGCAGTGCGACCAATCCTGTCGGCATCGATGGTGTCCTTCGCGTAAGTATCGGCGCTCGGTAACGTGACAGGATTGTCATGCAACGGCTTTCGCACTTGCGGTAGTGCGTGGCGGGCGGAATGGTTGCAGCCGACGCGACCCAAGCGACAGGACGAGCTATGACCGACGACTTCATCACGAACCTGCCCAAGGCGGAACTCCACCTCCACATCGAGGGCAGCCTCGAGCCCGAACTCATGTTCGCGCTGGCCGAACGCAACAAGGTCGCGATCCCGTTCAAGAGCGTCGAGGACGTCCGCGCGGCGTACAGCTTCACCAACCTCCAGACCTTTCTCGACATCTATTACGCGGGCGCCGCGGTGCTCCAGACCGAGGAGGATTTCCGCGATCTGGCGGTCGCCTATTTCGACCGCGTCGCGCAGGACGGCGTCGTCCATGCCGAGATATTCTTCGATCCGCAGACGCACACGCATCGCGGCATACCCTTCGATGTCGTCGCGCGCGGGCTGTTCGCGGGGATCGACGAGGCACAGGCCAAGCACGGCATGTCGGTCGGCCTCATCATGAGTTTCCTCCGCCATCTCGACGAGGAGGACGCGTTCAAGACGTTCGCGCAGGCGGAGCCGTGGCTCGACCAGTTCATCGGCGTCGGGCTCGATTCCTCCGAGGTCGGCCATCCGCCGTCGAAGTTCGCACGCGTGTTCGCGGCATCGGCGGATGCCGGGCTGATGCTGTGCGCGCATGCTGGCGAGGAGGGCCCGCCCGCGTACATCCACGAGGCGCTCGATATTCTTCAAGTCGACCGGATCGACCACGGCAACCGCGCGCTGGAGGATTCGGCCTTGGTCGCCCGCCTCGCACGCGATGCGATGACGCTCACCGTGTGCCCGTTGTCGAACGTCGCGCTGCGCAACGTCGACCGGCTGGAGAACCATCCGATCGACCGGATGCTGGATCTCGGCCTGCGCGCGACGATCCATTCGGATGATCCGGCGTATTTCGGTGGCTATATCGGCGAGAATTTCCGGCAGACGGCGCGGGCGAAGGCCTTGTCTCGCGAGCAGGTCGTGACGCTCGCGCGCAACAGCTTTCTCGGCAGTTTCCTGGACGACGACGCGCTTAGCGGCCATCTCGCGACGCTCGACGCCTATGTGAAGGCGCATCCGTGATCGGACGTTTCCTCGCGGTCTTCGAGCCGTTCATCCTGATGCTGCTCGGCACCGTCGTGCTGGCGAGCCTGCTACCGGCACGCGGCGAGATGGCGACGATCGTCGGTTACGCCGCCGATATCGGCATCGTCCTGCTGTTCTTCCTCCACGGCGCGAAGCTGTCGCGCGATGCGATCTGGGCGGGGCTGCGCAACTGGAAGCTGCATCTGGCGGTGCTGGCCATCACCTTCGTCGCGTTCCCGCTGTTCGGACTCGGGCTGACCGCGTTGCCGTTCGTGACCGGACCGCTTGCCGCCGGGTTGTTGTTCCTGACCTTGCTTCCTTCGACCGTGCAGTCGTCGATCGCCTTCACCGCGATCGCGCGCGGCAATGTCGCGGCGGCGGTGTGCAGCGCGTCGTTCTCGAACCTGCTCGGTATTCTCGTCACGCCGGCGCTGGTCGCGCTGCTGATGAACACTTCGGGCAGCGGCGGGATCTCGATTGAGAGTATCGAGGCGATCGTGCTGCAACTGCTCGTGCCGTTCGTCGGCGGGCATCTGCTGCGGCCGTGGATCGGTGCATGGGTAACACGCAACAAGGGCCTGCTGACGGTGGTCGATCGGGGTTCGATTCTGCTGGTCGTCTACAGCGCGTTCGGTGCCGCGGTGGTCGAGGGACTGTGGACCAAATTGTCGATCGGCGACCTGATCCTGATCGGCCTGCTGTGCGCCGCGTTGCTCGCCTTCGTGCTCGGGCTGACGTTTGCCGTTGCCCGGCTGATGAAGCTGCCCCGCGAGGATGCGATCGTGCTGCAGTTCTGCGGCTCCAAGAAGAGCCTCGCGTCTGGCGTGCCGATGGCGGGCGTGCTGTTCCCGCCCGCGCAGGTCGGCGTGATCCTGCTGCCCGTCATGCTGTTCCACCAGCTGCAGCTGATCGCCTGCGCCATGATCGCGCGCCGCTATGCCGGGTCCGCACCGCGCGATATTGCTTCAGATTAATATCGTAACCCGCTGCGGGTATTTGCTTTGTTCCGCCGGGGGCTGCATGATCGGGGCTCGATAGGAGAGTTTCGGGTAGATGAACGCGTCGAGCGATATTGCCGGTTCCACCGATGGCGTGGGGCTGGACCTCAATGCGTGCGACCGCGAGCCGATCCACATCCCCGGTGCGATCCAGCCGCATGGCCTGCTGCTCGTCGCCGATGCGACCAGCCTGACGGTCGTGGCGGGCGCGGGCGATCTCGAAACTCGCCTGACCCCCGACTGGCTCGGCAACGACTTGTCGGCGCTGTTGGCGCAGGACATCGGTGCGACACTCACCGCCAACGACACGGTCGCTGGCGTGGCACTCGCCGGACTGCCGGTAGCGGGCCTGACCGAACGGTTCGACGTCACCCTTCACCGCACCGCCGAGCATGTGCTGGTCGAACTCGAACCCGTCGAAGCGGAACCGGTCACTGCGGCCGGCATGCTCGGCCGTCTCAACGCGATGGCGATGACGTTCGAGCGCGCGAGCAACCTCCAGACGTTGTGCGAGCGCGCCGCGACTGCGTTCCGGCAGTTGACGGGCTTCGACCGCGTCATGGTCTATCGCTTCCTCGACGACGAGGCGGGCCGCGTGATGGCCGAGGACAAGGCGACAGGGCTCGGCACCTTCCTCAATCACCATTTCCCCGCGTCGGACATCCCAAAACAGGCGCGTGCGCTGTACGTGCGCAACCGGACGCGGACGATCCCGACGATCGATTACGTGCCTGCGGTGCTGCGCCCGGCAGGGTTCGAGACGCTCGACCTGAGTGACGTCGCGCTACGCAGCGTGTCGCCGATCCATCTGCGCTATCTCGCCAACATGGGCGTGGCGGCATCCGCATCGATCTCGATCGTCAAGGACGGGCTGCTCTGGGGCCTGATCGCCTGCCATCACGGCACGCCAAAGGGCCTGACTCCTGACATTCGTGCGGCGTCGGCGACGCTGGCCAGCGGGCTGGCGCGCCAGATCCGCGCGAAGGAAGAGGCGGAGACGTACCGCGAGCGGCTGCGGCTGCGCGCGGCGGAGGATGCGGTCATCCCCAAGCTCGCGACCGAACCGGCCCCGCGCAGCATCGTCGCCGCGTTGCGCGACGATCTTCGGCGGATGCTCGGCGGCGACGGTTTCGCCTATGTCGAGGGCACGATCGTCGACACCGACGGGCCGTGTCCGAGCAAGGACGACATTCTCGATCTCGCGGCATGGGCACGCACGCGCGGTGTGATCGAGCCGTTCACGACACACGAGCTGCCGTCGCTGTTTCCCCGCGCCGAAGCATACCGTGCGCAGGCAAGCGGTCTGCTCGCGCTGTCGCTGGTCGACGAGGGAGCGGTGCTGCTGTGGTTTCGTGCCGAGCAGATCGAAGAGGTCGAGTGGGCGGGCAATCCTCACAAGGCGGTTTCGCTCGATCCGAATGCGATGCTGACGCCGCGTACCTCGTTCGAATCCTGGACGCAGGCGGTCAGCGGTCGCTCGCGACGCTGGACGCGCGAGGAGATCGAGGCCGCGCACCGGCTGCGTCGGGCGTTCCACGATGCGTACGTCAACCAGCGACTACGGTTGCTGAACGCCGACCTCCAGCGGACGCTCGCCGACAAGGATGCACTGATCGCGCAGAAGGACGTCCTGATGAAGGAGGTCAATCACCGCGTGCAGAACAGCCTGCAACTGGTTGCGGCGTTCCTGTCGCTGCAGGCGAAGTCGTCTGACGATGCGAAGGTGAAGGCGCATCTGGCCGAAGCACAGGCGCGGCTCGCAGCGGTCGCGCTGGTCCACCGCCGGCTGTACCGCGACGATCAGGTCGAGTCGGTCGACCTGTCGCGGTATCTGGAGGAACTCGCGGACGACATGAAGACGTCGCTCGGCGAAGACTGGTCGGCACACATCAGCCTGGATCTGGCGCCGGTGCTGGTACCCACAGACCGCGCGGTGAACATCGGACTGGTGCTGACCGAACTGATCATCAACGCCAGCAAATATGCCTATGCCGGCAAGCCCGGCCCGATCCTGATCGCGCTCGAACAGCATCGTAGCCGGTTGCGGCTGATCGTCGCGGACAAGGGCGTCGGCAAGGGTGCGCCCGCGACGGACGGACGAGTCGGGTTCGGCAGCCGGATGATGAACGCGGTGGTCGCCGGACTGTCGGGGACGATCGAGCAGGACGACAACATGCCCGGGCTGCGCGTCGTGATGACGGCACCGATCGAGGATGAACGATGATGCGCTATCTGGTTTCGGGCTTGCTGGCCGCCAGTGCCCTCGCGACGCCCGCGCTCGCGCAGACCGTGGCGATCACCGGGGTCCGGCTGATCGACGGGCGCGGCGGCGCACCGGTCGAGGATGCGACGATCGTGATTACCGAAGGGCGGATCGTCGCGGCGGGCAAGGTCGCGGTTCCGGGCGGGGCCGAGCGACGCGACTATCACGGGCGCAGCGTGATACCGGGGCTGATCTCCGACCATAGCCATGTCGGGCAGGTGAGCGGCACCGAGACCGGCGCGCAGAACTACACACGCGCCAACATCGTCGCGCAGCTCGCGCAGTTCCGCCGCTACGGCGTCACCACGGTGACCGCACTGGGCAACAACGCGCCGTCGTTCGCCGCCATCCGTGCCGACGCCCATGCCGGGGGGATCGCTGGCGCAGACCTGTTCGGGGTGATGCAGGGCATCGGCGTTCCCAACGGCGCGCCGCCCCAGTCGATGCTCAAGGTCGGTCCTGACCAGCTCTTCCGTCCGTCGACGGCGGACGAGGCACGCAAGGCGGTGGCGATGATGGCCGCCGAGAAGACCGACCTGGTAAAGCTGTGGCTTGACGATTTCGGCGGCAGCGTACCGGCGAAGATGAGCCCGGCGATCTACAACGCCGTGATCGCCGAGGCGCATGCGCGCGGGCTTCGCGTCGCCGCGCATATCCACGATCTGGCGGATGCCGAGGCGATCGTCGCGGCAGGTGCGGACATCATCGCACACGGCGTTCGCGACAAGCCTGTGCCACCAAGCTTCGTTGCGACGCTGAAGGCGAAGGGGGTCTGGTACATCGCCACGCTCCAGCTCGACGAAGCGACGTTCGCCTGGGCCGATCGCGCGCCGTGGACGCTGACCCCGTTCGCACGGGCGGCGCTGTCACCGGCGCTTGCCCGGCAGATCGACGATCCGGCATGGCGCGCCAAGATCCTGACAGATCCAAAGACCGCCGACGCGCGCACGTCGCTGGCGATGAACCTGCGCAACCTGAAGACGCTCTACGATGCCGGCGTGAAGATCGGTTTCGGCACCGACAGTGGCGCAAGTGCGGTTCGCGTTCCCGGCATCGCCGAACACCGGGAACTCGCGCTGATGGTGCAGGCCGGACTGCCCCCGGTACAGGCGTTGCAGGTGGCCACCGCGAACGCTGCGGGCCTGCTGGCGTTGCGCGACCGCGGTATCATCGCGCCGGGACTGCGCGCCGACCTGCTCGTGCTCGACGGCAATCCCGCGCGATCGATCGGCGATGCCGACAAGGTCGTCGAAACCTGGGTAGCTGGACGGCCGACCACCTTTTGAAATACGTTTGATATGCGTGGGTTACGGTCCGATCACCGGAACGAAGTCGGTATGATTGAGGTTTAAGCCGGCGAGTGGGGGCACTCGAACAGGATATTCCATCATATGACCAATCGTTCGTCGCGCGCCATGACGGCGCTTGCCGCCGCAGCGCTGATCACGACTTCCGGGATCGCGCTGACGACCCACGCGGTCGCGCAGTCGGCACGATCGGTCGATGCCGCTCCCCCGCCCCCACCGCCCGTGGCCGCGACGAAGCCGGCCAAGGCCGCGCCGGACATGCAGGTAGTGCTCGACCAGCTGGCGGCGCTTGGTGGCAAGCCGATCGAGACGCTGACGCCCGCCGTCGCGCGTACCCAGCCGTCCGCCGCCGACGCCGCCAAGGCGGTGATGGTCAAGCACGGCCTGTCGGCGACGCCCGACTCCACAGTGACGACGCGGGACGTTCCTTATGGCAGCGATGCCAACCAGTTCGCGCGGATCTACAAGCCTGCGTCGCTAGCGAACGCGAAGAACCTCCCGGTGATCGTCTATTATCACGGTGGGGGCTGGGTGATCGCAACTGTCGACACTTATGATGCTGCCCCGCGCCTGCTCGCCAAGCAGCTTGGCGCGATCGTCGTATCGGTCGAATACCGCCACGCACCGGAATTCAAGTTTCCTGCACAGCACGACGACGCTGCCGCCGCCTATCGCTGGACGCTGCAGAACGCCGCATCCTGGGGCGGCGATCCGCGCAAGATCGCGGTCGCCGGTGAGAGCGCAGGCGGCAATCTGGCCGTCGCGACCGCGATCTATGCACGCGACAATCGCCTGACCACGCCGCTGCACATCCTGTCAGTCTATCCGATCGCCAACAGCAGCATGACGCTGCCCTCGCGGATGGACTCGGCCAATGCGAAGCCGCTCAACGGCGCGATGCTGAAGTGGTTCGGGCATTATTACCAGGCCATGCCAGCCGATGCGCAGGACCCGCGCCTGAACCTCGTCAAGGCGAACCTGCGCGGCCTGCCACCGACGACGATCATCAATGCGCAGATCGATCCGCTACGCTCCGACGGCGAGACGCTCGCGGCGGCGATGCGTGCGGCCGGCGACAAGGTCGAGCAGCGCACGTTTCCAGGCGTGACGCACGAGTTCTTCGACATGGGCATGGTCGTACGCGGCGCGCAGGACGCGAACACGCTGGCGATCGCGCACCTGAAGGCGGCGTTTGCGGCCGCGCCAAAGCGGTAATTACGAAGCATTGGGGCGGCGTTGGCCGCCCCGATGCCTTGCCGATCCGGTTACCGCTCGCGCGTGGCGGCGAAGCGGATCTTGGCGTAGCGTTCGGCGATGTAGTTCACTTCCCAGGCGCTCTTGGCGAGGAAGACGGGGTTGCCGTCGCGGTCCTTGGCCATTGCGCCGCGGTTGATCTCGGCGAAGGTCTTCAGTTCCAGCGGATCTTCCGCTGTGATCCAGCGCGCGGTCTCGTAGGGGGCGGGTTCGAGCCCGGCCGCGACCTTGTACTCCGCGTCGAGGCGCGACAGCAGCACTTCGAGCTGGAGCTGTCCCACAACGCCGATGATCCAGTTCGAGCCGATGTCGGGGTAGAACACCTGCGTGACCCCCTCCTCGGCCATGTCGTCTAGGGCTTTGCGCAACTGCTTGGTCTTGGTGAAGTCCTTGAGCACGACGCGGCGCAGGATTTCAGGCGCGAAGTTCGGCAGGCCGGTGAAGCGGATCGCGGCCTTCTCGCTGAGCGTGTCGCCGACCCGGAGCGTGCCGTGGTTGGGGATGCCGATGATGTCGCCGGGGAACGCCTCGTCCGCGAGTTCGCGGTTCTGTGCGAAGAACAGGATCGGGGAATGGACTGCGATCGGCTTGCCGTGGCCGGTCGGGGTGAGCTTCATGCCGCGCTTGAACACGCCCGAGCATAGCCGCATGAACGCGATCCGGTCACGGTGGTTGGGGTCCATGTTCGCCTGCACCTTGAACACGAAGCCGGTGACTTCGGGCTCGTCCGGCGAGACCGGCGCAGGCTCGGCCGGCTGCGCGCGCGGTGGCGGGGCATAGTCGGCGAGCGCGGCGATCAGTTCGGCGACGCCGAAGTCCTTCAGCGCGGACCCGAAATAGACCGGCGTCAAATTGCCCGCGCGATAGGCCTCGGGGTCGAAGCTAGAATAGCCGCCCTGTGCGAGTTCGGCCTCGTCGTTCAGGCGGACCATCGCTTCGGGGCTAAGGATCTTGGCGAGTTCGGGATCGTCGATGCCGGTGAACGGGATCGCCTTGCCCATGAATTCGCGGCTGTCGCCCTCGGGGCGGCTCAGCGTGTTGGCGTAGAGATCGTAGACGCCCTCGAACTCGCCGCCCATGCCGACCGGCCAGCTCATCGGGCACACGTCGAGCTGGAGCATCTCCGCCACCTCGTCGAGCAGTGAGAACGGATCGCGGCCCTCGCGGTCGACCTTGTTGACGAAGGTGATGATCGGCACGTTGCGCAGGCGACAGACCTCGAACAGTTTCCGGGTCTGTGGTTCGATACCTTTCGCGGCGTCGATCACCATGACCGCGGAGTCGACCGCGGTCAGCGTGCGATAGGTGTCCTCGGAGAAGTCTTCGTGGCCCGGCGTGTCGAGCAGGTTGAAGGTGATCCCCTGGCGCTCGAACGTCATCACCGACGAGGTGACCGAGATGCCGCGCTGTTGCTCGATCTTCATCCAGTCGGAGCGCGCGCGCCGCGTCTGGCCGCGCGCCTTCACCTCGCCGGCGAGATGGATCGCGCCGCCGAAATAGAGGAGCTTCTCGGTCAGCGTGGTCTTGCCGGCATCGGGATGCGAGATGATCGCGAAGGTGCGGCGGGGGAATTGGGTCATGGCGTCGGTCCGGTGAGCCGAGTCGTCGGACTTGGCTGGGAAAAGAAGGTTAGGCCGGGTTAGGCCCAAGCTGCAGTCCGCGCGCGGTGTGGCGGGATGCAGTTGGAGAACGCGGCGGGCTTAATGCCGCTCTTGGCAGATGTGAGGCGTGGAGGACAGAGGGGCGTGCGCGCGAGGCGCTGTTGCTGTGTAGTGGGAGCGCCTCGAGGCCTTGGAGATGAACGCTCTCCCCTCCCTGCAAGGGAGGGGTTGGGGGTGGGTCGGTCACCTTTGGTCGCGACCGTGCCGTGATACGGAAACCTACCCACCCCCTGCCCCTCCCTTTCAGAGAGGGGAGTTCGTCAGTGTTCCTGGACCAGCGTCACGCTCATCTCGATGCGCTTCGTACCGCCGGCGGGGATCTCGAACACACCGGGTTTGTCACGATAATCGCCGGTATAGCCTTCGGGATCGGCGATGCCGTGCCACGGCTCGACGCAGACATAGGCCGCGCCGGGCTTGGTCCAGATGCCGAGCTTGCGCGTGTCGGGGAAGGCGATCTTCAACTGCGGGCCGGTCTCGGCGCCATAGGTGACGGTGTCGGAATGGATCGGGTCCCAGACCAGCGCATCCTTGGCGAACAGCTCGTCGCGCAGGGCGATCACGCGATCCTCGACCGGCGAGGGGCGCTCGTCGACGGCGATGTGGCCGTCGGGGCTGATCGCCTTGAGCTTGCCGGGTTCGTCGGCGTCGAACGTGATGCTGTGGTCTGCGCGGGGCTTGCCGTAGGGGAGCGGCCAAGCGAAGGCGGGGTGGAAGCCGAAGCTTGCCGGCATCGAAACGTCGGTGCGGTTGTGGATGTGCGCCTGGAGCGTCAGCGTCGCGCCGTCCAACGTGAAGACGATGTCGAGGGCGAACGCGAACGGGTAGGCCTTCCGGGTTTCCTCGCTGTCGGTGAGGCGGAAGGTGGCGGAGCTTTCCGACTGCGCGACGATTTCGAACGTTGAATGACGCGCGAAGCCGTGCTTCTGCATCGGGTAGGCTTGGCCGTCGAGGCGGATGACGCCTTCGTTGACGACGCCGACGACGGGGAAGAGGATCGGGGCGTGGCCGGTCCAGAAGGCCGGGTCGGCGTTAGTCATCAGTTCGCGGCCATCGGCGTCGTGGAGGTGGGTGAGTTCGGCGCCGTGCGGGTTGATCTGCGCGGTGAGGTGGTCGTTGGCGATCGTGATCAGGTCGGTCATCTCTGTCTCCGTGACGGTCGAACGGTCTATGCGCTTCGTGTCATCCCCGCGGAGGCGGGGATCCAGAGTGGCGACGCTGTCGATGGAATCGCTTGGTTAGCCCGTCTGGATCCCCGCCTCCGCGGGGATGACGAAAGAAGGGTGGTTCGGGTGGAGAGGACGCCAGCGCGTGCCCTCACCCTCGCCGCCTTTGGCGTCTCTCCCTCTCCCCTCGGGGGAGAGGGAAGGGGCCCGCGGCCGCTTGGCCGTGGGAAGGGTGAGGGCACGGTTAAACGCGCAGGGTCGCGCCCTGTTTTGCGGCCGCCGCGACGACCTTGTCGGCGATCGCCTTGATCTCTTCGTCGGTGAAGCTCTTGGCGGCCGGTTGCAGGACGATCTCGACCGCGACCGACTTGTGGCCGTCCTCCACCCCTGCCCCAGTGAACACGTCGAACACGCGCGCCGAGACGATCGCGACCTTGTCGGCGCCCTTGACCGCGCGGACCAGCGTGTCAGTGGCGAGCCCCGCCGGCACGAGGAACGCGAAGTCGCGGCGGACGGCTTGGAGTGCTGGCGGGGTATAGGCCGGACGCGCGAAGCCGGTGGCGCGCTTGGGCGGGATCGCGTCGAGATAGACCTCTACCGCGGCGACCGCACCGTCGAGGTCGAACGCCTTCAGCACAGACGGATGAAGCATGCCGAAGCTCGCCAGCACCGTCTTCGGCCCGAGGCGAAGCGTGCCCGACTGCCCGGGGTGCCATGCGTCGCCGGCCTCGCCCATCACCTGCAAATTATCGACCGGCGCACCCGAGGCCGCGAGAAGGGCCAAGGCTTCGGCCTTCGCGTCATACGCGTCGAAGCTGGCGGCCTTGCCTTCGCGCCAGCCGCGGGGGCGGCGGTCGCCGGCGAGAATTACGCCGAGCGTCGCGCGCTCGGCTTCGGCCAGATAACGGCGGCCGATCTCGAACAGGCGGACGCTCTGCTGGCCACGCTTGAGGTTACGGCCGGTCGCTGCGAGCAGGCCGGGGAGCAGCGATGGGCGCATGACTTTCAGGTCTTCGCTGATCGGGTTGGCGAGCATCCACGCGCCGCCACCGAAGGGGGCTGCTTCGGCTTCGGAGAGGAAGCTCCAGGTTACCGCCTCGTCGATGCCACGGGCAGCGGCGGCCCTGCGCGCCCTACGTTCGAGCTTCTGCTCGGGCGTGGCGGTCGGCTTGGCGACGCCGGGCATGCGCGGGAGCGGCGTCGAGGGGATATTATCGATGCCCTCGATGCGGACGACCTCCTCGACGAGGTCGGCGGGGCCGTCGACATCGCGCCGCCAGTTCGGGACCGTGACCGGCCATTTGCCCTCGATCGTGGAGAACAGCGCGTCGCTGAACGCATCGGCGGACGTGATCGCGCCGATCGTGAAGCCGAGCGACAACAAGGTCCGCGCCTGGCGTTCGGGGGCGACGTGGAGGCCACCGAGGTCTGCGCTAAGGCGCGGGTCGTAATAGATCACGCGCGGTTCGAGCGGGGGTTCGCCCGAGCGCGTGACGTCGCTGGCCGTGCCGCCGCAGATGTGGAGCACGAGCGCGGTGGCGATCGCGAGGCCATCTTCGAGGAACGCCGGATCGACGCCGCGTTCGAAGCGGCTCCGCGCGTCGGAGGTGAGCGTCAGCTTCTGGCCGGTGCGGGCGATGTGGTCGGGATCGAAATACGCGCATTCGATCAGCACGTCGGTGGTGTCCGCCGAGACGCCGGAATGCTCGCCGCCCATGATGCCGCCGATGTCGTGCACGGCGGTGTCGTCGGCGATGACGGTCATGGTCGCGTCGAGCGTGTAGGTCTTGCCGTTGAGCGCGACGACTTGCTCGCCGTCCTTGGCCTTGCGCGCGACGAGGCCGCCGGAAAGCTTCGCGCGGTCGTAGACGTGGAGCGGACGGCCGAGGTCGATCATCAGATAGTTGGTGATGTCGACGAGCGCGGAGATGGGCTTCTGGCCGATCGCGATCAGGCTGCGGCGCATCCATTCGGGGGACTCGCCATTGGTCACGCCGGTGACGGTTTGGGCGAAGAAGGCGGGGCAGCCAGCGGTGTCGTCGGTGCGGACGTCGGGACCTGCGCCCTCGCTCGTGAACGTGTCGAACGTCAGCGGCGTAAGCGTGCCGAGGCCGGCAGCGGCAAGGTCGCGCGCGATGCCGCGGACGCCCATGCAGTCCTGGCGGTTGGGCGTGATCGCCACGTCGATGACCGGGTCGGTGAGGCCGGCATAGTCGGGGTACGCGGTGCCGATTGGGGCGTCCGCGGGCAGTTCGATGATGCCGTCGTGATCCTCGCCGAGTTCCAGCTCACGCGTCGAGCACATCATGCCGTTGGATTCGACGCCACGGATGCTGGCGAGCTTGAGCGTGACGTCGAGGCCGGGGACGTACGCACCGGGTGCGCCGAACACGCCGACCAGGCCGGCGCGGGCGTTGGGGGCGCCACAGACGACTTGCAACGGACCGTTACCGGCGTCGACGGACAGGATCTGGAGCTTGTCGGCTTGCGGATGGCGTTCTGCGCTGAGTACCTTGGCGATCTTGAACGCGGCGAGCTTCTCGCCGGGATTCTCGACGCCTTCGACTTCGAGGCCGATGCGGGTCAGCGCTTCGACGATCTGGTCGAGCGTGG
The DNA here is from genome assembly GCF_003050745.1 of Sphingomonas sp. PP-CE-3G-477. Classification (GTDB taxonomy): domain Bacteria; phylum Pseudomonadota; class Alphaproteobacteria; order Sphingomonadales; family Sphingomonadaceae; genus Sphingomonas. The sequence continues at coordinate 90,046 of NZ_QAOF01000004.1, read as the reverse complement.
CGCTGGTGTCGAGGTGCTGCTTGAGCCAGCTGAGGGTGAACTTCATGCGCCGACTCCGCCGGACAAGGTGGGGACGTCGAGGCTCGAAAAGCCGTAATGCTTGAGCCAGCGGATATCGCCGTCGAAGAACGGGCGGAGGTCGTCCATGCCGTATTTGAGCATCGCGAGACGATCGATGCCGCAGCCGAACGCGAAGCCCTGCCATTCGTCGGGGTCGAGCCCGCACGCTTCGATCACCTTGCGGTGGACCATGCCCGAGCCGAGGATCTCGAGCCAGCCATCGGGCTCGGCGCCGCCGACGACGCGCTTGCCCTTCACCAGCGTGTAGCCGACGTCGATCTCGACCGACGGCTCGGTGAACGGGAAGTAGCTGGGGCGCAGGCGGAGCACGATGTCGTCGCGCTCGAAGAACGCCTTCACGAACGTCTCAAGCGTCCACTTCAGGTGGCCGAGCGTGATGCCCTTGTCGATCACGAGGCCCTCGACCTGGTGGAACATCGGCGTGTGCGTCGCGTCCGAATCCGAGCGGTAGGTGCGGCCGGGCGCAATGATGCGGATCGGCGGCTTCTGGCTCAACATCGTGCGGATCTGGACCGGCGACGTGTGCGTGCGCAGCAGCGAGAAGGTCGTCTTCTCGTCGGCGGTGCCGGCGGCCTTCGCGTCGATCCCCTGCTGGAGATAGAAAGTGTCGTGCATCGCCCGTGCGGGGTGCGTCTCGGGGATGTTGAGCGCGGTGAAATTGTGCCAGTCGGTCTCGATCTCGGGACCGGTGGCGACCGCGAAGCCCAGGTCGGCGAAGATCTCGGCGAGTTCGTCCATAACCTGGCTGACCGGGTGGATCGTGCCGGCGGGCGTCGCGTCCGCGGGGAGCGTCATGTCGAGCGTTTCGCTCGCGAGGCGCGCGTCGAGCGCGGCGCGTTCGAGCGTGGCTTTGCGCTCGGCGATGCCGTTGGCGACGGCTTCGCGGAGGCCCTGAATCAACGGGCCTTGGACGAGGCGCTCGTCGGGGGTCATCTTGCCAAGCGTCTTCAGCAGCGCGGTGATCGTGCCCTGCTTGCCGAGCGCCTCGACCCGGCACGCATCGAGCGCATCGAGCCCGGATGCGGCGGCGATCGCCGTCAGCATGTGGTCGCGCATCTGGTTCAGGTCTTGCGTCACGTCATACTCCCAGGGCGGGTTCGGTCAGGCGGGGCAGCCCGAGGCCGATACCCAGATCGTCCCAATTTTCGTTGCGCGCTTCGATCAGGTCGATCTTCCACGCTCTTCGCCAGTCCTTCAGCCGCTTCTCGCGAACGATCGCGGCCTCCATCGTGTCGAACATCTCGTAATAAGGCGAGACGCTTGACGCCGTACCGGCGAGTGAAGCCGGGGATCAACCCCTCTCGGTGCTGAACGAGGCGTGCGAGGAGATTTGAGGTGACGCCGATGTAGAGCGTGCCGTGGCGACGGGAGTGGAGGATATAGACGCACGGCTGAAAGGTTTCGCGCATTTTCGTGCTCCCCCTTTGCCCGCGTGCCGGATCTTTCTGATCCATCATCAACACCCCCGTCATCCCGGCGGAAGCCGGGACCCATGGTAGCGGGCCGGGTGATGGTAGCACGTTATCGCCAGGTCCGCCGTAACCATGGGTCCCGGCGTTCGCCGGGATGACGGATAGGGGGTTGGGCGGAACGGATGTTGGGGAGGTCGGGTCGTTCGGGACACTTATGAAGCTTTCCAGCGCTCCGGCGTTTAAAGCTCCGCCCCCAAAACGCAGAAAGGGCGCCGGTGGTCTCCCACCGACGCCCTCCCGAAACTCAACTCAGTCGCGGATTACGCGGCCTGGGGGAGAGCCGCCTTCACCTGGGCGACGATCGCGCTGAACGCAGCGCCCTCGTGCATGGCGATGTCGGCCAGGACCTTCCGGTCGAGTTCGATCCCTGCAAGCTTCACGCCGTGCATGAACTGCGAATACGTCAGACCCTCGGCGCGGACGCCGGCGTTGATGCGCTGGATCCAGAGGCCACGGAACGTGCGCTTCTTAACCTTGCGGTCGCGATAAGCGTACTGTCCGGCCTTCTCGACGGCCTGACGGGCGATGCGGATGGTGTTCTTACGACGGCCATAATAGCCCTTCGCCTGAACCAAAATACGCTTGTGCTTGGCGCGGGTGGTAACACCCCGTTTTACGCGTGCCATTGTCTAATTCCTTCTCAGCTCAACGCAGGCCGTAAGGCGCCCAGGCCTTCACTGCTGCGGTATCGGCCTTCGACAGCAGCTTGGTGCCGCGGTTCTGACGGATGTACTTGCCGTTGTGATGCGCCAGACGGTGACGCTTGCCGGCGACGCCGTGCTTGAGCAGGCCGGTGGCGGTGAGCTTGAAGCGTTTCTTGACGCCGCTCTTGGTCTTCAGCTTGGGCATTTTTATCCTTTCGGTTACGAAGGAGGACGCTGAAATCGCCGCGGCAGCCCACACTGGCCGGGCGATTCGTCGAACGCGTTCCCTTCGAGGAAGCGGGCCGCATAGACGCAATGATCCGCCATATCAACCGTTGTGGAACTGACGCGGCTGTCGTGCGATAGGCGAATCATGGACGACAGCCCGACGCAGCCGATCGAGACCCCTTCCGTAGCCCCGGAAGCAGCCTCCGCGCAAAAACGTCGCAAGCGGCGGATACTGCGCAACATCCTGCTCGGGATCGTCGCGGTCATCGTCGCGATCTGGCTGGTGCTGTACATCACCAAGGGGCGCTTCCTGAAGCACCCGTTTGAGCGCGTCGTCGGATCGCTGACGCACCGGACGCTGACGGTGCGCGGCGACTTCCAGCTCTATTTCGCGCCGTTCCGCATCAAGCTGTACGCGGAGAACTTCACGCTCTCGAACCCCGACTGGGCGAGCAAGCCGAATCTGTTCCAGGCGGACAAACTCGACACGCGGTTCGCACCGCTGTCGCTGATCTTCGGCAAGCGGCGGCTGTATTGGCTCGATCTGGTCAACGGCGCAGTCGATCTGGAGTGGAACGCGGCGCATTCGGCCAACACCTGGACGTTCTCGAACAAGAAGGGCGGCAAGCCGCTCGAATTCCCGCGGATCGACGTGGCGACCGTGACGGGCACGACGGTGCGCTATCTCGATCCGCGGATGCGCGTGCTGGCGGACCTGAAGGTCGCCGACATCCGCTCGGTCGATGCGACGATCGGGCGTGCGGTCGGGCTGACGGGCACGGGGCGGTTGCGCGAGACGCCGTTCACCGTGACCGCGCAACTGCTGTCGCCGGATGCGACCGCCAACCGCGGACAGAACAAGCTGGTCGCGCGGGCGCGGGCGGCGGGCAACATCATCGACGTCGCGGGCACGCTGCCGAGCATCGCCGATGTCGAGAACGTGCCGCTTGCCGTGACCGCGCGCGGCGCAAACCTGTCGACGCTGCTGGGCGTGATCGACGTCGCGATCCCGAACACGCGGACCTACAAACTGCGCGCGCAGCTGATCAAGCAGGGCGACGAATACGCCTTCACGCACCTGCGCGGCTTTGCGGGCCGGACCGATCTCGCGGGCAAACTGACGATCGTCAACGGCGAGCGCATCCATCTCGATTCGGTGCTCACGACCAAGAGCCTCGACATCATCGATGCGGCCCCGTTCATCGGCTTCAATCCCGACATCGTCGAATCGCGCGGCGCAGTGGCGGCCGCCGCCGCGACGGGCGCCGCTCCGCAACGCCTGTTGCCCGACGGGAACCTGCCGGTCGCGACGATGCAGATCTTCGATGCCGACCTGAAATGGACGATCGGCGTCGTAAGGTCGCGCAACCTGCCGATCTCGAACGTCGACCTGACGCTCGACCTGGAACGCGGGCGCCTCGCACTGTCGCCGCTGACCTTCTCGATGGCGCGCGGCAACGTGGCCTCGGACGTGATCTTCGATACGCGCGCACGGCCGAGCGCGGTCTCGTACGATATCCGCCTCGCGCCGACGCCGCTGGGTCGTCTTCTCAAGGGCTATGGCCTGACCGAGGCCGGGACGACCGGCACCGTCAAGGGTCGCATCAAGCTCGATGGCCGCGGCGATTCGATCCACGATTCGCTGGCGTCCTCACGTGGCCGGATCGCGTTCGTGTTGCCGTCGGGGGCGCTTTCGGTGCGCAACGTGCAGTTGGCTGAACTCGACATCGGCACGTTCGCGCAGAGGATGTTCCAGGGGAAGCTCGACGAGCCGGTACAGATCAATTGCGGACTGATCGGCTTTACCGTGCGCGGCGGTGTCGCGGCGGCGGACCCGATCCTGATCGATACGCGCAAGAACGTGATCGTCGGCCGCGGTGGGTTCAGCTTCCGTAATGAGGCGGTGGACCTGGCGTTCCGAGCCGATTCGAAGAAGTTCAGCCTATTTGCGGGGCAATCGCCGGTTGGAGTCGGCGGAATGTTCGCCGCGCCGAAGCTCAACGTAATTTCGAAGGATCTGCTTGCGCGGGTCGGCAGCGGGCTTGGGCTGGCGCTGGTCGCAACGCCGGTTGCGGGGATCCTGGCGTTCGTCGATGTCGGGGATGCGAAGTCCACCGCGTGTGGGCCGGTCCTCTCCGGGGCTACGGCGGCGGCGCAGCGGACTACCAAGGGCCAGCCGCGCGATGACGTGGGGCATGGGACGACCGCCAAGGCCGAGGACGGGAAGACGTCGGCAGCGGAGCGGAAGGGGCAGAAGAAGAAGTTTCTGGGGATCTTCTGAGGGCGCGGGGCGAAGTTTGCGGCCCTTTCCCTACGTCGCCCGTTCTCGGGTCAAGCCGACGCCAGTGCTATTGGAAGGGCGCGCATAGACGGCTGGCGTTCCGTGTCCGTGGGTTCCGGCGTCCGCCGGGATGACGGATGGGGCGGTGAGATGGGCGCGTTGCGGTTTGCGATACCGCCCTTTAGCTCCCCTCCCACTTGCGGAGTTGGGGTAGGGCTGATCGCATGCCGGACGTCGGTACGGACGTCTTGCCCTCCCCTAAGCCCCTCCTGCAGGCGGGAGGGGAATCTTTCTCAGTGATCGTGGCCGTCGTGCGCATCGTGATCGTGTGCATCCTGTAACCGGTGCATCGCCTCCAGCACGTCGTCCATTCGCGCGGGATCGCCGATCGCCAAGACGTGTCCCTCGCTATCCGCGGTCAGTGGGTCGCCGTTCCAGTCGCACATGCGCCCGCCCGCGCCTTCGACCACCGGTACCAACGCCGCGAAGTCGTAGAGCTTCAGGCCTGACTCACAGACCACGTCGAGATGCCCGCTCGCGAGCAGGCCGTAATTGTAGCAGTCGCCGCCATACACCGGCCCCTGCCGTGGGTTGCCGCCCGAGATTGCCGCGACCAGCGCCAAGTAGTGCGGGACGTCGACCTCGTCGAAGAGATGCGGGCTGGTGGTGGCGATCGTCGAGCCTGCCAGTTCGCGGCAGGTGCGCGTGCGGACCGGTACGCCGTTCAGCGTCGTCGGACGCCCTGCGACACCGACCCAGCGTTCGCGCTGGATCGGCTGGTCGATGATCCCGAGCACCGGCCAGCCATCCTCGACCAAGGCGATCAGCGTCCCGAAGATTGCGCGCCCCACGGTGAAGCTGCGCGTGCCGTCGATCGGGTCGAGCACCCATTTGCGATTGGTGACGCCCGTCTTCTCGCCATACTCCTCGCCGACGATGCCGTCGCCCGAGCGCTCGGCGTCGAGCAGCCGGCGCATCGCCGATTCGGCTTCTCGGTCGGCGCGAGTGACGGGGGACTGGTCGTCCTTGATTTCGACGCCGTGCTCATGGCGGAAATAGGGTCGGATGACGTTGCCCGCAGCATCCGCGAGGCGGTGCGCGAGATCGATATCGGCTTGGGTTACTGGCATATTTCCAGCCTATCGAGCGCGGGCGTCACGGGCAATGGACGGATCGTTCGTGCCGGCGTAGGTCATTGCGATCTAAACGGAGTATCATCCATGCGCCTCGTCTCGACACTTGCTACCACCGCCGCCCTCCTCGTCGCGGCGCCTGCGCTGGCGGCACTGGCTCCTGGCGCCAAAGCTCCGGATTTCACCACGCGCGGCGCGATCGCCGGCAAGGTGTTCACCGTCCACCTCGCCGAGCAGCTGAAGAAGGGTCCGGTCGTGCTCTACTTCTTCCCGGCGGCGTACACCGGCGGCTGCAACGCCGAAGCGCACGCGTTTGCCGAAGCGATCCCGGCGTTCACCAAGGCAGGCGGCACGGTGATCGGCATGTCAGCCGACAACGTCGAGACGCTCAGCAAGTTCTCGGCCGAGAAGTGCGCGGGCAAGTTCGCGGTCGCGAGCGCCGGACCTAACGTGGTCAAGGGCTACGACGTCGCACTCGGCAAGCAGATCGCGGGCCGCGATATCACCAAGCGCACCAGCTACGTCATCGCCAAGGATGGCCGAGTCGCATTCGTGCACGACGACATGAACCCCGCCGAGCACGTCGCGACCACTCTCGCCGCCGTTCAGAAGCTCACGGGGCGGTAAATCGGTAGATAATTACAACGGCCGGCAAATAATTGCCGGTCAGTGACGCTATCCTAACGCTTTTGGGTCTATTGATTTAGATCGAGAGGCGGAGAGTGACATGCGGAATGCGCGGGCGGCCAAGCCAGTGATCGAATCATCGCCGGACAGCACGCTGTTCGAGCGCATCGGTAGTTTCTTGGCCGAACATGGGCTTAGCCCCGATCCCGCGCATTACGCGTTCGCGTTTGCAGTGCTGTCCGCCCCCACCGGACCATTGGCCAAGACCGTGTCGCGGCTGACGGCGCACGGTGTTCGGTTGAGGGCGCATGACATCGAGCGACTCGCGGGGCGTGTCGCGGACGACCCGCCAACCGTCAGAAAACGCCGCGCGGCGACGTCCGACGCCAATACCGATACGGCCGACGCGCTGGTCATCGAGACACAGCAACAGGTCGACGACTTCGCGCAGATGATGCGGACGATGCAGGCCGAAACAGCCGGTTTCGGGCGCGATCTGGCCCGAAGCGCGGCCTCGATCACGCAGATGGCGGAGATCGACGAGATCACCCGGATCACCAGCTCGATGATCGCGCGCATCCACGACAGCGAAGTTCGACTGGCCGAGGCAACCGCGGAGACCGATGCGTTACGCGCCAAACTTGCCGAAGCGCGCGATACGGCGCGGCGCGACGTCCTGACCGGCCTGCCCAACCGCCGCGCATTCGAGGAAGCCTTTGCCGGGCGCGATCCGGGCGCGGGGCCTTACTGCCTGGCGGTATGCGACATCGATCGCTTCAAGCACGTCAACGATTTGCATGGCCACGGCGTCGGCGACCGCGTGCTGATCGCGATCGGCCAGGCGATGGCGACCGAATGCGCGCCACATCTCGTCGTCCGTCATGGCGGCGAGGAGTTCGCGGTGCTGCTGAGCGGCGTGAGCCTGTCCCATGCTGCCGAACTGCTCGATACGGTTCGCCAGACGGTCGCGCAAAAACGGTATCGCAATCGCGAGACGGATACGGCGCTGGGGACGATCACGTTTTCGGCGGGCATCACCGCGATCCACGCCGATGAACCCGCCGAAACCGCGTTCGAGCGTGCCGATCGGCTGCTGTATACTGCCAAGGAACGCGGTCGCGATCAGGTTTGCGCGGCCTGATCCTGGAAGTTGGTGCGATTTACCGCGCTGGCATGGCGCGTTTTCCCAACTCCTCGGCGGGCGATCTAGAAATCCTAGCTAGATCAACGCGTTAAAAAACTGGCACGGTGCATGCAGTTCATTCGACATGGGAGGCTGGATGGTCCGGCACCCACCAGTCGAAGGAATTTCCCATGTCGCTCCGTTTCGAAACCGCCCAGCGTATCGCTCTCTCGTTCGTCGGCGCGCTCTTTTTTGCCGCGATCGCCGTCAGCGCCGCCACGCCAATCATCCCGATCGCCTGACCGCTGCGCCAAGGAGCATCACCATGAACCGCAGCATCATCATCGCCCTCGCCGCCTTCTCGACCACGATCCTGTTGATCGTGTCACATGCCGGCAGCGCGCTGGCCTGACGATCCGGGCCGTGGCCCAATGACGGACCGGGCTTCACTGCTGGATCAGGCCGGCGCGCCGATCCCAACCGGTCCGACCGGTGCATCTTCTTCCCGCGAATAGGTCCCGATCAACAACCCCGCCGCCAAGACATGACCGGTAATGGCGTCGATAACCGCAGAGCGACCCGGTGTCGTACCGGGATCCCCTGCTCCCGCGCCGATCGCGAAAAGCTGGAATGCATAACGGTGCTCGCCATGCCCACGCGGTGGATCGGGCGGCAGCCAGCCTTCGCGCAGATAGGAGTTGCGTCCGACATCACGGCCGCCGGTATCGTCGCCAGCGCCGTCCGCGACAATCGCACCCTCCGCCAGCTGTCCCGCATCGGCTTCGAGACCCCAGACGATCGCATGGACAAGAGGTTGCGGTGCCGGGGCATCGGGATCCTCCACGACGAGCACCATGCGCTCGGTTCCGGTCGGCGGCGTGCTCCAGACCAATGGCGGCGATACGCCCTCGCTGGCTTCCGCATCCGCGGTGAAGCGTGGCGGCAGGCGGCCTTCATGCGCGAAGGCGGGACTGGACAGGTCGAGCGTCTCGAAATCGCTGCCCAACTGGACGATGGCGAGCTTGTCGGCACCGGCACGCAGACCGCTCATCGCGGCGCCGAGCCAGGCGGGGATGTGTTCGAGCATGGCTTATCCTTGCGAGGGGCAGGCGGCGTCGCGGCGGGCGGGCGCGGCACCGTCGTACCAGTCGCTACGCGTGCCCATCGTCGCCGCGTCATGGTAGCAGACTTCGGTCTTGCCGCCCTTCGGATCGACGAGCACGGCCCAGTTGTGATCGCCGCAATTATGCTGTTCGCAGCCCCAGGCGGCGACGCGGTTGCCCAGCGTGAAGATCGGCGTCTCCGGCCCCGTACGCCCGCGGATCATCTCGCGCAGCTTCGCATCGCCGACCGCATGGACTAGACCGGTCGCGACATCGGTGCGGTCGAAGAAATCGACCCCGCTGACGGCATCATGCGGATATTTGCCGACATAGGCGGTGATCGGCGTGGTCTGCGCCTGTCCGGCGATCGGCGTCGGCGCGCGCGTTTCGGGGGGCGTGAACCCGCTTGGAGCGGCGGTGTTCGTAGGATCGTCTTTCTTCCCGCACGCACCGAGCAACAAGGGTGCGGCAAGAAGCGCAACGGTGATCATCGTCTTCATGGCATTTCCTCGATCGTTACGGGTGCAACGTACCGGCAGGCATTAGGGTTGCGGGGACCGAATGGCCTGACCATGTGGCGATGATGACGCATGATCTCGACCGCTTCGTCGCCGCGCAGGACGGCGTGTACCCGCAGGCGCTGGCCGAATTGCACGCGGGCCGCAAACGAAGTCACTGGATGTGGTTCATCTTCCCGCAGATCGCCGGGCTGGGGCAGAGCGAGATGGCGCGGACCTATGCGATCGTCGGCGCGGACGAGGCTCGGGCGTATCTCGCGCATCCCGTGCTCGGGCCGCGACTGATCGAGGTTGCGCGGGCGGTGACGGCTGCGGCGGGATCCGCCGAGGCGATCCTTGGCGGGATCGACGCGGTGAAGTTGCGCTCCTCGATGACGCTGTTCGCTGCCGTTGCCGAAGACCCTTCGCCGTTTCGCGCGGCGCTGGACCGGTTCTTCGGGGGCGAAGACGACCGGGCGACGCTGGGCCTGCTTGCGTCGGCTCCGCGATAAGACGGGTGTATCGCCGGCGAAAGGTGTAGCGTCGCCGTGGGGCCTTCCGCCCCATGAGGTGTGGTCATGGCCAAGAGCCAGAAGAAATCGAGCAAGGAAGTTCGCAAACCCAAGGCCGAAAAAGCCCCCAGGGCGAATGCGTCGAACCCGACCACCAAGGGCAAGCCCGTGGAAATGACGACGCTCAACTAAGAGCGTTTCGCCGGGCACCGCCGTTAGCGTTCGGCGGTTGCTTGTCGTGGAATAGATCTTCCATCCAACCCCGTCATTCTGACGAAAGTCGGAATTTCGAGTAGCGGGCGGCTACGTTCCTGGCCCTGGATCCTGGCTTTCGTCAGGATGACGGGGTTGGAACGATCCACAACCAACGCAAGTCCCACCCTGCGCGCGGACCGCCTTGCGACGGTCCGCGCTGTATCGTCTCAGACGTCTAGGTTGGCGACGTTGAGCGCGTTGTCCTGGATGAACTCGCGGCGGGGTTCGACGACTTCGCCCATCAGCTGGGTGAAGATCTCGTTCGCGCTCTCGGCGTTGACCGCGGTGACGCGGAGCATCGAGCGGACCGACGGGTCAAGCGTGGTTTCCCAGAGCTGTTCCGCGTTCATCTCGCCCAAGCCCTTGTAGCGCTGGATCGCAAGACCCTTACGCCCTGCCGTCAGGATCGCGTCGAGCAGGTGGCTCGGACGCGAGACCTGGGTCGAACCGCGTGCGGCGACCGCGGTGACCGAGCCGATCACACCGGCACCGGCGTCCGCGCCCTCTTCCGCCTCGGGCTCTTCGGCCTGCGACGCCTTGCTCGCGGGGACGAGATTCGAGGTCTGCGCATAACTCTCGGCATGCTCGCCCGACAGCGCGTGCAGTTTGCGCGCCTCAGCCGACACCAGGAAGCTGGCCTCGATGATGTGGTGGTCGGTGACGCCGCGCCATGCGCGCTGGAAGTGGATTCCGCCGTCCTCGGTCAGCACCGCGGTCCAACGCGCGTCGCCGTCGTCGAGTTCGAGACGACGCGTGACGATCTCCAGACGCGAGGTGCGATCCTCGACCGACGCCTCCGGATCGAACACGCCGCCGAGTGCCAGCGCCTCGATCATCCCGGCATCATAGCGCTTGGGGACGTAGCGCATCAGCGTCCGCATGCGACGCGCGTGATCGACCAGATCCTTCAGGTCACGGCCCGAGCGGCCGCCGCCAGGGCTTTCGAGTACCATCGTATTGACGCCCGCATCGACCAGATATTCGTCGAGCGCCGCGTCGTCCTTGAGGTAGACCTCGGACCGGCCCTTGGTCGCTTTGTAGAGCGGCGGCTGGGCGATGTAGAGATACCCGCCCTCGATGATCTTGGGCATGTGGCGATAGAACAGCGTCAGTAGCAGCGTGCGGATGTGCGCGCCGTCGACGTCTGCGTCGGTCATGATGACGATCTTGTGGTAGCGCAGCTTGTCCGCGTTGAAATCGTCGCGGATGCCGGTGCCCATCGCGGTGATGAGCGTGCCGATCTCGCGGCTCGACAGCATGCGATCCTCGCGCGCGCGCTCGGTGTTGAGGATCTTGCCGCGCAACGGGAGGATCGCCTGGAAATGGCGATCACGGCCCTGCTTTGCCGAGCCGCCTGCCGAGTCACCCTCGACCAGGAACAGTTCGGACTTGGCGGGATCGCGCTCCTGGCAGTCGGCGAGCTTGCCGGGCAGCGAGGCGATGTCCATCACACCCTTGCGACGCGTCAGTTCGCGGGCGCGCTTGGCGGCTTCGCGCGCGGCGGCGGCGTCGATGATCTTGGCGACGATCGCTTTCCCGTGCGCGGGGTTCTCTTCCAGCCACTCCGCCATCTTGTCGGCCATCAGGCTTTCCAGCGGCTGGCGGACTTCGGACGAGACGAGCTTGTCCTTGGTCTGGCTACTGAACTTAGGGTCGGGCAGCTTGACCGAGACGATCGCGGTCAGGCCTTCGCGCATGTCCTCGCCGGTGAGCTGGACCTTCTCCTTCTTCAACATCCCCGATTTCTCGGCGTAGTTATTGAGCGTACGCGTCAACGCGGCGCGGAACGCGGCCATGTGCGTGCCGCCGTCGCGCTGCGGAATGTTGTTGGTGAAGGCGAGGACGTTCTCGTAATACGAGTCGTTCCACTGGAGCGCGACGTCCATCGTGACGTCGTCGCGCGTGCCGCTGATCGCGACGGGCTCGGGCATCAGCGGGAGCTTGGCGCGGTCGAGATACTTCACGAACGCGGCGATACCGCCCTCGTAATAGAGCTCGACGGTCTTGCGCTCTTCGCTGCGCGCGTCGCTCAGGAACAGGCGGACGCCCGAGTTGAGGAAGGCGAGCTCACGGTAGCGATGTTCGAGCTTGTCGAAGTCGAAATCGGTGATCTTGAAGGTGGCGGGCGACGGGAAGAACGTGACGCGCGTGCCCTTCTGGCCTTCGGTGGCGGGACCGACGACCTTCAACGGCGCGACCGCGTCGCCGAACGCGAAGCGCATGTAATGCTCCTCGCCGTTGCGCCAGATCGTCAGGTCGAGCCATTCGCTAAGCGCGTTGACGACCGAAACGCCGACGCCGTGCAGGCCGCCCGAGACCTTGTATGCGTTCTCGTCGTTGGTGTTCTCGAACTTACCGCCGGCGTGGAGCTGGGTCATGATGACCTCGGCTGCGGACACGCCTTCCTCGGTGTGGATGCCGGTCGGGATGCCGCGACCGTTGTCGGTGACCGAGACCGATCCGTCGGCGTTGAGGACGATGTCGATGCGGTCGCAATGCCCCGCCAGCGCCTCGTCGATCGCGTTGTCGCTGACCTCGAACACCATGTGGTGGAGGCCGGAACCGTCGTCTGTGTCGCCGATGTACATGCCGGGGCGTTTGCGGACCGCGTCGAGGCCCTTCAGGACCTTGATCGAGTCCGCGCCATAGTCGCCCATATTCGGGAGGTTGGGATTGTTGGTTTCGGGGTTGGATGCCATGCCGAGTATATAGGCATTCGGGGGCCGAAACGGAAGCGAAATGGCCTGTAGGGGCTGGGGCGTCGGCGAGTGAAGTATAGGAAGTGCAGACGCCGGGAGCGTTTTGGCGTGAGTGTGTACTTCGCGTTTCGGGCGTGCCGGTTTCGAGGGGGTTGGGATCGCCATGCGGGGATGGTGACAGGGTCTGGCTGTGTAGGACAGCGGTTCGATTGCCCCTCTCCCCTTGGGGAGAGGGAGGGAGGAGGCGGAGGCGACGGGAGGGTGAGGGGGAGTTGGGGTGCGCGCCCGAGCCTCACTCCCCTCTCCCTTCCCACGGCAAGGGCCGCGGGCCCCTTCCCTCTCCCCGGAGGGGCGAGGGAGTCCTTGCTTCAGAAGCGGTCGGCGCGCTGACCTAGCAGGGTCACCTCGACGCGGCGGTTGAGGCGCATGCCGGCCGGCGTCGCGTTGGTCGCGACCGGGTCGTGCTCGCCGTGGCCGACGACGCTGAACCGCGCGCGGACGACGTCCATGTCGTCGAACGCCTGGCGGACGCTAGCCGCGCGACGCTCGGACAGGTCCTGGTTATGCGCATCCGTCCCGCGCGAGTCCGTGAAGCCGTCGATCGCGACGCGGACGCCGGGGTTGCCGCGCAAATAGCGGGCGAGCGGCTGCAGCTTCTCGATCGCGCCGGGACGCAGCACGGCGCTGTCGGTGCGGAACAGCACGTCCTCCTGCAGCGTCAGCGTCGCGCCGCGCGGGGTCTGGCGGAAGCCGTAGTTGCGCATCGCGCCGCGGTCCCACGTCGTGGTGGTCTCGACTACAGTCGTGCCGCCGCGGTCGCCGCGATAGCCGCGCGGGTCACGGCCGTATGCATCCCAGTCGAAGCGGTCGCGGCGCGGGCCTGCAATGCGCGCGAATTCGCGGTTGGCGTCGTCGGCTTCCCGCGGGCTGATCCGGCCATCACCGTTCGCGTCGAAGTTCGGCATCACGAACGCGCGGCCGCGCGGCGTGTCGCGCAGTTCGCGGAAGAGCACAGGCACGCCGGCGCCTTCAAGGCGGTAGCCGGGGCGTAACCAGGGGGCACGGCTCATGTCGTAGCGCCCCTCTGGGCGTCCGCCGTCACGGACCTGCGCGAAAACGGGGGCGGTGGTCGCTGCGACCATCAGGACGCCAAGGGCTGCGCGCGTGAAATTCCGGGTCATCATCTTCTCTCCGTATCTTCGATGGACGGAGCTTTGCCCGCGCCCGCTTGAACGCGCGGTGAGCCTGCTCGACAGCGCGCGTTCAGCCTAACGCCCGACCGCGATGCGCGTTGCCTGGGTGCCGATCGCATCGAACAGTGCGTCTTCGGTGCCGGTCATCCACACCTGGCCGCGGCCTGAGAGCCGCGAGAACAGCGCAGCGCGGCGTGCCGGATCAAGGTGCGCGGCAACTTCGTCGAGGAGCAGGACGGGAGGCTGGCCGGTGCGTTCCGCGACCAGGTCGGCGTGGGCGAGGACGATGCCGAGGAGGAGCGCCTTCTGCTCGCCAGTCGAGGCGAGCGAGGCCGCGCGTCCCTTGTCGAGATGGGTGACGATGAGGTCGACGCGGTGGGGGCCGCTGAGCGTGCGTCCGGCAGCGGCATCGCGCGCGCGGCCCTGGGCGAGGTCGAATTGCAGGCGCGTGGTGTCGCCGGCCCAGCCTTCGAGTGTGAGACCGGCGCGAGGGAATGGACTGTCGCCTTGTTCCGCAAGTCTCGTGCCGAGCAGGGTAACGGTCTCGCGTCGGGCGGCATCTACGGCGGCGCCGTGCTCGGCCATCTGCGCTTCGAGTGCGGAGAGCCAGTCGCCGTCGGGGCGGCCTTCGTCGGCGAGCAGGCGATTTCGCGCGCGCATCGCGGCGTCGTAGCGGGCGGCATGGTGGGCGTGGCTCGGGGCGAGCGCGAGCGTGAGGCGGTCGAGGAAGCCTCGGCGTTCGCCCGCGGGGGCGACGAAGAGGCGGTCCATTGCGGGCGTGAGCCAGAGGATCGTGAGCCACTCGGCTAGTGCGTTGGCGGTGGTGGTGGCGCCCTGAATGCGGACGATGCGGCGTTCCGGGGCGGAGGCTAGCGTGCCGGTTGCGACGTCTACTTCGCTACTAGCGGGCGCGTCATGTTCCGCTTGTAATTCCCCTCCCGCTTGCGGGAGGGGTCGGGGGAGGGGCGCGCTTTCCTCGAAGGCGGACGCCAGTACGTACGTCGCGCCCTCCCCTAACCCCTCCCGCAGGCGGGAGGGGAACAGCGTGGCCGCTACGCCGAAGCCGCCTGCCCCACCTTGTCGCGCCATCTCGCCGAGTGCGGCTCTCCGCAGCCCACGGCCGGGCGCTAGCAGCGACACCGCCTCCAGGATATTCGTCTTGCCCGCGCCATTCTCGCCG
Organism: Sphingomonas sp. PP-CE-3G-477; assembly: GCF_003050745.1. Taxonomy (GTDB): domain Bacteria; phylum Pseudomonadota; class Alphaproteobacteria; order Sphingomonadales; family Sphingomonadaceae; genus Sphingomonas. The sequence continues at coordinate 75,018 of NZ_QAOF01000004.1, read as the reverse complement.
GTCAGCACGACGAACCCTGGTCCCGGCGTCAGCGTCAGGTCGGCGTGATTGCGGAAATCGGTGAGGACGAGGCGCGACAGCATTGCCTCGGCCTTAGAGCAGTTTCGAAACCGATTGCATCGCCCTTTTCCGTTCGCCGCGGGCGAAGTCGAAGAGGGTGCCACGAGCACCGGTGCTTCGACTTCGCTCAGCACGAACGGAGTAAGGGACCGATCTGACCAATCTGCGCTAGCGCCACGCGCAGTCCGCTATCGAGCCCAATACGCTATCGAGCGGCGCGTTAGGCGGCGATCCGCTCCGGCGCGATCGCGGGCGCGGCTGCTGCGGTCGCGGCCTTCTGCGTGCTGAGATACGATGCGAGCGCCGGTCCTAATTCGCGCTGCGCGTGCAGATACGCGACCGGCGTGACGATGCCGAGCCGTTCGCGCGCGGCCTCCAGTGGTTCGTGGAGCAGTTCGAGATAATCCTCGCCCGACACCCACTTTGCTTTGCGGCCGTTGCGATAGCCTTCCCAGACTGCCTTGGCGAACAGCTTGCTGCCGGTGACGCGCATGCTCTTCAGCGCCGCCGCCGAGCCGATCAGCGCCCAGCCGAGCCCGCCGACCTGCGCGTAACTGAACGCGACGAGCGCCGCTTCGCCCATGCTTTCATCCGCCTTGTAGCCGGTCAGCACGTGCCAGATATCGTGCGTGTCGCGCACCCGCCGGCCGAACCACGCATAGGGATGCGCCAGATCGTCCTCGGACGGCACGAGCCGCGAGACCTCGACTAGTCCGTCCGCGGAATAGCCCGTCGTCTCGAGAAAATTGCGATACGCCGCCCCGACCGTGCCGGGTGCAAAGCTCGCGACGAACGCGGGGTCGGAGAAACGCTGCGCCAGTTCGACGCGGTCATAGGCGATCCGCCCACCCTGCTCGGTGGCGATCAACCGCGCGTAGTTCATCGGCGCATTGCCGACGTTCAGCGCGCGCATGATCCGGAACACCTGCGTCGTGTCGTCGCCATTCGCGAGCAGTTTCTTGATCGCATCGAACGCCGTACGCCAATCGCGACGACCGGTCGTACCGGGAAACGGAGGAAGCTTCGCCATCGAGTCGACTCCTTACTGACACTGCTGTTAGTATTGAGCAGCGGGCGAGGAGTCAATCGAGGACGGTATCTACTTCGACCCGCATCTGCGTGGCCGCTTGCGCAAGGTCGTGATCAAGTGTCGCTAAGGACCACCCGCGCGCGACGACGATCGCGAGGTGAAGGGCGTCTCCGGAGCGCAGCTTCAGATCGCCGCGATCAAGTAAGGTTGCCGCCAACGCAAAATCGGTTTCGGTGACTGACTCTACGTAAAGTTCGTTGGCGCAAAACCGTTGCCACGCCTTCATTACGCCGTTCCAACCAACGGTGTCGATGACGCCCAATCGCCGCTTCATCGCAAGCGCACCGGAAAACTCGGTGACGACCCAATGACTGACCGCCAGAGTATCTGCCCGTCGCGATAGCCACGCGCGTACGTCCTCGCTTTGCGCCTCGGCTGTGAAAGCCGACACCATAACCGCCGTGTCGCAGTAGAGGGTCAATACCGCGATTCGTCGCGCATCTGCCGGACCAGGTCACGTGCAGATGTCGGATCGTAAGGTAGCGACTTCGCCAGCGCCTCTAACGCGTCGACGTCGATGGGCTTGCGGCGCGGGAGCGGCGGTGCCTCGGGAGTGACGCGGGCAAAGGGTTGGCCGTTGCGCGTGATCTGCACGGCCTCGCCCGCTTCAAGCCGGTCGATCAGCGTGCCCAGTTCGTCCTTGAGGTCGGCGATATTTATCGAGTCCATGGTCCGGCTCCTGCCTGTCGCGCCGCTATACCACGGCGCGACAGGCAGACCGAATCACACGCGCATCGGCATCAGCACGTACAGCGCAGGCGACTTGTCGTTCTCGCGGATCAGCGTCGGGGCGGCGGCGTCGGCGAGGTGGACCTCGACCATGTCGCCGTCGATCTGCGCTAGGATGTCCATCAGGTAGCGGCTGTTGAAGCCGATCTCGAACGGGAGCGCGACGTAATCGCCGGGGACTTCCTCCGCGGCGGTGCCATTTTCGGGCGATGTGACCGACAGCGTGATCTTGTCGCGGTCCAGCGCCATCTTCACGGCGCGCGTCTTCTCCGTCGCGATCGTGGAGACGCGGTCGACGCCTTCCATGAAGCTCTTCGGGTCGATCTTGAGGATCTTGTCGTTGCCGGTCGGGATCACGCGGCTGTAATCCGGGAACGTACCGTCGATAAGCTTCGAGGTCAGGATCGCCTGGCCGAGGTCGAAGCGGATCTTGGTCGGCGACAGCGAGACGCCGACCGAGCCGTCGACCTCGTCGAGCAGCTTGCGCAACTCACCGATGCATTTGCGCGGCACGATCACGTCGGGCATCGATTCGGCGCCCTCGGGACGCGGCAGCGTGACGCGCGCGAGGCGGTGGCCGTCGGTCGCGGCGGCCTTCAGCACCGGGTTCGAGCTGTCGCCGTCCGCGACGTGCAGGAAGATACCGTTGAGATAATAACGCGTCTCTTCGGTCGAGATCGCGAAACGCGTCTTGTCGATTATCTGCTTCAATGTCTCGGCGGGCAGCTCGAACTGGGTCGGCAGCTCGCCTTCCGCGATCACCGGGAAATCGTCGCGCGGCAGCGTGCCGAGCGAGAAGCGGGCGCGGCCTGCGACGATGCTCATCCGGCCTTCGGATGCGGCGAGCTGAACCTGGCTACCCTCAGGGAGCTTGCGTGCGATGTCGAACAGCGTGTGCGCGGACACCGTGGTCGCGCCGGGCTGGTCGACCGCCGCCGCGATCGATTCGTTGATCTGCAAGTCGAGGTCGGTCGCCATCAGCTTGAGCGTGCCCTCGGCAGTCGCCTCGATCAGCACGTTCGACAGGATGGGGATGGTGTTGCGCCGCTCCACCACGGACTGGACATGGCTCAGCCCCTTGAGGAGCGTTGCGCGTTCGATCGTCGCCTTCATCGTAATTCCCCCCGCCACCACAGCCAGAATCGGGGCTGGGGGCAATCCGCAGATGGCTTACCCAACAACAAAGGGTCGGAGCAAGCGCCCCGACCCTTCTTTGATCACGGTAAACGTCGCGTTAAAACGCGCGGGCCGTCTCGATCAGAAGCGGAAGCCGTAGCTGGCGACCACCTGATGGCGATCCGTGTCGACGTCGAATCGGCCGCTGGTGCCGCCGGTCGCATAGTCGATGTTGCTGCGCTCGTAGTTCGAATAGCGATATTCGAGCTTGGCATAGGTGTTCGGACCCATCGCGTGCTCGGCACCCGCACCGATGCGCCAGCCGTCGAGGTTGAACTTGTTGTCGGTCGTCTGGTTGGTGTCGCCGGCGAGCACCTTCAGCTTCGAATTGGTGTAGCCGCCCTTGACGTACAGCATCGTCGTCGGCGCGACGACGTAACCGACGCGACCGCCGACATAGATGTCACGGCCCTGCTTGACGCGACCGAAGCCGAAATCGCTGGTGTAGTCGTAGCGATCGCTCTTCGCGGTCGAGCCGGTCAGTTCGGCTTCGGCGCCGAGCACCAGGCCACCACCGGTCGCGATGTCATAGCCGATGCCGCCACCGAACAGCAGGCCGTCGATCTTCTGGTCGTCGCGTCCATTGTTGTTGGACACGCTGCTGCCGGCGCCGGTGTGGTCGTAGCCGAGCGTGCCCTCGATGCGGGGGCCGGTGAAGGTCGGGTCGGTCTGCGCGATGGCGGGTGCTGCAACCGCGGTGGTGGCGAGCAGCGATACGGCGATAAGCTTACGCATTGGGATACTCCATAATGTCTTCTTCACACCCCTGCCGCGACGGGCAAACGCGGGATGGACAGCCCCAATGGACCAGCCGGGCGCGCGTTGCATGAACCCCAGATAAACAGGGAATTCCGTTGCTTTTGCGCCACAGGGGGTTGAAACGCGGGCCATGATTCCAAGCCAACGGCAGGGTGAAGCAAACGCCCGATCAATCGATATGCCGCCCCTGCGCAAGGGTCGCGATTTCGTCGCGCGGCACGGCGAAACCGTGTTCAATGCGGCGCATCGGTTGCAGGGTGATGCGGCGCACACGCCGTTGACGCGGGCGGGGTTCGCGCAGGCGGACGAGCTTGGGCGGGCGTTGCGCGAGGAGCTGGGGGTGAAGCCGGCGCTGACGTTGTGGGCGTCGCCGACCGGGCGGGCGTTGCAGACGCTCGCGGTGATCTGCGAACATCTGGAGCTCGATTGGCATGACGCGCGGACCGATGCCCGGTTGGTCGAGATCGACATGGGATCGTGGGGCGGGCGCTATTATGCGGACGTCGTCGATGAGGTCGGGCCTGTGATGCTGCCGGGGGGCACGCTGAAGCCTGCGCCGGACGGCGAGACCTATGCGGAGATCGCGGCACGAGTCGGCGGGTGGCTGGCGGATACCGCGGAGGATCCGGGCGATCGGCTGGTGATCATGCACGGCATCTCGAGTCGGGTGATGCTCGGCGTGATGACTGGTGCGGCGATCGATCCTGCGCTCGGCGCGCCGGTTGCGAAGGGGTTGCCGCAGGGGTCGGTCACGCTGGTGGAGAACGGACGCGCGACGGTGCCACACCTGGGCACGGGGTTCGCTCCGGCGTGAAATTCGCAGTCCTGCTGGCGTTGGCGTTCGCTGCTCCGGTAGCGGCGCGTGACACGATCGGCATCTACAAGGGCTGGGGTGCGTTTTACGATGCGAGCCCTGCGCGGTGTTTCGCGATCGCGCGGCCGGTGATGGCGGGGGGGCGTGCTTCGGGCTTTGCCAGCGTTGCGACGTGGCCGAAGCGGGGTCTGCGGGCGTCCTTGTACGTGCGGCTCAGTCGGGAACGGGATCGGTCGGCCGGGGTGACGCTGACCATCGGCGAGCGGCGATTCGCCCTGGTGGCGAACGGGTTGGATGCGTGGGCTGGCGATGCTCCGAGCGATCGAGCGATCGTGGCGGCGATGCGGTCGGGACGGAGCATGAGTGTCGAGGCGGTTGGTGTTGGTGGCCGGCCTTTCGTCGATGTCTATGCGCTATCTGGGGGGGCGACGGCGATCGATGCGGCTGTGTTGGCGTGCAGCGGGGGGTGAAATTTCGGGCGAGCCCCGCCCACCGGTACCACCCCGGCGAAGGCCGGGGCCCAATTGGGGGACGGGTGTGACGACACTCAGTTCTCCGTTACAACGACCTTTCCAATTGGGCCCCGGCCTTCGCCGGGGTGGTGGTTGTTTTGAGTTATCTCCCGCCGGACTGCGCTGACTCCACGCCCTTCCAGCAGCCAGTAGAAAAATCACGAAAATTCCGCTACGGGCTCGCGCATGCAGACCGCCGCGAACCTCATGCCTATTCCCGGGCACATCGATCCCGTGCCCGTTCCCCGCAGCTTCGTGCCGCGCAGCGATGGGCGGATCGACCTGCTCGGGCTGTCGCTCGCCGATCTGCGGATGGCGCTGGAGACGTCGCAGCTCGAGGAGAAGCAGGCCAAGCTGCGCGCCAAGCAGCTGTGGCACTGGATCTACAATCGCGGCGCGACCGAGTTCTCGGCGATGACCGATATCTCGAAGACGATGCACCCGTGGCTCGAGCAGCGCTTCGTGATCAGCCGGCCCAACGTGGTCGAGGCGCAGGTGTCGACCGACGGCACGCGAAAGTGGCTGCTGCGGTCGGACGACGCGCAGGACTACGAGATGGTGTTCATCCCCGACGCGGATCGCGGCACGTTGTGCGTGTCGAGCCAGGTCGGCTGCACGCTCAACTGCACCTTCTGCCACACCGGGACGATGCGGCTGGTGCGCAACCTGACGCCGGCCGAGATCGTCGGCCAGGTGATGCTCGCGCGCGACTCGTTGGGTGAATGGCCGAGCCAGCCCGAGGGCCGCATGCTCACCAACATCGTGATGATGGGAATGGGCGAGCCGCTGTATAATTTCGAGAACGTCCGCGATGCGTTGAAGCTGGTGATGGACGGCGCGGGCCTCGCGCTCAGCCGCCGCCGGATCACGTTGTCGACGTCGGGCGTGGTGCCGATGATGGCGCGGGCGGGGGCCGAAATCGGCGTGAACCTCGCCGTATCGCTGCACGCGGTGACCAAGGAAGTGCGCGACGAGATCGTGCCGCTCAATCGGAAGTACGGCATCGAAGAGCTGCTCCAGGCATGCGCGGACTATCCGGGCACCAACAACGCGCGACGGATCACGTTCGAATATGTGATGCTGAAGGACAAGAACGACTCCGACGACGACGCGCGCGAGCTGGTGCGGTTGCTGCGGAAGTACGAGCTGCCGGCAAAGGTGAACCTCATTCCGTTCAACCCGTGGCCGGGTGCGCAATACGAGTGCTCGACGCCCGAGCGGATCAAGTCGTTCTCGAGCATCGTGTTCGGCGCGGGAATCTCGGCACCGGTGCGGACGCCGCGCGGACGCGACATCGATGCGGCGTGCGGGCAGCTGAAGACCGCGTCGGAGAAGAAGAGCCGCGCGCAGATCGATCGCGAGGCCGCTGCCGAGGCTGATGCCGCCTTTGTCTGATCTGGCTTCGCTGGGATTGGCGGCGGGGGCGGGGATGCTGGGCGGCGCGATGAATGCGCTGGCGGGCGGCGGCAGCTTCGCGACGATGCCGTCGCTGATCGCGCTCGGCCTGCCCTCACCGATCGCCAATGCGACCAGCAACGTCGCGGTGCAGCCCGCGGCGATGGCGAGCGCGTGGGCGTATCGCAGCGATCTGGGGCCGGTCGGCGGCGTCGGTATCCGGACGCTGGCGGGGATCACGTTCGTCGGCGGGCTGGTCGGCAGCCTGCTGTTGTTCTTCACCCCGGCGACCGCGTTCGACGTGATCGTGCCGTGGCTGCTGCTGATGGCAACACTCGCGATCGCGTTCGGCAAGCCTGCGTCGACCTGGCTGCACGCACGCGTTGCGATCGGGTCGCGCTCGCTGATCGCCGCGCAGACGTTGCTGGGGATCTATGGCGGCTATTTCGGTGGCGGCGTCGGGATGATGCTGACGGCGGCATGGGGATTGTTGGCCGGCGCCTCGCCCGCCAAGCTCGCCGCACCGCGCACGCTGATGCTGGCGACCGCGAACGCCGCCGCGACGATCGTGTTCGCGGCGACGGGCATGGTCGCGTGGTCGCTATGCCTGCCGATGATGGCGGGCGGCGTGGTCGGTGGGTATTTCGGCGCGCGGTTCGGACGGAAGCTGCCCGACGGCGTGATCCGCGCCTGGACGCTGTTCGTGACCGCGACGACGACGATCGTGTTCTTCTACCGCGCCTATTCCTGAAGCCCGGTCTTCCCGGCGAGCCATTTCGCCGCGGCCTCGGGCGTCTGCTTGTCGGTATCGCGATCGACCCGGTAGTTCGCGTCGCGCATCGCCTCGACCGGGATGCGGCCGACCATCGGCTTCAGCGCGGCGAGGAACTTGGCGTCCCCTGCCCGCTTCGGCGCGACCATCAGGATCGCGTCGTAGCCGGGGATCGCGCGCCGCGGGTCGGTCAGCACGGTAAGCCCGTCCGCGGCGATCCGGCCATCGGACGAGAAGGCGGAGATGACGTCGACATTGCCGCTCTCCAGCGCGCGGTACATGAAGGTCGGGCTGTACGGCGTGGTCTTGGCAAAGCGGAGCGGATAGGCGCGCTTCACCGCGGCCCATTCGGGACGTTCGAGGAATTCGAGATCGCTGCCGAGCGCCATGCCGGGGGCGGCCTTCACCAGATCGTCGAGGCTGGCGATGCCCTTGGCCTTCGCCGCGTCGCCCTTCATCGCGAAGGCATAGGCGTTCTCGAAACCGAGCGAACCGACCAAACCGACATGATGCTCGCGCCTCGCCCAGTCGGCGATCGCGGCGACCATCGCCGGGCGTTCGGGGACGTCGTTGCGCTTCATCTCGTTCGCCCAGATCGTCCCGGCATAATCGACATAGACGTCGATATCGCCGCCGGAGAGCGCCCCGAAGACGACCGCCGAGCCGAGACCATCGCGGTATTCGACGGTGTAGCCGGCATGTTCGAGCCGGTCGCCGATCAGCCGCGCAAGGATATATTGCTCGGAAAAGTTCTTCGCGCCCACCACGACGGTGCGGTCTGCGCCACCCCTCGGCCAAAGCGGCGCGGTCGCCGCCGCGGTTCCCACGACCAGCACCACCGCGCTCGAGATCCACAGCCAGCGGCGGCGCGCGCGGATGCCGTATTCGATCGCCCCGATCAGCGCGTCCACCGCCAGCGCGAGCGCCGCGGCTGATACGCAGCCGGCGAGCACCAGCGCCCAGTTCTGCGTCTGCAACCCCGCGAAGATCATGTCGCCGAGGCTCGGCTGGCCGACCGTCGTCGACAGCGTCGCGGCACCGATCGTCCAGACCGCGGCGGTGCGGATACCGGCGATCAGCACGGGCGCGACCAGAGGTGCCTCGACCAGCCGCAGTTTCTGCGCGGGCGTCATGCCGACCGCGTCCGCCGCCTGGATCACCGCGGGATCGATGCCGTGCAGCCCCGCGACCGCATTCCGCAGGATCGGCAGCAGCGCGTACAGAGTCAGCGCGATCAGCGACGGGAGGAAACCGAGCGCGGGGATACCGCCGCCGACCAGCGCGGAGAGGCTGAGCAACAGCGGGTAGAATAGCGCGAGCAGCGCGAGGCTCGGGATCGTCTGGACGAGGCTCGCGAAACCGAGCGACACGCGCGCCACCGTCGCGTTGCGCGCGGACCAGATGCCGAGCGGCAGGCTGATCGCGATGCCGAGCAGCAGCGCCGCCGCGGAGAGCATGACGTGGTTGGCGAGCAGCGGCGGCACGCGCCCGAGCGCGTCGAGGAACGCGCTCATGCGACCCCCCTCATGCGACTAGCGCCTGGAGGCGTTCGGCCTGCGCGCGCGGCACCTGCACCAGAGCCTGCGCGTCGTCGCCACCCTTGCCGGCGACGAGGTCCGCGGGCGCGGCGTCGGCGACGATGCGTCCCGCCTTCATCACCAGCACGCGGTCGGCGAGCAACAGCGCCTCCGCCATGTCGTGCGTGACGAGGATGGTGGTCAGCCCAAGCCGGTCGTGGAGTTCGCGGATCCGCGTGCCGAGCGCATCGCGCGTGACCGGGTCGAGCGCGCCGAACGCCTCGTCGAGCAGCAGCAGTTTCGCGCCCGGTGCGAGCGCGCGGGCGATGCCGACGCGCTGGCGCTGACCACCCGAGAGCGCGTCGGGCATCCGGCCGGCGATGTCGCGGGGCAGGTCGACGAGATCGAGCAGTTCGCCGACCTTCGCCTCATCCGTGCGGCCGGCGATGCGCAAGCCGATCGCGATGTTCTCGGCGATCGTCATGTGCGGGAACAGGCCGATATTCTGGAAGACGTAGCCGATCCGGCGGCGCAGTTCGGGCGCGGGCTCGGCGGCGACGTCGGCACCGTCGATCGTCACGCGGCCTTCGCTCGGCTCGACCAGGCGGTTGAGCGTCTTCAGCAACGTCGACTTGCCCGAACCGGACGTGCCGACGAGCGCGACGAAACTGCCGCGCGCGATCTCCAGCGAGACCGCATCGACGGCGACCGTCGTGCCCCCAGCGCCTGGGTATCTTTTGGTGACGCGTTCGAAAGCGAGCGCTGGGGAATTGTCTGGCATCTGCGCGCAGGATGCGGGAAACATACCGGAAAATCAAATGGAGAGGGTATGAGCCAACAGGGCATTTTCATCACCGGCGGCGGATCGGGGATCGGCCGCGCGACCGCGATATTGTTCGCGCGGAAAGGCTGGCGGGTCGGGCTCGCCGACGTCAACGTCGCGGGACTTGCCGAGACCGCCGCGCTGCTGCCCGCGGGCATGGTCAGCACCTACCAGATGGACGTGCGCGACCGCGATGCGTGGGTGGCGTCGCTCGATGCGTTCGTCGCGACCACCGGCGGGCGGCTCGACGTGCTGTTCAACAATGCCGGGATCGGATCGGGCGGACCGCTCGCGGAGACCGACTTCGCCGAGATCGACCGGGTGATCGCGATCAACCTGGTCGGCGCGCTGAACGGCGCGCGGATCGGCCATGCGTATCTGACGCGGACGCCGGGATCGTGCCTGCTCAACACCGCGTCGGCGTCGGCGATCTATGGCTCGGCGGGGCTCGCGCCCTATTCCGCGACCAAGTTCGGAGTGCGCGCCATCACCGAGGCGCTCGACGGCGAATGGGCGGCGGACGGCATCAAGGTGCGCTCGATCGTGCCGAGCTTCATCGACACGCCGCTGCTCGACTCTGCGGCGGGGAACACCAACCACTCGATCCGCGAGACGGTGACGGGCGCGGGGCTGGAGCTGACCGGCGTGGACAAGGTCGCGGAGGCAGCCTGGGCGGCGGTGCACGGCGACAAGGTGCACACTTTCGTGGGGAAGACCGCGCACCGGATGGCATTCGCCGCGCGGTGGATGCCGGGTGCGCTGCGCAAGCGCATGCGGCGGGATATGCGGAAGTAGAGCTTCTGGTACCACCCCGGCAGAGGCCGGGGCCCAGTTGGGGAACAGATGTAACGACGGGCGATCCTCCGCCAGCTTCGTCCCCCACCTGGGCCCCGGCCTTCGCCGGGGTGGTACTGAAAATGCCTTCAGCTCAGGCGTCGCCGACGATCGCGTCGATCGCTTCGGCCATCTCGATATCGCGCGGCGACAGGCCGCCCGCGTCGTGCGTCGTCAGCAGGATTTCGACGCGGTTCCAGACGTTCTTCCACTCCGGATGGTGGTTCGCGCGCTCGGCGATCAGCGCGACCTGCGTCATGAAGCCGAACGCCTCGACGAAATCGGCGAACACGATCGTCCGCGTGATCGCGTCGCGCGCATCGTCGTAATCCCACTCGTCGAGCCCATCGAGCGCCTCGGCCCGCTCGGTATCGTTCAGCGCTTCGATCATCGGGCTCTCCCTTGCCGCAACAGTTCGCCGACGCGTATGGCTGGCGGCATGAGCGGGCAAGCGACAATATCCGGGGAAGCCCCCGACGCCGATGCGATCGAGGCCATCGCGCGCGCGACGATCGCCAGGCTGCCGCAGCAGTTCGCGGAGCATCTCGGCGACATCGTCTTCGCGGTCGAGGAGTTTGCCGACGACGAGACGCTGGCGGCGCTGGGCATCGAACACCCGCTCGACCTGTCGGGCTTGTATCACGGCCGTCCGCTCGGCGAGAAATCGTCGATGGACGTCGCGCCGATGCCCGACCGCATCGTGCTGTACCGCCGCGCGATCCTGCAGGAATGGATCGAGACCGGAGTGCGCCTCGACGACCTCGTCGCGCACGTGACGATCCACGAGATCGGCCATCATTTCGGGCTGAGCGATGACGACATGCACGCGCTGGAGGATAGCGCGACGTGAGTCTCGCGTTTCGCGACGTGGCGTGCGTACGGGGCGGAAGATTGCTGTTCTCGGGCGTGTCGTTCGACCTCGGGCCGGGCGATGCGGCGATCGTCACCGGCCCCAATGGCATCGGCAAATCGAGCCTGATCCGCATCGCCGCCGGCCTGCTCGCGCCGTTCGAGGGCAGCGTGGCGTGTGACGCGGACAAGGCGCTGCTGACCGAGGCGAGCGCGCTCGACTCGGACCGCACGCTGATCGCGGCGCTTCGTTTCTGGGCCGCGTTGGACAATGCGCCCGCCGCCGATACCCGGATCGCCCAAGCGCTGTCCGCCCTCGATCTGAATGCGCTCGCGGACATTCCGGTCCGCCTGCTGTCGACCGGGCAACGCCGCCGCGCGGCGATCGCGCGCGTTGCCGCCAGCGGGGCGCCTGTCTGGCTGCTCGACGAACCCGCCAACGGGCTCGACACGGTGTCGATCGCTCGACTGGAAACGCTGATCGCCGAGCACCGCGCCACCGGGGGTATCGCACTGGTCGCAACGCATCTGTCGCTGGCGCTTCTCCACGCGCAGGAGATCGCGTTGTGATCGCGCTGATCCGTCGCGATCTGCGGCGCAGCGTGTCGAGTGGCGGCGCGACGCTCGTGGTCGCGTTCTTCCTGCTGGTGGCGACACTGTTCCCGTTCGCGATCGGCCCCGACGCGGCGCTGCTTGCGCGGATCGGCGGCGGCGTGATCTGGACCGCGGCCTTGCTTGCGGCCTTGTTGCCGGTCGAGCGCCTCGTCGGTCCGGATCTGGAGGCGGGCGTGTTCGACCAGTTCGTCGTCCGCGGGATGTCGCTCGCGCTGGTCGCGTTGGCGAAGACGATCGCGCACTGGCTGAGCTTCGGCTCCCCGCTGATGCTCGCCGCGGTGATCGCCGCCGGCCTGCTTAACCTGTCGGCCGACACGCTGCTCCGCGTCGAGATCGGCCTGTTGATCGGCACGCCCGGCCTCGCCGCACTCGCGGTCGCGACGAGCGCACTGGTTGCGGGCGTTCGCGGCGGCGGCGCGGTGACGGGCCTCGTGATGCTGCCGCTCGCGGTGCCGTTGCTGATCTTCGGCGCGGGATCGCTCGACCCGGCCGGCGGCGCGGGTGCGATCAAGCTGCTCGCCGCGGTCAGCCTCGTGCTGGTCGCGGGCGCACCGTTCCTGTCGGCAGCGGCGATCCGCGCGGCGCTGGACTAACGAACAGGCGGCCACTCGACGATGTGGATAGCCGTGAGCCTATCGATCCGGGATCGAGCAACGCACCGATGCCGCGACCATGCTCGGCTGCATTTCTCGACGTCGGTCGACACGGCACGTTGCACGAGCCTGCGCTATCCTGAGCCGGAAACCTTGCTAGACACGCCCGATGATGATCGTGTCGAGCCTGTTCCGCTATCCCGTAAAGAGCCTGGGTGGGCATGCGCTGGAGCATGCCGACCTCGAAGCCCGGGGTATTGCGGGCGACCGGCGGTGGATGCTGGTCGACGACGCCGACCGGTTCATCACGCGCCGCCAGGTGCCGGACATGGCGCGTATCGGCGTGACGGTAGAGGGCAGCCGCATCCTGTTCCACCATGCCGAACTGGGAACGTGCGAAGCCGCCGTCCCCGACGACAGCGTGGCAGGCGTCGCTGCGACGGTGTGGCGCGATACCGTCATGGTCCGCTTCGGCAACCCCGAGGCGGATACGTTCCTGAGCAAGGCACTCGGTCGTCCGGTGCGGCTGGCGTATCACTATGACGAGAGCGTTCGGGCGATCCATCCGGACTGGTCCTTGCCGGGCGAACAGGTGAGCCTTGCGGATGGCTTTCCGCTGCTCGTCACCACCGAAGCGTCGCTTGTCGCGCTGAACGATCGGCTTGCGAACGGCGTGACGATGGCGCGGTTTCGCCCCAATATCGTCATCGCGGGGACGGAGGCCTGGGCGGAGGATCGCTGGCGGCGGATACGGATCGGGACGACGGTGTTGCGGATCGCGCGGCCTTGTTCGCGGTGCATCATCGTCACGCAGCAACCGCTTACCGGCGAGCGGCTCGACGGCAACGAACCGCTCGGCACGCTGCGCGCGATGGGTCACGCCAATGCGAGCGGCATCATGTTCGGGCAGAACGCGGTGCCCGAACGCTTCGGCACGATCGCCGTGGGCGACAGCGTCGAGGTGCTCGAACAGGGCGACGGCAACGTCTGATCGCGCCGAGTCTCATATCCCCGTCGCGTACAAGGCGTGGTGCGTGAGGATGTAGAGCGTGCGGTGGTCGGCGCCGCCGATCACGAGTTGCAGCGGGCGCTCGGGCACGTCGATGCGGCGGGCGAGCGTGCCGTCCGCCGCGTAGACGAACACCTGGCCGTTCGCGACGTAGAGGTTGCCCGCGGCATCGCGCGCCACGCTCTCGCCGCCGCGATCTGCGACGATCTTGAGGTCGGTCACCTTGCCGTTGTCACCGACCAGCCCGCTATACGTGCGGTTCTCCGATCCGTTGGTCAGGACGATGCGTTCGCCCGGTGCGGCGAAGACGAAGCCGTTGGCATCGAGCGTATCGGACCAGCGCCAGCCCTGATGATCGTCCGAACCCTGGTTCCAGACGCGAAACGCCGGGAGCACCAGCGACCCGTCGGGCGAGACATAGTCCTGCGGCTTGGCCTCGCCCATCTTGGTGGTGAAGAAATCCGCGAGCGGGGGATATTGGTACGTCGCGGGATCGATCCGGTCGGCGAACTCGCCATTCGCCCAGACGTTGACCGGAAGCACGGTTGCCGATCCGGGCCGCGGCTTGGCGGGGGTCGGCGCGATGACCTTGACGTCGGTCGGCTTGGCCGGATCGATGCTGAAGACGGTGCCGTCACGTCCCGCCGACGACAGCACGAGGAGATCGCCCGACCGGTCGACGGCGAGGTTGACCGCATCGAGCGGTGCTTCCGAGACGATCGACAGGCCCTCGGTCTTCGACCAGCCGTGGATCCGCTGGAAACGGCGATCGATGAAGTACAGCTTGCCCTGCGCATCGACCGCGCCGCCCGCGATCGAGTGGAAACCGTCGGCCAGTTTCTCGACGCCGGGCGTTGCCGGCAACGGCGCCGTCATCGGGGTTCGCACCGCCGTCGCGGGTGCGGGCGGAACGTCGAGCCGGGCGAACTCGAGTTCGCGCACTTCCTGCCCGCGCGTCATATCCTTGATGGCGTTTTCGAACGGGAATTTGCTCGCGCGCAGATACGTGCCGCAACCCTTGGTATCGCAGCTCGCAAACCCGCTTTCGGCGTTCACGTGTACGTTGCGGAAACGGATGTCGCCCGAACTGTAGAGCTTCACCGCGGCGTCCATCGGCTTGATCGAGCGCGTAACGCGGTAGCCGTGGTAATTGGCGAACAGGATGTTGCGCGAATTGCGGATCTCGGTGGAGATCGCGTCGACGCCGTCGCGTACCTCCTGCTCGGTCTGTGGCGCCAGGAATTCCCAGTTCTCGACGGTATCGAGGACGATCTCGGCGCGATAATGGTGCTCGGCCGACAGCTCGTAGACGTGGCCGGGGGTCTTGGTGTTCGAGACGTGGAAACCGGCGGAGGCGAGCGTGTTCGGCGACCAGATCGCCGCGAACGTGCCGCCGCCGCCGTCGGTGACCCAGATGCTCGGATATTGGCCGTCGAAGCGCGCGCGCGGATCGCCGAAACCGATCGGGCTGCCCTTGGTCAGCACGGTGCCGCCGCCGCCCTGGATCTTGACGTCGTTGACCATCGACGCCTCGCCCGCCTTCCACAGAAGTGCGGTCGCGCGGGGATTTACGCCGCCGGTCCACAGGCCAAGCCCGGAGACGACCGCGTTGCCGCCCTTCGCGCTCTGCAACAGCGCCTTTGGTCCGCCGACACCCATGTACGCCGGTGTCTCGTCGGGCAGATAGAGGTGCGTGAGGCTGGGGTGCAGCGCAATCAGGACGCTGTCGGGGCGCAATTTGATCGTGTCGGTGACGCGGTAGCGACCGACCGGGAGATACAGCACGCGGTGGGTGTCGATCGCGCGCTGCAACGCCGCGGTGTCGTCGGTCGTGTCGTCGCCCTTCACGCCGAGATCGTGGACGTTCGCCCATTCGCGGACCGGCGGCATAGCGCGGATCGCCGGCGCACGCCGTGCCGGCAGGCGCGCGAGCGGCGCCATCTGGATGTCGGTCGCATACTCGCCGATCGCGCCCAACCCGGCCAGCTTCAGCCCGTAGGAGAAATCGCTGACGCGGTAGCGTGGCCCCGCCCCTGCCACGGTCTTGCCGCTGCCCCGGAAGCGGACGAAGGTCGGGGTGTTCGACGCCACCGCATTGTCGAAGCCGATCTGCGTGAAGACGCTGTTCTCCGCCGACACGATCACGCCCGCCTGCGACACGTTCTCGAACCGGACGTCCTTGCCCCAGAGCGAGTCAGAATAGCCGCGGTCGATCTCGATCCCGACCGGCGTATCGCGGATCGCGACGTTAACGAGAGTCAGGTCGACCTCGTGTTCGCGGATCGCAGCATCGCGCTGGCCCTGGAATTCGGAGTCGATCAGCGTGAACTGCCACGCGGGCGAGGTCTTTTCCGACATGATGCCGTAGCGGCCGCCGAAGAAGCGCAGATTCTCGAACTCGTTGCCCGCCTGATAGACGCCGGCGAGCCCCGAGCCGATGTGGAAGTCGACGTGGCGGAGATAGCCATGCTGCGCGACACGGAACCGCACCGCGACCGCACCGGCATTGCCCTCGCCGATCCGGAAATCGACGTTCGACAGCGCCGAATAGAAGGTGCTCGAGGTCGCGTCGAAGATCGCGGCGTCGAAGGGCACGCTGGTGCGCGGCGGGACCGGCGCCTTGCCGACGCGGTACTGGTCCTCGCCGGTGAAGCTGACCATCGCCGCGACACCCGACGCGTAGCCCGCGCTATTGTCGCCGAGCACGATCTCAGGGCGGGTCCGGCCGATGCCGAAGATGCGGACGGCGGAGCGGACGAAGATCGTCCGGCTGATCCGGTAGCGCCCCGAGGGCAGGAACACGACGCCGCCATGACCGCCCGCCGCCGCCGCGTCGATCGCCTGCTGAAGCGCGGCGCTGTCGTCCGCGCGACCGTCGCCGACGCCCTTGACGGTGATCGCACGCGGATCGTCGGGCTGGCTGAGATAGACCGAGACGGACTTCGCAGCCGGTACGGTCTTCGCGATCGCAGGCGCGGCGACGAGCAGCGCCGTTCCGCAGAGCAGCCAGTGCGCAACCATCATCCGTCTCCAATTATCAGGACAGCAGTCCTACCGTTCGGGAGCGGACGCTTCACCTGCGACGATGGTCGTAGCTGGGGCGCCGTCGAACCCTCCCCCTGCAAGGGGAGGATAAAAGGGGAATCAGATTGCCAGGGATTGCGCGAGGATCGCCGCCTGGGTGCGGTTGCGGACGTTGAGCTTGCGCATCAGGGCGGTCATGTGGACCTTCACCGTGGCTTCGGCGATGCCGAGGTCGAAGGCGATCTGCTTGTTGAGCAACCCCGAATGGACGCCGCGAAGCACCCTCAACTGGGTCGGCGTCAGCGCGGCGCGGGTCTCGGTCACCGTTGCGGCGGCCGTGGGTTGGCGCGTTTCGTGTCCAGGCCCTTCCATGGTCATCCTCCTCTGCTTCGGCCATGTGTGCAGCGGATCGGGACCGCGACGGCATGGTTCGAGCTGTTGATCCACTGATCCGGTTGTGCGGATTCGGTTGGACAGGTCCGATGTATGGGCCGCAGCTTTGGGCGCAATCAAGCCTTTTCTGTTGGTAGTTCGAAAAGACCTGTCGTACAGATATGCGATTGTACCAGCAGGCGAAGGCGCCGCCGGACCGATAGGAGGGGCGTTTATGCCACGAGCACTGGATCGTTCCGGACGACCGCGAGCCGCACGCCAATGATCGGCAGCGACATGCGGCTGGTGATCGCCGCGCTGGCCGGGATACTTCTCGCCGTGCTGATGATCGTCCGCGGGCGGCTTCACCCCTTTATCGGCCTGTTGTGCGGCGCGTTCACCGTCGGGCTGCTCGCCGGACTGCCGCTGCCCGACGTCGCCAAGGCGGTGCAGAAGGGTGTCGGCGATATCATCGGCGGCACCGGCCTCGTCGTCGCGCTCGGCCTGTCGCTGGGCGCGATGTTGCATCTGTCGGGTGCCGCCGCGTCGCTGGCGAAGGGCGCGTTGCAGCTTACCGGTGTGCGCGCCGCACCCTGGGCGACCCTGGGGATCGCGATCGTCGTCGGCCTGCCGCTGTTCTTCGAGACCGGACTCGTGCTGCTGCTGCCGATCGTCGTCGCGGCGGCGGAGGAGATGACGGGCAAGGACGGCGCCGATCGCGATGCGGCCAAGCTGCGGCTCATCATGCCCGCGCTCGCCGGTCTGGGCGTGGTCCACGCGCTGGTCCCGCCGCATCCGGGGCCGCTGCTCGCGGTGGAGGCGCTTGGCGCGAACCTCGGGCTGACGATGTTCTACGGCATCCTGATCGCGATCCCGACCGCGATCATCGCCGGGCCGTTGCTGGCGATGGTGACGACGCGCGGCGTGCGGCTCGCGTCGCCGATCGTGACCGACAAAGGCCTCTCGATCGCGCCGCCGCGGCGGATGCTGTCGCTGCTGATCGTGCTGCTCCCCGTGCTGATGATCGCGACCGGCGAACTGGGCCAGATCGTGCCGGGGATGAAGGGCACCGCGTGGCTGGTCGCGGCGAGCAATCCGGTGATCGCGTTGCTGATCACCAACCTCCTCGCGCTGCCGTTGCTGTTCGGGCGGCGGCTGCGCGAGGCGGCGATCCAGGATGCGGTGTGGCACGAGACGATGGGTTCGGCAGGCGCGATCCTGCTCGCGATCGGCGCGGGCGGCGCGCTGAAGCAGGTGCTGGTGACCGCCGGGCTGTCCGATCTGCTCGCGCGCACCGTGCTGATGTACGCGATCTCGCCGCTGCTGCTCGGCTGGCTGGTCGCGGTGGCGATCCGCCTCGCCGCGGGCTCCGCCACGGTCGCGACGATCACCGCGGTCGGGATCATGCCGGGCGTGGTCGCGAGTTCGGGCGTGTCGCCGGAACTGGTCGTGCTGGCGATCGGCGCGGGATCGGTATTCTTCAGCCACGTCAACGATCCCGGTTTCTGGCTGGTGAAAAGCTATGTCGGCACCAGCACCGCCGACACGTTCCGGACCTGGTCGCTGCTCGAAACGGCGATCTCGGTGGTCGGCCTCGCGCTGGTCATGGCGCTCAGCCATGTCATCTGACCAAATCGGAGACGTCCCGGAAAAGGCCGCGGCGAACGAGGGTCGGCTGGCCGATCGCGCCTATGCCGGCATCGTCCAGATCATCCTCGAAGAACGGCTCGCGATCGGCGACCGGCTGCCGTCGGAATTGCGGCTGGCGGCGACCTTCGGGATGTCGCGGACGATCGTGCGCGAGGCGCTGGCGCGGCTGGCGTCCGACGGGATCACGCAGGCGCGGCTCGGCGCGGGATCGTTCGTCAAGCGTCGGCCGTCCGAACGGCTTGGATCGCACATGCCGATGGACGCGCTGGCAACCACGCTGGGCACGTACGAAGTCCGCTTCGTGCTGGAAGCGGAGGCCGCGAGGCTGGCGGCGCAGCGGCGGTCGAACCATCAGCTCGATGCGATCGAGAAGGCGCTGGAGGCGTTGCGCGCCGCGCTCCTCTCCAACGCGCCGGCGCATGACGAGGATTGGGTGCTGCACCGTGCGATCGCCGAAGCGACCTCCAACGCCGCGTTCCTGCCGGTCTTCGATCACCTCCAGGAACAGGTGATGCAGATCCTGCGCGCCGGGGTCGACATATCGCGGTCGCGGGCGCCCGAGGTCATCAAGGCGATGATGGACGAGCATGACGCGATCGTCGAGGCGATCCGCGCGCAGGATGCCGACGGCGCCGCGCTGGCGATGCGCTGGCATCTGTCGCAGGGGCGCAAACGGTTGATGCCCTGACTGGCGCGCGGTCTGCACGCGCGCCCCCTGCGACCGCCCCCCCCTTGCGACCGCCCACTGCGACCATGGTCGTAGATGATACCGCGACCGGCTTCCGATAAAGAGCGTCGGGACACGACACGTCGCCAAGCCGGACACACGGTATGCGCGTCGTGCAACATGGGGATGGAATGATGCACAGGCATATGCGCGATCGGTACTCCGTTCGGAATTTCCGTGGTACCGCTACCAGCTTAGCCGTACTCGCGACCGCGCTGCTCTGCTCGCCCGCCCTTGGCCAGACCGCGTCTCCGGATGCGAGCCTCCCGGCCTCGACACAGTCCGCAGACCCGGCCGCGCCCGACCAGCTTCTCGCGCCGGAACCGGCCGTGCAAGCCGAAGAGCGTGCGGCGACCACCTCGAACGACATCGTCGTCACCGGCACGCGCATCACGTCGAGCGGCTTCAACGCGCCGACGCCGACGACCGTGATCGGCGAGGACCAGATCCTCAAGAACGCGCAACCCAATATCTTCAACGCGATCGCGCAGCTGCCGTCGCTGCAGGGCTCGACCGGCGCCTCGACCGGCACGTTCAGCACGTCGAGCGGCACGCAGGGGCTGAGCTCCTTCTCGCTGCGTGGCCTCGGCCCCATCCGTACGCTGACCCTGCTCGACGGGCAGCGCGTCGTCGGCGCGAACGTCTCCGGCGTGCCCGATATCAGCATGTTCCCGCAGTTGCTGGTCAAGCGCGTTGACGTCGTAACCGGCGGCGCATCGGCGTCCTACGGCTCGGACGCGGTCGGCGGCGTGGTCAACTTCATCACCGACACGCGCTTCAAGGGCTTCAAGGCAAACGTCCAGGGCGGCATCACCAATTATGGCGACGACAAGCAGGGCCTGGTCCAGGCCGCGTTCGGCACGTCGCTGTTCGGCGATAAGCTGCACCTGATCGTCAGTGGCGAATATGACGACGAGGACGGCGTCGGCCCGGGCGATTTCGGCACCGACCTCGCCAAAGGTCGCGACTGGTACCGCGCCACCACGCTCGTCAACACCGGACAAACGAACAACGGCCTGCCGCAGTTCAACTACCGCGACTATGCGCAGCCCTATCAATATGCGCGCTTCGGCCTGATCAACAACGGCCCGTTGCAGGGCATCGCGTTCGACCAGAACGGCGCGCCGTATAATTTCAACTATGGCTCGAACGGTCGTCCGACCGGCACCGGCGGCGTCACCAACTGCTTCCCCGCCAACAGCTTCTGCGTCGGCGGGGACCTGTCGGGCGCGCCGGGCTCGGGCGCATCGCTCAAATCCTCGCTGGAGCGGCTCAACGGGTTTGGGCGGATCGGCTTCGATTTCGCCGAGAACAACGAGGCCTATGTCACCGTCAACGTCGCGCAGGTGAAGACCAGCAACCAGCCGAGCCCAGGGTATGGCCGCCCGAACCTGACCGTGCAGTGCGCGAACCCTTTCCTACCGCAACTGGTCCGCGATCGCTGCGCGACCGCCAACATCACGCAGTTCAATTTCGGCACCAGCAACGGCAACTTCCCCGATCCGCTGGTCCAGACGGATCGTCGCCAATACCGATTCGTCGGTGGGCTGAAGGGCAAGTTCGACATCGGCGGCACGCCGTGGACCTACGATGCCTATTACGAGCACGGCATCACAAAGGCGGCGATCGACGTCGACAACACCGTGTTGCAGTCCCGCTATGTCGCGGCGACCAATGCGATCACGCTGAACGGCGCGATCGTCTGCGCCGATCCTGCCGCGCGCGCCGCCGGGTGCCAGCCTATCAACATCTTCGGCGGCGCGGTGCCGTCGGTAGCGGCGCTCGCCTATGTCACGCCTGCCAATGGGCCGCTCCAGCGCACCAAGCTGACGCAGGACGTCGCCAGCCTCAACTTCTCCGGCGAGCCGCTCAACCTGTGGGCCGGGCCGTTGTCGGTTGCCTTCGGTGGCGAGTATCGTCGTGAATTCTACCGCGTCCACGGCGACCCCTATGGTGCGGGCGTCACCGCACTCAGCCCGAACAGCACAGCCTATCCCGCCGATCCGCTGTTAAATTCTACGCTGGGCAGCAACTGGGCAGCCGGCAACTACAAGAACGGGCGCGGAAAGTACGAGGTGTACGAGGGCTTTCTCGAGCTCAACCTGCCTTTGTTCAACAGCGAGGCGATGGGCCGCGCCAACCTCAACGGCGCGGGCCGCGTAACGCATTACAGCACGTCGGGCACGGTGTGGGCTTGGAAGGCCGGCGGTACCTGGGATACGCCGCTCGACGGCATCCGGCTACGCGCAGTCACGTCGCGCGACGTCCGCGCGCCGAACCTGTCCGAACTGTTCGCTGCACCGACCGTCACGACGTTGCCGAACTTTACCAATCCCTTCTCCGGTAGCGGCGTGCAGGCATTCCAGAACACCGTCGGGAACCCCGACCTGAAGCCGGAAATCGCGCGCAACACCGAGGTCGGTATCGTCCTATCGCATCCGTCATGGGCGCCGGGTCTCGGTCTGTCGTTCGACTATTACAAGATCAAGCTCGACGGCGTCGTCTCGACACTATCGCCCGACCAGATCGTCCGCTTCTGCTTCGAGGGCAATCAGGCGTTCTGCGGCGGCTTCGTGCTGAACAGTCCGACCCAGGGCGGCAATTTCATCAACGTCCAGCCGTTCAATCTCGCGTCGTGGAAGACCAGTGGGTTCGACATCGAGGCGAGCTATCAATGGAAGAAGCCGCTCGGCATTCCCGGCAACTTCACGCTCCGCATCCTCGGCACGCACGTGAAGGAGTTCCTCGTCGACGCCGGGATCGCCGGCGTTGACGTGGTCGACCAGGCCGGGGCCAACAACGGCAACACGCCGGACTGGAAATGGCTGGCGACGCAAAGCTACGACAACGACGTCTTCAGCATCAACCTGCAGGAGCGCTGGTTCTCGGACGGCGTGTTCGGCAACCAATATGTCGTCTGCACCACCGGCTGCCCAGTCTCGACCGCCAACCACCCGACCATCGACTATAACAAGATGAAGGGTGCGTTCTACGTCGACCTCGGCGGATCGGTGAACTTCACCAAGCAGGTCAGCATGTTCTTCAAGGTCGACAATCTGTTCGATCACGACCCAGCGCCCGCGCCACAGACCAACACCGGTCTCGACGTGAACCCTGCGCTGTACGACACGCTCGGCCGCATCTACCGCGTAGGCGTTCGCGCCAGGTTCTGACCGGCCTTTCCCCCGGCAGCGGCCGCTGCCGGGGAAGCGCACCGTTCCAAGACCATTTAAAATTGCGAATATTCAACTCGTGTCGGTCGTAAAACCCCACACGGCGAAGGGCTAAACGGTCCGTGTCGAACGAAGATCGATCAGCCCTCGCCTTGCCAACCGCCACGCAGCGACAGGCGCAGGACGCGGTCGTTGGCGGTCATGTATAGCGCCCGCCCCCGCTCGCCGAACGCGCAGTTGGCGATCGGCGCGCCAGTCGTGACGAGCGCGAGCGGCTCCGCGTCGGGCGTCATGACCATCATGCCGCCGGGCACCGAGCACACCAGCGTCCCGTCGAGCGCCACCTTCATGCCGTCGGGCAACCCTGCCCCGCCCCGCGCCTTCATCGCCGTGGCATCGAGCAGCACCCTGGCATTGCGCACGCCCTTCGCATCGAGATCATAGACCATGATCCGCGGCGCGCTTTCGTCCGACACCGACACGTAGAGCCGCGTTTCGTCGGGCGACAACGCAATGCCGTTCGGTCGAGTCAGGCTCCCCTCCAGCAGTTCGACCATGCCGCCCGGCCGCAGCCGATAGACGCCGTTCACCGCCAGTTCCTTTAGCGGCGACGTATCGCCTTCGGTCAGCCCGTACGGCGGATCGGTGAAGTAGAGCGTCCCGTCGCGCGCGACGTGCATGTCGTTCGGGCTGTTGAACCGCTTTCCCTGGTAGCGATCGACGACCGTCTCGCGCCGCCGCGTGACCAAATCCAGGCGATCGATCGACCGACCGCCGCTGTTCGCGATCAACAGCCGGCCCTCGCGGTCGAGCGTCAGTCCGTTCGCACCCGGCTCGCGGATAAGCTTGGGATCGGTGCCCCCTGCCCCCGACGGATCGAGGAACGGCACGGCGGGGCCACCCTTGCGCCAGCGACGAACGATGTTGGCGGGTGGGTCGGAGAACAGCAGATACTGTCCGGCCTCGACCCATACCGGGCCCTCCGCCCAGCGGATGCCGGTCGCGATCGTCTCGACCCGCGTGCCGGCCGCGACCATCCGGTCGAACGCGGGTGACATCCGCTCGACGCGCGGCTCGGCAGCGGGGCCCGCACCAAAAGCTGGCGCGGCGACCATCGCCACCGCGCCGACCAGGACCTCGCGACGTCCCGGTCGAAACGCGTCGCTGGCGGCCCGCTCAAACATCGGCGGGGCAATAGGTACGCAGGAACTGCTGATGCGTCGGCAGGACCGCGACTTGCTTGGCGATAGTCGTCTTCATGTCGCCCAGGACCTGTCGCAGGCGCGGCTCACCCATGATCCGGCCCATCCGGTGATGTTGGCGGGGAGACAGTCGCTGGCCGGTCATCACCTGCGCCCAGGAGGCGACGCGGAAAATCTCTTCGCCGTCCTGATACGCCATGCCGCTTTCGCGAAACAACGCGATCCGGTCGCTCAGCGTCTCGGGGATTTCCATCGTCCGGCATGCATTCCAGAACGCCGTGTCGTCACGCTCGGTCAGCACGTAATGCAGCACGATGAAGTCGCGGATTCGTTCGATATCGGCGGCCGCCTGTTCGTTGAAGCGTTTGGCCGTCGCCGCGTGATTGCCGCCGAACGGGAACACCTGGAGCAGCCGCGTGATGCCGATCATCGCGAGGTGAATCGCGGTCGACTCGAGCGGTTCGACGAACCCACCCGCTAGCCCCAATGCCACGCAATTGCCGCGCCATACGTCCTGGCGGCGACCGGGCTGGAAGCGGATCAGGCGGGGATCGAACAGGACTTCACCCTCGACTTCGGCGAGCAATTGCGCGTGCGCCTCATCTGCGGAGAGGTGCCGGCTGTCATAGACGAGCCCATTGCCGACGCGGTGCTGGAGCGGGATCTGCCAGCGCCACCCCGCACCGTGCGCGATCGCGCGCGTGTACGGCACCGCCGGCCCGACCGAGCGCGTCTGCGTGACGACCGCGCTGTCGGTCGGCAACCAATGCCGCCAATTCTCGAACGGCGACCCCAAAGTCTGGCCGATCAGCATCGCGCGGAACCCGGTGCAGTCGATGAACAGGTCCCCCTCGATCCGCTCCCCCGAGCGCAGCACGAGCGCGGCGATGTCACCGCTCTCGCCATCCTGTTCGACGCGGTCGATGAACCCTTCGATGCGGCGCGCGCCTGCCCCCTCGGCGAGCGTGCGCAGGTGTCGCGCATAGCGGCCCGCGTCGAGGTGATAGGCGTAGCTCAGCTCGGGCGCGTTGCCGCCGATCGCGAACCGCTCCGCCTGCGCCGCCTGGAGTTCGAGGCAATAGTCGCCGAGGTCGCCGCCGAAACCGTCTTCGCGCGCCTGGAGCCAGAAATGGTGGAACGCACCCATCCAGGTCGACTGGCCGGTTTCGCCGAACGCGTGGATGTAGCGATCGCCGATCCGAGCCCAGTTCTCGAACGATATGCCGAGTTTGAAGGTGGCGCCGGTCTCGGCCATGAACCGCTGCTCGTCGATCCCGATCAGCCGGTGGAACGCGCGTGCCGTCGGGATGGTCGATTCGCCGACGCCGATCGTGCCGATCTCCTCGGATTCGACCAGCGTGACATCGACCAGCGCGCCGAGTTGCTGCGCGATTGCGGCAGCGGCGAGCCAGCCGGTGGTGCCGCCGCCCGCGATCACGACGCGGCTCCGCTGTGTGTCCGTCATGGCCATCCTATCTGTTGAGGCGTTGCAGGACTTGTGCGCGCAATCGCCGTGCGGCGGTGTCGTCGAGCGGCGCGAGCGCACCGCGGGCATGCGGCGGCAGGTGTTCGCCCGCGCGCTCGGCGGGGCCGAAGACGTAATAGTCGAACAGTTCGCGCCACGCCCGCTTCTCGCCCTCGGGACGATCGCGCAGGCTGAGCATCGCATGAAGCATCGTCGTCATCGGCGTATCGACGAACGCGGGCACGTCGTTCCACCAATAATTGATCATCAAGTTGAAGTCGTCGAGCGCCTCCACCCGGTGCCACCACAAGGCCGGGTAGACGAGAATATCGCCCGGATCGAGGTAGACGACGCGCGCAGTGCTCAGCGCGTCGCGAAAGCCCGGATGGCGGTCGAAATCGGGTTCGATGAAATCGACCATGCTGACGACCTGCCCGCCTGGCGTCGGTTCGAGCGGGCCGGGATAGAGGTTCGCGACCTGATCGGGCGGGAACAGCGTGAAACGGCGCCGGCCGACCAGCGGGCAGGCGATGTTGTTCGACATGTCCCAATGCGCCGCCGCGGTCGTGCGGTTGCCGATCCAGAGGCTGGCGAGCGGCGTCCCGGCACCAGTAAGGTCGCCCTCGGCCACGACGGGGTTCTCGGCGCGCAAACCGGGGAAGAACGTGTCGACGTCGGTCGAGCCGAGATACACCGATGGCGCCTCGTCTGCGGCGATACCCGCGCGGATCCGGTCGAGATAATCGGCCAGCGGCGCGCGGCTTGCCGCGTAGTTCATGCCCGTGACGTCGTCATTGTAGAAGAAGCGGCCGCCGATCTTTGGTTCGCCGACGAAGCCGACCACCGGACGGCCCGCATCGAAGCGTAACAGATACGCCATCGCCGCGTCCGCACCCTGCCGCCCGGCCTCGACCAGCGGCAGATCGGTCGCCACCGCCTTCAGCACGACCGGTTCGCCAGCTTCGATCAGCGCGGCGAAGTCGATCTCGCCCCGTTTCGCCCCTTCGATCGTGCGAACGGCCGGCAAGGCAACGGAAGCGGTCACCGCGCCGCGAGCCGGCTGGTCTTGAGCTCGATCAGGCGCGAGACGGTCCCGAGCGACGCGATCGCGAAGAAGGCGAGTTGAAGAAATCCGGGGGCGTGGAGGCGCGCCAGGGCGTCGCCATCGAGCGCGGCAAGTCGTTCGGCCGAGATCGTGTAGAGATCGTCGAGCGTGTATTTGTTCGTCTCGTCGAGGAATATCTCGAGCGCGACCGGCTCTATCAGGCCTTCGACCTGGAAGGCGTCGAACATCGGATCGTTCGCGATCACCCCGTCATGGATGCGCCCGAGCACGTCCGACACGGCATCGAGATACGGACTGTTGCCACCATGCGGCAGGAAGACGATCTGCCCGGGAACGCCCTCGCCCCGCGCGGTGATGCGCGGGGAATCGAGGTCGACGTGCACCATCGGCTCGGCTTCGCTGCCGTCCTCGGCGCGGGTCAGGCCGATCGAGAAGGGCCCCCGCTGATGCAGCGCCGGGACATAGCGCGCGTGCCAGACGCCATCGCCGAGAAACAGATTTTCGTCACGATCGAGCCCGACGAGTGCGACCGACTGGAACCGTCCCTCCTCCGAACGTCGGAACAGGATCGGGTATTCGCGTTGCAGATCCTGCCATTCGGTCGGGAAGACCAGCACCTGGTTCACCGCGTCGCCGAACTCTGGACCATGGCCCGTCGCGACCGTCAGATCCTGGTGATCGACGTTATTCAGAAGGACAATATTCGTCACGATGCGCCTTTCGCAAACCACGGACCTGGTACGCGCGGCATCATGCAGAGCACGGTTGCGGCACGCAATCCGGCGCGGGCCGCTATGCGCTTCGTAGACCTTACGTCGTTTGCTCGTGCGCGCATTCAGGGCCTTGTCCATGAGCCTTGCAGGTTCGTGGGGTCGCGAGAATAACCAGCCACCACTGTTCCAGAAGCGCCTTCCCATTGGGCTCCGGCCTTCGCCGGGTGGTGGAGATTTCTCCGGGCAGTGCTTGTTTTCCCAAGACGCACCGAGCCCCACCGTACCGCGTGACGTTGCAAGTGGATCGCCGCGCGAGCGATCTCCCCCTCCCCGGCATAGGAGGGGAACATCGTCGCCCGTCGATCCCCCGCGTCCGTTCAGAAGCGGAAGCGCCCGCCCAGCAGGAAGCGGCGGCGCAGTTCCTGCCCGAACCAGAGCTCGCTCTGGTCGCGCGCATAGGTCCGGAGTTTCTGCTCGGTCAGGTTGATGCCTTCGATCGACACCGCGAAGCGCGGCGTGATGTCGTAGCTGATGTTCGCATCGAGCTGCCCGAACGGCTTGGTGAACTCCGGATTGCGCGAGTCCTGACGGTTGATGCCCGACAGGAATTTGTCGCGCCAGTTGTACGCGAGCCGGGCGGACAGTCCGTATTTGTCGAAGATCAGCGTCGCGTTGAACGTGTCCGACAGGCCCAGCAGCGCGAACTGGTTCTCCGACGGGAGCCCGCCGATGTTGAACCCGACATCGCCCCGCACCAGCGTATAGGCGGCACTGACGCCGAAACCGGTCGATCCGAAGAAATGCTGGCCTGCGACTTCGAAGCCGTAGATCTCCGCGTCCTTGTTGTTGACCGGCCTGGTGAGCTGGAACTGATACAGGACGTCCGTCCCGTTCGCGATCACGTCACGGCTGCTGTTGATTTGCTTGACGAAATCGTCGTTCAGCGAGCCGGTGGCGCCATTATAGTTCGCCTGGAACACCGTGGTGGCCGCGCCGATCGAGCCGGTCTGGTCCAGCAATGCCGTCAGCACGAACAGGTTCACGTCGCTCTGATCGGCACCCAGCGCCTGCAACGCCGCCTTGGCCTGGCCCGATCGCGTTCCCGGCGCGCCCGAGCTCGGATCACGCAGCCCGAACAGTTCGGTGGTGAACTGGCCATTGCCGATGAAGTTGCGCACCCGCTTGTCGAACACCCCGAACGAGACGTAGCTGTCCGGTTTGTAATACCATTCGATCGAGGCATCGAGATTGTCCGATTCGAGCGGGATCAACCGCGCATTGCCCGTCGTCCCGCTCGGGATACCGCCATTGGCGACCGGTCGTGATGGCCCGTTGGCGCTGGTCGAGGTGAACAGATTGCCATATTCCGGCCGCGCGATCGTCTTGCTGAACGACAGACGCCCGATCAGATTGGTCTTCAACTCGACCTGGAAATCCATCGAGGGGAGGAAATTATTATAGGACCCGCCGTCCGTCAGGAAGCTGCTCTGGTTCGAGATCACGAGGGTGTAGTCGTTGTCCGAAACCCAGTTGATCGCGGCAGGAACGGCCACCAGCGATCGCGACGTGGACTTCGTGTGTTCGTAGCGCACGCCGGCGACGAGCGTCGCGGGTAATGGCCCGAGCTCACCCTTCCACGTGACCTGGCCATATGCCGACCAGATCTTCTCGCGAACCCGATTGTCTTCGGTGGCGGTGGTACCGACGAGATTGCCGGCCTTGCTGTAGAACGGCGACAGTACCGAGTAGATGGACGCCGCATCACCGCGGAATGCCGTCTGCGATTCCGGATCGTTGCCGGGATCATAATGCTTGAACTTGCAGACGAGGCAGAACGCCTGCAGCGCGCCGGGCGCAAGCCGTTCCACGTCGCCGGGGTTGGTGATGCCCCAGTCTCCGAGAACCTGCTGCGTCGTGGTTCGCGTCTGGTGCATGTTGGTGTTGCGAAGGTTGCCGCCGAAATCGAAGCGACTGCCGCCCCCGAGATCCCAGCCGAAATCGCCGCGCAGTTCCTTCACGCGCTGATCCTGCGCAGACGCGAACGTGCGGCCGATCTGCGACCCCACCTGGGTAACCGTCAGCGGACCCGAGAGCGTGATGTCCTGCACGGGAATACCGCCGGAAAAATCCACCGAATGCGAGGAAACGACGTTGGCCGCCATGCCGACCAGCGTCGAGCTGTTGCCGTTGGGATTGTCCGGCCGGCTCGATGCCTTGCTGTAATGGCCATCGAGATTGAACGTGAAGTTGTCGGTGATGTCCCATTTGCCGTTCAGGCCGAAATCCTGGATCCGGCTTTTCTGACCGCGGTTCTGCGCCTCGAAGCCTTCGTCCTTCGCGCCGTTGATCGTTTCGTGCAGATACGTTGCGGTGGCGACCGTCGGGTTGGCGTCGAACCGCACCTCGTCGAACGGCCGGCTGAACCAGTTGGACAGATCCGAACGGACTTCCTTCTGCGTGTTCTGCGCGAACAGAGCGTCGGCGGTCAGGGTCAGCGTCTCGATCGGCTTGAACTGGACCACCGCCTGGCCGTTGATGCGTTCGCGGCTGCCTTCCGCATAGTGATAGCGGCTGTCGTTGGGGATCGCGACGAGCTGGTTCGGGTCGCTCGGCCCACCCGTGATCTTCGTGCTGCCATCCGATTTGACGAACCCTCCCGACAGGAAGGTGCTGTACGGCATGATGTTCCAGTTGTTGGACGTCGCCGCGATCGAGGTGAAGTTGCGCTTCTGGTAGCTGCCGAACAGCGACACGCCGAACCGGTCGGTCGGATCGGCCCAGCTGAGCACGCCCGAAAGCTCCGGCGTGACCTTCGATCCGCAATCGAGGCAGCCATCGGTACTGGTGTCGTACACGCCCTTCGCGCCGATGCTGCCGGTCAGGCCGCCCTTGCCGTCGAGCGGACGGCGCGTGACCACGTTGATGGTCGCCCCGATGCCGCCGGTCGGCACGGACGCGCGGCCGGTCTTGTAGACCTCGAGCGTGCGGACACCTTCGGAGGCGAGGTTCGAGAAGTCGAACGACCGGCTCGCACCCTGCGCGCCATCGGAATTCTGATCGCCGCCGACGACCTGCACGTTAGCAGTCGCAAGCTGGCGGCCGTTCAGCGTGACCAGATTGTAGCTCGGGCCGAAGCCGCGAACGGTGACCAGCGCGCCTTCGCCGTTGGTACGGTTGATCGAGACGCCCGTGATCCGCTGCAGCGACTCGGCAAGGTTGGTGTCGGGGAACTTGCCGATATCCTCCGCCGAGATCGCGTCGACGATGCCGGTCGAATTGCGCTTGATCGCGATCGACCGTTCGAGGCTGGCACGAACGCCGGTGACGACGATTTCGTCGCTCGCAGGCGCCTGGGCAGCAAGAGAAGATTCGGACGACGGCGCGGTCTGCGGTTGCGTAAGCTGACCAGCCGCGGCCGCGGGGTCTGCCGTCGTGCCGGGTGCCGTCGTCGGCTGCGCATTCGTGGCGTCGGCGCCGGCCTGCGTCTGAGCTTGTGCAGAAGCAACGCCTGATACCGTAAGACAGTACGCCACCGCTATAACGGATGCCGAACGCGCGAGCGCCGACGAAAGACTATTAGCCTTCATGATCATCCCCTCTTGGTCGCAGCCTTGTGACCGCGGATACTCCCACGCCGATCGTACGCCGGCTGTGCGAGCGCTAACATAGACCTTACAAAGACAGTGGCAAGCATCTTTGCGACCGAATATCTCTCTATTGTTACACGCACTGCGATAAACATTGATCCAAATTGGATTTAATCTGCAATCGGTTGATAAGTCGGCAGAAACCTAATGGATCATCGCTCGTGTCCGTGACAAATTAGCACCACAACGCCCTCGTCACAGGATAGACGAGCAACGCAGGTTGCCCACGACCGGGGGAATTGGCGGCGGATGTACAAAAAAGGGGCCGATCCTTTCGGACCGGCCCCACAGGGTCCTCGGGAGAGGAGACTTAGAACTTGGCGCGGATGCCGGCGAGGAACTGGCGACCCGGATAATAGACGCTGTAGGCTGCATTGTCGTAGCCGAAGGTGGTCCGCAGGGGCTCGTTGGTGATGTTGAGCACGTCGAGCGTCAGGCGCACGCGGTTGTCGAAGAACGGCAGCTGATATCCGGCGGAGATATCGAACTGGCCGCGCGCATCGGCGCGCAGCGGCACGGGAATGTTGTTCTGCGGACCGTTCGCGGCGATCGATTCGTCGTTCCAGACATAGTTCAGGCTGAGCGACACGCCGTGGCCTTCGTAGAAGCCTTGGAGGTTGTAGCTCCACGGCGCGATGCCCGACGCGACCAGTCCGGTATCCGACTTCTGCGTGATCCGCGTGCCGTTCGCCGAGAAGCCGAGCCCGCGGACGAGGAAATCGAGCGGCTGGACCCAGGTCGCCTCGACGCCCTGGATCTTGAGCTGGTTCAGGTTGACCGGCTGCGTCACGACGATCTGCGCGACGTCGGGCCCACCGCGGCCGTTGATCGCCTGCTGCTGCGTCGTGGTGAGCGTGCTGAACGCGAGGTTCAGCGCGGAGAACGGCACCGTCGACTGGATGTTGGCGGTGAACCCGTCAATGTTCTTGCGGAAGTACGACACGCCGACATAGCCAATGCCGCCGGTGTAATATTCGCCGCCCAGATCGATGTTCTCGGAGGTGTAGGGCTTCAGGTTGGGGTTGCCCGCGGTCGCGACCTGCGCGCCCTGATCGGAGAAGGTCAGGCCGGGCAGCAGCGACCCTGCATCGGCGCGCGTCATGCTGATCGAGGTCGCAAACCGCAGCTTGAGGCGGGTCGCCACGTCGTAGGTCAGGTTGAGCGACGGCAGGACCTTCTCGTAGGACGAGTCCTGGATCACGTCGACGAGGCCTGCCGCGACCTGGACCGGACCGGCGACGTGCTGGTCGGTATGGACATAGCGGACGCCGGCATTGGCGCGCAGTTCGCGACCGAAGATCTCGGTGACGCCGTTGCCTTCCATGTAGAAGCCGAACGTCTTTTCGAGGATGTCGCCGGTCGTGCCGCCGGTCACCGAACCGCGCGCTTCGGGCGCGTTGTCGAGGAACGACTGGTAGTTGGTCGCCGCCTGCAGCTCCTTCAGCTTGGTCGAGATGATGCTCGTATAGCCGACATTGCCCTTGGACAGCTTGCCGATGTCGGTGACGTTGAGGCGTTGCAGATACTGCGACAATTGCGCGTTGGTGACGCTGCCGGTGGTGCCGTCGCACGTCGCGCCGCACACCGACGTCTGGTACGCGGTCGAATTGTCGTAGGCGCGGACGTTGCGCAGCGCGCTGTCGTACGCGCCGCCGAACTTCAGGTTCATGTTCGCATCGCCGAGCGTGAAATCGACATGCGCGCCCTTGGTCTCGGTCTCGCGGCGTACGCTCTGGACGTTCTGGCGATACCATTTCCAGCCGAGGTTCGGATCGCCGAGATCGACGTTCGAGGTGATGATCGGCTGCGGATTGTTGCTGTCGGTATTGTCGTAGAACGCGTTGATCCCGGTCTCACGCGGAGTCTGGATAAGGAAGCTCGGCTGTTCGCGATAGAACGTGCTCTTGCCGTAATTGACCTGCGCCTCGACCTTGAACGTGTCGCTGGGTGCCCAGGTGACGCTCGGGTTCACATTGTAGAATTCGGTGGTCTGGCGGAAGATGCTCTCTTCGAGGAAGAACACCGAGTTGGCAAACGTACCGCTGGTGACGACGTTGTTCGCGTCCACCGTCAGGCCGATCGGCACCATGCCGCCGGTCGACGTCGGATCGGTACCGGGGCCGGAATTGCGGACGTACCAGTTCATGTTCGACTTGACGTAATCGCGCTTCGACTTGGCGTAGATACCGTCAAACGCGAAACTGAGCGTGTCGGTCGGGCGGAACTCGAGCGCGAGCAATGCCGAATACCGCGAGCGGGTCCCCTGCGTCACGTTGTTGCGGCCGAGACGCGGGATCAGCGCGCTGCGGATCTGCGTATCGGTCAGCCCCGACGTCGCCGCGAGATTGACGGGCGCGCCCGGCGTGAGGCCAAACCCCGTGTTGCGCGGCACGACCGGCGCGTAGGCGAAGCCGTTGCCGCCGACGTCGCCGACGCCCGGCCGCCCGGTCGGGACGTTGCCGTCGGTGTAGCCGACCGTCTCGAAGCCATCGACGCGAGTCTTCTGATCGACGCCCTGCAAGCCGATCAGGATGCCGAACTTGTCCCAGGTCTTGCTCGCGACGATCGCGCCGCGCGGGCCGAAGCGGTTGTTGGTATCGTTATACTGGCCCTGCCCGACGACCGTCAGGTGCGTGCCCGGATTGTCGAACGGGCGTGCATTGCGCAGGTTGACCGTACCGGCGATCCCGCCCTCCAGCGTGGAAGCGACCGGCGACTTCAGCACGTCGAGGCGGGTGAAGAGTTCGGACGGGAAGAAATCGAGATCGACCTCGCGGTTGCCGCCGCCGGTGCCGTTGGTGCCGCCATCCGACGCGATCGCGATCTGCGTGTTGTTGAGCAGCACTTTCGAAAAGCTCGGGCCGAGCCCGCGGATCGCGACCTGGACGCCTTCGCCGGTGATGTCGCGGTTCAGGCGCACGCCGGGAATGCGGTTGAGCGTCTCGGCGAGGTTGGTCGCGGGCAGTTTGCCGATGTCCTCGGCGAAGATCGAATCGCCGAAGGCGACCGCGTTGCGCTTCGCGTTGGTCGCGCTCTGGAGGCTGCCGCGGATGCCGGTGACGATGATCTCGTCGGTCGCGCCGAGACCATTGTCGGCGGCGGTGGCGCTCTGCCCGGTGGCATCGGCTTGCGACGGCGCCGCCTGCGTGGTCGTGCCGGTGATGCCCTGCTGGTCGGGGGTTGCCGGTGCGGTCGTGCTGGTCGCCGCATCGGGCTGCGCGACCTGCGCGGCGACAGGCGCCGCGACGATCAGGATGTTACCGGCAGCAGCGGCCAGCAATGTGGCGCGGACGTGGTGACGGCGTGCGGTGAAGTTCATGGGATATCCCCTCCGTGTGATGTCCCCGCTTCGATGTCGGGATACGTTAAATCTTGCGCGATTTATGATAGCGCTATCATATTATGAGTAATTGTCGGACCGATCGCTGTCAATAGTTTCAGCGGTAGCGGTAAAGTTTCACTCGCTGAATCTGCCATGCGCCGGCCGGCAGGCTGATATGACGGCCCTGATGAGTCTGGTCGCCGTTGAGCAGCCGACCCGCCACCCACCGCCCCGTAGTGTCGAAACGCCCCTCGTACGCGCTGTCGATACCGGCAAGCCCGGGGCCGTCGCCGATCGGCTTGAAGGTGACGGTGATGCCCTGCCCCGCGACCAGAAACTCTTCCGGTCCGGTCTGGATGATCATCCCGCCATAGCTCGCCATGTCGGGTTTCGCGACCGGCCGCTGGATGTCGGCATAGGCGATCGTGAACCGGTATCCGCCGATGTCGCGCGTCTGCGGTTCGTAGATCACGGTCTCGTCATACAGCACGCGCGGCTTGAACCCCGCCATCCGGTTCGAGCCCTGCGCGGCGAGGATCTGCGGCGAAAGCTGCGCGATCACGTCATAGGCCTTGGCCAGATCGCCCGGCGCATCGTCCGCGGAGTCGATCGAGAACGGGCCGAAGCCGATCGCGTCATGCTCGCCATAGGCATAGAATGCGTTGGCCGGGACAGCCGCATTGTCCGCGTTGTTGGCTTCGGGAATGAACAGCGGGTTGTCCGGGCGTTTGTAGCGGCCGACCAGGTCGACATAGTTCGGAAAATAGATGTCGGGCGCGAGAAAATCGATCGTCGGCGCACCGGCCTTCCAAACGTCGATCAGATGCGGCAACGGCCCGCCGCTCGGATATTCTCCGGGTGCGCGCCCGGGACGGTTGAGCGCGACGTTGACGTACATCGGCATCGGATACGCCGCCTTGCCCGCCGCGGTCAGCTGATCGGCGAAGCGCGCATAATGCCAGGCGGTGAACACTTCGGCGGCCGCATCGCCCGCGCCGAACAGCTCCTCCCACGAGCCTTGCGTCCTTGCTCCTCGCTCGACCCACATCGCGTGCATCTCGGGAACGAGGTTCGCCTGGTGCGCGGTCAGATACCGGACGAGTTCGGTCGGCACCGGCTGGCGGTACGCGGCTTCGGCGAGCGGACCGTAATCGCGGGCAACCGGCAGCATCCCGATCTCGTTCTCGACCTGCATCATCACGACGGTGTTCTGTGTGCCGTCGACCGCCTTCAGATGCGCCATCAGCGCGGCATAGGCGCGCTGGTCCGCCTTCAGCGTCTCGGGCGCGAACGCCGAGAGGATGTCGACGCCCTGCCCGTTCGGTCCGTGCGCGCGCGGAAACCGCGTCTGGTCGCGCTTCACCCAGGCCGGCACATAGGTCGACATCGAATTCTTCCACGCGCCGAACCACAGGATGACGAGCTTCAGGTCGGCGGCGCGCGCATCGCGCAGCATGGTATCCACGGAGGTCCAGTCGAACTGGCCTTCGCGCGGCTCGATCAGTTCCCACGCGACCGGCGCGAGCACGGTGTTGAGGTGCATCGCGCGCAGTTTCTTCCAGTGCGGCGCCATGTACGCCGCGCTGGACGCCGCCGAATTGCTGAGCTCGCCACCGATGATCAGCATCGGCTTGCCACCGACGATCAGCTGCGTCGCGCTACCCTGCTTGCGCAGCGAGGGTGCGTCGGCGAGCGCGGGCGTCGCGACCGAGAGCGCGGTCAGCGCCAGGATCGAAGTGCGCAATGTCATCATGTATCTCACAGCTTGTAGGCATCCTTGACCAGGTCATAGGCGAGCGCGCGGGCGACCTCATGCGCCTCGTCCTCTTCGAGCCGGTGTTCGGCGACGAGTTTGGCGAGGAACGCGCAGTCCATCCGGCGGGCGACGTCGTGGCGCGCGGGGATCGACAGGAAGGCGCGCGTGTCGTCGTTGAAGCCGACCGTGTTGTAGAAGCCGGCGGTTTCGGTCGCGCGTTCGCGAAAGCGGCGCATCCCCTCCGGGCTATCGTGGAACCACCAAGGCGGGCCGAGCCGCAGCGACGGATAATGCCCGGCGAGCGGTGCGAGTTCACGCGCGTAGGTGTCCTCGTCGAGTGTGAAGAGGATCAGCGTGAGCCGGGGATCGTTGCCGAACCGGTCGAGCAGCGGTTTCAGCGCACGGACGAACTCGCCGGGGAGCGGGATGTCGCCGCCCTTGTCGCGACCGAAGCGTGCCAGCACCGATGCGTTGTGGCTGCGCGAGACGGCTGGGTGAAGCTGCATGACCATCCCGTCCTCGACCGACATCGCCGCCATCTCGGTCAGCATCTGCGCGCGGAAGAGTTCGGCGTCGGCGGCGGTCGGCTGCGCCATGACGCGGGCGTAGAGCGCTTCGGCTTCAGCGGGCGTCAGGTCCGCGGTCGCCGCCGACGGGTGGCCGTGATCGGTCGAGGTCGCACCCGCCGCGCGGAAGCGTGCGCGGTGGAAGCGGTGCGCGGCGAGATAGCCCGCATAGCTGCCGACATCGGCGTTCGCGGCCTCGCCGAAGCGGCGGACGTTGGCGGCAAAGCCCGGCGTGTCCGGATCGACGACAGGGTCGGGGCGATAGGCGGTGACGACACGGCCGTTCCAGTCGCTTGCACGGATCGCGGCGTGATGCTCCAGCGGGTCGAGCGGGCTTTCGGTGGTCGCGATCAGTTCGATGCCGAACCGGTCGAACAGCGCGCGTGGGCGGAACTCGGGCGTCTTCAGCGCGGCATCGATCGTGTCGAAATACAGGTCCGCAGTCGCGGGTTCGAGGCGGACATCGATACCGAACGCCTCGGCGAACACCCAGTCGAGCCACATCCGCGACGGCGTGCCGCGGAACAGGGGGTAGTGGCCTGCGAAAATGCGCCAGATTTTCCGCGGATCGGTTTCCGTCGCGCTGCCATCCACCGTCGGGACGCCGAGTGCGTCGAGCGGCACGCCCTGGCTGTAGAGCATGCGAAACACGTAGTGATCGGGGACGATGAGCAGCGAGGCGGGATCGCTGAACGCCTCGTTCCGCGCGAACCATGCCGGATCGGTATGGCCGTGCGGGCTGACGATCGGCAGGTCCTTCACGCCCGCATGCAGCGCGCGCGCGATGTCGCGGGTGCGCGGTTCGTCGGGGAACAGGCGATCGGGATGAAGGCGCAAAGGCTTGGTCATAACAGGCGTTCCGGAGGCACCTGCGCATAGCGCGGCACGATGAGGTGGATGACGGCGAGCGCGACGAGATAGGCGCAGGCCGCGACGATGAAGATCGGCTGGTAGCTGCCGACGGTCTCGAGGATGGTGCCGGCGAACTTCGCCATCAGCATCCCGCCGACCGCGCCCGACAGCCCGCCGAGACCGACGACCGAGCCCGTCGCCCAGCGCGGCAACAGGTCGCCCGGCAGCGCGTAGAGGTTGGCCGAGAATCCCTGGTGTCCGGCGCAGGCGAGGCCGATCATCAGCACCGCCCACCACATGTTCGGCACCTGCGTCGCGAACGCGATCGGCACCGCACATAGTGCGCAGACGAACATCGCGGTTTTCCGCGCCCGGTTGACGCTCTGCCCCCGCCCGATCAGCCGCGACGAGAACCAGCCGCCGGCGACCGAACCGACGTCGGCGAGCAGATACACCGCGATCAGCGGCGGGCCGAATGCCAGCATCGTGATGCCGTATTGCTTGTTGAAGAAATCGGGCAGCCAGAACAGGAAGGTCCACCACACCGGATCGATCAGGAACCGGCCTAGCATGTAGGCCCAGGTCTGGCGCTGGCGCAGCAACGTCTTCCACGCCACCGGCCGACCAGGCTCGACCGGTTCGCTCTCGATATAGGCGAGTTCCTCCGGCGTGACCCTGGGATGCTCGCGCGGGCGACGATAGAAGCCGAGCCAGGCGACCAGCCAGATGACGGTCAGCAGCCCGGTCAGGATGAATGCCCAGCGCCAGCCCATCGTCACCGCGATGATCGGCACCACCAGCGGGGTCAGGATCGCGCCGACGTTCGAGCCTGCGTTGAAGATGCCGATCGCCAGCGCGCGCTCGCGCCGGGGAAACCATTCGTTGGTCGCCGCGATCGCCGCGGGGAACGTCCCCGCCTCGCCGAGCGCGAGCGGGATCCGCGCCAGGATCATGCCGCCGGTCGACGTGAAGAACACGTGCGCGACATGGCCTAGCGTCCACAACGTCACCGCCAGCGCATAGCCGACGCGCGCGCCGACGCGGTCGATCAGCCGGCCGAACACGACGTAGCTGAGGCCGTAGGCGGCCTGAAACCAGATGGCGAGATCGGCATAGCCCGTCTCGCTCCAGCCGTAGCGGACCTGCAGATCGGGCTTGAGCGTCGGCAGGACGAGCCGGTCGATATAGCTCAGCACCACCGCCGCGAACAGCAGCGCGCAGACGATCCAGCGGATCCGACCGCGCGGCTTGTCGATCACGGGAGCGGCCGTCACGTCGCCGCTCACCAGTTGCACAACGTGCCGTCTTCCAGTCGCGCGACCGGAAGATAGGCGCGTTTATAGTCGTAGGTCGCCGCGAGATCCTCGTCGAGGTCGACGCCCAACCCCGGCGCTTCCCCCGGATGCATCATACCGTCGTCGAAGCTGTACGCGTGCGGGAAGACAGCATCGGTCTCGTCGGTGTGCGGCATATGCTCCTGCACGCCGAAATTGGGCACCGACAGCCCGAAATGCAGCGCCGCCGCCATCGCCACCGGCGACAGGTCGGTGGCGCCGTGACAGCCGGTCCGCACCTGATACAGGTCCGCGAGCGACGCGATCCGGCGCAGATGCGTGATACCGCCGGCATGCACGACGGTCGCGCGGATATAGTCGATCAGCTGGTTCTGGATCAGGTCCTTCGCGTCCCAGATCGAATTGAACACCTCGCCGACCGCGATCGGCGTCGTCGTGTGGTGGCGGATCAGCTTGAACGCCTCCTGGTTCTCGGCCGGCGTCGGGTCCTCGATCCAGAACAGATTATACGGCTCGAGCGCCTTGCCGAGCCGCCCCGCCTCGATCGGCGTCAGCCGGTGGTGGATGTCGTGGAGCAGGTGAACATCCCACCCCATCGCCTCGCGCGCCGCCTTGAACAGTTCGGGGACGACGCGAAGGTATTTCTCGGTCGACCACACGCTCTCGCTCGGCAGGTCGGCATCGGCCGGTTCGTAGCGCGCGCCGTGCTTGGCGACGCCGTAGGTCGAGGCGAGCCCCGGTACGCCGCACTGCAGCCGGATCGCCTTGTATCCCTTTGCCTGCTCGGCCTTCGCGACCGCGATCGTGTCCTCGATCGTCGTGCCGTTGGCGTGCGCGTAGACCATGCACGCATCGCGCGCCGCGCCGCCGAGCAACTGGTACACCGGCATCCCCGCGAGCTTGCCCTTGATGTCCCACAGCGCCGTGTCGACCGCAGCAATCGCCGCCATCGTCACCGGGCCGCGGCGCCAGTACGCGCCCTTGTAGAGATACTGCCAGACGTCCTCGATCCGGTGCGCGTCGCGGCCGATCAGACAGGGCACGACGTGGTCGGTCAGGTAGCTGGCGACGCTCAGCTCGCGGCCATTGAGCGTGGCGTCGCCGAGCCCGGTGA
This sequence comes from Sphingomonas sp. PP-CE-3G-477, assembly GCF_003050745.1. Lineage (GTDB taxonomy): Bacteria > Pseudomonadota > Alphaproteobacteria > Sphingomonadales > Sphingomonadaceae > Sphingomonas. Next base: position 35,527 of record NZ_QAOF01000004.1, on the reverse strand, counting down.
TACCATCGTCGCATTCGATCTTCAGCGTGACAAAATTGCGCCCCGGACAGGTGACGATGACGCGGGCGGAGACGATCTTGGGCATAAGCGGTCCCTCAGGCGATTTCGAGAATGGCGGTCTTGAGATGTGCGGAATCGGGTCCGACCGAGATGTCGAACAGGCCCGGCTCGACGACCTCGCGCATGTTTATGTCGAAGAACCGGAATGCGTCGGGGCCGAGCGCGAACTGCACGGTCTTGCGCTCGCCGGGCGCCAGCATGACGCGCTCGAACCCCTTCAGTTCGATGATCGGTCGCGCGACCGACGAGACCTGATCGCGCACGTAGAGCTGCACCACTTCGTCGCCGGCGCGCTGCCCGATATTCGTCACGTCGACCGCGACCGTGACGGTCCCGGCGATCCCGATCTTCGGCGCAGACAGGCGCGGCGTGCCGATCTCGAATTTGGTGTAGCTGAGCCCGAACCCGAACGGGAACAGCGGCGCGGTGGTGTCGAACAGATAGCCGCGGCGCGCGGACGGCTTCGCGTCGTAGAACACCGGCAACTGACCCGTGGAGCGCGCGACCGTCACGGGCAGCTTGGCGCCCGGATTGATATCACCGAACAGCGCCTCGGCGATCGCGGTGCCGCCTTCCTGTCCGACATACCAGCATTCGAGCAACGCGTTCGCGCTCTCGACCGCGGTCGGCCAGGATGGCGGACGGCCGTTGATCGCGACGATCACGACGGGCTTGCCGGTCGCCTTCATCGCCGCGAACAGCGCATTCTGTTCGCCGAGCAGGTCCAGGCTGGTGCGATCGCCGAGATGCGTCTTGGCATAGCCCTCGCGGCTGGTCTGTTCGGTGTCGCCGATCGCGAGCAGGATGACGTCGGCGCTCTTCGCCACCTCGACTGCCTCGGCGATCAGCTGGCGGTTCTTCGCAGGGTCGGCGAGCAGCACCTCGTTGGCGGAGCGATCCTCGTTCTGGGTGATGAACACGCCCTGCGCATGGACCACCTCCGCCTTGCCCTTCAGCCGCGCGCGCACGCCGTCGAGCAGCGAGACGGTCGCCTTGGGGATCGACGAATAGCCGCCGAGTCGCGCGATCGCCGCATTGGGACCGATCACCGCGACCGTCTTGTGTGCGCCCGCCGTCAGCGGCAGCGTGCCGTCGTTGACGAGCAGCGCGATCGAGCGTCGCGCCGCCTCCAGCGCCAGTGCGCGCGCCTCGGCATTGCCGGTCAGCCGCGCGGCCTCCTTCGGATCGACGATCGGCTGTTCGAACATGCCCGACCGGACCTTCATCGTCAGCATCCGTCGGCACGCCTCGTCGACCGCCTCGACCGACACTTTCCCTGCGCGCACCTGGTCCGCAAGCGAACGATAGGCCTCGCCGTCGGGCAGGTCGGAATCGACGCCCGCCGCCAACGCGAGACGGGCCGCGGCGTCGCGATCGACCGCGATGTGGTGCAGCGAGGCAAGCTCGCCGATCGCGGCATAATCGCTGACGATCGCGCCATCGAAGCCCCATTCGCCGCGCAGCACGTCGTGCAGCAACCAGCGATTGGCGTGGCTGGGGACGCCGTCGATCTCGTTGTACGAGGGCATCACCGCGCCGATCCCGGTGCGCGCGACGACAGCCCGGAAAGGCGGGAAGAAATTCTCGCGCAGTTCGCGTTCGGCGATCGGTGCGGGCGCGACGTTCTCGCCGCTTTCGGGCTGGCCGTGCCCGGTCATGTGCTTCAGCGTCGCGAACACCTTGCCCGGCGCCAGCGTCTTGCCGTCACCCTGCAGGCCGATCACCGCGGCGACACCCATTTCACCGCAAAGATACGGGTCTTCGCCGAACGTCTCCTCGATCCGGCCCCAGCGCGGATCGCGCGCGATGTCGACGACCGGCGACAGCGCCAGCACGGTGCCGTGCGCGCGAACCTCGCGCGCAATCACCGCGTTCACACGGCGGACGAGGTCGCGGTCGAACGATCCGGCCAGCGCGATCGCCTGCGGAAAGCTCGTCGCTTCGGGCGCCATGAAGCCGTGCAGCGCCTCCTCGTGGAACAGGATCGGAATACCGAGCCGGCTGCGAGTCGTCGCCCAACGCTGCGCCGCGTTGACGAAGGCGATCGTATCGGCGGGCGCGCGCCAGCGACCGGTGACGTCGGTGCCGGTGTTGGCGGCGGTCGCGGCACCCCCGCGATCGGACGGCCGCGCGATCTGGCCGATGCCGTTCGGATAGGCGGTATCGGCGCGCGCGGGATCGAATTTCAGCGCCGCGTCCATCACCTGCCGCTTGGTGGTCGACAGCGTGATCAACTGCGCGACCTTCTCGTCGAGCGTCATCCGGGACAGCAGATCGCGCACCCGCAGATCGACCGGTGCACGCGCATCCCTGTAGATCGCGGGCGCTGCCGCGGCGCACGCAATACCGGGTGTCAGGGCTGCGACCGAGGCGGTTCCCAGCCAGCCGAGCACGCTGCGGCGGTTGGTCGCGATCGAGGCGATTGTGTTGCCGGACACCCTGTTCTCCTGTCTTGAAACGCGGCATTGCTGTCGATGCCGTCGTCGTGATAGCGATAACATGTCCGACAAACAGAACCGTTGTCAATGCGCGGTCGGTCGGCGGGAGAGGAAAGAATGACGCTATTCGGCAAGCTCGTCGTCGCGATCACGATGATCGTCATGGGGACCACCGCGGCGCAGGCGGAGGACGGGTACGACCTCTGGATGCGCTATCGCCCGCTCGCGGCGACGCAGGCCGGCGCGCTGAACCGAAGCGTGCAATCGATCGAACGCAGGGGCGACACGCCGACGCTCCGCGTTGCCGCCGACGAAGTCCGCCGCGGGATCGCCGGGCTGTCCGGGCACGCAGTCGGCGACGGCGCGAGCGCGCATCCGATCGTGCTGGCGACCGCGACGGACCGCGACGTCGCCGCACTCCGCCTGCCGCTCACGACGCTGGGCGACGAAGGCTATATCGTTTGCGCGACAACGATCGGCGGCAAGCGCGCAACGCTGGTGACCGCGAACACCGATCGCGGCGTGCTGTACGGCAGCTTCGCGCTGCTGCGGTACGTCCAGACCGGCGGCAGTCTCGACCGCATCGACCTGACGTCCGCGCCCCGCGTGAAACTGCGCGTGCTGAACCATTGGGACAATCTGGATGGCGTCGTCGAGCGCGGCTATGCCGGCGTGTCGCTGTGGGACTGGTGGACGCTCCCCGATCTCCGCGATCCGCGCTACACCGATTACGCGCGCGCCAATGCCTCGATCGGGATCAACGGCACCGCCCTGAACAACGTCAACGCGAAGGCCGAAAGCCTGACGCCGCGCTATATCGCGAAGGCGGCGGCGCTGGCGGACGTGTTCCGGCCGTACGGGATCAAGGTGTACCTCTCCGCACGGTTTTCGGCACCGATCGAACTCGGTGGCCTCAAGACCGCCGACCCGCTCGATCCGCAGGTCGCGGCATGGTGGAAGGCGAAGACCGACGAGATCTATCGCAGCATCCCCGATTTCGGCGGCTTCCTGGTCAAGGCGAACAGCGAGGGCCAGCCGGGTCCGCGCGATTATCACCGCAGCCATGCCGACGGCGCCAACATGCTCGCCGCCGCGGTCGCGCCGCATGGCGGGATCGTGATGTGGCGCGCGTTCGTCTATGCAGAGACCGATCCCGACGACCGCGCGAAACAGGCGTACACCGAGTTCAAGCCGCTCGACGGCAAGTTCGCCAGCAACGTCATCGTCCAGGTCAAGAACGGCGCGATCGATTTCCAGCCGCGCGAGCCGTTCCATCCGCTGTTCGGCGCGATGCCGAAGACGCCGCTGATGATCGAATTCCAGATCACCAAGGAATATCTCGGCTTCGCGACGCACCTCGCCTATCTCGGGCCGCTGTTCGCGGAGACGCTGGCGAGCGAGACGATGCGATCGCCCGGCGAGACCGTCGCGAAGGTCGTCGACGGGTCTGAGGGCCACACGCTGACCGGGATGGCGGGCGTCGCGAACATCGGGCGCGACCGAGACTGGGCGGGCTCCACCTTCAACCAGGCGAACTGGTACGCATTCGGACGGATGGCGTGGGATCCGACGCTTGGTGCCGCCCCTGTTGCGCGCGAATGGGCGGCGATGACCTTCGCCCCTTCGCCCGCCGTCGTCGATCCCGTCACGCGCATGATGATGGGATCGCGCGAGGCGGTGGTCGATTACATGACCCCGCTCGGTCTCGCGCACGTCATGGCGACGGGGCATCACTATGGCCCCGGCCCGTGGATCGCGGACCTCAAGCGCCCCGAATGGAACCCGGTCTATTACCACCGCGCCGACAAGGCCGGGATCGGCTTCGACCGGACGAAAACGGGGAGCGACGCGGTCGCGCAATACGCACCCGATCTCGCCCGCCGGCTCGCCGACCCGGCGACGACACCAGAGCGTGAACTGCTGTGGTTCCACCATGTGCCGTGGGATCGGCGGATGGCGTCGGGGCGGATCCTGTGGGCGGAAATGGTCCATGATTATGACGCCGGCGTCGGCTATGTCGGCGACATGCGTAGACAATGGGATGGCCTGAAGACGCAGATCGACGCGGGACGCTGGGACAAGACCGCGACGTATCTGGCGATCCAGGAACGCGAGGCGCGATGGTGGCGCGATGCGAGCCTGTCCTATTGGATGTCGGTCAACCGCCGGCCGCTTCCGGTGGGTACGCGCGCACCCGAACACGATCTGGCCTGGTACAAGGCGCAGAACTTTCCGTACGCGCCAGGCAATCCGCAATGACTCGCGGATCGAGCCCATTGCGGCTGAAGCGGTGGCCGGCGGCGCTGATCCTCAGCGCGTTGATCGTGACCGGCGCAGGCGCACGCGACGCCGTTCCCGCTCGCCTTGAACCACATTGGATCGCGAGTTGGGGCTCGTCGCAGATGATCGCCGAGGGCGAGAATGCACTCCAAGCCGACCGTGCGGGCGCGATCACCTTGCGGCAAGTGGTGCGGCTGTCCGCGGGCGGCGCGCGCATCCGCGTTCGCCTGTCCAACGCGTTCGGCACGCGCCCGCTCGCGATCGGCGGCGCGCACGTCGCGCGGTCGGTCGCGCCCGGCACGCCGCAGATCGAGGGAGGCGCACGGCTGACCTTTTCGGGACGCGCCGATGCAGTGATCCCGGCCGGAGCGGAGATCTATTCGGATTCGGTCGCGTTCCCGGTTGCGCCCGGCGCAGACCTCGCCGTGAGCCTGTACCTGCCGGACGCCGCCAGCCCGCAGACCGGCCATCCCGGTGCGCGCGCGACAAGCTTCACGCTCGCCGGCGATCATGTCGACGCCGCGACGCTGGCCGGCGCGACGTCGACGACGCGCTGGTATGCACTGGCCGATATCGAGGTCTCGGGCGCCGCGAATGCCGGGACGATCGTCGCGATCGGCGATTCGATCACCGACGGCTACGGCGTGAAGCCCGAGCGCAACAACCGCTGGCCCGACGTGTTGGCGCAGAGACTACGCGCGCGACCGGCAACGCAGGCGATCGGCGTCGTCAATGCCGGGATCGGGGGCAATCGCATGCTGCTCGACGGGCTCGGCCCCAATCTGCTCGCCCGCTTCGACCGCGACGTGATCGCGCGCAGCGGCGTGCGCTGGGCGATCGTGCTGGAAGGCGTCAACGATCTCGGCGTCCTCACCCGCGACGCCCCCGCCACCCCTGCGCAGCACGCCGCGATCGTCGCGCAGATGACGGCGGGGTACGCGCAGCTCGTCGCGCGCGCACACGCTCACGGGATCAAGGTCATCGGCGGCACGGTGATGCCGTTCGGCGGCAACGACTATTATCATCCGGGCGCCGTTAACGAGGCCGACCGTCAGGCGGTCAACCGCTTCATCCGCACGTCGGGCGTGTTCGACTCGGTGATCGACTTCGACCGGCTGATGCGCGATCCCGCGCATCCCGACCGGCTCGCCCCCGCCTATGATTCCGGCGATCATCTCCACCCGTCCGAGGCCGGATATCGAATCATGGGGGAGGCCGTACCGCTGGCGTTGTTCGACGGTAACGCGTCGACTTCGCGCGCGGGAATCGGGGCTGCGGGTCGCGTGGCGGTCGCACCGGCCGGCGATCGGCGTCCTGCGATCGCGCTGACCTTCGACGACATCCCGGCGCACGGACCGCTCGCGCCCCGCCAGACGCGCGTCGGCGTGATCCGCGACATCACCGCTGCATTGGCGAAGGCAAAGGCACCCGCGTTCGGTTTCCTCAACGCCGGGTTCGGGCTCGACGCGCCCGACGATGCCGCACGCGCGATCGCCGCGTGGCGCGCCGCCGGACTGCCGCTCGGCAACCACACCTATTCGCACGTCAATCTCGACCAGGTCGGTGCCCCCGCCTTCGCCGCCGAGGTGACGCGCAACGAAGCCGCGCTGGCCGCCGCAGCAAAGGGCACGGACTGGCACTGGTTCCGGTATCCGTTCCTAGCGGAGGGCAGCACGCCGGCACTACGCGACGCCGCACGGACAGCGTTGCACGAACGCGGCTACCGTGCCGCCGCGGTGACGATGAGTTTCAACGACTTCAAATGGAACCCGGTCTATGCCGCCTGCGCGGTCAAGCGCGATACCGCCGCCATCCAGGCGCTTGAGGCCAGCTTCCTCGCCGACGCCCGCGCCGCCGCGTTGGCCGCACGCGCGCGCGCGCAGACGCAGGTCGGACGCGACATCCCCTATGTCCTGCTGATGCATGTCGGCGCGTTCGACGCGCGCATGCTGCCGCGCCTGCTCGCGCTCTACCGCGACATGGGCTTCCGGTTCGTGACGTTGCAGGATGCCGAAGCCGATCCTTATTACGCCAGCGCAACCGACCTGTCGCTACCGGGACCGACACCCGCGCTGGCCGGACCGCCGTCCGCGCCCGCCCTTGCCGGACCGCCTGCCGACCTCTGCCTCTGACCACCCGGACCGGCGCCGCCGATCAGCGCTTGCCGGTGTCCGCGGCCGTGATATGATAGCGCTATCTCTCCACATCCGTGGACCACAGATCTCATAGAAGATCGTTTATCAGGAAGGATCGAAAGGCCATGCGCCTCCGTATACCCGGCCATATCCCCGCCCTAGTCGTCGCGTTGCCCGTGATGATCGCCTCCGGCATCGCGATCGCCCAAACCACCAAGGCGCCCGCCAAGACGCCCGCCGCAACAGTGCGTGCCGCCAAGGCCGAACCGCGCAGTCCCGACGGCAAGCGCTATCTGGCGCAGCCCCTGGTCACCAAGATCTTCGCGGCGGACCCGTCCGCGCATGTCTTCAACGGCAGGATCTACGTCTATCCCAGCCACGACGTCGATGCGGGGATCCCCGACGACGATCTCGGCAACCAATATGCGATGCACGATTACCGCGTGCTGAGCATGGATCGCCCCGGCGGCCCGGTGACGATCCATCCGGTCGGCATCGACGTGAAGCAGATCCCCTGGGCCTCGAAGCAGACCTGGGCACCCGACGCCGCGTACAAGAACGGCATTTATTATCTCTACATGCCCGCGCGCGACAAACAGGGCGTGTTCCGGATCGGCGTCGCCACCTCGAAATCGCCGACCGGCCCGTTCAAGGCGGAAGCGCTGCCGATCCGCGGCAGCTTCTCGATCGATCCGGCGGTGTTCAGCGATACGACCGGCGAGAGCTACATGTATTTCGGCGGCATCTGGGGCGGCCAGCTCCAGCGCTGGGCAACCGGCAAGTTCGACCCGAACGGCGGTGATACCGACCTCAAGCAGGACGACAAGCCTGCCCTCGCGCCCAAGGTCGCACGGATGTCCGCGGACATGAAGCAGTTCGCCGAAGCGCCACGCGACGTCCGGATCGTCGACGAAGCCGGCAAACCGATCCTCGGCGGCGACCACGACCGACGCTTCTTCGAGGCGTCATGGATGTTCAAGCGCGGCGGCAAATACTATTTCACCTACTCGACTGGCGACACGCACTTCATCGCCTACGCGGTCGGCGACAATCCCTATGGTCCGTTCCGCTATACCGGCCATATCATGACGCCGGTGCAGGGCTGGACCACGCATCACTCGATCATCGCGTTCAAGAACCGCTGGTGGCTGTTCTATCACGACACGCAGCTGTCGAATAAGAACCACCTCCGCTCCGCCAAGATGACCGAATTGTCGTTCAACGCCGACGGCACGATCCAGCAGATCGATCCGTTCAAGGACTGACGCGGAACCGGGGAGCGTTCGCGCAGCCAGTTGCCGCCTCGTTCGTCATGACGACGGCAGGCGCCGAAAATTCACGCGCTCAGGCCTGGCTGCGCGGCGAGGAAATCGACGAAGGCGCGGACGCGAGCGGGGACGTTCGTGCCGCCGACGAAGACCGCGTGGATCTGCTCGACGTCGCCCGGATTATACGCTTCGAGCACCGCCACCAATCGGCCCGCGGCGATATCGTCGACCACGCTGAAGGCGCCGACGCGCGCCAGGCCGACGCCGGCGGCGGCGAGCTGGCCAAGCGTCTCGCCGTTGTTCGCTTCGATATTGCCCCGTACCGACAGCGCGATCGCCTGTCCGTCGCGGCGGAACGGCCAGACCGGCTCGACCCGGCGGAAGTTGAAGTTGAGGCAATTGTGACGGTGCAGGTCTTCGGGCTGCGTCGGCGTGCCCCAGCGTGCCAGATAGTCCGGCGACGCGACGATCACGCGACCGCTCTCGCCGATCTTGCGGGCCGTCAGCAGGCTGTCGGCGAGCGGACCGAAGCGGATCGCGACGTCCGCCTGCCCCGCGGCGATATCGACGATGGCGTCGGTCAGCGCGAAATCGAGCACGATATGGGGGTGGAGGCGGACGAATTCGCCGAGCAGCGGGACGATGCAGAGCCGCCCGTGCGACAGCGCGGCGCTGATCCGCAGCCGTCCGCGGGGTGAGCCCTGATCGGCGAGCTGCTGTTCGGCATCGTCGAGGTCGGCAAGGATACGCCGCGCAGTCTGAAGATAGACCTGGCCCTCCGCGGTCGGTGTCAGCGCGCGCGTCGAGCGCAGCAACAGCCGGACGCCAAGCCGCGCTTCGATCCGGTCGATCGAGCGCGCGACCGCCGACGGGGTCAGTCCGAGCGCGCGTCCCGCCCCCGAGAAACTGCCCGCGCGCATGACTGCCGCGAAGATCTCCAACGCGCGGGCACGATCGGCGCCCATGGGCATCTTTGCGTCCATGTCAAAAATCCTTCGCTGTCATGCGGACTAATCCGCGGGAGCGCGACGGTCCATCTATGCCTCGACGCATAGATCGGGATACGCACATGGACTATCGGCAATTGGGATCTTCGGGCCTGCGCGTACCGGCGCTAAGCTTCGGCACCGCGACCTTCGGCGGCACCGGCCCCTTGTTCGGCGCGTGGGGACGCAGCGACGACGTCGAGGCACGGCGGCTGGTCGATGTTTGCCTGGAAGCGGGCGTGACGCTGTTCGATACCGCCGACGTCTATTCGAACGGCGCCTCGGAGTCCGTACTCGGCGCGGCGATCGAGGGCCGCCGCGATCAGGTCCTGATTTCGACCAAGACCGGCCTGCCGATGGGCGATGGCCCGCAGGATTGGGGTGCATCGCGTGCCCGCCTGATCCGCGCGGTCGAGGATTCCTTGCGGCGGCTGGGGACCGATTACATCGACCTGCTCCAGCTTCATGCGTTCGATGCGTCGACCCCCGCAGAGGAAGTGATGGCCACGCTCGACATGCTGATCGGCGCGGGGAAGGTGCGGTATGCGGGCGTGTCGAACTATCCGGGCTGGCAGGTGACGAAGGCGCAGGGCATCGCCGACCGTCACGGCTGGCCGCGCCTCGTCGCGCATCAGGTCTATTACTCGCTGATCGGCCGCGCCTATGAGGCGGACCTCATGCCGATGGGTGTCGACCAGGGCGTCGGTGCGCTGGTGTGGAGTCCGCTGGGCTGGGGCCGCCTGACGGGCAAGATCGGACGCGACCGGCCGATCCCGGCGGGCAGCCGCCTGCACGACACCGAACAGTTCGCGCCGCCGGTCGAGACCGAGCATCTGTACCGCGTGATCGACGCGCTGGAGGCTGTCGCGGTGGAGACGGCCAAGAGCGTGCCGCAAGTCGCGATCAACTGGCTGCTGCGCCGCCCGACGGTCGCGTCGGTGATCATCGGCGCGCGCAACGAAGCGCAGTTGCGCGACAACCTGGGCGCAGTCGGCTGGGAATTGTCGGTGGAACAGGTCGCCGCGCTCGATGCGGCGAGCGACGTTCTGCCGCCTTATCCACACACCCCGTACCGCCAGCAGGAAGGGTTCGCCCGCCTGAACCCTTCGCTGGTTTGAGGAACGACATCATGAAGTTCAATCCCGGCCTGCTGGCCCTGTCCGTCGGTGCGTTCGGCATCGGCGTGACCGAATTCGCACCGATGGGGCTGCTGCCCGTCATCGCGCAGGATCTCGGCGTCTCGATCCCGACCGCGGGGCTGCTGATCAGTGCCTATGCGCTCGGCGTCGTCATCGGTGCGCCGCTGATGACGTTGACCACCGGACGCGTGCCCCGGCGGACGCTGCTGATCGCACTCGCCGGCATCTTCACGATCGGCAACCTGCTCGCGGCGGTGTCGACCGGATACGGCATGCTGATGGCGGCGCGGATTCTGACCTCGTTCAACCACGGCGCGTTCTTCGGCGTCGGGTCGGTCGTCGCGGCCAGCCTCGTGCCGGCGGAGCGGCGCGCGGGCGCGGTGGCGGCGATGTTCATGGGGCTGACGATCGCCAACGTCGTCGGCGTGCCGCTCGCGACCTGGGCGGGCGATCATCTCGGCTGGCGCGCGTCGTTCTGGGGTGTTTCGGCACTCGGCGTGGCGACGATGGCGGCGCTGCGGCTGACGTTGCCGGCTTTGCCCGCCCCCGAGGGCAGCGACGCGGTGGCGGAACTGCGCGTGCTGGCTCGCGGACCGGTGCTGGGCGCGCTCGGCCTGACCGTCATCGGTGCGAGCGCGATGTTCACCGTCTTCACCTACATCACGCCGATCCTGCGCGAGGTCACGCACGCCTCGCTCGGCTACGTCACCGCGATGCTGGTGACGTACGGCCTGGGGCTGACGCTCGGCAACTGGCTGGGCGGACGGTTCGCCGATCGCTCGGTCGACCGCACGTTGATCGTCACGCTCGCCTCGCTCACGGCAATCCTCCTAGCGTTCGCGGTGCTGATGCCGTTCAAGGTACCGACGGCGATCCTGATATTCCTCTGGGGCATCGCCAGCTTTGCGCTCGTCCCGCCACTACAGATCCGCGTGATGCACGCCGCGGCGGACGCGCCCAACCTCGCTTCCGCGATGAACATCGGTGCGTTCAATCTCGGCAACGCGATCGGCGCAGCGGTCGGCGGCGGCGTGATCGCAGCAGGGTTCGGGTATCCGGCCGTCGCGGTGGCAGGAGCCGTCGCGTCGGCGCTGGGGCTGATCGCGGTCATCGTCAGCGTTCGCAGGAATATCGCGCGTAGTCAGCGCCATCCGGCTTCGGCGGATACGGTCGAGGCTATGTAGAAGCCGACCCGCGATGGACGGGGACCGAACGCGCATCGCCTGCGTTGTACGGCCGCTATCATCAGGAGATGCGTCATGAACCCGACCGGCAACACCATCCTCATCACCGGCGGTGGGTCGGGTATCGGCGCCGCGCTGGCGCAGCGTCTCCACGATGCCGGCAACGCGGTGATCGTTGCCGGCCGGCGCCAGGAGGCGCTCGACGAGACGATCGCGGGGCGGGAAAACATGCGCGCGATGACGCTCGACATCGACGATCCCGCCGCGATCGAGGACTTCGCGCGGCGCCTCGTCGTCGACCATCCCGCACTCAACGTGCTGGTCAACAATGCCGGCATCATGAAACTGGAGGACATCTCGACGCAACGCGATCTGGCGGATGCGGAAGCGACGATCGTCACCAATCTGCTGGGGCCGATCCGGTTGACCAATGCGCTGGTCGACCATCTCGCGGCGCAGTCCGGCGGCACGATCATCAACCTGACGTCGGGACTGGCTTATGTCCCGTTGACCGCAGCGCCGACCTATTCGGCGACCAAGGCGGCGATCCATTCCTACACCGTCTCCTTGCGTCGCGCTCTGGACGGCAAGGTCGAGGTGATCGAGATCGTGCCCCCCGGCGTCCAGACCGGGCTGACGCCCGGGCAGGAGACGCGACCTGGCTATATGCCGCTGGAGGCGTTCGCGGACGAGGTCATGGCGCTCTGGACGCAGCAGCCGACGCCGAGCGAGATCCTCGTCGAACGCGTACGCCCCTTACGCAACGCCGAAGCCGATCACCGCTTTCCGGAGGCCGTGGCGCAGTTCAACGAGATGGCGGAACGCGCAAGACGCGGCGGCTGATCCCGTATCGATGTCCGGTCCGTCGATGATCCAGCGGACCGGATCGAGCGTGGGCGAACGGGTCGTCGACCGCTTGACGATCCCGTGGTTCAGCCCGAGTGTCGCGCGATGGTGCCCGCTCCGAAACCCCGCTGGCCGAGCGACCTCATGCAGGCCGCGCTCGCACTCCACGACAACCAGCTTCACGTCGCCGAGCCGCTGCTGAAGGCGTATCTCAAGCGCGATCCGTTCGATGCACGCGCGATCCGGATGTTGGCCGAACTGGCGGGTCGGATCGGGCGATACAAGGATGCCGAAGCGTTGTTGCGTCGTGCGGTCGAGCTGGCGCCCGACTTCACCGCAGCGCGCGCGAACCTTGCGCTCGTCCTGTACCGCCAGAATCGTGCGCCCGAGGCACTGACGCTGCTCGACGCCGTGATCGCCGACGAACCCGACAATCCCGGACATGCCAATTTGAAGGCTGCAGCCCTCGGCCGGCTGGGCGGGTTCGAGGACGCGATCGCGCTGTACGAGAAGGTGCTTAACGATGCGCCGGGCCAGCCGCGCGTGTGGTTGAGCTATGGCCATATGCTGAAGACCGTCGGCCGCCGCGACGACGGTATCGCCGCGTATCGCCGCGCGTTGTCGCTGTTGCCGACGCTCGGCGATGCGTGGTGGAGCCTCGCCAACCTCAAGACGGTGCGGTTCGACTATGCCGACATCGCAGCGATGGAGGCCGCGCTCGCGCGCGACGACCTGGACGTCGAAGACCGCTTCCACCTCGACTTCGCCCTCGGCAAGGCGTTCGAGGATCGGCGCGATCCGGTGCGCTCGTTCGCGCATTACGACGCCGGCAACGCGCTGCGCCGGACCCGGATCGTGTACGACGCCGACGAAACCAGCGCGTTCGTCGATCGCAGCATCGCGGTGCTGACGCCTGCGTTCCTCGACGCACGCCGCGGCCAAGGTTGCGATGCGCCCGACCCGATCTTCGTCCTGGGCATGCCGCGCGCAGGATCGACGCTGATCGAACAGATCCTCGCCAGCCACAGCCTCGTCGAGGGCACCACCGAACTCCCGGACATGCCCGCGCTCGCCCGCCGCATCGCCGACTATCCCGACGGTCTCGCCACCCTCTCCGCCGATGCGCTGCGTGAGATCGGTGAGGGCTATCTGCGTCGTGCGGCGATCCAACGGCGCACCGATCGTCCGTTCTTCATCGACAAGCTGCCCAACAACTGGGCCCATGTCGCGCTGATCCACCTCGCGCTGCCCAATGCGCGGATCGTCGACGCACGCCGTGATCCGCTCGACTGTTGCTTCTCGAACTTCAAGCAGCACTACGCGCGGGGGCAGACGTTCAGCTACGCGCTCGATGATCTCGGTCGCTATTACCGCGACTATGTCCGGCTGATGTCGCATGTCGACGCAGTGTTGCCGGGTCGCGTCCACCGCGTCGATCACGAAGCGCTGCTGGAGAACACCGAAGCCGAAGTCCGCGCGCTGCTGGCCGCTTGCGGCTTGGCGTTCGAGCCCGCCTGCCTCGCCTTCCACGAGACCGAGCGTGCGGTCCGCACCGCGAGTTCCGAACAGGTCCGCCGGCCGATCAACCGCGACGGCGTCGATGCCTGGCGTCCCTATGACCAGTGGCTCGGGCCGCTGCGATCCGCACTGGGACTTGCTGCTACGACCTGACCAGTGGCGAAAACGTCACGGATGCGTCATAAAATGTTTCTCCCCGCGAAGCTTCGTTTGACGTTTGTTGCGCCGCAACACAGGTTGCGGACACAAATCGTCGTGGGGGCAACGGGCATGCACATATTCGATCGTCGCGTAGTCATCGCGTCGCTCCTGGCGTCATCTGCCATCGTTTCGCCAGCCATTGCGCAAACCGCGACCACCGCCGTGCCGACCCCGGACGCCACCGCGCCTCAGGCAGGCGAATATGAGGGCGACATCGTCGTCACCGCGCAGAAGCGCGACCAGAATATCCAGAACGTCCCGATCAGCATCCAGGCGATCGGCACCAAGCGGCTCGACGATCTCAACATCTCCAACTTCAACCAATATACGCAGTTGCTGCCGTCGGTATCGTTCCAGACGACGCAGCCCGGCTCGACCGTCGTCTACATGCGCGGCGTCGCGTCGGGTGGCGACGGCAATCATTCGGGCCCCCTGCCCTCGGTCGGCACCTATCTCGACGAGCAGCCGGTGACGACCATCGGCGGTACGCTCGACGTCCACATCTACGACGTCGCCCGGATCGAGAGCCTCGCCGGGCCACAGGGGACGCTCTACGGCGCCTCATCCGAAGCCGGCACGATCCGCATCATCACCAACAAGCCCGACACCAGCGGCTTCTACGGCCGCGTCGATGGCGAGGTGAACAGCGTCAAGTCGGGCGGCATCGGCAGCAAGATCGAAGGCATGCTCAACATGCCGCTGTCGCAATCCGCAGCGCTGCGCGTGGTCGGATTCTACCAGCGCGACGCCGGCTATATCGACAACGTCGCCGGGTGCCGCAGCTATCTGCCCGAGCCCACCGCGACCTCGTGCACGTCGGCGAATGGCGGCATCGTCGTCGACAACGCTGCATTCGTGAAGAAGAACTACAACGATACCGAGACCTATGGCGGCCGCGCGGCGCTAAAGGTCGATCTCGACAGCAACTGGACCGTGACGCCGACCGTGCTGTACCAGGAACAGCGCAACCACGGCACCTATGGCTACGACCCCAAGGTTGGCGATCTCCAGGTCCAGCATTTCTTCCCCGAATTCCGCCGCGATCGCTTCATCCAGGGCGCGCTGACGATCGAGGGCAAGGTCGGCAACTGGGACGTCACCTATGCCGGCGCGTATCTCGACCGGAAGACGTACACCTCGAGCGACTATACCGATTACGCCGAAGCGTATGACTCGGCCTATTCCTCGGTCGGCGGGCTGGCCGGCTATTTCTACTATCAGGACAATGCCGGCCGAACGATCGACCCGCGCCAGAAGATCATCGGCACCGATCACTTCAAGAAGACGAGCCAGGAACTGCGCGTCGCGTCGCCCGTCGAGGACCGGTTCCGGATCGTCGCCGGCGCGTTCTACCAGCGCCAGACCAACGCGATCTTCCAGGATTACCAGATCGCCAATCTCGGCACCGCGGTGTCGGTCAACGGCTCGCCGGGTACGTTGTGGCTGACCAAGCAGGAGCGCGTCGACAAGGATTACGCGATGTTCGGCGAGGCAAGCTTCGACATCCTGCCGAACCTGACCGCGACCGCGGGTGGCCGCGCGTACATCTACGACAATTCGCTGATCGGCTTCTACGGGTTCGGGCGCAATCCGGCGGTCGATCCGGACGATGGCCGCCCCTTCACGGCGACGCCGTTCAATGCCGCGGGCAGTAGCCAAACGGGCGTCGCAGGCTGTTATCTGGCGAACGGCCAGACCCTGCGCGAAGCCTATCTGAATGGTGGCGATACCTCGACCTTGCTGCCGGCGGCGGTATCGGGCTCGCCCTGTACGAACCTCGCGACGTACACGACCACCGGGCTGATCCCGAAGCGGACGCAGGGGCAAGGCGCGACCTATCGCTTCAACCTGACGTTCAAGCCGAGCGACAAGGTGCTCGCCTATGCGACCTTCTCGCGCGGCTTCCGACCGGGCGGGATCAACCGTCGCGGCGACGTGGCACCGTACGACGCGGATTTCCTGACCAATTACGAACTCGGCCTGAAGACGACGCTGTTCGATCGTCTCCGGTTCAACGCGTCGATCTATCAACAGGCCTGGGACAAGTTCCAGTTCTCGTTCCTCGGGCTGAACAGCTTCACGATCATCCAGAACGGCCCGAACGCGCGGATCAGGGGCGCGGAGGCGGATGCGAACTTCTCGACCGGCGGCCTGTCGCTGACCGCGGCGGCCTCCTACACCGACGCGAAGACGCGCAACGATCTGTGCGCAACACAGACCTGTAGCGGCACGGGTCTCGACGTGCTTGCGCCGAAGGGCACGCGCCTGCCGATCACGCCGCGCTTCAAGGCGAGTGGGACGGCGCGCTACAGCGTCCCGGTCGGCACGGCAAAGGCGTATATCCAGGGGCTGGTCGCACACCAGAGTTCGGCAGCCGCGGACATCCGACTGGAGCAGGCTGCGAGTTTCGGCCGGCTCAAGGCTTATACGACGGCGAATGCGTCGATAGGCGCGGAGCTGTCCGGCTACACGCTCGAGCTGTTCGTCCAGAATTTGTGGGACGAACGCGCGCAATTGTCGCGGTTCCAGCAATGCGGGACGTGTTCGCAGCGCACCTACATCGTGAGCAGTACGCCGCGCACGATCGGCCTGCGTGCAGGCGCGAAATTCTAGGGTAGATGCACGGCGACGGTTGCGATCCTCCCCTGCGCGGGGGAGGATGAGTTTTCTTCGAGGAACGATGACGATGACGTCCAAGATCAAGCTTCTTCTGGCCTGCACGGCCGTGATGACCGCCCTGCCCGCAACGGCACAGACGCAGGCTGCCGCCACCAACGGCCTCGAAATCGCCAAGAAGATGATCGCGTTTCGCAGCGTGCGCGGCCCCGGCAACCAGACTCCGCAACTCGCCGCGTATCTGAAGGCGACACTGGTCGCGGGCGGCTTTCCGGCAGGCGACGTGACGATCACGCCGGTCGACGACACCGCGTATCTGATCGCGACATGGAAAGGCAGCGATCCGGCGCTGAAGCCGATCGTCGTCTCCGGCCATATCGACGTGGTCGAGGCCAAGCCCGCTGACTGGCAGCGTGATCCGTTCACCGCGGTGGTCGAGAACGGCTATCTCTACGGCCGCGGCGCGACTGACATGAAGCTCGACGCCGCGCTCGCGATCGCGACGCTGCTCGACATGAAGAAGGCCGGCTACACCCCCAAGCGCGGCATCGTCCTCGCGCTGTCCGGTGACGAGGAAACCGTGATGAAGACGTCGTCGCTGATCGCCGACCGGTTGAAGGCCAGCGAGATGGCGCTCAACATCGACGGCGGCGGCGGGCTGTACGCGGAAAACGGCAAGGCCGAGTATTTCACGATCGGCGCCGCCGAAAAGACCTATGCCGACTTCCAGCTCGAGGTGACGAACCCCGGCGGTCACTCGTCCGCGCCGCGGAAAGTCAACGCGATCAACGCGTTGTCGGCGGCATTGGTAAAGATCGGCGCCTACCGCTTCACGCCGCAGCTGTCGCCGATCACCAAGGGCTATTTCGAGGGCGTCGCGCCACGCCAGACGCCCGAACTCGGCGCGGCGATGCGCGCGTTCGTTGCCAATCCCGCCGACCAGAAGGCGATCGAGACGCTTGCCGCCAATACGGGGTATGTCGGGCAGATCGGCACGACCTGCGTCACGACGATGGTCAATGGCGGCCACGCGCTGAACGCGCTTCCCCAGCGCGCGACCGCGAACATCAACTGTCGCATCTTCCCGGGCGTGAAACCCGCGACCGTCATGGCCGAACTGGCGAAGGTCGCGGCCGATCCCGGCGTGAAGTTCAGCGACGTCACCGAAGGTTCGAACCCAACCGACGCATCGCCGCTGCGCGCCGACCTGACCGGCGCGGTCAAGGCGGCGATGGGCAAGATCCGCCCCGGCGTGCCGGTCTTCCCGAGCATGTCGGCGGGTGCGAGCGATTCGATGTGGTATCGCTCGGTCGGCGTGCCGAGCTACGGCGTCAGCCCGATCTTCATCAAACAGTCGGACGATTTCAGCCACGGCCTCAACGAACGCACCCCGATCGACAACATCCCGCTCGCGGTCACCTATTACCGCTCGCTGTTCACCGACCTGACCAAATAACGCGAAGACCCGCCGTGCGGCCAGGCCACCGCGCGGCGGACA
Organism: Sphingomonas sp. PP-CE-3G-477; assembly: GCF_003050745.1. Taxonomy (GTDB): domain Bacteria; phylum Pseudomonadota; class Alphaproteobacteria; order Sphingomonadales; family Sphingomonadaceae; genus Sphingomonas. The sequence goes on along the minus strand of NZ_QAOF01000004.1, from coordinate 17,358 downwards.
TCGTGACACGTTCCGCCTCGCGTGGTCACGGCGACGTCATGAAACCGTCCCGCCACTGTCACGACCCGACCCCATAGCGCCGGACGACGTCCGCCTGCACGACCGATCTTCGATCGTGCAGTACGGGGCGTGGCGTCGTTCGAATTGAGATCGGGGACTACGGACATGACGCGATCGATCGTGGCGGGACTCGCCATCGCACTCCTTACCCAGTCGGCGGGCGCACGCGACAGGCCGATGCCGCTCCGGGTCAACGATGTGGCGGTGATCGGCACGCACAACAGCTACAAACAGCCGATGCCTGCCGCGACGATGGCAAAGGTCCGTGCGATCGACCCGGCGATGGCCGATGCGCTCGATTACTCGCACCGCAGCCTCGTCGAACAGCTCGATGCCGGCGCGCGGCAACTCGAGATCGACGTGAACTACGATCCGCAGGGCGGGCATTACGCGCGAGGCTCCGACGATCCGAAGCTCAAGCGGCCGGGCTTCAAGGTGCTGCACATCCCCGGCATCGACAACGCATCGAGCTGCGTCCTGCTGACCGAATGCCTGACGATCATCCGCGACTGGTCGGCAAAGCATCCGCGTCACGTACCGATCCTGCTGATGTTCAACGCTAAGGACGAGCAGAACGCCGCGCGTGGCGGGATCGATGCGCTGCCGTTCGATGAGGCGGCATATGATGAGCTAGATGCGGAAATCCGTTCGGTGATGGCGCCCGGCAAGTTGATCGTGCCAGATGACGTGCAGGGCCGCTATCCGACGCTCCGAGAGGCGGTGCTGGCCGACAACTGGCCGTTGCTGGAGGCATCGCGCGGGAAATTCCTGTTCGCGCTCGACGAACCGCCGGCCAAGGTCGCGGTGTACCGCGGCAAGCGGCGCTCGCTCGAAGGGCGCGTGTTCTTCATCAACACGGACGAAGCCTCGCCCGCGGCCGCCTATCTGACACTCAACGATCCGGTTCGTGACGCAGCGCGCATCCGCAGCGATGTCGCTGCCGGCTTCATCGTCCGCACACGCGCCGACGCCAATACGCGCGAGGCCCGCGCCAACGACACCGTCCCGCGCGACACCGCGCTGGCGGGCGGCGCGCAATATGTCTCCACCGACTATCTCTGGCCCGATCCGCGCCTCGCCGGTGGCTATCACGTCGCGCTGCCCGGCGGGCTGATCGCGCGCTGCAATCCCGTGCGCCGTCCCAAGGGCTGCGGCGATCTCGACAAGGGTATCAAGTGATGCGGACGCTCGCTCTCCTGGCCGTGCTGACGCTGGCCACCGGCGCGACCGCATCGACCGACTATCTGCTCGACCAGCCGATGCCGGACCTGATGAAAGTCCTCCCCGCCCCGCCCAAGCCAGGCTCGCCGCAGAACATCGACGATCGCGCGACATTCCGCCAGACACGCGCGTTGCTCGGCACGCCGCGCGGCGACATGGCGACGCGCGACGTGACCGACGATCGCCTTACCGTCTTCGCCTGTGCGATCGGGCGCAAGCTGGACGCGACGTCATCCCCTGCCCTCGCCCGCATCTTCGCTCGGATGGGTGACCAGGGCATGGTCAGGCGCGCCAAGGACGGCTTTGCGGTGCGACGCCCGTATCTCAACGACGACCTGCCGATCTGCGAACCCAAGACCGCGCATCTGGCGGGTAACGGCGATTACCCGTCGGGGCATACGACGTCGGGCTGGTCGGCGGCACTGATCCTGGCCGAACTGATGCCGTCGCGTGCGACGCAGATCCTGCGCCGCGGCCGCCAATATGGCGAAAGCCGGTATATCTGCGGATCGCACAGCAAAAGTGCGGTCGAGGCGGGCTATATGGCAGGCTCGGTCTTGGTCGCGATCCTGCACACCTCCGCCGGCTTCCGACGCGACATGGATGCTGCACGCACCGAACTCGCCGCCGCCGGCACCGCACCTAACCCGGCACGATGCCTGACGGAGGCCGGCGCGGAGTAAGGGCGTTACCCCCTGCCACGCCGGCCTGCGGGTCAGAATTCGGCCCGCACACCGAACAGCACGGTCCGGCCCCAGTAGTTGATCTCGCCGAACCGCACGTCCTTGTCGTTATACGTGTAAAGATGCGCGCCCGACAGGTTGATCGCCTCGAGGCTGAACGTCACCCGGTCGGTCGCCTTGAGCGAGATGTTGCCGTCGAGCGATCCGAACGGCGCGGTATAGACCGGTGCCTGCGTCGTGCTGCCGGTGCCCGACAGATACCGGTCGCGCCAGACATAGGAGAGCCGGGTCGAGATCGACCCCTTCTCGTAGAAGCCGGTGATGTTGGCGCTGTTCTTCGACAGCCCGATCAGTTCGTCGCGGATCGGCCGCGCGCCCGCGGTGTAGCTCGCCTTGACCGAGGTGTGCGTATAGGATGCCTGCACGCCGAGACCGTCGAACGGCGCGGGCAGGAAGGTGAAGACCTGGTTGTACGCCGCCTCGACACCGTACACCTTGGCATCGCCGCCATTGACCTGCGTCGAAAGCAGCACCGCGCCGCGGCCGGGGATCTCGATGTTGACGTTCTGCTGCGTGATATAGTCGTCCATCGCCTTGTAGAACACCGCGCCCGTCAGCGAACCCGCGCGATTGAAATACCATTCGAGCGATCCGTCGAACTGCGAGGCCAGGAACGGCACCAGCTGCGGATTACCGCCGCTCGCGGTCGGCGCGTCGGTCGACACGGTGATCCGCGGCGCGCTGTCGGTGACGTTCGGCCGCGTCAGCACGCGGCTCGCGGCAAGACGTACGACCAGGTCATGCGTCAGTTCGGCGCGCAGGTTGAAGCTCGGCAACCAGTTGTTGAACGTCTTGGGGAAACTTGCCGGCGTCGCGACATTGCCCGTGGTCAGCGTACCGTTCGCGACCTGATCGGTGTGGACATAGCGCACGCCGACATTCCCGGTGACCGGCACTGCGCCGACATCGAAGCCGTAATCGGCGCGGGCATACGCGCCCAAGATCTTTTCCTTCACGACGAACGACGAGCGCAGATCGCCTGCGGTCAGCGCCGACGCCTGCACCGCGGGGGTGAAGAACGCGTCGAGATAGGCCTGCGTGACGGGCACCAGGAACTGGCGCAGCGTGTTGCCCGAGACGCCCTTCAGGAAATCGTCGTACGGCAGTTGCTCGTACGCACCCGTTCCAAGACTCGACAGCGGCGTGTTGGCGGCCGGATTGACGTTGAAATCGCGGCGGAAATAGTCGCGCTTGCGCCAGTGATATTCGCCACCGACGGCCAGCTTGGTCAGGAATCCGTCGAAATCATAGGCGAGATCGGCGCGGGTGTAGAAATCCCAGTCCTTGCTGTTCTTGGGCGCGATGTTGAACTGGTAGAGCTGGTAATTGGCGGGATTGGTCGGATCGACCGTCGTCGTGAAGGTCGGGATAGTCTTGTATCCCGCCGATCCATCATAGGTCAGCGGCGCGAAGAAGATCGCGCGGCTGCGTACCGTGCCCTCGTTGTAATCGGGGTGATAGCTGTGCGCGCTCGACCAGTTGACGTTGCCCGACGCGTGCCAGCGGTCCGAGTTCCAGGTCTGGCGCAGGCCGATATTGAGCAGGTCGTGACGGTTGAGACTGTATTCGCGCGACGCCATGAAACGCACGTCGTTGATCGTCGCGCCGACCACCGTATCGCCGTCGAGCCTGACGCTGCCGGGCACGATCACCGGGCGATGCCCCGCGACGCTCGCGTCGTCGGGATAGATGTCGAGGCCGAACTCGTCATAGGCCACGTCGAGCCGGGTCGCGAGAATGTCGAGCGTCGTCTCGAATTCGGCATTCGGCTTCCACTGCGCGGAGACCATGCCCGAAATACGCTTGCGGTTCTCGGTCTCGATCGTCGGGCGCGTGCGCGTCGGCGTATAGAGACCGGTCGCGAGACCACCCGCGGCGGGCGCCGTGAACCTGTTGAGGTTCCACCCGAAATTGAGGAAGCGATCGTTGCGGACCGCCTTTTCCCAATATTGCGCCCCGGCCAATATGCCGAACGTGCCGCTGGCGTTGGTCGCGCTCGTGATGACCGTCGCGTTCGGTTTCACCTTGTCGGTCTGGCTCGTATAGGTGCCGCGCAGGTTGACCGTCGTCTTGTTGCCGACGTCGAGTGGGTGGAACGTCTTCACGTCGATGTTACCGCCGAGCGCGCCTTCGGTCATGTTCGCGGTCGGCGTCTTCACGACGTCGATGCTCGAGGTGAATTCGGCGGGCAGCATCTCGAAACGGAACTGGCGACCGTTGGCGCCGCCATTCTCGATCATGTCGTTCAAGGCGACCGTGCTGCCGTTGAGCAGCGTGCTCTGGAACTGCGGCCCGAGCCCGCGGACGCTGACGTACAGCCCCTCGCCGCGCGGGCGGGTGATGGTGACGCCCGGGATCATCTGGAGCGCTTCGGCGACGTTCTGCGTCGGGAACTTGCCGATGTCGGTCGAACTGATCGAGTCGACGCCGTAGTCGGCGCGGCGCTTCGTCTCGGTCGCCGCGCGAAGGCTGCGCGCGTAGCTGCCGGTGACGACGATCTCGCCGTTTTCGTCGGTGCCGTCGTCGCCGGGAGCCGGCTGGTCGGCGCGCTTCGGAGCGTCCGCCTGCACCTGCGCCTGAGCCTGCGCGGTCGCCGCCCCCGTCAGCAAGATGAGTGAAACCGATGCCCGAAGCAGGCCCTTGACCATACGCATTGTAGAAAGTCCCCCGTGGCGACGCTGCCACTCCCGGCGCCATTACGTCCGGTTCGGGTCAATTTTGCGAAGCGTTCGAGACAGTATCGTTACGGGTTGCGACACGGTGCCGACGTCTGCGACGAACCGGACACGCTGTGCGGTCCATCGCGCATGCATGACGCCCGATACCGGGGTGATACCGGGGCGGACCGGGCAACCGATGCTCCGCTGACGCACGAATACCCCGCGATCGTGGCCGATGGCAGGGTATCCGGCTGTCTCATACGACGAGGGCGGTTGCCCACGCTCCTCCCCCGCTGAGGGGAGGGGCGCCATGGTCCGGTCCTAGAACTTGATGTTCGTGCTGACGAAGAACGCACGACCATAAGGGTCGTAGGTCGACGGGTAGGTGTTCGCCTGCTCCTGGTTGTCGCCCAAGATCGGCGGCTGCTTGTTGAAGATGTTGTTGACGCCGACCGTCCAGGTGAAACCCGGCTTGACGTCGAACGACGTGGTGAGGTCGAAGTAGTTGTAGGCCTTGATCTTCTCGACCGCATAGACGGTGCCGCTGTCGTCGTCCTTGACCGACGACAGGTAGCGATACAGCACCGACACGGTCACGGGGCCGGTCGAGTAGGTCGTACGAGCCGACAGGCGCCATTTCGCATAGGGGTTGCCGCACGTCTGGCCGAACTTGCCCGCGCAGTTGATCGTCAGATCGGGGATCGCCGCCAGCGGGTTGTAGTCGAAGGCGATCAGGCGCGTGCCGCTAATCCGGAAATCGACCTTGCTGGTCGCGCTGCCGAATGCACCGAAGTTCAGCGGCATGCCGTAACGAGCCTCGAAATCGACGCCCCGGGTCGTCACGCCACCGGTGTTCGCCAGTGTGTTGGCGGCATCGGTGATCGCGTAGCTGTTCGAATCGCGCGGCAGCGATGCGCAATAGCTCGAGTCATACGGCGTATACCCATTGTCCGCATCGCCGTAGCAGGCGCGGATCAGGTTCGTCGTGCCGACCGTCGAGATATAGTTGGCGATCTTGATCTTGTAGTAATCGGCGGTGAACGAGAAGCCGGGCAGGAAGCGCGGCTGGAGGACGATGCCCGCCGTGTACGTGTCGGAGGTTTCCTCGCGAAGCGCGGGGTTGCCGCCATTGACCGTCTGGATCTGCGTGCTGCCACCGTCATAGGCGGTGCCGATCAACGCGGCCGGAACACCGGTCGCGACGCAGCTCGCGTTCAGGTTGGTGTTGGTGAGCGCGATTGCGGTAGTGCAGGGATCGGTCGCCGCCGGGAAGTCCTGCGCCGAACCGCTGTAGAGATCCGACACGGTCGGTGCGCGAACCGCCCGCGAATATTGGCCGCGCAGCGAGATGTCGTCGATCAGCGACCAGACCACGCCACCCGAATAGGTGTTCACCGATTTCGCCGCGGTCGAATAATAGGAATAGCGATAGGCGCCATTCACTTCGAGCTTCTTGATGAACGGGATGTTCGCCAGCAGCGGCACCGCGACTTCGGTATAGGCTTCCTTGACGTCATAGCCGCCGCTCAGGCCTTCGCCCGCGTTGAAGCCGACGACGTCGCCCGACGACAGCGCGAAGTCGGGATTGTAGCTGCCGTGCTCGCGGCGATATTCGGTGCCGAACACGATGCCGACGGGGCCCGCGCCGAGATCGAACAGGTTGCGGTTCGAGATCGACGCGCTGGCGACCTGCTCGCTGATCGTGCTGGTGTTCTGCACCGGGATGGTGATGAACGCCGCTGCCGCCGCACTGATGTTGCCCGCACCGTAGATGTTCAGCGGGACGCAGCCGTTGCTGGTATCCGAGCAGACCAGATTGCCATTGGCATCATAGCTGGTGCGCAGTGCCTGCAGCACGCGGCTGTTCGAGACGTTGCCGATCTGCGTCTCGATCGATTTCGTGCGCGAATAGCTATAATAGGCGTCGTAGTTCCAGCCGCCGCCGATGTCGCCATTGGCGCCCAGCACCGCACGATAGGCCGTGTTGTCGAGGCTCGATACGCGATCGCCGACTTCGGTCAGGCGGCGATAGATGGTCGAGGTGACATAGCCGTCGCCGTCGGGGTCGAGGCCCTTGAGCAAAGCCTGCGATGCGGGCGACAGGAACGATGAATCCGCATCGATCTCCACCGATCCGGTGTACGGCGTCGGCGCCAGCTTGTTCTTGACGCGGTTGTTGATGAACTGGCCTTCGGCATAGACGTTCAGCGCGGGGCTGACCTCGTAATGCGTCTGCGCGCTCATCAGGAACCGCTCCTGCGGGACCTGGAGGTAATTCGACGGCGCGTAATTATACGCGTCGGTCGTCGAATCATACGGGGTGTAGCTGCCGTCGGTCTCGAACTTGCGATTGACGCCGCCGATCGCGAACCGCGTGCCTTCGATCGAACCCGAGCCGCCGGCGATCAGGCCGCCCTCCCCGTCGTCGACCTGCGCCTGCTTCGAATAGTCGCGGGCCGACTGGAGGATGCCGTTGCGCTTGGTATAATCGAAATAGATCGTCGCATTGCCGCGGCCGTCTTCGAAATTGCCGCCCAGCAACAGGTTGCCGTTGAAGTTGCCGCCATCGCCCGCTTCGTTGATGCGGTAGTTCGCGTTCGCCTGGACGCCGCTGAAGTCCTTCTTCATCACGAAGTTGACGACGCCCGCGATCGCATCCGAACCATAGACTGCCGAACGGCCGCCGGTGACGATGTCGACGCGCTCGATCAGTGCGGCCGGGATGGTGTTCAGATCGACGATCTGGTTCGCGTCATAGGCGACGTAGCGGCGGTTGTTGACGAGCACGAGCGTACGCGTCGAGCCGAGCCCGCGCAGATCAGCCGTAGCGACGCCGCCGCCGGGATTGTTTGATGCGCCGGTGGTGCTCGGGATGAGCTGCGGCAGGTCCTTCAGGACGCTTTCGACGTTGATCTGGCCGGAAAGTGCGATCTCCTTCGCGCTCACCACCGAGATCGGCGACGCCTGCTTCAGGCTGTCGCCACCCAGGCGCGAGCCCGTCACGACGATCGTATCCCCATCTGCAGGCGCTGCCGGATCGGCGGGCGTTTCCACGGGTGCCACGGTCTGTGCATAGACCGGAGTAGCGACTCCAAGCAGAAGCGTAGACGCCAGAAGGCGCTTGCGAAAATCCAGACGCATGTCGGTACTCCCTGAACCGCAATCCCATGTATTGCGGCAATTTTGTGCAATTACGGATTGGTTCCGCGGCTTCGGTCTGCGGCCGTAATCGGGGATCGACAATGCCTATTTGGTCATCGAAACGTCATCGACGGGATGTGTTGTACGGTCGGCACGGTTTGCTACGTTCTATTGCATGATTACGGCTTCGCACGACGCGCGATGACGGCGGAGACACACCGGCTCAACCCGTCATCTCTCTCGGTGCCAGTTCGAACGGCGCGTGCGACACCGTGGTCGGAGCGGTGCGCGCCACTCCGGCGAACACGATCCTCCCCGTGCCGCGAATGGCACCATAGGCTGATGGTGCGCCGGTAATCGGCCAGGCGGGGATCGGCGCGGCGGGGATCGGCGCGGCGGGGACAGGTGCGCGCGTCATTGAAACGTCGCTCCGCTCGCCATCGCCTTGCTCGGGCTGAGCCCCTGCTGCTCGAGGAACTGGTTGAGCCCCGCGACGAGATCCTGCGCGGCCCCACTGGTCAACGCGACGCGACCGACGACGACGCGGTCGACCGATGGCGGCTGGCGCGCGTGATCGCAGCGTGCGCTCTCCAGCGTCAGCACGATGACGCCGTTCAGGTTCGCGAATCCCGATAGCCCGGTCGCGAAAACCTCAGGGGCGAAGGGATTGTCGATCAACGCGGGCAACGCCGCTGACTGGGGCGACGACGGTTGGGGTTCCGACGGAACGCCCTTGATGGCGACACGCATGATGCTGCTCCTTGCAATTGGCGGGGGGCTGAACGAGCGCCCGCCGCGTGCCTAAGCCGCCCGAATGTCCGCGGCATTTCCCTCGCGACATCTCCGCGACACATCCCGGTGCGACTGCCAGCGAGCGGTTGGCGGATGTTGCAGCACTGTCGCGGATCGGACACCTTTCAACATCCCGAGGAAACATCCTCCGTCGATGCGCCCGGCTCACCCCGGAGATGCATGCATGATTTTCGATTTGGGCGCCGGTTCCATGGCCTGGGCCATCGCAGGAACGCTGGCCACCGCGTCCGGCACCACGCCGCAGCAGGCCCCCAGCCTGCCCGGCAAACCCGCCCAACCGACCACGGGCACCGCCCCCGCCACGACCCAGACGATCAAGACCCTCCGCGTCGAGGGTGCACAGCGTATCGAAGCGGAAACGGTGCTGAGCTACACCAAGCTGCGGGTCGGCGTCCCCTACACCACGGAGACGCTCGACCAAGCTCTGAAGGACCTGCAAGCAAGCGACCTGTTCGCGGACTATTCGATCGCCGGCGTCGCGGATGGCAACATCGTCCTGCGCGTACGTGAGAACCAGATCATCAACCGCGTCATCATCGAGGGCAACAAGGCGCTGAAAAGCGACAAGATCACGAAAGAGGTCAAGCTCGCGCCGCGCCAGATCTTTACGCGCACAGCGGTCCGCCAGGATGTTGCGCGGATCATCGAACTCTATCGCCGCCAAGGCCGGTTTGCGGCGGTGATCGACCCCAAGATGGTGACGCTGGACCAGAATCGCGTCGACGTCGTCTTCGTGGTCAGCGAAGGACCCAAGTCGAAGGTCCGCCAGATCAACATCCTGGGCAACACCGTATTCTCCGATACGCAGATCCGCGCGCAGATGGCGACCAAACAGGCCCGGTTGAGCCGCCTGCTGTCGTCGGCCACCAGCTACGACCAGGATCGCCTGTCGTACGACCAGCAGAAGCTCCGCCAGTTCTACCTGACGCAGGGCTATGCGGATTTCCGCGTGACCTCGGCCGTTGCCGAGCTGACGCCGGACAAGAAGGACTTCATCATCACCTACGTGGTGGAGGAAGGGAAACGCTACAAATTCGGCGACGTGAGCGTCGACAGCCAGATCCGCGAGTTTGACGGCAAGAAGCTCGCGGCCACGCTGCCGCTCAAGAAAGGCGACTGGTACAATGCCAAGCTGGTCGAGGATTCGGTCGACAATATCAGCCAGACCGCAGGCCTGTTCGGGTACGCGTTCACCGAGGTGAACCCGGAGTTCCAGAAGGACGCCGACACGCTGACGATGGGCGTGAACTTCAATATCGCCGAAGCCAAGCGGACCTATGTCGAGCGGATCGAGATCAACGGCAACACGCAGACCAAGGACAAGGTCGTCCGCCGCGAGATCCGTCTGGCGGAGGGCGACGCGTTCAACAGCTTCCAGGTGAAGCGCTCCGAAGACCGGATCAATTCGCTGGGCTATTTCCAGGACAAGATGGCCATCAAGCAGCTTCCCGGCTCGGCCCCCGACCGCGTCGTGCTGGAGACCGATCTCGAGGAGAAATCGAGCGGCGAGCTGCAGCTCTCGGCGGGCTATTCCAGCCTCGAAAGCTTCATCGCTACGGCGAACATCACGCAGCGCAATTTCCGCGGCATGGGCCAGGAACTGCGCGCCGGGGTCAGCTATTCGGCGTATTCCAAGTCGGTCAATCTGGGCTTTACTGAACCGTATCTGTTCAACACCAACGTAGCGCTCGGCGGCGATCTCTTCCGCCGCGACTACAGCTCGTACAGCACGACCGGCGACAGCAACGACACGACCTACGAACAGGTCTCGACCGGCTTCCAGATCCGCGCCGCGGTCCCGCTCACCGAATATTGGTCCGCCACCGCGCGCTACGGATTGTCCTACGACCAGGTCACGCTCGATGCCGATACCTATTACACCAACGGCGTCTGCGATCCCGGGATCGCCGGCACGTATCTGTGCGACGCGGTCGGCAATCGCTGGACCTCGTCGATCGGCTATTCGCTGGTGTTCGACAGCACGAACAGCCGTACCCGACCGAGCAAGGGCAGCAAGTTCTCCGTCAGCCAGGATTTCGCGGGGCTCGGCGGCAACACCAAATATATCCGCAGCACCGCGAACTACACCAAATACATGGATCTGGGATCGAGCTTCATCCTCTCGGCGCATGCGGAGGGTGGCTATATCAAGGGGCTTGGTCAGGACGTGCGGCTGACCGATCGCTTCTATCTGGGCGATCCGCAGATGCGCGGCTTCGACATCCGCGGCGTGGGGCCCCGCGTGACGCGCACCTATTACGACACGACGACGGTGCCCGCGACGCTGTCGAACACCAGCGGCACGACAACGCAGACCGCGCTCGGCGGCACCGCGTATTATCAGGCGCGTCTCGAACTCGAACTGCCGATGGGTGCCGGCGCACGCGAACTCGGCCTGCGTCCGTCGATCTACATGGACGTCGGCGCGGTATTCGGTGGCAAGACGCCGACGCTGGCTGACACCTGCGCTACCGCCAACGCAGCCTCGGTCGCGTGCGTAGCTGGCACGCGCCAATATACCGACGGCTCCGGCAACCTGCTGTATCTCGATGCCGCGGGTGCCAGCACGACCACCAACACCGGCACGCCGTACACCTACGCGCTCGGCACTTATAAGGAGACCTATTCGGGGAACACCGCGAGTCCGCGCCTGTCGGTCGGCATCGGCGTCAACTGGACCTCGCCATTCGGTCCGCTGCGGATCGACCTTGCCAAGGCGCTGCTGAAGGCACCGGGTGACGACAGCAAGCTGATCACCTTCAATATCGGCGGCCAATTCTGAGTCCTGCGCGTTCGCGTGCCCAATTATTGTGCACTGCGGCAATACCTGTCTAAATTACAGGCAAAACCGTGGGCGTATCCACCAAACTTGTGTCATTTGCGCTACAGTTATGTGCTAATTTGCGACCGTCTCAATCATCGTCTTTACATTAACATGTCGGATTGTTCATCTTCGCTTCATGTTCTCACATAGCCGCCTGTCTTGCGGTCAAAGGGAACGCATCACACTCGAGACATCACGGCAAAAACCAGTGTTCTCGAGTACAGCGGGGGAAACGCAGATGATCACGTTACCGAACTATCTACGTAGCGGTGCGGCACTCCAGGCACTGGCGCTATTGGGCGCAGGCCTTACGGGAACATCTTTCTTGGCCTCTCCGGCCGCCGCGCAGGATTTCACGAACGTTACTGCGACCGGGCGAGTCGTGGATTCGGCGGGCAAGGGCATCAGCGGGGCAACGGTGACGGTGACGTCCAATGCTCAGGGTTTCACGCGCACCGCGACCACGGACTCCGGCGGCTCCTACCGCGTTCCCGCGCTTCCCCAAGGTGCGTATACCTTCACGATCGAAGCACCGAACTTTCCGACCTTTACCGATGCCAACGTCAACCTGACTCAGTCGACCGCCGGTAACGAATTTCAGCTCTCCGCAGGCGATGCGGCCGGTAGCGGCGAGATCGTCATCACCGGGCGTCGCGTTCAGGTTTCGGACTTCGATCGCACCACGACCGGCGCGGTCATTCCGATCGGCGAATTGGCAAGCCGCGTTCCCGTTGCCCGCGATCTGACGTCGGTCATCCTTCTGGCGCCGGGCACCGCCGCTGGCGACAGCGCGTTCGGCAACCTCGCTTCGGTTTCTGGATCCTCGGTCTCGGAGAACATCTTCTTCGTCAACGGCCTGAACATCACCGAATTCCGCGAAGGCCTGGGAGCAGTCGGTGTTCCGTTCGAATTCTACAACACGATCGAGGTGAAGAACGGCTCGATTCCCGCCGAATATGGTCGTTTTACCGGCGGCTTCGTCAACGCGACCACGAAGTCGGGCGGCAATGACTTCCACGGCGGCATGTTGTTCAGCTACGAACCGAACTCGCTTCGCGAGGATGCGAAGAACACGTTGATCGACTACAACAAGCAGGACGACCAGACCCGCCTCCAGACCAACTTCTATCTGTCGGGTCCGATCATCAAGGATCACCTGTTCTTCTACGGCCTTGCGCAGTTCAACGACAATTCGCGTGGCGATACGCTGCTGAATTCGAGCGTCGCGACCGCAGTGACGGGCAGTACCGGTCTGCGCCGCGAGAACCAGTCGACGCGATCGCCGTTCTTCGGCGGCAAGATCGATGCGATCATCACCGATGGCCAGCGTCTCGAATTCACCTATTTCGACTCGACCCAGAAGACGACGCGCAACAGCTACACGCTGCTGGATTCCAATGGCCTTGCCTACAATACGGTTCGTGCAGCCAACCCGAGCATCGGCGCTCCGGTGCTGGGCGGCTACCAGAGTACGGTTGTAGATCGTATCGGCGGTGAGAATTACGTTGGTCGCTATACGGGTCAGTTCACCGATTGGCTGACGGTCTCGGCAGCCTATGGCAAGAACAAGAACCAGGACATCAGTGGATCCGGGGATGATTCCTATCCATTCATCAGCGATACGCGCCCCGGCGGCGGTGCATTCGGAAACCCGCTCAACGCGATCAGCGAGTCGAGCGACGAGCGCGAATTCTATCGCGGCGATGCCGAATTGTACTTCAACCTGCTCGGCAAGCACCACATCAAGGGTGGCTATGATCGCGAGAACCTGACGTCGAACACGACGACGGCGTATACCGGTAACGTCGCCTATACCTATGCGGTGGCGCAGGATGGCGATCCGTTCGCGCCTGCCGGTACGCAATATGTCGCTGCACGGACATTCGTGAATGGCGGTATCTTCAAATCGAAGAACGAAGCATTCTACATTCAGGATGCGTGGGCGCTGTTCGACAACCGGCTGACGCTGAACCTCGGCGTTCGTAACGACCGGTTCGAGAATAAGAACGTCAACGGCGATACCTATTTCAAGTCCGGCAACCAGTGGGCGCCGCGCCTGAGCTTCTCCGGCGATCCGTTCGGCGATGGCCTGACGAAGATCTACGGCTTCTACGGGCGGTATTTCCTGCCGGTGCCTGCCAACACGAACATCCGCCTGGCCGGCGCCGAACTCGATTACACGCGCTACAACGTCCTGAACGGGGTCGGCGATCGCAGCCTTCCCAACATTGGTTCGGCATTACTCTTCGCCGGTGGAGCGCCCTGCCCGGATACAGGTACACGGAACTGCGTCATCACTGGGGATGGCACCGCGACGCCAACGGACGCCACCGTGTCGCAGAACCTAAAGCCGCAGTCGGTTGACGAGTTCGTGTTGGGTATCGAGCGCAATTTGGGCAGCGGTATCCGCGTCGGCATGTTCGGCCAGTACCGCAAGCTGAACGAATCGCTGGAGGACGTGGCGATCGACGCTGCCGTCAACCAATATTGCGTCGACAACAACATCGGGGGCGTCGGTGAGGCGGCACGCGCGGCGTGCTCGTCGATCTACAGCGGTTTCCACCAGTACGTGCTTACCAACCCGGGCGCCCCAGCAAAAATCCAGTTGTCGGACGTACTTCCAGGCGAGACCACGATCCGCACGATCGACTTTACCGGCGAGCAGCTCGGCTATCCCAAGGCACGGCGTACCTACAAGGCGGTGACGGTCACCTTCGACCGCGATTTCGACGGCGTCTGGAGCCTCAACGGTTCGTACACCTACTCGAAGAACAAGGGTAACATCGAGGGCGGTGTCCGGTCCGACAACGGTCAGACCGACTCCGGCCTGACCACGGCATTCGATCAGCCTGGGTTGACGAACGGCGCTTACGGGTATCTCCCAACCGACAACCGCCACAAGTTCAAGCTGTATGGATCGTACGCGCCCACCAACTGGCTGACCCTGGGAGCGAACTTCTCGGCCCAGTCGCCCCGCCGCTTCGGGTGCCTTGGACGTGTTCCGGACTCTGTCGACTCGTTCGCCGGCGATTATGGCGCCGCGGGCTTCTACTGTAACGTCAATACCGACGGCTCGATCAGGACGACCCCGTTCGCAGCGGGCGAGGCCGTTCCCGAGCGTCAGTTGACGCCACGCGGTTCGGTCATAAAGTCGGATTGGCAAACCACCACGAACATCACGGCGGCGATCAAGGTGCCATCCGACCTGTTCAGCGGTACGTTCCGGATCGACGTGTTCAACGTCTTCAACGAGAAGGCGGTACTGGACGTGCGCGAACTCGGCACGCAGGCCAACGGCGCGCCTCGCGTCGATTTCGGTACGCCGGTCAGCTATCAGGCTCCCCGCTACATTCGCTTCCAGCTGGGCTTCGACTTCTAAGCGAAAACCCGCGCAACGCGGAGAGGGAGTCGACGATCATCGGCTCCCTTTCTGCGTTCGATGTCATTTCGGGAAGCTACACATCGATGGCCACCGCCGCTGATTTCATCGCCGCACTCAATCGTCGCGATCGGCCCGCTGCCGTCGATGCAGCCAACCGCCTGGTTGCGAGCAATGCCATGCTTGGCGATCAATGGCAGGCGATCGCGCGGTTTGCCGTTCGCGTCGCAGAATGGCCCCTCGCGATCGATGCGATGCGTCGCTTTGTCGCGCGCAAGCCAGGCGATCTCGATCGCACGCTTCAACTTGCAGACATTTTTGCCAGTGCCGGACGTCTCGACGACGCAATCGCGCTGATCGCGCCCTTGGCTCAGCGCGCACCAGGCGATGCGCGATTGCACCACCTGCTGGGCACGGCATATATCCAGGTCGGTAACGTTGCGTCGGGACTCGACCACCTCAACGCGGCGGCTCGGATCTGGCCTGCCTCCGGCATGACCTGGCTCGCGATCGCCAGTGCGCAACGCTATGCATCCGGATCTACGGCGTTCGCGGCATTGCTGACCGCAGACCGGGATACGGCGCGTGCCGCCCCAACTGCACGAGCGGCGTACCTGTATGCAATGGGCAAGGCGTGGGAGGATCTCGGCGAATATGATCGTGCGTTCGACGCGTTCGACATGGGTGCGACGTTGATTCGAGGCGAACGTCCATGGGATGCCGATGGCGACGAGGCGGCAGCGCTCGCGTTGGTGAAGGAGTTGGATCGGTCCTGGCTGGACGAAGCCGCGCTGCCCGACCTGGGACCAACCGGCCCGATCTTCGTCACCGGTCTCCCGAGATCCGGGACAACCCTGCTGGATCAAATCCTGGCAAGTCATTCCGTAGTCTCGAGTGGTGGCGAATTGAACTTGCTCGAGGTCGCGACTGGCGACGCTGGCGGGAGTGTTGCCAGCATGGTCCGCAGGCATTTCGAGACCACGTTGGACGCCGAGACAGCCTGGGGCCCAATCGGTCTTCTGTACCGGCATCTCGTCGAGCAGCGCGGGGCACCTAGCGCGCGGTTCGTAGACAAGAGCCTCGATACGAGCCGCTATGCCGGGTTGATCCGCCTTGCGATGCCGGATGCCCGCCTGATCTGGATTCGTCGCGATCCTCTGGATGCCGCATGGTCGTGCTTCCGCACCTATTTCAGCCAGGGCTTGGGTTGGACGTTCGGGCTCGACACCATAGCCCGGCATTTTGCGGCCGAGGATGTGCTGTTCGAACACTGGAGTGGCGCGTTAGGTTCGCGGTTGCTCGTGGTGCCGTATGAGGAACTCGTCCAGGACATCGGTGAATGGGTTCCGCGTATTGCGCGCCACGCGGGGTTGGCTTTCGAACCGGCCATGCTCGACTTTCATCGTTTGAAACGGTCGGTGACGACGGCAAGCGTCGCCCAGGTTCGCCAGCCCCTCTATCAACGCGCAGTGGGCGGTTCGGCGCCTTACGCCGCACGGTTGGCGCCGTTCGTGGCAGACTACGCACAAGCCAAGGCTGCACTAGCTTCTAAAGTCCCGGTCGGTGATCGGGCGTAGGCGCGTTCTCCATTCTTACCCTGCCATCACCCGCGTCCCAGGCGGGAGCTACGGGAATCGGCTCGGCATGCTCGCCTTTCCTCGTCTCATCTGAAGGGCGCCGGAATCTACCGCTATGTGCCCGCGATATTACAGAACGATATGTCTACGGTGGATTCGAAGGTAGCTTCGCTGTCCGGAAAACAATCTTACCGACGATTTAGAACGGCGCATGCCTTTGAGCAGGAATGCGGTCATTTGATGGAGCATCACGGCCGCTGAATTCCCAGCGGCGCAGCGGCGTGTAGCGCGAACGCACGAAAGCCCCGGGCTGTGGGCCTGGGGCTTTTGTGGTTTTGGTTGCGGGGACAGGATTTGAACCTGTGACCTTCAGGTTATGAGCCTGACGAGCTACCGGGCTGCTCCACCCCGCGACGGTCCGGCGGTGCGGACGTTGGGTGTAAGGGACGTTGTGAATGGGTTTGTGATATGTGTGTGTATGCATGTTGCACGGGCTTCAATGCCTGGCGACGACCTACTCTTCCATCGCTTGAGCGATAGTACCATTGGCGCAGTCGGGTTTCACGGCCGAGTTCGGAATGGGATCGGGTGGGACACCGACGCTATAGCCACCAGGCAATGGAGCCGGTGCGACATGCGTACGCGTCATATCTGGGTCCCTCAGCGTTGCTTTGCAGCGTGGCTGAGGGTTTTAAAATCGATACCGTGCAAGGTCGTGGTATATTTGTGACCAATCCCTCGACGGCGAGGGGATTGGCAATCTGGCGTCGTCTTAATCATCCGCACAATCGAATGGCTAGCTGGTTACCGGGCACCCATCAAAGTAATACTTTGATGGGAACCTGACCCAGTGTTGTCATTGATGGTGTGAGACTCTCAAGCGCGAATAGAGCAATTAGTATCGGTTAGCTCCATGCGTTACCGCACTTCTACATCCGAT